>JAKVBE010000009.1 GCA_022447755.1 Lentisphaeria bacterium | reverse complement strand
AATCAATCGGTTTATGATAAGTTTGCTAGTGCTTATCATTTTAAGCGTAATGCAGAGTCCGAGAGTTTGTGGAATGATTATTTAGATCGCCCCATGATTCACGATTTATTATCAAGTATACCTGTAGGTAGTTCAATATTAGATTTTGGTTGTGGTAGTGGTGTTCAGTCTTCGTTTATTCAGAACCTTGGTTATAATGTAACTGGTGTTGATTTTAGTGAAGGGTTAATTCAAATTGCCCGTGAAGAACTTCCTGATATACCCTTTCATATATCTGATATTCGAAATACACCCTTTAAGGATCAATCATTTGATGTTCTAGTAAGCGCCTTAGTTTTACACTATATTGAAGACCTTTCAGAGGTATTTGAAGAGGTTGCGCGTTTATTGATAGATCAAGGTTCATTTATATTTTCGATCCATCACCCTTTTAACGAAATTTTAGGTAGAGACGAGGATAAGAACATTAAACTTGAACCGTATTTTAAAGGTTTTTCCTATAAATGGACTATGTTAGATCAAATGGAGTTAGTTTCTTATCACCACACTTTTGAAGATATTGTTACTAGTGCTAATGATGCAGGTTTTGTTGTGGAGAGGATTGTAGAAGCAAAACCAGAAAAGTCATTAGCTGATAAATTTCCAGATTTCTATAAATTAACAAGCCAAATACCCACTTTTTGTGGGTTTAGAATTAAAAAAATTTAAAGTCTTTATAAATCTCTTATTTTATCATAAAAACTTCTTACTTTTGATCTAGATTCAGGCTCTAATTTATTTAGATTCTTTTTATGATTTCGGATGACTTCTTCTTTTTCAGAGGAGCTAAGTTGTTTTGAATCACTTCCTGTACCCTCCTCAACTAGCTCTTGTGAACTAAATCGTTGATTTATTGCTTTACTAGCTTCTTCTGTATCCATTAATCGATCCTCACCTTTAGTACCGCTAGTAGTTTGATCACGATCAAATGCTTGCGTTTCTGATTTATCAATAGTAGTTGATTTAGTTCGATCAAATTTACTTTCAGAAATTTCAGACGCACTCGCAACATTGTTTCCATTTTGTATTAAAGATTCTTTACCTCCTTCACGTAAGCCATCTGCAGATTCTCCATCACTAGCTTCAGAAGCAGCACCATCCTGAGATTGAGTATTTTCTGTTTGTTGCTGAGATCCTCCAGCCTGTTGCTGTTGTTGGCTCTGAGTCTGACCTGAACCTTGCTGTGTTTGTTGTTGATCTTCTTCATTAAGATTTGCCTGATCAATATTTTGATCTTGAGCTTGTTGTTGATCCTGTGCTTGTTGTTGATCCTGTGCTTGTTGTCGATCCTGTGCTTGTTGTTGATTTTCTTCATTAGGATTTACCTGATCAATATTTTGATCTTGAGCTTGTTGTTGGTCCATTTCTTTTAAGTCTTGTATTGATTCATCCATTTTTTCTAGAGGTGCATTTTCATTTTGTTGAGTAGATGTTTGTCCGGCTCTTGGGGTCGAATCAATATCATTAGATTCTTCTTGCTCATTAGCATCCTGTTGATTTTCTTGACTTGCTTTAGTTTGGCCTGGTACTTCAACTGATGGTTCGGTTTGTTCTCCTTCAGATTTTATTTCTTTATCTTCTTCTTTTGTCTCATCTTTATCAGTTTTGGTAGTTTTGTTTTGTTCTTCAACTTCTTCTTGGACTGCTAGATTTTCTTTAGTTTGATCAGCTACTTGCTGAGTATTTTTTGTTTGCTTTTGTTCTTGTTTGTTTTGTAATGGAATTATTTGATTCTCAGGAACGGATTTATATAAATTTTCAAGGAATTTTTCTTGTGCTTGGTTTCTTGCAACTATTTCAATATTCTCTTCAGGAAGTATATGATTGAATGGTTCTGAATCGGTATAATTACCCTGTAGAGAGTTATCATAAGCTCTTACTATAATTCCAATTAGTCTTCCTTTACGGTCTTTAAGGCTATTAGTGACAGCTTGAATAACAGACTTTGTCTTAGTTTTAATGGAGCCATTAAATGGAATTTCTAGTTTTACTTTTAAATCATAATAATCCGTCATATATACGTCGAATGATCTTAATCCCCAATCATCTTCTGCCTCAATTTCTAGGTTAAAAATCAAAGGTAAATTTTGTAGTTCATTTTTTTGATTGAGTATCTTAATACTTGGTTTTTGATCTGGTGTTACATCAACATTTATAGGAGATAAATACTTTCTAGAAAGATCAGGCATTAAGACATAAGGCTTTATTTCTATATCCTCTAATAATTTTAAACTGAAACTTACTTGATTATTTTTTATACTCTTTTGATTTTTTTTTCCATCCTCTATCTCAATTCCACAAACTTTCCATGGACCTTCTAAAACCTCTAAATCAATAGTTAAAACAGATCCATATAGCCCTTTAACTATATCACTTTTAGTAAAAGTATTTTTCTCTTTTATACGGGAATTATAAACTTCTATATTTTTTATTTTTATGGGTGCATTTTGGTATAATTGATAATTAATCTTGGGACTTTCGATCAAAGGTGTACTGAAAAAAACACCAAAGTCAGCGTTTTCACCGGGTATAACCGCAGTGAATTCACGATCACTTAACGGTTCCATAGTAAATTTAGTTTTTTGAATTCCACGATCAATATTCAAAACTACTTCCTGATGAACCTTACGATCAAATAATACCTGAAATTGAACGGGTTTATCTTGTTCCACCCACTTTGAACCTGGGCTAATTGCTACAATCTTTAACGGCACGATTAAATGACCTGTTTGTAAAATTTGCAAATAACTTTTATATGGTAAATTGTTGGGACCCGGTTGTAAGATCATAAGTAAAGCAAAGATAATCAAAACTATTGTACTTCGAACAATTAAAGGCTTTGGCAAAAGATAGACTGCTGGCTTTTTAAGCTGGAAAATAGTAAGCATTAAGCGGTTCATTGTTATGTTTCTTGCGACTTTACCAATTGGGCCAATTAACTCATTGGAAAATGCTGCTTCCAAGTCGGTTGTCAATTGAGGATAGTTTTCATATAAATTATGTCTACATAGCTGTTCTTTTATGGGTGTAAGTTCTCTGTAGCGCCTATAAGCATAGTAAGACACAAGTGGAATCATAAGCCATGCAATGGATCTTAGCGTGAAACCTTCGATTCCTAGATAGTAAAGACAAACAGTAAGCAGAGCTATAATTGAAGATAGTAATATAATTTCAAGTGCCCAAATCATGAGTATCGTCCGATATAATTTTGGACGTATTAAAATTAACAATTTTTCTTGTTCATCTTGAATCGACATTATTTGGTGCCTTTCTTTAACTGTCTTTCTATGAACCAATGGCTTCCAAGTAATATAAAGATGATGAAAATTAGAATTGTTTCAAGTTTAGAGGAACGTATGGCAACCTCATCAGCCTCGTTATCTTTTTTATAATCATCGATTATTTTTTGTATAAGTGCATCCATATTATTTTGATCTGCCGAGTTTTCTGCACTAGTTAATTTTTGCATTTGTTCTGGTTTGGGTAGTAAATTTTTAGCTTCAAGTTGGCCACGGTTTATAATCCAGGGTCGCTTATTTTCTGCAATGGAGTCTTGAGAAGGAACTCTTGTCCAGATGATTTCAGTCTCTTTTGGTAAGCGAATTACTTCACTAAGTAGTACCCCTTTATTGTTTTTAGATATGGGTAATTTTTTCCAGTTTTTATTATTTAGCTGTACTTCCATAAATTTGGGTTCTTTTTCTCCTGTAAAAGAAACTTTGAATTGAATTTCTTTTTCACCAACATCGATCAATTCCACTTTTACCTGGTGTTTTACATTTTGCTCTCCAATTACGTAACTGACTACCCGCTGCCACAACAAATCAAATAGCTGATTATCTTCAGGGTTCGGGAATAGGGCCCACTTCCATGTGACACCACTTGTGATAATAGCAATTTGGGGATTAGTTATTTCATCGACTAATAAAAAAGGAAGGCTTAGTGATGAATTTTTAGCTTCGATTACAGTTGTACTTTTATTATTTCCAACTAATGCTTGAATTTGTTGTAATTCTAATGCATCTAGATCTAAGTAGCGAAAGCCTTTTAATTCTATATCTTCTGGAATCTCGAGTTGTAATGCAGGGCGTTTCTCTTCATAAAAATTATATTTTCTCTCATATCTAGTAAAGTTAAATGGAGCCTGTTTTACCCATAATTTTGTTCTTTCACCTCCTAATAAAAGAATTGGTACTTGACGTCTATGCATCGTTTTTAACCAGGATATACTGATGTTTTTAGGGTTTGGATTTGCTAAAATGATCAGTTCGGGATTTGCCGGTATCTGTTGACGCTTTATGGGGGCTTGTAGGACTTCTAAATCATCACCTAACCAACCTTTTAAGGACGTAACAATAAAACGGTCTTCAACCCGTGGGCGATCATATATATAAATAAATTTTCCTGGTTCTTTATTTCTAAAGAGTACTTTTTCTACATTATTAGTTAAAGAAATATCTGGCTTTTCAGTGATTACTTTAGTTTCAAGTATATGCCAACCACCTTTCAAATCAGGTATTTTTATACTTATCCCTTTTTTATCATAGTTAATTACTTCTGATTTTATTTGTTTATTATCAACGCGTAGTTCAACTTTTATATTATCATTTTCATCTAGTCCGGTGCCATTCCATTTTATATATATAATTTTTGGATCAATTGGTTCTATATTTACTTGTTCAATATATAGATCAACTTGTTTTGTATCTGTACCTGTATAGAAGGAGTAAATCAGTTTTTCTTGTTCGTTTAATTGTTCTAAGACCCAAGATGATACTTCGCCATCAGTACTTGCGCCATCCGATAGGACAATATATTGACGATTTGGCGAACGTAATATTTGTGTTTCAAATAATCGATTTAACTGGCTTGCGCGAGTATCTAGGTTCGCTAAGTTTTCTGTTGTATTTTTTGCCCAGTATTCAATACTAAATTCTATTTCACCATTAATCTTATTTTCAAATATCTCTAAAAAGCGATCTATGTTTTGTTGATTGCCATCAACTTTGCTTATTGAATTAGAACCATCTATATAGACTTTTATTTTATTTTTCTTTTCATCTAAAGAAAAACTTTTCTTACTCCATCCATGAGTAACTATATAAATATAAAAAATTGTAAGTGATACAATAGATACCTGTAGTGGAATCAATATTACTGCCTTATTTCCTCTTGCCTGTTTAATCTTATAAGAGACAGTTGCCATAATAGGAATAGATAAAAAGCATAGAATGTATGAAATAAGTTCGATCATTAATTATCCCCTCCCACACCTGAACTATGACGCCAAATATATAAAAGATAACAGCTTTCAAAAAAAACAAAAAATGCTAATAGAAATGCAAAATATGGACTTAAGCTATATATTGCTGGCGGAACGTCACCTGTTTTTTCCTTTGGGTATATTAAGTGATAAGCTTCTTCTGGAAGAATTTCTCCATTCCCTAGCTCAACAACTTCAAATGACATATCCTGTGTTAAAATTACTGGTTCAACTTCATCATTATCTTCTGGCCGTTTTACATTTGCAGCAGCATAATGAACTTGGTTGGTTTCTTCAAGTCTATATAAACCAGGCTCTTCTAAGTAGAAATCTTTACGAACTTTTGTATTTATTTCACTAGTTTTACCATTAGGTGAACTTACTTGACCAATAACATTTTCTACACCAAAAAATTCTTTTAAATTCACCTTTTCTCCAGCATTTTCAATCGGCTGATAGGTAATGTTTGAGTTTTGATTGATAAGTAATGTCTCCAAAAGGATTGGAAAGAATGGATGGTATGCACAATTCATGACATCGTTAACATTTAAATGTAATAGTGAAACTATTATTTTATTTTCATCTATATATACCAATTCTTTTTCATTTTGATCCGATAATATTTTTGTTTTAACTTCACTATCTGCTTGATAGACTTTATCACTTTTGAAGGAATCAATATTTAACCATTCTGCTTGGTTTTGAAGTTTAAATGGTAAGGATTCAATACGTGCTGGCCATTTTATATTTTCTATTATAGGCTGTTCCCCTAATAACTGTCTAAAATAGATAATATTTTCATTATTTATATTTATATTCTGCAGCTGTTCTTTTTGCCTTGATAAGTGAATCATCAGCCCAGAATTGATTTTTTTATCTTTGAAATTATTTATTGTAAGGTGTTCTATTGATGGGCTTTGAGTGAAGGTTAAGAAAAATTCAGTAAAATATCGATCTAATTGTATACTAATTGGATCTTCCTCTCTAATTATATATATTTTCTTCTTTTTTTCTTTTTCTTTTTCACTTAATGATATAAATAATTCATTCCATGGTGAATCTTGATCATGTTCTAACTTTATTCCAATAATTGGTGTCTCAGGTAACGCCTCTAAGGAGTAACTTATTTTACCTTGTAATGCTTGCTCTTCACTTATATCTATTTTAAATAATTCTTTATTTACACTGATGATAGAAACTTTTGCCTCACTTAGTTGTGCAGCTCTTCCCTTTAATTCTATATATAAATTATTATTTTCTACCCAAGCACTTTTGATACCTATTCCTGAACTACCAGTTCGGTATGTATGCATATAAATGCGAACAGGACTACTACCTTCGGTAAACTGTGAACGCCAATGACTTTTTGAACTAACTCCAAAATAAATAAAGCCTACTGGAAAATGTCCATAACGATCCGTAAAACTCTCTATTGGACTTACTGCATCACCTGATTTATAGGAAACATCTAATGATTTAATGAAAGAAATCGCTTTTTCTGCGGTTTTTAAATCTCCGGCATATGGGTTAGAGGTTGTTAGTATGACATAGCGAAGTTCACTAGGAGATTTGTTAATAAATGAAATGGCCTCTTGTTTGGCTTTTTCAAAGATACTTGCATCATCTACTGGTTGCAGACTTGTTTGTGCATTATCAATCAACAAAGCAACAACTCTAAATTGGCTTTCATCTTCAACGATACGAGGTAACTGTAATTGCTTATTTGATTTTAAATAAGGTTGTGCAAGTATTAAAGCAAATAGTAGGAAGATCATAGTTCGTACAGCCATTAAATATAATTGTTCTGTACGAACCTTTTTAGCTTGTTTAGATGAAAAACCAAAAAGTTTTAGGGAAGGGACGACTTGGGTAACTTTTTTTTGTTTTCTAAGGTGTAGGTACAATGGCCAAGCGATTGCTGCTAATCCTAATAAACCTGCAATGAAAAAAAATCCTGGCATGAAGTCCTGTTTTATTTACACTTAAGATGAACACCTAGTTTGATACATAAATCTTTAATACCCCTCAAACATTACAAGCCAATTATTGATTTGTACCTTCTTTCAAAGGTACGGGCATTGCGCCATCTTTACGTTTATAGCCTTTTGATTCTGCTTTTGCAAAGTATTCGTCAGATAATTTTATGTCAACAGGAACTCCTGTACCATTTTTATACATGGTACCAAGCAAAAAATATGCCTCTGCACTTTCTTTTTCTGCAGCTTTATCAAACCACATTTTTGCTTCATCATAATCTTGGATGGCTCCTAAACCTCGTAAGTACATATTTCCTGTATAAATCATACAAGGAATATCTCCAGCTTCTGCTCCTTGTTCATAATATTCAAGGGCATGCTGATGGTCTTTGGTTACACCATAACCGGCACGATACATATGACCTAAGTTAAACATAGCTAAGGTATTACCCTTACGAGCTGCCTGACCCAAATGTTTTAAGGCTAAATTTGTATTTTTAGGGACTCCAACACCTTTTAAATACAGAAGGCCTAAATTGGCATTTGCACCTGCATGACCTTGAATCGCCGCCTTACGAAGCCAGTTGGCAGAATCTGTAATATCTGCCTCTTGAGAATGTGGGTTGACCATTATTGAATGGCCCATGAAGAATTCTGCATCTGCATATCCTTTTACAGCAGCTCTCCGAATCCAAATGATTCCAGTTTCAGGATCTAACTCTGTTCCTACACCAGCTGAATAACAAAAACCAAGTTTATACATCGCTGGCACATGGCCCGCTTTTGCTGCTTTTAGGTATAACTTAAACGCTTGTTCATCATTATCTTCAGTCAAATAAACATTTGCTTGACGAAAGGTAATCACAGCATCTTTACTGGCTTTTTCAGGAACGGGTGCAATATCATCCGTAGTGCTACAGCCTGTTATAAGTGCGGCAATAGCAATAGCTGAAAAGCATTTCTTCGCGCTAAAATTAGTCTTGTACGACTTCAAATTCTTCTTTTCCTACAAAACATAGTGGGCATAACCATTCTTCGGGTAAGTCTGCAAAAGCAGTGCCAGGGTCGTGACCTTGGTATGGATCACCAACTTCAGGGTCATAAATATAACCGCACATTATGCATACATAACAACTCATATCTTTTTCTTCAGACATAACTCTTTCCTCTGCTTATACTTGAATAAGTTTTCTTATTAAAGAAAAACTTTTTTAAGGTGAACCTAAATACTTTTAAATTTTAAAAAGATCATTTTTACTTTAATACCTTAGCAAAATAAATGAATTTGAAAACCCTTTTAGGTTCAACTAAAGGATGAAAATAAATGAAATATAAGTCTGAGGTTTGATTTTTGTTTGATTTCAAGCAGAATTCTAGAAAGGAGCTTATTTTAAGCTTTAGATATTTTACTTGATTAAATATAGAGAGGTATTCTTTGGCAACATCATCAACCAAGTTTGATCGTCTGAGTTCATCTGCAAAGAAAAAACAGTTAACGAACCTTCTGGTGCCTGCAATGTTCTTTCTAGTTATTCTGTTTATATTTTACTATTATCTGTATAAGCGTTCTGAGCAACGAATTGCCAAACGTATGGGTAGTTTTTTAACACTTATCATTCGTGGTGAGGCCGAAACTTTATCTAGTTGGTTGAATGACCGTAAGGCTTTGGCTGAGAGTTTAGGTTATTCAAATATTGTTCGAAATGCCTTTGAGCAACCTAGCGAAGCGAACCATAATATGGATGAGTTGTTGATTCACCTAAAAAATGCCTTTAATATTGATGAAGCTATTTTTCTGTCTCCAGATGGTGAAATGATTTTTTCATCTGTGCTAAAGCCTTATGATATTAATCGAAATGTTCCGAACCTAATCAATGAAATGCGTCATGGCAAAACTCGTTTTTATGTACCACCTGTTGACAACAATATGGATTTATTAATTGCCACCCCTTGTGTTGGCATAAATAGCGAGCATTTAGGTATTGTCATTTTACGAATAAATACTGCAAAATCACTGGCTAAACCCTTGTATACAACTAGGTTTGGAAATTTAGGTGACATCTTTGCTTTCAATGAAAATGGTATTTTGATTACACCAGCTAAAAGCCACCTTAAAGTCAAAGGAAATGTCAGTCTTGGAAATGGCATATTAGATTACAATATTTTCGATTCCAAATTAAACCCAGATACTGGGTTAGGCCCTGTTCCCAAAGATCGTTTAAGTTTACCTGTTTTTCCAAATTCCGTTTATAATGTGGATGGTTATTTTTCTTATCATAATAATGAGGTAATTGGCATTTGGACTTGGATAGAAGAGTATCAATTGGGTCTTTGTGTACAGGTTGAAAAAGAGGAAGCCTTTGAACCCTTAAGTGAATTAAGAAGTGGGTTTCATATTGGTGTCTTTTTTATTATTGCGATTACAATTTTAATGGTCATTCATGACTTTTGGTTACGCAAAGTATTTTGGCGTTTACTTTCTAAAAATAAGACTCTTAGTGAACTTGGCAATTATGATTTACATGAGTTAGTTGGTGAAGGTGGAATGGGAAAGGTGTATCGGGCTAGCCATAAATTAATACAGGCCGAAACAGCGGTAAAGATTATAGATTCTGAAAAATGTTCCCGAGACAACTTAAAGCGTTTTTACCGTGAAGTTCAGCTTTGTAGCCAGCTTTCCAACCCCCATACGATTCGTATTTACGATTTCAATTATTCCAATAATGGTATTTTGTATTATGCCATGGAGTATTTAGATGGTCGAGATCTTGGAAACATGCAACATCATTATGGTATTTTCAGTGCAAACCGTATGATTCATATTATTAAGCAAGTTTGTTTATCACTTCAAGAAGCCCATGATAGAGGTATGGTTCACCGGGATATTAAACCAAGCAATATTCTATTATGTAATATGGGTGGAATCTATGATTATGTGAAAGTATTGGACTTTGGTCTGGTTAAACAATATGAGCAAATAGACAACTCTTCACAAATTACCCAATATGACAAGCAAAATATGATTTTTGGAACCCCACAATTTATGTCACCTGAGGCTGTACAAGCGCCTAATGAAGTGAATGCCTGTTCAGATATTTATTCACTAGGATGCGTGATGTACTACATGTTAACCGGTATGTTTGTATTTGAAGCAGAAACATCCGTGAAAATGTGTATTGAACATGTAAAAACGACACCTATGACACCAACCGAACGTTCTGGTATTCCAGTGCCAGATGATTTGACTAAAATTATTATGCGTTGCCTGAGTAAAGACCCAAAGGCTCGTCCTGCATCTGCATCTATATTGTTTAATTTATTAGAAAACTGTCAGGATGGTAAAAGCTGGAGCTTTGCACATGGCAAAGCATGGTGGATGGAACAAACCAATACTTTGGTGGCTGATGATCCTAAAAATAACCCACTTGACACTGAACGAACCACAGAAGTCAGTGAATAAATACATAATCATTCAGTATCGATTGGCGATATTGCTCTAATGGGCTATTTTATTTCTATCATGTTGTAAATGATCATCCTTGAGGCGGATAATCATTGAACCAATGACAGGTTGCATAAAAACTTTCGTATATAAAAGCTGGTAGAATTTTACCATAACTTCTAGATCGAAGAATTTTGTGTGTCATTGTAAGGTACTTATACCTAACATGTTAAAACACATTATACATGGATAGCATGCCGAATTTTCGGTTTGTAGCAGTGCTAATCTTGGAGGCCGTATAGTTGTGAAAAGCTACAAAACAGATCTCTTTACCTTTGAGGCTAACGAAACCCGAGTCAATAGACTCGCAGAGTGAATAGAAAGGCATATATGGACAAGCTGTTTTATACCGCAGAAGAGTTTGCATCCGATAACAAAAGTTTTCCTAACAAACGATTAAACGCTGCTGGTCAACCCATCGGCGGACTTATCCCATCAACTGAAATTACTAAAATTGTTCGCCGCCTGCGTAAATTGAACGTGGACGATTATGTAGAAGAAACAGTTGTTCCTAGCGAATCTCAGAACCGTCCTGGTGCAAAAGACATTATGGATTTACTTCCATGTCGTATACTTCGCCAGGAATCCCATGGTCCACTCTTAGTCATTGAAGCATTGCTTGATTTTGATGGCGGTAAGTCACGTCGAGTAGGTTTTATTGCTCAGGATCGTAGTGAATCAAATGGTGTATGGATGCCAGAGCATCACCGCCAGGCTTCTGAAGCCGTTCGTGAATTTGCCAACTATAATATCCCAATTGTTACTTTTATGGACACACCAGGTGCTGATGCAGGCGCAGAAGCAAATGCTGGCAACCAAGCACATGAAATCTCTCGTTTAATTGCAGAGTTTGCTAATATTGATGTACCAACTGTAGGTATTGTTATTGGTAATGGATACTCTGGTGGGGCAATTCCACTTGCTACAACCAATTTATTGTTGAGTGTACGTGATGGTGTATTTAATACCATTCAACCACGTGGTTTGGCAAGTATTGCTCGTAAGTATAATTTATCTTGGCAAGAGTGTGCGAAGTATGTAGGTGTATCTTCTTATGAGCTTTATCAGCAAGGTTATTTAGATGGTGTAATAGATTACGTACCAGGTGAAGAAATTCAAATTCATAATATTTTTGAGGCAATTACTTCAGGTATCATAGCAATTGAAACTTCAGCGGTTCAGTTTGTTGCTAAAAATGATATCATGACGCAGCACTTAACCTCTAATATGAAACGTTATTTTAGACCTTCATCAAAACTTAAGAATATCGAGACTGCCTCAGAGCTATCTTTATCAGGTTATCCAACCAACCAGTCCAATGCCTTTGGTCTTGCATATCGCCTAATGCGTTATCTTTCTTTACGTTCTCGTATCAACTGTACGAGTGTAAGTCGTTATGGTAAACTTTCTGAGTCTGAAATTCCAAAAGGTGATTTAGAAGAGCGTACAGCAGAAGAGCACCGTACAGCCTTTGATGCTTGGGTAAAAAATCCATTAGAAATTAAATATGATGATGGTTTACGCCGTATTTGGTTAAAGTATTCAGATAAGCGTAAAGACTTATTGGTAAAACAGAAGCGTAATCGTATTGGTCAATTTTTCTTAGGTGATCCACAGATTGAGTGGGACAAAGCGATGAACAACCTTGCCTTAGAGTATGGTTTTAATCTGTATAATTTGTGGAAAGATTCTGCTTCTAATAACTTAATTTCCTTATTAGAATTATTGAATGATGAAAATGTTCAGCCTAACAGTGATCTTTCAAATCCAACAGTTTTGGATATTATTTTACAAGAAGAGATCCGACCTCGTTTTATCCAAGAAGTTGCGCATTTAATTTTATTTGATGCAGTCTATGATGGTGTGATCAACAATTTGACACATATAGCGCTTGAAGCGAAGAACTATAACCAAATCAGTAAAAGTTCTGTTGGCCAGATGATTGACAAGTCTCTGGAGCAGGGAATTGCTGCACTTCGTAAGAAGGTTGGTAACCGTTTAGATCTAGGTAAATATTCTGATACACAAATCCGTGAAGGTTTCTTCAAATGGATTGGCTTTATGAGTAAGCTACCTAAACGTGAGCGTATCTTAAAATCAATTGAACAGTGGAAATTGATTGCCTTCCCACGTATTCCAGAACCATTATTTGCTATTGTTACTTTCTTCTTCCANAAGTTGATTCCAAGTTTCTTAGCTTCTGAGCGTAGTAAATCCTTACCATTCCAAAGCAAAATTGATATCCGTAACATAGGTATTAAGGATTTTTGGAATCGCTTGGATATTGCCTATCAGGATTTATTAATTCACCAACTTCTATTCGAGGTGAAGCGCCGTAAGAGCATGACAACGGAAAAAATCATTGACGAATTTTTTGATAATTTCAAAGAAACTAACGGTGATTTGATGTCTTCAGATCCGGCTCAATTCCCTGGTTTCCGTATTTCTATTGAGCAGGCACTAAATAATGGTCAAAAACCATGTGGTGCAGTCACTGGTTTTGCAGAAGTAAAAGGTTCTGCAAAGAAAGTGGGTATTATGGTATCCAACTTAAGTTTCCAGGCTGGTGCATGGGATATGGCGAGTACAGAGAAATTCTGTAAACTATTATACACGGCAGCAAAACGCAGAACACCGGTGATCTGTTTTATTTCTTCTGGTGGTATGCAGACCAAAGAGGGTGCTGGTGCACTTTTCTCAATGGCAATTGTGAATGATCGTATTACTCGCTTTATTCGTGATACAAACTTACCTGTTCTAATGTTTGGATATGGTGACTGTACTGGTGGTGCACAAGCATCATTAGTTACACACCCCATGGTACAAAGCTATTACTTCTCTGGAACAAATATGCCGTTTGCTGGTCAAATTGTTGTTCCAAGTTATCTACCAAACATGACAACACTTTCCAACTACCTATCGGCAGTTCCAGGTGCAATGCAAGGGCTTGTTGAAAACCCATTTGCAACAGACCTTGATGATCGCCTAGTAGAAATTGACGAAAAAATCCCAAAACCTAATCTAACTGTACCAATGGTTATCGAGCGTACACTAGAAGGTGTTGTTGAGGATCGTGAAGTTATCACGGATGAAAAAGACGTTAGTGCAGAAAGTTTATTGAAGCCTGTTGAGCGTGTATTGATTCATGCTCGTGGTTGTGCGGCAGTAAAATTAGTGCGTAAGTCAATTGAATTGGACCGCCATGTTATTCTTGTGCAGTCTGATCCTGATATGGAGTCTGTAGCGGCTGATTTACTCCGTGAAAGTGATCAATTAATTTGTATCGGTGGTAGTACACCAGATGAGAGTTATCTAAATGCACAGAGTGTGATTCGTATTGCTGAGCGTGAAAATGCAGATGCACTTCACCCTGGAATCGGTTTCCTCTCTGAAAACCCAGCATTTGCTGGATTATGTCGTCGTCATGGTATCAACTTCATGGGACCAAGTGTTCAAAGCATGGAGTGGATGGGTAACAAATCGAATGCAACAAACACTGCGAAGCGTCTAGGTGTACCAAATGTTCCTGGTTCAGAAGGTGTATTGACAGATAGTGTAACAGCATCTGTTATTGCTGAAGAAATTGGTTATCCAATCATTCTTAAAGCTGTCCATGGTGGTGGTGGTAAAGGAATTAAGGTGGTCATGGATCCATCTAAATTCAAAGAAACTTTCTCACAGATCCGCGCAGAAGCAAAAAGTGCATTTGGTTCTCCTGATGTATACATGGAGAAATTTGTTCAGTCTATGCGTCATATTGAGGTACAGATTTTACGTGATGCTCATAGCAATACCCAAGTATTAGGTCTACGTGACTGTTCTGTTCAGCGTAATAACCAAAAGATCATTGAAGAGTCTGGTTCTACTTTATTACCCAAGAAACTTGAAAAAGCTGCCTATGATTATGCACGCATGATCGCTGATGAAGTCAACTACATTGGTGCGGGTACCGTTGAGTTTATCTTTGATTTAAAAGACAATATTGTTTACTTCATGGAAATGAATACACGTCTTCAGGTAGAGCACCCTGTTACTGAGGGTGTGACTGGTGTAGATATTGTTGCTGAGCAGTTCCGTATTGCCGGTGGTGAATCCATCAAAGACCTTAAATTCAAGCAGGCAGGCTATGCAATTGAGCTTCGTATTAACGCAGAAAAAATGAGTCGTACTGCTGAAGGTGAAATTGAAATTATCCCAGATCCAGGTGAAATAACGAAATACATATTCCCTGAAAAAGATTATATCAAACTAATCTCTACGATTGATCAAGCTAAAGTCGTATCACCATTCTACGATAGCATGGTTGTTCAGCTTATTTGTCATGGTAAAGACCGTGAAGAAACTGTTGATCGCCTAATTGATTATTTGAATGAAGTCGAAATTGAAGGCGTATGTACCAATGTATCATTATTAAAACGTATCCTAGCGGACGAAGTATTCCGCGGTGGTGACTATGATACAGGCTACTTACCTGCGTTCCTGAACCGTATTGATGTGGATGAGCTAATCAATGATATTATTGAAATGGCTGGTAAACAGAATGACGGGATTGATATGGAGTTAATTCAGATTGAAGGTAGTGATGAGCTTAAAGTGTTGGCACCATCTGCTGGTGTCTTCTACACAACGCCATCTCCTGCAGAACCAAATCTAATTGAGCCAGGAGAAATTGTTGATGTAAACAAATCTATTTGTTTACTTGAGGCAATGAAATTATTCCGTCCAATTAATCTAAGCTCCTTTAACCAAGGTGAATTAGAGTTGTATGATTCTGCTAAGAAATACAAAGTCGTACGCGTTGTTCCAACCAATGGACAAGCAGTAAATAAAGATGATCTATTGTTTATTATTGCCCCCCAATAATAAATAAAGTAAAACTTTAGAAGCTCGGTGGTCTTCCACCGAGCTTTTTTATTTTGGACAATAGCATCTAATTTGAATACTGGCTTTATTGGTTTTTGATTAAAATTGTTACTTAGATATTGCCAGTTACCTTTCTTGGTTTACAATAATTTCGATTGTATTTTAAGTTTTGTTGTGTAAACTCTTTTTTTACAAACACTTTGGTAACAGCTCAGTAAGGTGTTTTCGCTTGACTATCCTTAAAGCTGTGGCATGTTAGCACTTTCGCTTAGAAACATGGTTTTGAACCTGTCTAGTCTATGAAAATCGTGGTTTTGCTTGTTTTTCAGACACGAATCATGGTCGAACAGGGAAAGATAAATCGAATTAGAAACATATAAGGTATAATATCTATGCTTACGATTATTGATGTTGTGGGTCGCGAGATTTTAGACTCTCGTGGAAATCCAACTGTAGAAGTTGAAATTTACACAGCTGGTGGTGCGGTTGGTCGTGCTATGGTTCCATCTGGTGCTTCAACGGGTGAACACGAAGCGTTGGAACTACGTGACGGTGATAAAGAGCGTTACTTAGGTAAGGGTGTACTTAAAGCAGTAGATAACATTAACGAAATTATTGGCCCTGAGTTAGTTGACTTAGAAATCGAAGCTGATGATCAAGTTGGTATTGACGAATTTTTACTTGAGTTAGATGGTACTCCAACTAAATCTAAATTGGGTGCAAACGCAATTTTAGGTGTATCTCTAGCTTGTGCACGTGCAGCAGCTGAGCAATTAGGTGTGCCACTATACCGTTACATCGGTGGAACAAATGCGAAGCGTCTACCTGTTCCAATGATGAACATCATCAACGGTGGTTCTCATTCTGATGCGACAATTGCATTCCAAGAGTTCATGATTCGCCCTGTTGGTGCTGAGACTTTCCGTGAAGGTTTACGTATGGGTGCAGAGGTATTCCACTCTCTTAAGTCTGTACTAAAAGGCAAGGGTCTTAGCACAGCAGTAGGTGACGAAGGTGGGTTTGCTCCAGCTTTCACTGGTGGAACTGAAGAAGCTCTAGAAAGTATCAAAGAAGCAGTAGAAAACGCTGGTTACAAATTTGGTGAAGACATCAAGATTGCACTAGACTGTGCTGCATCTGAGTTCTTTGAAAACGGTGTTTATGATTACGCTAAATTTGAAGGCGCAACTGGCGTTCAACGTAATTCCGAAGAGCAGGCTGCATATCTTGCAGAACTTTCTGCTAAGTACCCAATTGATTCCATCGAAGATGGTATGGATGAAAATGATTGGGATGGCTGGAAAATACTAACTGATAAAATCGGTGACTCTGTACAGCTTGTAGGTGATGACCTATTCGTTACAAATACTGCGTACCTGAAACGTGGTATTGATGAAGGTGCTGGTAATGCAATCCTAATCAAAGTGAACCAAATCGGTACTTTAACTGAAACACTAGATGCAATTGAAATGGCACATAATGCTGGTTTCAATGCGGTTGTTTCTCACCGTTCTGGTGAAACAGAAGATTCTACAATTGCGGATATCGCAGTTGCAACAAATGCTGGTCAGATCAAAACAGGATCTCTTTCCCGTTCAGACCGTATCGCAAAATACAACCAACTTCTTCGTATTGAAGAAGAATTGGGTGATTGCGCTATCTACGGTAAATAATCTACAATTCATTTGAATTGATTTGAGGCAGTATGGCAATAGCTATACTGCCTTTTGTGTTTATATTAGTACCTCTTATGTAAAAAACTTTAACGACACCAACTTGAAAGATTTGTAGTGACTGATCAAAGTGATGAACCAAATTGGGATAATGCTGAAGAGTGGGATGAGTTTGAATGGGAAAAGACCTTCAAATACTCCGAACATCTCAGTGCTAGCTATTTTGAATTGCTAAATAAATTTGGCGACTTACCTGGTGCTGATGATTATATTACTCAAAAGCTTGGAGATCGTTTTCCTCCAGCGATGGAAGACAGTGAAGTCTTTCAGAATATTGAAGTAGGAGGTGATGCATTTTCATTAGAGGACGGTGACGTTTGGGAAGATGGTGATGATGAGGGCTTAGGTGTATATCCCGGGCATCCATTATTTTATGAAAGCACACCTGTATTTATTCGGGCTCGTCAGCTTGCTCTAGGCTGGAGCAATGTATTAGCATCTGTCATACAACCTCATGACAAAATGTGGGGCCTTGAAATTCAGTTATATCTTGGCCGAATTATGACCTATTCATCTTTGTGTATTGGTGATGGTACTTACCAGAGACCTAACTCATCTATTGCATTCTGCAAGCGAATCCTTTATCAAATTAATATGGTCATTGGAAAAATTGATGAGAAAAAGGGAGAAAGTGCTAATTATAATAGTATGTTTAAAAAGATCCTGCAACTTTTACTTGAGACACATGATTTAACCGTTGGTTTATTGCAGGAGTTACGTAATCATGATTCGAACGATTCAGCTGGAAAGTAAGTAGTATTTAGAATGGTATTAAAGGTTGGAATTTTAGGTTTAGGTCAATTAGGTGCTTCCTTTGCTGCGGCATTACACCAGGCAGGTTATGATGAAGTTTGGGGTTTTGCTCGGCGGCCAGAAACGGTGGTTGAAGCATTAAATGCCGGTTTTATTACCCAAGGTTCAACAATTGCTGATGCTGATTTTTCACAATTAGACCTGCTTGTGCTAGGTGTGCCTTTATGCCCTTCCATACAGTTTTTAAAAGAGTACCGTGACCAGCTTGGTTCTTTAATCATTACCGACGTTGGAAGTGTTAAAGGTGAGGTTTGCAATAAGGCACATGAAATTTTATCTGGTACGGATGTTCAGTTTATTGGTTCTCATCCAATGACAGGTACAGAGAAGTGCGGTATTGAAGCAACGAACCCTAAATTATTTGAAAACCGTGTCTGTTTTATCACACCTAACGACGATTCTTCTAGTGATGCACTAACAGCTGTTGAAACAGTATGGCAAGCTGTTGGAATGAATACAGTCTTGTTAACACCGGATAGTCATGACGAACTAGTTGCTTATACATCACATATGGTTCATTTGGTTTCTGCATTAGTGGTTCAAACTGTATTTCCTAATAATGTAGATCGTACCCGTGAGTTAGGATGTGCTGGTGGTTTTAAAGATGTGACCCGTGTAGCAGGTGGCAATGTAAATATGTGGATGGACATTTGTAAGCATAACCGTAAACAAATTTTGGCTTCATTGAGTCAATTCGAAGAAGGCTTAAAGCAATTACGACTTTCTTTAGAGGAAGGAAATGAGGATCAGCTCAAAACTTTTTTAAGTGATGCAAAAGATAAACGTAATGAGTGGCATCATCGTTATGCCGATCAACCCTGCACTAAGGAGTGTTAATCATGAGTGAAAAAGAAGATTACTTAAAGGGTTTATCCCTATTAAGCAAAAATGAGAGTAACTATCCAACGAGCCCAGATGAAGCTCAGCTTGAGTCATTTGAAAATCGTTTTCAGGGTAGAGACTATGAAATTACTTTTGAGTGTCCAGAGTTTACATCTCTTTGTCCCGTTACAGGACAACCTGACTTTGGTACAATCTATATAACTTACACACCAGATAAGAAGTGTATTGAAAGTAAATCATTAAAACTGTATTTGTTTTCTTACCGCACTTTCCAGACTTTTCATGAAGAAGTTGTAAACCGTGTACTAAATGACTTCGTAAAGATTTGTGAACCGAAGCATTGTACAGTTTATGGTGATTTCTGCCCACGGGGTGGTATTAGTCTAAAAATTACGGCTGAGTATGACCGTGAAATTGATGGTTTGCCTGAATAATGAAGACCATTCTGGAAATCTTAAAATCATCTGAAGACTACCTGAGTAAAAATATATCTAGTTCCCCTCGCTCTGATGCTGAGTATATGATTTCCCATGCATTGGGGTTAAAACGCTTGGATTTATATGTCCAATTTGACCGACCATTAGATGATAATGAGTTAGGTGAGATTCGACCATTATTAAAGCGTTGTGCAAGTGGAGAGCCAGTGCAATATATCTTAGGTAGTGCTGCTTTTCTTGATTTTGAGTTAGCTGTTGGACCTGGTGTTTTGGTTCCACGCCCAGAAACAGAGTTACTGGTTGAAGAAGCGTTAAAGAACTTACCTAAACAGGGACAAGTCTTAGATTTATGTACAGGCTCGGGCTGTATTCTTTTTGGTTTGTATCGAGGTGCAAAAGATGCTGAGTTATATACTTGGACTGGGACTGATTTAAGCGAAGATGCCTTGAACTGGGCTAAAAAAAATCAGGATGCGCTAAGTTTACCAGCGATTCAGTTTAAGCAAGGAGACCTGTTTACACCTGTTGTTGGACAAAGTTTTGATTTGATCACTGCTAACCCACCCTATATAGGTCAAAGTGAAAAGCCAAGTTTAGAAACTAATGTTATTGATCATGAACCTGAAATGGCCCTGTTTGCTGAAGAAGAAGGCCTCGCATTATATCAACAAATTGCTAAACAACTTCCTCAATACCTAAATGAGGGCGGTTACTTTGTTACTGAGATTGGTTGTACTCAAGGACCAGCAGTCCAAGAAATGCTTGAAAAAGCTGGTCTAAGTGATGTTCAGGTTATTAAAGACTACCGTGGCTTAGATCGTATGGTTTCTGCAAAAAAATAGCGTGCTTATTCTATCAATTTTTTAGAAGTTAGAATCTGTATCCTTGTAATTATGCTCGTCAAATAGCATAATATTTTCTTGTGTAATATAGGTAAAAGTGAGTTAAATTGTTGTGAAAATCCCAAAGTTGAGTGGCCTGATTAAACGCCGTTTTTTGTTGAATTACCGAATTGATCCACAGGTGCTGAAAGAATTTTTACCTGCCCCATTCAAGCCAAAGCTTTATGATGGTTATGGTATTGGTGGCATTTGCTTGATTCGCTTAGAGAATATTAAACCAGACTGTTCTTTATTGCCATTTGGTATTTCAAGTGAAAATGCGGCCCATCGTTTTGCTGTAACTTGGGGCGATGACCAAGAGGGCGTTTATATACCTCGACGTGATTCCAATTCACGGTTAAATAACCTAGCCGGTGGTCGTTTATTTCCTGGTGTTCATCATTTTGCTCGTTTTGATATTAAAGAAGATCAGGATAGTTTTGAGGTCAAAATGCAGGCAAAGGACGGTAAAGTAGATATTGGGTTCAAGGGAACTGTAGCAACTACATTTCCAAGTGATTCATGCTTCTCATCTTTAGCAGAAGCATCTGATTTTTTTGAGCGCGGTTCATTAGGCTATTCAGATACGAATCAGCAAGGAGATTTCCATGGCATTACCTTACAGGTAAAAAAGTGGGAAGTCAGTCCATTTGAGGTAACAGAAATCAGCTCCAACTTTTTTGATGATCAAGGTATTTTTCCTGCTGATCGTATTACCTTTGATCATGGTTTAATTATGCGTGATATTGAGCATGAGTGGCAAAGTGAAGATGATATTTGTTCTTGTGAGGCAATACCTTAGCGTTTTACTATATCAAGGTTGACTACTAAGCTTGGGTTTAAACCAAGTTCTTCATCTGCTAACCAGCGGAATTCGCCTTCAAGTTTTGGGTACTTTTTAAACTCTTGATGCCAACGCTTTCTAAATTTAAGTGACTGTGCTGCAATGTTATGCGAGTACTCTTTTTTTCCCCATGAGCCAGTTGTTTTTCCTTCAAAGTGATAAATTTCTACTGTTGGTGTATAGGCACAATAGTCACCATTCTGATTGACTCGCATACAAAAATCAAAGTCTTCATATTGAACAGGGTGAAAGTATTCATCTAGTCCATTGAGAGTTTCTAAGTAGTGCCTATGCATGATCCAGCAAGCAGAAATCAATACGGGAACTTTCCTGAATTCATTAAATTCTGTAGCACTAATTTTCTCACCACGACCTCGAAAAATAACACGACCTTGAGGAGTAATATCCACTCCTGCACATTGAATTTGATGCGGTTCATATGGGTAAATCATTTTGGGTCCAAGGACGCCAAGACCAGGATTTTCTTCCATGCATTGAATCAGTTTAGACAAATAATAATAGTCCTTAGGTGCGGTGTCATTGTCCATAAATAAGATATAAGGTTGAGTGGCTTCACGCCAACCAATATTTCGCGCCAGAGAACAACCCAAATTTTCGCCATTTGAAATTACTTTTACTACAACGCCCACTTCTTCAAATTGAAGTTTGAACTTTGCGAATACTTCAGGTATTGAATCTGTGGAGCCGTTATCACATAATATAAGCTCAGTAGGGAGTTCACATTGAAGTAATTGTCGCAAACAGATCTCTGTAAAAGAGGCTCCATTATGAGATAAAATGACAATTGAGCATGGATTTAGCATAATATTGATAAAAAAGCTCTGTTACATACTGTTTACAGTTCATAGGGGATTGAAAGAATTCATCCTCTATGTTAAATTTAAAGATTGATCTTGACTTCTGGTGAGGTCATCCGATACACAATAATTTATAGGCAAAAAATTTTATGTCCAACTTGGAATCAGGTAATGGTGACGAAAGTGCAGCGCAAAGTGTGGCTAAAGCATTAAAGATTTGTTTTAGTTTGCTAGTTGTGGCGCTGATTGCAGCCATTCTATATTATATCAGTGAAAGTTTCTTTAAGGTCAAAGAGAGTCAGCAGGGGATTGTCTTAAGGTTTGGAAAAATCATGCAAAAGGATGGTCAGGCAACACGTGGAAAAGGTTTAACACTAACTCTACCTTACCCAATTCATGAAAAAATCTTGATTGATACAGGGCGCCCACAAAATGTGGAAATGGCCAACTTCTGGTTATCTTCTTTACTCAAAGATGATAAAGGGGAAGATATTACGCCTCCCATTTTAACGCCAGGTATTGATGGTTATCATCTTACAAGTGAAGGTTTTATTATGCATAGTAAGTGGACCGTGCGCTACACAATAAATAATGCTGTTGCCTATTCGGAGCGATTTTATGATAGCAGCCAACCAAGAGGGCAGGAAAACCGAATGAATGAGGTCATCGGAATGTTGCTTCAACGTGGTGTTACTCGTGCAAGTGCTGGATTGAACATGGAAACCGTATGGAAGGACGTCAATAAAGACTTTGTAGAATCAGTACGTAAAATTGTTCAGGCAGACTTGGATGAATTACAAACGGGTGTTCGTATTGAAACGATTTTCACTGAAGTTGCCGCCCCTCGTCAAGCTCAGGCAAGTTTTGAAGCAGTGACTCGCGCAGAGGAAGAAACATCACGCAACTTAGCGGAGACAGAAGGCCAAGCTTCTCGTTTATTATCTCAGGCACGTGTTGAGGAATCTTCACAGATTTCTTCTGCTAATGCAGAAAAACTGACAAAGGTGAGTAAGATTGCAGCAGAAATGGAAGTTTTTAATAAGTTATACCCGGAATACAAAAAAGATCCGGAGCAATTTATGAAGTTGTATTACCAGAACCGTATCCAAGAGATCATTGCTCAGGTGGATGATAAGATTATTGTGGACAAGAAGAATCAACGTGAACTGCGTATTGATTTAAAGCCGCCAACTACACGTAAGGGGGAGAAAAGTCAATGAGTGAAGTAGTCGCTAGCTTAGGAGCTGTTCCAGAAGAACAGACAGAAGAGTCCAAGTCAAAAGTTTCGTCAACAGTTGTTCAAGGTGCGATTGGTATCTTGGGCGGTATTTTTATTCTTAATTCTTTTATTATTACCTCAATTGCGAGTGCAAATCTAGGTCGCATTTCAGATTGGGCGAATGATGGAGGAGTTCTTGCTTCTGCTTGTGCGGCAATTGGAATTACTATATTGCTCGTTCAGTTATTTGTCTTTACTTTTAAAAGTGAACAGAATATTGGTCTTCATATTTTAGTCATTCTAGCAGTTTTGGCTTCTATTGCTTGGGCCGGTAGCTCTATTTCAGGTGTTATTTCTCTTCAAACAGCAGGTGCCACAGCCTTCTTTATGTTATTAAGTTTATTGGTAGAATCGCATAGTGCTGTTGGAGCAAAAAGTTCTTTAGAAGAGTTGTTAAATTTAACGCCTGGTAAAGCACGTAAAATTCTTGATGGTGTCGAGCAGGCTGTAGACCCAGAAGATTTGCAAGCAGGTGACTTCATTCAGGTTTATCCCGGTGAAACAGTATATGCTGATGGTATCATTGAAACAGGTATCACTGCCTTACAGGAAGCAAATATCACGGGTGAATCTTTGCCTGTTGATAAAACTGTTGGAGCGAGTGTATTTGCTGGTACTGTCAATTTATCTGGCATGATTACGGTTCGCGTTGAACGAGCTGGTAAAGAAACTACAATCGGTAAAGTTCGTGAACTAATTATGGATGCACAAGGTTCTAAATTAGGGTTTGTGCGCTTGATTGATCAATATGTAAAGTTTTACACACCTGTTATTCTTATGATTGCCCTGATTGTCTGGTTTGCTACAGGGTATGAGCTAGCACGTGTAGCTGCATTATTGGTAGCGGCTTGTCCATTAGCTTTAATTTTAGCGACACCTTCTGTAATGCTTGCCGGTTTATCTGCGGCTGCTCGTTTAGGGATTTTGGTTAAGAATGTGAGTGATATAGAAAGTTTGTCTCGTGTGAATGCCTGTATTTTTGATAAAACAGGTACCATTACCACTGGTGAATTAGGTGCAATGCGCATTGCTATGTGTGAGGGCTTTTCTAATGCAGATATGGTTCGTTACTCTGCAAGTGCAGAACAAAAAAGTTCTCACCCTGTAGCTCGTGCCGTGTGTACATTAGCTGACCGTGCTCGCATTCCACTTGTTGAGCCAGATGAACTTCACGAACAGGCAGGTCGTGGTTTACGTGCTAAAGTAGATGGGCATATCGTCCACATGGGTAACATGGCATGGATGGAAGAAAACGGTGTCGAAGAAGCAGATTTTCCTGACCATGATCAAGATACGCAGGGTGTGAGTATGCTTTACGTTATGTGTGATGGTAAAGCAATGGGTTGGATTGCCTTAGAAGATACCATTCGTGATAACGCAGAAGCAGTAATTAAAGATTTAGAATCACTTGGCGTTCGTCATATTGCGATTGTGACAGGTGACCGTAAAGCGGTTGCAGACCGTGTTGCTCATGAGTTAGAAATACGTAATTATTCTGCTGATTGCGTACCTCAAGATAAAGTAGATTATATTGAAGATATTCGTTCTAAGGGATATCACACACTATTTTGTGGCGATGGCGTCAATGATGGACCTGCTTTAGCTGCCAGTAATATTGGTGTTGCGATGGGTGCTGCAGGTAGTGATGTCGCAATCGAAAGTGCTAGTATTGCCCTATTAAATAGTCGCTTGAACCGCCTACCATTCTTATTAAAGTTATCTCGTCATGCACGTAATATAATCATTCAAAACTTTGTTGTTGGCGGTATTTTTATCTTTGGTGGTATGATTTTGTCTGCTATGGGGATTTTAGTGCCTTTACACGCTGCGATCATTCAATTGATTAGCTCCATTATCATTGTATTAAACAGTGCTCGTTTAGTACGTGAAGGGGAAGATATTGACGCATGATAAAAGGCGTCTTGTTTGATATGGATGGGGTTTTAGTGGTATCTGAGCCATTAATCAATGCTGCAATGAATGAATACTTTGTTGAACATCATCGAGTCGAAATTACGGAAGCTCATATGGAGCCCTTGGTTGGTACTGGTGAAATTTACAGTATCGAATACTTAGCAGAAAAATTTGATTTAGACATCCCGGATCCAGCTAAAGCTTTAGTTGATATTTATGATCGATATTTTATTCTATTAGATCAGCAGAGTGTTGCAGCAAAAGGTGGTCAGCAATTAATAAAAGATTTACTTGCGGATGGTATAAAGGTTGCGGTTGCTTCCAGCGGCCAACCCAATAAAGTTGATGCAAATTTACGTCATATTGGTTTTGTTCGTGATGAACTTGATGCAGTAAAAGATGGTGCAAGCGTAGAAAAATTAAAACCAGCACCTGATATTTTCTTATCTGCTGCAGAGGCAGTAGGATTATCACCTCACGAGTGTGTGGTTATTGAAGATTCACTAAATGGTATTTTGGGTGCAAAAGCTGCAGGTTGTAAAACAATTGGCATTACTACTACGTTTAAACCAACAGACTTTTATGAAATTGATACTGATCAAGTGATTGATTGTCTGACTGAATTGAACCTAGGATTACTAAAAAAACTCTGATCTTCTTTTATCTTAAATAGAAATCTACCAACTAATAAAACCCTAGACTTTTTAGTAATGAGATAGAGTTTATTTTTGCATGTATTGTACCCCTACAAAGGTTGATTAAGTGAACTATTCTTCCTTCTCCTCTTTCTTTTTGGATACGCCTCGCATATCGTCCCAGATATCATTGATATAGCGTTTTGTCTTATAGTAAGGACATGCAATGTAATAACCAAGACCCTTATTACTTGGGTAATCAACTTTCCACCTATCTGCTAATTTAAGTAATTCAAATGCAGTTCCAATTTCACCAATCCAATTTTTGGGTGCTCGGTAATCGATGACTTTTAAGCCATCTTTTGTTTTAAGAAAGTTTCTTCTGCCTGGATCTCCGTGTAAATGATTCAAGCTATGAATTTTTTGGATGATCGCATAGGCTTCAGGAAAGTCTGATAAGTCATTTTTAGAAATAATACCTATAGGTTCCTCATATTTCTGAATTAGTATTGATAAGCTGCGAATACCGAATGATTTTTTTTCGATTGCTAAAAAAACTTTAGGTGTAGGAACTCCATGTTCATAAAAGTAGGACATTTTCTTAAATTGATAAAAACTTGATGCATCTTTGTGGTTAAGTCCAAAAAGTTTGGTTTCGTTTTTACGGGTCCAGAAGCGATTACGCTTGAACACGTAATCAATTCCTTCAATGCGAATTACTGAGACAAAACTTTTACGTTTATCTTGGAGAACTTGCTCTTCTGTAAAATCGCAGTTTAAAATCTTTTCTAATAAATTGGGGGGACAATCTGCAGATGTTTTTGTTTCAATTCCATTTGTATCAAATTGATATTCTTCTCTCATAGGCCCTCAATATTTTCTGTAAACAAAACTCGCTTCCTAAGATCAACAAATCAACAATCAAAATTCACGCCTTGATAAGGTACACCCTGATACCCTTGAACCAAATTTTTACACATCATTTCCCATACATATCACAGGGTTTAATGCGATTTTCAATGAATGGTGTATTATATAGTAGATATAGGAGCGTATTACTTAGTTGAAAGTCAGGTATCAACTAGTAGATTAATTTGATCAGCTTCTCGTAGCTTTTAAAATTAACTTTAGAATAATTTTCATGATTCAACTTTTCACTCTATTTTGGGATCAATTCAGTAAAAAGTATGTTCTTTTTCCAAAAGGAAATACCTATGCAGATTTTTCTGTATTAGTGCCTGAAGATTACGATATCATTCTACAAAGTAAACGTTCTTTTGTGGTTCGCTTAAAATCTACGAATGATATTTTGAAAGTTGTTAAACCAATTTCTTATCACGAGAAAATGAAATTTTTCTGGTGTCGTAGTCGGATACATAAAGAAATTCGTGGCAATCTATATCTGGCTTCACTTGGGTTCCGTGTCCCTAAAATTTTTTGTAGTGGCTACAGTCTCTTCCCTTTTGGTTTTAATGAAGGTTTAGGCCTATATATTATGGAAAATCTTAATTTGAATGGGTTTATTAATATTGATGAAGCTATATATGCAAAAAAAATTGATAAACAGACTCGTATTGAGTTTTTCACACGATTCATAGAAGAATTAAATACTATGTCTAAAAAAAGTCGATTCATATATACAGATCTGACACTTGGGAATGTGATGTATAACCCCAAAACAAAAGAAGTCGCATGGATTGATACAGGTTTGTCCTCCTTTTCTAAAGCCGTTCAAAAAATTAAGTTTAAAAATTCAATCATTCGTTTTGTGGACATACATAATCAGCACCTAGAAGATNCAGAAGCTGCTATATTAAATCAATATATTGAAACACTTCCATAAGTTTAGAGAATAAAATGCCTAAAGAATTTAAGAAAAATAAGTTAATGAAACGCAAAAAACAGTTTCATGATTTTATAAAGAAATTGCTTGGCGAAGATTTTTACCAAAAGCGTTGGGTGCGAAATCAGCAAAGGTCAGAAGTTAGTGGTGAGGGTGTTTTTATTAAATCTCGCGGAGATCGCTATGGATCTAATGTTGCACCTTGGCTTAATGCGATTGCATTGGCAGAAATTACAGGTGAGCCTTTATTTCATAATTGTGATGATAATTGCTATCAATTTCGTAATTCTCTAATGCATCAATACATCTATGATCATTCTCAAAGCTGTGATCCCACAGATCATTTGGACATGAATGCGATTGATCAACATTGGATGCTAGGGCAAAGCATAACTCTCTTGAAAGCTTCAAATAATATTCCTTTACCTGATTTATTGGAGCGCTCTGGCTTAAAAGATAAACTTGTACAGGTTTATAATGATGCAGCAGTAAAGAGAGGTTGGAACCAAAACTTTAACTATGGTAAATTCTTGGCAATTCATGTTCGCTTAGATGATATGAATTATAAGAACGCTAAAACTTACCCCTGTGGATATATTGGAGATACTGGCCTAATTGAATTGGTTAATTTGTGTCATACAAAATACCCAGAGCATGAAATACACCTTATCACGACGCCAAACCCCAATGATATCAGCCGTTGCAAAGATATTTTAAAAGAAAGCAACATTACATCTCGATGCCATGTCATCGCAAATAAAGATATGGACCAAGACATATATCATATGATGAGATCTGATATCTTAATAATGAGCCGCTCTACATTTGCCTTTGTCCCCGGTTTTCTCCACCAAGGGACTAAAGTATATAGTTATGCAAAATGGCTTCAACTTTATTACTTGATTGGACCAAAGTTTCCAGGAATTGAAACTTTAGTTGAAACGAAAAAATTTCACTACCTATGGGATGGCCTTTCTGATGAATCTTCATTTGCCAACCAGTATGAATCCCCGTGGGATGAAGTTTTGGGGGAGGCATTAAGTAAGTACGGTGTTGAAATAGACCCGTGTTATATTGAAGGGGATCAAAAGTGGGGGCTTGCTGTTATATCTCCTAAAAAGGTCAAGGTGATTGTAGACCATCAAGGAAGTGAATATGTTCCTGGTAAGAAGTTTGACTATCAAGTGTTTCAAAACTTAGCGACGATACCTGATGGTTGGCAAGTTGCCCATTTTACCATCGAACAAATACACCAAGACTTAAAAGCTTGTGTAGACCAAGTCAAGGCTTTGTTTTAATTCCTAATGTTCACTTTCTTGCTCCTTTTTTACAATGACTAACTAAATTAAGTTATGGCAAGTTGTCCTGCTATAGTGAACCTTTTGATACCTATTACAAATTAGAGGATATACAACCTTTATGAAATTGTTTATTCAAGAATTCATTGAAAAGAAGAAGCTCAAGGCACCTAAGAAAATTAATAAAGCAGAAAATAAAGATCGTATAGAACAATTATTTAAGTTATATGAAGAGGTTGAACTTAAAACTTTAGGTTCAGTAGTTTCTCTCTCTCAAGTTGGGCAAGATATTTGGGTTTTTGGTGAAGTTTTTAATGAGAAAAAAGAGGGTTTTTTCTTAGACGTTGGTGCTCATGATGGTATAGAGTTAAGTAATACTTATCTATTGGAAAAACGCTATAATTGGGATGGTATTTGTATTGAGGCAAATCCAATTTCATACGGGTCTTTAAACGAAGTACGTTCTGTAAACTGTATACAGGTTTGTATAGGAAATGAAGGAGAGCAGGTCTCCTTTTCTGCTAATGGTTTATTTGGTGGAATTGTTGGTTTGGATAATAAAGAAGATCCAAATAGTATCATGGTTAATACGCGCTCATTAGCGAATATACTTAAAGAAAATAACGCTCCTAATATAATTGATTATTTGTCTATTGATATTGAAGGTGCAGAAGATTTAGCCTTATTGAATTTCCCATATGATACATATACATTCTTATGTTTAACCATTGAAAGACCTTCGCAAAACTTGAGAGAATGCTTAAAAAACAATGGCTATATATTAATTAAAGAACTACCGGTATATTGCCCCCATTTAAGAGAGCGTGTTTATTGTATAGTACCTAAAAGGAGAAATCAATATGAGTCGCAGAAAAT
>JAKVBE010000086.1 GCA_022447755.1 Lentisphaeria bacterium | reverse complement strand
ATATGCTTGCCGGCTTTAGCCGCAGCAATAGCGGGGTCCATGTGAGCACCACTTGGAGTACAAATAGTTACGACATCAACTGCGGAGTCCGCAAGCATTGCATCTAAATCTGCATAAGCCTTACAATCATATTCTTCAGCAAATTGCTGACCGCGTTCTGGATTCCTTTCAAAACAGGCTACTACTGTAGCACCTTCCATTGCAGCTATAGCTTTGGCGTGAAAATTAGCAATCATGCCACAGCCAATAATACCGATTCCAAATTTTTCTTTACTCATAATTTAGATCCTAGAGTTTATTTTCTTTTTTTATTAAATTTAAAAGTTCTTCAACGACTTCTGGTTTTTGAGAAGCAATATTTTTGCTCTCTTCCGAATCTAACTGGTGATCATAGAGCTCAATTTTGCTGTATTCATCCTTTTTACCTTTGCTCGTAATGATTCGATAATTTTTATTTCTAAGGGAGACAGCTTTACCCCAGAAAGAAAGAGCTGAGTCTCGGCCGTGAGTATCAACTGAATTTAAAATTGGCACGAGACTCTGCCCTGAAAGTGTGTTTTGAGTTTTATCAAAAGATGGTTTACATAGATCCACAATAGTTGGATATACATCTACAGTTTCCACTACTGCTGAACTCTTCTTAGCTTCGATTCCGGGGACGCGAATCATCAGTGGAGATTTTAATGCCTGCTCATGTAGGTTGTGCTTGCCCCAAATTTGGTGATCCCCAAGGTGCCAACCATGATCTGACCAAAGTACCACTACAGTATTTTTATCAAGTCCTAGCTCTTTGAGCTTGTTCATAACTCTACCAAGCTGAGCATCCACATAACTTACACAAGCATAGTAAGCACGACGATGCTTGACTTGCTGCTCTTTACTCAATGGCTTTGTTTTATCACCATCATATTTGTAAAACTCACCACTGGAATGCCAATACTTTGTTGCACCTTTTACGCTGTGCTGTGCAAGTTCAATTTCTTTACCTTCGTAGAGGTCCCAATATTTCTTTGGAGCTACAAATGGAAGATGTGGTTTATAAAAGCCTAATCCCATAAAGAATCTTTTGTCCTTGAGCTCTTCTAGTTGACGAATCGCTTCATCTGCACTCAAACCGTCTGGTAATTCATTGTCTTTTAAGTCTTTAAATTCCATGCGCGGTTTGTAAGAACCACCATCTTCACGGTGTATTCCGTTAGCATAAGCAAAGAAAACACCCCAGCCTCTTTTCCATGATCCAAAAGGAGTCTTCTTCCAATCCCAGGCGAAAGGCAATTCATCACTACCATCACCTTTACCATTGTAGGCATAATTGCGACCATCTGCTGTATGAGAAATCTTACCTATTACCGAAGTCGTGTAATCACTTCTCTTAAACATTTCCGGAAGTGTTTGAGCCCCATCAGTCTGAGTTTTACTTAACTGATAAAAAGCTCCATTTCCCATACTCTTTCTATTATGCGGTCTTTGTCCAGTAAGCAATGCATAACGTGATGCTCCACAGGTCGGAACTTGAACATAGTGATGATCAA
>JAKVBE010000085.1 GCA_022447755.1 Lentisphaeria bacterium | reverse complement strand
CACCTCTTGGCAATGATGATTATTTTCAAGAAGTCCCTTTATCAGAACAAAAAACAACTGTGGCCGAAGTAACTATTAATGGCGAAACCTATAGTCCATTTAGTGATCAAATTGTTCTATTGATCAGTAAAAGTATTGATATGAAAGCCTCAGAAATTGTGTATGTAGGCTATGGTATTGATTCAGATAAGTATTCAGATTATACGAATATTGACGTTAAAGGTAAAATTGTGTTAGCCAAACCAGGTGAGCCGAAGGATGAGAATGGTAACTACGTCACTACAGGCTCTACAGAAAACTCTAAATGGACAGCTGGACGCCAGTCTTTATCCAGTAAACGCAATGCAGCTATGGATAATGGTGCTTCTGTATTTATTTATATGGACGATAATCTCTTTCCCAGATACTCTGCATTTTTTAAAGGACAATACGAATCTGGCGCCGCAGGACGATTATCATTAACAGACACATCCGATTCCATGTTAGTGCTTATGTCTGGGTCTAAACTCGCCGAAGCATTGTACGCTGATATTAAAACAGACCATACCCCTAAAGTAATTGAAACCGAGGTTTCTTTAAAAGCCGAAAATCAATCTATTGGCATTACTTCAGAAAACGTTCTTGGTTTTATTAAGGGAAGTGAAAAACCTGACGAAGTCATTGTATTATCAGCACATTTAGACCATATTGGAGTGTCTTCCGATGGCCAAATCAATAATGGCGCAGACGATGACGGTTCTGGTTCTGTGAGCTTAATTGAAATTGCAGAAGCATTTAAAACCGCAGAACTTGCTGGATATGGCCCTAAACGGTCTCTTTTATTCTTGCACGTTACAGGAGAGGAAAAAGGATTATTAGGATCGCGTTACTATACCGATATCGACCCTATTTTCCCCCTAGAAAATACGGTCGCTGATCTCAACATTGACATGATAGGACGTATTGACCCAAAGCGCAAAGGAGATCGCAACTATATATACCTCATAGGAAGTGATAAATTAAGCACAGAACTGCATGAGATTTCAGAGACTGTAAACTCCAAATACTGCGGGGTTGAACTCGATTATACTTATAATGATGAAAATGACCCCAACCGTTTTTATTACCGTTCAGACCATTACAACTTTGCAAAGAATAATATTCCTGTAATCTTTTATTTCAACGGTACACATGACGACTACCACCAACCAAGTGATACGCCAGACAAAATTGAATACGATTTATTGCAGAATAGGGCGCAGTTGGTTTTCTATACAGCATGGGAACTTGCTAATAGAGATCAACGTATTACGGTTGATAAAGCTACAGAGTAATTGCAACTAAATCAGCTTACAGCAACAAAAAAAGCCTTTCATTTCTGAAAGGCTTTGTCTTTTTGGGTGGAAGATCGGTCTCGAACCGACGACCTCCTGAACCACAATCAGGCGCTCTAACCAACTGAGCTACAACCACCATGTTTTATTTTTTGCTGGGCAAGCCCCCGCGTTTGAGGGACGGCAAAATTCATAAATGAAATTCAATTCTGCAAACAATTTTGCAACAATTTTACAGCAGACATTTTGTAGCTTTGTTTGAACAGCAAAAATAAT
>JAKVBE010000084.1 GCA_022447755.1 Lentisphaeria bacterium | reverse complement strand
CCCAAACTCCGAGGAGTTGTTAATCATGGAGGCCTCATCGACCAAGTAAATGGTATTTTTAGACTTATTCTTCAGTCGCTTGAATACCATTTTGCCCGACTTCGGATCTTCTTTGGCAGAGAATATGATTTTATGAATCGTAAATGCCTTACGCAGCGCATATACCGACATAACTTTTGCTGCACGACCAGTTGGCGCTAAAAGCACAAACTTGTAATCCAACTTGGGAAGCACTTTTACCAAGGCGCTCACAACAGAAGTTTTTCCTGTACCCGCATATCCTTTTAAGACAAAAGCTTTCCGAGGTTTATCTTGATCTAATAAGAAAGAATCTAACAGCTTAAACAGCTTTGCTTGGCTTTTGGTAGCCTTAAATGGGAAACGCTCAACTAGCTGTTCTGATGGTTTTTGCATGTGTTATATGATTTTTGGCTCATCTCCAGTTTAGGGTGAATACTTATTTTCCAAGTAGTAATCAGGGATTACCATCGCCCTAATGACTTCTTGTGCATTTAGTTTAAAATTAAAGGCATTTTCAAAAATGGCCACATATTGAGCTAAATACCTTTTGTTTACGCCTCTAAATGGTCTCAGAAAATTTCGAACACCTGTCCATAATCCTTCACAAGAATTACAATGCACCTCCCTAACTCCATCCCCATCATCATCTCTGGCATATTCCTTTTCAGAATGACAAACAGTGCTATGTAATCTTCCTGAATCACTTACTCTATTATACGCTTTTGATTCATCTGTATATAAATGTACATCGGTCTTGGTTTGAGTTTCTACTTTAGGTTGAATTTGGGCAATTCTTGCCCCTAAGCATACCGATAAGCGAATCTGTTTACTTGTTCTTCCAAAGAAACCTTGAATAGGTGGACGATCGTTCTCATAAGTGCCTATCCCTTTTTTTATTTGCTCTTTTGCGTGGAGGATCATCTTGTTTTGGATGTAAGACACCTTTCTCTCCTGCATTTTGAAACACTTCATCTGATTCAACTTGATCATCAACAAGAGGGGCAATCGAGCGATTCTCAAAGGCAAATTCTTGTAGTCGATGCCTCCATTCAAGTAAGCCATTGTAGCTTATTGATAGTTCTTTACTCAAATGAAGCGTAGTCTTCCCTTGAGCAAAACCACGTAACATTAATACAATGGTAACACAATCATAATGAATCTTGCTAAAAATCGTTCCTGTAAATATATTGAATACTTTACCACAACTGCATTTGTAACAAGGCAGTTTATTCTTCCTATACTTATGAGGCTTTTGTGATGTACCTAACTTTGTCCCGCAAGGGCAATGAAGGCCACTAGGGTGAAACAATTTTAACAGATAAGCATAACAAGAATCATAATCCATTAAATCCTGAATGGGAAACTGTAACATCGGCTTTTCAGCTAATATACTCATTTTTACCATTCACCCCTAATTGGAGATGAGCCAACGAAGTTTATCAGAAGTGGCTATGCATAGATATAAAGGCACAATTGGTAATACACTAAGTACTCGTAAGTTTGAAAATCAGGTAACAGAAGCCAAGATTGGATGCCATATCTTAAACGTTTTCAATGGGTGTGGTATGCCCAATTCTGTCAAAATCTAAAAATCAATAAAGCCTAGC
>JAKVBE010000083.1 GCA_022447755.1 Lentisphaeria bacterium | reverse complement strand
TGCCTTCCGCAAGGCTGTCTATGAAAGTATTGAACAATTACAGACAGACCTTGACCACTGGTTGGATGAATATAACCGTAACCGTCCGATCAAACCGTCTCTAAGTATCTGATAGATTCTTGTATTTCTTCCAGTTATTTGGTAGCAGCTGGTAAAGGTCTTTGTGATTGATGTTCTGGCATCGTAGCATTGCGTCAGCTATCCACTCATGTTCGTTGACCCCATTCTTGACCCGTCCTAAAATATGGCTACACATCACGTAACAAAATGTATAAAAACGATGGAATCAATCGCAGGTACAGCGAGGGTTATAAACTCAAAGTTTTAGCCGAACTTAGTACAGGAAAGTATAACAAATCTGAACTTAGTAGAATCTACGGGATCAATCGCACCACGTTGAATGGATGGATAGATCAGTACGATCGAAAAGATCTTAAAAACACTCGTATTACTGTGGAAACAAATGATGATATAGGCAAACTTAAAGCCTTGCAAAAAGAAGTAGAACAACTCAAATCTCTGCTCCTGAAAAAGGACTTGGACAACCTGATGTTGGATTCCTACTTGGAAGTGGCTGCTGAAAATTTGGGTTACAAAAATGTAGAAGAACTAAAAAAAAGTCTAAACATCAAGCCCTCATGAAAGCTGTAGAAAAATCAAAGAATACAGGTCTTGCCAATGTCCAAGAAGTGTGTGGTTGTTGGCGTTTAAATCGTGACGCATACTACAAATTAAAGACCCGGATGGAGCATCGTAAATCTGATGATTCCAAGGTGATTGAATTAGTGAAAGCAGAACGAGAAACACAGCCCAGAGTGGGTACTATCAAACTGCACAAGCACCTCAAAGTCGAGTTAGACCGGATGGGTGTAAAGATGGGTAGAGATCGTCTGTTCGCTCTTTTGAGACATCATGACATGCTAGTAGGTCGCAAAAAAGCATCTTTCAAAACCACTAATTCTTATCACCATTTTCATAAGTACAACAACTTGATCAAGGACTTGAAAATCACAAGACCTAATCAAGTATGGGTATCCGATATCACCTATGTGCGAACAGTAAAAGGCTTCTGTTATTTAGCCCTAATTACTGATCTCTTCTCAAGGAAAATAGTGGGATATGATATGAGTGATTCACTGGAGCTGGCTGGCTGTTTGCGGGCCCTCCAAAAGGCCCTGGCAAACGCCAAGCCTGGGGCTGGTCTAGTACACCATTCGGACAGAGGGATACAATATTGTAGTAAACAATATGTAGCCATGCTCAAGAAGAAAAACATCCGAATCAGTATGACTGAAGAAAACCATTGCTATGAAAATGCAGTGGCCGAAAGAGTGAATGGGATCTTAAAAGATGAGTTCTATTTGGATCAATGTTTCACCAATTTAAGCCATGCCAAAAAAGCAATTAAATGTGCAATCCATGTTTATAATAATAAAAGATTGCACTTATCTTTAGGACTTAAAACTCCTGAATCAGTCTACAAAAATGTGGCATAAAATCAATTTTAAACCTGTAGCCGTATTTCAGGACGAGACAAATAGCAAATCTGCAATATGATTACTGCGACCTTTATTGACCGGAATACGAACTTCTTCAATTAGAAGTGAGTTGATCTTGAGCACTTGGGAAAATCCTGATCTCATATGACGAGTTTTGACTCAATTTAACACTTAAAACCCAAATTAAGAACAAATGAT
>JAKVBE010000082.1 GCA_022447755.1 Lentisphaeria bacterium | reverse complement strand
GACCATATTTCAAAGTCAGGTTTATGGCAGGCATTGTTTTTTTTCAACGGACCTCTCTTTAGGTTCAACTGTAGACGCTATGTCACAGAATGCTAAGCTAATTAAGACAGCCTTGATTAGTGCCCTTGAGAATCAAGGTCCAGTACATCTAAATATTCCTTTTGAAGAGCCTTTATACAATACGGTTTCAAATCTTGCTGTAAGGCCCCCAAAACGTACCCACCGGCGACTCAAAAACACCCTTGATGCGGATCAAATTAAGCGTTTCCAGTCATTGTGGTCAAACGCAGAGCGCAAAATGATTTTGGTAGGGGTGCTCTCGCCAAATGCTTTAGAGCAGGAGATCATTGAGTTATTAGCTGCGGAAGAGTCTCTTGTTGTGTTTACTGAAACCACATCCAATCTGCACCACGATCATTTTTTTCCATCGATTGATAAAATTATTACGCCGCTTACCGAACAAGAGCGTGAAGAGCTACAACCCGATTTTCTTTTGACTTTTGGTGGAATGGTCGTCTCAAAAAAAGTTAAGGCTTTTTTAAGAGCTTACCCGGCTAAAAACCATTGGCATGTGGGCGAGCACGAGGCCAACAATACGTTTTTTAGTTTAACCGAGCATGTAAAACTAAAGCCTTCTGATTTTTTTAAGGCAGTTTACAGCGTAAAATACCGTATGCCAAGTAGTTACAGGTCTCATTGGTTGCAACTTAAAGCACACCGTGAAGTAGGTCACAAAAAGTATATGAAGTCCATTCCATTTTCAGATTTATTGGTGTTTCATCACCTGTTAGAACAGCTGCCAGTTGAGTACAAGATCCAAATGGGTAATAGTTCAGCGATACGCTATGCCCAGCTCTTTAACTGGGACCATTCTGTGGAAATGTTTTGTAATAGAGGAACTAGTGGTATTGATGGAAGTACGAGCACAGCAATTGGGGCTGCAGTAGTTCGGCAGGAACCTACTCTTTTTATTACGGGAGATTTAAGTTTCTTTTACGATAGTAACGCCCTGTGGAACTCTTACATACCTCATACCTTCAGAATTGTGTTAATCAACAACAGTGGTGGGGGTATTTTTAGAATTCTACCCGGTCATAAAAACACAGAGAATTTTGATAAGTATTTTGAAACTAAACACGACCTTACTGCAAAGCAATTGTGTGAAATGTTTGGTTTCAAGTATTTAAATGCTCATTCAGAAAAAGAATTTTCCGATCAGCTGTCTGTACTAATTGAGCAAGATCAAGGACCTGTATTACTCGAGGTATTTACCCCATCGCGATTAAATGACGCTATTCTTCTCAACTATTTTGAGTTCATACGGTAAACTTTCCGTTAAGATTCGAGCTGCAAAAATGATGAGTTTATGGAATTGATTATTTTTATGGACTATTAACCAACTCCCTTTATGTATGAATAAAAGAGATGAGCTAATTGCTAAATACATAGTTGATCTAAAAGAGAAGTGTAATGTCGACGCCGATGTGGATTTGTTGACCAAAGTTACTATGGGGCTAGGCCCTTCTATTTACAACCCAGATTCTTCTACAGTTTCAAGTTCAGATGCGAAAGAGATCAATACTGTTCGAGAAAAATTTTTGATGGGTAAGTTAGGTCTAGAAGATACTCAAGAACTGGACCGTGCTATTGACGAGGTGATTCACTTATACGGTCGAACAAATCGATCTAAATACAGAGCCGTAGTTTATTACTTATTGGTCAAGC
>JAKVBE010000081.1 GCA_022447755.1 Lentisphaeria bacterium | reverse complement strand
AAGCCAAAACCATACTCTTCGTTTAGTGAATTTGAATCTGCATGTGGATCTACGACTTCTACATTACAAGAAAATGATTCTAATTCACGGATAATGTCAACAACTTTAGAGTTTCTAATGTCAGCTACATCTTCTTTGAAAGTAGCCCCCATGACAAGAACTTTTGATTCCATTGGGTTTTTACCCTGAGCAATCATCATCTTAACAGTTTGCTTACCTACATAAAACCCCATAGAATCATTGACATAACGTCCTGAGTTTATAATTTTGGCATGGTAACCAACTTGCTTTGCTCTGTGCGTTAAATAATAAGGGTCAACGCCAATACAGTGACCTCCAACTAATCCTGGTCTGAAATTTAAAAAATTCCATTTAGTACCTGCAGCTTCTAAGACTTCATATGTATTAATATCAAGCTTATTAAAAATGATTGAAAGTTCGTTAATCAAAGCAATGTTCACATCTCTCTGTGTATTTTCAACAATTTTAGCAGCCTCAGCGACTTTAATTGTTTCTGCTCTGTGTACACCAGCTACTACTACTAATTCATAAACTTTAGCAATAATATCTGCAGACTCAACAGTATCACCAGATGCAACTTTTACAATGCTAGAAAGTGTGTTAACTTTGTCACCAGGGTTAATTCTTTCAGGTGAATACCCTACATTAAAGTCTGTTTTCCACGTTAAGCCTGATGCTTTTTCTAGGACGGGAATACAATCTTCTTCAGTACAACCAGGGTAAACTGTAGACTCAAAAACAACATAGTTTCCCTTAGAAATAACCTGTCCAACAGTTTGACTTGCCCCTAATAGGGGGTTTAGGTCAGGAAGGCGAGCATCATCAATAGGTGTTGGGACGGCAACAATATAAAAGTCACATTTTTTTAGATCTTCCACATTTGCAGTGAATTCTATATCTGAACCTTCAAAGTCTGCGGCGCTTAATTCTTCTGAAGGATCAACATTGTTTTTCATCATGTCGACACGTTCAGCGTTAATATCAAAGCCAACAACTTTTATTTTTTTGGCAAACTCTAAGGCAATTGGTAATCCAACATAACCTAAGCCAATCACTGCTAATGTTGCTTCCTTAGCAACTAATTTATCGTAAATATTCATGTGGGTATTTATATTTTATTTAGTTAAATTCGTGTCACGAACATTATAAATTCTTTCAATAATATCAACTACTTTAAGTCCTTCTAAAGCATTTGTTGTTGCTGTTGTTCTACCTTTTAAAGTGTCTACAACGTTTTCTATGACATATTGATGGTTGGCAGCTGAACCCTTATATTGACCATAGTCATTTGGAGGATTCGATTCTGCTAAAGTAGGCATTTCGTATCCGTCTATATGGCAATATTCTACTTCGTTCATATATTGTCCCCCAACTTTTACGCTCCCCTTTGAACCAATAATTGTGATACTACTTTCTAGGTTTTTACCCCAAACTGCAGTTGAGTAGTTAATGGTTCCCATACCACCATCTAAAAAGTCAAATGAAACGAATCCTGAATCCTCAAAATCTGTTGAATCCTGGTGTGTAAAGTCACCGAATTTGCCTTGAATATTTTTGATATCGCCAAAAAGCCAATACATGATGTCAATAAAGTGAGAAAATTGAGTGAATAATGTTCCACCGTCCAAATCTTTTGTTCCTTTCCATCCACCTTTTTTGTAGTATCTTGCATCTCTATTCCAGTAGCAATTTACCTGAACCATGAAAATATCTCCTATGATTTTGTTTTCAACAATAT
>JAKVBE010000080.1 GCA_022447755.1 Lentisphaeria bacterium | reverse complement strand
GTCAAGGTGGCGCTGCTAAATTCATTCAGGAAAACCAGTTTAAATATATTCCATACCACCGGTTATTCCGAAGAACTGAGTTTTTAGAAATTAAAGGTTATGGCCGCTTTGAAGCTTACGCCAATCGCGATTCTTTAAAATACCAGCATGCCTATGGCTTAGAAGACATCAAAACGCTTTACCGGGGCACCATGAGACGCGTTGGTTACAGCAGAGCCTGGAATGTTTTTGTTCAATTAGGAATGACCGATGACTCCTATATCATAGAAGACAGTGAAAATATGAGTTACCGCGATTATATCAATGCCTTCTTACCCTATAGCCCAACAGATTCGGTCGAATTGAAATTTAGACATGCCCTAAAGATTGATCAAGACGACACCGTCTGGGATAAATTTCTTGAACTCGATTTATTTAGCGCTACCAAAAAGGTTAAATTACCAAAAGCTACACCTGCACAAATACTTCAAAAAATATTGATGGATAGCTGGACTTTAGATCCAGCAGACAAAGATATGATAGCTATGTACCATAAGTTTGGTTACGAGCTCAACGGTAAAAAGCACCAAATTGATGCGACTATGGTTGTACTTGGTGAGGACCAAACTTATACGGCGATGGCCAAAACTGTAGGATTACCTGTAGCTATGGCCACCTTAGCCATCCTAAACGGTACCATATCCAACCCTGGCGTACAAATTCCAATCTCAAAAGAAATTTACAATCCTATCTTAAAGGAACTTGAGACTTACGGAGTATCCTTTAATGAGCGAGTCGTACCTTATTTGGGTTATAACCCCTTAAATTTATAAGTGATATTGATTTCTTACTTTTAACTTCCAAATCACAAATGATTTACTATGAAAGTGAATAATAAAGGAATCTTCATCGATGGTATTGATAAGAAAATATTACGCGCCCTAATGCAAGATGCCCGTACACCGATCTTACAAATTGCCCGCGATGTGGGGATATCAGGAGCGGCTATACACCAAAGGTTGCGCAAACTCGATAAGTCAGGATTAATTGCCGGCTCAAAGTTCATCATCGACCCTAAAGTTATGGGATACACCACCATGGCCTTTGTAGGTATTTATTTAGACAAAGCCGTGAGTAACCCCGAGGCCGTGAAACAACTCAAAAAAATCCCAGAGGTTATAGAATGTCATTACACAACCGGTCACTGGAGTATTTTTATAAAAATCCTCTCTAAAAACAATGAACACCTTATGCATTTATTAAACACAGAAGTGCAAAGTATAAAAGGAGTCTCAAGAACCGAAACCTTCATTTCACTTCAACAACAAATTGACCGGCAAATTAAGGTCTAATCCTTAGACATAAAAATTTGTAGTGCGTACCGAAACAACAGCGTCAAGGAGGCAAAAAATCCCAGTGAAGCAGGCACATAGTCCTCTTTACCAAACCTATGGATAAGATTTGAGGTCTGGTATAAAATACTTCCACATGCCAACATGCACATAGTTACAGAAAACCACAAGCCTAAATTAAAACCAAAAAGCGTTGCTGCTGTTATAAGACCAATAGCGATACAAAAGCCAATGGCAAGACCTGCTTTTAAAAAGAGAAGTCTTTTTTTGTACTGAATACAATTGCTGTAAGACCTGAAAACAAGGTCAAAGATACTACAGCGGCCTAATTCAGAATATCAGGACCCGCTTTCATGTATATGGCTGCAACAGCAATGAGCGGAATAAAAATAAGCGCCGCAACAAAGATGTAGAAAATATAGGGTAAA
>JAKVBE010000008.1 GCA_022447755.1 Lentisphaeria bacterium | reverse complement strand
TGTAAAATTTTATAGATATCATCTTTACTGCTGACAGCGTAAGGTGCCTCCAGCGTTGCAATGGCATATAAGGTGGCGCCTAACAAGAAAATATCCGTAGATGCATTCACTATTTCAACTTCTCCCAGTGCTTGTTCTGGAGACATGAATGCAGGTGTTCCTTTAATAATTCCATCACGAGTTCGTGTCGCTGATCCTGGATTATCCTCGTCAAAGAAATCTTTTGTTGCAGTTGGCGAAGCTTTTTCAAGAGGTTCGTCAACATGACGTGCAAGTCCCCAATCAACAAGTAAAACTTCTCCGTAGTTTCCCACCATAATATTATCAGGTTTGATATCACGGTGAATAATACCTTTGGAGTGTGCATAAGCAACTGCATCACAGATTTTTCTAAAAATCGTTAATAAGGAAAAGATGGAGAATCGTTGTGATTTAGGGTCCCCCAAGCGCAAAGATTCTAAAATTTGGCCGAGCTCTTTTCCTTCAATATATTTCATTGAGAAGTATAGGAGTTCACCATCCAGTATCCCAAGGTCGTGAACCGGGACGATATTCGGGTGTTCAAGCTGTCCTGTAATCCTAGCTTCTGTTATAAAACGTGCGAACTGATCAGAATTTTTAAGTAGCCTTGGGTGGATAATTTTAAGAACAGTTTTTCGTAGAAGGCCAACATCTTTACCGAGCATTACTTCGCCCATTCCACCTTCAGCGATTTTTTTTAAATCACAGTAGCGGTCTCCAATGAGTCCTTTTTTGACAAATTCGCGAATTACATCTTCAGCATTGATGTCAATTTTTTCGCCATCATATACTTCGTATTCTACTGATTCAGAACCATTTGACATTTTAAATACGTCACCCTGTCTTGAAGAAATGTTCCCTTTACCTATAGACCCTAAACAATTACTTGAATTTAACTTAAAAGCGGAAAGCTAAGTTCAAGTTTTACGCTTGTTTCCAGCTCCATGCATTCTGCATTCTTAATGCTGCACAAGCGGCTCCAAACCCATTGTCGATATTACAAACCGTGATACCTGAAGCACAGCTATTTAACATTCCCATAATTGCAGCTAATCCATTCATTGATGTACCATAGCCTACACTTGTAGGAACTGCAATCATTGGGACTGAAATTAAACCGCCAATTACGCTTGGTAATGCGCCTTCCATTCCGGCAATAACAATGACTAGGTCACTTTCAGCTAGTTGATCCACTTTACCAAATAGGCGATGAATACCTGCTACACCAACATCCTGCACCAATGTGTAGTCTAAATTAAAAAATTTTAACGACTCTATGGTTTCCATGGCCACTGGATAATCAGAATTCCCTGCTGATATGACTTGTATTTTTATCGGTTGTTGGTGTTGTGTTTTCATTGAATTCCAGCGCAAAGTTCCTGCTTCTTCGACCAATACAAAATCAGGGTGTATAGCCAATAATTCCTGCTGCATTTCATGCTGAATACGTGTCATAAACATAGGTTGTTCATTTTCAATGTGTAGCTTTGCAATCTTTTTTAAGTGAGGTAAGCTTTTGCCAGCTGCAAAAATCACTTCCGGGAATCCACAGCGTTGTTCACGCTCTAGATCCAAACAGATGTCATCTGTACCATCAATCAATTCATTAGAGAAGTGTTTTAATAGTCCAGATAAAGAAATATCTCTCGTTTGCATTTGCTCAATAGCTGCAATCAGTTTATCTTTGTTCATGAATGAGTCCTGAAGCCTACATTAATCTTTAAGTTTAATTCTATAGTTTAACTCATTCAGCTCGAATTACTATTCGTTCATTTCGTCAATGATAACGGAAATTCAAATTTTGGAATTTTGATACATGCGCATTCAATATATTTTTTTATTTCTAATGACTTTTTCCTTTGCTGGTCAGCTTTTTGCGGATGAAGTCTCACCCCAATTACGAGCCCTACAGCGTCTTGCCGAAGATGGCAATAATGAAGCCCAACTAGAATTAGCTCTGACTTATTTGGAAGGACGTAATGGAGCAGACCCTGATGCAGATTTAGCGTGGGAATGGTTAGAAAAGGCAGCGCAGAAGCGCATTGAAAATGGCATTGAGGTACAAAATGCGAAAGCCGTTTTGAACTTAGGAATTTGTTATGAGAGCTACTTTGACTTTTTTGATTTCCCGCAGGACCGCGAAAAGGCCATGAACTATTATATGGAGGCCTATAATTTGGGTTATATTCGTGCTGCACACTACGTGGGTCAGACCTACCTTGAGCGAGGCGATCTGCAAAAGGCAGTACGCTATTTAGAAGAGGCAGCCACCCAAGGTTTTGAGGATGATATCGTTTTGTATGCTCAAATCGTCTTTCGAAACCCGCAGTTCAATGTATCCAAAGACAAAGCAATCAAGCTGTTAAAATTAGCAGCGCGTCGAAGTAATAGTGCAGCACAAATTATGCTTGCGGATCTTTATGCCGGCATATATGGTAAACAATATGCAGATGCACCGACAATGTTCGATTACTTATGGATGGCCTCTGCCAAAGAGCCCAATGCTATGGCTCGCATTGGTTATTGTTATGAAAATGGTATTCATGTAGAAAAGGATGCTGAAGTTGCTGAGAAGTGGTATTTACGTGCAGCCAAAGGAGGTTCACCTGAAGGGTATGCTCACTTGGCAAACTTACATGCTCAGGGCAAACTAGGTGAACAGGATTTTGCTCAGGCATTTCTTTATTTAAATTTAGCGATGCAACAGCCAACTCCTCCCAATTGGGTAATTTATCAATATGGCACCTACTTGATTGAAGGTGTTGGTACAGAGAAGCGCCCCGCAGAAGGTTTTTCATATATTGAAGCGGCAGCCAGGCGTGGTGATGCAGCCGCAATGGACTATCTTTCCTTTCTGTATATGAATGGTCAGGCCTACACGGCAGAAGGTGAAACCATCGAGGCCTCTCCCAAACAAGCACTTGAATGGTTAAAACGTGCAGCCGAGTTTAATCATCCGCCGGCAATGGCACGTTATGGACAGTACTTAATTCTTGATGGCAAAAAAGAAGAAGGCGAACAACTTATTCAAAAAGCAAAAGAGTTGGGCTATGAAGTAGCAGATTAAACAAATTTTTCATCAAGAAGCGTTTATCTTGAAAACACAAATTTGACCTTATTTTGTGAATAGAAAAGAAGTTTTAGCTTTTGGTAGCTATGGCTTGCCACTTCCCTCAATTAGGTTATATTAGTAGGCCAAGGAATAAAGTAAAACAGAAATTTAAGGGAGTACATACTCCTCCAAGTTTGCAAAAAGTGGGTTTTTACCCGCTTTTTTTTGTACTGTTTTTAGTTGCAAACTTGCTGGAAAAATATGTCGGAAAGGATCAGAAAATGAACAATGAGATGTTAGCACTTTTAGACTACCTAGAACGTGATCGTAAGCTTGAACGTTCCGTATTAGCGGGTGTTATTGAAGAAGCGATCGAAGTAGCTTCTCGTAAGTCAGACGGTTATTCCGATATCAAAGTAACACTAAATCCCAAAACTGGTGATATAAGTGCACTTGCTAAATTAACCGTAGTAGATGATGTAATTGACCGTGGCCATGAGATATCTATTAAGTCGGCTCAGGAGCATCAAGAGAATGCAGCTGTAGGAGATGTCATTGAGTTACAAGTTCCCACTAATGAGCTTGGTCGTATTGCAGCCCAGAATGCACGTCAGGGAATTTTCCAGCGTCTTAAGCGTGTAGAGAAAGATCAATTACGTGAAAAGTTTCGTGACCGTGTAGGAGAATTAATGCATGGTGAAGTATTAAGTTTTGAACGCAGTGATGTGATCATGACATTTGAAGGTGTTGAAGGTGTTTTACGCCGTAATGACCGTATTAAGTCAGAAGAATACCAAGTTGGAGATCATTTAACTGTTGTTTTAACAGGTATTAATGAAGACCGTGGTCCTTTATTACGCGTTTCTCGTTCACATCCTAAATTAGTTCAATGTTTCTTTGAGCGTGAAGTCAGTGAAATTGCTGATGGCATTGTTCAAATCAAAGCAGTTGCTCGTGAAGCCGGGTTCCGTAGTAAGATTGCGGTATATTCAGATGCAGCGAACATTGATCCAGTAGGAGCATGTGTCGGCGTACATGGTTCTAGAATTAAGTCCATTGTTCGTGAATTAAATGGCGAAAAGATCGACGTTGTTCATTGGAATGATGATATCAATATATTTATTCGTGAAGCACTGAAGCCTGCTGAGTTAGATCAGGTAGATGTGGATTATGATAAAAAGCAGTTAACCGTTACGGTTCGTCAAGATCAACTTTCTCAGGCGATTGGTCGTTCAGGTCAAAACGCTAAATTAGCTGGCAAATTAACTGGCTGGCGAATTGAAATCAATAAGAAAGAAGACGGCGAAGTAACATTCGAAGAAAAAATGCGCCAAGTTGCATCAGAACTTGCAGATGCTCTTCAGATCTCTGAAGCTACTGCCAAGCTCCTGGTAGATAATGGTTATTTATCTATTGATGGTATTAAGGCGGCAGACGATGCTGATTTAGAGTCAATCGAAGGTATTGATCCTGCATTAGCACGCGCAATTATCCAAGCGGCAGAATAGCTCAGATGAGGAGATTTCCAACATGTCAAAATCGAAAAAGGTTCGGGTCCATGAGTTAAGTAAGAAACTCGGCGTTAAAAATGATGAACTCATTCCCTTCATTCAAGGTGAAGGGATTGAGGTAAAGAATCATTTTTCCACATTAGAAGAAGAAGAAGCAGCTTTATTAGAAAATCTTTGGGCTGAGCGAAAAGGTGATGGTGCATCTAAAGTGGAAGCACCCAAAGCGAAAGCTGCACCTGCTCCAAATCCAAATAAAGAAAAGAAGGAATCTGCTCCTATTAAAGTAGAATCACCGGTTGCTGAAGTTAAACCGGCTCCTACTCCTAAGCCTAAACAAGAGGCTGCAGCGCCCCTAGTGGAAACAGCTACAGCGCTCGCAGAGAAGCCTACTTCAGGTGAATTACAAACCCTTTCTCTCAAGAACCCAATTGTAGTAAAAGAATTAGCAGATGCGATGGATGTAAAAGCCAACATGCTAATCAAAGATTTACTCATTATGGGTGTTATGGCAAATATTAACCAAGCGCTTGATATAGATACTGCTAATAAAGTTGCAGAGAAGTATAATTTCAAGATTGAGTTAAGCAAGCGTACAAAAGTAGAGAAGTCTGAGAAGCCTTCTGATAACAAGGTTGCTCCAGAAGAAGTCGTTTATGACAATGCTGAAGCCGAGTCACGTGCGCCAATTGTTACCTTTATGGGTCATGTTGACCATGGTAAGACTTCCCTTCAAGATGCATTACGTAAAACAAACGTAGTTGCAGGAGAAGCGGGTGCCATTACGCAGCATTTAGGTGCAAGTTCTATTAATTATGAAGGTCAGATGATCACATTCATTGATACACCAGGTCACGCAGCATTTTCTGCAATGCGTCAACGTGGTGCGAATGTAACTGATATTGCTATTTTGGTTGTTGCTGCAGATGATGGTTTTATGCCACAAACGCGTGAAGCATTGAAGAATGCTCGCGATGCAGGCGTAACCATTATTGTTGCAATTAACAAATGTGATTTACCTGCTGCAGACATTGATAAAGTGTTGCGCCAGATGATGGAAATGGATCTGATGGCTGAGGATTGGGGTGGACAAACCGCCGCAATTCAAGTATCTGCTTTAACTGGTGATGGTTTGGATGATTTACTTGAGCGTATCCTTCTTGAAGCCGAAGTAATGGAATTGAAGGCCAACTCCAAACTTCCTGGTCAAGGTGTTGTGTTAGAGTCTCAGCTTGAGCAAGGGCTAGGTGCTACTGCGAGTATTTTGGTTCAGAATGGTACACTCAAGCAGGGTGACACCGTGATTTGTGGTCCTTACTATGGTCGTGTAAAAGCTTTAGTTGATCAGCATGACAAACGTGCTAAGAAAGCGGGTCCAAGCCAAGCAGTAAAACTAGTTGGTTTAAATGGTGTTCCATTATGTGGTGATAAATTTGCAGTAATGAAGAATGAGCGTGAAGCGAAGAAGTTAGCAGCAGGTCGAACCGCAGATCAACGTGAAGAGCAACTTGCAGTTCAAAAACCAACAACAGCTGCAGACTTATTTACGCAGATGGCTAAAGATAAGCTTAAGACCATTAAGATCATGTTGAAGTCTGACGTTCAAGGAACACTTGAAGCAATTAAGCAATCATTAAAAGATTATGAGTCAGACAAGATTAACTTGGAAGTGATTCGTGCTGGTGTTGGTGCAATAACTGAGAAAGATGTTCAATTGGCAGCGAGTGCTGGAGCTATGATCATTGGTTTCCACGTGCGTACAAACCCTGGAGTGAATCAGTTGGCGAAGCGCCAAGAAGTAGAGATTAAACTATATAGTATCATTTATGAACTACTTGATTACGTGAAAACGACGCTTGAAGGTGAACTTGATCCAGAGTATAAAGAAAATTATGTTGGAACAGCTGAGATCTTGCAAGTATTTATGCGTAAGAAAGACAAGATTTGTGGTTGCCGAGTCAAGGAAGGTTCTATGCGTGTGAGTGCAAAAGCACGTGTTTATCGTGATGGAGACATGATCTATAATGGTGATCTAAGTTCATTACGCCGTTACCAAGATGATGTAAAAGAAGTCAAAGCTGGTAATGAATGTGGTATTAACCTTGATAACTTCAATGACTTCGATATCGGTGATACGATTGAATGTTATGAGTTTGAAGAAGTAAAAGTTTCTCTGTAGAGATAGTTTTTTTCAAACTGTATAAACTGGATTCGCTTCTAATAAGGGGCGGTTCAGTTTTTTCGTTTTATTAGCCTACTGATCGAAGGTTTTCTTTAGGCTCAACAAAGATTTTCTAGCCCCTATAATGAGGTATAAAAATGGACCGTATGCGTCGTGTCAATGAGTTATTACAACGAGAGATTGGTCATATACTTGAGCGATTAATTTGTCCGGATCACGACTGTTTAATCACAGTAGCTAAGGTAGACTGTAGCCCTAACCTTCGCAATGCTAAGGTAGCAATAAGCGTTATGGGGAGTGAAGAGCAAAAGAAAGCCGTATTCAGTGATATTTTAAATGAGCGTAAAGAGATACAGAGTCGGATGTCTAAAGCAGTGACCTTGAAGTATACACCTAAGCTTCATTTTGACTTAGATTATAAGATGGAAGATGCTGCGAATATTATTGATATTTTAGCAAAGCTTGACGAGGGAGAAGAGGATGGCACTAAATAAAGTTAATGCATATGAAGCATTGATTGAAGAATTATGCTCATTAAAAGATGAGTCTATTTTGATTTTGACCCATGTGAAGCCAGATGGTGATGCATCTGGGTCTGCAATGGCAATGGCCGAAATGCTTGCAGAGCGTGGATGTTCTCCTGTGATTTATTTGGATGATAATTATGAGGGAAGTGTTGAATATTTTCAGAACAAGGATTTTCTTGTTGATCAGTTAGTTTCATCATATGATGTAATTATTTGTCTAGACTGTGCGATTGATAAGCGTTTGGGTCTACCTAAAGGGACAACTCTACAAGATATTGAAGCGGTCAAGGTAATCAATATTGACCATCACGTTTCTAACCCCGAGTATGGTACAACGAATTTGATTGATGATCAATCCAGTGCGACCTGTGAAATGCTGACCCAATTATTTCGCCTAAAAGATGTCAAGGTAAATTTATCTTGTGCAAATAATCTCTTACTTGGTGTAATGACAGATACGGGTTGTTATAAATTTAATAATGCCACCTCAGAAACATTTGACTGCACAGGTTGGTTGCTTGAAAAAGGCGCAGAAAAATCTATACTCGTTGAAAAAGTCTATCAAAGTACCCCACTCAAAGTAATGCAAGTACAAAGTTGGGCAATTAGTAATATGGTTGTACTTGAAAATATCAAGCTTGCATACATCAAAGTGACAGATGATGTTTTAGAGAATTATGATGTACGTGTTGAAGATTTAGATTCTTTAGTAGATGTTGTTCGTGAGATTGAAGGAATTGAGCTTGTTTGTAGGCTTTCACCTGACGGAGATAATGTACGTTTTTCATTGCGTTCAACCAATGAAGAGCGGCCAATTTTACCATTGGCTAAATTAATTGGTGGTGGTGGGCACCAGCTTGCTTGTGGAGCTACCATGGAGAATACTTCTATTGCTGATGCTGAAACAAAATTTTTAGGGTATGTAAAGGAAGTTTTTGGTGCGTGGTAAACGAACAGAAAGTGGAATGCTCCTTGTCGATAAAGCAGCGGGTTGGACTAGTCACGATGTGGTTGCCTATATACGTAGATTTGGCTTCAAAAAAGTCGGTCATTGTGGAACTTTAGATCCAGATGCAACTGGCTTATTGCTCATTGTTGTTGGCAAAGGCACCAAGCTTTCTCAACAACTTTCTGGTGATTCTAAAATTTATGAAGCAACCCTAAAGCTTGGTAATAGTACTTCCACACAGGATGCTTCTGGAGCTGTTACAGCTGAGGGAGATTACACAAACTTGACTCATGAAGAGATAGAGGAAGTTGTGATGAGTTTCATGGGCCCCGGTCAACAGATACCCCCAATGGTTTCTGCTTTAAAACATAAAGGTAAACGCCTTTATGAATTGGAGCGTGAAGGTATAGAAGTGGAACGTCCTCCTCGTAATATCGAGATTCATGAACTTAAAATTTCACGTATAGAGCCACCTGAAGTCGATTTTTGTGTACATTGCTCAAAAGGAGTTTATGTACGTACTTTGTGTCATGATATTGGCGAAAAGCTTGGTTGTCATGGACATATGAGCAACTTACGACGAACTAAAAGTGGTGCTTTTTCTATTGAGAACAGTTCTAATATCGAAGCAATTAAAGAGTGGGACTTGGAGACATTATTAGCCAAGCTTATTCCTTTAGAGGAAATTCCAGGAGTGCAATTAAAATGATTCCAGTAGTACAGAGTTTTCAGGAATTAGCAGCTTTATGGCCTAGCCAGAAAATTGCGTTAGCATTTGGCGTTTTTGATGGTGTTCATATTGGTCATCAAAAACTAATTCAATCTTTAAAAGACTTTGCAAGTGCCAATAGCTGCAAGGTTGTTGTGGCAACATTTGAGCCAAATCCTATTGAGGTATTGGCACCTGATAAAGCGCCACAACGCATTGTAAGCGCACTCTATAAAGCGCAACTTTTAAAGCGTTATGGCGTGGATGCGTGTATTGAAATTCCTTTTGATGAAGATATTTCTAAGATGCTTGCAGAGGAGTTTTTAGAGCAATGTATTTTTAATACATCTNTAAATATCAAAGCTATCAGCGTTGGTTCAAAATGGCGATTTGGTTTTCGTGCTCAAGGCAACGTTGCTCTGCTAAAGACTTATCGCTCTTATTATGGTTTTGAGTTACTAGATCAACAGGAAATCGTCCACGATAAAGGGACGGAAGACAAAGTAAGCTCTACTGATATTCGTGCTTATATAGAATCTGGTGATTTAGTATCCGCGAAACGTTGTTTGGGGCGTGGTTATGCGATTTATGGTGTTGTAGAAAAAGGTCTTGGCTTTGCAACAGCAGAGTTTACGTATCCTACAGCCAATATCAAACCCTGTTCGAAACTGACACTAACTCATGGTGTTTATTTGTCAAAAGCTAAAATTTATACGGGTGATGACGCAGGAAAAGTGTACCCTGCAATTAGCTATATTGGGAAGTCTCCCACCTTACATGAGCGTGAGATCATTATTGAAACTCACTTGTATGGTTATAAGGGCTCCTTGTATCATGAACAATTAGAAGTAGAATTTTTACAAAAATTACGTGATGAGCAAGTATTTTCATCCAGAGAAAGCCTTCATAATCAGATACTTGCAGATATCAACAAAGGAAGTCAGCAGCATCACCTGACAGTAAAATAGAAAAGGAGATAAATATGGGATTTGACGTTGGTTCTATTTCCATGCTAATGTGCAAAGTTAATGGAGAGATTCCAGATGATTTAGTTGAGCGTTTTCAGAAACAGGCGGCCTATTCTTTAGAGACCGTAGAAGATGAGCCTCAAGTAGGTTGGGTAACTGGTCGTCATTTGCTTGATACAAAGATTACTGAAGAAACGGCATATACAGGTGGTTATCTTCATATGCAACTACGTAAAGCAATGCGTAAGGTACCTGGTGCTTTACTCAAGGCAGAGTGTAAAATAGAAGAACTTGCTTTAATGCAAGCAATGAATACAATTGCACTTTCTCGTAAGCAAAAGAAAGAGATTCGTGAGGATGTTACAGAGCGCCTAATAAAAACGATGCCACCGACCATCTCTGGAACGGCTTTTGTGTTGGATACTAACCACAATATGCTGTATTTAGGTGCAACCTCAATGGCTGCGATTGATATGTTTACGATTTCATTTTATGAGACTACAGGTATTGAGTTGATGCCGCTTTATCCTGAAATAATGGCTGAGGAAGTTTTCCAGGAAAACGTAATGAAGCTTCACCAATTATCTATTGGAAATACGGATTATGTTGAGGAAGAACAGCATTTGGGCCGTGATTTTCTTACATGGCTTTGGTATTTCAAAGACGTACAAGGAGGCCAAATCACCCATAATCAGTTTGGTGAATTTGGAATCTTTATGGATGGTCCGCTGCAATTTATGGCAGATGGTCCCGGAGCAATGGAATCAGTTGTTCGCAAAGGTTTTGTGCAGTCTTCTGCTGAGGCCAAAACTGCTTTGCAGGTAGGTAAAAAGCTGACACGTGCCCGGGTAGAAATTCAACGTGATAAAGAATCATGGAACTTTGTGTTTGATGCAGATAATTTTACCTTCCGTTCATTAAAATTACCTGATGGAGAAGAGCTTGATCCACAAAGTCACTTTCAAGAACGTGTTCTATTTTTAAATATCCTTCGCGAAGTTTTCTATCAATTATTTGACTTGTATTTACAAGAAGTCAACAATGGTGAACAAGCTGAAAAGCTTGAAACTTCAATGCGTGATTGGATTGAAGAAATGAAAGTATATTAATGCGTATTCGATTCTTCATTTATATACTTTTCGCCGCACATCTAAGTCTTGCACAAGACTTAGATATCAGCNAATTTATGATAGATGAATACCAACGAATCGATACGAAACAAGTGGACTTTGATGAGGTTGTAAGTGATTTAACGTCCACAGATCCCGAAATCAGAAGACGTGGTGTTCTGATTTTAGGCAAACTTAAGAAGCCTGCGGGAGTACCTTATTTAACGAATGCTCTTTTTGATCCTGAGGAGAGCGTTCGTTTGGCAGCGGTTGTAGCCTTAACCGATGATCAACGTTCTCGGCAAGCAGCGATCGGTTATGTACTTCGCCTTACGGACCCTTCTGTGCACATTCGCCGTATGATTGCCTCTAACTTACAGTTTAAACTTCTCATGATTACAAAGCCTGAATCGCCCAGCGATTTAGGTCAATTAAAACCAATTATAGAACAAGCTTTCTTCGATCAAGATACAGAGGTACGCCGACGCATGTTACAGTCTTGGAGTACAATTCGTTGGTTTGTGGATGATACAATTTTATATCGTTTGCTCAATGATAAAGATGCAGAGGTACGCCGTTTTAGTATGATTTTTCTAAGAAAAGAGGTCAACAACCAACGCTTTTTAGAGCTGACTCAAAAGTTTGTTTCAGATCCAGCCTCCAAGAATCGCTTAGCTTATGCGGAGGTTCTTCAAAAGGTCACTGGCCCTCAAAGTATCAAGCTCTTAGAAATTATGCTGGAGGATGCAGACGCAAATGTACGCCGGCAAAGCCAACTCTCATTATTCCTAAATGGGCAGACAAAGTATTGGGCAGAGATGCAGAGGAGGCTAACGCACCCGGACACTTCTCAAAAAGAAAAAGAAGAAATTATCAATGGTGTAAAACGTTTAGGTAATCGAGGTTTTAAACTTATTCAAGCACTCATGCAATCTGATGATTTGTTTATTCGGCGTAAAGCTTCTGAGCTACTCATTGGAGTAAGAGATTTTAATGAAGTATTACCTTATGTTTATTCTTTATTAGGAGATGAAGATTCAATTGTACGTAAGAACTTACTTAGTTTTTTGCAATTTGCGCAATTAACAGAAGAGCAAGTCACTGAAATGAATTTGAGTGACTACCCGGATGTTCGTGCCTTTGCTGTCCGAATTTTGCCTCAACTACCCGATTCAGAAGAGCGCACTCAGTTTATTTTGGATGCTTTAGTAGATGACCATATTGAGGTGCGGATTAGTGGGATCATTACATTGGTTGAGACCCAAATAACGGATTGGGAAAACTATATGGGAGAAATGCTTTATGATCCTTCTTATAAAGTTGCTCGATATGCCTATTTTAAATTACGCCCTTTTCGTGGCTTAGATAATGTAAAAGAAATTTTTATAGAGTATTTGAATGATGGACCTCACAAGGACCTAAAAAATCAAATTCAAGGAATATTGTGAGTAGGGTGTTAGAGGTTGTGGGTGGAGTCATTCAAAATGAAACTGGTGATATTTTTTTGGGTTACCGCGATAGTCAAGAAGGTTCTGGTTGGGAATTTCCAGGGGGGAAAGTCGAAAGTCATGAAACCCATGAGCAAGCACTCGCTAGGGAACTTGAAGAAGAACTAAATATTCAGACAAAGATTGGTGCAAAACTATCCTCCACATTTTGGCAAGGTCAGGTTGTCAAAATGAACTTTCATGTGTACTTTGTGGCATCCTACGAGGGGGAAATCATGTTAAAAGATCATCATAAAATGGTTTGGGTGCAACCAAAAGATTTATTAAGTTACTCACTTTTACCGGCAGATATTCCCGTTGCAACGAAGCTAATGGAGGCACTACAAAATGAGCTTTAAACAAGGGTTATTATATTTCATTGGCCAACTTGGTGTTATCTCATTAACACGCTTTATATTTGTGCATTACGTACAATACGCAGCAGTAAGTGATCCATATCAGGGTAGTGGTACTGACAATTTGATAATTCCTTTAGTTTCTGCTGGAATCGCGGGTGGAATTATGTTTAGTTTTCGTCTATTTGATGCCGTGACCGATCCCATTGCGGCTAATTTAACGGACTCCTGGCTTGCCAAAGGCCGTAGTAGGCAAAGTTTTCTATTACTAGTTATGGTTGGTGCTCCACTTGGGCTGTGCCTAACTTTTTACCCTAATTTTGATATGGACATGTGGCTTCGCTATACTTGTATAGCGCTAGGTCTTTTCCTATTTTTTGTTGGCTATACTCTATACGGTATTCCTTATTGGAGTATGATGGATGATATGGCCGGTGAAGATGAGAATGCACGTAAGACACTTTCTAATATTTTAGGTGCAGGTATCATGGTTTCAACGGGTGTATGTTTTGCCCTAACTCCCCTGCTAATAGAAGAGTTTGGTTTCTTTTGGGGTGCAGTAGCCCTTTCCTTTCCCTGTTTAATAATGATGTATTTGGGTGCTCGTGTAAAAACTCAGAAAACCAGTCAAAATAATGAGAATCAAAATGTGCCTTTTATGGAGGCCTTAAAAGCTGCTTTTCAAAATAAGAAGTTCATTGTTTTGATTGGTGTATTTCTTGTTTCTCAAATGTCACTGACGATTATTAGTGCAAGTAGTTACTTTCTAGCGACTGAACTTTTGAGTTTAGGTAGTGGTGGTGTTGCTTTTCTAATGGTCCCAGTCATTGGTACAGCATGCATTTCGTTTACAGTCATCCCTACAATCTCCAAAAAATTAGGCTGGGAGAAAACCATTATTTGGAGTGCGATTCTTTTAGGAATCGTTTATATTGGTGCTGCTTTCTTTGGAAAAGTTTATATTGGTTCACCTAAAATGAGTGCTTTGGCAAACTTAATTTTAGCAGGTCCAATGATTGCAGCATTAATTGGCTTAGAGGGAGTTGCTATTACCGAGTCTGCACGAGAACAGGGTGCATCTGTAAGTCTTTACTTTGGTGTTTATAACTTAATGGTCAAGGGTGGTAATGGCCTAGCAATTCTAATTGTAGGTATACTTACTGAACGTTTTATTTCAACCCAGGATACTCTTTACATTCGTTTAATGCCAATTTTTGGTGGTACTTTTCTGTTGGTTGGTATTTTGATTTACTTATGGGTTCACCGTAAGAAGACATAAGGCTAAAGGATTCGGGGGATGCTACAAATTATTGCTTGCCATGGAAAACGGCAATGTGAAGTACTCAGTGACTATTTTTTAAACAAGACTAGTGATTGGGAAGAGCTATATGGTGATGATATTCTTCAAGAGTTGACCCACCCCTCTAGACCTGAACAATGCTTCTTAATCAGTGAGATTTTGCCCGAAAAACTAGAGAAAATTCCAAATATCTACGCCAAACTAAAGCAGTTCAATTTATTACTTTTCATACAGCTTGATTTAGTAAACAATGAAAGCTATTCGAGTATACATTGCGATGAAGAATATTGGAATTCTTGGGTTGATTTTTATGAAAGGTCTCTTGGATTCGAACAAGAGAGTGTCTATTTAAGCGATGCACTGGATCCCCACTTAAGCTATTTTTATGATTCAGTAGGTTATGCCTCTCCCAACTCGCTTCCCGTCTTCTTGAATGAAAAAGAGCTATTACTATTAACACTCTTATGCCAAAAGAAAAACTTTAAAATTAGCGAATTAAATCAGGTATTTGGCTTAGAAATTGAAGTTACAGATTCACCTTTAAAAGCAATTTGTAAGTTTTATAAGTCCAACAGCGCCAATAAGTATTTTGTGAAGTTACTCATTGCACTTAAGCGATTTTATCAAGATGGTTTGATGAGTAGATTTGAGAATGAAAATAGTAGATATTCTGCAGTAACAGTTTACCTAAAGGCGTATCAATATGAGTTGCCAGATTTACATATTTGGGCGTATATCCAACAACTTCATCTTCATAATGCGAATCTTTGTCCCAAGCCGCTTCCAAGCTTATGTGAACATTCTCCCTCTATTTTAGCAAAGTTAGGCCTACGGTCTTACCCTTTGCGTGATTTCAGCGCAGTATTTTTAAGTGAAGCCTTCCATTTTACTGACCAGCGGACTGTGATAAGTTACTTACAAAGCATGATGGAACTAGAACAACAAGCCAAGCTAGCTTACCCAGCTTATCAATTTTTTGAGACAATGCCCAAGTATCTTGAACAGCAAATTCGTAAATACTTCATGAAAACCTTTCGCTCTCAAAGACAATTTCCAATAACAAAAATTCTATTTTATAATGCCAACAAACAACAACTTTGTACCTACCGAGAGTTACCCAGCTATACTCATACAACTTTGTTTATGAAACTAGATATATTGTTTATTCAACTCCTACTGCCACAAGTAAGAGCCTTACAAAATATTCAGGTAGGCTGTATTCAAAAAATCCAAGATAGCTGTTATTTTTTGCAACCCTCTCAAGTCATAAAAGATCATTTACGAGGTCAGTCACGGGGGGAAATGATTGCTCAAAGTAACCCCAAAGGGTATGAAATCACACCAGTTAAAGTAGAGCACTTAAGTTCAAAGTTCTGGGAACAAGATCAAGTTTACTCAAAAAAAGTCGTCTCCGAGAATTTTTAGGTCTAGGAATGTTAAAATAAGAATAAAAGGGACTTCAGAAAATTGTAAAAAGGATAAATTGGTAGTATTTTTAATTTTATATTTATATTCGAAGAGAAAACATTTCGATTTCTCGCAAACATTATATTCAAGATAATTATTCAGGAGGACATTCAGTGTCTGCATTTGAAGATAATTCACTAAGTATCGGAAATACCCCTTTAGTAAAGATCAACCGTCTTGCAGAAGGTTTAGGTGCAACAGTTTTAGCAAAAATTGAAGGTCGTAATCCAGCTTATTCAGTAAAATGCCGTATCGGTGCCAGTATGATTTGGGATGCGGAGAAAAAAGGGTTACTAAAGCCAGGTGGACATATTGTAGAGCCAACATCAGGTAATACTGGTATTGCTTTAGCGTTCACTGCAGCTGCACGAGGTTATAAACTAACAATTACAATGCCAGAGTCTATGTCTATTGAGCGACGTAAAGTACTTACTGCTTTAGGTGCTAACATTGAGCTAACACCCGCTGGAAACGGTATGGGGGGTGCAATTTGCCGTGCGAAAGAAATTTATGAATCTGATCCAGAAACATACTTCATGCCTCAACAGTTCGATAATCCAGCAAACCCAGAGATTCATGAGAAAACTACGGGTCCTGAAATTTTCGAACAAACAGATGGAAAGATTGATATTCTAGTATCTGGTGTTGGTACAGGTGGAACTATAACAGGTACTTCTCGTTATCTAAAAAATGAAAAAGGTTTAAACATCAAAAGTATTGCTGTAGAGCCTGTTGAAAGCCCAGTAATCACCCAGGCAAAGGCGGGTAATGACCTTGTTCCTGGGCCTCACAAGATCCAAGGTATTGGTGCAGGTTTTATTCCTGGAAACCTAGACCTAGATATGGTTGATGAAGTTGCTCAAGTAACTAGTGAAGAAGCAATTGAAATGGCACGTAGTATGGCTTCTAGCGAAGGTATTCTTTGTGGTATTTCTTGTGGTGCAGCAATGGTTGCAGCGTTACGTGAAGCAGCTAAGCCAGAAAATGCAGGTAAGACAATTGTTGTTATTCTTCCTGACTCTGGTGAGCGTTATCTATCTTCTGCTCTATTCCAAGGGCTTTACTCTGAAGATGGCCTTGCGCTGTAACTAAATTCTAAGGGGCTGCTATTTTAGCAGCTTTTTTTATATCTAAAATAAGGGAGTAATATCATGAAGAAACTAATCACTTCTACTCTTGCCGCAGTGGCAATTTTCAGCGCAAACTATACACATGCACACTGTCAAATCCCATGCGGGATTTATGGTGATGAAGCAAGAATTACTGAAATGATGGAAGACGTTACAACAATTCGTAAGTCTGTTAACCAGATCAATACACTAGCCGAAGATGCTGGTAAAAATGCGAATCAGTTGGTTCGTTGGGTAAACAATAAAGAAACGCATGCAGACAATATCAGTGATATTGTTCTGAAGTATTTCTTGCAACAGCGAATTAAGGCTGACCAAGATCAATACCAAGAGAAACTAGTTGCTTTACACAAGATCGTTGTTCTTTCAATGAAAGCAAAACAAACTTCTGATGTAAAAGTTGTAGACGATTTAGAGGCAGCAATTAAAGCTTTTCACAACATGTACCATAAGCACTAATTGCTACTATTATTTTGAAGCTCCTGTTTAAATAAGCAGGAGCTTTTTTATTATATTCAGGAAGTCTTTTGGTACTTATTTTTACATTGCTGATTTATGTCTGTACAAATGCGCGTCACGAGGTAGCTGGTGGTAGTACCTGGAATGGTGCCAATCAGCATACTAATAATTAAAAGTGGAGATCCAAAAACAAAAAAGCATAAAACTGCAGCAATGCTTTTCAGAGCATCTATGCAAAATGTATTTGATGGAAGTTTTGATATGAGTTGGCCACAGAAGAAAAAAAGTATAAGTCCTATCATGGCTACTATCATACTGTAAAATAGAGACTCAAAAAAGGCTTTCTTTTTTAGCGTTAAATAGCATGTACTAATTGTACTGCTTATAAGTGCCCAATATATAATAAAACTAAGTTCTTCAATATTATATAAAGCCTCGACAAACCATTCTAGCATGTTAACCTCACTCTTGATTAGTAGATACCCTTAATCATTTACATTATCTCAAATATAATCTCAAGTCTATAGCTTTAAACAGAAACTCCTTATTAATTCGTACTTGATGACAAAAGAGAGAAAGTGATCTATCAATGATGGTATTGCTATTATTATTTGACTTTTTGTTTTATAGTTGTTGTATTTTAGTACGCTTTCCTTTTGTAATTACCCTGATTTTTACAGTTGCAGTTGCGGTAATTTTTTTTCACCAGTCAACATTTCTTGGTGATTGTGTAGGCTGGGCAAGCATAACTTTGGGTATAGTCACCAGTATCTGGCTACAAATTGAAGTCGAAAAAAATAGCTAAGCTATACCTATTTGGTTTAACTTAGCTAGAGAACATTAGTTTAAGCCGTAGCTTGTGCTTTACTTTTAATTTTCTTTTTGGGTCCTTTAATCAGAACGATCAGGATAAAGAGTGATTGGACAACAGCAAAGATGATTAGCCATTTCATGGTTCCATCCATAAAGCCATATGAATGAAGTCCTGCACCAAGTAAATTTACTCCGAACCAAGACCAAGCGGTAATAATGTTACCGCCCATTGCTAGTGCCATTAAGCCACGAACGCGAATCATGTTGCCCCAGCGTGCATGAAGAATAATTGCCTGCCAGATCACAATCATTAAAGCACCATTTTCTTTTGGATCCCAGCCCCAAAAACGGCCCCAGGATTGATCGGCCCAAATACCACCTAAGATTGTTCCTACAAAACTCAATAATAAGCTAAAGCATAAAATACCATAGACCATACTCACGTAGGACTTTTCCAGTTTCTTATCAGGTGTTCTACCGATTAATACCAAAACGGTATACATAAGTGCTACCATTCCAGCTAGAAAGGTACCCGAGTATCCAATAGTAACCGTGATTACGTGAGTGCTCAACCAGAAATTTGAGTCAAGAACAGCCTGCATCATCTCCATGGTATCACCTGTTAGTGAAAGGTGATGTGCAATGATTAGCGTCACAAAGCCGATGACTGCGGAAACAGAATTACCAATTCCCTTTTTAAAGAAAACCTCAAGTAAAATACCAAGTACACATGCTCCCCATCCAACAAATACAGCAGAGGAGTATAGATTGGTTACAGGCGCATAGCCTTGAATATATACACGTGCAATTAAGCCCCATGTATGTACAGCTACAGTTCCAATTAGTAGCCAAAAACCGAGCTTATAAAATAGATTCTTACCGCTTAACCAGCCAAATAATGAAAGTAGGAAAACAATCACATAACCAGTCATAGACTTAGTAAAAGGGCTAAAATAATTAAAACCCGTCTCATACTTTGCAGTACTAGCTTGTTCTGGGACTCTTGATTCGACTTCAATGTGCAATTTAGCTACTAAATTATTAAATTCTGCAGGTTTATCTTGCTGATAGGCATCTAATACCTCTGCATAGAGAATCACAATTGTATCTAGTTTCTTTTCACGAAGCGTATTAATCATTGCTCTACCGTAACTTTCCCAATCTTGCTTTGGGTCTCCATTTTGCATGTGAGGAATAGGGAAATAAAGGCTACGCGTATCATAAATTTCATAACGTTTGATATATAAGCCGATTTTTTGAATAAGTTCACGGTCCACATCTTTACCGGAGGCATGTGCGGTAACGGCATCTAAACTTTCAGTAACAGTCTCTTGATAGGCATTTAATTCATCCATGCGCGTATAATTGCCATCTGATAAAATCATAGATTGCTGCAAACGGAAATAGTTAGTGATATTACTCTGTAAACGGATCATCTCTTGCTGAGCAATCGTACGTAGATCTTGATCTAGGTCAAAGGCTTTTTGCGCATTGCTTTCAAGCTCATTAACATGATCCTGGAAGTCTGCAAATGCAAAATAGCGTTCTTCGTCTGGTAGCTTCAATAATGCCTTAATATTCGGATGCTCAATTCTGAATGTGATTGCTTTATCAGCCAATTCAGGTTTTGTCATCATAATTAATAGCCATTCAGAAGGCTCTACTTTTCTACCATCGACTTCAATGGACTGCTTACCTTTCATCTCCAACAAAGACGTACGAGCAATGGTATCTAAAGGTTTTGTGCGGCCATTTAGCAGAACTGGCAATTCACCAAAGCTACGCACATTAAAGGGTGTTTCATTGGCCATTAAATTATTAAAGGTTAATAGAAGAGCCAAAATGATGGTGAGTTGTTTCATAATTTTGCCTCTCGTTTTTTCAAAAATTTAATTAAATGCATCATGAACTGAACGACAAGTCCAAGGGAAATGATAGTACATGACCAATATGGNATCAACCANCTAGGGTTTTTAACAACCTGAAAGATCGTTGTGGTATCATTATCTTTAAAGGATGCTTGATAGTAAGTGCGTCCATCAATTCGCAATGGGTGGTTCATGTAGACACGGTATTCGAAGGCCTCTTCATCTGGGCGGGTTATTACTACATCGCTAGAAAAGTTCTTAGGAGTATTGGTTCCAGCATAACGATCATGACTAAAATCAATTAATTTCATCTCAAAATCATTGTAATAACGGCGTTGACGAATTGCGATACGATAATCTTTTCCTTTTACTTGAATTTTTTGCGGTGCGCCAAGCAGGTTAGATAATAACCAAGTTCCACGAGATTTTCCATCTTCAAATACTTCAATAATCACAGATGGTGCATTTAGTTCATCATCTTTAAGTGTTTTTGCTTTTTTAGTAACCATTAAAGATGTCCCCACACCGTTCTGTGCTGAAACCATATCAGCCTTTTCGGTTCGGAAAAAGTTTGTATTGGGATAATACTGTTTAACTTTGAAGGTAAATGGTATATCTTTGAGGTCATTGAATTCTTTACGTTCAGAGTAAATAGACTCAGGAATGGCTACAACTTGCTCATTATCTGCATCCACTTCATAGGCAATGATCAATTCACTATCTCGTTGATCAAAAGAATAAATAGCAGTTTCACCTTCTGTGATTTCCATACTTGTTTCAATTTGTTGAACAGCTGTTAATAAAGTACCTAAAACTAGGAAAATAAGGCCGAGGTGAATCATCAGAATGCCCGCCTTTTTCTTAATATAGCGGAAACTCACAAGGAATGCAGCACTCATATTGATTAGAAGTAACAAGCCAATAAGAAAGCCACCAGGGAAAACAGGTACATTGAATCCACCAATTGGAACTTTAACAAAAAAGACATCGTAGAAAATTGCTTTCACAGCAAATATTCCCATTTCAACTTGCGCTAAGGTGGAAATAAAAACTAGAATAAGTCCCCATATAAGACATAAAAGAGTAATTTTTAAGGATGCCAGCATTGAGAGTAATTGATTCATATTAATGGCGATGCTCCCTTAAATTTTGAAGCCATGTTTGTAGCTCCTGTGTTTTTGCTGCCAAGGTTTCCTGATTTCCATAGGCTTTGAAGAACCATACTTCATCTGGTAGATATAAGATTGCTACAAACATTCCTTTGTTGAGTTTGTCTTCAGGGTATAACTCAACAATCTTCATTTCACCAACTGGTGTAGCCAATGTATTTAATGATTCTTGCAGTTCTTCTTCTGTTTGTTTAGCTAAGCCAACTTGCCCTCGCCAACGATTCACGTTCTGCAATAATGTACCACCTTGGCCAGGAAAAGAGGTTACAGAAAATTCGACAGTTTTACCTTCTTCACCAAAGGTCCATTTATTTTTTGCGAACTGTCCTGCAGCAATTGCAGTCCAATCTTGGGGTATTTGAGGGTAATCAACAGCTTGATGAACGTGCCCTTGAGGTCCAGCATCACTGGTACTTCCACTATGCTGAGCCGGCGGAGGCATTTTTGGTGGTGCATCTTTGGGTGCTTGATAATAGGAAATTTGGTCATCCTTGCATGAGACTAATACAAATAAACTGGCATAAAACACAGTTCGAAGAAAGTTTATTTTTCGCATAAGATTATTTTCTAACTTGCCTAATGGCATTCATTCTATCCCAAATTTTGGGTTAAATATTTACCTAAAATTCCAACATTATCTCTCCACGCCAAAAACAATGCTAATATAGATTAATATAACAAAAAATGTGTATTAGACAATAATCTTAAAAATGAATTAGCGAGGATTCTTTGCCTGAAAATCGTAGTTTTGTGTAATAGTGAGTTGTTTTAGCAAGAATTTTTGTTGTCCGAGGTAAAAAGATAGTTTTTTATTGTTCAATTTTTGCTTTGATTGGGGTATATGAAAATGTATTTGGTTGTGGCTAACCTGTTTCAAAATTTGGAAATCACTTTGACTATACTTGCTAACATATACTTGTTTTGGAGATGGTCCCTGGTAATCAAAGGAAATTTGTTTCAGTGCGCCACCATTGTGATAGGAAACATTCATTAATTGGACTTTATGAACATAAAAACAAAAACCATACTTTTGTTTCTCTCCTTCTTTAATATTTACCCAATAAGTTCCAGGCTTTGAAATAGTGAGAATATCAAATTCCTCTTGTTTAACTAACTTAATTTTATGGTTTTCAATAGATTTATAGGTCAGTTTTTCTTGAGGTTTCAACAAAAATTTAATGGTTGTATGAACAGGGATATGTTGAAATGCAGCGAACTCTTCTGGTATCAAACAATCAATTTGATAGGTTTTAGTAGAATCTGCAAATGAAGAAAGTAAAAAACAAGATAACAAACAAGCACGAAAAAACATCCAATACCCTTCCCAAAGTATGTACAAACAAGCAATAGAATTTCCCAATAAGTGGGAATATAGTTATGGCAAAACAGGAATACAATAACTCTAACCCGATTACTGATAAAATTATATTAATTGGGGAACTTTGGTGCTTTATAGTTGGGAAGCTCATCTTTACGTTCTTCAGGAAGAAGTAAAACACCACCGGTCACCATTACACGACCAATATCAGGGTCGATTGCCATTTGCGGCACATTATCGCCAACGGCCTGATACTCTGCGACTTGTTTAAGTTCTCCATGAACATTAAAGACAAAATAGGTAAAGACCATGGATTGTGTATGTAATAAGATGTGTATATTCGATCTTGCATCCACCTCAAAACGTGGTTTATCACCGGAGGCATGTTTAGATAAACGTTTCATGGCATAAACGAGGGTGTCGTCAGCAATTTTCAGATAATAATAACTAAATTGACCATCCTGAAAATCCACTAAACTACATGTTCGATAACGAATTTTACCGGAGACAGCTGGAACACCAACGCGTTTTGATTTTACAGCTTGTCCTTCACGAACCATAAAATCTTGGGGTTTTGCCATATATCCAGAGCTTAAGCGGTCATGAATGAGTTTAATATTCATTGTGAAAAGCTCCGGCTTTGCAACATCAAAATACCGGTTTACTTGAAAGCGTAAGGTTCGAGTCGTACCAGGTCCAAGGCTCAAGTTTCCTGCCACATTGACATTAAACTGAGTGGGTCCACTAAATGCAGACACACTGCGACCATGTTCACGGTTAATAGATACGTAAATCCCACCATCTTTTTTAAAGTTCAAGGTGTTACCACTATTATTACTTACAGTAACTGTTGCAAAAATGGGTTCGTAGGAAACGTAAATCTTTTTTTCTAGCTTAGCACGAAGTCCGATCTGTGCATAGGTATCAAAAGATAAAATTGAAATTAATGAAACAAATAAAACCGATAGTGTTTTCATATTAAGACTCTTAAATTAAATTGACATTGGCCAAAAAGGGGATGGCCGCTTAATTGCTTTCATATATGTACGATTCACGATTTGTGTGAGAAAAGAAGTTACAACCTTTGTATACAAATATCAAATAGTAGCAAGAGTGAAGCTTTCTTATTGAGGTGAAACTGATAAGTATTTTGCTTCGATTTTATCTAACTTCTTACTGACCTGTAAGTCCCAATGAGAGGTATACCTTCGTTCATTTAAGATCCGCACAACTGGTGTAAGAGAAATAAGTTGATCTTGTAATAAATTTTCAATTTCACGCATTTCATAATCAATGCGCTCCCACTTCTTTTTTTCAAGTAAGCTGTCTAGGTTTACACGTTGAATTGACGCTAAAAATTTATAGTGGCCCCTCTTACTTAAATTTATTGTATTATAGCATGCGTAGTGACGTTCAATTAAGTCGTGCGTCATGTAGGGTGCACGGGTTTTAATTTTTAGGAGCCGATTGCGCATTTCAACAATGTTCAGATCAGTTACTTTAAAGTCTAGATTTAAATTCATTACCACACCTAGAAATTGACCATTGTATGGATTATTAGGATCTTTTGTAATAATTCTTTGTGCTTCAACAAGTTCATCATAGGTTTCATCAAAATTTAATGGTTGAGGCGGTGGATAAGAAACTGTAACAAAATCAGACTTGAGCTGCTCTTTAATATTCTTTTTAGAGCTATAGCCAGTTTTAATCAAAAAATCTTCAATTTTCACATTAGGATCTTGTTTAAGTATTTCAAAAAGAAAGTCAGAGCGAAACTCAGCAAAGATCGTAAAATACACGGCCGATGCTTCTGCCCATAAGCTGTAGACGACAGAATCTTCAACTGGAATGGGTGCTGAAACAAGAGCATTTAAATCTGGAATATGATCTATTCTAGCTAAACTACCGACTGCCTTAAACCTATGTTTAGAACTTTCTTTACGAACTTCAAAAAGGTAGAGTAAAGATCCACGCAACCAATCTTCAATCTCGATATTGTCATCTTCAATACCCGTCTGTTGCATATAACTATACTTTCTTGCGAGTAGCAAGACATGCATGATTTCATCTTGTTGAACATATTGAGATAAAGCAGGTTGCAGCGTGACTTTTAAGTGTCCTGGACTGGCGCTATAGTCAAATTCACCAGAAGAAAAGTATATAGGTATCGGTGTAACGAGTCCGTCATAATTTCCAAGGAATTTATCCATCTGCTGAATTTGTTCCTGCAAAGATGGGTAATGGTTGCGAAACTCAAAGCTAAAGTGTAGGCGTTTTTCAGTTTGAGATGACGTAGCAAAAATGCAAAAAGAAAAGCAAATCCCAAATGTAATAAAAAATGTTTTCACAGGTTTTTTCCGTAATACAAAAAAATCTACTTGTTAGTAGCTCAATGGCGTCTATTTTCATAGTGCATGAACGGTTCATGCACTTATAAACTATAGCCTCTCAAATCGTTGTAAAGAATAACCGCTGCATTCCATGAACCCAACTCTTAAAAAATACTTTTTATTAGTACTGTTTTTTTTCTATGGGTTGTACTGTGTTTATGCCACAACGATGAATGACCTGCACATCAATTTCTGGCTCAAGTCCCTAATCCCAATTGTACTTGGTGGAATTTTGTGTCATTTCATACAAAAAGCAGACCAAAATATGATTCGCTTAACGGGAAGTATTGTAGCAATGGTTTGTTTCTTGCTTATTTTCCTAGGAGTATTTTCTGCATCCCAAGATTCAAGAGATTTTCTGCAAGCCTTAAGTATTGAAGTACTTCCCGGCATTGATTTGCAACTTGCCGTGTTTGCACAGCCTTTTATACTCATACTTATTACGACGATTCTAACTTGGGGTACAGATGGGCGAGAGAGTTTGCTGAAAAAACGGCGTTTAGTTGCGGCAATTTTTACTACAATCTGGCTTCTTATGATAGCTTGGAGTAGTGACCCAGGTGCATTTGCTATTTACTTAATCTTATTTGCAACCCTTTTCTACACACATGGCTTTTCATACAAATCACTCATTCCCTTAAATATCTTATATATCTTACTACCAGTTATTGCACAAAAGCTGTTCAAACAACAATTTTTTAGCCTCATTGAGAATAATACAATTTACCTTGAAGCAATCCAACGAGGAGGTTTAACTGGCATTCAAGGTGTGCCCCGCTTGCCTGAACTATCGCTTTTTTCAAATGACTATGCAATTTTTGCAAGTGTCGCTGAGCAAGGCGGTCTAGTTTCCTTACTGCCTTTATTAGCAGCGCTTGCCTGGCTATGCACGCACTTAATGAAAACAATTTTAGCAGCTAAAACTCCAACGGATATGATGTTAATTTCGGGAGCGGGAGTTTTAATCATCATCCAAGCTATTCTGCATATCTTTACGTGTATTGCCATAATTCCTCAAATTGGTATATACTTACCCTGTATCAACTACAGTGCAAGCAGTATTTTGGGAACCTGGATTTTATTAGGTATCTTTTTAAGGGATCCAGAACAATTGCCTGAGCGATTAAAATTGGAGGCAGACCAAGACTTTAGTAAAAATAAAGAGGAAGATTATGAAGATTTACCATAGGAAAGAACTCAAGGTAACTTTATGAAAGAGTACTCTATAACCCAAACATTTGATCTTTATTAAGGTTTATTCAATGAGTAAAGTAGAAGTAGCATTAGTCTCCAATACATCTGATTTGCAACAAGCATTACTTGCTAAAACATTTGGTGAAAAGGTAATTTTTTATAATTTTCACCAAAACCGAGATGGTTTGGTGGAACATGCAGATAAAATTCAAATTGTATATGGAAACGTTCGTGAATTTGAGTTTCCTCAACTTAAAAAACTTGAGTGGGTGCATGCGACTTGGAGTGGAATTGACAATATTCTTTATCCTGCTTTCAAAGAATCTGCTGTTCAGTTAAGTTGCACCAAAGGACAATCCTCTATACAAATGGCGGAATATGTTTTGGCAGCTTGTCTCAACCTTTGTAGAGGTTTTAATGACTATCTACACCAGGCATGCTGGAAGCCAGAGCCTTTCCCGCAACTCAAAGCCTTTTTGGGATGCAAAGTATTAATCTTAGGTACGGGTCATGTGGGGCAAGAAGTCGCCAAAAAGCTCGTTTTAAATGGTGCTAAAGTCGATGGTTTTTCACGTTCAGGCAAAAGTATTTCCAATTTTCTTATGGTACATAGTTTCGAACAGATACCTAAAAACTTGAGTGATTATGATTTTGTTGTTAATACACTACCCCATACAACAGAGACGGATCAGCTACTCGACCGACACTGGTTTAGTCAGATGCAAAGAGGAGCAGGTTTCATTAATATTGGGCGAGGTAAAACAGTTGTTGAAGAAGATTTATTGGAAGCCGTTAACGATCGCCAATTAGTTGGCGCAATTTTAGATGTAACGATACAAGAGCCACTACCTGAAAACCATGCATTCTATCAATGCCCTTCCATAATTGTTACAGGGCATCGTTCCTGGAAACCAGGTACACCATCAAATCTGGCATTTGAACAATTTATAGACAATCTGAAAAGTTGGATGCACAATAAACAAATTCCAATTGGACTAGTAAATAAAGAATTAGGGTACTAATAAAGGAAGTATAAAATGTGTACTTCCTGAAAAGTCGTTTTGGTGCTCTGTGCATCTTTTTAAAGTGTCAAATAACTGAGAAAATACCCTATATTTCACAAGACCTTTCACGTCTACACAAGATATACAAAACAGATGATATTTGTTTTTAAGGTGGAAGACATAGGTCCAAAGCTGGTTAAACCTCATGTACACACATAAGAAAATCTTAGCTTTTGGCAGAAAGATAAGCTCAGAATATAAATAATCAGAACATATAAGGTTCACATGCAGAGGTATTTGCCCTCATTAAAAAATAGTCTCACAAAGCATTATTTACCGCCCTTATTCGGTTTTTAAGAAAAAAGACATTTTTTTATTATGGCAAACCAGCACAATATGAGTTCAATACCTGCCCACATAGAAGATGATTCGAGTTCATTTTATCTTCCAGTATGAATTTTTTGGACAGTGGTAATATGTGGATTTTTTTTTGTGATTTAGGTTGTGATTTGGTAGCGGGAGTAGGATTCGAACCTACGACCTTCAGGTTATGAGCCTGACGAGCTGCCTGACTGCTCTATCCCGCAATCACAAATAAAAAGAGGAAATTGGTAGCGGGAGTAGGATTCGAACCTACGACCTTCAGGTTATGAGCCTGACGAGCTGCCTGGCTGCTCTATCCCGCAATCAATTTTGGGTCTATTAACCTATTTGCAAAAAGAGAAAGGTCAAGAGTGAATTGTCATAAGTTGGTCTTTTTTTATTCAGGATAGTTTTTTTTCTGATAAAATAAGTCAAAGAGTTTTAAAATAGTCGAGTTTTTCCTATTATTAAGAAAAGTTGTGCCGTCTATCGGTTGCAAGGATATGTTTATTGAAGCATATTATTAGCTCAAAATTTTAAGATGAATTTATTTTTGATTGAATAGGAGGAGCAGTGAGCGAGAAAGAGCCACCGCAACTAGGAAAAGTAAACTTAACGGCACCCAAACTTGGTGACGGCGGAATTTCTGTGCCCAAAATCAAGTTACCGGGTAAAGGTGCACCAAAAGAAAAGTCTGAAATACCAACAGTCACTTTAAAAGAGGCCGAAACAGAAGAAGCTGGATCTGATGCTAAAGTCACAAATGCATTACAGGACTTTAAAAATAATGACGAAGTTGTTCATGCAGCACCAACCTTAAAAAAGCTGGATCCCAAAGCGCCAATTGATGTTACAAAGACATCACCTATGATTAAATCAACGGGTTTAGAAGAGGATTCACAACCTGAAGTAGCTAAAAGTGGCCTTGAGCTAAAACCTAAAATTCAGCCAGAAGAACCTTCCCTACCTAAACCTTCTGAAAGTAAACCATCTGGTTTAGAGTTACGTCCCAAACTTTCCGTTGCAGCTGAACAGCATGAAGAAAAGCCTAAAGTGGAGGCGCAAGCTGAAGAAGAGGCAGTAGATGCGCAGCCAACAATTGAACCACCAAGCGGTGGAAGTGGTTTACGTTTAGCAAAGCGTGAAGCACCAACAAGCACAGATCCCCTAGAAGATCCTGTTGATGCACCCGATAACTCAGTAGATGAGGATCCTGAAGATTTTCTAAAGGAGGAAATTGCTAAGGAACTTGATGCTCAGCAAGCTCCCGAGGAAACATACGAACAAGAAGCAAAAAGCTTCAAAGTAAAAATAATCATTTTAGTTTTACTTTTGGGTCTGTTTGGTGTTCTCGCAGGTGGTGGTTATTTTGGTTACCAGTATGTGAAAGGTAGTAAAAACATTCACATTGTAATGTTGAATGATGAGCTTGATTCTCTTCAAGATGTTTTAGACTTCAATCCAGATAGTTACAATCAATTAAATACTGATGGTCAGGCACCAATTCACTTGGCTGCCGATATGAAACAAAACATGCTTGAACCTTTAATTCTATTTATTGGCGAAAACCCACAGTATGATATAGATATTCGCACAAAAGACAAAGAGACTGGAGGACAAACCGCTCTTCAAATTGCAGTAAAGAAGTGCGACACAGACACAGTAAACAAACTACTTCAAGGTGGTGCTAGTGTTACTGCGAAAGATAACTTTGATAATATGCCTTTAATGAGTGCTGTAGAATGTGATGATCTTAACCTATTCAAAATGTTGCTTAAGAAAGCTGATGACATAAATGTTAAGGGTAAAAATGAAGAATCGGTTCTGCATGTTGCAGCTCGCGAAGGTAACCTTGAGATGGTAAAGTTGATTATTGAACGAGGTGCGGAAGTAGATATTGGCAGTGTAGCCAATGATACCCCACTTCAGCTGGCAACATTCTACGGTCATCTAAGTGTAGCAAAATACCTTATTTCTAAAGGTGCAGACGTAAATCACGAAAATAAGAATAAACAGACTGCAATTATTATTGCTGTGATACAAAAAAAATATGAATTAACAAAGTACCTGCTTGAGAAAGGTGCCAAGATTAACGTTTTAGATTCTCACAAGAAGACAGCACTCAACTATGCGTATCGAACAAAGAATGCACGAATGCTGAAGTTGTTGCGAGACAATGGTGCAAAATCTGGTAAAACTTTAATGCGCAATATGGAGAAGAAAAAGTCTTCAGGAAGCAAATAGCAATGATTGGCAAATAGGTAGGTAAATTGGGATGTCCAACCAACGGTTGTATACAGTAGAGGAAGCTAATAAAAGCCTTCCGTTGATTCGTAGGATTGTACAAGATATAATTGAGACTTGGCAAAAGATGGATCATTTGGTTTCAGTGGGTGGTGAATTAGCACTGGACTCTAAGGAGTTTGGTAAATTAAAAGCCAACTTAGCTGAGTCTTTTGATGAACTGCAGGACCTTGGCGTAGAGTTTAAAGATTGGAACTTTGAAGTTGGTTTGATTGATTTTCCAGCAGTCCTTAATGGTAAAGAAGTCTATTTATGCTGGAAAACTGGCGAAGAATCCGTTAGTCACTTTCATGGAATGGAAGAAACCTTCAATTGTCGTAAAAAAATACCAAAGGACCTACAGTGCCCTTCAAAAAACTAACCGTTCACCATGTACGCTACCCTTTACGTACTAAATGGTCGACGGCTACTGGCTCTATCCAACATATCGAAAGCTTTATATGCTGTGCTAGCAATGGTATTTTTGAATCCTGGTATGAAGTTTGCCCCATGAATGTTCGAAGCTATGAGCCTCTTTCGGCATCATCGCAAATTGAATGTCTGCAAGAAATGTTGATTGATTACCCAATAAATGATAATGAGAAGTGGTCCTATTTAAGTGAATGGAAAGATAATGGTTATGCCAAAGCAATATTAGATATTGGGCATCATTTAATACGAGCAAAAGAGTCTAATGAAGGTTTGAGTTATTATCTATTTGGGCGTGATTTGCGAGATTTTCAGTCAATTGGCCGTGGTATAAGTTTAGGATCTTTCGAGCAGACGAAAGCAAAAGTAGAGGACTTAGTTGCCAATGGAGTTAGCCGCTTCAAGATGAAAATCACGCCACTTTTAGCTATTGATGAGTTAGCAACATTAATGGCTGATTTTCCTGATCAACTTTTTTCAGTTGATGCGAATGGTTCTTTTGAAGAGAAAGACTGGGATTTACTAATGGAGATTGATAAGCTAAGCTTGGCAGCGATAGAACAACCTTTTGGTTCAGCAAGGCTTGATCTCTTTCAACGCCTAACGGCTGTGACCTCAACCCCCATATGCTTAGATGAGAGTATTCGTTGTGTTGAAGATGTTAAGGCTGTAATAGGTTTGAACGCTGGAAATATGATCTGTATTAAACCTTGCCGAGTGGGTGGCATTACACCTAGCTTGCAGATCATGAAAATCTGTAAAGAGCATGGACTCGGCTATTGGATTGGTGGCCAACTAGAATCAGATTTGGGAACTTTGTTAAATCTATGCTTAGCGGGTGGAAGTCCACCTAACTTTCCCTCTGATCTTCCGGGCAATCAACAATTATACGACTTTAATATGATAACAAAACCCTTCAAGCCCCGCTCAAAAAGATTGAAAATTACTGATTATGAGCAATTGTTTTATGAAAATTTAAAACCGCTTGTTGAACCTTATACGAATCAAATATACGAATTTAATTTACCTTCATGAATACAAATTTTATTTCCGGCCAACGCTGGATTAGTGATAGTGAACCTGAGTTAGGGTTAGGTATCATTTCAGCAATCGAGGGATGGCTAGTAAAAATAGACTTCCCGGCTGCCGGTAGCTCACGTCAATATTCAGTAGACCAAGCACCCCTTACTCGCATCACATTCAAAGCGGGAGAAGAAGTACTTTTGGAAAATAAAATAAAGGCAAAAGTGCTAGATGTTGAGTTACGTGATGGCTTGTCTTTTTATCAAGTCCCATCTTTAGGCTGGGTATGTGAATCCGATCTCTCACCTGAATTTCGTTTAACGAAAGCCGATAAACGTTTACTACAGGGCCTTTATGATGAGTGGCCAATGTTCAACTTACGTTTAGAAATGCAACGTGCAGTAGCTAAACTTGAAGATTCGGGTGTTCGTGGTTTTCTTGGCCCAAGAGTTGACTTAATCCCGCATCAATTTTTTATTGCTTCAGAAGTATCTGAACGAGAGCAACCACGTGTATTGTTAGCAGATGAGGTGGGTTTAGGTAAAACAATTGAAGCGGCAATGATTTTACACAAGATGCTTCTATCTGGGCAAGTTACGCGTGTTTTAATTTTGGTTCCTGAGGCTTTGGCCTTTCAATGGTTTGTTGAAATGTTACGTAAGTTCAACTTATTGTTTGAGGTAATGGATGAGAAATTTTCAGGTTCTTCCCCTAACTTTTCAGCAAAAGAGAATCCCTTAAATGATCATCAACTTTGGATTGCTGGCACTCAGTTTTTTGGTAAGAATCCGAATTGGAGTAAGCCTGTACTTGATGCTGACTGGGACATGTTGATTGTAGATGAGGCACACCATTTAACCTGGAGTGAGCAGGAAGCCTCACCAGAGTATCTGTTTGTTGAAGAAATTGCCCAAACCACACCAAGACTGTTACTCTTGACTGCAACACCTGAGCAATTGGGTGAGGAAAGCCACTTCGCTAGATTGAGATTATTAGACCCCAATCGATTCACTAATTTCCAAAAATATCTTACTGAGCAAGTTACTAATAAAAAGGTTGCGGATTTAGCTAATGCAATTTTAGGTCAAGAAAGCTTAAGTAAAGCACATTTGGCGACTCTTAAAAAGCATTTAGGACAATTTATTGATGTCTCAAAATTAACAGCAAACCTGAATAAGAATAATCGTACTATTTTAATTCAGCACCTTCTGGATCATTACTCAAGTGCCCACATCATGTATCGCAATCAACGGCATGTCATGAAAGGTTTTCCCAAACGGATCCCTCATCTACATGAATTAAAAGTTGATGATGAGCTCGTTCAAGCAGTCAATGAAGAAATTCGTGCAGACTTTGGCTTGATTGAAGATGTAAGTGAATATGATTTTTCTGCGAATCCCCGCTTAGCTTGGATTATGCAATTTTTGCTTGAAGACACAGATCGTAAAGTTCTAATTTTATGTAGAACGAAGGCAAAGTTAATGGCCTTGGATGCTGCTTTGAGACAACGTATAAATGTGGGAATTGCTTTATTTCATGAAGATATGGATCTACTCCAAAGAGACCGTGCTGCAAATTGGTTTGCAGAGTCAGAGGGTGCGCAGATCTTGATTGCCACTGAAATTGGCAGTGAAGGTCGTAATTTCCAGTTTGCTCACCATATGATTTTATTTGATCTTCCAGAAAACCCAGAATTACTTGAGCAACGTATTGGCCGCCTAGACCGTATTGGTCAAGCAACGGATATTCACATTCATGTACCTTACATGAAGAAAAGCCATGCAGAGTTTTTAGCAAAATGGTATCATAGTGGTGTTAATAGTTTTGCTCAAGTGAACCATGTTGGTCACTTGATACGTAAACAGTTTCACCAACGCTTAGTGCAATTCATCCATTCTTCAGAAGTCATTAACGGAGAAAGTTTTATTGAAGAAACAGCTGCTTACCGTCAAGATGTTGAGGTACAAATGCTAACAGGGCGTGACCGTTTGTTAGATTTACAGTCTTACAACGCTGAAGCTGCACAAAAAGTTTTAGACAAGGTACAGGCAATTGATAATCCTGATTACATTGAACACTTCTTATTGCTACTATGTGACGTTGTGGGGATCCACCCTGAACCTCTTGAACATCATACTTGGTTATTAATGCCAGGACATACTTTAGTCGACCTTTTTCCAATCCCACAAAAAGGGCTCACTTTCACTCTAAACAGACGTAAGGCACTTCGCCATGAAGACATAGAATATCTCACATGGGATCACCCCTTTATGACAGCAGCATTTGACTTTGTACTGGGTTCTGAAAATGGTAATAGTTCGGTTTTGCATTATGAAAATGCCACTGCTAGAGCTTGTTACCTAAGAGGTGTTTTTAATGTAAAAGCTGTTGGCCGTTCTGAATGGCAACTTCCCCATTATCTTGCTCATGAACCGATTGAGATCGTCTTAGACCATCAAGGAAAAGAAGCAGCCACTCGCTTAAAAAAACAAACTTCTCACTTAACGCCATTGAATTTAAAAGATCAGGGGTTATTACAATTATCGCAATTACAAGATGTCTTAATTCCAACTCTGTTGAAAAAGATGGAGGAGCAAGTTGCAGGTCTTGAGGCCCCCATTATTGCGACTTCCCTAAGACGTTTGGAGGAACAACTTTCTCCTCGCTTAAACCGTTTAAGTGAATTAAAGCAAGTAAATCCCAATGTGAGAGATGAAGAGATCGATCAATTGCGCATTCGTTTAGAGCATTCTCGCGAGGCATTATGTGGTGCAAAGTTGGAATTAGATTCTATTCAATTAATTTGGTTGGGCCCCTTGCCTAAAGGCTCTTGAGACAAACTTGTTACAAAGTCTATGTAAGTAATGTTTATGAAGGGTTAAACTATACATACGAGCAGTGGTGTTTCCTTATATTATATGGAAAGGTAATTTATGAGCGACATTTTATTAGAAGCAAATCATTTACAAAAGCAATATCCTGGTGTCAATGCGGTCAATGATTTGCATTTTCAGGTACATGCAGGAGAGGTTGTAGGTTTGCTTGGTGCAAATGGAGCTGGAAAGACGACATCGTTGCGCATGCTTGCAGGTATCTTAACGCCCAGCCATGGTTACGCTGAGGTATGCGGAACCAATCCAGTTGATGACCCTTTAAGTGCGAGACAAAATATAGGTTTTTTATCTGGTGATACTGCCCTTTACCGTCGAATGAGTCCACGGGAGATTTTACAATATTTTGGTCGCTTGCATGATATGTCTGACTATGAAATTAAAGAACAAAGCGAGCAATTAATTCAGCGTCTTGGCATGAAATCATTTGCGGACCGTTACTGCAGTACCTTATCTTCGGGACAAGTTCAACGGGCAAATATTGCGCGCACACTCATTCACAACCCACCTGTTTTAATTCTGGATGAACCCACAAATACCCTAGACATCATTACGGGGCAATTTATTTTGGATGCTATTCGTGAGGCGAAGCAAGATAATAGAGCAATTCTATTTTCAACTCATTATATGGCTGAGGCCGAAGCTTTGTGTGACCGTATTGTGATTCTGCATGAAGGTGAAGTATGTGCAACTGGAACATTAGATGAATTAAAAGACCAAACTAGCTTGGAGAAGCTTGCGGATATATTCCTACATTTTGCTGGTAAGGAGGAAATTTCCTCATGAGATGGATGGCTATCAAAACGATTTTCTATAAAGAACTAATTGAGACACTTCGTGATCGTCGCACCATATTGATCATGTTGGTTTTACCGATTGTTCTTTATCCCATGTTACTCATTGTCTTTGGGCAACTAGTCAGCCACCAAGTTGCAAAAATAAAGCAAGAGACTGGTGTTGTGCTGGTTTCAGGAGATTTTCCTGACTCTTTAATTGAGGCATTGGAAAAAGATGAGCTTTTGGAGGTCAAGCGTGTTGAAGCCCCAGCTTCTGAAATTCATAGTATTGAGATTGACCCTGCGGACGGCCAAGAGCAAACACAAGATGAGCTGGTTTACCCTGAAGATTTAAAAAAGTGGGGCCGTGAGTTACTGCATGACAAAAGTGGTGAGCTTCTTCTGGTACCTGCAGCCAATAGTTCTACTATTTTAGAAGAAGGGGGAACGGCAAAAATACTTATGTTCTGGGACCCTACGCAATCTGACATTGTGGCCCAAATTGAAGACCGTGTATTTAATATTTTCATTCAAGAACGAAATCGTATTCAGCAAGAGCGTATTCAGGCCCGAGAAGATTTACCTGACGGTTATTTCCGACCAATCTTCCTATCCTCTGAAAATGTTGCCAGTGCGAACAAAAAGGGAGGTTATCTAGCGGGTAAGATCATTCCCATGATGATGGTGATTATGGTAATGCTTGGTGCTTTTTATCCAGCAGTTGATCTTACAGCGGGTGAGAAAGAACGAGGTACTTTACAAACGCTACTTACCGCTCCTGTAATGCCTGAAGAAATTATTGCTGGTAAATTTTTGACTGTTTTCATTATTTCGATTGTCACGGCTGCGGCCAATTTGGGTAGTATGGCGCTTGCTATAACATATTTACTTCAATCTGGTAATATGGGTGAGGCCATGAATTTCTCAATTAGTATTGGTAACTTTATCATGCTCTTCGCACAACTAATTCCTGTTGCACTTATTTTCTCTGCCTTAATGCTCACAGTATCCATCTTTGCAAGAAGTTTTAAAGAAGCACAGAATTATTTAACGCCTTTATACTTGGTGGCGATTGTGCCCATCATCATTTCTAGTTTACCTGGGGTCACTCTTAACACGAGCTATGCCGCAATGCCAATTTTGAATGTGACTTTATTAATGAAAGAGGTTTTAGTGAAAGTTCCCTCCGCACAATTAATTGCGATTGTGTTCATTAGTAACCTTGCATATGCCATGTTATCCTTGCGTTTAGCAGTCAAAATCTTCAAATCTGAGCAAGTATTACTCAGTGGTAAGTTTGGTTTTTCAGAAGCTTGGAGTGAACTGACCAATGGTAAACGTATGCCAAGTGCTTCGACTGCTATTTGTTATGCCGCCTTAACCCTTATTGCTTTTCTATATATAGGTGGTCTTTTACAAAAGCCAGAGTACCTTGTACCAGGGTTGATTGCCTCCCAATTTTTGATCTTAGGTCTTCCGCCTATACTGTTTGCTAAATGGCAAAAATATGATTTCAAAGAAGTATTTTCATTAAGAATGCCAACAGCGCTCCAAACTGTTGGGGTACTTATCATGGGTTCCTTGTCTTTTGTTGTGGTCAATCTTGTTGCTAAAGTCCAGGATTTATTTTTAGAGACCCCAAAAGCTTTCACTGAACAAATGGAGAAAGCTATTGGTTTAGGAACGGGTGACTACAGCTTATTAATAATGGTATTTGCCTTTGCAGTTACACCTGCGATCTGTGAAGAAATCTTATTTAGGGGGTTGATTCTAAATGGGCTTCGTAATTCGTTAAGTAAATGGAATGCTATTATTGTTACTGCTGTTATGTTTGGCATTTTTCATATTAGTATCTACCGCATTTTTCCAACGGCAATAATTGGCTTAATTGTGACCATTATTTTAGTGCGCAGTGGTAGCCTTTACTTGGCTATACTTTACCACCTTTTACACAATGGATTAACTGTAGTTGCAGCAGAACTCAATGAGAGAGGCAAACTACCCTTTGATGCTAACGAAATTTCACCACTTTGGATAGCAGGTGCTGCTATTGCTTATTGTATTGGGTTTATTATTTTTTACATTCCCAGAAAAAATCTTAACAAAGCAGATTGACAATGTTGAAATAGAATGTAATTTAACAACCCGCAATTATTAAGCGGGTGTAACTCAGCTGGTAGAGTGCCACCTTGCCAAGGTGACTGTCGCCGGTTCGAATCCGGTCACCCGCTCCAAAACCTCGGTTTTATAACCGAGGTTTTTTTTTGCCCCAAAGAGCCTATTTGCAAAATTTCTTCATCCCTATAACCCGCCCAATTATCGACAATACTAGAACTAATATCATGGTTAGAAAAGCGTAGGCTAGAGTAACTGATTAGTCCATAAGGCTATCATTCATAGCAAGCATGAGTATGGCCCAGGGTATCACTATCTCCGTGATCACCTTGAAAAGTTCATAATTTTTATAGCTTATATTAATGCCAAATGTGATATTTCACAGAATATTTCATTTGTTTATTTTAGGCAACAAAAAAGCCCGTGATTAGAAAATCACGGGCTTAAGTTAATAGAGTATTTTAAAAGAAACTCTTATTCTGCATCAAAGCTAAGTTCTACAATTTTTTGTTTTGCAGCATCTGCTGGTTTCCAGAACCAACCTTTTTCATCCCAGCATTGAGCGAATTTTAATTCATTCACAAGCTGCTTGTACGCTTCAAGTGCTTTTTTGGTGTCACCTTTTTTCATGTATGCTTCACCTTTAATGAAAAGGCTGGTGCCTACATCATTTAGTGCCCAATACTCAGAAGCTGTATCCTTTGGAGCAGCTTCTGATAATTCACCTTGCATTTTCTTAGCTTCAGCCAGATACAATTCAACACATTTATTTACGTAGGTAATGGCTAGATCTGGGTTTCCAGCTCCAAGTGCTCCCCAAGCTTTACTTGTTAACGTTGATGATTTGTGATCACCAAAGTCTTGACCCATAGACTGAAAGCCCATAAACATTAGTGCAAATGCACATACTAGTTTCATTTTCATTATATTTTTTCCTTATTTGTTTTATTGAACTTTAAAGGGAATATTTGCAGTTGCTGCAGTCCCTTTATCATCACGAATTGTTAAAAAAAGGCGGTATTCTCCTGCTTTACTTGGAGTTAAGATTGCACAACTTTGACCTTCTTCAAGCTTGGTTAGCTCTTTATGAGAGTCTGGGGTATACTCATGATCGCCCCCCATGCTAATTGCTTTTGTCTCATCTACAACGACCCACTCAAAAGTCATTGGGTCCCCATCTTTTTCNTCTACATCTACATAAGCCGTGTATAGGCGATTGGGTGGCACCACTGCCCCTTGTAATTCAGACTCGACGGAGTTAATTCGAGGGGCTCTATTTTCTGGGAATTTTCCTGTCCATGCCTTTACCATAGCATCAACCTGAGGAAGGCGTTCCATTGTTGGTAAATACATCCCAAACCAGGTCGCTGTTTTTTCTTGTTTCCATCCCCATAAGAATGCGAATGTACCAAGACAAAGTTCTTTACCATCATTGACGGCAGTCACCATTTGATGAGCACCATAATACATACGTGCTTTTTCAGTACTATTTGGTTCAATGGGTGCGCCCCATGAGGTTGTTGGTACTTCCCAAAATCCCTTAACACCAAACTCAGTCACAGCAAAAGGTTTTGTCCAACCGGCACTTTTTAATGCACTTCCAACACCACCAGCACTTCCATAAGCATTAACTCCTAAAGCATCAATAGTTGGGCAATGTTCGATTAAAGCTTTCGTTTTTGCTGGTGATGAGCCCGCAATTACTGTCATAATTGGCCGAGTAGGATCTTCCTCTTTAATGATTTTCGCTAAAACTTCCAACTCTTTCCAAATTTCAGTTTTACCAGTTGGTGAAGCAGGGTCCTCCATTTCATTACCTAAGCCCCAAATGACTACACCAGGATGGTCTTTCCATTTTCGAACAGCAGCACGCACATCATCACGTTGCTTTTGTAGCTGTGCTTCATCTGTATAACTAAAACCATGGCGCTCATGTCCAAGCCACATTCCAGCCATTACGTTTACACCTAATTCATGAGCCAAATCAATATAACGTTTGCCATCACTAACCTTACTCTCTAAGGTGTTAATACCCCAAGTACGAGTAAAGTTTCCTCCCATGGACTGAAATATTTCAAGCATACCAGCTTGAACAACACCACCAGCGCCTTGAATTGGTGTTTCAATATCATCAATGTAAATACGCCAGGTTCCCTCAGAATTCTTACGAAACTCTATCTTGCGCAAAACCTCTTCACTATAACCATTATGAGTATACATTAGGACTCCCAAACAAATAGATAAAAATGATAAACTAAAAAACTTCATGTATTCCTCTCTAAAAATTCATAAAATACTAGTTACTATACTAGTATAGTTTTAAAATAATATCAAGTATAAGGAATATAATTAATGTGTAAAAAAGAAATTATGAGGGTAATTTTTTAAAAATTTAAAAGTGATTCATGCAGCACTTTTTAAATTTTTTACCTGATCCGCATGGGCATAGGTCATTTCTTCCGATGGATTCGATACCTTGTTCCTTAACATTTTGAAGGAAGCTAGCAACTTCAGGTGAGTATTTTTGTTCATTGGAAAGTGATTCATATGGATTTTGCAGGATGAGGTCCATCAGGTTTAGTGCAGAGTCTGGAGATTCTCCTTTAACTTCTAAATATACAGCAGAAATTAAAGCAGTAAGAAAAGGAACAATTTCTTCTGGGATATCACGTTTAATTACGGTATCAAACATAGCAAATTCTTCTTGTTCTTTAGCTTTGACATTTTCGGCTAGATCAAGACCTTCGAATTGATCCATGAGTTTGACAAAGAAAACAGACAACATGCAATAGCTTGCAGGAAGTTGATCCTGTGGGATTGGATACAGATCTGCAGCATAGAGATAGCCTACTCCCCATAGTTGAATATCAGTTGCAGAATTTGCTTCTCCTTCCTCATAAATCGTAATGACTGGAACAAGGTCTAATGGAGCGGTTTCTAGCTGATGCTCAATGGACTGATAGTGACGGGTAATCAGATCGCTTATGCGACCATAAGTTAGTTCACCAATAATTGCATTCATCATTATATAAGGCCCTGGTGTTTGCCCTGATGATGCACAGTATGTAAGGAAACCATCTAATACTGAAATACCAAAACAAAAAGGATCACTTAATTTTTGACGACAAAGCGAATCTAACTCTTCAATTTCTTCAAGCGTTAGTGGTTTTGGTGTTGATTTAGACATCCCTTACTCTCTATATTTAGGGTTTAAAAGGGTATTAAGATAATAAAAAATTAAAAATTGGAAAGCTTATTACAAGATAAAATATGAGTTTGTTTCTCCTCATTATGTTCAAAATGTTGTAATCTCGATTATCTATAAGGTGTATTGAACTTAAGAAGTCCATATTTTTCCTTTTTTTCTAATGCTTATTTCAGTTGTAAGTGAATGCGGACTGAGTACTTTATTAGGTATATCGTATATATGAAGTTAAATACCTTGTATAAGCAAGTATGTGTAACATGTTGAGGGTACTGTTTCATTACAAAAGGTAACAAAATAGCTTAGGTCTAGAACTATGATTCTTTTCTTTTCTGACAATCATCATACACGTGATTATTTTAATCAATTGATTACCTGTATGACTGAGCAGAATCTTTCCGCTAAGCTGTATTATGACAATAAGACCAATTTACCGAATCCACGCTTCTTAAAAAGTCTTCCTACTGAGGCCTTCAATGATGCGTTAAAAAGTATTTCTCAAGAATACCGTATTCTTCATGGACAAGATCTATCTGTATCTAGCTTAAAACGACTCCGGCGTCAAGCAGCTTGGAAGTACGCATTAGATATGGGCGAACTAAAACGAGAACGGCCTCAGCTTGTTGTCGTATGGAATGGGCTAAAATTTCGTCGTTCGATTTTTGTAAAGGTTGCCGAGGAGTTAGGGATTCCCATTCTTTACATGGAGAATGGTTTGCTTCCCAATACGACAGTTTGTGACCCAATGGGTATCAATGCAGTAAACTCCGTACCAAGAGACCCTGCTTTCTTTTTAAACCGGGAAATCATCAACCAAGACCAATCTTTTTCAGAAAAGTTAACGGTACGTGAAGCAAAAAAGGAAAAGCGCTCAGAAAACAAAGTACTGCCTGAGCACTTTATTTTTGTACCTTTTCAAGTAGATACCGATACCCAAATCACGTTGTTTTCTCCCTGGATCAAGACAATGCGTCAACTGTTTGAGGCAATTAAGGCGCTTGCGCCAGAACTGCCTTATCAATTTGTTTTTAAAGAACACCCATCTAGCCCCATTGATTACTCAGTATTACATGATGAATTAGATGAATCAATTGGCATTTTTGCTAATGATTATAATACGCAACAGCTCATTGAAAAATCCGAGGCCGTTGTTACGATTAACTCAACAGTAGCTATTGAAAGTATTTTATTAAATAAAAGGGTTATTGTTTTAGGTAAAGGTTTTTTTAATATTGAGGGCTTAGTATTAAGGGCCGAATCTGAACTAGCCTTAAAAAAAGCATTCAATGAATTACCTAATTTTTCAGTCAATGCCAAGCTACGTATTAGCTTTTTGGATTATTTAAAAGAAGAATACTTAGTGCCAGGCTCTTGGCGTGATGCTACCCCCGATCACCTCAGCGCTACTTGTGAACGAATTTTAACGTATTATCAAAAGACTCAAGATATGCCAACGCAATCCATCTTTTTTGTATCAACCCCTTTACACCTAATTGTCTCTTTAGCCATTGTAGACACTGAAAAGGTTGATCATGCTCATTTAGTTTTCATTGATCAAGTAAGTGACACCGATAATCCTTATATGACAACCATAGAATCTTGGGACGAGAACCCGTTTGAAAGTGTGCAGTGTTTTTATCGCCCTAAAAAAGATATGGGAAAATATAAAGCACGTAAACAGTTGTTTGCTAATATTGAGAAGCTTGTTATTGGTATAAAGCCAAGTCATATCTATTGTGGCAATGACCGGCGTGTGGAGTTCCAGTGTGCAATGAATACAGCACAATATTATGATTCTAACGTTCAAGGTTACTATATGGATGAAGGAACTTTTACTTATACAGGACGTGCAGCATCCAGTAGTTTTTCTGACCGGGTAATTGATAACTCAATAAAGAAGCTCGCCTATGGTAGCTGGTGGAAACACCC
>JAKVBE010000079.1 GCA_022447755.1 Lentisphaeria bacterium | reverse complement strand
TATTGAATATCTCTTATGATCCTGGCCAGCAAGAATAAATTACAAAAACTTTCAGGCAAAAGCCCTAATGTTCATTATGTTCATTGGGGCTTTTTTGTTGTGTCCCTGTAAACAGGGATAACGCTATGTACTTTTTTGATCGTCAGTGCTACCTGTTTAACCCGGATTATGCACTAGGATAATTAAATGGAGGGCTTGCGTTTTTGATATTTGAGAAAATTCCGTCCATCCATGGCCTCTTCTTTGCTGTTAATGATATTTTCAGTACCTGCTTATTGGCATGTTTTGAAGTCCATGCTCCTAATGCAAAGCAATAGGATTTGAGAGTAGATAGAGTGGCTTTTTTATGATGGTTTAAGGCAAAATGTCGGAATAGACTCATTAAATTATATGCGACCATAATAAACCTGAAGGATGCTTCGGTTGCCCAAAAATCTTTAAGGCAAAAGTTCTCTAAACCGAAATCTTGTTTTAATTCCTTTATTCTGTTTTCGCAATCAGCTCTGGAATTGTACATGTTCCAAATTTGATCTAAAGGGAGGTCCATATTTGTTACATAGCAGCTATAGCGATACCCGGGTTCATCCTCGAAAAGCAATTTTCCAGAAGCTTTAGGTCTAACATCAACCTGTTTGCGAACCAAAATATACCTTCTTGGTTTTCCGTTTTCGTGAGAGAAAGTCATTTCATTCAATTCGATACCTTTGGCAATGGATACCCAATCTTTCATTCCCCAAATTTCGTTTTTCACATTTGGATACATTCTTACAGCCAGAATGAAGTTAAGTTGTTCCTGTTCCAAATATGACATAATGGTTTCATTGTAAAACCCGCTATCTGCACGTACTAAACCTATTTTTTGACCTTTTAGAGCTTGTTTGAAAGTCTCTTCCATGAACTCCTTGCAGCTTGTACTGTCGGCTGTATTCCCAGGCCTTAACCACGTATTTGCCACCATTCGCGTTTGACTAACAAATGCCATTAGTGGGTGATGTGAGTTGCGCCCTCGTTTATTAGGGTTATAACCTTTAGCACTTCCTTCCTGTTGACCATATCTAGTTAGAACGGTGCTGTCAAAATCCACCGTAAGACTACTAACAGAAAGCTGACTAAAAAACCAATTTTGTAATTCAGGAAAAACTTCAGTGTTCATCCCTTGAGAAAACTTCCCGAAAAAACGACTATAAGTACTTTGGCTAGGCATATTGTCCCAGCCAAAAATAGATTGTAATACTGTATCATGTCTTAACCAATCACAGTGAATAAATCTGCTTGCTCCAGTCCAAATACTTAGCCAAAAACTCTCAATGACGTGTTTAGGGTCGTAACCTCGATTGGAGCCTGGCTGTGGTAGATTCATTTCGTCAAGTTTCTCTCTTATTCCTACTTGATCAATAAATCTTTTCATTAAACTCATACCTCCAAACGGAGTTACAGGTTTGCTCGAATACTCAATGGGAAGGTTAACCATATTGGTGATTTTAATAAGTCTCCAAAAACTCCTTTTTTAAACAATGGAACAAGATTTTAACTCAAAATAATTTCCCTATTGCATAATCAAGGTTCAATGTCGATCAAAAGATTCAACCTGGATTTAACCTGGATTTAATGCCGTTTAGTTAAGGATTAAATAGTCTTGTAATTCATAGCAAACACTCTATCATGTCCTTTGTCGGTTTTTCTTGGATTCGATTGACCTTTTCTTGAGTATTCAATTGCTGATTTTGTGTGTTTTATAAACTGAAGAAGCCATTTTTCTAA
>JAKVBE010000078.1 GCA_022447755.1 Lentisphaeria bacterium | reverse complement strand
AAAGCCCAATTTCAGCGGATTGGTCAGCCTCGTTAAAATCACAAAAGCCGCCAGTGCCCAAAAAAACGCCTGTTGTCAAATCACAAATCGCCCACCAAATACCCATATTGGTATTTTCTAAATTTTTGAACCAATCCATCTGCTCCCGGGTAGCTGCCAGTGTATCAAAATGAACACCATAATGTTTGGTAACTGTAGGATTTGATAGCCCCTCAAAGACAAAAGTTATATCGCTGTCAACAATTGGTCTTAATTGCAATCGGCTGGTTTGATAAGTTATTATTTTGTGAGACATAAGTAATGCAAGTTAAAAAAGCGACACTTTTGCTTAGTACCAAAATTTATTGCATTTTTGAATATGCGGAAACTAGAATTAACACAGGAAGAGTATAAAACACTCAAAGAATGTATGCTGCACCATACTAAATCATATGTACGAAAAAGGTGCATGGCACTATATTTATTGAACGATGGGAATACGATACCCAACATTTCAAAAAATCTAGGGACAAGAACTCGTACGATATACAGTTGGCTGGATAACTGGGAAGCCAATGGGATAATAGGTATGTTTAGGCAAAAAGGCTCAGGTAGAAAACCGTTGCTTTCGGTTAAGGATGAATCCGTTGTTGAGCTTGTTAAAAAAAGTTAAGGCATTTTCAAGAAGTATAAAGACGGCTTGCGCAGAATTGAGTGAGGAATTGGGTTTAACGATTACAAAACCTGTACTTATAAAATTTATTAAGAAGCTTGGTTATAGGTGGAAACGATTTCGTAAAAGTCTGAAAAGTAAGCAAGACGCAGTAATTTATGAACAGCAAAAAGCTAAGCTAAAACAGCTTATAGAGCTTCACAAAGAGAAGTATATAGATTTGTACTTTGCGGATGAAAGCAGCTTTAATATGGAGGGGTGTATACCTTACGGCTGGCAACCCAAAGGAGAATATATTGAACTAACTCCAAGCAAAACAACATCTATAAATGTATTTGGACTAATGAGTTTGGACAACAGGCTTGAAGCTTACACCTACAAGGGGAGTGCCACAAGTGATCTGATAATCGCTTTTATAGACGATTTTGCAAGTGGCTTAAAGCAACCAACAGCTCTTGTATTAGACAATGCTCCTGTACATCACAGCTATGCTTTTGAAGAGAAAATTGCAGACTGGGAAGAACTTGGATTAAAGATTTTATTTCTACCTCCATACAGTCCCCACTTAAATCCGATAGAGATTCTATGGAGAAAAATGAAGTATGAATGGTTACATTTTGAGCATATTGATCACCAAGACGAATTGGAAAACCAAGTCAACCAAATACTCTACAATTTTGGTAATAACTATACTATATCATTCAAAGAACTCGAAATACAAAGTGTCGATTTTTTAATTTAACGTACTTATAAAGCCCACTAAAGCGGTAAAAGCCACCTTAAAAAACTACTCGAAATTCTTAAACCTGAAGGCCTCATAAAGCTAAATGCTCAAACTCCAAAAACTCACTCCAAGTCCTTATTCATCAAAGTTTGAAGTCTAAAACCCAAAGCTACTAAAGCAAAACCGCAGAAAAAGAGCTAAAACTCAGTAGCTATCGAAAGGCGGTGGCTTTTAAAGGGGTTAAAACGTGGGCAGGCTGCTTGGCTTACTCCAAAGCTGATTGCTACATGCGTGATCTGTAAAAGCTTTGCTCTGTAGTTGGGAAAGGGGTATGCGTGCAATACTGCACTAGCGGCAATGGTGCATTTCCTTCCACTTTTATCTATA
>JAKVBE010000077.1 GCA_022447755.1 Lentisphaeria bacterium | reverse complement strand
GACCACGCCAGAATGGCACTGACTAAAGCGAAATTAGCCTCATAAGCAACTAGCACAAGTCACGAGTCTTCTCAATCTGTTGTTCTTTTCGTGCTTTTTGCTTTTTCGCGGTTCTCTCTCTTTTTTCAAGTCTTCCGCTGACCGCTGATCGATTACTTGCTGCAGGAGACTTTTCCTAAAGCACTTATAATTTCCTTGAAAAACTTTCAATTCTCCTCTATCTTTACTCTGAAAGTTACTCGGTTACCATTGATACTGTTTTCAGAATATCTATCTTAATTTCTGAATTAGAATAACGAACGTCATTATGTTGAGTCAGAGCTTGACGAAAAGGTGTTAAATGACAGAGTCATACAGATTCTATTGAAAAACCGCAAAAAGGCTCTATGTGGTAGCTATGATTTTGTAACCTTTTGATAAGCAATAACCAATAAAGATAAAGTTTTAAATGCAATATTATTTACCATGTGCAAAAGAGAAAGTTCAAGTCAGTTTACCGGATAATGCCATTGAGTATACCAGTGTTTTTCCGCATCCTACGTGTGATTCCAAGGAGTTGGTTTTATCTGCAATACAAAATCCGATTGGTTCAGATTCTCTGCTGAAAATTGCAGAAAAAAAAGCAAATATCCAATCAGCTGTGGTTGTGGTTTCCGACATTACACGCCCTATTCCCTATGCCGATTTTCTTTTAGAGTTATTGAGTGAAATGGAAGCTGGCGGTATACGTAAAGAGGTCATCACAATTTTGATTGCAACTGGCATGCACCGGACAAGCACTGATGCTGAACGGCGTGAAATGTTTGGTGATGCGGTCGTAGAATCCTATACTATCATTGACCATGTTGCCGATGATCCAACTCAAATCGCATCTTTAGAAGCAAGAAGTTGGTCCGGCCAAGGAATTGAATTAAACAGGCATTTTATAGAAGCTGATTTCAAAGTTTTAACGGGACTTGTTGAACCCCATTTTATGGCTGGTTTCTCTGGAGGGAGGAAATCTGTTTTCCCTGGAATTGCATCTTTAAATGCATTACAAAACTTTCATGGCTATGAATTTCTTTCATCTGAAAAAGCACGTAATGTGAATTTGAACGGAAACCCCTTACACCGTGAATCTCTTTCCGTTGCCCAGGCAGCCAACGTGGATTTTACACTTAATGTTGTTTTAAATGGTCAAAAAGAATTAATTGCAGCCTTTGCTGGGGATTTGGAAGAATCTCATGAAGTTGCCTGTGACTTCGTCCGGCAATTCGCTTGTTGCCAAGTTTCAGAGGAAGTTGATTTAGTTATCAGTTCATCAGGCGGATACCCTTTGGATGAAACTTTTTATCAGTGTGTAAAGGGCATGGTTTCCTGCTTACCAGCCGTAAAACCAAATGGAAAAATTGTCATTTTAGGGGGTGCTAGAGAAGGGATTGGCGGTGCCCATTATATAGAAACGATGAAGAAGTACTCGTATGATTGGCGTGAATTTATTGAAGCAATCCAGGGTGGTATGTTCATCAAAGATCAATGGCAATTCCAAATGCACTGTCGGGTTTTAGAAAAAATCGGCAAAAAGAATTTGGTCTTTGTGTCTCCTTGGTTAGCCCCTGAAGAATCGCAACATTTAAATGTTACTCCGCTAGCTGTAACCACAGAAAATATCCAAGAGAAATTACAAGCCATAATTGATGATGCCATTAAGAAGAACTTAAAAATTGCGATCATTCCTCAAGGACCCTATTGCGTGCCTGTATGTGATTAAGATGGCCCTTCAGCT
>JAKVBE010000076.1 GCA_022447755.1 Lentisphaeria bacterium | reverse complement strand
TGGATGGATGATATTTTGGTCTTCTAGTTCAGCCAGTTTCTTTGAAAACTGTTCGTTTGATAGTTCTTTTTTCAAACCACCAATACAGGTTCTCAACCCTATATCGATATCAGACAAGCTATTTAGCCCTGACAACTTCAGGATTTCTTGCCAGCTAATTAAATCACAGCCGTCAATGATTTCATGCTTATCAGGCCACTTCGATGGACAGAATCGTTCGATATCAATAGAGGTAGGTTTAAAAAATGGATGCAATAGAACATAAACGCAATCAAACTGCCCCTCATAGAAAGGAAGGATCTTTTCATCGTAAGGACAAGATGCGAACTTCTCTGGTGTTGGTAAAACTCTATCTTCCATTGCGTGATGTATCTAAAAAATATAACGCCCACAAAACGGGCGAGCGTTTTCTGCGCGTCCGAACGAACATAGTGAGTGGTAGTTTTTGCTCTTGTTACATTTCATGTTCCACCACCTTTCTTAAGAGTGTAAGTAATTCAATAGATTGTTTTGTTTTTGAGTCAAAGGCGAACCATTTGGGTTCGCCAGATACTTGAATGATTTTAATTAAATCGCATTCCCAGCAAATCTGAACCTTTATATCTTCGATTAAGTCTTGTCCAAACGTTAATTGGTATCCAGGTCTAAAGCACCTTTCAGCCTCACCTGATACTTGGCTTTGAAATAATCTAAAGCACTTTTCAATTAAGTCTTCAGGGATTTCGCATTCATAAAATGATTTATCTATTACTGCAACATATTTCTGTGTTCCTCAATACCTAAACCTAATTTTTTATTAAATGTCAGCACATCACCGGAGAGCAACGAAAGACCTATAGATTTAACTTTACCGTCAAACTTAAATTCGTCCCCTATAGTCATTCGAATTTGGTGCTCTAGTAAATGTAACGCCGCCAACAACGGCCGTCTTGTGATAGTGGCTTTTGTGCAACTATGGCGAAGCCATGCACAAAAGGCGCGAGCGCAAGGCTGTCCAAGGAGCGTAGCGACTGATGTTGCTTGGCCTTGTTATGCATTTATTACCTCGGGCGTATCTCCGGTATCTGGAATTAAAACCTGAGGACCTGAGAAATGACTTATTTTACCAAGGACGTATTTAATTAGGTTTTCATCACCTTTTTCAAACCATACTTCTTGAGGCTTATCATCACCTGAATACTCGCTGATATTCAGCAATGTCCATATTTTTTCTGGTTCTAATTTGGAATTTATCCAGGCTTGCCAGATATTACCAATACCATTGTCAGTAATTTCTACAGTGACCTCTTCAAGGCTTTCCAGGGCTTGCTTAACTTCCCTTCCCGTCGGAAATCTTGAATCATTTTCAGGGGCTTCGACACCTTCTGAATCAAGCCATTCTCTCATTTCTTCATTTAGTGGGTATGTAGTCCAAAGTACGCCCATTACTCTCTATCCTTGTGTGCATAACGCCGCAAACACGGGCGCAGTTTACTGCGTCCCAACGAACGCAGTGAGTTATGGTGGTTTGCCTTGTTATTGGAAAGCATGATTCTCTTCAACGAAGCCACGTTTAACACGCACCTTAATGCGCCACCAAGAACAACACAACCTTTATTGAAACAACCACCGATACTAACCGAACGGTAGACTTTAACAGTGGCAACCAGCGTGCGGGCTACCACGCCCGAACATGCATTTACCGAACAGTACAATGACTTAAAGAACGAAGCCAAATGATGGGCGGAGCTTGACGACAACAATAAACGGGCGACTTGCACCAAAAAGTCAGAACAATAAAACCAAGTGATGTTGTGACTG
>JAKVBE010000075.1 GCA_022447755.1 Lentisphaeria bacterium | reverse complement strand
AGTTATTGGTTTATCGCTTTTTTCCCATTACCACACCTTTTGGTTATTCAACTTTACCCCACCTGAAATTCACAACATACCAATGAAATTCTAAGCTGCCCTCCCCTTTGTCAGTTGGATCTCAAGATTGATGCCAACATGATGATTTTCATGAAGCTAAGGTTGGTTTAATGTGAGGATCTCTGTTTTAAGCTTGGCAACTCAAAAGTTCTATTCAAATTTAATCTTTGCAGCACCAACAACCTCTACGATAAATCTATGAGGTGCCAGGCACTTTGTGGGGATGAGGGGTGGTTGAATTATGGTATGGGAGTTTTGGTTTTGAAGCAAAAAGCGGTCTGATGGGATTAAGATTTGAGGTGTTTGCTGATCGTTTGGAAGGAAAGTTGAGAACTTGTTTGAAAAGCTAGGCAGGAGATATGCTCCGATCATACGGTTTGATATGTTTTTACTGAAGTTTTGCTGCTTGGAGCGAAGTAGCTTTATTAACCAGGGGCAGTACAGGCAGGCTCGTCAGGTGAAGCTTGTACATTATTGAATGCAACGAGTACCCCACCCTTCGTTATGGAAGCAGTTCTCACAAGCTTAAGGGGGCGTTTGTAAGTAAAACTACATCCTTTACGTTTTTCAGTCTCTTTGTTGTTCTTAGAAATCTCTCCTTCCCAACCTGACTTGCGTTGAGAGTTTCCCTGAAACGACTTTGGTGCTTTGGCTTGAAGATGAGTACGAATCTTCTCTGACTCTTGTAAAAGATCTTCTTCTTCACCAATAAGACGTCCCTTCACCCAAGTAGAATCGCGCTCTAAGAGTGTTCCTTCGTAATCGTTTGATTCTCTTAAGGCAGCTACACATTGAACGATGGTCGTATCCTTCGCACCTTTCTTTTTACGTAGTAGGCTCATAATAATATGTTCATAGAACTTCTCGATGACTTTTTTATCGGAAAAAGTTTTGATACGATACAATTCATATTCCTTAAGACACTTTACAAAGTTCTTTTGGTAAGGGTGCTTGCCTGTTTTCTTATACTGCCCTAGCCCACAATGTTCGTATTCTTCTGGACTAAACACCATATTGGCACGTACTGGATTTAAGGCAATATAAGCTAATGCATCCCAGCAGGCTTTACCGCCTTTTAGTATTGTGGAATGAAATCGAGCTTGCCACAAACCACCCTTACGATTATGCGCAAGATTATACTTAACAGAAGCTTCTTGTTGGGCATCACGCATAAACTGAGATAAATCAAGCATTCGCTTGCGTTGCTTCTTCAAAAAACCTTTGTTTTTTGCAACGGTCATCTCAAAATCACCAACTAACTGCTTGAAGCTGTTATAGCGATCTGCTACTTCTTCGAGGCTAACATCCTCTTCGGATCGAGTAATACGAAATATTCCGTGAAGGTGATTAGACATCCATACAAAATCAATGATATCGATAAAGTAAAATTTGGTCCATTTATCAAAAATTTGTTGATTGCGCCTATTATCGTGATCATTAAATGGCCAAGGAGTATTGCTCTCTGCGTAAGATTTTGGCCCTGCAACTTTATTGGTAACTAAAACCAAGCTATCCTCTTTATCGACTCGTACACAACGTAGTGGTCTTCCCATGATTTCTCCCTCTCTTAATCAAAAACAAACAACTAACACTACCAAATATTAGCCATATTTCATTTCGACGTCAAGAAGAATTGTGTAAATCATAAAAAGTTTTTCTGAAAAAGTAGCCTGGCACCTCAAAGTTACCGATTATGAAGATTTTTACCTGGTAACTTTGCTTTTCAATGTTAGGTGATTTATCCACAGACGAAAAATCCTTTTGTGATTATAGACTTTCTTTACAACCTAATCTTTCAATTCTTGATTCGCAATTCGCAAATCGCGATT
>JAKVBE010000074.1 GCA_022447755.1 Lentisphaeria bacterium | reverse complement strand
TGTATGGCCAATTGCTTGAAGTTTTATGGAGGTGTTCCTAAAGCCATTGTTTCGGATAACTTGAAGTCAGCCGTTCAAAGAGCCAGTAAGTATGAGCCAATTATCAATCGTAATTTCAAGGAGTTTGCCCGTCACTACGATTGTGTGATTAATCCGACCCGGACTTATGCCCCTCAAGATAAAGCCTTAGTCGAAAATGCTGTTCAACTAGCCTATCAACGTATTTATTACCCTTTACGAAACATGATATTCTTTACTCTTGAGGAATTGAACAAGGAAATTAGGCGACTTTTAGAAGGGTATAATCAATGTCTTTTCCAAGTCAAACAATCTTCTCGACAGGAGCTATTCCAACGAGTAGAAAGGCAATACCTTAAACCACTTCCTGCCTCTGATTATGAACTAAAGCAATATCGAAGAGCAAAGGTTCAGAAAATGGGCTATGTTTACTTTTCTCCTGATAAGAGCTATTACAGTGTTCCTCATCGCTATATTGGAAAACACACCTCCATTCATTTTACCAAGACTACCGTAGAGGTTTACTATAATTATGAACGTATTGCCTTACATAAACGCAGTTTCAAAACTACTTACATCACGAACCAAAATCATTTAGCCAGTACTCATAAAGCGTATAATAACTGGAGTCCTGCCTATTTTAAGAAAAAAGCACAAACTAAAGGAGAGCATGTCTATGAGTTTGTCTGTGGCATGTTTGAGCATGATGCTACTTACCCAGAACCCATGTACAAAAGAGCTAATGGAGTAATCCTACTTTCAAAACAATATGGAAATGAACGGCTTAACCTTGCCTGTAAACGAGCCTTACAGGCTGGATCATATAGCTACCATAGTGTTAAAAACATCCTCAAAAACGGATTGGAACAGGAAGCTTTACAAACTGAGTTATTCGAGGGGCATCGCCCTCATATCCCCAAACATAATAATATCCGAGGACCAAAAGCTTATCAATAGTGTATCACTTCCTAATTTTTAAACAATGAATAATAATCAAACAGTCGAAAAACTTCGTCAAATGCGACTTATGGCAATGGCCAGCTTACACTTGCGCCAAATCAGTGAAAACAATCAGGAAAAGTTTAGTCCTGATGAATACTTAGCATTACTGACCGATCATGAATATGAAGACAGACAAAATCGTAAAATCCAGCGATTAATTATGCAGGCGAGCTTCAGGCAGCAAGCTTCCATTGCTCAAATCAACTACCAAGCTGGCAGAAACCTAGATCGGAATGCTTTTGAGCGTTTAGCAACACTAGATTTTATCTCAAGAAAGGAAAATGTCATTATCACAGGTCCTTCAGGAGTAGGAAAAAGCTATCTTGCTCAAGCGTTAGGACAACAAGCATGTATGATGACTCATAAAGTTCGTTATATCAATACTGCTAGACTCTTCCAGAGACTCAAATTAGCCAAAGTGGATGGAACTTACCTCAAAGAAATCAACAAGCTCAATAAAACCGCATTACTCATTCTTGATGACTTTGGCTTGCAAGCCTTTGATAACTTTGCTAGAGAAGTATTGATGGATATTATTGAAGAACGCTTTGAGAGAACTTCTACCATTGTAGCTTCCCAAATCCCTGTTGCAGCTTGGTACGATATTATTGGAGAAGGAACTATTGCCGATGCAATACTTGATAGACTTGTCAACTCTTCACATCGAATCGATCTGAAGGGAGACTCATTAAGAAAGGGAATCTTGAAACAAGAATAACCACAATTTTTACTAACTTTAAAGTGTCTTACAAAGTGGCACCATTACTCCGAAATCACTGGCACGGTCAGACCGAAATAGCCATAGGGTATAGAATCCTGGCAGAGAATAATTATTGCGGATCAATTCTTCAATTGCTGCATTGAACAAGTCATTGGGGGCATTCATGTGATAGGCTAATTTTTGAAGCAAACCTT
>JAKVBE010000073.1 GCA_022447755.1 Lentisphaeria bacterium | reverse complement strand
CGCTTCGCTGCAAATGCGTATTTTAGCATGAACGTTATAAGCAATGACGAAGATTACTTAAATGCCCAGAATTTCAGTGACATACGGAATAACCGCATTAATAATATTATTGACAAGCCTTTTTGTAAGTGGCAGTCTTGATATCGCCATGCATGATACATATTTCGTGATCGCTAAAGTTCATATCATAATTGCTGTTGCTCTATTATTCGTGCTATTTACCTTGATTACTCGGGGGATTAATAAAATTTCAAGAAGGCTAAGCCCAACACTGAACTGGCTACACTATGGACTTACAACAATATGTTTAGTTATTATAATTGCACTCACTCATAAATTGACGAACCAGCCTGCCACGTACAGTGATTACAGTATATTAAATGAATTTGAGGAATATGAATCTAGCATGGCAATTAACGAATGGCTTGCAATAATTTTAGTGATATTAATCTTGCGTCAGGTACTGTTTTTAACAAACATTATTCGGGCATTTATAGTAAAAAGGGAGAGCTTATAACAGCACCTACAAATCAAGCCGCAAAATGATTACATTCGAAAGGCGGCTCGCTTCGTAGCTGCATTCCAAGACTAAATCCAAATAAAATCTTCATTTTTTTAGGCTGCAAACTGATTTAATTCCACAAATGGAGTTCCTCTTTCAATAACAGCAAAAGCTCGCGCAATTATTTTGTTTCTGATGATGTTTAAAACCAGCATTTTCGGTTTACCTTCTTCAATCCTTCTCAAGTAATACGCTCTGAGTTCTTTATCATGTTGAACAGCGCTTACCGCACAAGTATTGATCAAACTTTTCATTTTCTTATCGCTAATTGAATGGACTTTTGGCTTTCCTTTGATACTCGTTCCTGACTGATATGGATAAGGCGCTAAACCACAATAAGCCGAAAACTGGCGAGCATTCATAAACCGAGTAAAGTTATGGGTATGAAGGATAAGCTGGATTGCCAGGATCTTACCTACTCCACGTACACTTAAGACCAAGTCGTAGTTGTGTTTCATTTGCTTTTGAGAAGCTATCAATTGTTCCATTTCCTTCTCGATCTTCTTCAGCTGTTTTTCGAGTCCTGCAAGGCTTTGATCCAGGATCACAACTGTTCGATCAGTAGATGGTGCTGTAACCACTGTAAGCATACCTTTTCGAACGTTCTTGAGCGATACGATCTGTTTGGATAGTTGTTCCCTTAGGCTCATCATACGTTGAAGTTCGAGCAGTTTCTTTGAAGGTGGAACGGTACATTTCAGTTCCTCTCTTCTTAGCCATGCGTAGTGCGCGATATTCGCAGCATCTGCCTTGTCAGACTTTTCACGTTTAAGTCCAATTGAGCGTTTGATCACTATCGGGTTCTCGCACACAAAAAAGTACTTCTTTGCACTTAAAAAGAAAGACAGTTGAATGCTATACCAGCCGGTATTCTCAAAGCAATAGATCACCTCAGAAGGATCTAAACCTTGTTTGAGAACCCATTTTTCCAGCTCTTCAAAACCTTTCTTGTTGTTCCCAAAAACCTTGTGTTCTTTCTTACAGTGGAGTTGTACGTCTAATGTGTTCTTTGACACATCAATACCCACTGCTTCCCTAACATTTTTCATACATTAGTATTTACAGTAATTAATAAAACTTGCGGTGCTATTGCCTTTAAAGGGTCGCGAGCCCAACATTCCAATTAGTACTAGCAAGTCCAAGAATGAAACGGGACGAATGCAGCTATTAAGTCTTTCTTATAAAACGTTATCGTTCACCCGTTTCCTCTTGGTTTATACTGGTATAATAAATGGAATGTTAAAGTAAAGGCAAAACGTTAGGTGTAATTACAACCACATGATGAAAAAGACTATCGGAATCTTGATGCATTTGCTAATAACCTTGCAAGTGTCTGGACAAACTGCTATTGAATTGACTGATAGCGCCGCAGATTTAATCTTTAGAGGAGATTATGACTCAAGTATAGTTTTGTTAAATATGGC
>JAKVBE010000072.1 GCA_022447755.1 Lentisphaeria bacterium | reverse complement strand
CCATAAAAGAAACTGCCATGCTCTTCCAAAAAATAGAAGAAAACAGCTGATTTTCAGTGTTTTAATAATTAGGTTTCTGTTTGAGGTTAGCATAAAAATGAAGGTTAAAAAATCTTATGCTATTTTAATTGTAGATTGTTTCTTAATCATCAACTCATGTAATAGCTACTACTTAATCTGACAGTAGTTTTATCTGACACTACGAATAATACAATTTCGGTGTCAGCTATGTTCGGTTTACACCAATTCCAAATACAAAGATAAGTTGTCAGTCGTTCACCTTCAAGGTATCCTAAAAAATCTCCACCCACCGGGGTAGTATTTTTCAGGTTCCTCCCTTGCAGGTTTCTCCCTCCAACTTGTTGCGCATTTGTGATCGGTTCCACAAAAAATCAGTTGATTTTTTGTGGTAACATTTTGACTTGTGCAAGGTGCTTACTGTCAAGGAAAGTACGCATCGGTGTCTTGCCGAAGCAGTATTTGCCTTGATGTGTCCTGTTTAGGTTATATTCATCCAACCAGTGGTCAAGGTCTGTCTGTAATTGTTCAATACTTTCATAGACAGCCTTGCGGAAGGCAGTACTATAAAACTCCTCTTGTATAGTCCGGTGAAAACGTTCACAGATGCCATTGGTCTGCGGGCTCCTTGCCTTTGTTTTGTTGTGACCTATATCTTCAATGTTCAAGTAGAGCTGATACTCATGATGTTCCTTGGTACCACAGTATTCGGTTCCCCTGTCGGTGAGGATATTCATCAGTTTGACTTGATTTTCATCGAAAAAAGGGATTACCTTACTATTAAGTAAATGACTAGCTACCAATGCATTCTTACGGTCAAAAAGTTGGGCAAAGGCCACTTTGCTATAAGTATCGACAAACGTCTGTTGGTAGATTTTGCCCACCCCTTTAATATAGCCTACATAATAAGTATCCTGACTGCCCAAATAGCCTGGGTGATAGGTTTCTATCTCGCCGTGTGCTTGTTTCTCTTCCCTTGCCCTCTCCAAAGCTTTCAACTGGTCTTCGGTCAGTACCAACCCTTCCTGTGCAGACTTGGTTTCCAATGCCTTCAGGCGCTTCTTGAACGTCTCTAGGTCATGACGTAACCAGATGGAACGCACACCGCCAGGGGAAACAAAAAGACCTGACTTCTTGAGTTCATTGCTTACACGCATTTGCCCATAGGCAGGCTTGTCTATGGCAAAATTAACAACTGCTTTCTCAATCTCTGGAGATACCCGGTTGGCCTTAATCGGTTTACTTCTACTGATCTCCCTAAGGGCCAGCTCACCACCAGATGCATACAACTCTTTAAACCTGTAAAAAGAGTCCCTACTGTAGCCTAATACCTTACAGGCTTGGGATACATTGCCCAATTGTTTTGCCAATTCAAGTAAGCCTAGCTTACTTTGAATGATTTTCTCGTCTTTATTCATTTCTGCAATCTTAAATTATTAATATTCAATTATTATAGATTGTCAGATTAAATGTTAACTAATACACGTTAGCATTAATACTACCTACGTATTCCAAAATCAGATTTTCTAATCTTACACATTCTATCATCATTTCTATGATGAAATACAATGCCTTCAATATCGTTTTCAGTTAAGTATTGCTTTATGTATTCAAAAGAATCATCTTTTAAACTTAATCTTTCTGAACCGTGCTTAATTAACTTATGCCCCTCAATATTTTCAGGATTTCCTTGTACTTTTTTACCACATAGCTCATAAGTTCCATCCTCTTTATTTTCTAAAGAATCAAAGGCTACAAAATGCCACTTATTACTTTTATCTTCTCTATCGCATTTTACCCAATGTGGATGATGTCCACTTTTACTATCAGGTTCTTGGCAAGATATAGCATTAGGTGGCAGGGTTCTACCTTTTTTTAAATCAAACCTTTTGTAAAGTTCACCGTCAATAATGGCACAAGAAGTTCCGTCAAACTTTCGTGTTGGTATTCCATCAGTAAAAGCCCATTCATTTTCAGGGTTTACTTCATTAATTACTTTCCC
>JAKVBE010000071.1 GCA_022447755.1 Lentisphaeria bacterium | reverse complement strand
GAAAAGATAGTTTTCTGGCTCAAAGAAACAAACGGAGCGATTATTACCCCGTTGTATTACATGACAAGGCACTCCCGCCTTAAACATTCGTGGCTTTCTTGGCATATCGATTCCTTTCGATAATTTATGTTCCAGTTAACTATAGTTAAATAATGCCAACTCACAAATGAGAATGAGACCTATATGTCACCGACCCCTTTTATTTCCGACCCCTTTTATTTTAAAAAGCCAGCAAACGCTGGCTTAATGAAGTGTTCTAAAAGGGCTAATACCGCTCTTTCTTAATAAGCTTGATTTTTTTGGCGACAACAGAGGTGTCTGATGACATGCACGTTTCGTCATAGCCGTTAGGGAAGCGAAGTTCTACCTGCAAGTCCTTGCGCTGGGCTTTCATCGCACGAGCCAATTTCTTGTTGTAGTCTTGCTCGCCTTTTACTGCCAACACATGCCAGCTTTGGCCTTCCAACTGGATAAATACTTTATCCTCAGTTGTTCGTAACGTCTGTATTTTTTCTACTGGGCATTTCACTGCCGCTAATGCTTGTGTGCTGGTTAACAGCACGCAAGCTAGGAGGGTATTTTTGAACATAGGTTCAGCTCCATATGGATATAAAGTTGGGATTATGCCTATCATTGATTTACTCAAAATATTAACTTTGGCCTTAATTAATATTCACCGCTTAACTCTTTTTGATAATAATAATATCGATAATCTTAGCTTTTCTTACCAGTGCATAACCTTTTACCCCTCTCAGACTATTCCAGTCTGCTTCACTTGACGTAAACTCATAGATACATCCCCCCTTAGAAAGGCCATTTAAAAAAGATAGCCATTTTTCATCAGCTAGCCCTAATGAGCCACCAATTGTTTGCTGTTTAAACCTCTTAGTTGCTTTATCGGCTGTGAGTGGGCCCTCAAATATATAATTTGAAAATCGCTCATCCTTAACCCCCGCCAAACAACTATTTGTCTCTGTAGATTGAACATTGCATGCTACTGCAACAGATATACAAAGTATTAATGCCGCTAAAATTTTTTCCTTCATCATTTTACTTTGACCTCGCTGCCCCATGATTTTCATCTCTATATGGTTCGTTGTAGTACTTAAACATAAATTCATTAGTTCTACGAATATTAACGGCCTCATAGCGCTGTTTATTAAGCGTATAATCCAAGCCTGAAATGTTACCTTGCATTAAGTGGAAGGCTTCATGTGCAATCACTCTATTCATGCTAAAAGCATGGAAGTTTGGCAAAGATTGCTCATATTTATCAACGGCATTGTAGTAATCATCATTTGACATGCTGTCTGGTAAAGTGCCCATATAAGCATCTAGACTAGCACTAGCATCAACTTCATATTCCAAACTAAAAATCCATTTATTAATGTTTATTGTATTTCCTATGATGCCTGTTTCCTCATCATCATTGAATGTCAATATTACTGCCCCGTATTTGCTTTCTAGCGTTGAAAACTCAGGTGTTTTCCGAAGCTCTTCAAGTAATTTCTTAGCTGATTTTTTAAGGTTTTCGTATGTTTTATCAACTAATTGTACTTCCGCAGAAGTGAGTTGCTTAGCTACCCTATCCTTCTCAATCGCACTTTGTTTAGATTTTTCTTTTTCATCACCAATATCATTAACAGTCACTGAACCACTCAGTGTTCCTGCACCATTAGCCACCTCTAAGGCTGGGTTTCCTGTTAAGCCTAACTCTCCAATAGCAGCCGCCAGCCCCGATTGAGGATTGTGAGATGCATTGATTTGACCTTGCGACATACCTCCCGCTTTTCCGCAGCCAAGCATGTTTGATCCACCTTGACACAAAGCACTCTCAGCAGAATAACCAGTAGGATCTGTCCCACTCAGCGGATTATTCATAAGATATGAATAAGGGTTCATCGACTGAGAATCACCCGAAGATTGTATAAACGGGTCAACACTTAAGAAACGCCCAAGGTTATAATCATACACCCGCCCGTTCATATGAACGGAGAGCTAGTATGACTAACACCTCAAATACCAGCAAAGTTTTTAAAGAACAATTGGTTATCAAA
>JAKVBE010000070.1 GCA_022447755.1 Lentisphaeria bacterium | reverse complement strand
AGCAAAGCGATGACTATTGAACCTCTTATCCATTTTAGGCTCGCTATTGCCAAGTTATTATGAGACTCACTTTGTTCAAAAACTTGCTTGAAAAATGTATAACCAGCAATGCAGGCAAAACCGACGTAAAATACAATTTTTGACAGTACAATGACTGTATTCCAGATATACATTTCCATAGCAATCACTCCATTAGATTAGTGAACCATAAAGCCAAAGCTATCTTTCATTTTGTGCCCATCTTTACCTAAGAAAGTAACATCAACAACATAGTTAGCAGGTGTAAGTTTCGGTAGCTTCCACGTAAATTCGGTATTGGTTTCTTTAGTAGGTTTGAAGCCAAATTTAACCTTTTTTCCTTGCTTATTTTTCAATGTAATTTTGACTACACGAACCTCTTTGCTAAATGCCAACGTTAACTCTTCTGGAGTCTTCATTAACATTGCATTATCAGCAGGCACACTTTTTTCAAGATGAACGTGCGCGAACACCGCACTACTAAAAACAATGCTGATTACGGTTAAAAATTTAATTAATATTTTCATATTTACCTCTATTTAATTCATGTATTAACGACTAAATTTGTCTTTGAAAATTTGATTACTGGGTATACCAACATCAGTAATTATTTGTTCCACTTCACTCATCATTGCTTCTGGGCCGCACAAGTAAAATTCTGTAGACAGGAATTTTACTTTCTGGCTCAAATACGGCAGAAGTACTTGCTGTACATAGCCAGAATGCCCTTGCCATTGTTCTGAAGGGTTAGAAAGTGTAGGAATATAAGAAAAGTTTTTATGCTGCTCACTCAATAAGTTCAACTCATCGCGGTACAGCAAATCATCTTCAGTTCGCGCACCATAGATGAGAGTCAAGTCACCTTCATCTTGGCGTTTTTTCAACTGTTCAAAAATGATAGCTCTGAGTGGGGCAAGTCCTGAGCCTGCGCCAATAAAAATGCGAGGAACCTTTTTACCTGAAGTAGCATAAAAGTCAGAAAAAGGACCTTTTGCGATTATCGTTTCACCAACTTCGAGTGACCCTAAATAGCTTGAACCTATACCTGCTTTATAACCATCCTTAGCAGTTTGCCAGCGGATGTTGAAGGTTAGCTCATTTGTTTCTTGATCAAAGTTAACCAAGGAGTAATGGCGAGTTACGCTGTCATGTGAAAACTTTCCATGAGAATAACTTTCCCAGTATTTTTCAAAGTTCTCAGGCATATCATCAGGGCGTAAACTATTCATCCCTGCTGGCACTTCAAATTGCATATATGCACCAGCTTTAAATGCCAATCGTTTTCCTGATTTCACTTTAAATTTCACTTCCTTGATAAAAGGAGTAATGAAATTAGTCGCAACCACAACTAGCTCATGATTTTCAATATTGAGATCAGTATTAACTTCAATCGAACTAATTTCAGAGAACCTATGCTGACATCCAAGCCGATAGCCTTCCTTTAGCTGCTCATCTGATAAATGTTCCTGCTCAGATAGTGTGATAGGTAGTTTAGTTGAACTTAAGAACACGCATTTGCCACAAGTACCTCCACCACCGCAACTTGACGGAAGGTATACATGTGAACTAGCTAGCCCTTCTAATACAGTTGAGCGGCCAACTGCTGAGATGTCAGTAATAGTATTTTCATTGGAAAAAGTCACTACCACTTTTTTCCTGTTACTACCCCAACTTAATCTCAGAAAACCATTTTGATACTGTTGTAGCAGCCAAGTAACACCAGTAACTGAAAGGAATAGCGTTGCAAAAGCAAATGCAATGATCAACCAATGGTTAAATCCGCCAGAATTGCCATAGTCCATAAAGTGAAGCTTCATCATCAGATCTTTCAATCTGAAATCATCATTGGCATGGCGAAGTACTTGACCTGTAATACTATCTAAATAAATAGTTGTATTATTCTCATCCTCAACGACAACTTGCCACATAGGATTTTGCTGCCTCACGTGGTCAGAAAATGGAGGCTGAGATAACACTGGAGTAGTTAACTTACCCTCACCTGAGTAGGAGCTTTTTGCCAAAGTTAGTACTTGTTCTTCAGA
>JAKVBE010000007.1 GCA_022447755.1 Lentisphaeria bacterium | reverse complement strand
TATTTAAATCGATATATCCAGCCACTTCTCCTCCAATACAGCCAGGAAATGGATCCATGATAAACTCACTATTACCAAATCTTACTTTTTGTAAGTAGAACTTAATCGCCATAAATATTAAAATTAAACCAACTGCTGGAAATAATAATACAAGCATCGCCTTATAGTCTCTTTTAGGTAATGCTTCTGAAAGCACCGCAAACGAGATTGAATAGGCAATAACATTCCAAACCAAAGCAAAAACAATCATAATTTTATGACCAATATTATCATTGCTTATGGCGTTGTCGCCCCAATCTTTGTTGATCTCAATAAGGTCCTGATGAGTGATTTTTGAACTCGTGACTGGTTCAATTTGTGGCTTTTCTTTTTCTTTCCTAAAAACCGCTAACAAAGGCATGACGAAGCCCACACCAGTAAACACAATACAAAAAATTGAGATAATAAGAAAATCAGGCCATTTTATGTTGGGCATTTCTTGAATCTGTGGCCAAAGCACTTTATAAAATATAAAGATACCAAAGAGCAAAAATGGTAGACAAAAAATTACCTTAATCGTTTTAACTATAATGATGCCAATATTTGATTTTTTACTCATTCCCATATTCTCCATTGTATCCGTAAACTGTAGTTATATCTTATTTAATATAACAGTCATACGTAAATATGGTAGAAAACTTTCTAACTGCTTTTATAGGTCGTATTGAGGAAATATGATCTTTATAAGGTAAAAGGTGAGGCGGTTGTATTGAAGCTTAGATAATCATTACCAAGTGCATATTTAGTTGATTATTACCTTAATGAAAATATGCGAGCTCGATTTCAGCTGTTCAGGCTTAAGGAACTCGAAGACTGATATGAAATTCAGTTCAAAGTCTAACCCCGACGCTTCTTTTACCCTGAAGGTAATTTAGAAGTGACGGGTATTTTTGACAAAGAACATACTCTAGTTCAGGTAAGCGATGTTGAAATGATAAGCTAATTAAATTCTTTTGGGGCAAAAACTATAGCAGTTCTTGCCGGTAAGTATGCTTGGATTTTATTCCCACCATCTATAGGACTGTAGATGTAGTTTTGAGGCTTAACCACTCGGCTAAAGCCACCAAAGTCTTCTTCATCGGTTGACAAGATTAATTCGTAGTCGGTTGCATCTGGAACGGGTAGTGCAAAGTCTGAATAGGAATTTTCACCATGGAAATTAAAGGCAAACACATATGGACCTCGTCTAGCAATTAGAAGTTTATCTTCTTCGTGAACATATAGCATTTGAATAAAACCATCTTCTAACAACGATCCATCCTGGTCAATATTAAGCATCGCCTGATCAAAGTTATTGAGAAATTGGTATTTAAGAAATGGCGAGTCAGCTAGTGACCATTGACGGCGCGCATGTTGAAAGGAAAAATTATTTCCTTCTCTTGGGAAATCTAACCATTCTGGGTGACCAAACTCATTACCAATAAAGTTTAGCCATCCCTCTCCTGCAAAGCCAAAGGTCATAAGTCGAATCATTTTATGAAGGGCAATCCCACGGTCTATAACCAAACTCTCACAGTCAATTGCCATGTCTGTATACATGGCAGCATCCATCAGCCAAAAGGCGATTGTTTTATCACCCACAAGCGCTTGGTCATGTGATTCACAATATGCAATATGTTTTTCCATATGACGGCGATTGGTCATGGTACCAAAAACTTGTTCCATTTTCCAATCTTCATCTTTTAATTCTTTAAGAATTTTGATCCAGTAGTCAGGAACCCCCATAGAAAGGCGATAGTCGAAACCAATTCCGCCATCTTCGGGAGAGTAGCAAAGGCCTGGGATACCTGATACTTCTTCAGCTATGGTAATACAATTGGGATTGACTTCATGTGCAAGTACATTTGCCAATTGTAGGTAGGCTACCGCATCTATATTGAGATTATCATCATCAAAGTAATCATCGTATCCATTGAAGTCACGGCCAAGGCCATGATCCTCATATACCATTGATGTTACACCATCAAAACGTAGACCATCAAACTTAAATTCTTCTAACCAGTATCGAACATTACTTAATAAAAAGCGTAAGACCTCAGGTTTTGCATAGTTAAACAGTTTGGAATCCCATGCTGGATGATCTCCCTTATGACCTGCATGAAAGTATTGATAATCTGATCCATCAAAAAGGTTTAGACCTTCTTGTGTATTTTTTACTGTGTGGCTATGAACAATATCCAATAGAACCGCTACCCCAAGATTGTGAGCCTCATCAATAAGTTGCTTCAATTGATTAGGTGTCCCAAAATAGTGACTGACTGCAAAGAAGGAACTTACATGATAACCAAAACTTCCATAGTAGGGATGCTGCATAATTGCCATAAGTTGAATTGCGTTATAGCCACCTTTGGCAATCCTTGGTAGAACTTCCTTGCGAAATTCATCAAAACTACCCACAGCTTTTTTCTCTTGAGCAAGACCCACATGGGCTTCGTATATCTTTAAACCCTGAATTTGACCAACTTGTTCATGTTCCCATCTATAATTACCATTAAGAAAGAAAATTCCATCAAAGTTGTTACTAGTGTCTTGAACCACTTGATGTATGTAGGCTGGAATTCTATCTTCACGCCCTGCATCTGATGAAACACATACTTTTACATGAGTTCCATTGCTGATCTGCGGCCTTCCATTTACATCTGGAAGAAAAATTTCCCATACGCCGTGCTTATCCTGTTTCATTGGGTGAGCTAGACGGTCCCAACTATTGAAGTCACCAAATAAAAATAAACCATATGCAGCTGGTGCCCACTCGCGGTAGATAATACCCTTTACACCTTGAGACTCTAAACGGTGAAAACCAAAGTATTCATGGCCACGAGACGCATGATCTACACTACCAAACGCTTCCTCAACAGTAGCTTTAAATTTAAGATAATGCTGATAACGCTTATCTATTTGTTTCTTGTAAGGCTTTAACCAGCTATCATCTTTGATAAGCCGAAATTCTTTTTTTTCTTTAGCCATTTGCATTCCAGACTACAAGTTACTCACGAAGTAAATACGCGATTTCGAAAAACTTTTGCATGTTTTACAACCTTTTGGTTTCAATAAACCTCTAAAGAGACTATAAGTGATAATATACAGGTAACAACTTTTTTCGAATTTCTTTAACCATTTTTTATTATTTTATGAGGAATTGTATGACACAGGTTTGTATTGTTGATAGTAATTTAGTAAGCCCTTTGGGTGATGGTATTGAAGAAAATTTTGCAGCAATACAGGCAGGGCAGGTTGCAAGATCAGAAATTTCACACTTTGAATTAGGAGAGTTACCTCAAAGGTGGGGCGGATGCTTCACAAATAGTTTTCGAATTAAGTTAAAAGATAATAATGATTACGAAGATACTGCATACGGACTACTCGTCCATACGATTAAGCCAATGCTAGACAAAATTCAGCATGGTTCTATTGGTTTAATCTTAGGGAGTAACTTTGGATTAACTGAAAGTCGTGAATGGTGCTTGCAGGAATTTTATGATATCCAAAGTATCGATGAAGACCTATTTGATTGGCAACAAAACTTTATTCCCCGTTTACGAAAAGAGTTTGGTATTGGTGGCCCTGCTACACACATATCATTGTCATGTGCTTCAGGTGCTGCTGCCGTTGATCTTGGTGCAAGATGGCTAAAAGCAAAACGCTGTGAACATGTTTTGGTTTTATGCTATGATATTTTGACAGAATTTTGTTGGACTGGCCTAGCAAATTTAAGAACTATTACAACAGACCAAGTTCGTCCATTTAGTCCGGATAGAAGTGGGACCATTTTTTCAGAAGGTGCTGCTGCTATTTTACTGAGTCGTGAACTAGCAGGAGAATATTTGATTGTAGGATCTGCAACAAATAATAATGCGTTCCATATGACAGCTCCGGCTAAGCGAGCAGATGGTTCTAAAAGGGTCATGCAACAAGCAATACAAAATGCTGGTCTTAAAAATACGGATATTAAATTGATTTCTGCCCATGCCACTAGTACACAGGCTAATGATTTAACCGAAAGCCAAGCAATTGTTGATACCTTTGGTGATCAACCACCTGGTAATATTGCCTTAAAGGGAAATTTAGGGCATATGCTAGGAGCCGCAGGTCTTGCTGAGATTGTCATGACTCTTTCATGCATGCAGAAAAGTCAAATACCTCCAATGGCTGGAAATGAAGGGAAGTTAGATCCAGAATGTATTGCAAAGCCAATCTTGCATGCAACTAAACTAAATGTCCCTTGTGCAGTTACAAACTCCGCTGGAATCGGCGGTAATAATGCTTCAATTGTAATTCAAAGAAGAGAAGAATCAATTTCAGCACCTGAGCCAAAAGAAATGGTTGCAGCAAAGCCTTTTGCTGTGAGTTGTCTCGTTAATGAACACCCTGCAGACTTGGTGCCTATTGGTGATCTCAAAAATTTATTGGAACAAAATGAAACCTTAGGAAACCTAGTCATTAAAGATTTTATAAGTCCTAAAGGCTACCTAGATCCCTGTTCCAGAAATGCTTTAATTGCAACAGCTAATCTCCTAAAAAAGAATAATCTAGATTCTAAAACAGCAGTGGTTAGTACAACTTCGTTTGGTCCCATGAATTCAACCTTTAAATTTTTCGAATTATTAAGAGATAAAGGTCATCGCTTTGCAAGCCCTTTGATCTTTCCACACTCTTATCCAAATACTGCAGGAAATCTAATTGCAATTGAGTATGACTTGGGGGGACCTCACTATTGTTTTGATTATTCAGAATCAGCATATGAAGCCGTTCAAACAGCCAATATGATCTTAGAACAGGGACAGGCAGATAAAGTGCTTCTTGTTGCCTATGAAGGAATTGAAGGTACGATGAAAAATACGTATCCGCTTTTATTAAATGGAGCCGTAGCAACTATACTTTCAAAACCATTAGACATTCCAGAATCACAATATCGCACTCAATTTGTACATGGTACTGTAGCGAGCCTTATACAAGCACTACAGTAAAGGAATAGAGATAAAGATAGTAGAATAGTTTTAAAGAGGGAAATAGAGGGAATGACGATACGAGAACGGCCTTTTAGTGCCTATATGATCCAGGATTTACCGGAATTAGAGCGTCCAAGAGAGCGATTGCTCAATCAGGGAGCAGAGCATGCAAGCATCAATGATTTACTCGCAATATTAATCCGTAATGGCCGTCCAGGCCGATCAACCATAGATCTTGCACGTGATTTAATGCAGCATTTTAATGGTGATTTACGTCAACTTGCCGAAGCAGATCCAGCTGAGTATACCGCAATTAAAGGAATTGGGATGGCTAAAGCAGCAGAACTGAAAGCTTGTTTTGAAATTGCCCGACGTGTCTCTGTTGCTTATTATGCAGATCAACCATTGGTCAATTCTCCTGAGAGTGTAGCCACCTTTTTTCGTAATAAACTTCAAGGTAAAGAACAAGAAGAGTTACATTGCTTGTTGTTATCGACTAAACACCGAGTCATTCGATCACAGATGATCACTACAGGCTTGCTTAATTCAAGTTTAGGACATCCACGTGAGATATTTCGTCCCGCAATCCGTCATGGTGCAGCTTGTGTGGTATTAGCTCATAATCATCCCAGTGGTGACCCGACTCCTTCACGCGCAGATATTAATTTAACCAACGAGGTCGTTGGTGCAGGAAAACTTATTGGAATTGAAGTATTGGACCATGTTGTCATAGGCAAAAAGACTGCAAGTCGCAAAAAAGATTATATCAGTATACGTGAAACTGGTGATGTAGAAGCATGGAGATAACTTTATATTTTTATATTAAAATATGATATGAGAGAAAAGCTATTTTTTTTGCTAAAAAATCGGTATTTAATGACGAAAGTTCTTTGGATATTTATTGAATCTACACATACAAAATAATGGCCAATACTTTATTTTTTAAATATTAATCAGTTGAAATGTAAATTATTTTGATACTAATTACAAATCATTTATTAAAGCTAGGTATTTATTACAAAGTATATATAAAAAAATAGTATATCATTGTTCTAAAAGTTTAATTTTGTGTTATACGGTGTATTTATAATTTATATCTTTTTTTGATGTGTTCTTTGAATGGTTCAATGGAAAGTCCTTGTCCAGTTGCTTGTTGTAGGATTTCTTCATAGGTGAAGTTACGGCCATGGCTACGTAACTTTTCGTTTAACCATTTATTAAGTGTTTCAAAAGAACCAGCCTGCAGCTCTGTTTGAATTTGCGGTTTTTCTTTTACTGCTGCTTGGAAAAGCTGAGCTGCCATGAAGGCACCTAGGCTATAGGTGGGGAAATAGCCAAAACCACCAAATGGCCAGTGAGGGTCCTGCATGCAACCATTTTCGTAATTTCCTTTGGTATCAATACCCAAATATTCCATCATTTTATCATCCCAAAGATCTGGAATATCATCTACTTCAATTTCTTCTTCAATTAGTGCACGTTCGATCTCATATCGTAAAATAATGTGCAGTGGGTAGGTTAACTCATCAGCGTCTACACGGATGAATCCTGATTCTACTTTATGATAAGCTGCAATGAAGTCATCTTCGCTGAAGTTTTGTTGAATGTTCCAGCCTTCTGGGATTTTTTTATATAAATAACTTAAAAATTCTTCTCCTCTACCAGCCTGCATTTCCATAATGAGGGACTGACTTTCATGAACGATCATGCCACGGCTTTGCCCAATGGGTTGAGTGCTCCATTCTTTGGGTAAATTTTGTTCATATAACGCATGACCTGTTTCATGGATGGTTCCCATGAGTGCTTCTGCAAAATCATCTGCATTATAGCGTGTTGTTAAACGCACATCAGAGCTTACACCCCCACAGAATGGGTGATGGCTGACGTCTAAGCGACCATGGTTAAAATCAAAACTCATGTTTTCCATAATGGACAAGCTTAATTCTTTTTGTTCTTCGATAGGAAAAGGCCCATTTTTTAAATCAACCGGTTGAGAACGCTTTTGAATCCTAACTAGCTGTTCGATTAAAAAAGGTTTGATTTCATTAAAGATAGCTTCAAGCTTTTCTCCTGTTAAACCTTCTTCAAAATGATCTAACAATGCATCATAACGTGAACAATTATAATGATCTGCTAAAATTTGTGCTTTTTGACGGCTTAGTTTAACTACTTTTTCTAAATAGGGTTTGAAGGTCTCCCAATCATTTTCTGTTCGGAGCTTTCGCCAATTTTGCTCACATTCCATTCCTGCAATTGAGCTTTCTCTTATTAGCTCTGCAGGCAATAATATGGCTTCATTGTAGTTTCTTTTAATTTGCTTTAAATTGGCGGCATCCCAGGAGGAAAGCTCCTCCTTCTCTGCAACTTCAATTAATTGCTTGTTTTGTTCCTCTGTTAATAATTGATGACTCATTACACTTAATGATGCCACTGCATCATTTCGTGCATCTGCACCCCCTTCAGGCATCATTACTGCTTCATCCCAACCAAGAATTGAGAGTGCATGCCCAATGGCACTTATTTGCGAAAATATTTCTTTTAATTGACTGTATGACATGGCTATCTCCTTTTATACTTGATCGTCCAGTGGCTTTATTTTATCAATGGTTACGGACAAATCAGCATCTTTCATCATTAAGTTTATACTTTGTCCCTCTTGTAGATCTTTTGCTGTCTTGATTGTATCTCCAGACTTTTCTGCACGCATGATTGCGTAACCACGAGCAAGCACGCTACGTGGGTTTAAATCCTGTAATTGTTGTTTAGACTTTTTAAACTGATAGTTCTTTTCGTTGATAATTTGATCTATACAAACGTGTAGCTTTTGCTTTTTTTCTAAAAGTATTTTTTCTTGTTCAGCAAGTTGTCTTTCAGGTGCTTTAATGAATAGGTTTTGTTTAGCTTTAAGTAGTTTTTCCTTTTGTTCTTGCAGGTTTTGTTCCATGCTATGCTGCAAGTTTTTTTGTGCATCCGAAAGTTGATGGTAACGGTTTTCTAGAAGATGTTGCGGGTTTTTAAAAATGAAGTGTTCTGACAATTGCGTAAGTTTTTGCTTGGCTATTTGAAACTGTTGCTCCATTTGATGATCTAAGTGTTGCATCGTTTGCTTTAGCCGTGCATTTTTTTGATCAATTGTATATCGAATCACTTGCTCAAGGCGTACCTTATTTTGCTGCAGTTGCTGCTTAAACTCCATTTGAGAGCCTGTAACAATTTCAGCAGCTGCAGATGGGGTTGCTGCACGTAGGTCCGCAACAAAGTCACATAAAGTAAAATCAATTTCGTGTCCAATGGCACTAATGACTGGAATTTCAGATGCGGCAATTTGTCTAACCAGTTCTTCGTTATTAAAGCACCAAAGGTCTTCCATGCTTCCTCCACCACGAGTTAGTACGATTACATCGCAGGCTTGTGACCGGTTTAAGTAACGAATGGAGCGAATTGCTTGTAGCGAGGCTTCCTCTCCTTGCATGCGGCAGTCAATAACTCTAATATGTACATCAGGAAACCTGCGTTCTACAACATGTAGGAAATCTTTTAGTGCAGCTCCATTTAATGAGGTCACGAGACCAATGCATTTGGGGAATGCGGGAATTGGCTTTTTTCGAGTAGGGTCAAAGAGCCCTTCTTTTTGAAGTTGTGCTTTCAGCTCTTCAAATTTTTGTTGCAATTCCCCCATACCACCAGGCATGATTTTCTCTATATATATTTGATATTGCCCTTGTTTATCATAAACACGAATCTTACCAAATACTTCAACTTGCATTCCATTTTTTAATGATAACTCAGAAGCTTTGTTGGCTCCATTAAACATCACGGCAGAAATTTTACTTCCGGCATCTTTTAGGCTTAGGTATAGGTGGCCAGAGCGGTGAATGTTTAGGTCTGTTATTTCGCCTTTTAACCACAGAGGAGGTAATCCATGGTCTATGATGGTACGTATTTTTTGATTTAGCTGGGTAATGGTCCATATGGTGTTCGGCTTATCGACATCCATAAGGTTCACCTACTCGCCACTAAGAAGTGTTTTCATTTGTGCAACGGCTTGATCCAAATCATGATTAATGACTTTTTCATCATATTCTGGGGCTGCACTCATTTCACCTGCTGCTTCTGACAGGCGCTTTTGTATGATTTCCTCTGTCTCTGTTCCACGATCACGTAGACGTTTCTCAAGAATTTCTAAAGAGGGTGGGGTGATAAAAATAAATTGTAATTTTTCTTTAAGTGGGCTGTCTTTCAATGCCTCTCGAACCAATCTGGCACCTTGTACATCTATTTCTAGAATAAGGCTTTTTCCTTCAGAAAAGCTACGATCAATTTCGCTTTTTAGTGTGCCATAAAAATTATCAAAAACTTGGGCATATTCCAAAAAATCGTTTTGCTCAATTTTATTTTTGAAATCTTCTTTTTCCAAAAAGTAGTATTCTCGCCCATGTTGTTCTCCTGGGCGAGGTTTTCTTGTTGTGCATGACACGGAGAGTGTCAGCTGCGGATTCGTCTCAAGAACCCGCTTTAAGATTGTGGATTTACCGGCTCCACTAGGCGCGGATATTACATAGATTTGATTCATTCAATCAAATTAGATTTGATTTATAACTTATCAAGTGCGTCTAATACAATATCCTCAGTTAATACTTGTGGTAGAATTTTAAATTCACCTGTTTTACCATCAAATAAAACATATAGAGGAACACCGCTACGGCCAAACTTTTTCAATGCTTTAGTGATTTCTTCGTCTCGGCGAGTCCAGTCTGCTTTGTAGGCGATAATCCCCTTTTCTTCAAGCTTATTACCTACTTCTGATGTTAATGCTACGGCTTCATTGGCTTTGCATGATAAACACCAATCCGCTGTAAAATCAATAAAAAAGCTCTCTTTAGCTGCAATCTTTTCATTGATTGTAGCGGTTTTATAGACTTGCCACTTAATTTTCTTTTGGCTGATTTGCGTTTCAGATTGTTCAATATTTGTTGTTAGTTCTTCGAATGTATCGACTGCTTTTAGACTGTATTGAATACCTGCTATTAATAGAACAAGTGCTATACAGGTTGCAATTCGTTGCGTCTTTAATGGTTTTGCAGGTGTTGCCCATTGGCCAAATACCCATGCACCCATACTTGCAATCATTAGGCCTGCTAAAACAGCAATGACAACATCAGGAGAAGTTAAAGCTCCGACAACGCTTACAAGCCAGATTACAGTAGCAACTAATAGGAAGCCCATGAATTGCTTGAATGTTTCCATCCAGGGGCCTGGCTTTGGAATGTATTTCATTAGTGATGGTTTGAAACCAAGCAATAAGTATGGTGAAGACATACCAATTCCTAATGCTGTGAATACTAGAATCGTAATGTAGGATGGTTGTGCAAGTGCAAAACCTAGCGCTACACCCATTCCTGGTCCAGTACATGGTGTTGCTACAATAGTTGCTAGCATACCGCTCCAAAAGCTACCTTGTAATCCTTTTTTCTTTGCTTTACCTTGGCCAACGCTCATTAGGCTCATACCAAATTCAAAGACACCAAAGAAACTTAAGCCCATGATAAATAGTAGGAATACTAAGAAAATATTGAATACTGGTGATTGTAGCTGGAAGCCCCAACCAAACTTGCTTGAGCTTTGTGATAGAACGATGATGGTACCGGCTAAAGTCCAGAAACTTACTAATACGCCAACGGTAAATGCAACACCATGTTTCCAGGCATTCTTAGCATCCCCTGCTTGTTCAACGAAAGACAATACCTTTAATGAAACAACAGGTAATACGCATGGCATTAAATTTAATAGTAGACCACCAAAGAATGCTAGAAGTAATGCTTTGATTACTGTAGTATCATCAGCTTCTGCTTTAAAGTCACCAAGTTGAAGGTCGTCAGCATCATTTGCATCCAAAGCCTTGCTATTTCCATTACCTTTAAGGTCAATGTCAATGTATTGTCCTTTGCTATTGGAATCAGGCAATTCATTGGAACTAACAACGAGGCCCACAAGTGATTCAGGTACACCTTCTTTGAATGTAATCGTAATTTTATTGTCTTTTGCTACGGGAAGGTTTTGAGGATCCAGCTGTTTTACAATTAATGGGAAAAAGTCTGCATTATCCAATTGGGGAGTAGTAGTTAGAACAACAGTTTTTGCGTCTGTTTGTTCAACAGTAAAATTGACAGTAGCCTGATTCAACTCAGGTAAGATTTGTCGTTCTTTATGAAGCGTCTCAGCATCTTTGGTTAAAGCAGACTCTTGACCAATTTTTAACTTAAATTCCAGGTTTTCTTCACCTGGAATGCATTGTTCCTTACAAGCTAACCATTTGGTAAGAATTCTTACATCAACTGTTTGTTCTTGTGTACCTTTAGGTATCTCAAAAGTTTGTGTTAAAATTACTTCATTGCCGTAGTAGTAACTTACTAGCGGGTCAAATCCTTCACCAAGTGTTACAATGTCACGAACTGGCAAAGGCCATGAAATCTGTGATGGAACTAACCACTCTGGTTTCGTAGGGTATAGAATTTGTGTTGGCTGGCCCACTACTCCCGGATTTTCCCAGTAGATATGCCAGTGTTCTTTCATTTTATATTTGATACCAACGGTTACTGTATCACCTGGTTTGGCCACTTCATGAGATAGTAATACCTCAGGAGTTACAAGTATTTCTTGATCACCACCCATTGCTGGGCCATTACCATTTAATTTACTAAAATCAAACTGCCCATATGCACTTAGCAGAAAGATAAACGTAAATATGCTTAAAAGTCTTTTCATTATATTCTTACTTCCAGTTTATTCCTAAAATTATTTACTCCGAACTCTGTTGACAGAATTACATATTGTTCATTCTCTTGCTTAGAAACATTATGTCAGTTTTTTAAATTTTTTATTGACAAAACTCAGAATTTGCCAAAAATTTTCATGTGTGGGTGTGGTAACCAAATAACAACATTGGGTTGAACTTTGTTCACATACAGAACAAAATATAGCATCTTCTACGCAATAAATAGAGAATTTTTATGGGTAAAATAGTAATTTTAAGCCAACTTATTTCCCCTGAATGGATTTCAGAAATAGAACAACAAATACCTTCTAGTTACTCACTGGCCGGTGATGATATCTTTTTCGATGAATTATCAGAGAAAGATATTATGATTGTTGACGCTACGCATTTCAGCCTACTTGAAAAGCTGGACAGTAATCGTGGTATTTTAATGGTTTGTCAACGCATTAGTCAAGATATTCAGGTTCTATTGACTCGTTATCGTATTGCGCGTGTTTGTACACCTAGTTTAGATCATGTTTGGTTCAACCTTTCACAATTAATGACAGAAATTAAAAACTGTTGCGGAATGATTGAGCAAGGTTCGCTAAGTTTAATGGCTGACTTTGACTGGTATGTTTGGTTCAATGATAAATATCAGATTGTTACTGCGGGACGTGGAGCAATCAATTTATTTGAATCTTTGAATCCTCCAGTTCAAAACTTATTGCAAATTGTAGATTCTGAGGGCTCACTTCATGGTAATGAAGTGTTTGAAGCATGTAATTATTCAGACTTGATCGGCTATGACGTGATCATTAATAACCAACCCAACCAAGGTAAGTTAGGGCTCGCAATTATTCGTAACAACCAGATTGCTCAATCTAGTAAATGGTTGCAAAAGTCTTTCCTTCGAAAAGAGCTATTTGGTATCTTACATGACTTGAGTAATGTGATGAGTCCAATTGCCATGGCGAGCTTCTTGATGCAACAAAAGAATGAGGACCCAAACTTTATTCCTTATTTACGAAGTATTGATCAGGCTACTGAAAAAGGCACTGTATTGATAAATCTAATGAAGAATATCCCTAATTTAATTGCTGGCGAGAAACAAGTGGTTTTACCAAGATATTTATTCCAGACAATGATTCGAGAGTTTCCCGACATTAAGTTTGAGTCTGCTAAAAATTTACCTGTAATACAAGTTGAACCTATATCATTTCAACAGGCAGTATTGGAGTTGATCTATCTGTTAAATCCAAGCTATCATATTGAACAGCTAAACTTAAGTAAATTTGATGCTGAAGAAGATAAATTCTTGAGAGTAATTTTATTTTTTACTTCTCCCTTAAAGACCTTCGAGGAGCATCTTGCTGCAAAGATCAAACAACTTTTACTTGTTTTTTCAGGGAAGTTTATGATTCATTGTGGGCAACTTTATATTGATATACCAGTTTATGAAGAAGAAACAGTGGTTAATTTATTGGAAGAGAAGCCAGCTTTACTTATAAGAAAGCTGCTGTTAGTTGCCACGAACCCTGAAGTTCGCATGATGTATGAAGCTCTTTTACGTTATTTTAATCAGGAAGTTTATGTGATTAACCGTATCGATTCTTTAGACCGAATGAGTTCACTATATGATATCAAAATGGATGGCGTGATTTTTCAGAGTTTAGGGACTTATGAGGCTAATGAGGAACTACTGAGTAAAGTAAAGGAGCAATGGCCAGATGCCTTAACTGTGATGTCCGGACCAGATACCACCTTTAGCAAACAGCCCAATGCCGATGTTATCCTATATGATGGTTTTGCTATCTTAGATTTATATCAGGCACTTAAACACTATTTAAAGTAAAGAGTCTTATTTTTTCAGCGGTTGTGCTTCTTCAGATAGAAGTTGTGGTATTTTTCCATCAGTAATGGGAAACTTTTGATTGCATTTGTGACATTCAATAAATTTCTCATCTTCAGACTGAATTACCTTTGGACGATCTTTACAAAGTGGACAAGCCAAAGTCAATATTAAATTTTCGGGTAATTTAGACATAATCTTCATCATCCTCTTGAGCCATACGTTCTTTTTCACATTCTGCTACAGCAAGAATGATTTCATCTAGACTTAATTGGGCTTCCCAGCCAGTCAAGCTTTTGATACGACTAAGATCTGGTACTCGACGATCCATGTCTTCAAATCCTGGTGCGTAAGCTTTTTCGTATGGAATATGTTTTATTTGGGACTGACTATTGGTAAGCTCAATGATACGCTCAGCTAGTCCATTCATTGACACTTCATTGCTTGAACCAATATTTACTACTTTAGCTCTAGCCTCTTCAGACTGTAATAGCAAATCAAGTGCTTTCACGGAATCACGGACATCACAGAAACAACGTTGCTGTTCTCCGGAACCATAGACTGTAATAGGTTCATTCTTTAGTGCTTGTCGAACAAAACGTGGGATTACCATGCCGTAACGACCTGTCTGTTTGGGACCCACAGTATTGAAAAATCGACAAATGCGCACATCTAATCCATGCTCAGAGGCATAGGCAAGTCCTAAAAATTCGTCAACCATTTTGGATGCGGCATATCCCCATCGATTTTTTGCTGTTGATCCCAGCAGAATATCGTCATCTTCAGAGAAAGGAATTTTAATACCCTTTCCATATACTTCAGAAGTGGAAGCAAGTAATACTTGACAGTTATACCTTAGTGCCGCATCTAGTACATACTCAGTTCCCATTACATTTGTAGTGATAGTATGAACAGGTCTTTCAACAATCAACATCACTCCTACNGCTGCAGCAAGGTGTACAATTACATCTGCTTGAGAAGCTAAACGGTCNAAAACCAGTTCGTTGCTAATATCTGCACGAGCAAAAGAGTAATTAGGGTGATCTAAAAATTCTATGATGTTCTTTTCCGATCCAGTTTCCAGGTTATCCATCCCTGCAACTGTGTGGCCTTGTGCCAGTAAGTGTCTTGTGAAGTGACCACCAATAAAGCCGGCTGCGCCTGTTATTAAATAAGTCTTTTTTTGCATAATACCTTTATTCCTGAACGATCATCCCCTTTGAAAGGGCTGTTGCTTTTTCCTGATATCCTAAATAGTCTACTATTTTTAATGTAAATTCCAATGCTACACCTGCACCTTTTCCGGTAACAATGTTTCCATCCACAACAACACGATCTCTTAAGTGCGTACCAGATGGGATAAACTCCTCTTGACCAGGGTAGCAAGTAAATTCTTTGCCAGCAATAATTCCAGCTTTCTCTAATACAATTGGTGCTGCGCATATTGCTGCAATAAGGCCTTTTTTTTCATTAATAGCTCTCACTAAATCAATAACAAGTTGGCTATCTCTTAGGCGATGAGAGCCCGGTAGTCCACCTGGAAGTATGATACCATCATAGTCAGCATGTTTTATTGAGCTTAATTGTTGGTCCGCAAGAACAGTTACCGCATGAGAACCTTTTACTTCAAGACTATTTAGTCCAGCTACAGTTACATCAATATCTGCTCGGCGTAACACATCAATCGGGGTAATGGCTTCAATCTCTTCAAAACCCGGTGCTAAAATTAAGGCGATCTTTTTCATGAACCTTTTACCTTTGCGATAGTTTCACCAACTTTTAGTAATGTCTCGTAGCCATTTCCACTATTGGCTATTAAATCTTCACTGAATTCAATTTTGTCTTTTTGGAAAATCAATATAATTGTTGAACCTCCAAATTCAAAATAGCCTTTTTCATCCATGCGTTTGATTTCTTTTGTTTGGTTGGTCTCTACCATGCTTGCTACCCCAAATGCTGCAACCTCCATAAAGCAATACATGCCAATATCAGGATTTTTTATAAGAGTATAGCTTCGTTTATTTTCGCAGAAGACATCAATTCCAAGCGCAATTGCAATGGGGTTTACTGAGTGGTAGGCACCTGGTATTTCAAGTTGTCTGGTTATTTGACCTTCATATGGGAAATGATAGCGATGGTAATCTGCAGGACAAAGTCTTAGGATTGCTAATGCGCCATCTTTAAACAATCCACCATCCTCTCCCTCGAGAAGCTCGGTCATGGAAATATTTTTGCCTTTTATCGGTATTAATGTATCGTCATTGAGTTTTGGAAATACATGAATACGACCATCACCTGGAGATATAATATCGAATTTATCTTGGCTGTATGGGCGGGCATCTGGCTTTAGGCGACGATAGAAAAATTGATTGAAAGATTGGTAAGAATCAACAGGATCCAAAAATTCATTGGTATCGATTTTAAGTTGTTCAATGGCGCCTTTTATTTTTCCTTTTGAAAGTTTACTATCATAATATTTACCGAGCAAGTTACTAAGAAGAGGAGATTTAAAAAGTAGTTTATCTTTCCAGCTACTGTTGGCATCTTGATAGGCCCAACGAATAAACTTTTCGCCGTAAATTATTTCTCTTTGGGGGCTAGTGTTTCCACGTTCAATGTAGAATACATCTTCTGATTTTTGCGTCACTTATCTAGCTACTCCTAATTATTGTTTATCAGGAAAATACAAAAATAGAATATTTACATGTAAAGGTCTTCGCATTTTCCTAAGCAGATAAAATTTAATGCCAAAGTTTGTGAATGAAAGTCTTTACTTAGTTTGTCAGCAAGATTCCTGCTAAGATTTCTGTGAAAAATAACTATTGATCCCTTCTTTTTTCTGTCTCTGAAGCATTTTTTGAAATCTTCTTACGCTGGAAACTTGGGCAGTCATCCATTGGAGTTACTTCTTTTTTATGTAAATCACACATAGATTTAAAAGGGTTCTCTGCAAAGCTTACACAATCACGGCAAAATTGGAGTTCACCTGATATGTTCAAAACTTCGGTTTTAGTCACATCCTGAACATTTAGTAATTGAGCAAGTTTTGCGGAGGCTTTTTTGCGATCTTGCTCTGGTATTTCTGGTTTTGCGTTTGCATCTTCTTCCAGCTTATGATCGCACAGTGCACAAAATGCTGCTTCGCCAACTTTTATCCAGCCATCCATTACAGAACGTATTTTAATTATACTTTCATTATTGCAGTGTGGGCACTTAAATTTTTGACCTTGTTTGTACATGATTTCCCTTTCTTAAACCTCTACATTTTTCCGCAACAACGTTTGAACTTCTTACCACTTCCGCATGGGCAAGGACTATTTCTGCCTACTTCTGGTTGTTTTGGCATAAACTGTATATATTCAGTTGCAGGCATTCGTCGCATCAATGCTTGTCCCATGGCATTTAAATAAGGCTTAATATGACTGAAGAAATCAAGATAACCAGCACATAGATAGTTTAAGTTGGTCTTTCCTTCTTCAGATTTTTTAATTCGGTGTGCAGGGCAACCACCATGACATTGTTGACGTACAGGACAGGTAATGCACTTTTGTGGTAGTTCATGGAGCTTATCCTTACCAAACTTATTCTGTTTCGGACTGTCCATTATGGAAGGGTAGTCCTCATCCATGATATTACCAACCAAGTATTCATCAAATACGAAATGATCACAACTATACACGTTACCGTTATGTTCAATAGCAACGCTCCGACCGCACTCTGGACTGTGAACACAAATAGCTCCACCCGTATTCAACTCATTGGCTAATGCACCATCAAAATGCTGAATGAAAATCTTACCAATATCCTTTTTTAACCACTCATCAAAAATAGTGATCATAAATTTACCAAATTGTTTAGGACCTACACTTCGGTAGGAAACTTTTCCATTATTACTTTCAGGTTCTACAATTGGTATGAACTGAATAAACTCTGCACCAAGATCTTTAATATGGTTATATACCTTAAGGGGGTGATCACCATTATGGCTTTGAACAACTGTAAGTACATTATACTCAACATTATGTTTCTGAAGAATTCTCAGCCCTTTAATTACTTGATCGTAAGTACCACGTCCACCTCGATTTTTACGAAAGTGATCATGCAATTCTTCAGGACCATCAATACTGATTCCGACTAAAAATTTATGATCGTGTAAAAATTTTCCCCATTCATCATCCAATAGAGTCCCATTTGTCTGAAATGCATTGGTGATATTCGCATCTTTAGGCGCGTATTTCTCCTGAAATTCGACTACTTTGCGAAACCAATCTACGCCCATTAATGTTGGTTCACCACCTTGCCAAGCGAAGTTGATTTCTAAACCAGGCTGATATTGAGCTTCAATATATTTTTCTATATGACGCTCCAAAACCTCTTCAGACATTCGAAAGTCACTGTCTTTTTTGAATAATTTAACTTTGTCCAAATAAAAACAATATTCACAGTCTAAATTGCAGATAGGACCAGACGGTTTGCCTAATACGTGAAATGGACGGGTTTGCGGCGCGGTTAAGATGCTCATATCATTACCTTAATTAAAAATTTTATTGCTTAAATCTATAATAATATTTCTTTACGGATTTACAATTCTTTTAAAATCACTGGTCTGAAGCAAATACTTTTTAAGAGATCAATTTTGACTAATCAAAATTAATAGTTAGATTATGCTAAGTGTTATTTTTTTATATGTCTAAAAGGAGAGAGTTATGAAGTTCCGTATTATAGGAATGGTTTTGATTGTTTTGTTAGGGTTTTCTTGTAAGAAAAAGGCTGATGTAAGTGGTGCGGTGAAATCTAGTGCACAGAGTGATAAGCCAGTAGCACTTTGTACGGTTGCAATGGTTGGTGATTTGGTAAGGCATATTGCAGGTGATCATATTCAGGTACAAACAATGCTTGGTCCCGGGATTGATCCTCATGCTCACAAGCCGACGCGCAAAGATATTTATAGTTTACAAAGTGCAGATATTATTTTTTATTCTGGTTTAAATTTAGAAGGTAAAATGATTGATACAATCAAAAACTTAGAAGCTAAAAAACCAGTTTTAGCCGTATCCGAGCAACTTCCTGCAGATAAATTTTTGTTTCCTGAGGGAAGTGAGGGGCATGCAGATCCGCATGTATGGATGGATGTAGCACTTTGGGCAGAAATCATTGATCCTGTGGCTGATTTTTTATCTGCTCAGTATCCTGAAAACAGATCTGATTTTTTAGTGAATGCAAAAGAACTTAAATCTAAGTTGATCAAAATGGATGCTAAAATTATGGAGATATTGAAAACGGTACCTGAAGAGTCTCGTGTATTAATAACTGCACATGATGCTTTTCAATATTTCAGTCATGCATACCGTATAAGAGTTGAAGGTGTTCAAGGGATTTCTACGGAAAGTGAAGCTGGAATTCGCCAAATCAACAAATTAGTTGATCTTTTAGTTGAACAGAAGGTGAAAGCCGTTTTTGTTGAGAGTAGTGTATCAGATAAAAATGTCAAAGCTCTAATTGAAGGCGCTGCTTCTCGTGGTCATAAAGTAAAGCTTGGTGGTGAGCTTTTCTCAGATGCAATGGGAAATCCAGGTACTTATGAGGGGACGTATCAAGGAATGTTAGATCATAATGCAACTATTATTACAATTGCTTTGGGGGGAAATGCAGATCCGAAAGGTCTGTATGGAAAATTGAGCCCTAAAGATGAAAAATAACACAATAATTCCATTAGCAATTCGTGATCTTACGGTGGCTTATCACCGTAAACCAGTCCTGTGGGATATTGATTTTGAGGCTCCTGCGGGAAGCCTAGTTGGCATTATCGGACCAAATGGTGCTGGTAAGTCTACTTTAATTAAGGCAATCTTAGAATTAATTCCTCGTGCATCAGGAGAGGTTCTGATGTTTGGGAAAAATTATTCATTGGTTCGTCAACGAGTGGGTTACGTTCCGCAACGGGAATCTGTTGATTGGGACTTTCCTGTTAGTGCCTTAGACGTTGTGGCAATGGGGTGTTATGGGCAAATTGGCTGGTTTAGACGAGTGACGTCAAAGTGGAGAAAAGTTGCTCGCGAGGCATTAGAGCGTGTGGGAATGCTTGACTATGCAGATCGTCAAATCAGCCAATTGTCTGGGGGACAGCAACAACGTGTGTTTTTGGCGAGAGCTTTGGTTCAGGATGCAGACTTATATTTCATGGATGAACCTTTTGCGGGAGTGGATGCGGCAACTGAAAAAGCTATTATTACTATTTTGCAGGAACTGAAGAAAGCGGGTAAAACAGTTTTTGTTGTGCACCATGACCTTCAGACTGTAACCGAATACTTTGACTACTTATTGATGTTAAATATGCGTGTTGTTGCAGAGGGCCCTACAAAAGAAGTCTTCAGAGAAGAAAATTTAGTAAAAACCTATGGTGGTCGCCTCACTCTGCTTGATGAAGCTCTGGAGGCAATGCGAAAGCGAGGAACCATGGGATGAATTGGCTTGCTGTATTATTGGGGAGTGTGAGTCATGCAAATTGGCCAGATGAAGAAACGGTTATTCGCCTTTTTACCCTTCAGGATTATAATACACGAGTTGTCTTATTAGGCGTTACTGCTTTAGGTCTCGCATCAGGAATTATTGGCTCCTTCATGATCTTAAGAAAGAGAGCCTTATTGTCAGATTCAATTGCTCATGCAACTCTACCAGGCATTTGTATCACATTTCTGATTCTTAGCGCAATGGATATAAACTCTAAAAACTTCTTCTTTCTGTTGTTTGGTGCTGGTCTATCGGGTATAATTTCTATTTTGTGTGTTCAGTTTTTACGGGCTTACACCAAACTGAAAGAAGATGCGGTGCTTGGTATTATTTTATCATCTTTTTTTGGCTTTGGGGTTGTCTTGATGGGGTTTGTCCAGCAGCACCCTAAAGGAAATGCTGCGGGCATTGATGGCTATATTTTTGGGAAAACCGCCTCCATACAAGCTCATGATGCACAGATGCTCATGATTAATGCAATCCTGATTTGCATTATGAGCCTCTTACTTTTTAAAGAGTTTAGATTAATCTGCTTTGATAGTTGCTTTGCCGCCACGCAGGGGTGGCCAGTGCTGAAATTGGATATCCTTTTGATGGGGCTTGTGGTAATTGTTACAGTGATTGGCCTACAGGCTGTGGGTATCGTTCTGGTCATTTCGCTTCTTATTATACCGCCAGCAGCTGCAAGGTTCTGGACAGATAGGCTATTTTATCAAGTTTTAATCGCCGGAGTATTGGGGGCTGCATCCGGTTTCTTTGGAGCTGCAATTACAGCCTTGTTTGAACGCCTACCTGCAGGAGCGACTATCGTATTAGTTAGTGCCACATGTTTTTTCGTTAGTATGGTTTTGGGCTCTAAAAGAGGCATGCTTATGAAGTTCCTGAAAAAACGAGAACTCGATCATCAAGTTTTAGAGCAAAACTTATTGCGTGCCTTTTACGAACTTCATGAAGATGATGAAGGCAATTTGATTCCAAATAAAGGTGCAAGGCTAAATGACCTCCTTATCATGAGAAGTTGGCTGGAAAATGAAGTGCAGGCTGGTATTCGTATTTTGACTCGAAAAGGGCTTGTGACCAAGGATGCAAATCATAACTTTGTACTTACTGAACTTGGAGGGATTCACGCCACACGTATCGTACGCAATCACCGACTTTGGGAAATCTATCTAATTACCCACGCAGATGTTGCTACGGGGCGAGTGGACCGCGTAACGGATAAAATTGAGCACATACTGGGAGACAAGTTAGTTGCTCGATTAGAGCATATAGTTGCAGAAGATTACCCGCATTTGCATGTCCCGGCAAGCCCACACCCCATTTCTGGAGGCAAAATATAATGTTTTTAGAATCTGATATTTGGGTGATGTTAGCAGGAGCTTTGTGTGCAATGAGCTGCGCATGTGTAGGTTGCTTTTTGGTTTTACGTAAAATGAGTATGATGGGGGATGCGATTAGCCACTCAGTCTTGCCCGGGTTGGCAATCGCGTTTTTAATGACTGGTGACCGTTCAGGCCCCTCTATGCTTCTTGGTGCGGTCGTTGTTGGTGTACTGACTGCAGTGTTAACTCAGTATATTCACAAGCAGGGACAAGTGGAAGAAAGTGCTGCTATGGGAGTTGTTTTTACCACACTTTTTGCATTAGGTTTGATGATTATAGTATATTTTCTAGATCATTCTGATATTGATGCATCCTGTGTGTTGTATGGAAGTCTGGAGGCGGCTGCTACATGGGAATTTGAATGGAATGGATACATATTTAAAACGAAGATTATTCAATTAGCCATTATTCTAGCCCTGAATGTGCTGGTCATTTTTGCACTTTTTAAAGAATTAAAAATTTCTTCTTTTGATCCTGCATTAGCTACAACATTAGGAGTTCATGCAGGTAAATTGCATTACGTGCTCATTATTCTAGTTGCGATCACAACAGTTACAGCATTTGATGTTGTAGGTAGTATCTTGGTGATTGCGATGCTTATTATTCCTGCAGCTACGGCATACCTCTTGACGCAACGATTAGGGCTCATGATTATTATAAGTATGTTACTCGGGGCTTTGGGGAGTGTATTAGGTCAACTCTCGATTATCTATCTCTTACCTGCATGGGGTTTACCTGATACTTTTTCATCTGGGATGATGACTGTTATGGTTACAGTATTCCTAATTTTAGCGATACTCTTTTCACCTAAATCAGGTATCTTGTTTAAGCTAATTCGACATCTTCAATTGGGGAAAGAAATCTTTATGAATCGTGTTTTAGGAGCTTTATATCGAACTGAAGAAGAGCAACCTAACTTTCATCACCTAGAACAAATTCAAAAAACATATCCAGTTCGTTTTAAATGGGCAATATGGCTTTTGAAGAGAAATGCCATGGTTGTTGCGGACGGTAAACAATGGCGACTCACCGAGAACGGAGAAGTTTACGCACGAAAATTAGTGCGATCTCATCGCCTTTGGGAAAATTACATTTTTACCAATATGAATGTGCCAGTTGACCACTTACATTATCAAGCAGCAAGCCTCGAGCATGTGACAGATGAAAGCCTTTTAGAGCAGTTAGCTGAGACGACGAGCTTAGAACATGATCCTCATGGTCGTGAAATACCACAAAAAAAATCAAAAGATTAGACAATTATGGTAATTGGAATTATACATTTAGACTTAGCAATTGAACATGCGATGTCTCTTAAAGATAAACGCGCCGTTTTGAACCGTATAAAAGATCGTGTTCGACAGAAATTTAACGTATCTATTGCTGAAGTTGCAGATCAAGATATATGGAATGTTGCATCTTTGGGTGTGGTTATGGTGAGCAACAATCAGAAGTATTGTAATGAGGTTTTGGATCAAGTACTTAATCATGTTCGTAAAATCGGTAACTGTGAAATCCAAGACTGGGAATTTGAATATATAGTTGCTGATGATTGAAAAATGACACAATCGTGACAATTTATTATTTTCCTAAAAGCTTTTAGTCAAATATCCTAAAAGGTTGATTAAGAACGCTTGTTTGTTACTTAAACATTTAAAAAAACTGGGATTTATATGGCAAAAACAATTTTAATTACTGGTGGAAGTGGTTTTTTAGGTTCACACTTATGTGATCGCTTAATTGAACAAGGACATGATGTACTTTGTCTAGATAATTTTTACACAGGTAATAAAGAAAATATTCGTCATTTAATTGGGCATGATCGTTTTGAACTTATTCGTCATGACGTTACAATCCCAATTGAGCTTGAAGTAGATTTTATATACAATTTGGCTTGTCCTGCTTCACCTGTTCACTATCAAAGAGATCCTGTACATACTGCAAAAATTTCCATGATGGGCGCATTAAATATGTTGGAACTGGCAAACCGCTTAAAATGTCCAGTTTTTCAAGCTTCAACTTCTGAGGTGTATGGTGATCCAGAGCAACACCCTCAGCAGGAAGACTACTGGGGTAATGTAAACCCAATTGGACCTCGCTCATGCTATGATGAAGGAAAACGTATTGCTGAAACCTTATTTATGGATTTTCGTAGGCAATATGATATAGACACAAAACTAGTGCGTATCTTTAATACTTACGGCCCTCGTATGTCAGAAAATGATGGTCGTGTCGTTTCTAACTTTATTGTTCAAGCTCTGCGTGGAGAAGATATTACGATTTATGGTGATGGCTCACAAACACGTTCATTTTGTTATGTTGATGATTTAATACGTGGATTTATGCTATTAGCTGATAGTCCTAAAGAAATTAGTGGTCCAATAAATATCGGAAATCCAGGTGAGTTTACGATTAAACAACTTGCCGAGAATGTTATCAGACTGACAAATAGCAATTCTAAGCTCATTTCGCTTGATTTACCTAAGGATGACCCGAAGCAAAGAAAACCAAACATAGCCAAAGCTAAAGAAATTTTAGGCTGGGAACCAACAATCAATTTGGAACAGGGTCTAATTAAAACTATTGAATATTTTGCCCAAAAGGTAAAATAATACTTGGAAAATGAATGGATGGGGTTTGCTTCTTGAGGTAAAACCCCTATATTGTTTGTTCTGTTTGTAGCGCAATTGTGTATTGCGCTTTTTTTTACGTCTAATCCGAACTATAAATTGAATTAAGGATTTACTGAAAACTATGGTAAAATTACGTTTACGTCGTACTGGTACCCGTAATAAGCCATGTTACCGAGTAGTAGCAGCTGATCAACGCAGTCCTCGTGATGGTCGCTTTATCGAAGTACTTGGTTACTACAATCCACGTCAAGAAGAAGAAAAACTGAACCTTGAGCGTGTGGATTATTGGCTAGGGCAAGGTGCGCAGGCATCTAAAACTGTTGGCGATATTATTCGCCGTCAGCGTGAAGGAATTTCTTTGACTTCTCTTACTAAAAAAGAGGCACCAGTTAAAGAAGAAGCAGCAACTGCTGCAGAATAATTAAATTAAAGAATTGCAATTATAATGGTACTTAAACTACTGAAAAACCTGTTTGGTGGCCCTGAAGAAACAGCGGCGACGCAGACTGTTCAGTTACCAGAACCAGGAATTGCAAATGCAGCCGGATTAATAGAATATCTGGTAAAATCACTAGCAGCAACCATAAATGATGTGCGTGTTGAAACTGTGGAAGATGACAAAGGAATGGTTATTCGTGTTCACTGCCACAAAGATGACATGGGCCGCATAATTGGTAAAAACGGAAAGACTATTGGGGCAATTCGCCACTTAGCTACCGATGCTGCTGCTAGACAAAAAATACGGATTCGTAAAATAGAGGTTGTAGAACCATAAAATGCGTATTGACGTAGTCAGTCTTTTTCCTGGCATGTTTCAAGGGCCTATTTCTGAGTCAATCATCAAGAGAGCCCAGGATCAGAGTCATGTAGAGATTGGACTTACGAATCCGAGAGATTTTACCGAAGACAAGCGTAGTACTGTCGATGATCGTCCCTATGGTGGCGGAGCCGGCATGGTCTTAAAAGCGGAACCATTAGTGCGAGCAGTGGAGTCAGTAGTGACACCCAATGCTCATACAATCCTGTTAACACCTCAGGGGGCTCCGTTTAGTCAACAGAAGGCACAAGAACTTGCTCACAAAGAGCATCTTGTATTTGTCTGTGGGCATTATGAAGGTGTTGATGATCGGGTTTGCCAAACCGTTATTGATGAAGAGATATCGATTGGCGACTACGTCTTGACGAATGGTAGCCTTGCAGCTATGATAATTATGGATGCTGTAATTCGGTTGATTCCTGGAGTTCTAGGATGTCAGGATTCGGCAGTTGATGAGTCTTTTAGCTACGGCTTACTGGAATATCCGCAATTTACGCGGCCTGAAGAGTTCCGTGGCTTGAAGGTTCCTGATGTATTACTTTCAGGTAATCATCAAGAAATTGCCAAATGGCGTTTTGAACAGTCGCTTATGCGAACAAAAGAACGAAGAAAAGATTTGTACGATAAACACTTAAACACTGGGAGTAAAGATCATGAACCCCGTGATTGATAAAATTAATAAAGAGCAGGAAAGAACTGATCTTCCTGAAGTATGTATCGGTGATACTATTAAAGTAAACCTTCGCATTGTTGAAGGTGACAAAGAGCGTATCCAGCTATTTCAGGGTACTGTAATTGCTCGTGATGGTTCAAGCGTGAACGAGAGTATTACGGTTCGTCGTGTTTCCTACGGCATTGGAATTGAGCGTGTATTACCTCTACATTCACCAAAGATTGACAGCATCGAAGTTGTAAATCGTGGTGATGTACGTCGTGCTAAGTTATACTATTTACGTGATCGCGTAGGTAAGTCTGCACGTATTAAGACTAAGATCGGTAAATAATTGACTGTGTCTGTTTTGCAATTTCCGCAAAACCCGGACAATTTATACGAATTTGAAAAGCTTGCCCGTTCTGCGGGCAAGCTTTTTGTGTGTGGTATTGATGAGGCTGGGCGGGGACCTTTGGCCGGTCCAGTAGTTGCTGCAGCTTGTATTCTACCTGCTGGGCTGGAAATTCCATATTTAAATGACTCTAAGAAACTGACAGAAAAGAAGCGTCAGCAGATTTATAAGTTTCTTATTGAGCATCCGGATATTCGTTACTCGATTCAAATTGGTGATGCTCGCTTAATTGATGAAATTAATATTCTTCAAGCGACTTGGCGTTTAATGCGGCAAGCAGCTTTAGCCTTAGAGCAAACTGATTTTATTTTGGTAGACGGAAATGCTGTTCCTGGCTTTCCTTGTGAGTCACAAAATGTGGTGAAAGGAGACGGTAAAGTTGCCTGTATCGCAGCAGCGAGTGTTTTGGCAAAAGTTCACCGTGATCAATTGATGTTGGAATATGCTGAAATGTTTCCTGATTATGGATTTGGAAAGCACAAAGGCTATGGTACTAGCGCTCATATTCAAGCCATCAGGGAATATGGCCCATGTGAGATTCATCGTAAAAGTTTTCAGCCCATAAAGGGAATGTTGGAGCCTGACCTATTTGACCTCATGTGAGAATAACTTATATTGCACCTGTAAGAAGAGGTTAATATGAAAACGGTTACAGCAGAAGAAATGCGCACCCTGGATGAGGCTACAATTGCAGCAGGAATTTCAAGTTATGATTTAATGGAAAAAGCTGGTGTTGCTTGCGCACATGAGATTGATGAATTTTTGGCAACAAAATCGAGTCGCTTTACACATAAAATTCATATATTTTGTGGTAAGGGTAATAACGGTGGTGATGGCTTTGTTATCGCAAATTTACTTTATCAAATGGGGTATCGCTGTAAAGTTTGGACACTCTTTGATAAACTATCCTATACTCCTGAAACTAAGCGACATTTTGAAAATTTAAATCCACTGATCCCCGTTCAATCACAAATAAATAACTTGTCTATTTTGCCAATTCATGAGGTGATTATTGATTGCCTATTAGGTACTGGTGTAAAAGGCGAATTAAAACCTATATTTGTAAATCTCATAGCAACTTTAAATGAGTCCAAAGGATTGAAGATTGCGATTGATTTACCCTCTGGCTTAAACGGAACAACTGGCCGGTTTTCTTATGGTAGTTTTGTGGCTGACTTGACCATTACGATTGGGCGACCCAAGTTAGGTATGAACATTAATGAGCGAGCGGCTGGCTTATGCGGACTGCAACGAACGGTTGATATTGGTATCATAGATGATAGCAATAGTGATTATAACTGCTCTTTTGATACTTTAACTGATTCGGATATCACATCTTATTTAGATCGAACTTCTATTTATTGCCATAAGGGTGACATGGGTAAAATCGTAATTATTGGCGGTTCAGATACTTATCCTGGCGCACCTCAACTCTCTGCTTTTTGTGCTCTTAGATCTGGTGGTGGTTTAGTATATTTAGTTCACCCTGGAGGTATTCGGCATTTAATCAATCAGGTCCCTAACGCTATTATTAAAAGTCCTATTGGGCAATCTGTAAATTTTGGTAACATAAAGTTAATAAAAGGTGACTTAGAAGAATATTGTTTTAATAAGGATTTTTTAGCTTTTGGAATGGGGATCGGCAGACATGAAGATAATAAAGAGATATTAGAATTTTTATTGGATGTACCAATCCCTTTGGTACTTGATGCAGATGCTCTTTATTTTGTTAAAGATAAACAATCTTTGAAGAAGCGACAAGCCGTAACAATCCTAACACCTCATGCTGGTGAATTTAAGCGTCTATGCCAATCATTGGATTGCGAAGAGTTTTTGGAAAAAACAAAATATGAGGCAACTCAGTCTTTTGCGAAAAAGTTTCAATGCTGGCTCGTTTTGAAAGGATTTCAAACCTGGATTGCTACACCATCAGGAGAAGTTTTTTTGAGTACTTCAGGCGGACCTGCTTTAGCTTCGGGTGGAAGTGGAGATTGCCTCGCTGGTATGATTGCCGCTTTTGGTGCACAAATGAATGATGTAAGCAAAGCTATTTGTACCGCAGTTTATGTGCATGGGCGAGCTGCAACTTTTCATACACTTTCACAGCGCGCATTTATCCCAGATGATATTCCTCAAAAATTGCCTGCTGTATTAGCTGAACTAAGCCCACATTCATAAAATAGGATACTCATGAAAAGAATATTTTTGTCAATTGTTCCCCTTTTGTTTACCGCCTGTGTTTCTAAACCTAACAATATTGAACCGATTAAGAATTTTGAACTTGATTCTTACCTTGGTAAATGGTATGAAATTGCTCGTTTAGACCATGGATTTGAACGTGGTTTAGAGCAAGTATCTGCCAATTATAGTATGCGAGAGGATGGTGGTGTTAAGGTTGTAAATAAGGGCTATAATCAAAAAGAAAAAGAATGGGATGAAGCCATCGGTAAAGCTTATTTTGTGGATGATAGGACAACAGGCTTCTTGGAAGTCTCTTTTTTTGGTCCATTTTATGGATCTTATATCATATGGGAATTAGGTAAAGAATATGAATATGCTTTTGTCTGTGGACCGAGTAAAAAATATCTATGGTTTCTAGCTCGAACACCTTATGTCGATGAAAATATGAAAAAATACTTCTATGCTAGAGCTAAGGAAGAAGGCTTTGATCTTGAAGGTTTGATTTGGGTAGAGCAATAGATCTTTATTGAAACTTAACTAGCATGAATTTTACTTTCAATAATGGATATGGAGTTAGCCATAACTCTTATTGAAATAGAAATTATGCAAAAGAGATACATTTTCATGTTTACGTTTTTACTTCTCGTTATATTGCTTTTCCCCTTCTTTATTGTTGTTGTTGGACATTTTGAAAGCCGTGAAAAATCAGACCTATGCGTAGTCCTAGGTAATAAAGTTTATTTTGATGGAACCCCTTCTCCTTGGCTGAAGGGGCGTTTAGATCAAGCCGTTCAACTGTATTCTGAAAATAAAGTGAAGTACATATTAGTATCCGGTGCAACCGATCAAGAAACAGGGGTTTCAGAAGCAAAGCATATGCGTTCCTATTTGATTGAACAAGGTATTCCGCCTGCTTATATATGGGAGGACTCTCTCGGCAATAACACATTTCAAACTATAATGAACACACGAACATTATTAGGTGAAAATAACCTTAAGTCTGTGAAGTTTGTATCGCAGTTTTACCATACTCCGCGTATTCGCTATGCGGCCTCACGTGCAGGAATTCCTGAAGCATCATTTAGCTTTGCAAGATATTATTGTAGAAAGGATATTTATGCTACTTTACGAGAGTGTATAGCACTTCCTTATTATGCTTTTAAGAACTATTCTTAGATTACTTTATCTACAGGAATGTTTCAATTTAGGACTAATTTCCTTGATCTAAAATGCCTCAGCTGTATATTTTTTTTCTATAACTAGGAGAAAAAAGTGGAAGTATATGGTATAATTTTCAAAAGTGTATATCCATTATTCTTTTTAATCCTCTTTGGTTTTCTGTTGGCAAGAATTAACTTCATTAAAGAAGAAGTTCAGGGGATTTTTACCAAGTTTGCGTATTGGATCGCACTTCCAGTTTTAATTTTTGATAAAGTCAGTAAAGCTAACTTTAATTTTCAGGCATCAGTAAAAGTACTTTTCGTCGTTCTTGGTTTAACTGCTCTTCAAGCATTGATTCTCTTTATTATTTTAAAGAAGTGGAAAGTTTTGCGTCCAGATCAGATCGCATCCGGTGTTCAAGGTGGTTGCCGAGGTAACTTAGCCTTTATATCCCTTCCTATTCTCATCTTTTTAGTGGAGCAAGCTAATCATGCAACTGACATTATTGATGTTTTGTTACTTGTTTTTGCTCCAACAGTGATGTTTTATAATCTATCTTTTGTTCCTTTGCTTATTGCTTATTCAAGGACAACAGTTAAGACAAGCTTGAAAGATATTTGTTACAGTTTGATTTCAAACCCATTACTTATCAGCTGTGCATTGGGTTTGTTTTGGGGGAGCTTTTCGGCTTCGAAGGAAGATTGGCTAGTGATTGATGTCGCAAATAAATATTTGGGAGGTTTGGCATTTCCAATGGCTTTATTAGGCCTGGGTTGCCAAATGTTTCGCATTAAAGTTGGCCCCTATATTAAAGCTTCTATCAGTTTTAGCCTTTGTAAAGTTATTCTTCTTCCTTTGATTGGCTTGATTGTTTCTAGGTTTATTGGGCTAGATAAATGGGAGCAAATCGTTGTTGTTTTACTTTTAGGTTCACCTACAGCAGTAGCTTCATATGTGATTGCCGACCAACTGCAGGCTGGCGAAGAGTTAGCTGCTGGAATTGTTGTTATATCAACTGCAATCGGATTGATTTCGATACCCATATTTCTACAATTTATATTATAGAAGGTACAGTAGAATCAAAAGACTTGTTATCTCTTAAAAAACTCAAGCAAGTTTTTCTTAATATTGAGTGTTAAGTATCTAAATAAGTTAGACAACTTTATAAAAAATAAACACATTACTTCAAAGAAGGGTCGATTTTACTTATGATTGTTCCCTCAAATGATTTGTCATCAAATAAGATTTCAAAAATTGAAAAACAATATACTGTTGCACGTTTGAGACAATCAATTTTGAGTTGTTTTATTTTATACTTTCTATCTAGCTTTATTTCATCTTGAGCATTCGTATTTTTATCTATTGTTCCATAAACAGCATAACATTTTTTATTATCCTCTGTTATCGAAACCATATATTCTGAAGCATAAGCGTTTTCCCAAATAATGGTTAGTTTTTCAGCAGGAAGAGGATTTTTGAATTCGATTAACAAAATTTGATTGTCTTCAAATCGGGATGACCAGCGAGTCTGTCTTTTGCCATCCAAAACATTTCCAGCTTCAAAAACATTTCCGCCCAGTTCAAGAGAGGTTGCTGAAACTGTAACTTCATTAGCAAACATACTAAAGCTAAAGCATAAGCTTAATAATAATCTATAACTCATCTGTATTTCCATCATTTTGATACTAAAATTAAGGGGGCTTATACTCAAAATCAAGTAAAAACCCTTAAGTCTAGGCATCATTTTAGAAAATTATAATCCAGCTTAAGCTTCTAAAACTGCGATACAAGAAATTTCTACATCAGCATCTTTTGGTAGACGAGCTGCTTCAATTGCTTGTCTTGCAGGTTTTACTTCACCTGAAAAGAATTCGGCATATACTTCATTCATTGCAACAAAGTCACCCATATCCTTTAGAAAAACATCACAACGTACAACTTTATCTAAAGAAGATCCAGCAGCTTCTAAAATTGCTTTTACATTCGAAAGGGAAAACTTTGTTTGCTCTGAAACAGACCCCTTACAAAGTTCACCATTGGATGGGTCAATTGGAAGTTGACCAGAAACATAAACTGTACCATTGGCAATCGTTGCTTGCGAATAGGGACCAATAGCTGCTGGCGCGTTGTCAGTTTGTACTGCTTGAACACTCATAAAAGTTACTCCTAAATTGATTGAAATAAAAATTCTTCTACCCACAATTTTTTTACAGGGTAAACACAAAGGATAATAATGCTTGGAATTTAAAGGCTTACAAGTCTTTTGATCTTTTATATGAGTGGTCTTGATAAAGTTATGCTTTATTTTTAGAAATTTTGGGTTATAGTACTAGCCAAATTCTTTTGAGTAATAATAGGGAAGTGGGTCGCTAAGTTTATTTTAGGGTGCAGTAATTTTTAGCTTAGCCATTATTGAAATCTTCCATTTAAAATATTGGATGTGCGTTGAATCCTTTTCATAAAATTTCAGATTCTTTACCTTCAGAATTGAATTTATCTGGAGCTACCCATGTGGGGCTTGTTCGTGCTTCGAATGAAGATAGTTTTTTGTGTTTGGAAAAGAAGTCCGGTAACGCCATGCTTTTTGGTGTTGCAGACGGTATGGGGGGCCATGAATTTGGCGAAGTTGCAAGTTATTTAGTGATGCGTTATATGCTTGACGCATGGCACAAGTTACCTACAAATAGTATTCATAATACAGATCAAGCCATTGACTTTTTGCGTTTCAATCTGGAAAAATCTAACCAACATATTTATCACGTAAATAAAGAATTGAAGATACGTTGGTGTATGGGAACGACTGTTACAATGGGAATGTTAGTTGGTAATCAGCTTGTTGTAGCGCAAATTGGGGATAGCCGCTGCTACAAAGTAAGCCGTAAGAAGATGTCTCAGATCACTATAGATCAGAGTTGGCAGGAAGAGATGGTTCGTAATGGAATCATGAGTGCACAAGCAGCCTCCAATCATCCATTGTCAAATATGCTTACAAATTGTCTTGGGGCAAAGAATGCTTTATCCGTTGAATTTTCAATAGATACAGTTTCTGAGGGAGATCGCTATATTTTTTGTAGTGATGGTTTAAATTCAATGGTGGATGATGAGATTATCTCAAAAATTTGCCAGGAGTCCTCAAATCCTCAAAAAGGTGTTGATGAGCTTATTAAAGCAGCTCTTCGTAATGGCGGTTCAGATAATGTAACCGTTCTATGTTTATATCTATAGTGAAATAAGCAGATTATATGAAACTTCAATGTACATTCTGTTTTACAATTATTAGTAATGTAAATCCAGGGACGCAATGTACCTGTTCGAACTGTGGTAAACTGGTTGCGATTCCGAGTGATCGTTTTGCACGAGGTGTCGTAATAGGCGACTTCGTGATTCAGAATGTGATCGGCCATGGAGGTATGGCTACTGTTTATCTTGCTCGTCAGTTATCCATGGACCGTTTGGTTGCATTAAAGATTTTGTCTCAACAGTATGCGCGGCGTAAAAGTTTTGTTCAGCGTTTTGAAAAAGAGGCAAAAGCTGCCGCCCGTTTGAATCATCCAAATATGATACAAGCGATTCAAGTAGGGCGTGAAGAAGATCCAAATGAACGTGGGAACAGTGGCCCAATTCTTTATTATGCTATGGAGTATGTGCAAGGAAAAACATTGGCCGAATCTCTTGAGCAAGAATCCACATTGGATACCGTTTTTGCTTTAAATGTGATCCAGCAGTGTGCTGAAGCACTTCATTTAGCTTGGACACAAGAAAAGCTAATTCACCGTGATATGAAACCTGATAACGTGATGCTTGCAGATGATGGATATGCAAAGGTGATGGACTTAGGTATAGCGATTCGTATCGAGGAGTCTTCTCAAGCAGAAGTTTCAGGTACCCCAACTTATATGGCTCCGGAGCAATTTAAAAAAGAACCTTTAGACTGCCGCACAGATATTTATTCATTAGGTATCACTCTTTATCAATCCATTTATGGCTATTTACCATTTAATGGTGACACCGTTAAAGAAATTGCTAAAGCACACATCTTTCAGGATCTAGTTTTTCCCTCTGATAATATTATTAAGACGCCACAGCGCATACAACATTTAGTTAGTAAAATGTTAGCTAAAAGCCCAATGGATCGTTATCAAGATTATACATCCCTATTAAAAGAAATTGTCTCTATTCGTGAGCGGCTTGCTCCTGATGATGTTGCTATTCCTAATGTTCACACGGTCAGCTTTACGAAGTACCGAATGCAGGACCTGGCTTCCCCCTCTGAGGTATATCGAAAAAGAGTTCAGAAAAAGAGTGCCGTAAAAAAGGCAAAAGTTTCGCAGGTAAAACGTCACCAGCAAATTGAAGTAAACCAAAAGAAACGGCCTGTAATTTTAATTAGTTCTTTGTTGGTTGTTATTGCAGTCTTACTTGCTTTTATCTTTTATAGTCTTCGACGTGAAGGTACATCGCGATTTGTTGGGGATGCTCGTGTATTTATCAACAAAGCAACTTATAAGCAAATTACTGAAGATCAACAGAAGCAATTATCGAATGCCCTTGGACAAATTGGTGATATATTAGAGTTATATCCAAAAGACCCCAAACGTAATGATATAATCACTAAAAGTCAGTTGCAGGACATACGCTTCGAGTTAGCTAAAAGTTACTTTAATTTAAAATTAGGCGAGATTAACTCACGATATAAAACAAGCTTTCAACAGGCAAAAGATATTCAAGCAAAGTTTGATCTAACCAATTTACGCTATGAAGAATTACTTGTGGAGAATGAAAAACTAAAAGAATCTCGTCAATCTGTTTCAGAAGTTTCCCGTGAAGTTAGACAAGAAAAACAAGAAATAAAAACGGCTATGGATAAATTAGCTGTCCGCGAAGAAAGAGTCGCTAAGCGTGAAGAGCTCCAGCGTGTGATCGCACAAAAAAATATGGAACGTTGGCGCTATATCATTTATTGGCGTATCATTGATTACTTACGTTTGCAACAGATAAAAGAATTTGATACATATTTAGATCGTAAAGATATCAAGCAAGTCATTGGCAAAAAAGAATATTTCTTAAACTTAATCGAGCTGAACTCAGTTCGTCAAAAATTAATTGCGTTGAATGAATTAAGTGTTTCTCTTGAAGGCATTCAAGTGGAGCAGGGTAGGCTGGTCAGTGTAAATAAAGGACAGGCTACGATTGTACGAGAGAATAGCTATATCCAAGATCAGATATCGGGCTCCTTATTTAAGTTGTCTCCAAAAGTATGGTATAAGATTTTACAATCCCAAGCTCCAAAATTAGCAGAAGACAATCCGGCAGCATTTTTCTTCTGGGTAGGTGACTTCGAGGAAGTCTTTAAACATATTGATCCAAATAATAAGAAGCTTCATATTGAATATAAGAAACGTATTGAGCGCTGTATGGCCTCAAGGCTTGATGAACTCAAAGGCCTTTATGAAGTTGGCTACGGTAAAATTGCCCTTGTAAGGTACAAAGTATTTTTGAAGCGCTATGAAAAGGTACCCGGCTTTAAACAAGTGATCAAACCATATGAAGATCTTTTTAAGATTAAAGCAAGCTCAGCTAGCTCAAACTGATATCCTTCTTGATTATAAAAATTAAACTTTTTGCTTTGGTTATAGAACTCCCATATAAATTCTTCATCCTGCCAAGGCCATTGCCATGATTTATCAATAAAAAAGCCGCTATGCATAGTTCATAACGGCTTTTAAGATATTTATTTTTTCTATGTCTAGAAGTTGACTAGATGCTTTGGAGCAGCCATATCACCAACTGGAGGAGCAAACTTTGTAAGCTCAATTCCATCAACTGCTTTTTTGTACTCTTCAATTGTTGGTGTCCTACCCAGAATTGCTGCTAAAACAACAACTGGTGTAGATGCTAATAATGATTCACCTTTTTTGCGTTCAGAGTCTGCTACAACCCGACCCTGGAATAGACGAGTAGAAGTTGCAAGGACTGTATCACCTTTTGCAGCTTTCTCTTGGTTACCCATGCATAGGTTACATCCAGGGCGCTCTAAGTATAGAATGTTTTCATACTCAGTACGAGCTGCCTGTTTGGGCCTTAGGTCATTGAACTCAAAGCCAGAGTATTTCTGAAGGACTTCCCAGTCACCTTCTTCTTTCAACTCTTCAATAATGTTGTAGGTAGGTGCAGCCACAACTAGTGGAGCATTGAACTCTACTTTTCCGCTTGCTTCTTCAATATTACGCAAGATGTGAGCGAGGATCTTCATATCACCCTTATGAACCATACAGGAGCCAACGAAACCAAGGTCAACATGCTTATCACCTGCATAGTAGGTTAAATCACGGATTGTATCATGTGTATAGCGCTTAGATACATCATCATTGTTCACGTCTGGGTCTGCAATCATTGGCTCATTAATAATGCTAAGATCAATCTCTACTTCCGCAGCATATTTAGCGCTAGCATCTGGCGTTAGAGCCGGTACATCACCCGAACTAATTTCAGCAATACGTTTATCGGCACGGTTAATTAAACCCTGTAAGACATGCTTCTCATTATCCATTCCCTTATCAATCATGATTCGGATACGACCCTTAGCAATTTCTAAAGATTCAATCAATGTCTCATCTTGAGAGATACAAATGGAAGCTTTCGCTTTCATTTCAGCAGTCCAATCAGTGAATGTAAATGCCTGGTCAGATGGAAGTGTTCCAATATGTACTTCAATTACACGACCCTGGAAAACATTATCACCACCAAATTGCTCTAGCATCTGTTTTTGCGTTGCGTGAACAACGTCACGGAAATCAATATGGTCCTGCATTTTGCCTTTAAAAGTTACCTTTACAGATTCTGGAATTGGCATTGATGCTTCACCAGTAGCAAGAGCTAGTGCAACAGTCCCAGAGTCTGCACCAAAGGCTACCCCCTTAGACATCCGTGTGTGAGAATCTCCTCCGATAATCACAGCACGGTCATCAACAGTGATATCATTTAAGACTTTATGAATAACGTCTGTCATTGAGTGGTACACACCTTTAGGATCACGAGCTGTGATTAGACCAAAGTCATGCATAAATTTCATAAGTTTTGGAATATTTTCCTGTGCTTTTTTATCCCATACAGATGCCGTGTGACAACCAGACTGGTACGCACCATCTACGATAGGAGAGATAACTGTTGCAGCCATCATTTCCAATTCTTGTGACGTCATTAGACCAGTAGTATCTTGTGAACCCACAATATTTACTTCAACGCGAACATTAGATCCAGCATGAAGTACTTTACCAGGTGTATTGCCGACAGCATTACGGTTAAAGATTTTTTCAACTGCTGTTAAACCTTGGCCTTCATGGGAAATTTCTTTTGATGGTGCAAAAACAGGAGGCACATCAATACCGAGAACTTTTGCAGCAAAAGTTTGTAATTTTTTACCAAATACAACTGAGTAAGAACCACCCGCCTTCATGAATTCCATTTTCTGAGGTGTCATGGCTTTGGATATATCTTTTAAAAATTTATCGCCTTGATATAGTTTCTTTTCTTTAGTATTGACGGTTAGTACAGTTCCAGTTTTAACCGAGTAAATCTCTTCTAAAATTGGCTCACCATCTTCATCAAGTACAACTTTACCGTCTGCATCTACTTTTTTAGCCCAGTTTTGCAAATCAATACCAATACCACCGGTTACATCAACCGTTGTAAGGAAGATGGGAGCAATACCATTTGTTCCAGCCACGATTGGCGCAATATTGATGAATGGCACATATTTACTTGCCTGCTTACCAATCCAAAGTGCAGCGTTATTTACGCCAGACATGCGTGAAGAACCAACACCCATAGTTCCTTTTTCGGCAAGCAACATCACACGCTTATCAGGATGTTGAGCTTGAAGCTCTAGTAAAGCTTTTTGACGTACCTCATCAAATTCAAAGATACACTTACCATGTAGCTCTCGGTCAGAACGAGAGTGAGCCTGGTTTCCAGGAGATAGTAGGTCAGTAGAGATATCACCAACACCTGCAACAAATGTTACAATGTCAATCGTTTCAGGAACATCTGGAAGTTTAGTAAAGAATTCTGCTTGTGCATAGCTTTCAATAATATCTTTTGCAATTTCGCTACCATTTTTATAAGCCTCTTCAAGACGCTCCGTATCTGCTTCATACAAGAATACTTGAGTTTTTAGCACATCTGCAGCTTTAGAAGCAAGTGCAGCATCATCACCTAAAGTTATATCAAGTAAAACACGGATGGATGCGCCGCCTTTCATGTGCGAAAGTTGCTCAAAGGCAAAATCAACAGAAATTTCAGGTACGGTCTGTGTTCCTATAATGATTTCTTTTAAAAATTCTGCTTTTACTCCAGCTGCACTTGTTGTTCCAGGTAGAGTATTGTAGATGAAGAACTCAAGGGAATCTTTACGGTTTGGATTAGCATCATCTTTTATATTGTCGATAATTTCTGCAGTTAGTTCAGCAGAATCAATTGGCTTTGGGTGAAGATTTTCAGCTTTACGTTCTTCAATTTCATTTAAGTAATCAGAATAATTCATGTGTTAATGTGTGTCTTAAAAATGTTTACAGATGTCCACACCCATCTAGCTGGTCACTTTACACAGCATTGGTATGTGTCATCAAGTGTTGAGTTTAGTATGCCACTAGACTACAGCCAGTAAATTTGAGGCTCTTTTAATCACATTTAATGTGATTGAAAGTAACTTGGGCAACATAATTAACATGACATAAGTTTAGGGTAAATTCAAGCTCTATTTTTTTAAAACAGGTACTAGGTAGATTATAACGCAAAAGCCCTATTGATAACAACTAGTGAATTTTTTTAACTTAAATATCATACACTAAAACACCCTCTGTTTAGTTCTTGGGACCGATGCTAATACTAAAAACTTTTAATTTAAGGTTAAAAATATTTAGATATTAGATATAGAGTTATATTTGTGATTTAGATTGCCTAGTACTTATACTCAGTAATTATCTGTTCGTTAGTTTATTTAATTTCAAGGATTGTAAGAGATGAGTTATAAGTCTATAAAGGAGCATTCTCTATTTTTATGAATCTGATATTCTATAGATCATGTAAGTTATTTAGTTAGATAGTTGTGCTGTGAATTTTAACAATTCTAATATGGAGGTACTTAAGCCTTGGTAAATCGAAACTTTGCTTCAGAATTGGTTTATATCAAATTAAATGATTTAAGAGGTTATTAAAATATGAAATTAAGAAATAAGTCAGGGATTATATTATCATTTTCTTGGATAATTATATTTCTATTTCGTGGTGGTACAACGCTTTCTGATGGTTGGTTCTTTTTGCTTAGTGTTGATAAGAGCTTTATTCAGAATGAAGAAATTGTTTATTCTCAATCTCAGTTATGGAAAATGCATAATGGTACTCTATGTATATTTGGAATTATTGTATTTCTATATTTTCTAATCATTCATATTCTGGATGGTGTTGAGCTTAAAAAGAAATGACACTATATAAGCTAAATTGTTGTTTATGATTTTTGCTTCACTAATTGGGCAATTTGATCAGCAAATGCAGGTAATGATGGATCCCGAGCACCGAGAACAACATAATTTTGCTCAGCTTTTTTATTTTCACTAATATACCTTAAAATATCATCTCGAGTTTCTAGGAAGCTAGTTTTAATATCCTTTTCTTGAAGGGCATCAATATAATCCTTAGCAGAAATATCTTTGGTTGCAGTTCCTCCAGCATAGAAGATTTCAGGCATGATCCAATGATCCTTTATGCGCAGGTTTTTCGCTACTACAGCAATTATCTCATCTTTCAATGTTCTTGCTGGTCCAAATCCATGCAATTGAAAAATAAAGGTTGTTGGAATTTTTGATAAGTTCATAGTTTTAACTAATGCTTCAATCTTATCAGGGTTATGAGCAAAATCATCAATCACTTTTATAGAAGTTGTATTTAGATGAAATTGAAAGCGTCTTGCAATACCCTCATATTTAGCAAGTGCACTTGCGCATTGTTGAGTTGAAAGTCCAGCCTGTTGAGCTGCAACTACTGCTGTTAAAGCATTTTCTATATTGTGAAGTCCAGGTTGACATAGGTGAAATAAAGTTCCATCGTAGATAAATTTACTTCCACCAAGATTCATTTGAATTATTTCTATTTGCTTGCTATCAAAAACTGATTCTTTATCAGACTTTATCTTTGCTGAAAATTCACAGTTAGCATTTTTGATTAAGTGAGGTGAATGGTCTGCAAATTCTTGAAAGACTTCTATTAATTCATTTATTGGCATGTGATCTAAAGATATATTATTGATGACTGCAACGGTTGGAGAATAAATGATGATGGATTTATCTGATTCATCTACTTCTGCAATTGCCCATTCTTGTGCTCCACAAATTGCATTTGAACATTCAAAATTTGTCATACCCGCACCATTTAGAATAGTGGGATTCTTTTGATTAAAAAACAAGATCCAGCCAATCATTGCAGTAACTGTAGATTTGCCACTCGTACCTCCAACACAGATACGATTGTTATGCATATTTAGAATCTCATTTAAAATTTCAGAACGCTTACGAATGCTAATTTCGAGTTTGACAGCCTTCCCAATATCTGGTATACTAGGCTCCACTGCACTAGATACGACTACTATTTGGGTTGTTTTATTTATGCCAGAACCATCTTGAGGATATAATTGTATACCAAGTGACTTTAATGCCTCACTAATATGTAAATTCTTTCCTTGATCAAAAGAACGATCAGAGCCTGCAACAGCAAAGCCCTTAGCTACAAGTACTCTTGCCAATGCAGACATTCCACTGCCACCAATACCACAGAAAAAATAATCAATTACCATCTTTATTTATCTCCACCTCTATTTGCGGAATTGCATGAATTAATTGCTTTGAATAGGGGTGCGTAGCCTTTTCTAAAAATTCTTTAGCTCCAAGAGTTTCAACGATCTCACCAGTCTTCATAATCATGATGCGGTCTGCAATCCGGCGAACGACGGTTAAATCATGAGTAATGAAAATCATAGTTAAACCATAGGTTTCACGTAACTCTTCTAATAGTTTTAAAATTTCATCCTGTACATGCACATCCAAGGCACTCACAGGTTCATCACAAAGCAAAATTTGGGGCTTCAAAATCAATGCTTTAGCAATACAGACGCGTTGTCTTTGTCCCCCTGATAGTTGGTGTGGATACCTGTAGTACCAATTGGGGTCTAAAGCCACTTGCTTTAACATTTCTCGACTACGTTCTTTAGCTTCTTCTTTGCTACATACTTTGAAGTTCAGTAAAGGCTCTGCAATAGCATCCCCAATTGTCATTCTTTCATTTAAACTAGCTTGAGGGTCTTGAAATACGAGTTGCATAGTCTGACGAGTTTGGCGAAGATCTTCACCCGTCAAACCCATAATATCTTTGCCATCTAAAAATATATGACCACTTGTTGCAGGTTTTAGTTGAAGAATTGCTCGGAGCAAAGAAGATTTTCCTGAACCACTCTGGCCTACAAGTCCTAAAATCTCGCCTTTCTTGACATCAAAACTTACATCTTTTACTGCATGCGTTGATTCAGTGCGTTTCTTAAATAGTCCAGAACTTGATTGATAGATCAAATTTATATTTTCTACTTTCAATAAGCTTGGGGCATCCTTTGCCATTTCTTTTGGAAAGATAGGTGTATTTAGAGAAGGGACAGCTGCTAAAAGCTGTTTTGTTGTATCTGCCTGTGGATCACGTATTAATTCTTTTGTTGCTCTATCTTCTACAATTTCACCTTGTTCCATCACAATAACCCGATCGCATAATCCGTCTACAATGGCTAGGTCATGTGTAATAAGGATCATTGCATGCTCTGTTGCATGATCGGCTACTTCACGAAGTAAGCTTAAAATATGTTCCTGTGTGATGACATCTAGGGCTGTAGAGGGCTCATCCGCAATTAACAATTGGGGTTTACAGGAAATAGCAGATCCAATCATGACGCGTTGGCGCATTCCGCCAGAAAATTCAAATGGATATTGTTTGGCCCGTTGATCTGCTTTTGGTATCTGAACTTCCTCTAGTAAAGTTACAGCTTTATTTATACGGCTCTCATTACCCAATAAATTATGCACTTTGAGTGATTCTGTTAAAGTTTTACCTACTTGAATGTGGGGCGTTAAACTTGTAAGCGGATCTTGAAAAATCATGGCAATTTCTTTTCCGCGAACTTCTTGCCAACGCCTTTGCGAGAATTTTGTTAAGTCTTCACTATTCCAAAGTATTTGGCCATCTGTTTTAATTTGTTGCTGAATAAGGCCCATCAACATTTTGGCAAGAGTTGATTTTCCACAGCCACTTGGCCCAACTAACGCAACTTTTTCTCCAGATGCTATTTCCAAAGATATATTTTTAAGAGCAGGAAATGACTGACCTAAATTTTGGTAAGCAAGTGAAAAGTTATTGATTTTTAGGATAGGTTTACTCATATTAATGCTCCTTTGGGTCTAAACAATCGCGCAGACCATCACCGAGTGCATTGAGCCCAACTAATGTAATGACCATTACACTCGCGGGGAACAGAAGTAACCAGCTTTGCTGGCCATCGTTACCAAGTCGATCAATTCCTTCTTTAATTAGGGCTCCCCAGGAATCTAACATCTGATTATTGTATTGAATTTGGAGTCCAAGGAATGCCAGAAAACTTTCTTCCATGATCACAACAGGGACAGTTAAGGTTGTATATACAATGACAGGGCCAAGGGTGTGTGGAATTAGATGCTTAAAAATTAAGTTCCATGTCGTTGCGCCAGACATTCGCGCAGCATCTAAATATTCTCTCGTTCTTAAAACGACAACTTGACCACGTGCAATACGTGCCATTGTTAACCACTGTACTGCACCAAGAGCTAAGAAGAACATGAAAAGGTTTCGGCCAAAACAAACCATCAAAAGTATGACTAAGAAGATGAAGGGCAGGCCATAAAGAATATCAGTGAATGCCATCATAAGGCGGTCCCATTTGCCGCCAAGATAGCCTGCTATGGTTCCATATAATAAACCAATAAATAGGCTCACAAAAGTTGCAGTAAGGCCGACCATTACAGATATGCGACCTCCGTAAAATACCCTTACAAATAAATCACGTCCCAATTGATCACTTCCAAAATGAAAGGTGCGCCAACCAGATTTGCCATCAAGTTTTATATCAATAATTTGTTTGCCATCAAATGATGTTTGCTCTATAGCGTTACCATTTTGCTGAATACTTTTACAAATACCCCCTTGCATTTCAATCGTTATTTGCTGATTACTTGCTTCTTTGTACGCACGGAAGATTAACACACGTTGTTTTTTATTTTGTAACCAAGTTATAGGTGGCTTATCTCCTTTTTTGATGATTGCAGGTGGAAGATTTGTAACCACTTTTCCATTTGCATCAATTGCTTCTAATCGGCTATAGCCCTCTTTAAAGGAGACTTCATCATAGGCGGTAACCCCTTGTTGAATTGTACGTATTTTGCCCCGGCGTAAGACAACTCGATATTCTGTTTGTTCTTCGTTTCCTTTTAATTCTAAGACTATGCTTTGTGCATTTTTTAATGCTGGGGAAGTGAGGGGATCTTCATTAATTTTAAATTGATTTTCACTGAGACACAATGGAAATTGTGTCCCTGGTGGGCTCATACCTAACCATGGCCGAGTCGTCGATGGATCTGTTGGAGAGATTTCAGGGATCAAGACGACACCAAGCCCGACTGCAATTAAAAAAAAGCTTCCAATCAACGCCAACCTATGAGAAAAGAAGCGCTTTAAAAAAATTTGAAAAGGGGTATGACTTTCTAGCATTATTCTTCTGCTCCTCTACTCTGTGGATCTAACCAGCGATTTAACAGATCTGCCGTTAAATTAGAGCAAATAATAAAACTTCCATACACGAAGGTTGTTCCCATGATTAATGGATAGTCACGGTTCAGCGCACCTTCAACAAATTCGCGGCCTAAGCCCGGTATTAAAAAAATCATTTCAACGACAAGTGACCCAGTGACGATACCAGCAATTGCAGGTCCTAAATAGCTTACGACTGGCCTTACTGCCGCAGGTAATACGTGCTGTATCAAGATACGGGCCATACTGGATCCACGAGCTTTGGCTGACATTACATAATCTTCTTTTAATACTTCAAGGAAACCAGTCCTAGCCAAGCGTGCAATACGCGCAGAAAAGGGAAGAGCTAAAGTAATTGCAGGTAATATAATTTGGTTTGGAGTTTCAAAACCCGCGATAGGAAGCCATTTAAGTTTCATCCCAAAGATTAATTGTAGGATAGGGCCAAATACAAAAGTTGGTAGGCTGATGCCAATAACACAGATAAGCATTGTTCCCCAATCACCAAATTTGTTAGCATTTAGAGCGGCAGTCATGCCCGCAACAAGTCCTACACATATTGCGATAGAGATTGCCAATGCACCTAACTTTATACTATTTGGTAGATGTTCCCTTATAATCTCACGAACGGTTCGATCCCGATGTTTCATTGAAGAACCAAAGTCAAAAGTTATGGCTTGCTTGAGTGTATTTAGGTACTGTTTTGGAAGTGGTTTATCCAGATAGAATTGCTCATTTAATGCTTCGATCACCTCAGGCGGTAGTTCGCGTTCACCGTCAAATGGTCCACCAGGAGCTAGGCGGATCATGAGGAATGTGAAACTAACTAATACAAATAGGGTGATCGGTGCTAGGGCGATTCTTCTGAGCGCAATCTGCAGCAACTATTCTTTCTCCAGCCAGATATATTTTAAGTAAACTAAGTTGCGGAAATTCATTTCTAAACCAAATACATCTTCTGTGATCATACCTTGTGAAACATAGCGATATATGGGGAGAATAGGACAATCTTCTTGCGTTAAAATGACTTCCATTCGTTTGAAATAATTTAGACGTTTTTGTGTATTTGATTCCTGGCTTGCTTTTTCTGCCAATTTATCATATTCTTTGTTTGCCCAACCTGTTCGATTGTTGCCACTATATGACAGGAAGATATCATAAAATGTAGATGGATCACCATAATCACCAATCCAACTGGAGCGGCAGACTTGGAAATTTAGATTTTTCATCTCTTTTAAAAATACTTTCCATTCCATGTTTTGGGCAATCATGCTAATGCCAAATTTTTCTTTCCATTGTTGTGTTAGTGCTTCAGCAACAATTTTATGAGCTTCACTTGTATTGTAAAGGTAACTGACATTCGGCATTGGCACTTTACCTGGGCCATATTTTGACGCAGCTATTAGTTGTTTCGCCTTGTTTAAATCGTATGGTAGACCTGCTGGAGCTTCGTATCCTATAGCAGGAATCTTAGGACAAAAATTACCTACAGGAAATTGTCCACCACGCAATATTTCACCTGTAATTTGTTTTTTGTTAGTTCCATAAGCAAGTGCTTGGCGAACTTTTACATCATCAAATGGCGGCTGTTCCACATTGAAGCGAATAAAGTATGTACCAAAATAGGGGGCAACATAATAATCTGGGTGTCTTTGAACTTCTTCAAACCTTGCTTGTGGTATCGTTGGTAACCAATCTAGTTCACCTTTTAAAAACATTTGATAGGCAGTATTCATATTATCGAGTGGTAAAACATGAATTTCTTTTAGTTTTACAATTTCCCGATCACGATAGTGTGGGTTGGGAATCAAGGTCATTCGAGCACGTACTTTCCAATCCTTTAAAATAAATGGGCCATTGCTAATATGGTTTTTTTTACTCCAAGCTACATCACTTCTGTCTACTTTTCGGTTTAAAGGAAAGAAAGTCGGGAAAGATAAAATATCCAAAAGATAAGGCGTCGGCCCTTTTAATTTTATTTGAAGTTCTTGGTCGTTAATAGCTTTTACTCCTACCTTATCAAAGGGCAGATCACCTTTGAAAAATGCTTCGGCATTTTCGATAAAGAAAAGCATATTAGCATAGCTACAACCTGTGGCTGGAGTTAAAGCTCTTTGCCAAGCATAGGTGAAATCTTTCGCTGTTATTGTAGAACCATCACTCCACTTAAGGCCTGCTCGTAGTTTAAATGTCCACGTTTTTTGATCATCTGAAACTTCCCAAGATGCAGCAAGTCCAGGTTGCGGCGAAAGCGATAGCGGATCTAAAACAGTTAAGCCTTCGTAAAGTGATAGAAGTAGTCGAATACTTGCTGAGTCAGTCGCAAGGTGAATATCTAAAGATTCTGGCTCTGTTCCATTATTAAAACGAAAAACTTGTTCTGTTTTTTTCCAATCATCATCTTCTGGTAACAAATCTTGTTCCCATTGTGGGCGTTCTGCCAAAGCAGTACTAACGCATGCAGTCAGATAGCAGATACTTAAAAGTGCTTTATGGATCATAGTGGCCTCCTGGATATATAGAATTTAGTATTTTTAGTGCATGATGGATCCATTATGATTGAGCGCCCCTTCTCAATGCATTCTATAGTTCCTCCAGCAGTTCAATATGCCTAAAAAAATATAACACTTGTTTTTCATTTCGTTATTCAAAATTAACAAATTTTCTAGAAGATTTCACATGAGCTAAACTTGCACCAGCTCTCTACTATATTTCAAAGAATTACGAGGCTGGGTCGAACTTCATGAACTAGGTTTTAAACAAATTTTTGAAATTGCTTCGTTTAAGGGTACTATAATAGTGAATTTTTTTCTATTTTTAATGTATTTGAAGTAGTTGATTAATGAAGAAAGCAATTTTATTTGGTTTATGTGCCGTTTTTATTTTGACTTTAGGCACGATTTGGTATGGTCGTGTAAGTCATGAAGATGTTTCCGTTGAGCTTGTTTCGGCAACATCAGAGGCAGCTCTGGGTGAACAAGCCGTGACTGTGTTTAAAGTCGTTGTTCCTTATTTGATGAAGGTAGAAACTTTACCTTTAAAAGTACCAGGTAGAACCGCGTATCGTTGGAAGCAAACAGGCGCAGATTTTCTTAATAAATATTATGAGTTAGAGATTGCTCGGCCTATTCTAGGCCTGGTTGCTTTACCCGAAGCTTATATTACGGTTGGCGATGAAATTTTAACTTTACCTGAATGTCGTATAAAAGTTGTAAGTTTTGAGCATTTTTCAGAAAATTACCACCCTCGTTTAATGATGACCAAGGTAAAGGTGAATTCATCATTAAAGGATGAGAATGCTCCCTGGGAACAGTGGATGTTTTTGAGTATTCTACTTATCATGTCCGTTGTTGTGATGTGGCGTTTATCATTAAAAACTAAACCCGGTGTAATGCCTGAAGAACGTGCTCAGCTCCGCCTATTGGAAATAGAAGAAGGAGACCTATCAAACCCTGCTGAAGTCGCAAGTCAATTATTGCACATTTTTAACCAATATTTGCTATCCACTTTTAAAGTCTCATTACAGTCTGTTGAAGAATTGAAACAAGAGGAGTGTTATGAAAAATTCACTCGCTTTTTAGATGACAGTTCAGATAAGGCCGTACGAGAGTTCTTGCGTGAAGCAACCCATTATTCATTTTCAAAAGATGATCCAACACCAGAAGATATTTTGAACTTAATTAACTTAACGAGTCGACTAATTCAAAATCTGCACCCTTTATATACTAATACGGAGATTTACGCAGCCCATGCTTGATCTTTTTACTGGGATGACATTTGCTAACCCAGGGGGGCTACTTCTTATTCCTCTGCTACTTGTTTTGCTTGTAGTGAATTGTCTTCGCCGCGCTCCTTCAATTGAGGTGAGTAATATGAAGCGGATTCTATTTAAAGGTGACCTTAATTTCCCACATTGGATGGGGAAAATACCAACGATCCTTTATTCTTTAGCTGGATTGTTGATGATTATAGCACTTGCGCGCCCACGTTTTGGTGTTGACCATCAAATTCGTCGAGCCGATGGTATTGATATTATGTTAGCTTTAGACGTTTCTGGCAGTATGGAAGCAATTGATCTTCCTAATGCTACTGAGTTAGGTGAAAAGAAATTGTTGAAGATATTAGAAGATGAGGAAACAAACAACCGCTTAGAAATGGCTAAATTAGAGCTAAAGCGTTTTGTTGAAATGCGGCCGAACGATCGTATAGGCTTAACTATTTTTGCTGAAAATACTTACACTGTATGTCCTCCTACTCTCGACCATGACTTTTTGGTTGCCAATCTAAAAAATCTAAAAATTGGTATGAATGGAGCTGTTTCTACGCGATTTGCTCCACCTATCGCAGCTGGTACAAGGCGCTTAAAAGATTCAAAAGCTAAAAGAAAAATTTTAGTACTTTTCACCGATGGAGAAAATACAGCACCTGCTAGCATTACTCCTGAAGAAGCAGCGGAAGCTGCAAAAGAGTTTGATATTAAGGTATATACTGTAGGAATTGGAAGCCCCTATGCTTTTCGTAAAGTCCAGAATTTTTGGAGTTCACGGTGGCGTCAGGTAGAAGGATTTGATCCTAGTATGCTAAAAAAAATATCTGAAATCACGGGTGGTCAATATTATGCTGCGGAAGGTGAGGAAAGCTTCAAGGATGTTATGGATGGTATAAATCAGCTAGAAACAACTAATTGGGAAGAAAATAGTTACACTGATTGGAATGAATATTTTCCGTATTTATTACTTACTGCATTGGTCATCATTCTATGTGGGCGTATATTAGAAACTGGGCCCATTCTGAAGGTCCCTTAAACTTTGATGAGGTTCCCCTTTGTTTAAACACTTTTCAATACTTTTTCTTGCTTGTTTATTAGGTATTTCGATTTTATACCGTGTATACCAAAATAGAGCTCATCCCTATGATATTAAAAAAATGGATCATCAGAATGATCCCAGAAATGTAGTCGGTTATGCCAATTTTTCCGAGGCAGATAAGCGTCTTCAAAGTATGAATACATCTGAGTATGTAGGTAAAATCAAAATAAAAAATGAGACGCCAGGAGCATTAGCAGTTGAACTCTTTAGTAATAAGCGACATCTCATTGGCCTTGTGATTGAAGATGAGCCTGCGTTTTACCCACAAGGAAAGGCATCTGTTAAATCGCTTGATTTGTTTTTAAAGCTGCAGGAGCTGGCCAAACAACGAATCCAAGAATTTGGTACAGTCGTATTAGCAGTTCGCAACCAGGAAAACTACCATACAGTGATTGTTGGAAATACAGAACAAATTTTGTATACATCAATCAATGAAGGCCCTTATGTTGTTGTACCCTATTTCTCAGAGTTAATTAAAGATGATGGATGAAGAAACATTTTTGATTAGATCTGATGAAGACTATATGCGAATTGCTTATCGACAAGCAGAACGTGCTTTTGAACAAGGTGAAGTGCCGATTGGAGCAATCGTTGTTCATCAAGGACAGGTCATTGCTCAAGCATATAATCAGGTGGAGATGTTAAAAGATGCAACCGCCCATGCTGAGATACTTGCCATTACACAAGCATCCGCAGCCCTAGGTGACTGGCGTATGCAAGAATGTACTTTGTTTGTAACCAAAGAACCTTGTGCCATGTGTGCCGGCGCAATGGTGAATGCAAAATTGGGGCGCTTGGTATTTGGACTTCGAGATCGTCGTTATGGTTGTGCAGGTGGAGCATTGGATATTACTGGATTTGAAGGAATGTTGCACAATGTAGAAGTTAAAAGTGGTGTTCTTGAAGAACAGAATAAAGAATTAATTCAAGCTTTTTTTCAAGCTGTCCGTGTGCAGAAAAAACAACAAAAGAAAGCGAATCAATAGTCGGCTATGACTACACATTACTGTTTTACTTTGCTTCATGGTTTTATGGGATTTTCTGATGATTTGATACCCTTAGTTGAGGCCTACAAACTGCCTATTCAAGCAATGCAAATCCCTGGGCATGAACTACCTATTTCACCTAACATGAACCTCAAAAAGCTTACCAAAGATCTAAAAGAGCTAACCCATCAATCTTGGCGTAAGCAGATTTTAGTTGGTTATTCCATGGGAGGTAGAATCGCAATTGAGTTATATCCTTTAATTAAAGACCAAGTTGCAGGTATGGTTTTAATTGGGGCGCACCCTGGTTTTCAAGATAGTGAAGAGCAAGTATTGCGATTGTCTATTGATCAAAAAATTGCAACAAAGTTAATGAAAGAAGATTTTGCAGAATTTTTAGATGAATGGTATAATGCTTTACTCTTCAAAGGAATAAAAGAAGCACCAGCTTATTCTCAGTTGATTCGTAAAAAACTTGAACATGATCCTCTGAAATTAGCGCAAGCTTTATTAGCATTTTCCAGTTCACAACAGAAATATCATGAGGATTTATGGAAGAACCTTGAAGTTCCAGTATTGTACATAAGTGGAACTGAAGACTCGAAATATCATAAGGTCGGAGATCAACTACAAGAGGTTTCCTCCTATGTAAAGCATCATTCTATCGGAACATGTAGCCATGCACCTCATGTCCAAAATTTAAGCCTGGTACAAGCCTCTATCGCGAGTTGGTTATCAGCCAACTTTGATCTATTACCCAGTTAACTAAAATAATTTCAGGAGCGAGAATAAAACTCATGAGTATTGAGCATAGCCGAGATGAGTGGCTAGATTTCACTGATCAGCAGCTCCTACAATTGTGCCGCCAAGAGCAATTCCGATCTTCTGGTCCTGGTGGGCAACACCGCAACCGCCGTGATAGTGCTGTTCGTTTAACAATTAAAGACTTAGATGTGAGTGTTGAAGCAGATGAAGACCGTTCTCAGCATAAAAATAAAGAGCAAGCAGTAAAACGCTTACGCATTGCCATTGCTTATCACTTGCGAAGTGATGAGGCACCTGTTTGGAATGGAAGTAATATTTTAAATGCTAAGAACCCACAATACCCTAAATTAGTTGCTATTATTTTGGATTCATTTGCGCAGAATGAATGGAGCGTAAAAAATGCTGCCAATGCATTGGGCTGGTCAACAGGTAATTTGAATAAAGTGTTGATGAGGGATCAGCAGTTATTAGCAAAGGTGAATCGTGAACGCCACAATAAAGGCTATTCGCCACTTAAGAGAAGATAAAATGATACAGTTAAAAAACTATCCAAGCCAAAGTGCGATTACCGATCTACTTCAAATCATGGCATCATTAAGAAACCCTGATGGTGGATGTCCTTGGGATTTAGAACAAAGCCACCAAACTTTGAAACAATACNTGGTAGAAGAATGTTATGAGTTAATTGATGCAATTGACGAAGAAGATGATGAAGCCATGGCAGATGAGCTTGGAGATGTATTACTACAAATCGTATTCCATTGTCAATTGGCCTCTGAGGAAGATCGTTTTGATTTAGAGCGTGTATCAAGACACCTTTGCGAAAAGCTTGTTCGTCGTCATCCGCATGTATTTGGGAGTGGTGATATTGATAACGCAGAGAAAGTAGTCAAGCAATGGGACAAGATAAAGCAACAAGAAAAGAGGACTCAAGCAAGGACTTCTTTGATAGATGGAATACCTAAAGGCTTACCCGCTGTTCAACGTGCACATAAGGTTCAGAAAAAAGCAGCAAAAGTGGGCTTTGATTGGGATGATGTAAACGGTCCTTTGGACAAAATTGCTGAAGAACTTGATGAACTTCGTAGGGCAATTAAAGATGAAAATAATAATGAAGCTAAACAAGAATTAGGAGATTTATTGTTTTCGTGTATTAATGTAGCGCGGTTTATTGATTGCCATGCGGATGATGCACTTATGTATACGACAAAGAAATTCGAAAACCGCTTTCGTCATGTCGAAGACCGTGTTAAAAAATCGGGCAAACAATTTGAAGAATTTACTTTAGAAGAATTAGATCAATTTTGGAATGAAGCAAAAGAGAAAAATAATGAGTAATCCAATACAACTAGCCTGTTTCCCTAAAAGCCACGACTTTTGGATTCGTAATCAGCAATTAGCCCAATTTTTAAAACTACCTACACCCATTTATCTGTCTCACCGTGACCTCTATCGAACGGTTGGAAATGTATTTGAACATGGAACAAAAAGTGTTTACCAAAGCAATACTATTAGAGATGAAATGCAAATTGCTGGAGCAGGGGATTCTTTTATCTTATTTAGCGAAGGAAATTCACAGATCATAAAGCAAGTGATCATGGCTTATAAAAAAATCGGTCAATGGCCAATGCTTGCAATGCAAACCGAGATGTCTTCTAAAATGAGACTTGGAACCCTCATTGAACATATTAATGCTGATAGACAACATGAAATAAAGTTGCGCAAAGAAAGGCTACATAAAATAAAATGATCCTTTCGACTCCTGACCAATTTACGCCAAATCAAGCACTTCAAAAGTACTTTGGCTATGAGCAATTTAGGAAGGGACAGGATGATGTGATTGAGAAAGTGCTCAACGGTAATGATGTTTTTGTCGTGATGCCTACAGGCGCTGGTAAGTCTTTATGCTATCAACTTCCAGCCTTAATGAAACCTGGTTATACAATTGTTGTTTCTCCATTGATTTCTCTAATGAAAGATCAAGTCGATACTCTTGTGAGTAAAGAGATCCCCGCGGCTTGTTTGAATTCAACCATGTCTAATAGACAACGTCAGCAAGTGATGTTTGACCTAAAAGCAGGGAGTATTAAACTCTTGTATATTGCTCCTGAACGGTTTACATCTTCAAACTTTATTGAAACAATCAAAAGCTTTCCACCAGAGATGTTTATCATTGATGAGGCTCATTGTATCTCACAATGGGGACATGATTTCAGGCCTCAGTATGCTCGTTTAGGTGAATTCATACAGCATCTCAACTTAAGTCAAGTTTGCGCTTTCACTGCAACTGCAACACCAGTTGTTCAAAAAGATATTCAAGAGGTCTTGAAACGTGAAAATATGCTTACTTTCGTTAGTGGTTTTAAACGTCCTAATTTGAATTTTCAAGTAAAAGAGTGTAAGAGCAAAGCGGATCGACTTCGTGAACTTGAGTGTCTTTTACGTAAAAAAATGCCTACAATTATCTATGCTTCGACTCGTAAGATGGTTGAAGAGGTAGGCGATACCTTACAATGTCACAAATATCATGCTGGGATGCCAGATGAAGAACGTCACGCAGTTCAAGATTATTTTATGGCTGCTGAAGATCCAGTTATTGTTGCAACAAATGCCTTTGGTATGGGAATTGACCGTAAAGACGTGCGCCGAGTGATTCATGTAAATATGCCTGGNAGTATTGAGGCGTATTATCAGGAAGCAGGCCGTGCTGGTCGTGATAATCAAGAAGCAGATTGTATTTTATTACATTCCTATGCAGACCGTTATATATATGAATTTTTTATTGATATGAGTCATCCACCAAAAGAAGTGGTTTTTGGTGTTTGGAGATATCTTTGTGCGCAGAGTAAACGCAAAGAATCGTTGGAGTTAGAAGCTACACAAGAAGAAATCGCTGAGGCTGTTTCTGCATGTAAAGGGGCAACGCAGGTTGCAACCGCATTGACTTTATTAGAAAAAGCAGAAGTTCTTCAACGAGGTTTAAGTGGTGAGCACTTTGGGGAATTAAAGATTCTTCGCCCTGCTGAACAGCTTATGCAACTCTTTCAAATCAAAACACAACGTGGCTTATTTCTAAATCGAATTTGTACACGTTTCGGAGATCTTTTAACAGATGGCGTGAAACTTAGTTATTACGATATGATTCAAATCGTTGGTCTTGATGAGGGAAAAGTAAAACGAGTACTAAGAGATTTAAATGGTACACATGTTGCTTGGACACCACCTTTTGCAGGGCGCGGTGTCACGCTTCTGCAGCCAGATGTTAAACAACCATCTATTGATTTTTCAGAGTTGCAAAAACATGAAAAGATTGAGAGAAACCGCCTGGATGACATGGTCAAATATCCTGGTACTCACAAGTGTCGGCAAAGCTTTATGATGAATTATTTTGGTGAAGATCAAAATAATTGGTCTTGTTCATGTTGTGATAATTGTAAGGGAACATCAATAAAAACTTCTAATAGAGATAATTATGCTCCATCATCTTTATACTCAGTCCTCATGAGGCTGCGTGATAAAATTGCTGAAGATAGAGGAGTTCAGTCTTACATGGTATTTAGCAATAAGACAATTCATGTATTTGCTGAAAAAAAGCCAACAAACCAAGGCGAAGCTCTGCGAATTTCGGGAGTTGGACCACGGAATAAATGGTATCTAACTCCATTTTTAACTGTCATTAAGGGATGGCTTCAAAATGAACGAGCAGCTACTGGTCAAAAAAATGTTCCAGAGGAGAAATTGAAGCCTCAAGCGTTAGAGCATTCTGCTGACGGACTATTTCGTGAACTTTCTGAGATTCGAATTCAACAAGCCAAAAGTTGGAAACGAAAGCCTCAGCAAATATTGTCAGACAAGATGTTGCATGAACTTTCTATGAAGCGGCCAAAAACTTTTGATGAGGCAAGGATGATCCGTGGCGTGACTCTAGGAAAACAGGAAATGCTTGAACCCTATATAGATAAAATTATTGATTATGGAGATATGGAGTGACAATTTATGCATTCGATTTCGATGGTGTTGTTTGTGATAGCTCAAATGAAACTGCCTACTCAGGAGTTAAAGCAATTGCAGAACTTTCAGGGAATTTTATTGAACCTACAAAAAAACTATTAGCTGATTTCAGGGTTGTTCGTCCTTGTTTGCACACTGGTTGGGAAAGCATTTTTATTGTAGCGATGTTAGCCAAAGGAATTGATGCTGTAGAAATAACCAAAGACTATGACCATTTTTTAGAAGCTTGGCTCAATGAGCATGAATATTCTTCCGATTATTTAAAATCTGTATATGGCAATGTACGTGATCAGTGGATTCAGGGAGACCTTAAGTCTTGGTTAGCGGTGCATGATTTTTACCCTCATGCTATAAACTTTATTAAAGATTTGCAAGAACCCTTTTATATTATTACTACAAAAGGACATCGTTTTGCAGTAGCGCTTGCTAACGCTGCTGGAATAAATATACCAGATGATAATATATTTGGTTTGGAATCAGGGCCTAAAGAACAAACTTTGAAAGATTTACGTATTAAGTTTCCTGATCAAAGTATTTCTTTTTATGAAGATCGTCTACCCACTTTATTAAAAGTTGCAAATGAAAATATCCATTGCCTAAATCTCATCCTTGTTGATTGGGGGTATTTAAAAGATGGAGACCTTGAACTTGCTGCAGCGAACGGAATCGAAACAATTTCATCTTTTTAATTACTTACTAATCTTATTTTTAAAGTCCGAATTTGGATTGATCTCTATTAACCTTTTTAAAGTCTTTAAGTACTCTTCTTTTAAGGGATCACTAAGTTCTTCTTCTTCATTGATTTTATCTAGTATATATAATTTTCTTAATAAATAATTTTCACTTGTAGGCTCTTTTTCAATCATTTCATTTATTATCGGTAGAGCCTTTTTATAGTTTTTATTATAATAATAAGCGGCAACTAAGTATTCACTTGGTTGCTTTTTTTTGTTTGAGATTTGATAAGCAATTTCTAGATGCTTGATTGCTTTTTGTTGAGCTTTATTTGCTTGAAGCATCCTACCATAGTTCATTTGCGCATAGTATGAATCAGGAAATTTACTAACGATACTATACCATAAGGTCGCATTACTTTTCCAAATATTAATTTGGTTCCAAGTTTGGTAAATACATATAATACTGACGCCTCCTAGAATCAATTGCTTCATTATATCATTTCTAACTTTTGAAACTATAAAACTAAAAAGAATAGTTATAGCAATCATTGGTATGTACAAGTATCTATCAGCAGTGTAAAACGTTCGATTTACTTTTATAACTATAAATAGCAATGGTAGCATGCTTAAAGCTAAGAAACATATTGTCCAAAATATTAGGTAATATTTTTTTCTTAACGAAATAATTGCCAGTACTAAAAGTCCTGAAATAGTGATACCGCCAAGAATCATTGATTCTTTATCTAGATATTCCCAAAAATACATGGGGCTGAGGGACTTTATCAAAAAAAATCGTTCAGTAATATGTGTGAATAGTTGAAGAATATATGAACTATGAAATTCTGCATAGGGTCGCTGGGTATCAGTCATGTTAATTAAGTAAAATAAAATTGTTATCAAAATATACGGAATTGTTTTGATAATTGCCTTTTGGATGGATTTCCCATTAGTAAAAAATAAAACGACCATAAGAGGGGATAAACTTATTACTACAGGTTTACTTAAACAACTTAAAATAAATAATAAAATAGAGGATATATATACATATTTATTGTTTTTTTGAAGAATCGTCCAAATAGAAAGTAATAAAAAAAATGTAGCCAATAAATCTTTTCTACCCATCAGCCAAACTACAGACTCTACCTGAATTGGGTGTAATGCGTAAATACATATGGTGATGACTAATGTAATGAAGCTAAATTTGAAATAATTCAAAACTTTGTATAAAAGAAGTAAGTTTATAATATGCAATAATATATTGTTGAAATGCATTAATTTATAAGAAAAACCAAGAGAAAATTCTATAAAAAAACTTAGGTAAAAGATAGGTATAAAAAGTGTTTCTTTGTTGTGTACTTGACCGCTAAGAACTTTGAAGAAGTTTCCTAAACTTGAGTTCGTAATAGTATCGTTATTAGAAAGGTATATTGAAGTATCGTATTGGGCAAATGGGTAAGCGATACATTTGGCATAAACAATAAAGGTAATTGCTACAATGCCTGCTAAAAATTGAATTTTACGTTTTTCGTTATTGTCCATTTTTTGATATCTAAAAAAAAAGCCTCCAACTATTTAACATTAGTTGGAGGCTAAAAACATTTTTTTATTGTGGTTCAGACTGTAACTGGATCCCAGGAGGTAAACCTTGTGGTTGTTGAGGGACTGCTTTGAAATCAAGCAGCTCTACTTCAAAAATTAATGTTGCACCAGGTTTGATCTTAGGTGGTGCACCCATGTCACCATATGCAAGACTAGAAGGAATGTATAATTTCCACTTTGCACCTTTATTCATTAGTTGGAATGCTTCCTTCCAACCAGGGATTAGTTGTGCAAGAGGCATTGTTAATGGTGGCTTACCTTCAGAAGAATCAAATACTTCACCGTCCATTGTTGTACCTTTATAATGTGCAGTAATTAAATCTGTTAACTGTGGTTTTGCTTCACCCTCTCCAGCTTTAATAACTTCATAACGAAGACCGCTGGCAGTTGTTTTTACACCCTCTTTTTTACTTAGCTCATCGAGGAATATTTTCCCTTTTGCATTCTCAATTTTTGCGACCTCTTGTGCCTTTTCACGCAGCTCTTGTTCAAATGTCATCGCAATTTTTTGAAAATCCTCCAAAGCTATCTTGCCTTCACCTTTCTTCGTATCTTGGAATCCTTGACGTAGCACATCAACATTTAGACCTTCAATTCCTGAGCGTTCCATTTGCATCGCAATTTGTACACCAATCATATATGCCATATTATCTATAGTTTTTTCATATGGTAGCTCTTTTTCTACAGGCTCTACAGGAAGTTGAGTGGGGGTATCAGTTCCTTCTTGTGCATTACTTACAAGAACTGTTCCGGCAAGTAGTGCAGTAAAAAGTGTTTTTTTCATTTATATCTCCATGTGTGGATTAGTCCAAGACTATCTTGGTTTTTTTTGTTTTTAAAAGAAATTATGCGTCAATTTGTTTGATTAAGTTTGCCATCTCAATTGCTGTTTGACAAGCACTGGAACCTCTATTTCCAAGCTTTGTGCCAGCACGCTCCATCGCCTGTTCTAGATTTTCGGCAGTTACAACGCCATAAACGACTGGTAATTCATATTTACGTGAAATATCACCAATAGAAGAAGCAACCATTGAATTGATATGGTCTGCGTGTGAAGTTTTTCCTGTGATCACCAAGCCCAATGCAATAATAGCATCATAGGTATCTTTTTTAGCAAGTTTTTCACATATAAGTGGAACCTCAAAGGAGCCAGGAACCCAAGCAACTTCAAAGTCATGTAAATTTCCGCCAGAACGTACAAATACATCTTTTGCACCTTCTACTAATCGGGTTGTAAATAGTTCGTTAAAGCGGCCACATACAACACCTATTTTTAAACCTGAAGCTACATAGCTTCCCTCATAAACTTTTTCTGACATATTAAAATCTCTTCTTTATTCTATCAACTATTAAAGAATACTTTAGCAATAACTATGTAAAGTTAAAGGTTCTCGGCCTTTTTTGTTTATTTGCATATGATATGTTTTAGACATTTAGCTATAGTTTGAGCCAAATAACGCCAAAGTCAATGCTTTTTGTTTAATAGTTACGATCCCAACTTTTGATATCGTCATTTGTTCCCAAGGTATTTCCCTCATTATTACCATCCGCACCTGCTGACCAAATATCAAAGCCTTCAGTATTAATTACTCCTGGAGATTCATAGTAGAAGTAATTATCATCACTGTGATAGTCAACAAGAAACCCACTAACATAACGCATGTCGCCAGAATCTGCTTGAATATAGTTTTCACCATTTTGACTTTTCAAGGTCTCTAGAGAAGTTTTAGAAATACGATTACTAGATCCTAGACTATCTGGGTAAAACCCCCATTCTGAATAATATTGCTCAAGTGCATCAACCAATGACATCATCATCGCTTTACTTGCATTATCTCTTGATTTTTTCTTTATAGCTGGAACAGCCATAAAAATCATTCCTGAAAGTAGAGCCATAATCCCTACAACAACCAATAGCTCAATTAAGCTAAAGTTAGATTTATGAATACGTTTCATTATTTCCTTGAATCTTTCTTAGGTTTAGATCTGTATATATTATAAAATTGGCGACCGAGTTTACGCAGCTCTTCGTGCATTTCTTGTATACGTGTATTTCTTTCAGCACCTGTACGATTTATTAATGAAAAGCGTTCCTGTAAAATTGGCTGCATTTTGTTTAATTGCTCAAGTTGCGCAACATACCATCCGTCTAAACGCTTTGCATAGATATAAGCCTTACTTTGTGGATTGGATTTTAAATTCTGTAAATCTAGTTCATTTTTTCGCTTTAACTTAGAAACATCTTTTATTAAGTCTCTTACAACATAATAGGTACAAATTCCTCGACTAACCCACTTTATTCGCCACTTATGTGCAGATTCTCGCCCTTTTGGCCTATTTTCAGTGATTACATAGATTCCATTTCTCATTGCATATCCTTTGCTTTTTGACTGAGCAAAAGTGGCTGGAAATAGTAAAATGTAACTTGTTAAAAATGCGNTTACTAGATAATTAATCTTCATAAATAGGAATCCTATCTAAAATAGTGATTGAATCTGTAAACGTATCTCTGTGGATCACAATTAAAGACCTATTCAAGTAATCTAATACAGCATGAGATTCATAAACTCCATCTTTATCCATGTCATGTTGAAAATAGTTTGGATCATTTGTTTTTAAGGGGTTTGTAGCCCAATCTTTAACGGTATAAATCGTTGAAATTAAATGCATATAGTTGTTGCGAACTTCTAAGTTTGCAATTAACCGATCAATATCAGCCAAAACAGATGCATCATCTGCTGTATTTGCTACACCGATATAATCCATAAGTCTTCCTCTATTCTTAAATGGAGAAGCGGTAATATCATTTTGAAGGTCTACATCCCATGAGGTAATTGTTCTGCCTGTTGGAGTTGCTGCTTCAAGAAATAAATTTACAGGTGTTAAATTAGCATCACTTGGGTGTACTATGTAACTATTAGGATTGAAACGACCCCATGATTCAGTCTCATCATTAATTTTGAACATTGCCAAAATACCACTTTCACTTTGATCATCGCTGTCGTCTTTACCTGTCCATAGGCGAATTGATCTTCCACACAAGTCTGTGTCAGAATTTATACGACGTAATCCGCTTGGAATCTTTGCTAAATCAGACCAAGTTGTTAAATCAGTTCCTGTAAAATCAATACTATTATATATACCATCACTCCAAGCAGTTTGTCCCGTTTCCTTGGATAACGAGCTTCCAATTGCTAAATCTTTCTTTAGGAATATTGGCGCATCATCAACGAGAGTGTATTGCTGTGACAAGTCATCAACCGAACTTAAATCAGCATAAATTCCAGCCTGATAGTCTTGGCTAAGAGAGCCGGAAATCTCTTTTGGAGGTGTTCCTCCACCTGGATCTATACTTGCTAACGTAGATGGACCATTGTTAGGGTAAATAATACTTTCTGAATTAGAACCGGTAGAATAATTAATTGTTACACTTTTTATCTCGATTGTCTGAACAGTTACATCAAAGTCACTAGTAGAAGCTCCTATTACTGAAGTTCCACTGGCTGTACCCGAAACTGGTGAACCTGAGAAGTTGGTAGTAAATAAACCCGCAGAGTTGTCTGTAAAATTACTACTGGTTAGTGTAAAGGTAAAGTCTGTTGAAGGTTCGTTACTTATATCTGGATTACCCCCAGAAGCAACATTAAAAGCATATTTTATGTTGGCTTCAACAACTACACTGTCAATATCACCCACAACGCGATTACCTGGAGCAAAAAGGGCAACTTCTACTCCTGCTGTAACATCTGCTTGAAATGCAGGAGGTCCAGGTGACGTCATGGTCAACGTTGGAATTACATCAATTTGTGCTAGGTAAAAACGGTCATTTTCACCTATTACAATTTTGTTATAACCAGCAACTAGAGAAGAGTCATTTAGAAGTAATTCAGTTGCAGTAAAAGTACCATCTGCTAATACATTCCCAACCCAAGTTGCACTATTATCCCTGTCGGTCCACTCTTTTATATTTACCGTTGCTTGTCCCGCAAGTGTGTAAATTTCTTCCATCTTTGTCACATTAATCTGACCTTTATCTAGTAGATGCTGCAGCCAAGGTGAAAATCCCTCTGTTGAAGGGTCTGTTAGGTTTGTATCTCCTGTCAAAAGAAAATTGTATATCTCGTTAGGAGTACTATCAGTAAACGAATTTATGTTAATGCGGTTACGCACGATTGGTGCGTCAGAACCACTGCTTGGTATCACGACGAATTGTTCTGGGGTTGCAACAGAATATGGGTTAACATATAAGGCAATATTTTGGGTATCAGATATCGAGTTAAAACTACTTTTTAATTCATTTCCAACTGAGTATAATGAACCTAAACCTGTATCCGTATTTAAAGTAGCTTTTGTCGCAGAAGGAAAGTTTAGCAATCTTTCATAAATAATATCTGTATCTGCATAATCTGCATATAGATTAATTAACCCTGTTCGATCCTCAATAGTAAAACTACTTAAGCCAATTAGTTCTGTGTCATAATTTGGGATGCCCAAAAAATTTTGGTTTGTTACATAAATAGATATCCAATAGGGGTTGACTGTTGCGTTGTCAGGAAAGTCATCAGTTGGAAGAATTGGCAAGATATTCCCAGCATTTGTATCAAAGAAAAAATTACCCCTAAATAGAACAGATGTATCAGCGGAAGGAGGAAGCTGTGTTAGAGAAGAGCCATATTGTCCAAATATGACATAGCGTCTGTTTGCCCAATTTGTGCTTCCACCAGAATCAACAGTGTAAAATGCCTGCGCAGACTGCATAAAATCACCATTTGGAACTCTGCTATTGTTTTCGCCATGGCCAAATTCTCTTTTTAGCATACTAACAACACGGTTGATATTACTTTTTTCTAGTAGGCGACCTTTAGCTCGATCAACATTTCCTGTTGAACTTATTACAGAATTGCGAGATTCAAATGAAAAAACCATACAGACAATCAATAATAATGACATTACTGAGAGACAAATGATAATAGCTGATCCTCTGCGAGCTTTAAGATTAGAATGTTTTGTTTGTTTTTTCATCATATTTTAAAAAGCGCTTTTTGTAAAGATTGTTTTGGAAAAATCAATCGTTGGAGTTTCGCCTGCTTCGTATTTTGATAATTTTGGGTCATACATTTTTAATTGAACAATCATAAAATCCACGGTAGTTGTCGCAGATGGTACATTACTATTTCCTGCGCGACCTAAAATTTTGAACTCTATAACATTTTCAACAATTTCAACCTCGGTTCCACCTCCAGTTGTGCTTCCATCTGCTTGAACAGGCCAACTTGTTCTCTTTAATATCTCTGTTGTGTTATCATAAGTATAGCGTACTTTCTGGACAGCTAGAGGGTCAGTGCCAGCATCTCTACCTAATTCTGTTTGTGTGAAAAATTCATAGGCTACAGGATTTCCAGATTCATCAAATTTATAATTGAAGTCTTCTGCTACACCAGGTGCGTTTGTTGCCAAGATAATTTTTTCAATATCATCGGTAATGATATCAAAGAATATCCCTTGCTGCTCATAAATTTCATTTTTATTTTTAGTTTTGCTTGTAACTTGTTGAACCTGAGACACTAATTGAAGAATAAACGACATAATCAACAAGAAGATTGTCATCGCAACAATTAATTCAAGAAGTGTCATTTGGGATTTACTTATTGATGGCTTACTCATCATTTGAAATCTCCAAAGTATAAAGCTCTTTAAAACGATTTGAATATTCAGCTGATGCTGGCCAACTAATTTCTATATTTAGAATCATTCGTTCTGAGAAATCACTTTCCTCTGTCCACTCCAATGTAGAGCCACTACTATTCCAGTAGTAAGCTTTAGATTTCCAAACTGATACATATGCATTTACATCTTTGGTCTCTTTTGCTTTTGAAGTGCCGGTACTTCCAAAATTCTTTAAGTAATATCTGAAAACTTTTGGGCTTGAACCATCCCAATACAAATTAGGAAATAAATCGGTGTCTACTTCAACCCATCCTGCATCTAATGGCGATCCACCCACTGCTGCTGGACTTGGTAAAGATTCATCAAGGGCTGATTCAATAGCTACCCAACTCTGACTTGTTTGATACTCCAAGAATGAAATCATTGTTTCAGCCATGTTAGAAGTTGTATTATTAATAACAGCACGTTTGTGGTTTTTAATACCAGATGGAAGCATTCCTATTAGTGGCAAAATTGCAATAGAAATAATGCCTAAGGCGAATACTATTTCAAGCATATTAAACGTATGTTTTTTAATCATTTTTATATGCCTCCGGTATGGATGGTTTACCCGTTAATCCATTGATTGTGACATCATAACTTGTTTTGCCATCTTCTGTTGTTACAACCAAGTTCTCAACGTCAGATAAAGTGTTTAAACCACCAGTCTGTCTAAAAATGATTGCATCACATGTTTGATTGGTTACACCACCAATAGTTACTGTTGAAAGCTCTTCCAGATTTGTAGTACTTGTCAGGTCGAGATAAACCCCTTTAGGCAGGTATTGCCATCCTGAACCTTTAATAGGAGTTAATGTTTGTAAATCGCGAGAAATAGTAAATGGGCGGATTGCAATTGCATAGTTTCCATTTTCGTTCGTTGCAAACTGTTTTGCAACTTGAGCATCTGATAATTTAGAACTTGTTGGCAAAACAATTGCAACATAACTTCTTTTGGTTAAAGCATATGAACGAGAACCGTATATCATTTGAGTTAATATGCGGTAACCTGCCTTGGGAGTTTCTTTCGTTTTTAAGATTGAAACTACACCTACTGACATACCAATCATTGTTCCTACAATGATAAGTACTACAATCATTTCAATTAGTGTAAATTTTCGAATTTTAGCGCGAGCATTCAAATTACATCTCCTCAATATGCTTGGCTTAGATTGCCTCTATCTACGGTGATTTATTTTAATCATGATGAACCAAGGCAAATTCATTACATTATAAGACTTCAAACATTAAATTGCAAATCTTAAAAATAGATTCTCTTGAGGCGAAAACGAAGATTGTAGCGACTTAAAATATAAGTTTTTTATATCGCCCTTACTTAGTAACAAATCAGAGCGGGCTAACTTTTACAGACTTGCTAAAACCTTTTCTGCTTTTTCTAGGGTATATACAATGTCTTCTTTTGTGTGGGCTGCTGAAATAAAGCCTACTTCATATTGAGAAGGAGAGAAATAAATTCCCTCATCACACATCATCCTGAACCATTTTGCAAAGATTTCAGTGTCACAACGGTTTACATCTTCAAGTTTATGTTGTGGTCCTTCACCAAAAAATAAAGTAAAGAGCCCTTCTAGTCTTTGAAAATTGTAATTCAGTCCTTTTTCAGTCAGAATGTCAGTAATTCCTTTTGTATAAATGTCACCCAATTCTTTAATTTGAGGATAAGGATTTTCATCTCTTAACAAAGTTAGCATCGCGGTACCCGCAGCTACAGCTACAGGGTTACCACTCAATGTCCCAGCTTGATATACATTTCCAAGGGGAGCTAAGTTTTCCATGACTTCACGCTTTCCCCCTAAAGCACCAATTGGCATCCCACCACCAATAATCTTACCGAGACATGTAATGTCAGGTGATACACCCGCATACATGCCAAAAGTTCCAGGGCAGAAGCGAAACCCTGTAATGACTTCATCAAATACGAGTAATGAGCCATGTTTATCACATACATCTCTTAAGCCCTGAAGATATCCCGCAACTGGGGGGATTAACCCCATGTTACCTGCTGCAGGTTCTACAAAAATACCTGCCAATTCAGGCCCAATGTCATCACAGAGATCTTGTACTGCCTTCAAATCATTATATGGAAGAACATATACATCTTGAACGACTTCTTCAGGCACTCCCTCTGAAGAGCTAACGCCATTAGTTAATAATCCTGAGCCTGCTGCAACCAGGAATGCATCTGCATGACCATGGTAGCAACCTTCAAATTTAATTACTTTTTTACGGCCTGTTGTGCCACGTATTAAACGAAGGGCCGTCATCGTTGCTTCTGTACCTGAGTTTGTTAACCTCACTTGGTCCATGTTAGGAATCATACTAGTCATTAATTCCGCTAGTTTGACTTCTGCCTCACAGCAAGTACCAAAACTCATTCCTTTTTGGGCTGCTTGATTGACTGCATTAAAGATTTCGGGTCTACAGTGTCCAAATATAAGAGGCCCCCAAGAGCCACAATATTCTAAGAATTCTTCACCGTCAGTACTGTAAAGGCGTGCGCCTTTACCATGGTCCATGAAAATAGGAGTTCTACCAACTGCTTTAAATGCTCGCACTGGTGAGTTTACTCCACCTGGAATTACTTTTTGAGCACGTGCAAATAATTCGGATGATTTACTCATGTTTGGGTCCTTTGTTATTTTAAAATCTCAAATAAATTTTCTTTACAAGCTTGTTTGAGTGCTTTGCCCCGATGACTGATTGCATCTTTTTCTTCACCACTCATTTGGGCAAAAGAGCGCTCATGACCGTTTGGTTGAAAGATTGGGTCATAGCCAAAGCCACTTTTACCAGTCATCTTGTGCAAAATTTCACCGGTTACTTCACCTTCAGCAGTTACAGTTTTGCCATCGGGAGTGGCTATTGCGATAACACAAACAAAACGAGCACCTCTATTTTTGACACTCAACATATTCCTCAGCAATAATTCGCATCTATCCTGATCTGACTTACAGGTATCTCCCCCATAGCGTGCAGAATAAATACCTGGTTCACGATTTAATGCCAAAACTTCTAAGCCCGAATCATCTGCTATAGTAGGTAATTGTTTTGCTGCTGCGACTTCTACTGCCTTTTTAACTGCATTTGCAGCAAAAGTATCTCCATCTTCAATGACCTCTGGAATGCCACCAACATCATTTGCTGACAGAAGTTCATAGCCTAAAGGGGTTAAAATTTGTGAAATTTCACTTACTTTATGTTGATTACCGGTGGCGATCAAGATTTTCATATATAATTGTATTCCTTTGGTATTTTAGAAGGGATGTAAATTTAGCTATTACTGTAATGCTGGATGAAGCTCCCACAAGCACAAAAATTTATCTGGAGGAAGAATGCAAAAGCATTTTATACTATTTATTTTAATTCAGTTTTTGCAATCTAGTTACGCAGAAGATATTAAGTATTACGGTCGTATTGATTATGTTTATGATGGGGATAGTTGTCGCCTGGTTACAAAACATGGAAAGCTGGAAGTTCGCTTAAGAGGAATTGATGCTCCTGAAAAAGGTCAAGACTTCTCTCAAAAATCAAGGAAAAACCTGATTCGATTATTAGGCAATCAGCAGGTGGAGGTGCGTGTTGTCGAGGTTGATAAACATCAACGCATTATTGCCTGGTTGTTTGTAGGCCATCAAAATATAAATGTAAAACAGGTCTCGGATGGTTTTGCTTGGTATTTAAAATGGTTTGAACCTAACAACAACAAACTGCTACATGCAGAAGAACTCGCTCGTAAAAAGAAAAAAGGGCTATGGTCGCATAAACACCCCATACCGCCATGGGAATTTCGTAAACTTAAAAAAGAAAAGTAGCTCAGTCACAAAGATAGGACATTTTTTTTTAAAACAAGAGTTCAAAGACTTCTTGATATCTTTCTACGAAGTAGAGAGTTAAACCTTCGTGCAAGTCCTTAGAAAGTTCATCTACATCTTTTTTATTCTCAGCTGGGAAGATAATATTTTTTACCTTATTTCTTTTAGCTGCTAATAGTTTTTCTTTAACTCCACCAATCGGTAATACTAGGCCGGTTAAAGTCAATTCTCCAGTCATCGCAAAGTTTTTAGCAACAGGTTTAGCTAAGAATGCAGAGATTAGACTTGAGGCTAATGTGATCCCTGCAGAAGGACCATCTTTTGGGGTTGCTCCTTCGGGAACGTGGATATGGATACCTGATTTTGCTATTAGTTCTGGGTTTAAGCCAAATTTACCCGCGTTTGCCTTGATGTAAGAGATTGCTAGGTTTGCTGACTCTTGCATGATGTCGCCTAATTGACCTGTAATTTTGATCTCATTCTTATTATGAGTTAACAGAGATTCGATATACAAGGTCTTTCCGCCAACAGCTGTCCAAGCAAGACCCATTACAACTCCTTTTGTCTGTATCTTTCGTAGTGCACCATTAGTAAAACGAGCCTGACCAAGAAGTTCCACCAGCATCTTTTGTGTGACTTGATACTTTTTGTGTTTCCTACTTGTAGCAACCTTTGCTGCAATCTTTCTTGTACATTGTGCAAGTACTTTTTCAAGCCCACGAACACCTGCTTCACGGGCATAATCGGAAATTATTTTACGAACAGTTGCTGGAGTAAACGCAATGTCTTTTGGGGTTAACCCATTCTTAGGTAATAATTTAGGTATTAAATGATCTTCGGCGATACGTTCTTTTTCTTCTAAAGTATAACCTGAGAGCTCAATGACTTCCATACGATCGAATAGTGCTGCAGGAATTGTATCTGTTACATTTGCAGTTGCAATAAAGAGTACTTTGGAAAGGTCAAAGCCCAGATCTAAATAATGATCACGGAAATTATTGTTTTGCTCTGGGTCTAAAACTTCGAGTAACGCTGAAGCTGGATCTCCTTGATATGAAGCACCAACCTTATCTAACTCATCTAATAAGATAACAGGATTTTGTGTTTCACAACTTTTGATTGCCTGTAAAATTTTACCCATCATTGCACCAATATATGTGCGGCGGTGACCTTTGATTTCTGCTTCATCTCTCATACCACCTAATGAAAAACGGAAAAACTTTCTACCTAAAGCTTGTGCTACACTTTGGCCTAATGAGGTTTTACCTACACCTGGAGGACCTACTAAACACATGATTGAACCACTAATAGTTCCTTTTAATTGCGCAACAGCCATAAATTCTAAAATACGCTCTTTAACATCTTTTAGACCGAAGTGGTGTTCATCTAAAACGACGCGAGCGCGTTTTACATCAAGATTGTCTTGGCTTTCGATTCCCCATGGTAGACTTGTGATTTGATCTAAATAATTTCGACAAAGTGCATACTCCGGAGATTGTTCATTTAGAATTTTAAGCTTATCAACTTCACGAGCAACAACTTTTTCTGCTTCCTCAGATAAGGTTAATTTTTTTAGTTTTTCATTGAGTTCTTCGATATATTCTGTCTTGTCATCTTTTTCCATGCCAAGCTCTTCTTTAATCGCTTTTAATTGTTCCCTCAGGAAGAAATCTCGTTGTTGTTTACTAATTTTTTCTTCAATCTGGCGAGTCATTTTTTCTTTTAACTCATTTAAATCAAGTTCTTTTCGTAAATGGAAAAGAACCTTCTCCAACCTTGGCTTAATATTTTTTGTTTCAAGAATCTCTTGAAGTTCAACACGATCTGCAGTAGTCATATTGATTGCAAAATCTGCCAAGACATTAGGGTCATCCAAATTGTTATGGCTCAAAAATAGACGTATTTCTTCTTTGAAAATAGGATTGTGTTTCACTAATTCTTTAAGTGAGTTGATAATCGCAATCGTTAATGCTTTTAACTCATCTTCTGTACCCTTACTTTTTACTTCAGGATAATAAACATCTGCATAAATACGGCCATTTTGGTGGTATACGTTTAAACTTTTAAACCTACGCAGTCCTTGAAAAACTACTTGAATATGGTCATCAGGAGCCTCACTAATATTGACAATTTTAGCAACAGTTCCCATGCGACCAATGATTTGATGAATATTTTCTGGATCTAAGTGTTCAGCTTCCACTTGGGGCATTATAAAGCCTATTGTAGCACTTTTTTCATTCTTGTAATGACCAAGTTCTTTTTCAAAATCTTTCTTGGGGTAAACTCTGGAGAACATTACATGAGGAAAAATTGGACGATTTGGTATTGCCATTAATTGAATGTGACTCGGTAATACTTCATTAGCAGGTATAATTTGATCATCATTTGCGGGGTGATCACTTATGATTTCAGTCATAGATTCTATCCTTTGTTATTTAATTAATTCTAATCATAAGTACATGCTAAGCAAATTTAATGCGCTGATTGTTTTGAGTGTCTATAAATGATTGTTTTAAAAGTGTTTAGCGTTGGTTGCTTGTTTTAACTATATTAACTTTTGTGACACCATGGCCCATCTGGTGTGACAAGTTTGGAGAGAAGCCTTTTTACCTTTCACTTGTATAGTGTATTCTTGTGCTCATATTACCTTTTAGTAATGTATTATTCAACGGAATGAGGGTTTTCTTACATGACTTTAAAGAATCGAATACATGAGATAATATTTGGAGCAGATACTCCTGCTGGTAAATTTTTTGATGTAGCTTTAATTATTTTAATTTTAGCGAGCGTAATCGCTGTGGTGCTAGAAAGTGTGGAATCATACAAGCATGCTTACTATTATTATTTTAAAATAGTTGAGTGGGGACTTACAATCATTTTTACAATTGAATACTTTCTCAGAATTTACTGCACAAAGAACTCTAAATCTTATATTTTTAGTTTTTTTGGTATTGTTGACCTATTGGCAATTTTACCTTCTTATTTAAGTCTAGTTTTTGTGGGTACTCATTACTTGGCTGTAGTTCGAATTCTGCGCATTATGCGAGTATTTAGAATTTTGAAATTTGTTCAATATGTCCAAGAGAGCAGCCTGCTCTTTTCAGCGATTCAGCGAAGTTTCAAGAAAATTGTTGTATTTCTGGTATTTATACTTTCCATTACGGTGATTCTTGGCTCTTTAATGTATTTGATTGAAGGGCCAAAGAATGGCTTTACAAGCATTCCTAAAGGCGTTTATTGGGCGATTGTTACACTAACGACTGTTGGTTTCGGAGATATATCACCCCAGACGCCTTTTGGACAGTTTATTGCAGGTAGTGTTATGATCATGGGGTATGGTGTTTTAGCCGTTCCAACAGGTTTAGTTTCTGTTGAGTTAAGCCAGTCTATGAAGACCGTGAATAACGTCTCTTGTCATAATTGTTCAACCGAAGGGCATCACCATGAAGCAGAGTTCTGCTTTAAGTGTGGGCATAAAGTGTATCCTGACGAAGAATTTGATGACTTTTAAAAACGATTTTCCCATTCCTTTTGGGTTCCTTTAAAGAATAAATAATTTCTCCCTTTTTCAGTTTTGATAGCGTGTACAGCAGCTTTTGGCAACTCTACTTTTCGTATCACTTCATAGAGAGCGGTATCTTTTTCGTGAATCAATTGTTGGGTTTTATTTTGAGTCGCTTGAATGTATGTCACTTTGCCTACACGGATAGAGGTGTCTACTTGTGATAAATATGAGTTGAGATTTGTCTTTTTAGCGATCGCCTGAAGTATTTCTGGGTTTAAGCACGGTGATGCAGAATAGTAAGAGTTCCATGTAGGAAAGTTTTGTGTAACAAGTGCACCATTTTTGTGATCTAAGTATGTAGCCATGACCTTCTGCTTTCCAGATAATGAGAAAAAAGTAGGTGCCACATAGGTTTTCAAGTCAAGTTCCTGTGAATTTTCAGCCCAAGGCATGCCAAACTGACTTTGAAGTTTAGTTACTTTCAAGTTTCGCCACAATTCTTGTGTTGGTTGCATATAAAATCTACTTGGTTTGGGAGAATATTTTATTTCAAAGCCCGTGAGAGGTTTTAAGTTTGTTGGTGACCAATTGCCTTGATCATACATCCAGTTTGACCAAACCTGAATAATAGATCGGTTGCTTCCTTGAAGGGATTTAAGAAATGTTTTAGAGTTTCCACTGTATGCCATTGTGTGATAAAAGAGTATCAGATTATCTTCAGTTATCGAACTATCCCCCAACCATTTTACATGAACTTTAAGTCCGGTTTGAAACCAGTATGGAATCGCTCGCTGAAAAAGCTGGCTATGTTCTTGTTTTTCTATAATGGGCTGGCTATTCTCACTCGGAGAATAATACTTAAAAACATTAGGATCCAATACAACCGTTAAACCTTTGAGATCCTCAGCCTCTCCTAAACTAGCACCAGTGAAAATTTCGCATGCTTTTAGCTCACGTAATAAATGTTGATTGACTCGACTCCATAGATGATTAATTTTTCCTGAAAAACATAAACCGTTTGCTGTGATATTACTTTGATAAAATAAAGTCTGTAATGCTTCAGAAAATTTATGGTGTGCTGGCCCACTTAGTTTTACATTTAAATTCAGAAATTTTCGATGTTTTGCAAGTAATTGGTTGATGACTTGATGGTGACTTAAAATCTTTGTGGAATTTAGGCTCAGATCTAATTCATAATATTGAATGTATTGGCTCTCAATGAAAGGCTTGATGATTCCTATATTATCAGTCAAAGTCTTAGGGTTATACGTACCTAGAAATTGGATCGGGCCATTTGGAAATCCAGTAAGAATTTTTCCATGTAAGTATTGGCTGCATTTTTGTGTCAACCGGTCTACGTAAGCAAACCACTGCGAATTCAAAAATGTATCTTTCAGTGCTCTTTTATCTACTTGATCAGGTGATATAAGATTTCCAAAAAAGGGAGCTTGATCGTCTGCAGCAGGTTCCCAATGTAATTCCTTTTGATTTGGAACATTTCTTTGTAACCATTTATCCCATATTGGGTTCATATCAATACCAGCAATTGGTAATGAGGTTTCGTTCCTATTAGGACTTAAAATCAAATTTATAACTACAATTCGACTCTCGGCTGGGCACTTACGGATATGGAATAGAATATACTCTAAGGCATTTAAGCAATAGGCTTCCCATTTGGGATTTAAATGAGAAATAGGTCCATGCTCCTTTGCAGACCACCAAACAGGTGCTTGGTCTAAGTGAATATCAATCACATTATAAGGTAACTGACTTTGAGTAATGCGGTCCAAGTCTTTTTTCAATGCTTGAGCTGAAAAATAGTCTGGGTTAAACCAGTAACCATTTTTCCCTCCGGGCTTTATACTCAGGCGATTATATTGTATCCCGATTTCCTGAAACAGCTTCTCTTGTGTGGTTGTGCTTTGTTGTAAATATTTATGCCCCCAAAAATGGATTGGCAGGTCTCCATGAAAAATTTGACTTCTACCATATGCATCATTATTTACCGTAAAGTGTGCAAAGGGTTTTTGTTGAAGTTTCAAGCCAATCTCTTCTGAGCTAGGTAAATTAGACTCAGCAATGATATTTAACTTTTTTAATTCTAAATAAGCCTGCGCAACTTCATCACTCATAGCTAAATTCAAACGTATTTCGTTTAAGAAAAAGCCTTCCTCGTGTTCAATCTTTAAAGAGCCAATTTGACTATCAGATAACCCCTCAATCATGAAAAGAGGATAATGACGGATTTCTCCTGCTTGATTCCTTAAAATGAGCTCGCAAGTCGCTTTTTTGTTTAATGAGACGATACCTTTTGAATCAAACTGAAATTCGATTTCCAATGCTGATGAGACTGGATCTTCGATGACTTGATGCCAAACTACTGTCTGAAAAGATTTTCCTTGAATTTGGAAAAGGTTTTTGGGTGTATGATAAGCTTGAACCTTATTTATAATGCTTGTTAACTTCCAGCTGGATGCATTCTCTTGGTCAAAAACAGTAAATTCTTTTGCCTGACTAAACAGGCAGAATAGGAGTAAGCATGAAAAAATATAACTGAAGGGCGTCTTAAACATATACCTACTTTACAATTTTAAATATTCGCAAAAGGCTGTATTTGATCATTATGCAGCCTCAAGTGAAAAAGGCAAATTTCATAAATTAAATCGTAGAAATTTCTCGATCATTTATACCTAACAAATAAAGAAGTCCATCTAAGCCAGCTTGAGAAATACTATTATTTGCACTTGCTCTAACAATTGGTTTGGCATGGTAGGCTACACCTAAACCTGCTAATTTTATCATAGGCAGATCATTTGCTCCATCACCAACAGCAACTGTTTCTGCTAGGTTTAAGCCCTCTTTTTCCGCAATTTCCTTTAAAAATTGGGCCTTCATTTCACCATTAACTATCGTTCCCTTTACTTTGCCCGTGCATACACCATTCTCAATATCTAAAATGTTAGCGTGTACATAATCAAAACCAAGTTTATTTTGTAAATAGTGTCCAAAATAAGTAAAACCTCCAGAAAGGATTGCTGTTTTAAACCCTAATTTATTAAGGGTTGATGTAAGTTTTTCTACACCGTCCATTAGTGGAAGATTTACTGCAATGTCCTTTAACACTTCTTCGGATAAGCCTTCAAGTTTTGAGACTCGCTGGCGAAAACTTTGATTAAAATCTAATTCACCGCGCATCGCTGCAGCTGTCACTGCTGCTACTTCATCTCCTACACCGTGACGCTTCGCTAATTCATCAATAACTTCTGCTTTAATAAGGGTGGAGTCCATATCAAAACAAATTAACCGGCGGTGCTTTCGAAAGATGTCATCCTTTTGCACCGCAATATCAATTTCATTATTCAGACTAGAAAGAATAAGTAGCTCTTCGCGGAAAGCTTGTTCATTAGTTGCTTGGCCTTTGACTGCAATTTCTACACAGGTATATGGGGGCTGAGAGGGACCCCTTAAAGAGACTCGCCCAGACATACGATTTATTCTTTCAATACGGACATGATACTTGTTGGCAATAGCAGTGACTTGGCCATAATGCTCTGCTGTTAGTTTTTGGCCTAATAGAGTGATAATATGCCTAGGCTCACCTTGACGCACTACCCAATTTTCATAGTCTTCAAGTGTTGTGCTTTCTATATCAATTTGAAAAGATGGATCTTCTACCTTGTCCTGAATTTTTGCTCTAAAGATATCAATGCTAAGAGATTCTTCTGCTTGAATTAATAGTGCAACGTAAGCGCGCTGATGGAGTACATTCATCCCAATATCAAGAATGTGAGTATCATGAGGAATAAGGTTGCTCATAACGTACGGAATGAAGTTTTTGGTATTTTGGCCAGTGATTTTTAGTCTATATATTTGCATAAAGAGGAACTTTTACGGTAAAATTGAATTTTTGAATAAAAAATAATTAGGAAAATTTCAATTAAAATTTAGTTTACTATAGCTTTTACTTAACTGTTCTAAAGCACATTTATAATAAGTTTTTATAAATTAAGGAAATAATATATGAGAAAATCATGGAGCGTTTATTTTTTAGGTACTGTGTTTTTGCTTATATCTTGTGGTCCTTCTACCGACCCAAAGCCAGTTAAGCTGGGACCTAGTCAAATAAAACCACAGATTAGTCAGGTTACCAAAGATGAAGTGTTACCTTTCTATATTTTTGATTCAAAAACCAAAGAAAAACGTACCTTGACTGTAGACGACCTTGAAACTATGGAAGTTGTTACTTGGAAAGTTTGGGATTTCCATGAAAATAAAACTATCGACTATACAGGGGTTGTTTTAAAAGATTTCATAAGTAAATATTTGCCTGGAAAACCAAGTGAAATTACCATGATTGCCTACAATGATTATGCATCCAAATTTAAGCCTCATCATTGGACAAACTTCAATGCGCTAATTGCATTTAAGCAAGATGGTAATTATTTAACGTTGGAGAACAAAGGACCAGTTCGAGTCATTTTTAAGCTAGATCAAAATGCAGGTCGTATCGTTGATGGTTTATTACCCCTATGGATTTGGCAAGTAAAAACCATTGAGGGACATTATGGAGACTAAAAATTCCTCAAAATTAACAATTATTTGTTCTGGGCTTCTGATCATTTGCTTTAGTTTTTTGATTTTGTTTGGGTGGAAATATTATACCCTCTCACAAATTCTTGTAAATGAACAATTTCGAAATTATCAGATGACTAACTTAATGATTAAAACAGCAGCTGTTACTGCTCGGGCAAATCAAATTCTACTTGAAGCAGCTGAACAGCAAGATAAATCATTACTTATTGAAGCAGAAATTATGCTTGAAACCAATCTCGCCTATTTCGATTCAGGAGCTATTGTCCGTGAAGAATCACAAATCTACAGGACCTACCAAAACTTTGAAGGCGAAATACGAGTGCTGACTCAAAAAATTAAGGTATTCCGTATGTCTGAAAACGAAGCCAAAGAGAAGCAGATAAACCGTAAATTTTTGTATGAAATTTCAAACCAATTGGATGATTTATATCGTCGTTTACGAGGCATCCAATCTGAGGCAGAATTGGACCTATTTAAACTTTTTGATGAGCAAGTTGTTCGTTTACGTCAATATCGCTCTGGTGTGTTGGTTACTGCATTGCTTGTATTTTTTAATGTGACCTTACTGGCTTATCATTTTGTGATTCAAATTCAAATGGCAAATTCGTTAGAAAAATCTGTGGTGAAAGCTGAAAAAGCTATGAGTGCAAAGTCTGAATTTTTAGCAATAATGAATCATGAAATCCGTACACCTATTAATGCCATTCTTGGAATGACTGGTCTGCTTCAGAAAACCGGCTTAAATGAACAGCAAGCTGAATATTGTGAAACGATCATTGAAAGCGGGAATCAACTTACGGGTATAATCTCAGATATTTTAGACTTTTCGAAACTTGAAGCACATATGCTGAAACTGCGTCCTAAAAGTGTTGATATCATGGATGTTTTGAGGGCTGTAGAAATGACTTCTACTTATTTACCAGATAAAGGTGTTTCGTTTGAGGCCGATTTCTCTGAACTTGAAGGGTGCCGTGTTAATATTGATCGTACTCGATTATGCCAAATTCTAAACAATTTAATCATTAATGCTTTTAAATTTACTGAAAAAGGCACTGTGACACTTCGAGTCAAGACTTTAAGCAAAACTGAAGATGCAGCAGAGGTTTATTTTGAAGTTACTGATACCGGTGTTGGAATTGGTGAAGGGGTACAAGACAAAATTTTTGAATCCTTTATTCAGGTTGATAGTTCATTTACCCGAGAATTTCAGGGGGCTGGTTTAGGATTATCTATTTCCAGAAAGCTAGTTTCACTTATGAATGGAAGCCTTGAGGTGAAGTCTACTCCCGGACAAGGTGCTACCTTTTTCTTCACTCTTATTTTACGAATTTCTAATAGTGTCTTTGAAAGAAAAGAGTCGAAGTTGAGTGAAATAAAAACTGACTACAGTAGAGAGTATATCTTGATTGCTGAGGATAATCTTCTTAATCAAAAAATATTGATTAAAATTTTCGAATCTATGGGGGTCAAAATTAAAATTGCAGAAAATGGCCAAGAGGCGGAGGATCTTTGTAAAAACGAGCAGTTTTCGATGATCTTTATGGATCTTCATATGCCAAAAGTAAGTGGGTTAGATGCTGTGAAGCAAATTCGTAAATTAAGTAATTATAAACAAATTCCTATTTTGGCATTAACTGCAGATGCAACTGAAGAGGTGCGTCAAACTTGCTTGAATGCTGGTATGGATGGGTTTTTAACCAAACCCATAAGCGTGGTGAAATTAGAAGAAGCTATTGCTGAATTTCGCCTATCTGAAGATCTGTTAGACTTTAAATCATCTAGCTAAAATATCCACGTCACCAATTGACTCCTTTTCGTTAATAAGCTCTAGTTGCAGTTTGATCAATTCACACTATAGTATGTGTTCGAAAATTTGTGTCTTTCTTATATGTCCTACTGACTGTATAGTACTTTTTTTGAGGCACACTACTAATATGATTTTAACTTGAAGGCTTTATTAAATATGGGAAAAACGTTATTGGATAAAGTCTGGGAAAAACACACGGTTCGTGAGTTACCTTCCGGACAATCACAATTATTCATTGGCTTACACTTAATTCACGAAGTAACATCGCCACAAGCATTTGCTATGCTTAAAGAACTCAACTTACCTGTAAAGTTCCCTAATAGAACTTTTGCAACCATGGACCACATTATTCCGACTCAGTCACAGGCTCGCCCTTTAGTTGATTCACTCGCTGAAGAAATGGTTGTTGCTTTAACTGAGTCTTGCAAAGAACACAATATTACACTTTATGACCTTGAGTCAAAACAACAGGGTGTTGTTCACATCATTGGCCCTGAAAAAGGACTTACTCAGCCTGGTATGACCATTGCATGTGGCGATAGTCACACTTCTACTCATGGTGCATTTGGAGCAATTGCATTTGGTATTGGTACATCAAATATCCGTGATGTACTTGCCACTGGTTGTTTAGCTATGAGTAAACCCAAGGTTCGCCAAGTTCGTGTTGAGGGTGAATTGAAGCCAGGTGTGTATGCAAAAGATGTTGCTCTGTACATCATTCACAAATTGGGTGTAAAAGGTGGAGTCGGTTATGCTTACGAGTACGCAGGTTCTACTTTTGAAAATATGACAATGGAAGAGCGTCTAACTGTATGCAATATGAGTATCGAAGGCGGTGCTCGTTGTGGGTATATTAACCCGGATCAAGTAACTTTTGATTACTTAAAGGGGCGTGAAATGGTTCCTGAAGGTGAAGCCTTTGAACGTGCAGTCGAATATTGGAAATCCAATGCTTCTGATGATGATGCAGAGTTCGATGATGTTGTTGTCTACAATGCACAGGATATTGAGCCGATGGTTACTTGGGGTATTAACCCTGCGCAATCAAGTCCGGTTTCAGGTCATGTTCCAAATCCAGAAAACCTAGAGGGGGCTGAGCAAACTTCAGTTGCAGAAGCACTTGAATATATGCAATTATCTGGTGATCAAGATATTAAAGGTATTCCACTTGATGTCACTTTTATTGGTTCTTGCACCAATGGACGACTATCTGATTTACGCATTGCAGCAGAAATAGCTAAAGGTCGTAAAGTTGCAGAAAACGTTCAAGCAATTGTAGTACCTGGTTCTATGGAAGTCGCTCGTCAGGCTGTTGCAGAAGGCTTAGATAAGGTCTTCAAAGAAGCTGGTTTTGAGTGGCGCCTTGCAGGTTGCTCCATGTGTCTTGCAATGAATCCGGATAAGCTTCAAGGGGATCAAATGTGTGCATCCTCTTCAAATCGCAACTTTAAAGGACGTCAAGGTTCTCCAACAGGTCGCACATTGTTGATGAGTCCTGCAATGGTAGCTGCATCATCAATTGCAGGCAAAGTTGCTGACGTTCGTGAATTAGATTAAGTATTTGGAGGAAAATTATGTCCATGAAAATTGAAAAAATTGTCGGTCCAGCAATTCCTCTACGTGGTGATGATATTGATACAGACCGTATTATTCCAGCACGTTTTCTACGTTGCGTAACATTTGATACATTAGGTCCTCATGCATTTGAAGACGACCGTAAACAAGATCCTGATCATGTTTTCAATCAAGAGAAATTTCAAAATGCAGAAGTTTTATTTGCTGGCAATAACTTTGGCTGTGGTTCTTCTCGTGAACATGCACCTCAATCTCTTCAAAAGTGGGGGATCAAAGCCGTTGTTGGTTTAAGTTTTGCTGAAATTTTCTTTGGTAACTGTAATGCAATGGGAATTCCTTGTGCAAAAGTAACTCCTGAAGATTTAGAGACATTATATAAAGTTGCTGAGTCAGATCCAACAGTTGAGTTTACCGTTGATGTAGATACCTTAACTGTGAGTTGGAACGGTGGTCGTGTAAATGCAGAAATTCCTGCTGGTGTTAGAGACACATTTTTGCAAGGAACTTGGAATGCTACAGCTGTTTTACAACAAGCTGAAGGAGATATTCAAGCTGTTGCAAATGCACTCCCATATATCAACAACTTTCAGTAAGAACCGGTTTTAAGACTGAGACTTTGAACTTTTAAAAAAAAACCTGCATGTTTTATGCAGGTTTTTTTATTTCCATGTGTTTTTTTTTATTGAAAATTTAACTTAGATGGGTTAATTATTAGGAGGAGACTCCATATACAAATTATTGTATGCTTGTGTTGGGAGTTTGAAATTTTTGCTGAAGGATATAACGGAGTAAAATGAGCTACGAACTTAGGTGTCAATTTTGTGCATCTCGTATGGAGGTCGACCCAATGTATATTGGGCAAGATATGGCATGTCCACATTGTAATGAGGTATTTAAGGTACCACCTACAAGTATCACTGCTGGCATGGTAGAAGGTGATTATTGGGTTCAAAAACATTTTGCTACTGGTGACCTAGGAGAAGTCTTCTACGCGAAAAGATCTTCCACCAATGAAAAACTGTTCCTTAAAGTGATCTCACCTGCAATCTCTGCTGGCAGGGAAAGTCAAGTTCAGCAATATATCGCTAATATCGAAAGCTTTAGACAAATTCAACATCCCCAATTAGTAGCTGCTGTTGACTCTGGAATTATAAACGATCAATTCTTTATTGCATATCCTTTTTCTGAAGGAAAATTTTTGGACACTCAAATCGAGGCAAAAGGCGCCTATTCTCCCAAAAGCGCTGTGAAGATCGCAATAAAGGTCGCGATGTTACTTAATGATATCTATGAAACGTATCAGACTGCCCACAACGCATTAAAACCTGGTAATATTCAACTTGAATCTCAAGGTGCTATTCGTTTATATGATTTTGGAGGTGCTAAACGTTTTATCACAATGGGAGCAGGTCAATTACCATCTATTCGTCAAAAGTCGACTATTGCAGATTACATGGCACCAGAGCTTTCTCATGATGATCGCATAGGTAATTGTTTCTCTGATATGTACTCTTTAGGCGGAATATTGTTTTATATGGTGCGAGGGTTTAAACCATATGAAGGTTCTGATACTACACAAATTTTACAGAAACATCTTTTAGAACCAACTCCTCACACAGATTCAAATTCTTTTAATGGGCAAGCTGAGTTTGACGAGATTATCGCTACTTTAATGGCGAAAGACCCCTCAAAACGTTATCGCTCATGGGAGGAGTGTATTGAAGCTTTAAAAGGTTTATTGTTGGCCTTAGGCTCCCACAGCCAAACAAATCTTAATGTTCATGATGGTCTTTCTGCAACACAGTTATCCATGGCTTCTAAAGATTTAGAAGCCAAAAAGAATGATAAAATTATTGTCCTTTTATTGGGTATTATTGTTTTGTGCCTCATTTTATTTTTAGCGGTATTCCTTTTTATTGGTGGAGGAGATGATGAGGAAAAAGTTGTAGATAAAAAGAATAAACCAAAAGTAGAACAAACTTCAAAAGCCTCTAATGGAACGAGCAAGTCACAGACTTCGACTAAGGAAGCCAAAGAAGATGATATTGTTATAGGAAAAATTATTGAATACGAAAAATGGGCAAGCCAAAATCCTAGTAAAACAACAATTACAAAGAAAAAATTTGAGTCATTATTGAAGAAATATCCAAATACGATTCACGCACAGCGAATTCGTGATAATTTAGAGATGTATGCTGTTGAGCCAATTAGAGAAGAAGTCAAACCTGAACCTAAAAAGGAACAGTTAAAAGTTCCTGTGGACAGTGCTGTTTTAGACCAAATATCTACTATTGAAACTTGGGCAAAAGAAAACCCAGAGAAAAAGATAATTACTAGGCTTAAATTTCAACGTTTACTCAGGGAAAACCCCAATACTCCTTATAAAAGCCGAATCGAAGAAAATATCCGTAAATTTTCGGACTAGTTCAGAGGTTGAAGAAATCTTTAAACAGATCTACAAAACTGTTTTGAGAATCTCGCTGTTTATTATCTTTTTTATTCCCTTTTCTTAGTGAAAGAATAGGGTCATGTAGCATACGGTTTGAAACACTGTGTAGGCTTGCTCGTATTGCATCTTTATGTTGTTCTGAAAAATCAGGGAACTTCCTAAATAGTTTTTCTAACTCTTGGTCTTGAAGTTCTCGAGTTCTTTTCTGTAACGAACCAATGACCGTTCCTATTTCAGAGCTTCCTTGGCTAGCTGAGTCTTTAGTATACCGTTGGAGTAACTCCTCAGAATACTTAAGCTTTTCTTTTCGAGAATCCATATTTTGTTCAGCTAGTTTTTCAAGGTGGTCTAAGTTGTAAAGATAAACATCCGATATATTTGAAACGTCTTCGTTGATATCACGAGGAACAGCAATATCTATTAATATGATTGGCCTAAATTTTCGTTTCACCATAATACTAGAAAGCATTTTTTTGTCTATAATTGGAGTAGGCGAGCCAGTAGAGCTTAAAACAATATCAGCCTTGATCAATTCAATTTTTAAATCATCTAACTGATAAGCCTTAGCTGAAAATTTATCAGCAAGTTTTTGGGCATTTTCCAAACTACGATTGACAACACTGATACTTTGTACACCAGAGTCAACAAAATGTTCTGCTGCAAGCTCACACATCTCACCAGCACCGACCAATAAAACATTCTTATCAATAAAGGTTTCAAAAATATCTGCCACAACTTGAATTGCCGCAGAACTAACACTTACGCGGCCACTACCTAAACCGGTCTCCGTCCTTAAGCGTTTACTGACACGAAGTACTTGTTGGTATATCTCTTGTAATGAATTATCTGCAAATTTGTGTTCAAAAGATCGCTCGAATGACTTCTTCCATTGACCGGTTATTTGCGTTTCTCCTGGAACCAAGGAGTTCATTCCAGAGACAACTCGGCACATGTGTTGGTAGGCTTCTAATCCTTCATTATAATAGAATACTGGTGTATCATAATCACTGCTTATCTCAGCAAGTTCATTGAGCAGCTTTTCCACAGATTCTGGTTTTTTGGACGCATGAAAAATCCATTCAGTCCGGTTGCATGTGTTTATAATAACTACAGATCCTTCTTCTGGGCGAAAGTGATGCAGATGGTCTTGAATACTCATTTCAGAATAGGCATATTTCTCACGAACATCCAAAGGTGCTGTTTCGTGATTAATCCCAATTAAATACAAATGATCAGTCTTCACCTTGGACGACCTCCTTTAGTCCAAGTTGTGCATTTTTAGACTCATAAACGGTACTTAAAAAGTAGGAGCCTAAAAATAAAACAGTCACAATTATAATACTCCTTGCCAGTTTACGACTATTTAATTTACCAAGTTTATAAAATAAAAAGATAATTGAGTATAAAAACCAACTTAGTAAACCAATAAAGATTTTAGGTTCTTTAAGCCAGTTGCTTGTAAGGTTATTATTCGCTTCGATTAATCCAATTAATGAAGAAATTGTGATAAATGGAAAACTTATTAGAAAACTACTTATCATAAGTTTATTTAAGGTATTTACTGCAGGTAGTTTGGTATGAATATCGAAAACACGTATTGATTTTTCTTTAAGTAATTTCAAAATTGCACTACCTGTAGATATACAAAGCAAAGCCAGGGCAACATAAATCAGTGAGACGTGAACAAAGGTTGGTAGGTTGTATAAACGTACTGCAGGAATTGAATGATGCGTGAAACTCCCCATCAATAATAGAGCAAAAGCAAAAGGCATAATAATTGAGCCTAAAATTCGTATACGGTATACATGCCCAACAATATAGTAAGTTAGCATCAGGACCCAAGCAAAAGTGAAATAGCGAGCATCTTGAACGCTAACTACCGAGATGCCATATTCTACCAGTAGCCCAACGTTCACCAATGTTAAAAGCAGAAATGTCACGATGGAGGAAATTGTTGCGTAAACGAAAAAGTAATGTTTTTGCGTGTAGCTGTATAGTAAAAATAGAACTAAAGATATAACCGCAATGGGCAATGTAAACTGAAATAAGGTTTGAATAAAGTCGACCATCTTCATTATTCCTTGAAGTTTTCACGTTCAATTGATTCACGAATAAGTATGTACTGATCTTGACCATTACGCTTAATATGTACAACAATTTCTTTTGCTTGAAGCTCATTTAAAATCGTATTCCAACGGTCAATAGTAGAAACAAGTTGCTGGTTTAAAGATATGATTTTGTCCTTTGGAGAAAAAAGTTTACTTAATGCAGATTTATCGTTTACTTTTTGCACTTCAACAAAACCATTATTTTCTACTAATTGAACCGCAGTTAACCTTTCTTTGATTGAAACAAGGTGCTTTGAGAAGACATCTTCCCACTCTGATACACGAATATCAATTGTCATTGGTTTATCATTCCGCACTAAATTAAGGCGTACGACAGCTCTAGGCTTTTGGTTGGCAATATCTTGTCTTAATATAACCGCAGATTGGATAACTTTCCCATTAAAGCGTTTGAGGATATCTCCTTTTTCAAGGCCAGCTAGGGCTGCTGGACTGTCTGATTCAACTTTTTCTACTAAAACACCTTTATTATTACTGTTTTGTTGAATGAAAGCATGCTGTTGCGGAGTTAAGTCTTTTACAGTTATTCCTAAGTCTCCACGAATCATCTTTCCCTGTTTTCGAAGTTGATTTAATATAGGAATACATTGTTTCGTAGGTATTGAAAAGCCAAGACCTTGGCTTCCGCCTGAGTTAGTTACAATTGCAGTATTAATTCCAATTAGACGACCTAGAGCATCTACTAAGGCTCCACCTGAATTTCCTTGGTTAATAGCTGCATCTGTTTGAATGAAATTATCAAATGTCGTAATGCCCAAGTCTTTTCTTCCAAGAGCACTAATCATTCCTTTCGTAACAGTATGTCCAACTCCCATTGGATTGCCTATTGCAAAAGCCAAATCCCCTATCTCAACTAAGTCACTATTAGATATATTAATGGGTTTTAAAGAATGATTTGAAGAAACTTTTAACAATGCTAAATCAGTATGTTTGTCCATGCCAACGATCTGAGCTCGGAGTATGGAACCATCAAATAAGTGAATCCTTAAACTGCGTGTGTCATGTATAACATGGTAATTGGTTACAATGTAACCATCTTCACTTATGATAACTCCAGAGCCAGCTGTTGGGACTAAGCGCTTTTGCATTAAGTCTTCCTCGCTCTCAGCAATGGCTTCCTCTGTAAGCTTTTCTGCATCGATTGCAACTACGGAAGGAGTCACTTGTTTTAAGGTTGTAGCATAGCTTGTCTGTTGTTTTATGGCAGCTGGTAAATCTGTTGGATTTAATTTCCAATCACTTGCATTTATTGAGAAAATAAAACAAATCAACAATAAGGCTCTCATTTTTCTGGCTCCTTTTTAGCACTCACGTGTTGCGTAGATAACATAAAAAAGCGATAAAGGCCAATAACAACTACATACCCTAAAGCGTGAAAGTAAAAATCATAACCAATTTTATCACCCTCTTGCATTGTTAATGCGTGTATTGACCCTTCAATCAAAATATTAGCTATAATAACCAGATGCGCAATTTTATCTGCTGTTGAAACAAAGTAATGTTTTTTGATTCCAACCTTAAAATTGAAAAATAGAATTAGAGAAAATATAATTGCCGTTGATAAAATCATATTGGGCCATGGCCAAGAGTTCCAGATGTGGAAAACTAATAAATAAGTTGTGAGAAAGGCAAGGGTTAAACGCCAGCGTTGCATAATATCAATTCTTTATTTTAGAGTTATAGTAAATGGTGGTATGTATTACATATCCCCTACCTTATTATATTGTAGACAAAATAATTTACATGAAAGGATTGATCTTGCAATCTTCATATCGTTATCCCGGGCTCATTATTAGTGGTACATCAACAGATGTTGGTAAAACTTTTGTGACTGCTCATCTATCTAAGTGGCTCCAAGAGCAGCAGATTGATGTCTTTCCATGGAAACCAGCACAAAGTGGAACAGTAATCGGAGACCCGGGTGCTGATTCTTATTTATTAAAAAATATTGGTCAATTACCTCACCAGGAAAATGAAATTTGTTCCTACACCTTTCCTGAACCTGTAGCACCAGAACTTGCTGCTAAGCTAAACCAAGTTGAATTTACAAAAAAAATGCTCATTGATCGAGCAAACTTGCTTTTTAATAATTATCCGTTAATTTTGGTAGAAGGGGCGGGTGGAGTAGCATCTCCTTTATGTACTGATTTTTTTATCGTACATCTTGCTGAAGAGTTAAATTTACCTATTATCCTAATAGCAGATGCTAAGTTAGGAACCATTAGTCATACTTTGACTGCTATTTCTTTTATTAGGTCACATGGTGTAGATGTGGCGGGAGTTATTTTAAATGGGTTTGATTCTAACAGTGAAGGTAAGCTATTTCTCTCGGACGATGATCTTTTAAATTTGGGGGATTTATCACAGCAAAACAATGCTGAGATGATTCAACGCTACTCAAATGTACCAATTTTGGCTAAAATTGCTAAAGTTGAACCTAAAGTAGCTTTAATGAGTGATTGGTCTTCCCTGGGTGTAAAAGTCATGAATATTTTGTCAAATTAACTTTTTCTGTCAGAAGTTAAGTTTCAAAAAATGTTTTAAGGTGTTGGGACACCTGACTTATTGAGATACAAAAATAATTATTAATTAAATTAGTAATTATAATCGAATTTAGGAGTGTTTTATGAATAGTAGCACAAACAGAAAAGTTGCGTTGTTTATCGACCATGATAGTATATCTTTGGAAGGACAATCATATGAGGATATGTTGTCTTCTATTCCATCAAAATTTCAGTTTTTAGCTAAAAAAGCTTTTGGCCAATGGGCTGAAGGTGGTGAGGCCAAACAATACTTGCTTGACAGTGGCTTTGAAATTATAGAAATTGCTGGTGCAAGTGATGTTAAATTAGCTGTTGATTTGATGCAGTTTGTGATCGGAAAAGAAAGTCTAAACAGTGTTATTCTTTTGACAAATAGTGCTTCACTTATTCCAGCTGTTAAGAAAGTACAGGAATATGATGCATCTGTTGATGTCATTACTCAAGAAGAAAACTCTCTTTTTAAGAACATAGCAGACCGTGTATTTGTTGTACAGGGAAATGGAACCACTTTAAAAAGTCGCAAAGAATTAATTCCTGAAAATGTGATTGAGTTACTACGTAAAGCAATTTTAACACGCCTACAACGGGGAAGCCAAATTGATGCTGCTGGACTGAAACTTCAGCTTAAACAATTTGAATCATCATTTTCTGAGCGTAAGTGGGGCTTTTCAAACTTTAACGAATTCCTGCAAGAAGTGGGCTATAAAAAATTGTTACCAATTAAACTTCAGTTTAAAAATGGTGCATGGAATCTTGAGCTCCTAGGAGATGACTGGGCACAAAAAGCTGAAACAAAAACTATCCTTAACCAAGATCATACTTGTCAGGATTCTGGTCAATGGGAAGATCGTGACTTGAACGAAAAAGAATGGGAAATTTTTGCTGAAGCTGTGATTAAATGTATTGCAGAAGGACAAGGCCGTCCAAATCAAGGTAAATTATGGATTATCAATGCCTATCTTCACCGTAAACGCATGGAAGGTATTTTATTAATTTCCAATAATGCATTATTCCGGTGCTTACAAGAACTTGTCGACTTTGGAGTATTAAATCAACCATCTCAAGATACTTATTTGTTAGCAAGTGGGTACCAAGATTCTATTGAAGACTTCTTGAATGATAAATTTGGCGAAGTTGTGGTGGAAGAAGTTTCTGCTAGTGAAGAGAAAGAAGAAGATGACTTTCCAGATATTGAAAGTATGTCCGAGGAAGAAATTGAATATGACACAGTAAGCGAGGAAGAACTAGGCTTTGAGCAAACCGAAGCTAAATGAATTTATCAACTAAAGTCTATAAATCAAAGGCAGGCATAGCGGCCTGCCTTTTTTATTGGGAAATTTTGCATAATATCTTAGAATTAACTCATGAAAAATTATTTGTTTTATAGTAGTTTTTTTCCTAAAAATCTAAGTTTGACTAAAAAATCAGGAAAAATAGCTGAAAAATGAGAAACTTCGCTAGCTTCTGAACTTTTGAAGGTATATCTTAGCTCGAACTTGAAGGTGAACTGGTAAAAGGATACAGGCTCAATGAGCTACTTTTTTTACTGAAAATAAATGTGAAAATCAATTGACAGTACACCGTCGGCGGTCTATATTCCGCAAAATTAAATTTTTATAATGATTAAATAGAAACCATAAATGGGAGAGCATTTAGATGGCTACACTCAATAAAATCTTAAGTGCAATAGTGATGATTCTGGCAATCGTCTCCGTTGTATTCTCTTTTCAACTTTATCAAAAGCGCTCGGTTATGTCAAAACGAGGCGATGTACTTGCTAAAAACATTGAAGATGTGGCTGTATCAGTTGATTTTGCCGATGGTTTCAAAAATGCAAATGAATCACTGCTAAGTTGGAAAGCATTTGATGCTTCGGCGGATGGCACTAAGCCTGCTGGCGTCCCTGATCCCAGTGCTAAACAGAAATTAGATGATTTAGTAACTAAAGTTAAAGATACTTACCAAGTTATGGATAAAGGCTTAGATACAATTACACGTGTAGCTGAAGTCACTGAATATCCCGACTTTCCAGTTAAAGAAGAGCTTAAAGCTCCAGAGAAATTCAACGAAGTTGCTACTGAAATGGATACATTTATCACTGATTACAGTAGCCGTGAGGATTTCTTACGTTCTAAATTAGCTCTTTCTGCCAATAAATTGGATCCTAATTATGTTAATACTGCTGAAAGCCTAAAAATAGTCAAGAATTACACGGAAGCTCAAGACATTGTTGATACGGGCATTGCAAACCTCAAAGAACGTAACGTTGCATTATCAAATGCTATTTCAGACATGGTGAATGAGCTAGGTAATGATGAGTACTTAGGTGTAGATAAAGATCAAATCCGTGAAGTTAGAACAGAAGATGTAACAAGTGTTTTAACTGGTATTACTAAGATCATGGGGATTGTTGATGAAGCACAAGAATTACGTCAGCAAAATAATTTACTATCTGAGAATATTGATGATCTTAAAAAGCAATTAGCTGATGCTCGTAAAGAGGTTGCTGATTGGGCTGCTCAAAAAGCTGAAGGTGATGCTAAACTTGCAGAGTGTCAAGATCTAGTTATTCAACTAGAAGAGAAGAATAGACAATCTGAGATTGCCTCTAATGGTGATGGCACAAACCGTACATCTGAAGGTATTGAATTCCGCGGTAAAGTTCTTAGTGTAAATTATGACTATAATTTTGTTGTATTAGATATTGGTACAGATAAGAAAATGTCTTTCGGTGTAACTTTATCTGTGTCTCGTGACCGTGAGTATATTGGAGATGTTCGCGTAACTAAAATTTTCAAGAAATACTGTGTAGCTGAAATCTTACCTGACACTCAACAGGGTATGGTAATTGAAGGTGACTCTGTAACTTCTTTCTAAAAGATTTACTGAAGAAAGGAATAATATCATGGGAAAAATATCATTATTTTTCAATATCGTTTCACTATTATGCTTTATTGGTATTGTCTTGCTACAAATCATGGAAGCTGGCGAGATGCTAGGTTCCTTTGGGGCAATGTTTTAAAAAATGAAAAGCCTTCTAAAAGATAAGTTTGCTTGTTTTCTGATTCTTTTAACCCTTGCTACCGGCTGTAGTTCAATTATTGATGAGAGCCGTTTACCTGAAGATGATGAAGATACAAAATCTTGGAATCAACCAAGTGAATGGGAGCAAACGATACCAGGTACATAATATTTCATGAATTCGTATTTTCTAGTACTTTCTGAAGAGGGAGAGCCAGCCATGAATATGGCTATTGATGAGGCTCTCCTTTTTTCGTTTATAGATAAACCACTTTTAAGACTATATTATTGGGATCGTCCATCCATTACGATTGGTTACTTTCAAAGTTATGCAGAAATGGATTATCCCGGGTGTTCAATTATCAGGCGTGCCACTGGCGGAGGCGTAGTTGACCACAGAAAAAGCTTTACTTTTACTCTCTTTTTTCCAAAAGAACACCCGTTTTATAAAATGGATCGCTACAGTACTTATGAAATAATTGATAAAGCTATCTTGCTGGCACTTGAATCATATGGCCTAGAAGTCCATCTACATCCAATAGATATCCCTGATGATATTAATCGTAAAACGATGCGATGCTATTCACAGCCTGCTAAGTTTGATATTGTTGATTTAAGGGGAAATAAAATCTGTGGTGGAGCGCAAAAGAAAAGTAAACAGGGATTTATTCACCAAGGATATATTGATCTATCAAATTATGAAATTAATTATGATCAGCTATTTGAAAATAAAATTAAAAATGTTTTAGAGAAAGAATTGTTACTGGGAAAACCAAGTGAAAAGACATATAGTAAGGACCAATCTATTGTAGGTCCATTATTCGAAAAGTACGGTTCTAAAAAATGGAATGAAAAAAGGTAATTTGATGAAGGAAATTGTTATGAATAAAAAGAAATCATTTACAATGCTAGAGCTTATCATCGTAATCGGTGTGATAGCTATATTAGTTGGTCTATCAGTTCCTGCTTTTATCAAGGCAAGAGTTGAAGGTAAAAACACTGTTGCTAAGGCATCTATGAATCAAATTATTCTTGGTATAACAAGTTATGAAGCTCAGTATGGGTTTCTGCCATTTTACCCAACTTATAATACAGAAGATATCTGGGTGAATTCTCCAGTTGATGATCTATATGATAATCTTATGCAAACCCTAGATGGAAGTACCACTAACGGTTTAAATCCAAGAGGTCTTTCTTTTTTGGAATTAACTAATGGTGACTTGAAAGATCCTTGGGGAAATGACTACCAGGTCTCTTTTGATATGAAGAATGATAATAAGGTGGATGCTTCTGTGGTAGCAGGAACATCTGTTGATTTAAGTGTTGATATTGCAGTTTGGTCAAAAGGTAATGATGGGAAACATGATATTGCTGTATCTGATGCTGAGGAAAATCTTGATAACGTAAATTCTTGGGGAAACAAATAAATGTCCAAGTTTCATGCTTATTTAAAGGGAAAAAACAAACATATTACACCGTCTATTCTCTCTGCAGATTTTAACCACTTAGGAAAATCGGTAGAAGATTGTATTTCTAGAGGCATGCAAATATTGCACTTTGATGTGATGGACGGTCATTTCGTGCCTGCAATCTCATTTGGGCCTCCAGTTTTAAAATCATTAAACAAAACTTTTGATTGCTTTTTTGACGTGCATTTAATGGTTACGTATCCACAAAATCAAGTTCATCAATTTATTTCTGCAGGGGCGGATCACATTACTTTCCATGTCGAGTCTGATTGCGATATTCCTTCATTAATTCAAATAATTAAAGATGAGGATATCGGTGTTGGTCTAGTGGTAAAACCCAATACTGATTGGAAAGTACTGATTCCATTTTTAGCTGATCTAGACCTAATTTTGATTATGACTGTTGAACCAGGAGCTGGCGGACAGGCAATGCTTGAGGATTGTTTAAGAAAAGTAGTTGAATTGAAAGAGTATATGCAAGAAAATGGCCTAGATGTTCCTGTTCAAATTGATGGTGGCGTAAATGTACGTACTATGGAGAAAGCTGTCGCATGCGGAGCAGATTTATTTGTTGCAGGGTCGGCTGTTTTTGGAGATAGTGATGGTACCGTTGCTGGTTATGATAAATTAGACCAGTATTTAAAATGATTAAATAAGAGTTTACTTATGAGTTTTGACGATTATAAAGATCGACGTTTTGAAAGTAGTTTGAAGTTTGATAGATACCCCCATGATGTGATGCCTTTTTGGGTTGCAGATATGGACTTTCAATCTCCACAACCGGTTATTGAAGCTTTGGTTGAACGAGCAAAACACGGAATTTACGGATATACATTGCCGCCAAAATCCCTTTTAGAAACGATCCAACAGGATCTAAAGGATGTGTATAATTGGGAAATAGATACGGACTGGATCATTTGGTTGCCTGGCTTAGTTCCTGCTTTGAATGTTGCAGCTGTAGCTTATGCTGCTAAGGGTGAAGAAATCATCAGCCCAATTCCAGTATATCCACCTTTTTTGACAGCGCCAAAGTTACGTAAGCGAAAACTTGTTACAGTTGAAGCAGAATGGCGTGGAAATGAGTGGGTTTTACCGCTCGAGAATTTAGAGGTAGCATGCAGCGAAAAATCTAGAGTATTTTATTTTTGTAATCCACACAATCCTTTGGGGAAAATATACTCTAAAGCAGAAATTACAGAGATTGCTGAATATTGTATAGACAAGGGCATGGTTTTTTGCTCTGACGAAATCCATTGTGATCTATTGCTTGAACAGGATGCTAAACATATTCCAGCTGCTTCAATTAATGAAAAAATTGCACAAAATAGCATTACTTTAATGGCACCGAGTAAAACCTACAACGTTCCAGGTTTGAGTTGTTCTTTTGTAATCATTCCAAATGATGATTTGCGTCGTAAGTTTAAAGCTGAGTCTGTAGGCTATTTCAATGAGATCAATTGTTTTGGTTATGCAGCATGCGAAGCAGCATACAAGTATGGAAAACCATGGTTAGAAGACCTAAAGAAGTATTTAAAACAGAACTATGATTTAGTTTACAAAAAAGTTTCTTCTTTATCTGGAGTAGACTTAAAACCCATGCAGGCAACTTATCTTGCGTGGATCGAAATTAAGGACTTGAATTTAAATAATGCGGCGAAGCATTTTGAATACTATAAAATCGCCTTATCAGATGGTAATCCCTTTCAAGGAAAAAATCACCTTCGTCTTAACTTTGCGACTTCTCGTGAACGCTTGGTTGAGGGCATGAATCGCTTCGAACAAGGGGTTTTAGATGCGCTTAAAGGTATTGATCATAGTTTACAGTAAAAAAAACAAAAAATTGAGTCTTTAAGGCTTGAACATAGTCATTTTTATTGTATCTTAAAAGCCCTGATTCCGACATAGCTCAGTTGGTAGAGCAGGTGGCTGTTAACCACCTTGTCATTGGTTCGAGTCCAATTGTCGGAGCCAATTTTAGCGTCACGACAAGTGACGCTTTTTTTTTCCCCTACCTTCTACTTTATGTATCTGTAAGTTTTTTCTTCTACATTTGAATGTTCCTTGTACCGAAATTATATAAGGAGAGAGCTATGTACAAATTAATGTTTATTTTTATAATGATGTTTTCAGTTGTCTTCATTACATCCTGTAATGAAGATGTTAAAGAGCCCAAATATACTTTAATTAAATCAATGCCTGATGAAAACTTTGAAATCCGCCGTTACGAGACATTATATTTAGCTACAACTGAATCTGCAGGTGATCGTCGTAAAACTTCAAATAAAAACTTCCGTAAATTAGCAGACTATATATTTGCGAAAAAGCGAGATGCTTCTAAGGGAGAAGTAGGTAAAATTGCAATGACAGCACCTGTATTCCAGCATGAAACAGAGCAAGATACTTGGCAAATGTCATTTGTAATGCCAGCAGGTTACAGTTTCGAAAATTTACCAGTGCCTAAAAATGAACAAGTTGTTTTGCAGAAGCAGGAAGTTAAAACTTTTGCTGTCATTAGATATAGTGGGAGATGGTCTAAAGAAAATTATGAAGAACATAGAGATAAACTTTTGAACATTTTAGAATCAAAAAATATAGCCATGATTGGTAATCCTATATCTGCAGCTTATGACCCTCCATGGACTATGCCTGCACTAAGAAGAAATGAAGTATTTATTGAAGTTTTAATTAGTGAATAATTTTGCATAGTCTAACTTCATAACACATTCATATTATGTGCTTTTGCTAGCCTTATGGTGCTTGGATGTTACAGTATTTGCATTCAATTATATTAAGGAACTATCATGAGCATAGAAGCAACAATTGACTCCATGTTGAACACCGAAACTGGCATGGACATTATTATCATTTCAACAAGCATCCAAAAGCAAAAGCATTACTGGCAAGACCGTTTAGAAAAAGGTCGTGGGGTTATTGCTAAATTTAACGCATCAGTTTATGTGATTTATGAAGATTGGCAAGGGGGCGCAGGTAATGGATTAGGTACTTTGTATGCCTTTCATAAAGCAGAAAAGCAGGCGATTGACGCAGGCGAGATTTCTATTTTAAAGAGAATGAATGCAGGAGCTTCTGCTGCAATTTACCACACGGCGGGTAAAGGAACTCGCTTGGCACCACTTCCTGGCAGTGAAGAGAATAATAAGCCAGGAGTAAAATTACCCGAGATTGTTGAAATCGATGGTCAACCAGAAGTTTTAACGATTCTAGAGTCTGTTATTCGTCAAACCTCAGTATATGCCATTAGCCGAGTAGGCCGTTTGAGTGTTTTCTGGGGGGACCAAATTTTTATCCCAACAGAATCATTTTTATATGAACCTGTATTTGATGTGGATATTCTAACACGAATGCGCCCAGAACCAACACGTGAAGAGTGGGAAGCAGAGGGCTTATCTGCTTATGGTTTGATCGTTGCCAACGAAGCTAATGAAGCTAAGCAAATTGAAAAAATTTCCTATGATACATTTATTTCTTTCAAAGAGTCTGGCGCATTAGACGGCAGTGGTGGTATAGGTACAAGTCTAGGGTCTTTCAGTGTTTCTGCTCGTATTTTAGATGCTTTATTAAATGAATTTGCTTCAGAACTAATTTCTCAAAAAGGTAGTTTAGATACAGATCCGCATTTTTGGATGCCTTTGACCTTAGATTTTACGACTTATCAAAAACAGCTTGAGGCTAAAGGGGGAGAAACTGCATTTATCCAAAGCCACTACAAGCGTATGCAAGATTTTGCTACTCGTTTTAAAGAAACTTTTAATATTCAATGGTTTTTAGGTTTTGTTGATGTTGGTCAACAATCTTATTGGTGGGATTATGGTCAGTTAAAGTACTACTTCCAATATAATATGCTTATACTTGAAAACAGTGAAGAAGCAGCTGCAATGCGTCACTTTTATCAAGTGGACAAAAATCGTCAAATATCATTTGATGACAGTGTTACTGTAGATGAGTCAAGTATCGTTATTGGTTCTTTTCTACATAATACCAATTTAAAAAATACCTTAGTTATTCAAAGTCAATTAAAAAACTTTAATGCAATCAACTCGATTGTATGTAATAGTCAAAATGGTGTTAACCAATCAATTGAAGATGGAATTTTGTATAATTTTGATGGTTTAATTGAATCACTTCAATTGGGTGGGAACGTTACAGTAAGTACTGAGTTGAATACAAACTGGGCTAACTTTCAAAGTGCGGTGGATGGTTCCAATCATCAATGGGATGATCGTATTATGAATAATATTTGTAGCTTTGCTGAGCTTTATGAAATAAATAACAAAAGCAAGGAATAAAACGATATGTTTTTTCGAATGGAAAATACAATTCAAAATTATGATTGGGGGTCTACCAAGCTTATTCAGGGGCTAATGGATAAGCCCGCTTCCGAATCTGAAAAATGGGCTGAAGTTTGGATGGGAGCACACCCCAAAGCACCCTCTAAAGTTGGTGATTCAGATTTAGCTACATTGATTGATGAAAATCCAATAAAGTTTCTTGGGGAAGCAACTGCAAAAAAATTTGAAAACCGACTGCCATATATGATGAAACTCCTCGCAGCAGCTAAGGGATTGTCGATTCAAGCTCATCCAAATAAACAGCAAGCAGAAGTAGGTTTTAAGAAAGAAAACGAAGCGGGCATTCCTATTGATGCACCTTACAGAAATTATAAGGATAATAATCACAAACCAGAAGTTATTGTTGCTTTGTCTGAGTTTTGGGGCTTGAACGGGTTTAAGCTTATTGAAGAAATGATAGTGCTTCTTGAAGAAGTGAATATAGCCGAATTTCAAATTTATTTGGAGGCTCTTAAAAATTCTAAGTCTCGTGCAGAGGTAACGAATTTGACAAAATATATCTTAGAAATGCCTGAAACAGAATTAAGCTCTGCAGTAAATCAACTTGTTGCATATGCAAGAGAGCATACATACGCTCGTCCTGAATATCGATGGATTTTAAAGTCTTATGACGAGTATGGTGACGATTGTGGTTTATTTTTCATTTTAATGTTAAACTTAGTTCACTTGCAACCTGGCGAAGGTATGTTCTGTAATGCAGGTGACCTTCATGCATATTTATACGGACTAGGTGTAGAGTTAATGGCAAACTCGGATAATGTTCTTCGCGGCGGCTTAACACCTAAGCATATTGACGTCCCTGAACTGCTATCTCTATTGACTTTTGATTGCCGAAAACCAGCTCTATACCTAGGCGATAAGCTTTCTGAAATTGAAAGAGTATATAATTGCCCTGTACATGAGTTTTATTTACGTAGCGTTTCTTTAGAGCATGATGAAACTTGGTTGCAGAACGTGCTTCGAAGCGCAGAAATCATTGTTTGCGTAAAGGGTGAAATCATGATTCAAGAGCTCGAAAATAGTGAAAAAATTAAGTTACGACAAGGGCAAAGTATCTTTATTTCAGCTGACAGTGAAGGTTACGAGTTAAGTGGCCGGGGAATGCTATATATTGCCGCTACCCCAATTAGTTGATTACTGTTTTACTATTACCTTTTTTAAAGGGATGTAAAGATTCTCTGCAATCTTCTTATGCCCTTTGTGGTTGGGGTGAATACCATCTGCTTGGTTCATCTCGGTTATTGTGGCTACACCTTCTAAAATAAACGCAGTCATAGTAATACGCTTATCTTCTTCAATACGCTTGAAAACTTTGTTGAAACCTTCAATATAGGCCTTCCCCATATTAGTTGGAGCCATCATACGGCAAACTAAGACTGGTGCATTTGGATGAGACTCAAAGCTCATCTCAATTAAATTTTTATAGTCTTCATACATTGCGTTAAAGTTTTGTGCGTAGTTTCCCCGTAATGCATCATTTCCGCCAAGTAAAATAACTAATACATCATAGTCTGACATTTTGGCTTGCCATTTTAGGCTACTAGCCCCGCCTGCAATGGTTTGACCATTTACTCCAGCATTCTGTACGTTGATTAATATTCCTTCTTCTGCTAACATTTCTGCAACAATGGCTGGGTAAGCTGCTTCTCTTGGGAGACCATACCCTTGGGTAATACTATCACCAATAAACAAAACCTTGGTTGGTTTCGTCTCATTTGCATGCGTTAAAGATGTAATGCTAAAGAGGCCTAGAAGGAATGTTTTACGTAGGAACTGATAAAGATACACTCGAAGTCCTTTGGTTTTGAGTTAATTTATATACTTTGTGCAATTAAATAAACGATTTTTATGCGAAATGCAAATACTAAATCATCCTGATTGATGACCTTATAAAGATAGAAAATTATGAGTAAACCTGTTTTAGTGGTTGAGAATATATTTAAAAGTTTTAAAACTGACCACCATGTTGTGAACGTTTTAAAAGGTTTGAGTTTTGACGTATTCGAAGGGGAGAATGTTTCTTTAACCGGTGCATCTGGCAGTGGTAAGTCTACATTATTGTCCATATGTGCAGGTCTGAATCAGCCTGACAGAGGAAAAGTTTCTCTTATGGGAGAAAATCTCGCAAAACTTAGCCAGGATCAACTTGCCGACCTTCGTGCATATAAAATTGGATTCATATTTCAATCTTTTCACTTAATCCCTACACTTACTGTTTTTGAGAATGTGATGTTACCGCTTGAGTTGAGTGGAAATAAAAAAGACGCAAGTAACCGTGTTGAGGAGCTATTGGAGTCAGTCGGGTTAAAACAACGGATGTCACATTTTCCCAATCAGTTGTCTGGTGGCGAGCAGCAAAGAGTTGCTTTTGCTAGAGCTTTTATAAATCAACCTCAAATTTTATTTGCTGATGAACCTACCGGTAATTTGGACTTCAATACTTCAAAAGAGATTACAGAATTATTGTTAGTGTTGACACAAAAGTATAATACGACCCTTGTATTAGTTACTCATGATAGAGAATTAGCTGGATTGATGCAAAAACAAATTAATCTACAAAGTGGTAAAATAGAAGGACTCGTTCAATTATGACACTTATTTTCGCAGTTTTATCTTTATTGATGCTATCTGCATTTATTGGTATTTTTAAATTTTCAGGTAAACCCTTGGGGTACTTATGCATGTTTGTTGTTGCTTCATTAATATTCGGGGGAATCTATAAAATTATAGACGGCAAGCGTGTGATTCGTTACGCTCAGGCAGTAGGGCATGTCTCTCAAATTGGTAAGAATATGCTGGAATGGTATCGTCACAATCCAAAAGATACAATTGCGTTAGGCCAAGAAAGTTTCTTACATGGCCAAAAAGAGTTTAAAGATTCTTTTCATAATCCAATGAAGTTTGAGTTTGACTTACCTCATGTTCACATTACCTCTTATGGAGAAAATGGCACTACAGGTGGTGATAAATATGATCAGGATATCATTGTCGTTTTAAATATTACTACGGATGAGTTGACTGTGAAAGCATGGATGGGTTGGGACCATTCCCATGAAGGAGAATCCCTTGATCAAAAGTAGGAAACGCTGGATTTTTAAACAATCTATTAAAGAACTTCAGCTACGAGGTAAACAGTTTTGGGCTTTCTTTTTAGCATCAAGTTGTGGGATGGCTGCAATTCTGAGTATTCTAGTTCTTCGAGATAGTATTTCTAAAGGAATTGAAAATCATGCAAAACAATTCCTAGGGGCTGACCTTAAAATTCAATCTCGAATTCCTTTTGATTCAGAGACCAAAAGAATTGTTCAAGATAGTCCATATAAAACGAGTCGAGAGACTCGTATTTTTTCAATGATCATTCTTCCTGGCCAAGCTTCTGTTCGTCTTGCACAGATTCGAGGAATTGAAGGTGAATTCCCTTTTTATGGTGATCTTAAACTTACACCGGACTCACAACCTGAATTTTGGCTAAAACCAGGTTATGTTTTTGTAGATTCAACTTTACAAGCTGAACTAGATTTAACAGTTGGCCAAAAAGTAAACCTAGGGTTCAAAGCATATCAAATAGCTGGCTTTATTGAGGAAATCCCTGGGGATACACAATTATTCTCTCAGCTAGCTCCACGTGTTTTTATCAGTTTGAAAACTCTACAAAATACTGGACTACTCTCTTTCGGAAGCCGTTCCTTTCACTACTTTTATATTAAAAAGGATCAAACAGATACAGAAACTGAATTAAAACAATATTTTCAACCACTTTATGATCGCGAAAGTCTGCGCATTCAGGATCCACAATATGCATTCAACCGGCTCGAAAAAAGCTTAAACAGGTTTACTACTTTCTTGTCACTAGTTGCTACGGCGGCTTTCATATTAGGAAATTTAGGTATGATTTCAACTATTAAAATGTATCTGGATGAGCGTCTAAATGAAGGTGCCTTACTTCGCTGCATGGGCTTTCGAAAATTAGAAGTCTTTTGTTTTTATGGGTTACAGATTTTATACATGAACATAATCTCTTTGATTTTAGCCATTGTATTTTGTTTTGGTGTGGTAGCCTTTAGTTGGCAAGTAATTAGTCAGTTATTGCCATATAGTTTACCTTTACAGGTTTCAGTGAATACTGTAGGTATTGGTATTGTACTTGTGGCTTGGGGAAGCCTTTTGTTTTATGCTTGGAGTTTGTTGCCCTTAACTGATTTGAACCCTTACCCCAATGCGGATAAAAAGATTTTGGAACTTACTCCTGTAGCCAAAATTGGCCGTATCATTTTATTTCTAATGATGATTTTATCTTTAGGTATTTTCGTTCAATTTAGCCTTAATAATCTCAAGCAGGCCTTCATCTTAACAGCTGGTTACCTCGCTATTCTGGCATTCTTATTTGGAATTGCATCAGCGATCGTTGCTTTTATCCGAAAAACGATGCCTAAACAATTTCCCTTTTTTATGCGACAAGGCTTAAAAGGTATTTTTAGGCCGGGTAACCAAAGTACGCTGTTGATTATGTGTATTGGGACAGGTATCTTTTTTTTAGTTACAATCAACTTATTAAAATTTCAGATAATTGAGCAATTAAATGCATCAAGGCCAGATAAAATTGCCAATTTAATGGCCTTTGATATTCAGGATCATCAAAAAGAAAAACTACTTGAAAAATATGCGTCTCAAGATGTTTCTGTGATGGATGTAGTTCCAGTTATTGGGATGCGCATCATTAAACTTAAGGGTGTGGATGTCTCTGTAATTCGAAAGAATCCAAGTGTTTATCATAAACCTGTTCCAGCTTGGACTCTAAATCGTGAATATAAATCGACCTATCGTCGGGATATGAAAAAATCAGAAAAGCTTTTAGAGGGGAATTGGGTATCAGAGTTTTATGATAAAAATGGTACAATTCCTGTTTCATTAGAAAAACGTATTGCTGAGCGTTTAGGATTAAATTTAGGGGATACATTTGTTGTTGATATCCAAGGAATTGAGCTTGGCTGTTCCGTATCTAGTATTCGTGAGGTAAACTGGTTAGGCTTTGAATCGAACTTCTTTTTAGTATTTCCTGCTGGTCTGATGGAAGATGCACCGGCTAGTTGGATTGTTAGTGCACATGCGGGAAACCGTAAAAAAACAGCAGCCTTGCAAAAGTCTGTAACTATGAGTTTCCCGAATATTTCAATCATTGATGTACGTTCAGCCTTGGCTGCAGTTGATGCAGTTGCAGAAAAACTACTGACAGCAATCCGATTTATGGCTGGATTTTTAATTGTAACTGTATTTGGGGTGCTATTTAGTTCTATGATTACTGGAAGAAGACATAGGTTACAAGAACTTAACCTATTACGAGTACTAGGTACGCGTGAAAAATTATTAGGCTTAATTATGGGAATGGAGTTCCTCGCATTGGGTATCATTGCAAGTATTTCCGGTATTGGAATTGCTCTATTTGTAAGCTGGGCAATTACAAAATGGATTTTTAAGCTTCAATTTATTATTCAATGGTCAAGTATTCTATGGGGAGTTCCTGCTGTATGTCTTCCTATTTTGGTAATTGGCTTCCTTACTTCATATCGTTATAAACAAAGCCAATCTCAGGTCATTTGAGCAATACAAGACTAGTTGCGAAGATCCGTGTTTAGAGTATGTTACTATCTTTCAGTTTGTTTCCAAAAATTGAATGATGGGTACTTTGTTATTTACCGTTTAACTAACATTTTAATATGCTTATTTTTTGTTGGCTGTAAGAGTATTTCTGAAATCCCTCCAGAACGCTTACCACCTGAATTGATTCAGGACCAGTTTAACGCATACAAAATATCGAATGGACAAACGGTTGAAGATTCTCAGTCAATAATGAAGATTCTCAGTCAATAATGACGATTCCAGGTGATACTGTTGAATTCTTTTTAGATAACGATCGTCACTTAAATGTATTGGAACAGTCTGATCATGAAGAGGTAGTATTAGAGAACGTAATAGCAAAAGATATCGCATGGAGGCGTTCAGTTCGTGCCACAGATGGAGTCTTGTATTATCAATTATACGTAAAACTTAAGGCCCGAGAATGGAAGCCCTTTGGGGAATCAGCTTCTTATATTGGCCCCATTAAAGTCTCCCCAAGTGGTGAGTCGGCTGTAGTGTCAATTCTTGAACATGGTGAACAAGATTATGGTATTTGGTCACTTGATTTGAAAGAACCAACTTTGACGTTTATTGATTGGGCATTGGATGCAGATTGGTCGAATGATCAAACACTTGTTTTTGCGAGAAAGCGTCAGGGGATTGATCTTTTTAGTCAGAAAAAAGATGGCTCAGAATATCAGTACTTGGGGGCTTTACAAAATGGTCAAAACGTGCGGATTTGGTATGATCGCTACCGTAAAAACGTGATCGTTAATACCTTTAAGGTGTTCCGTGACCGTGCATACGCAGGTGTTTATGTTCTTAATACAAATGATGCACAGTGGGTCGTCTTAACTCCCGCTGAAGGGTATCGAGATGGTGTACAGTTATTTGCTGAAACAAAAGAAATTACTTATAGAACCGTAGAAAACGGTCAATGGAAAGTTTTAAAACGTACTTATTAGTAGTATGTCGTTCTAAAACGGCAATTGAAATGAAAGCTTAAGATTATGCATACAATTGAAAAAATCGGTGGAACAAGCATGTCACAATTTGATGTGGTCATGCAGAATGTTATTATTGGTGATCGTCAACTTTCGGAAGTTTATCAGCGTGGGTTTGTGGTGAGCGCATATGGCGGGATTACAAACCTATTACTTGAGCATAAAAAAACTGGTGAAAATGGTGTTTACGCATTTTATGCACAAAATGATAGCCAGTGGCTTGATGCTATGGAAACTGTTCGAAAAGAAATGAAAAACTTTAACGACTACTTTTCAACACATGGTTTAAAGTTAGAGTCTGCCAATCAGTTTGTTGATGAACGCATTGATGGTTTGGTCGCATGTTTGAAAGATTTGGACCGCTTATGTAGTTACGGGCACTTTAGTCGTGAGCAACATTTACCGGCTGTACGCGAAATGCTTTCTGCAGTTGGTGAAGCACACTCGGCTCGTAACTCAGCAGAATTGTTGAAAGCAAAAGGCGTAAATGCAGTTTTTGTTGATCTTACTGGTTGGAAAGATGAATTAAACCTTAATTTTGACGATATGATTCATTATGCATTTAAAGATATTGATTTTCAGACCATGATGCCGATCATTACTGGCTATACCAAATGTAAAGAAGGTATTATGTCTTCTTATGATCGCGGATACTCAGAAATTACATTCAGTAAAATTGCATGTTTAACAACTGCTAAAGAAGGTATTATTCATAAAGAATTTCACCTTTCTAGTGGCGACCCTAAGCTTGTTGGCACCGAAAATGTTGAAATTATTGGTTTAACTAATTATGATGTTGCAGACCAGTTAGCTGATCTTGGAATGGAAGCAATTCATCCTAAAGCAGCCAAAGGTATGGAGCGACTAGGAATCCCAATTCGTGTCAAAAATGCATTTGAGCCTGACCACCCTGGAACCTTGATTCGGAGTGACTATCGTTCAGACCAACCACGTGTTGAAATTATTACGGGACGAACTGATTTAATTGCAGTTGAAGTTTTAGACCCTGATATGGTGGGGCAAAGTGGTTATGATTATCGCTTATTAGGCCACTTAAAAAATCATAAAATTAGCTATGTTGCCAAGAACACGAATGCCAATACGATCACTCATTATTTACCAAGTGGAGTAAGTTCTCTTGAGGCTTGTATTCAGGATATTCAAAAAGCATTGCCATCTGCAAAGATCTCTACACGTGAAGTAGCAATCGTTTCTGCAATTGGAAGTAATATGAATGTTCCTGGTTTCTTATCCAAATCTGCTAATGCATTAGCCGAAGCAGATATTAATATTCTTGCGATGGATCAATGTATGCGTCAGGTGAACATGCAGTTTATTATTCGTTGCCAAGATTTTGATAAAGCGGTTATTTCTTTACATAACGCTTTAGTCGAGAAATAGAGACACATCCGAATGGCTAAAATTGCAATTGCATTAGGCTCAAATTTAGGAGATCGGAAAGCAAACTTTGATGCTGCCATGAGGGAGCTTAAAGCTTTAGGTATTCGTGAATTAAAGCTTGGCCCAGTTCTAGATACAGACCCTGTGGACTGTCCTTCAGATGCGGGCGCATATTTAAATTCTGCATGTATTGGAGAAACAGATATCCCAGCTTTTACTTTAATGCAGAATTTATTGGATTTAGAACAAAAGCTGGGACGTGTGCGAACAGGTGTTTATCATGAGAGTCGTATTATTGACTTAGACATGTTATTGTATGATCAAGAAATTATACATACAGATTGGTTACAATTACCACATCCAGAAATGCATCTTCGTGATTTTGTTTTAGCACCATTAGCCGTCATTGCACCAGATTGGTTAATACCAATAAAGGAAATCACTGTCCTACAAGCCTATGAAAAACTATTTAACCATTCGTGAGCTCTTAAAAAATGAACAGTCACTGGAAGAAGAAATTAGTAATTTTTCATGGCGTTGGCAAAAGTATCTTAAGAATACTTCCTTATCAATAACCTATAAGTTTCCAATTCAATATTTTGAAGCTGAGTTTAAGGCTTTGACAGCATATTTTTTACCAGAAATGTATTGGCCTACTATTCTAAAGAAAAAAAAATCTTTTTCAAGTTTAAAGGATTTCTGGTCATTTTTACCAGCTGAGCTACAAGGTCACTTAAATTGGGAACTTCCTGAGTGGATTCGTATTATTAGTTTTTTAGCTTCCCCAACTAAAATGGGCACTCAAGCAGACCGTTATCCAGAGATGTATGATATTATTTCCCCTTATTTAGATCAAGGCTTTAAGTTGCTCGATATTGGCTGTGGAACTGGTCAAGGTACTTGTGCACTATTTCAGAAATTGAGTAGACAATTTCATACGTTTGAGCTAACAGGACGAACCCTGGAAGCTTTAGATGTTTATTGGGCACAGAAGCAAATTAACTACAGTTACCCTAAGTTTGAATACCCTAAAGTGATACCTAATTACAAACAAAAACTCCTATTTGAACAACAAGATATCCTAGATTTTGATGAAAAGGAAAGATGGGACCTTATTATCTGTAATGGACTCCTATGGGGCCCAGCAATGAATGAAAACAAATCAAAGTATGTTTTGAATCTTATGCTAAATGGCCTAAAAGAAAATGCATACATATACTTAGAAAATGATTTTCATGAGGGGTTTCAATACCCCAATCTAAATGATTTAATATTCGATTTTCCAATTAAAGTCGTGTTACAAAAAGGTGGAAAGGCCTTTATTCAAAAAAGTAAACTTCCATCCATCTAAATTGGCTTTATAAAAGCTTTACTAAGTCTACCCTTCAGCCTATTGCCCAAGCAATTAAATGGTTTAGAATTTCAAAGAAGTGTAGATATTACTTATTATGAATAAACCAATTTTATTATACATAGATGATCAAATAGACGTTTATCAGGCAACCTGTATATTCCTGCAGTCCAAAGGGTATGAAATACTTAAAGCGCACTCGCCAGAATTGGGCCTGAAAATACTAAATGAGAAAACTGTAGATTTAGTTCTACTAGATATAAATATGCCAGGTATGGATGGCTATGAGGTATGCGAACAAATTCGTACCAACCCAAAAACAAAGTCCTTGCCAGTCATATTTAGTACTGTTTGTGATTTAGAAGAAGAAATAGCACGCTGTTTTGAAGTGGGCGGTAATGATTATGTATCCAAGCAACTTCGTCCTGCTGAACTTTCCGTCCGCATTAAAACACAACTAGATCTTTATAAGTTGAAAGAAGAAGAAGAGTTTCGTAACTCACTGATGAAGAATGTTTTGGACATACGAAAAGAATTTATCTTTATCGTGACTTCAGACTTAGAAGTGATCTATGCTAATGACGCTGCAGAAACCTATTTCGAAGCTGAACTCTTAGGTAAAAAACTGACTCACTTTTTATCCATTTCATCTGCTGAACATGCTGCAGAAGTCATTTATGAAGGTATTCAAAAGCATACACAGTTTGAAAAAATTCTTCCTTTTGCAAATGGCACTCGGCATGTGGCTGTCTATCCAATGCATGACGTCAAACTGAGACAAAAACAACTATTTATTGTAGTCAACTCTGATATTTCAAAAATTAAAGTAGAAAAAAAGATGCTGGAACAAATTCAACGAATGGATTCCCTCACAAGCCTAGCAGGTGGAGTTGCCCATGACTTGAATAACACCTTAGGCGGTATCTTTGGATATTTGTCATTAATTGAGTCGAACACAAAGCCGAATGATCCTTCTCGTGTAATGCTTCAAAAGATCAGTCAAGCATGTGATAAAGCGAGCTCAACCGTTTATCAACTTCTTGAATTTTCACAGTTCGCCAATGTTACCCCTCAAATGGTTGAGTTGGATTCCGTTTTGAAAGAGTGTATGCAGGAAGCTATAGAGGAGTTTCCCACAGAATTAAAATTCAATGCACAAATACAACCAAACCTTGAACTAGTTTATGAACCTAAAGAGATCATTCATGGGCTTTTTAAAAATATGATTTTGGCAGCAGAAAAGAACTTTAAAGAATTAACGAGTATGAGCGTGAGTTTGATTGCCAAGAAGGTACATCATCACGTAGAAGTAAACTTTGTTATTGTGGTACCAATGACAAGAGACTTAACAAAGAATTTACCGGTTTTAAAACAACAAACAGGACTTTCGGTAGCGATTATCAAAGATATCATTAAACACTATAATGGCTCTTTTGAATGTCAGCATACAGCTAGTGGAAGTCTCGAGTTACGTCTAAATATTGCATTTAAAGCATATGAAGAAAAAGGAAATCTTTTAAAGCAGTCATCTTATATTTTAGTGATTGATGATGAGCCTATCATTTTGAAAATGATTGATGATTGTTTTGATCTATTGGGCTATAATGGGTATTATGCAGACTCTGGCATCAAAGGGATTCAGTTGTATGAACAACACCAGGAACAAATTTCACTAGTAGTACTAGATCTTATGATGCCAGGGATGACAGGTCACGAAGTCATTCAAAAGATTCGTGAAATAAACCCGCGACAGAAAGTTCTAATTGCTTCTGCACATCATGATTTCATGCAATCACAGATCATTCAAGAACTATGCCCCAATGACTATCTAAAAAAGCCTTTTAGATTAGATGAACTCAAAAATAAAATTGAAATGTTACTGGATTAGTTTTTTACCAGTGTGAGAAATATCATGCATTGACGAATTCTCTATGAAATCAAAATAAATGAAAAGGAGAATTTAAATGAACATTGATACAATGCTACCTATTGAAGAGCAAGCTGCACAACTTTTTCAACAAGGACTTCAACTTGAACAAATTAAACAAGAGCTTTTAAGTCTTGATCACCCCCCTTTTATGGTAAAAATTCAGATTAAAAGACTGAAGAAACTCACGGAAGAAAAAAAGTTAAAGCAGGCTATGACTGCTATCACTTTAGCTGCATGCTTAGGTGCGGTTTTATTTGGAAAATTACTCTACAGTTTCATCCTCTAAATCTCTTTCTTCTATGTAAAGACCTTTTTTTTCTAATACCTCCCAGCGTTGAAGTAAAGTGGGATGACTGAATTCAAGAAAAACCTTTAAAGGATGCGGTGTTAAGTTACTTAAACTGTCAACACTTAATTTCTTTAATGCATCAATTAATTCATTACCTAGGCCGGTTGTACGAGCTGCATATTCATCCGCCTCATATTCGTATTTACGTGATAAAATTGTAGTCCCAATAGATAAAATAAAGGATATAGGCTGAAATAAAAAAATAGCTAAAATTAGACTTACATAAACAGATCGTTCTGTTTGAATATTGAAGGCATCAAATAGCAGGGGATTTTTTAAAATTAAGTTTAGAAAATAAAACATCAGACCTGTGTTTAAGAACATAAGCAGCATTTGTTTTATGATGTGTTTTTTCTTGAAATGGCCCATTTCATGAGCGAGGATTGCCAATAATTCTTTATTACTGAAGTTGTTCACCAATGTGTCAAAGAGGACGATTCTTTTGAATTTTCCAAAACCGGTAAAAAAAGCGTTTGCTTTACTAGAACGCTTGGAACCATCCATCGTAAATAAACCACTCAAGGCAAAGTTTTCTTTATTTGCATAGTCAAGTACCATTTCTTTTAGTTCACCTTCTTCTAATGGAGTAAATTTATTGAAGAGGGGCATGATAAGAACTGGCATTAGAAACATCAATAGTAGTTGTATAAAAATGAAAGAAATACAAGCTATCAACCAAGTATATGGAATTGCTTTCGTACTGAAAAACCAAATAAGTAAAGAAAATAAAGCTGCTCCAAAGAGAGCACCTAATATTAAACCTTTGATCCGGTCCATAATCCAAGTTTTTAAGTCACTACGGTTAAAGCCGTAGCGCTCCTCAATCACAAAGGTATTGAAGAAAGAAAAAGGAAGTGAAAGTAGGCTAGAAGCGACCATTAAAATACCACCAAAAGCTAAACCACGAGAAATTTCACCTGAAAAAATGGATTGTACTATTTCATCAATATCATTTAACCAGCCAAGTTGTATTGCAGTAAGTAGTATGAAGGTCGAGAGTGTGGATGAAAAGAGACCAATTCGAACTTTTTCAAAATTATAAGCCTGAGACTTTGAATAAGATGCTTCATCGTAGAGTCCCTGCAAGCGTTTGGGCTGAGGGCTTTTCATTTGGCGGAGATTAAGAATTTCTACAACTAAGTCCAATGCCCAAAAGAAAAGAAGCATTGCAAAAACAGCATAGGTCCAATTCATCGAATTTTATTCACCTTGGTAGTTTTCTGGAAATAAATGGCGCTCAAGTATTTCAATCACAATATGTAAACACATCATATGTACCTCTTGAATACGGTCAGAAGAGTTACTGGGGACTACCCACTCAAAATCACAACGGCCTTGTAGTTTACCACCTGATTTCCCAGAAAATAAAACTGTGGTTAAACCTAGGTTTTCAGCTTCTTCAACTGCACGAATGATATTTGCAGAGTTACCACTTGTGCTTAGACCAATTAAAATATCTTCAGGCTTTCCAAATGCTTCTACACCTCGTGCAAAGATTTCTTCAAAACCGAAATCATTTCCTACGCAAGTTGTATGAGTTGCTTCACCCAAAGCCATAGCAGGAAGTGGTCGGCGATTTTTACGAAAACGACCTGTCAACTCCTCTGCAAAATGAAGGGCATCACACATACTACCACCATTTCCGCAAATTAGGATCTTACCCCCAGATTCATAAGTCTTTACCATTGCCTTAGCAAGGGCTTCAAGGCGCTCGTAATTCCGTTCATCTGCTTGAAATTTAGCTAGTGTAACAGCAGCATCATCAAATGCCTGCTTAATTAAATCTTGCATGATATACCCCTTATCTAGTACATTTATATACTCGTTAATATACTGATTTGAATTGAGGATGAAAGGTACTTATTAAAATATAATATAGACACTAAATTCGAGGCAGTTTTTGTTATTTATATCTTTCTACCAATATCCGCTAAATAAGTCTCAATAAAGCCACGGGTTTATATTAATATTTGAAGTAAATATCTTTATATCTGGAAGCACCATAGATACAAGTTTTAAGAAAATATCATTTTCTTAAATTTGCCAATCTTTAATTTTGGGGAATCCATAACGTGAACTTTTTCGTGTTCGCTCTTTAATAGTCTTGACATAATGAGAATGAAAGCCTGCAGGAAGTGCCAATTGGAATCAATTAAAGCTAAAATAATCATGACGATTGTTAAGCAATAGAATATCAATAGCTTGATTATTGGTTGCTTTCGTAACTTCATATAGGCGAAGAACTATCATTGAAATGAAATAGGTAATTGACAGAAAAACAGAAGGTAAAGGTACCGTAACTTTTTCTTTGACCAAAGGCCGTTCTTGTTAGTCTAACAAAATTCGAATGCAGTAATGAATCGATAGAACTGTAAGGTGTTTTGACAAGATACCAATAAATGGACTTTGGTGGGGTCCGCAAAAGCTCTCACGATTATTAAGTTATAATACTATTACTTTCTATGAAGCATCCATAAACTTGTATGCTTGTTGACAATTTTTTAATTCTTTAACTCAAAAACGCAGAACATCAATAAACTCTACTCTTTTTACGATACAAGCAAAAAAACAACCAATGACTAAGCTTACCTACATTGCTTCAATCTTCTTATTCGCTGATGAATAAGTATTTAATTAATACTAGACTTCTTAGTTAGTTTTTGATCTATGATGATTCATTCGCTTAAGCCTTAGTCTATTTTTCGATAAAACTAAGCTTATACTTTGTCGCAATTTGTGCAATTTTTTTACGGTCTCGTTGTTGCACTTTAGCAAGTTGATTAATCTCAGCAAAGAATTTTTCAAAGCCACCTGGGGTTATGGTATTGATAGTGATTCCTTTGGCTTTTCCAATATTTTCGAATCGGTGTGGAGTTCCTTTAGGAAGAAAAACAAAACTACCAGTTTCTGCTTTTATAACTTGATCCCCGCAATAAAATTTATATTTACCTTCCACAACATAAAATAATTCATCTTCATTTAAGTGGAGGTGTAGGGGAGGACCACCACCAGCTGGAGTTGTTGTCTCAATGACGCTGTATTGACCTGAAGTTTGCTCACTACTTATCTTTTCAACAATCTTTACACCAAAAATTGGATAAACTATTCCAGCTTCTTTGGTAACATGTAAAGCTTCATGGGCAATAAGATTATTGACTAGAATACCAAAACTGAAAGCAAGCAAATATTTAGTCATGATCATCGTTTAAGCGCTCTACTTCCTCTTCCATCCATGTTTCCCAACGGAGTTGTTGCTGACGCTCCCAGTTCGCGCGTTTTTGGTCTGATTGAATTTCTTGCGAAATATGACCTTCTTGACGTTGACGTTGAAGCAGAGGCTCAGTTCGATTTGAGTGAGTTACAACACGGACACTTGCAGACTTCTTACGACGTAAAAAATCAAAAAATCCACCTTGCCCTGAACGGTAGCTCAAAGGACGGTTATTCAACCAAAAAACGAAGCCCATCAGAGCGAAACCTAAAGCAATTGGAATTTTTTCTACTATAGAATATTCTAAATCCTTGGTGCAGAAAAATTGTAATAAAGCAATCAAAATCATACACGGAACTCCCACCAACTCAATGGGATTCTTTTCGAATATAGTGATTAGATTATCGGTTGCAATCTTAAATGGCTTTGGAAAAAGTTCTGGTTTCTTGAGACAAACAACAATTGCAATACAGGTTAACAAAAGTAGAATTAGCATGATTAATGCACCCCAACCAGGCAGCATTAATGTTGTAAACATGAAAACAGAAATAATATATAACATGAGCCGGTTGCGGCCCATCGCAAAAATACCACTACGAGTGGCTTCAGAACTACTTCGGTGCTCTAAAATTGGGCCATCAGGTAATTCTCCAGGGGATTCATCCAGAAATACTTCATTACCGGCAATTGTATCCATACCATTTTGGTGGGACTCTTCAGGGTCAAAGGTATTATGCTTCTCTTCAGACATACCATTTTCTTTGGGTTATATGAACTCTTCTTTTATCAAAAATTAAATTCTAATTTACAAACAATTAATTATTAAAAGTTTACGTGATAGACCCTCTTTTTGCAAATCCTCCAACTAAAAAAGAACAAATGATCTCAAATACCCACGGCTTTACTACTCAAGTTACCTTTTTTTTCCAGGATTGGACTTACTCAAAAGCTTTCAGTTTTTTTATTTAAGTATATAGTATCAGGATATTTTCGATACATGGTGTGCTTCTTGGTGGTCGATTCATTTAATTAACAAATGACCCTTGCACTAAAATCCCATGTTAATCATCAAAAATTTTACCTGAAATAAGTAGGAACTATGTATTTTCAAGATTTAATTCTAACACTTCAGAAATACTGGAATGAACGTGGATGTTTATTAACTCAACCTTATGATATCGAAAAAGGTGCAGGTACTTTTAATCCTGCAACATTCTTGCGTTCATTAGGCCCTGAGCCATTTAATGCTGCATACCCTGAACCATGCCGCCGTCCAAATGATGGCCGCTATGGTGATAACCCCATTCGTTTGCAGCATTACTACCAGTTTCAGGTAATCCTAAAACCAAGCCCAAAGGATATTGTTGAGCAATATTTAGGTAGTCTTAGAGCAATAGGAATTGATCCAGAAGAACATGACATCCGCTTTGTTCATGATGATTGGGAATCACCAACATTAGGTGCCTGGGGACTTGGTTGGGAAGTATGGGCAGATGGTATGGAAGTAACTCAATTTACCTATTTTCAACAAGTCGGAGGAATCGAACTAGATGCTGTATGTGGAGAAATCACCTACGGTCTTGAGCGCCTGTGTATGTTTATACAAGGGGTGGATAATGTTTACGATCTTCAATATAATGAGCAATTTACTTACGGAGATGTATTCCATCAGAACGAAGTTCAATGTTCGACCTATAACTTTGAACAGGCTGATACTGAGCTCCAGTTTAATTTATTTGATCAGTTTGAAAAAGAGTGTATTCGGCTATCTGAATTGAAAAATCCAACTGCGGCATCTGACTACTGTTTAAAAGCAAGCCATGCATTTAATATGCTAGATGCGCGTGGAGCAATCTCAGTGTCTGAACGACAAAATTATATTTTACGTGTACGTAATTTAGCGCGTGAAGTGTCTGAGAGTTGGAATGAAATGCGTAAAGAGCTTGGCTATCCTTTAATGGCGAATATGAAAGATATTGAAGCTATGGCAGATTTACCTTCATCACCTGATATGTCAGATGCTCCTGCGCAATTACCATTGATGATAGAGTTAGGTGTAGAGGAGATGCCAGCACGTGTATTTGGCCCGCTTCACAAACAATTACCTGAACTTGTGAAAAAATATTTAGACCAAACTCGCTTGAACTATGAAGGTCTTAAGTTTTATACAACACCTCGCCGTATTATCATTCATTTAGATGCAATTGATACTGCACAGGCTGATGAAACATTGGAGGTTAAAGGACCGCCAATGAAAGTTGCTAAGGATACTGATGGCAAATGGACGAAAGCCGCAGAGGCTTTTGCTAAGAAAAATGACTTGGCCATTGACCAGCTTGAAGAACGCGAAATTAAAGGTGTCCCATATCTTTATGCAGTCAAAGAGGCCAAAGGTCGTTGTGCTGTAGAACTCCTGGCAGAAGCAATTCCACAAATTTTTGAGAATATACATTGGTACAAAAATATGCGTTGGGGGATGGAAAGTTATCAGTTTGTACGCCCAGTTCAATGGCTTGTTGCATTAATTGGTGACAAAGTAATCCCAACTTCATTTGCTGGCGTTGTTGCCTCAGCATACACTATGGGGCACCGCTTCCTTTCTAATGAAGAAATACCTGCAACATCTAATATTACAGCTTATATAGACAATATGCGTGATAAGCATGTGATTGTTGATCACCTAGAGCGTAAAGAAACAATCCGTGCACAGGTCTTAGAAGCTGCTGTAAATGCTGGTTTAACTTGGTATGAAGATGAAGACCTTTTAGATGAAGTTAATTGTCTAGTGGAATATCCCGTTTCAAGTTTCAATGCTTTTGATGAAAAATATTTAGTGATTCCTGACAAGGTGATTATCACTGAGATGAAAGGTCACCAGCGCTATTTTGCTTTCCAAAAAACTGATGGTGCTGTAAGTAACCATTTCTTAGCCGTATCTAATATGATTTGTAAAGATATGGTAAAAGTAGGAGAAGGCTTTGAAAAAGTATTGCGCTCTCGCTTTGATGATGCAACCTTCTTCTTAAATGAAGATAAAAAAATCAAATTAGCGGATCGCCTAGAAAAGTTAGATCGAATAACTTATCAGAATAAATTGGGCTCAATTGGTGCTAAAGTTCGTCGTAATAAAGATTTAGCTTTGGCGATTGCAGATGCATTGAATTTTTCCGATGAACAAAAGACCAATGTTGAGCAAATTGCACTTCTTTGTAAAAATGACTTAACAAGCTTCTTGGTGAATGAGTTTACTGAATTACAGGGGTATGTGGGATCGTTTTATGCTAAAAATGAAGGATACACAGCTACAATTGCAAATGGTATTAATGAGCATTATCAACCTAAAAGTCTACATGATGAATTCCCTATAATTCCCGAAGCAGCCGTTGTTGGCTTAGCAGATCGACTAGATAGTCTGGTTGGTATCGCAACTGCTGTAAAATTACCCTCTGGGTCTGCGGATCCATTTGGCTTACGTCGTGCTTGCCTAACTTCAATTGCATTAATTGTTGAAAAGCAATTTGACCTAAACTTAAACTGTTTATTGGAGAAGTCTTACAGCATCTATGGTGAGGTCCTTGATCAAAGTAAAAAGGAAGAAAATGTAGAAAAAATTCTAGGTTTCTGCAAGACACGTATCACAGGCTTACTTCGTGAGCAGGTGAACCCAGCAATTCCTGGTAACTTTAGCTATGACTCAATTGATGCAGTTGCTGAGTCCACGCAAGGGTGGACTGAAATTAATGAGTTTGTAAAACGAGTTGAGGCTCTTGAAGCACTTCGTAAACAAGATGACTTTGAAGCGATTGCTGCAACCTTTAAACGTTCAAGCAATATTCTTAAAGGCGACTTTATTGAAGGGGCAATTGATGAAGACCTTTTAAGTGATGCAGCAGAGGTGACACTGTTCCATGCATTAGCCGATACAAAAGCAACTATAGATAGTGCCTTAGCAGTTAAAAATTATAGCACAGCAATGGCAGCTAGTGGTAAGTTACGCCCAGCATTAGATGCATTTTTTGATCAAGTAATGGTTAATGTGGATGAAGAAAAGATACGTATAAACCGTCGTCTATTAATGCAGGGGGTTGTAGAGCTAGTGAAACCATTAGCAGACTTTTCGTTAATACAAGATAGTTCATCAAACTTGAGTTAGTATAGGGGATTTTATAATGAGTGATAGAGCATTGGTGGGAATCGTGATGGGGTCTCAAAGTGATTGGGAAACAATGAAGAATACAACTGAAACACTGAAGAAACTTGATGTTCCATATGAAGTTCAAGTTGTATCAGCACACCGTACTCCAGACCTTTTGTTTGAATATGCTGAAACGGCTGCAGATAAAGGTTTAGAAGTTATCATTGCAGGTGCTGGTGGGGCTGCTCACTTACCGGGAATGATGGCAGCAAAAACATCTGTACCCGTTCTAGGCGTACCTGTACAATCACGTGCTTTAAATGGTATGGATTCACTTTTATCTATTGTTCAGATGCCAGCCGGTATTCCTGTTGGAACCTTGGCGATTGGCCGTGCAGGTGCAGTAAATGCAGCACTATTTGCGGCAGGAATCCTAGGAAATAAGTATCCACAAATTCGTGAAAATTTGGATGATTTCCGTAACACTCAAACAAATACTGTTCTGGACAACTTAAGCTTGGAGGGTGAATAAATGCTGGTAGGAATTTTGGGTGCTGGTCAGTTAGCACAAATGTTAGCAATGTCTGCACAACATTTAGGTGTTATCTGTCGTTTTTACGATCCAACGCCCAATTCCTGTGCCGCAATTGCAGGAGAGCAATTTGTGGGTGCCTATGACGACTATGAAAAATTGGATGCCTTTCTTGATGGCGTAGATGTTGTGACCTATGAATTTGAAAATGTTCCACTTGCTTGTGCTGAATATGTCCAAAAAACGACACCAGTATACCCTAAACCTGCCGCTCTTCAGGCAACTCAAGATCGCCTAAATGAAAAAAACTTATTTCGTAAATTAGGTATTGAAACTCCTGGTTTTTTAGCTGTTTCTTCACATGAGGATCTAAAAACTGCGGCTAATGAATTAGGCTTACCATTAGTATTAAAAACACGCTCTGGCGGTTATGATGGAAAAGGGCAATACGTCGTCCGTTCAGAAGATCAATTTGAAGAAGTTGTTAGTGAAATAGCAGGCATTCCAATGATTGCTGAAGCCTTTATTAATTTTTCACGGGAAGTATCCATTATTGCTGTTCGCAGACCATCGGGCGATATGGCTTTTTATGATTTAGCAGAAAATATACATAAAGATGGCATTTTACATATTTCTGAAAACCGTCCAGCTGATCCAATGTTCAATCAAGCTGTTGATATGATTGGTCGCCTACTCAAAGAGTTGGATTACTTTGGAGTATTAGCTTTAGAACTCTTCCAAGTTGGAGATCAATTAATGGCAAATGAATACGCTCCTCGTGTTCATAATACTGGACATTGGACTATGGATGGCGCTGCAACTTCACAGTTTGAAAACCATATGCGAGCTGTTTTAGATTGGCCCTTAGGTGCAACTAACGCCTATGGGTTCAGCGCTATGCTTAACTATATCGGCAAAATACCGGCAGCTAAAGAGACCATAGAAATTGAAGATTCACATTACCACAATTACGGAAAAAAACCAAAAACGGGTCGCAAAGTCGGGCATATTAATTTACGTGCTGATCATAGGCAAACTTTGAATGAAAGATTACAAGAAGCACTGAATATCTACGAAGCATAAGCTGAAGAAATGGAGCTGGTTTTTATGGGAGTCTGCTAAAAGTTATTCTTCTGTGTGAGATTTTTATTTTCTTGATCCTGAAGATATAAGCTTTGAGCAGGTAAAGCAAAGGAAACACCCACCTCTTCGATACTGGCTTTAATTTTTAAGAGAACTTCCTCTCTAATTTTAAAAAATTCGTTCCATTCCTTAGTCTGTGCATATATTCTCATGTCGATGTTTAAAGAAGATTCACCATATTCTTTAAGTCTCACACGAATAGTTTCTGAATCGATCTGTGGATGAAGTTCTAGTAGACTTCTTATATTCATTAATACTTGACTTATTTGCTCTGCACTTGTTTCATATTTTAAACGAATTGTTTCATGAATCAGCATCATGTCACACTCTGCCCAATTGATGATTTCTAAATCTGCAAATTGAGCATTTGGAATAGTCAAAACAGAACGATCGAATAGACGAATCTGAGTTGATCTTAAACCAATATCCTTTACTATGCCAAATTGTTCATTAAAAGTACATACGTCCCCCATTCTGATTGGTTGATCAAGATAGAGAATGACTCCTCCAAATAAGTTTTCTAAAGAAGGTCTAATTGCCAGAGCAATGGCAAAACCACCTATTCCAAGACCAGCAGTAATACTCATAACAGGAACTCCAAGTGTAAATGCACCTCTTCCCAAAATACAAATAGAACCTATCACTCCGATTGAACGTCCAGCTAAAATGAAAAATTTTGTATTAATCTTGAACAATTGACCATTCTTATTAGAAGGAAAAGTTTCAAATATAATACAGCAAGCAATATAAAACACTAAAGCCCAGCCGATATATAAACTAATAAACACAATATGTTCAGATACCTCATAAAAGCGTCCAGAAGGATTTATTTGCCTCTCGATGACGTATTCAATCCAAACTGATCCAAGTATAATTAGAATTGGCTTAATAATGGAAAAACGAAGGTGAGATTTACTGTTATTCTTTGTTTTAAAGTTTATGTAAACCCAAGTTTTATAGATGAGTAAACTCGTGATCAAAATAACTATAACTGATAAAATTATCTTCCATACAGGTGTGTCTAGAATTATCTCAAGGAATATTTCTGGCATATAAGATACAAAATAGTTTGGGATCCAAGGCCCTGCAAAATGAGCCCATTCTAGTTTCCAAGAGCTAACATCAATTTTTGAACGTAGAGGAAGAGATTCTATTTCAGCCAGAAATTGAGGTGCTACTTTTATAGTATCACCAGAGAACAAATATTCATATTGTTGCTCATTTTCACCAATTCTTACAATACGAATAGGGGTTTTAGGAAACCGATAAAAAGGAACATAGGAAGAATTAAAATCAGGACCTCCTGGAATAGAATCTAATTTGATATAGTCGATTCTACCAAATATATCCATTAAATATAAAGTTATATTGACGCCAACTAGATCCTTTTTAGCTAAAGGAACCTCTGAAAGATCTATGATTGAACGAAACTTCTCCCCTAGAACCCTGAGCCTTTTTACACCTTCTGAACATGGGTTTTCAATATAAATTTCCATCTCTTTTTCGAAAGCATCACGCAACCTTAGAAATGTATCAAAAGTAGATCTAGGGCTATAAGTTTCTACAAGAGTTTGTCTAGCTGAGCCCACCTGAGTAGATTTATATGCAATACTTTCCGGAATAATGATCTCTTGAGCTAGAAGCACAAATGTATTCAAGATTAAAATGATATAGTAGAGTTGTTTAAGCATATTCTTTATTACCTAATTTTAAAAAAATTATAACTTTAAAGAAAAATTTGTCACTATCCTAAAGAATTATTTTATAATAGTAAACTTAAGAGTTTAAAATCTTTAGAATATGAATTCAGAAGTTCTTCCGTTTAGACTTTCAGTTTATAAAAATCTTATGAAATTTTGAGACTTCTTCCTGTTTTATGGCAATGGTCTCAAAACATAAATATGGCTAACTTAGAGATATTTAAATTTTCAAATTAGTGGGAAATAAACACAGAAGCCTACCATAGTCTAAATTTAGTAACAGAAAGTCCTTAGTGGTTTAATCATGTGGATTGAGGCGTTGATTAATCAATTTTGTGAATACCAATGTTTCATTTAATGCTCTACTCCAGCTTACACATGAGAATCAAGTTCGCTACATCTTTAAAAGCTGAAATGATTCAAGAAAGCTTTAGTTGCTATAATAGAAGTTTTACCTTGATGTTCGAAAACTTGATAATTCAATATATATAAATGAGTCAGAATTATACCTAGGTTGACAAGCTTTTGGGTATATGTTTCAATGAAGTTCACCGCATTATAGTGTGACTAATTCAACAAAATTTTGTTTAGCGATTATGTGACGGTATACGTCCTTCGGGGTTGTAAGATTATTCGTTATACGGATAAAATTCAGTATTAATTAATTTAAAGGTCTTCTATCCAAAACTCGAACCTTTTGTTGTCAGTTCCCCCATTTTGAACTTGGTTCTCTGTGAAGTTTCCATATTTCATATATTTTTCACTTCCGCCTATGTAGTTATAGCCTCTTGTACTAGAGCCAACTGAACAACCTTCTGTTTCCTCTGGCTCTTTCAAGGCTTTTGCTCGACCATCTAAAAATAGAGCAGGGCGAGCAAAGTTTGCATTACGCATATGCCAACTGGAACCATTTTTTCTTCGGTTTGAATTGAGTGTATGGTTTGTGCCATCTGAAGCATTTGAAAAGAATAAGTCACTACAATAACGGTATGGAGTGTTCGATGGTTTAGTGAAATAAGAAAGTTTTGTTGTTGCCGCTGGAGCAGGACCATTAGCATAATCAGATTGTACTGCATAGAGTTCAACTAAAGCACCTTCATAGCCACCACTTTCATTCGTTGTTCCATCTGTGTGAACATAATCCCTCCAACCTGATTGCTCTTTGAAACTTGCAACTGATGCGGAAGGGCAGGTAAAGGTTAAATTCGCAGCAGCTCGGTCAACATAATTACTATTGGCTGTTGAACCTACATAAGGACTCATTAGGTTTTGAAAAATACCAAGTCTTAAACCACCACAATCATGAATATAGTCCCAGCCGTAAGGATACGTTCCTGCTTGTGTCGTTGCAGGGAAGGGATCAAGCCAGGGCATATTATCATCACTATCACCAACATACATTGTGAAAGCAATCCCTTGCTGTTTTAAATTATTGATACAGCTGACTGCTAAACCTGATTCTTTGGCTGTTCGGATTGCCGGTAAGAGCAAAGAAGCCAAAATTCCAATGATACTTATTACAACTAATAATTCAATTAGTGTAAAATTGCGTTTAAAGTTTTTTTGATGCATCATGAATAAACCTATAAAATATGATTATCTATTAAACTAAGTTAATTTATGCTTAAAAAATTCCTATTTCAATATAAGAACCTTAAAAGTTACTTGGATTTTCCTTTTCTAGGCAGTAAAGACTTTTTACATTTCTAGTTTGAGATTTGTGCTTGTTTTTATATGATGAATTCCTAAAGTGAAATCATGAATGAAAGAGAGGAACTTTGGGATGTCTTTACAAACTTTTCCTTATGTCTTCAAGTATCCATTCGATCACATATCCAAATACAGATAGCTTCCCGGAGGAAACCGTTCGCTTTACAGCAACATCTCAGAAGAAGGAAAAATCTAATGTTAAAAAATAGACGCGGTGCAGCAATAGTCATCACTCTTGGATTTACAATGATTTTATTTTTAATTTTAGCAGGTGGAATACAATACTATATAACCCTAAGAAAAGAACAATCTTTTTATTTAGAAAAACTACAAAAAGAATCTATCAAAATTAAAATTCTAAAGAGCTCACAACAATAAAATGGGGATCCTCGAAAAAATCTTTGGTAAGAAGTATACACCTGAAGAGCTTCATCAGATGCATATTGATGAACCTATCGCTGCAGTTGTTTATGGGCTGCAAGATATGAAGACAAACGGTGAATTCTCGATTGTTCGCTTTGATTTATTGCAACTGTATATAACTGAATTCATTCATTCTGATTTTAAGAAGTATTTACCTGAACTACTTTCAGAGAAACAATTAGAAGAGCTAAAACCGCAAGACATCAAAGCCACTGCCTTACTTCTTTTACGTGATATGATGATTCGCTTTGATAATAGTTTATATACAGAAGTAATTATTGAAAACTGGGAGGGGCAGCAAAGGGAGTTACTTGTAAACCGTATGTTTGAGGTTTGTGAAGGCCCCTTAGATTCATATTTATCCTGGTTATCCAACCAAGAAGAAGGACAACGTGAAAATAGTCATCTACTAGTTACCGAGTTGGCTAAAAAAATAATGTTTCCAGAAGAAGAACTTTGGGAGCTGCATCAAAAAGCTTGTATGGTTGTTCAAAAAGAAATTGTTGAGGCATAAAGTTAATAACCCTCTGGCCAAGGATTGTAGTTTCCTAAAACTTGTTCTACTTCAGATTGTGTCCTACAATTTAAAGCTTCTACTGTTAGTTTTTGACAAACTTCAATATTAATATTGGAAATTGCGCTTTTTAACTCCGCAATATGATCCCAAGAAACGCTGAAACTCCGAATACCAAGGCCAATAAGCAGAGGTAATAATTCAAGGTTATAGGCCATCTCTCCACACATGCTAGCACGTTTACCTGCTTGTGAATAAACTTTAGAAACTTTTGAAATCATCGATATGATGCTAGGATGACTATATTTATAGTAATCTGAAACTGAACGGTTATTCCGATCAGCAGCTAATGTATATTGAGTCAAATCATTGGAACCGATATTAAAAACCGAATAGTCTTTTACAAAGTCTTCAATTTTTTCTACAAGGCTTGGGACTTCAATCATCAAACCATATTGAATATTAGGATTAATTTCATAACCTTCGTCGATTAATTCTTCTTTTTGTTTGTCGATAAATGCATGAATCTTAATGAGCTCATCCCAGCCGGAAATCATGGGAAATAAAATACAAGTATGGTCATTTGCAGCACGTAGCATTGCACGAAGTTGCGTTCGGAAGATATCTTTACGGGTCAGAAGTAAACGCATTGAGCGATTACCCATACTTGGATTTTCTTCTAAATCATCTGTCTGGAAGCCTGCAAGCTTATCACCACCAAGGTCCAACATACGCATTGTAACAGGTTTTCCTTGAAAAGTATTTGTAAGGTGAAAATATTCTGCATATAACTCATTTTCATTTGGTAACTCTGCCTTACCAATATATGTCATTTCACTTCTGAACAAGCCAACACCATCTGCTCCCATGCCCAAAGCGCGTGTCGCATCGAGTTCAATATTATTAATAGTAGCTAAGACCTCAATAGCTTCTCCATTTGGTAAATGAATCGGCTCTAAAATAATATCAGAAAAAAACTGTGTAATGCTGCGTGATAAAATTTGTTGATCAACACTCTTAGGATTAATGATCAATTTATGTGCACGCGTATCGAGTAACACTTTTACACCATCCATTCCACGATAGTAAAAGTTCTCAATACATGAGAGAGAGGGGATCCCAAAACATTTCATTAAGATTTGTGCATGAGAAGAAGCCGTTCCCTTCATGGAAATGATACCTCGTACACCAGCACGATGTAACATCACCACTTCAGATGGCAAAATTTGTTGGCAGAAAATTATCTTTTCATGCACACGGTCATAAAAGTCATCTAACTCCGGATTTGCTAAACTAATAATAGACGTTGTTAAACGCTTTTCTAAGTCTTCACAATCTGCAGCTCGAGCTGCAATATATTGATTTTGAGAATCTTGAAGGCGTTTCTTTAGACCTTGGAAAGTTTCTTGGATAGCCTCTATTAATTCAATTCCTTCATCCAGAGCAACATTTAAACCTTCTAGTAAGGCGGGGTCGTGTAAAAGTAACTCCTGAAATTCAATAATGCCCTTTTCATCTTCTGTAAGTTTAGAATATTCAGATAATTGTTTGAGTTGCTCTAAAGTTAAAGTACGGACTTGCTCAAATAACTCTTTTGCATCATCCTCAGTAATATGAATCTGGTGGTCGTTTAGTAGCTGTTCATGGTCAAACATAATTACCACATCACCCATCGCAGGCTGACCCGTTGCCAATGTCGCATTAAAACTTATCCTTCGGCTGGGATCGGGCATTAATAAGGTTTGTTCCACAGACGTATTATCAAGATCTATAGGGGTAGGTTTTGATGGATTAGAGTACTTTTGCTCAAGTTCATTGTAAATACCATCAAAAGTATTGATCAGAGTTTGTAGTTCATCACCATCACTTCGATTAGCTGTCTTACTTTTACTTTGCTTACCAGCAATATTTAACAAGCGGTCTATTGTACCTAATATACGGCTACCGGCGTACCAACTGAAAAAAGCCGTTAAAAGGATACCGATGAATAAGGTTAGCCAAAAGGGAACACCAAATCGGAGAAGACAAACAGGTACAAGAAATACAATAATAAAGGAGGCCATCAGTTTCCAGCGAACGCTAACCGACGGAAAAAGATCTTTTACCATAAAGTCTCCACATAAACACTAATTTACACCACAATACCCAAGGTGGGCATGCTTTTTCCCTACATGATGCCCAAGTAGCCCACACTAACACTACACTATAGTTCAGATAAAGTAAATTCGAAGTACAATTTATAATTTTTTGAGCCAAGCACATCGCATATAAAATTTGTTCGCCATTATAAAACTTCAAAGTATAGTATGCCTTGTAAAAAGTTTGACGTTCAAGTTGAGTTCATTGTGAAAGAAATTATTTATTTTTTATTTTTAAAGTTGGTGGTTCGTTTCCGTCCTGAGGCAGCATTAGGTGTGAAGGGTAAAAAACGATGGTCGTATATGCATGCTGCAGTTTTAAGAAAGTCCCTGCGCTCCATTAAGTTATTGCTTGACCACCATGTCTCAATTAACTTACAAGACTTTAATGGCCGAACTCCCTTGATGATGACTGCTGTTGTTTATGAAGATTCAATAGCACGCTTTCTACTTGAACATGATGCACTATCAACTATTCAGGACCATAAAGGGTATTCAGTCGCACACTGGGCTGTTCAAGAAGGAAATGTAAAATTACTAGAGTTACTTGCAGAACAGGAATCTTTTAATAATTTGATTCATTTAAATGACGAGCAGGGCATTCATATTATCCAACTTGCCTCCATATTAGGACACAATATCATGTTGCAAAAGATCATTGACCATAATGCAGATGTAAACGTTCAGGATAAGGCTGGCTTTACTGCATTACATTATGCTGCAGCTCGAAATGATACTGAAACTTGTAATTTGTTATTGGAAGCAGGAGCGGATATCAAAATTTTAGATAAGAAAAAACGTGCGCCTTATGAATATGCCAAAAATAGTGCACTTAAACAGATTCTAGAAAAGGATATTAAACATGATTGACCTATATGTATGGGATATGGATCACACTATTATTGATAATGATTGTGATGTATCATGGAAAAAATTTCTTGTTGAAAAGAAGATTGCACCAGAGAGTGATTTTGAAGAGGCGGACCAGTTCTATGAAGACTACCGTAATCAGACCCTAAACCTAGATGAATTTTTAAAATTTCAGTGTAGAGACTTCAAGGGACGCTCTGTGGATGAAATGGCTGAGCTCTGCATTGAGCATTTTGAAACATATGTCAAAAAGACTATTTATGATAAAGCAAAACAAACCATACAGAGTCAGCAAGCTGGTGGAGGACGCCTAATTTTGCTAACGGCAACAAACAAACGCATTGCTCAACCATTAGCACTTGCTTTAGGCTTCGACCACGTTTTAGCCTATGACCTTGAAAAAGAAAAGAATATATTTACCGGAAATATTGTCGGAGAATATTCAGGTGGACAAGGAAAAGTTCACTATCTAGAGTCATATTTAAAAAAATTTGAAGGTTATGAATATACAACATCATATTATGGAGATTCGTCAACAGATATCCCTGTGATGAGTATTGTTGATCATCCTGTTGCTGTGAATCCTGTACCAGCATTATTGGAGCATGCCGAACAAAATGGCTGGGAAACGGAAAAGTATTAAAAAAAATAGGCAGAAATAGCTATTTAAATCTTGCATGCCTTTAACTTAGATATATTATTATTTTGAGGCAAAAAAGAATACTGGTTTTTAGTTTGTTGTTCATGTTGAGGCACATTGACAAAATTCTTCAATCACTCCCCCCTTTCTCTCAACTTAAATTTGGGGAAAGAATTAGGTTCTTTTTGACATTTAGGTTTAGAATTTTGATTATTTGGAGGCAATCATGTACTGGCATGTAAAACTTTTTCTACTTTTAATGGTCACCGCATTTTTGGGTGGCATAACATACATGGCATGGGATTACCTGCCACTTCCTAACAATGGCTTAGCAGAACAAGAGGGTGAGCAAACAGATGTACCTGTTGTAGCATTAAATGGCTCTCCACAACAAACTAAAGCAAGTTCTCCCACTAGCAAATTAACAGTTAAGTCACAAACAAATATTAAAATTAAGTATGCCAATAAACTTGAATTAGCTAGAAGCTTCATGATGAATAACCCAGTAAAAGGACGTCAGTTAGTGGAATCTGTTCTGCGTGATCCGGAATTGAAAGTTTATACAGAAGATTGGTATGAAGTCACTGCACTTCTGAGTGAAATCAATCAACAAATTATTTTTGGAGATGTACCATCTAAAGATAAAATGCAATACGTCGTTCAACGTGGTGATAGTCTTTGGGAGATATCTAAGAAAACGGGTGCAAGCATGTCTGTCATTGCACAAAGTAACAATTTAAGTTTAGATAATCCACGCATCTATCCCGGACAAGTCTTACGTATTTATTCTGGTGATTGGGTGATTCGCATTTCTAAAAATCAATACACTATGCAAGTTTTTGATGGAGAAAGACTTGTAAAGGTTTATCGAATTGGAACTGGTCGACAAGATCGTACTCCAGTTGGAAAATTCGTCGTGACCGGCAAAGAAAAGAACCCAGTTTGGTATCCAGGTGGAACGCCTGTCGCTGCGGATGATCCTAGAAATCCATTAGGTACTCGTTGGATGGCTCTGAAAGGTACAACACCAGATACTGTTCATTATCGTGGTTATGGTATACATGGAACCAAAGACCCTGAGTCAATTGGTAAAATGGAATCTAATGGCTGTATACGTATGGTTAACCAACAAGTTGAAAACTTATACGACTATATTCTTCCAGGTGTACCAGTTATCATTGAAGAATAAAATGAAGATTTTCTAAACTTCAAAAGGCTCTCGGTAAATACCGAGAGTCTTTAACTTTTTGCAAAAAAAATGGCTGTTAATGAAATCCACTAACAGCCACTTAAGCATTATAGAAATACCGAGTAATTTGCAGGTTATCGGATTCTATTTTCGTTACATAGGCTCTACTGACAATTCTGGCATTGTCATTTTCTTCTTTAATTTTCCTAAAGCACGCTTTTGAATTTGACGAACACGTTCACGAGTTCGGCCTAAATGATGGCTAATTTCTTCCAATGTCATGGGAGGCTTACCATCTAAACCAAAACGCATACGCAAAATCTTCTGCTCACGTGGATCTAAATCAGTCAATAAGCGAGTGAGGTGTTTTCCTGTCTCAAACTGGGCCAACTCTTGAAATGGATTTGGAGAATTGTCATCAGGAATTAACTGAGAAATTTCACCCTCTTCACCATTTAATATTGGATCTTGTAATGAAAGGGTTCGCATATCTGCACCCTTCAGACGACGAATCACCTTTTCACTAATGTTTATGTAGTGTGAAAGTTCACGATCAGAAGGTTCATAACCAAGTTGCTGCTCAAGCTCAATACGCTTGTTGCGTATCTTGATAATTTTACCAACAGATGCAACTGGTACGCGAATTGTCTTACATTTCTCTGATAAAGCACGACGCATAGCCTGTTTTATCCACCAAGCAGCGTAACTAGAAAATTTTGCACCTTTAGCTGGGTCAAATTTCTCTGCTGCACGAATTAAACCAAGATTACCTTCTGCTACTAGATCTTGGATTGTCATTCCGAGGTTCTTAAAATCATGTGCAATTTTGACTACAAGACGCAGATTTGCACTGATTAGTTCTTCAAGTGCGCCTTCATCTCCGCTCTTAATACGCTCCGCTAATACAACTTCTTCTTCCACTGTAATACGAGGAATCTCAGAAATTTGCTGCATGTAGTCTCTCATTGAGTTACTATTATTCATAAAAATCTTTCGTCTCCATTATAAATTAGTATTAATGTCTCCATATTAGGATGCCTGAAATTAGTAAAAAGATTCATTGTTTTAGAAAAAAAATAAAGTTTTACTTGAAATACGTTAAATCTTCAAGCATTTGTTTAATTTTTAAGCAAAATTGAAAGGGATTTATGAGTAAATCGGCGAAAATATACTTATTTATTGATTTTCAGGAACGATTATTGAAAGTCATAGACCCAAAGCAACTCATTTTAAGTAAAGTTCAAAAGTTGTTCGCTTCTATAGAATTGCTTGAAGAAAATTATTTAATCACTGAGCACTGCCCTGATAAACTTGGAAAATCTGTTATAGACGGTTCATCATCGAAGCCATATACCTATGCTAAAAAATCTTTCAGCTGCTACCAAAACCCAGAAATTAAGACGCTTTTGGATGCTCATAAAGAAAAGAAAGTTTGCATCAGTGGGGTTGAAGCGCATATTTGTGTATATCTGACTGCAATCGAACTTAAAAATGCTGGTTTTAAAGTGGAGATAATTGCAGACTGCATTGGTTCACGTGAAGATATAAACAAAAGTTTAATTATGCAACGTTTCCTTCAGGAAAATATGAAAATAACGACAATGGAAACATGCTTGTTTGAGTCGTTAGAAGATATATCACATCCTAATTTTAAGCAAATCATACAATTGATTAAATAGTAAGGCCAAATTTTACATGGATAACTTAAAGAATTTAGAAGAGTTTAATTCGTTTCAAAAAATTATTAAAGAAATGAAAGGCCAAATCGGTATCTTTATCGTTGGTCAGGAAGACTTTGTTGAGAAGATATTAATCGCATTGCTGACACGAGGGCACTTATTAGTAGAGGGCGTACCCGGATTAGCTAAAACTTACACAATTAATGTTCTAGCAGATTGTTTAGGCTGTTCGTTTGCTAGAATACAGTTTACTCCAGATTTATTACCTGCTGACATTGTAGGAACTCGAATTTACGAACAGAAAGATCAGGTTTTTAGTATTCGCAAGGGGCCTGTCTTTGCAAATTTAGTCCTAGCTGATGAAATTAACCGTGCACCAGCAAAAGTGCAAAGTGCCTTGTTAGAAGCGATGCAAGAAGGGCAAGTAACGATTGGAGGCGAATGTTTGGAACTTCCGAAACCATTTTTAGTCATGGCTACCCAAAATCCAATTGATCAAGAAGGTACCTACCAGTTAGCCGAAGCACAGATGGATCGTTTTCAAATGAAAGTGCTACTTGACTACCCTTCGCGGGAAGAAGAAAGAACGATTCTTAAAAAAATTGCTCGGATGGATAAAACCTATGCCCCAAAAAAAGTGATTGACTTACAAGATTTTGCTCAATATTCTTCTCTCGTTGACCAAGTCTTTATGGATGATCGACTTGAAGAATATTTACTGGATATTGTTTTTGCCACTCGATCACGAGAACAAGATATCTCAAGCTTTAATAAACGTTCTATTGCAAAATTTGAGCATTTATTAGAATTTGGAGCTTCCCCACGTGCCACTATTCAAATGGTTTTTGCGGCAAAAGCAAGAGCAATTCTCCATGATAGGGATCATGTCATACCAGAAGATATTAGAGAACTAGCAAAACCAATTTTGAGACATCGTATTCGCACAAGCTATGAGGCAGATGCTGAAAGTATAAATACTGATGCGATCATTGACTTAATTTTAAAAGAAACACCTCTACCCTGATTCATGCCTGTAAAAGAACAAAAAACAGGATTATTTCAAAATTAATAATCAAAACACAATAAAAATTTTGTATTTTTATTGATTTCCTTGCTTTGCGGGTTTATAATCCAAGGAATTTAAATAATCTGACGCTCGTTATAGCCACAATTAAATGTATATGCATTGGATGAGATTTTCATAGGCTAACATGACTTCAACAAAGGAGCCATGGATGGGAGTAGGAGAGAAAAATTACGATAAACTCAGGAGTTTATATATGAACCTTAAATTGAAAGCAACCACTAAGTCGGTTCTTACACTTGCCCTGTTGGCAGGAACTGTTTGTGGCGTGAATGCTGGTCTTAAGTCCTATGATGAGGATCTCGACGGGATCAAAAAAGAACGAAGAACCACGCAAAGAAATATTCGTGACAACCAAGAATTAAAAACTTCGCTTCAAAGATCCTTGACTGCTCAAGAGCAGGAGCTTGCAGAGCTTAAAGAAGAGCTAACGACAGCACAAGCACTTGTTGAAGAAACAAAAAAATCCCTTGTAGAAGCAGAAAATGCATTAAAAGCAGCATCTGATGAAGTTGAGCGGATTGAAGCAGAGTCTGCGACTGCTACAGAAGCCGAAGAGCAAACTGCAACTGCTTTTAATCATTTAATATTAGTGAATGAGGAAGAAGCCGCCGAAGCTGAAGCCGCCGAAGCAGAAACTGAAGTCGCTGAAGCCGAAGCATCTGCTGAAGAAGCATCCGAAGCTGAAGCCGAAGAAGAGTCTGGTGGTTTTTGGTCTTGGCTTTTTGGCGATGACGATGATGAAGAAGAAAATGTTGAAGCAGAGGAAGCTGCCGAAGCTGAGGAAGCAGCAACTGAATTAAAAGAAGAAAAAGCTGCCGAAGCTGCCGAAGCTGAAGAAGCATCCGCCGAAGTCGCCGAAGCATCCGCCGAAGTCGCCGAAGCATCTGCTGAAGAAGCATCTGCCGAAGTCGCCGAAGCATCTGCTGAAGAAGCATCCGAAGCTGAAGCCGAAGAAGAGTCTGGTGGTTTTTGGTCTTGGCTTTTTGG
>JAKVBE010000069.1 GCA_022447755.1 Lentisphaeria bacterium | reverse complement strand
CACGATGCAAAATGGCTACTCGATCGCATAAGCCTTCGATTTGACCTAATAAATGCGAACAAATTAGTACGGTTTTACCGCGATCTTTTAAAGTGCGTATTATATCAGCTACTGCTTCTGCTCCCATTGGGTCCACCCCTGCAGTAGGTTCATCTAAGATTACTAGCTTTGGATCATGTACTATTGCTTGAGCGAGCCCAATTCTCTGCAACATGCCTTTAGAGTAGCTGCCAACAAGTCGATTTTTGGCCTCATGCATTCCCACTAGCTCAATAGAATCATCCACAAGTTGATTTACGATCTTTCGATCCAAACCACAAATACGTGCATAATAACGAACCAATTCATAACCGCTCAAGTAACTATGAAAATAAGGTGCTTCGGGAAGATAACCGACACTTTTTCTAACATTCATGGCATGACTGGGTTGACCGTGGACATGACAAGTCCCTTTCGTAGCACGCAAAAGACCAAGTAGTATTTTTACAGTGGTGCTCTTACCACTTCCATTTGGACCTAAAAGTCCGTAAATTTCGTTATTTAAAACTTCTAAATTAATATCATCAATTGCTCTAAGCTTCACCCCTCTAAAGCCCGAAATGAAATCTTTTGTAATCCCTTTAATTTGTATCGCCGCTTCATTCATTTTATGATATTGAAAAGCCATTATAAATTCTTGGACTTGTAGTATTTTTTATTTCAGTGCTCCTTATAAAACTGTACATTTCGCTTTTTATTTCAGCCATAAATGCAGTAACTTCTGTCTGTTCGCCTTCCGCATGGATGAAGACCCGCCCGTCGTCGATATTGGATACAGTGCCTGTGACATCATAGCCCTTTGCAATAGCAACTGTTTGGTACCGAAAGCCAACTCCTTGAACATGACCTTCAAACCAACATTTCATACTGTAAACACCACCACTCATTAGTAATTTTTAAATATGTTGCTGACAGTACTCTCTGCAAATCAAAATCGGTCCAATAGTAGTCATAAAATTAGGTTGTTCAAATAATAGAAGCGATACTGCAAAAATAGAAAATTCATAAATAAATTACATTGCCCAATAAATCGTGATTGATTAATTCACAATCATTGCACAGTTTATAATAAACTGAAGTTATACAATCTTCAATGAACGAACCAAACTTTGATCATTCAGAAGGAAACTGGGAGGACTTCTCCCAGGGATCTTCATGGGGGGAGTCCCAATGGAGGGGCTATCTAAAGAACTCTGATCGCGAAGCTGCACGATTTATATCCATTTATAATGGCCTTAAAGATAAACCAAATCACTTAGATGAGGTAGCTACTCAGATGGGTTGGGATGCTGATGATATTTCTTTAAAAGACGAAATGGATGAATTTATTGCCACAGATTCTAACGACTTGGGCAATATAAATGACAATGAGTCGGTGCCCTACACTCTACACAAGCACCCAGTAATAGTAGTTACAAGAGGACTATACCGTTATTTACACCAAAGTTGGGAGCATTATTTAAGCTGCGAGACATCAAATGCTACGCCTAAATATACAAGAGATGGACAATCTATGACATCCTCAAAAATATGTTGGAAATATGCACAATCACTCCACCAAGGTGAGATAAACGCTCTACTCTCTGTACAAGCACTAGATTTAGGTGACTTCGGCCTAACAATTTGCCACTTAAAAAACAGCCTTAGCGCACTCAATGAGACTTTATCAATTTTGAACCAAATAAGTCATCCTAATAGAAAGTTCTTAGAAGCTTTTCGTAAAGAGGTACGCATACGTCTATATGATCTACGTGAATTATGGATTCGAGTTATCGGTGACTGCCGCTCTGAATGCAAGAGACGTCCAGGCAGCGAACAAGATTAATTAGAATTCATCTTGTTGATAACTTCACGTTTTTAACGTCTTATTTCGGCCAAAACGCTCTGATAGCGACTAATTCGCAATAGGAAAACAAAAAAGATGTTAAGCCGATTAAGTAGCTATTTATGTAGACTCAGTCATTCTACTTGTACACGAAAAGTTGGTCGGATGCAACTGAAGGCTGCAAAGAATGGAAATGCCGAGCAATTCCTCTGCCTCGCAGCAGTCT
>JAKVBE010000068.1 GCA_022447755.1 Lentisphaeria bacterium | reverse complement strand
CATGCTGCAGGAGTTTATGTGTCTTTTACAGAACTTGACATCTCTGTGCTTCCCAATCCTTGGGAAATGGTTGGCGCCGAGGTGACGCAAAATTTCTCAAAGTTTGAAGGCGATCCAAAAATGAATCCATACTCGAATGGACTGCCGGATGCTGTTCAAGAAAAATTAGCAAAGCGTTACCATGACATTTTTAATCTTTTTGTCAAACACAGTGATAAAATTAATAGAGTTACCTTTTGGGGGGTAATGGACAAACATTCTTGGCTCAACGATTGGCCTATAAAAGGGCGCACAAACTATCCGCTTTTATTTGATAGAGATTACCAACCAAAAGTAGCTTATGCACGTCTCTTAGGCGTTAACACTAAGCAATAAACCATCAAAAATTTAGTTATGAAATCAACTTCCGATAAATTATCAATAATTGAAAAAATCGGCTACAGTCTTGGAGACTTGGCTGCCAATTTGGTCTTTCAAACTCTGATGACTTATTTGGCCTATTTTTATACAGACATCTACAAGTTAGATGCCAATGATGCAACGGCCATCATGTTTATTGTAGGAACCGTCGCCGCTTTTGGATTCAATCCCATAGTAGGTGCCATCGCCGATCGAACAAATTCTAAATGGGGAAAGTTTCGGCCTTGGATTCTTTGGACGGCTGTACCTTTAGGAATTATTTCTGTCTTGGCCTTTAGCACCCCAGATTTTAGTTACAAAGGCAAGGTGATTTACGCAGTTATTACCTACACTTTACTGCTTTTATTGTATGCTGCTAGTAACTTGCCATATTCTGCGCTCAGTGGGGTTATTACGGGAAGTATGAAAGAGCGCAATAGCATTTCATCATACCGGTTTGTGGCGGTGATGTTTGCCCAATTTTTTGTCCAAGTTTTTATGTTGCCAATTATCATCTATGCTGGTGAAGGCGATAAAGCCGTTGGAATTGAAATTGTAATGACATGGTTGGCTGTAATAGGAACTATTATGTTATTGATTACTTTTTTAACCACTAAAGAACGCGTAGTACCAACAGAGGCGCAAAAGTCTACTATTTGGGAAGATTTATCGGACTTGGTAAAAAATAAACCCTGGATTATTATGTTGGTTTTAACCACCCTAACTTTTGTATCATTGGCCATGAAAGGGGGTAGCTATGTGTATTATTTTGAAAACTTTATTGATGCATCTAGATTGACAAGTTTTATCAATCCTGTATTAGAATTTTTATCTAGCATTGGAATTAACTTCTTTGGGAACGATCCAGTTTCTGCTGGCTTTGGTTTATTTAATGCGGGCGGTATCATCTTTATGATAATCGGGATTGGCTTGTCTAAGACCTTGGCTGACAAATACGGAAAACGCAATGTTTTCGGTTTATTTTTACTCATTGCGACCTTATTTATTATTGCGTTTAACTTTTTTGAGTCTTCAGCAATTGAACTCATTTTTGGAGCTCAAATATTGCATGGATTTTTCTATGGCATCACCATTCCGTTGTTGTGGGCGATGATTGCCGATGTAGCAGATTACTCCGAATGGAAAAATAACCGCAGAGCAACTGCGATCATATTTTCGGCCATGATGGTCGGTTTAAAACTGGGCCTCACCATCGGGAGTTCTTTGGTCACTAAAATTTTGGATTATTATGGCTACGACGCCAATAGTCTTTCGGGACAAGCATCCGAAGCCATTCTTGGCACAAAATTATTGGTGAGTATTTTTCCTGCCATTCCGTTTTTATTAGGTGTAGGCTTATTATTTTTCTATGAAATTAATAAAACCATGGAAACACAAATAGAATTAGATTTAAAACAAAGACGAAACAACTAACTGCTATGCCTGAAGATAATATTGACCATATAGATTTTGATGCATTGGATAAAAAGGCATTGTCTGCGCCTTTGGTAACTCATATTTATACTGCAGACCCGTCTGCCCATTATTTCACATGATATTGATGCCGGTGAGGCTTTTGACGATTTAGGGAGCCATTTTGCGATGGAGGATTACCATGTCATTTCTATGGATAGCATTGACAGTAAAGCCGTAGACAACGGTGTGGCTCTGCATGTGGATGATGTGCCTTGGGCACAACAGCAAATGTGGGCGCCTGATGCCAATGAAAAAGATGGAAAATTTTATCTTTTCTTTCCAGCTAAGGACTATAAAGGTATTTTTCGAATTGGTGTAGCTA
>JAKVBE010000067.1 GCA_022447755.1 Lentisphaeria bacterium | reverse complement strand
AGTACTTGAAAAGAAAAACGCGCGAGTCTCTTTGGCACAAATCATCAGGGAACTGGAGGGGACGCAAGCCTCCTTGTATAGTCCAATGGTTCTTAATGGAACAGGATTTGGTTTTTTTGCCAATCACTCATTGGTCATGGCATCCTATATTTCCAGAGCGAATGCGGCTACCATCGACCTGAGAGAGTTGCTGGAGAAAGGTTAAACGATTTAAATCACTCCTAAAGTTTATAATTATCCTAAATTTTATTATGTTAAATTCCCCCTTTGCCCACCCGAATTAAAATATCACAATCACAGTTGTAACAACTCATTCTTCAAGCGTAAATATTTTGGCATCAAGCCAATATCTTCATAAACGGGATCACCTTCCTCAACGCGAATTACATTCGGGCCTGGTACGTAAGGTATAGATGCTTCTAATTGATCCAAACTCTCATGTAGAATATCTTGAATCACGTCTTCGGTTTTAAGGTGATAAGCAGATGCGAATGCTTGGATGCGTACCCAGTCTTGATGGGCAATGGGGATGGTCACGTTGACCAAAGATTCTCGACTTTTTGAGATGGTATTCCAATGTTTAAGTAAAGACTTGACAGATTTTAATTGCATAAGCAAACCCTATAGACATTAACTTAAGATTAGGTTCTGTTTACACTACCATTAAAGTCAGCTTATGCAAAGTATGCAAAGAATTAATCGTTAGATCTACGATGATTTTTAATGTTTTTTTGTGCTAACGTAGCAGTGCTATTAGTAAAAGATGCAGTGTCTGACTTTGATAAATGACTCTTTGCTGCAGGCTCGCCTACAAGCAATAAATAGATTGATTCGATTATTCAGGGCCTATCTGAAGCATGACAATTTGCTTAACTCTCCATTAAATGATTAGAACAAAGGTGTAGATTGCTCTCAAATCCAGTATATTGCGCCTTATTTTTTTGTATATGAATTCAATTTTTTGGTGGAAATGATGCAAACCATTCTAGTCACAGGAGCCTGTGGTAACATTGGCCAAAACGTACTTAGTGCTTTAGCCAATAAAGACTGCAAGATAAAAGTCTTGGATCTGGGTAACCCAGTGAATAAAAAGGTTGCTGAAAGTTACCCCGATATTGAATTCTGTTGGGGCGACATCACTGATGCTGCTGCGGTTCAGATGGCGTTACAGGGCGTCAACACGGTTTTACATCTGATAGGTATTATTCCTCCTATGTCAGAGTCTCACCCTGAACTAGCCCGTAAGGTTAATGTTCAGGGTATGAATGTTCTGATTGATGCTATGCAAAAATCGGATACGGCTAAGCGCATTGTGTTTACTTCCACTTTTGCGGTTTTAGGTATTGGCGACGGCACCAATAAAATTCATACAGCCGATATGCCTTATAAAGTGAGTGATGTTTATTCGGAAACGAAAGTGGATTGTGAGAAAGCCTTGATGGCGAGCAACTTAGATTGGACCATTCTTCGTTTGTCGGCAATACCCAACGTTGACCCCTCTGCGCACAATTTAAAGGATATGGCGTTATCTATGCGTATTGGGCCTAAAGACTTTATTGAGTTCTGCCATGCTCGTGACGTCGCATTGGCCTTAGTTTCTGCAGGAACTTTACCGTTTGAGAAGGTTAAGCACCAAATTTTCATGATTGGTGGTGGCGATTCTTGTCGATTCAATGGCCATGAATTTTCGACGAAATTATTTTCAGCCGCTGGTGTAGGTCAAATACCCGCAAAATATTACAGTCATAAGCCGAAGTTCTATGCTGGCTGGGTTGACTCCGAAACCTCTAACGAGATTCTTGATTATCAGAGAACAAGTCTTGATGACTTCTGTCAAGAATTTCATCAGTTGTTAGGGAAGCCGAAATATATAGCGGCAAAGATTTTTTCGCCATTGATTCTACTTGCTTTAGTGTTGATGACGCGCAAGATGGTCAATGAAGAGTAGTTATATTTTTCTATGATGCCCAAGTAATCTATACAATCTTGATGAATTGAATCATTGCTTAAACGCTGTGATTTGTTTAGCGGCACTGGTGTCTGCAAGAAAATATATCTTTGATTGATCTGAGCAGGCTTGTCGACAAATTAGGCTGACAGGTGATCGTTTATTTCGGTGATTAAATTCCTCTTCGTCAATGAAAAGTTCCTCAACGATTTTTTTAAGCGCAGCGTTTTTATTGGTGCCAATGGCTAAAAACACCAAAATTTTAGCCTGAGCCAAACAAGAGTAACTTAAAGA
>JAKVBE010000066.1 GCA_022447755.1 Lentisphaeria bacterium | reverse complement strand
GTTTTACAATTTATACTATTGGCTACTATGAAAAAGCCAGTGCATAACAATGTGTATAGCCAATAGGGCATTTAGTGATAAATTGAAAGTCCTGTTCATTGAGCAGGCAACGCCAAAACAAAGTTTTGACGTTTATTTTGGCTTAGTGGTAAACCGAAAGTGAAGTGCTTCGAATCTGCCCTAATGTCCATACACTTGAACGTTGTGTGTCATAGCACGTTAGGCTATACCTTGGCTTCAATATTAGTCGGATGAGAGCTGACAGAAAAATTGCTTCAGAACTTTTCCATCTTTAAGATCAACAGGATGATCTGAGTAACACTCAAGGCAATTGACAATCGCCAAAGCTGGACAAAGTTCATGGATTTTAAACTAAGAATCAAGTTTAGGAAATACCAATTTCATCAATAATCACATCTCTAAACTATCCTTTTTCTTTGTATTGACTCACTTTACACGAACGTAAATATGAATAAAGACAGTGTAACCTATCCCTTTTTCAGACAGATGTTAAGTTAGGAAATCATTTCATTTAATAGTTAGGGGCTAGCCCCTAATTTTTGATTTTTGAACTGTATTGGACTCATTCCTAAGAGTGATTTATGTGGATGGTTTTCATTATAATCTACTCTCCAGTCTTCTGCTAGGTGTTTTACATCGTTTAGTCGTTCGAAGATATAAGCATCGAGTATATCTTCTCTAAAAGTTCTGTTAAATCGTTCTATGTATGCGTTTTGCGTTGGTTTTCCTGGCTCAATATATTGAATGGTGATTTGTTTACTTGCACACCAATTCTTGAAAACGTGAGCAATAAATTCACTCCCATTGTCAACTCTTATCTTTTCTGGCTTTCCATTGAACTCAATGAGCCTTTCCAACACATCAACTACCTGTACTGCTGTGAAACTGTGGGCAGACTCTACAGCCAGTGCTTCCCGATTGTAATCATCAATCACATTCAACACTCTGAACTTCCTGCCTGAGTCTAATACATCGTGCATAAAATCCATACTCCAGATTACATTGCTGGTTATTGGCAATGTAAGTGGTTCTTTTACTCTTGCAGGAAGCCTTCGCTTGTGCTTTCTTCGCAATTGCAGGCCAAGACCTCGATACACCCTTAAAACACGTTTGCGTCCGTAGTTATAACCTCTTGCTTTTAACCTGCCATAGTAGGTGTCTATACCTCTGTGAGGTAACTTATCAGCCAAATCTTGCAATAATGCTTCCAGTTCTCGATCGTCTTTCTTAGACTTATAATACCACATAGAGCGTGGTAAACTCACTACGCGGCAAGCCCTTCCAATGGAGACTGCTTGTTGTTCAACTAGATAAACAGCTCCTTCTTTGCGCTGAAAGGGCTTTAGAACTTTTTTTCTAGTACTTCCTTTAATAGTTGATGATCAAGACTTAAATCTGCAAACATTCGCTTAAGTCGTTGGTTCTCAGCTTCCAGTGCCTTTAATCGCTTGAGTTGGCCATTGCTCATACCTGAATACTTCTTCTTCCAAGTGTAAAAGGTAGCATCGCTAATGCCATGTTCACGACAAAGGTCTTTCGCCTTTTTACCTGCTTCATACTCTTTCAATATGCTCAAGATTTGAGCCTCCGTAAATCTACTTTTCTTCATTTCTATCAGTTTAAATTACTAAGTTTTAAACTGTCCAAAAAATCGGGAAGGCTACAACTGCAGCGAATCTCGAAACCTTCGACCAAACTTGCTACGAAGTTTTCATATATTTAGACCAATTGAAAACTACACACAACAATGTATATAATAGCATAGCGCCTGCGGCCAGCTACGCTTCATATACCTAACGTTGTACCTAATTTTAGGGTGAATGACTACCAAAAATAATAAAGGTAAGAATGGGGAAGGAGTTTCTGTGGCGTGTCAGGATCATTCGAATTTACAGCTTTGGTGACGACCGGGATCAATTGTTGATTCTTTGTGTCTGAGAAACTATTAGCGTGAAATTCCACGCCTAGAATTAGATCTGAGATCTGATTAAATCTTGACCGAAGATAAACTCTCTTGAGATTTGTATATCGCTAAACATTTAGGGAAATATAAATCTAGACTTTAAAAATTAATGTAAATTGAGGGAAACTATTTGAACATAGCAGTTGGGACTATGTGGAGATTGTGAGAATAGCGTTAGAAAAATTAGTTTTACGAAATTAATTTGTACTATTGAAACTTAAAGACTCTAGGAGGTATCCGAAAAGAGGATTAAAAATAAAAAACTAGGTACAACAAAAGCTATGA
>JAKVBE010000065.1 GCA_022447755.1 Lentisphaeria bacterium | reverse complement strand
CATAATGACTTATACCAATCAGCGCTATCGTTCTGGTGAACCAGCACTTTGGGACGGTAAAAATGAACGTGATGGTACTTTTTATGGCTTTGCTGCCAATGCCGATTTTGGAAATTTATTTGTGTGGAGCGAACTTAATCGGTTAGATCTTGACGGCAACTTAGATACAGCGATGTTAACTCTTGGATATAGGTTTAATTCATTAACGCCTTTTATTTCCTACTCTGCTTTTAAACAAAAGGGTGGTGAGGATGGAGAGGATCATAATACAACTTCAATGGGGGTGCGGTGGGATTTCCATGCCAGCGCAGCATTTAAAATTCAATATGATGAAGTTGAAGATAATTCAACTTCTTTAGCAGTAGCTGGTGATAGTAAAGCTATCACAATCGGTATTGATATGGTGTTTTAATGAGGATCTTAAAAATGAAAAACGTAATTTTTTTAATGGCACTATTACTAATTTCTTCTTTCGCTGCCAATGCCGGAGTTGACGTAATAGTCCACCCTTCAAATGCTAATGCGATTGATGCAGATCAGATAAAGAAAATATTCATAGGCAAGGCTAAATCGTTCGCCGATGGCTCTAAAGCATTGCCACTAACACAAGGCGATGGTAACGCAGTGACTTCTGAGTTTAATGAGAAAGTGCTTAAAAAGTCGTCAAGCCAGTTGAAGGCTTACTGGTCTAAGTTGGTTTTTACTGGGAAAGGTACGCCGCCAAAAGAGGCCAGCAGTGATGCTGAAGTTTTAAGCTTAGTTGCAAGCAACCCAAATCTCATTGGTTTTGTTAAGCAAGGAAGTGCAGATAGTAGCGTAAAAATCATTCAATCCTTTTAAACACAAGGATACTTATTATGAAAAAGGTTTACTTAATTTTATTTACTTGCATGTTATTCATATCATTTTTGGGTCATGCTGAGGTAAGAATCAATGGTTTTGCATCTATATACGGTGGAAAAACGCTCGATGAAGGTGAATCATTATATGGGTATAGTGATGAAATTGACTGGCAAAATGGAAGTTTGTTTGCCATTCAATTAAGTTCAGATTTGTCAGAGGGCTTATCTGCTACAGCGCAAGTGCTGGCTCGCGGTAACAATGACTTTAATGCTGAATTTGAATGGGCTTATTTGACCTATAGTATTTCAGAAAGCTCGCAAATAAGCACAGGTAAATTGAGAATTCCATTTTACCGTTACTCTGATTTTCTTGACGTAGGTTACGCGTATAGATGGGCGAAACCACCTCAGTCTGTCTACAACCTCAACTTTTCAACATATGAAGGGGTGAGCTACTTACATACAAGTTATATATCTGAATGGGATAGCAGCTTACAGGTATTATATGGTGCAGTTGATACCGAATTTAGCGCTATAACAGACTCAGATCGTGGGCAATTGAAAGATACTTTCGGATTTAACTGGACGTTGTCAAACGATTGGTTTATGACTAGGGTTGCCTACTTAGTAACAGAGGCGACCATAGATTTGAGTGGCAGTGCGGATCTCAGTGCTTTAATTGGTGGGTTACAAGCATATGGCTTAACTGAACAACGCAGCAACATTGAAGTTATTGAAGATGATGCATATTTCGCAGCGATTGGTATTGGTATAAATCATGAAAATATTATATTTGATGCAGAATACACTGAGTTTGAAACAAACAACAGTATCTTCGCTAAACAGCAACAATATTATGTCTCATTAGGTTATCAGTTTGACTCAATCACTTTAAGTCTAACCTATGAAAATAATGATGACGAAAATAGTCGGGATCAGTTTAATCAAGTGCCAAGAGTAATTCCTGGTCCTAACGGTATTGAGATCCCCATTGTTGTCCCAAATTCTAATATTTATCTTCAAGATGTAACTAACTCCGCATTGGCTTCTCAGCGAGCAAGCTCTGATACTTACTCTTTCACAGTTAAATATGATTTTCATACTTCAGCTACTTTTAAAGCACAATTAACGAAGTTAGAAGATGATTTAACAGGGGTTAATACTGGCTTGCTCCTTTTTGGAGTTGATTTAGTTTTTTAAAGAGACATGTTTCAATAAAAGTTGGCATTTTTTGTAGTTGTTTTAAAGTTAAGTGTACTTATTTTGAATGTATGAATACAAAAGCCGAGTTTTAGATTAACTCGGTTTTTTAGTCTAAACGAAACTTAACGATTCAAACTGCTCGTCCATTTTTTCGTAATGGCAGTGCACCATGTATATTTTGCTTTTAGTGTTTTGATGCGGCCAATCTGTAATAACATGAGCCATATAATCAGTGAGGTTAATTATATAAC
>JAKVBE010000064.1 GCA_022447755.1 Lentisphaeria bacterium | reverse complement strand
AGGTCTTGTACAAACATTTGAACCCAAAACACAATGGCAGCAGGCTACATGTACTTTTATTGCCAAAGAAAGTCCCCAACGTCACCTTATCGAAGCTCTTATATTCATGTTAGGCACCTATAAAGGTGAACTAACTATAGCAGACCTGTCATTTGTAGAAGAAAAGGAATCTAATCTAAAACCCAACGAAAGAACTGGGCATATGGATATTAAAGAGGTGAAATATACACTTATTTAAGTTCATAATTGTAGCAACTAGAAACTTGTGATTGTTAATACAGCTAATAAAAACAATTAGATCTTAAAATTCACAAGGCTCTACATGAAAAACCTTTTCAATTCTTTTATTATATTTTGCTCAATCGCAGCTCTTAATTCATGCTCAACTTTTCACAATTCCGATAAAATCACCTACAAAGAAACCCTTTCTAAAGGAAATTATGATTGGACAACTGACCATGTTCATGTTGGTGTCAGATGGCAGCCTTTCCCTGGCCGTCCAAAAAACAATGCTGCTGATGCCACAAGACCAGTAATTTCTAAAGACAGTAGCTATGCTCAATTTTGGATTAACTGGCAAGCTGCTGAACCAAGAATAGAAAATACAGACTACGAAAACAACTTATCCGATTATCTAAAGACTATTGAAAAAGCTGTAGATGTTTGTATCGCGAAAGGTTTGAAAGTTGAATTTGTTCATTGGCACACTCCCACTTGGGCATCTACTAATGGTGAAGGCGGAAGTCAGCGAGCTAAAGATGGGCTTTATAGGGAGTTTGTGATGCGCATTGCTACCTACTTTAAAGGTCGTGTTCATGCCTATCAGCTTTCTCACGAAGCCAACCTTGAACACATGATAAAAGGTGGTGATATCAATTACCTAATTGAGGAAATTTTTATTGAAGGTGCTAAAGCAATTCGTAAAGTTTATGGTGATGAACCTGTTCTTATTTCTACTAGTGGATGTTCGCCTTGTGAAGCTTGCCATCCCTTAAGAGGTTTAGATGGCAAAGGTGGCGCAGCCGTCAACGATTACTACGATAAGCTCATTGCTAATAAAGAGCTCATGTCTCTTGTTGATGCATTAAATTTAAATGTAACTGATCATTTTGATGGCTATGGTAATATGGATGGTAATTACCTCTCCTCTACATGGGACAATTATGATCTAGTTCGCGATAAACTGGATGCCGCAGGTTATTATGATAAACAGATACTATCTTCAGAATCATGGGTTGTTTGGGATGATGGAAATAATGCCTTTGATGTCAATGGTGATGGCTTAAAGAATGAAGTCGATGCCTATGAAAAAACACTTACCATTTTAGGCAAATGCCTCGAACGTGGACTTAATACCGTCAATCTTCCTTGGTCAGATAACTCCAGCGCTTGGTCAATGGGACTAACCAAACGTCGTGATTATAATGGTCGAGTAAAAGAACTTAACTCAGATTTAGTAACTTCAGCAAACGACGGTGGAACTGATATAATTACTAGCAAAGTAATTTTAGCAGGACAAGATGACACGTTCAAGCTTATGGAGCCAAAGCACAATGTTTTTACCATTGATGATTACATCAACCCAGGTGACCCTAACCACCTACATTACTACATTTGGAAGTGGTACAGCCAGCTAAGTTCTGGTAGCGATGAAGTCATTCGTCACGCTACTGCATGTGAACCTAAAAATCACATTACTGTTCTTGGTCCAGCTTTCACTGGAGTAGAACGCTATAGAATCTCCACTTTTAATCGAAGTAAAAAATCTTTTACAGTTCTTATTTATGCTTCTGCAGCCACTGGTAAAATCTGGACTGATTTAACCATACCGGCCAGAATTCAAACTGGGAAATATAGTAATAATGGCAGTTCAAAAATTGATTTTCGTGGTGAGGGCTTTGCGGATGGCGCAAAATTTATTGCAACAATTACCACGAAAAATATCAGTAAAAAAGATGGTTCAGATTTAGACAAAAAAGTCATTAAGACAAATCCGGAAGTAGTTAAGGACGGAAAAATGAAAATTAGAATTCCAGTCTTAAATAAATTTACAAAGATTGAGTTTAAGTTAAATTCCCAATAAAAATCTAAGTTCAATTTCTTATTTATAGTTTTCTACTTTTCATTAAAAGCAAGTCTAATAGTGGCGTTTATAAATTAATGAAACTAAATGACTATTGAACAAATTTATATCCTCATTGTGTAAAGCAAGGTATTTAAAGGATTTTTTAAACTTTAATTGCTATCAACAATCTCCTATGTTTTATCATTTATAAAAAAACAAAAAATACATTTTTGTAACAATGCTTTTTTATTGAAGTTTTTTATAAATAACAAAACATCTAAGTAGGTAGTGTGTTAT
>JAKVBE010000063.1 GCA_022447755.1 Lentisphaeria bacterium | reverse complement strand
CAAATTACTATAAAAATAGTACTGAAAATGCAGACCAGTATCATCATTACGCAAAAGTTCTTCACAGCCATGCAATTGGCGGATTGGCTTATGCGCAGTCTTATGATGATGTTTTCCATCAAGATGCTTCTATTGAGTTCAATGATGGGGATGAAGCCACAATTACCATCATGCCCTTTTAAAATTCAATTATCATACAAACAAAAAAGGGGCTGTCTCAAAAGTAGGCAGTCCCTAATTTTTTGTTCATAAAAATAGGGAGACTTTCGCCTCCCGTATTCCACAAGTGATTAACTTGTTGTGTGTTATCTAAATCAAAAGTAGTCTTTAAAGATTACGCACCCAAGCAAAATCTTCTGCTTCCTCCAAGTTTGGATGAGTTAATAGAAGAGTACCATCCTGTCAGAGTAGTATCGGAGGTAGTTGATCGCCTCGAATTAAGCGGTTTAATCGGTCGTTATAAGCCAGGCGGAACAAGTAGTTACCACCCAAGAATGCTGCTAAAAGTTTTGATTTATGGTTACCTGTGTAACATTTATTCAAGTCGAAAACTAGAATCAGCCCTCAAGGAAAACGTCCATTTCATGTGGTTGAGTGGGATGAGTCGTCCAGATCACAACACCTTGAACCGCTTTCGCAGTCACCGCCTGAAAGATGAAATCAAAACCATCTTCAGTCAGGTTGTGTTACTTTTGGAGTCGGAAGGTCATGTGAGTTTAAAAACAACATTTGTAGACGGAACCAAACTTGAATCTCGTGCTAACAGATATACTTTCGTCTGGGGTAGAGCCATCAAACGAAATAAAGAGCGTATATCTCAACAACTTGAAGAGCTTTGGCAATACACGCAAGAAGTTGCAAAAGATGAACTCAAAGACACAACGAATATTGAGTTCACATCAGTTGATCCTGAAAAGGTAGAACAGACGATTACGCACATTGACTCTGCATTAAAGAAGAAGAAAATCCCCACCAAGGTGCGTCAAAAGATCCGATACGCAAAGAAAAACTGGCCTTCCAACTTACGCAAGTATCAAGAGCAGGAAAAGCATTTGGTTGACAGGAACAGTTACTCCAAAACAGACCCCGATGCGACATTCATGCGCATGAAAGATGATCATATGCGCAATGGACAGTTAAAGCCAGCATATAACCTTCAAATCAGCACTTCGAATCAGTTCATTCTGCATTACAGTACACACCAACGCCCCACCGACTTTAAAACACTTATACCACACCTTGAAGGGTTTAAATCTGCGTACAATAAACTTCCAAAACAGCTAGTGGCCGATGCTGGATATGGTTCTCAAGAAAACTATCTATTCCTGCAAGATCAGAACGTAGAAGCCTACGTGAAGTACAATTACTTCGATAAAGACAGAAAATCTAAGACCTTGAGCATAGCTGCCTCCAATCCTGAACTTGCCCAAATACGGCAAGAGGTATATCAAAGACTCACTTCAGAGAAAGGCATTAAACTCAGGAAGCAACGGTGTCACGATGTAGAAACCGTATTTGGACAGATCAAAAACAACAAAGGCTTCAAAAGGTTCTTAACAACAGGAAAACAAATGGTCGAAACTGAAATCGGACTACTCGCTCTTGCTCATAATCTACAAAAAATGGCAACATAGCGAGGCAAAACTCGTTTTTTGGAAAAATCGCGGCTAAAACCTCTCCTCAGAACATAGGATCCTAACAAGATCAATAGCGAATCCCAAAAAAATATCCAAAGAACAAAAAAGAGGCTATCTCTTTTGAGACAGCCCCTTACTTAATGGTCTCAGTAAAAAAATCTATAAGGTAATCTGCCCGCCTATAACGATTCCATGACTAAATGCTTCTCTTATACTGTGTGTTGTTCCGGGAGGAAAAGGGGCAAAAGCATTACTTCCACTGATCCAGTTAAGTGGAACATAACCATCAGTTCTAAACACCTCAACAAAAAGTTTTGAGGATCTTTTGATCATTGCAGAGTACCCTAGTACAATTTGATTTTGTCTCTCCCATGGAGCTCCCGATGGCCCTGCTATGAAATCAGAAAATTCCGCTGAAAATGAATGCTTGGTCTTTGATTTACCCCAAAAAGAGTACTCTGCGCCTATATCTTTTGACGAAACTTTGGATGCTTCGAAAACATCTAATGGAGGAGTTGGATTATGCGTTCCCGGCCAAACATTTACCGTCTTCGCAAATCCTCCCTTAATTGTAAACTTATCATTTAGCAATACTCTTCCGTAGGCAGTCCATGCTGGGTTATTCTTTTTACATGGATCAAAATGGAATACAGGAAACTCATGACAGTAGGCACTTCCGTGTAGATATGATCCACCAAAAACAAACTTTCTTTCTTCTCCGAAGTTTACCGTATAGTTAAT
>JAKVBE010000062.1 GCA_022447755.1 Lentisphaeria bacterium | reverse complement strand
AAAAAGAGTGTAATGTAATAAAACTAATTTGGGAGAAGTTTGATATCCCTCTTTATCAAGGAGATTGGTAACTTTTATGTTACGAAAGTACAGACAATTGTTAGGCGCCATACTTTTTGACCTTCCTCATTTTATAAAGCATGTAGCCTTTTCACAGCAAGAGTCCACAAGGCATTGGAGTCGCTATGGCAACCGCAATGACAAATTATTATTTTTAGAATCTACCAAAGGTGTAAAGTGTGATTGGAGTTATACAAGACAACTTCACCTTTGTAATGTTTTTCGAAAAACTGGTCAATGGTTGATGGCTAAAGCGTTGCAAGATAATCCTATTTCTTTATTCGAAGTGCCAAATCATTACTTGGATGGTCAGTGCTTTAACTGTGATCACTCAAAAAATGATACAAAATATAAAAGTGATAAAACGCAGGTCTCATTTATCATTGGTCACCGAGGCCTAGAGAGATACCCACATTTGCTTACGACTTTAAAATCTATTGCAGCTCAAAAAGGTATTTCTTTTGAATGCATTGTCGTTGAACAAGATAATAAACCACAAATACAAGATAATCTTCCAGGGTGGGTTCGTTATGTTTTTGACGATTTACCTCTACCAGACATGCCGTACTCAAGGAGTGCTGCATTTAATACAGGTGCAGCTATTGCTGAAGGGGATGTATTGATCTTTCATGATAATGACATGTTGATTCCAGAGTTTTACGCAAGTTATATTAACAAGTATTTGACATCTGGACTAGAGGTTATCCAACCTAAGCGTTTTATTTTTTACCTCGATGAAGAAACTACTCTAGAGGTTTTTAAAACCAGCTGTTTATCCGGTGCTCAACCTGAGTATGTTATAGAAAACCTTGATGGTGGTGGCAGTTTTGGGATTACACGTAAGGCCTATTATGAAATAGGTGGAATGGATGAGGATTTTGTGGGGTGGGGGGGAGAGGATAATGAATTTTGGGACCGGTGTTCTACTCGAAGAGTTTGGGAACATGCATCTTTGCCCTTGATTCACCTTTGGCATAAAGCTCAACCGGGTAAATATAGTATTAGTAACCCTACTGCAGCGTTACTAGAGACAAAAATGCAATTGTCCGCACAGGAACGTATCACCAAATTATTAGCTAAAAATGTATAAATTGACATCATAGTTAAGTAAACTGTCATGAGTTATAATAGTTTACTAAATCGTTTAGTCCAAAAATTTACTTTACCACCATGGATTTCTGCTTGGCGCTACCTAAAATGTGTAGAACCAAATAAATGGAGCCATTTTGATAAGAATAGTACCTACAGAGAAATAACCTCTGAAGAGGTTATGAGCTACCCTTTGCCTAAAAACATCTCTGAACGGGATCTTTTGATAAAAGAAAGAGCGGATGGCTTAAGTCACTCCTTTTATGATGTGCCATTTTTAAAGTCTCCACCCTCCTATATTTTAACAATTCCCAATTGTGAACTTATACGCTATCAGTCTGAGTGGGGTGGCGACTTTTATGCGATCATCAAAAATGGCAAAACGATATCTGCCCCTGGCGTGGGATATAGCGCAAATCATCGCAAGTCACGCTGCAGCTCTCCTAGGACAATAAAAAAGGGGGTTTGGTTTTTGGGAACGTGGTATAAAAATTATTATCTTTGGCATACCTCTTATATACCAAGGATTATGCTTGCAATTGAACAAGGTTTAAGGGATTATCTAGTCTTTCCCGATGAAGAACGATTCAAATCATTTCAGAAATTCGCCTTCCAATCACTGGGACTTTCTCCCAAAGTCATACTTAACTCCAGTGAAAGTCATTGGCACTTCGAGGAACCAACAATTGTTTACGACTATCCTTACAGGGGAACTCAATTACAAAAATTTAGAGATCAAATGACCCAGCCGGATGTAACTGCATTTCGTAAAGTTTTTATTTCTAGGCAGAAAGCACAATGGCGCAAGCTTGTGAATCATGATGCTGTCCAGGCTCTTCTCATTTAACAAGGCTGGGAAATTGTTTGTTTGGAGGACCTTTCTTATGAACAGCAGATCAATTTGATGAGTGAAACCAAAGTTCTTTCGGGGTTGCATGGCGCGGGTTTTGGGAATATGATTTTTATGCCTGAAGGAAATAATATTATTGAGTTTAGTCTACTTGAACGGCCTAACGCCAACTTCTATGCTTTGGCCTGTGCAATGAAGCATAATTATTG
>JAKVBE010000061.1 GCA_022447755.1 Lentisphaeria bacterium | reverse complement strand
GTGGGCAAACGAATCCAACATTAATGCTTGGTGGTTAGTTGCTCATGCTATGGCACTCTGTGAAGAGTATACACATCGCTATGGTAAAGTCCATAGTTGTGAGAGCACCGTCCTTGAAGCAGGACATCTTATTCCATTCACATTGGAGAGACCAAAATCATTCGCATTTGCAGGACCCGATGAGTTTAAATATGACACAAGCATTGACACTTTTACTGCTTACAAACGTTATATATCGTCCAAACCTTGGGCTGCATCTAATTATCTTCGTGACCCATCCAAAAAACCGAATTGGTTATGAAGCACGTTCTATTTGAATTAGAAGGATGCCCTTCTCCTACTTTGGATAATGAAGAGCATATAAAATTCTGTTTGTTTCATGCAGCAGAAGCATCATATTCAAAAGTTCTTAAAATAGAAACTCAAAAGTTTGTACCACAAGGTGTAACTGGATTTGCATTATTAGCAGAGAGTCACTTAAGTATTCATACTTGGCCAGAAAAAGGTATTGCATATTGTGACATTTTTACTTGTGGGGATCATTGCCAACCAGAATTGGCAGTAGAATATTTAAGTAAGTGGTTATCATCCACAAATACAAAATCTCAATGTTATGAAAGAATTTGATTATGACCTTGATTACAAAACCATTGATTTTACAGTTGAAGAAAATCGCAAACTTTATCGCATTGGAAGGGGAGAACAAGGAGTGTTACTGGTTCGCCCTTATACTAACGATATATGCTCTCATTGGAGATTTGTAAATGAAAGTATTGCTCGCAAATCTGCTAATAAAATCTACTCCATGTTTTGTGACTATAAGGAGCAACAGGATTTTATTGGAATGGATATGGCAAGGAAGTTTCTTGAAATGGGATTTACTCGCTCCCGCAGGTATGCAAATCATCCTAGTGGACAAAAGTACGCTAGAGATGGTTCCGTATCACCACAGTCGCCAACCGCATTACACTGTGAAAAGTCCCGCTCTGCAAATGCTTTCAAAAAAATGAGAGATAAAGCAGCATATGATGAAACTTATCAAACTATGAGAAAAGAATGGAGAGCATCTGAATGACCGACTTAATTGAAAAAAACGATCCACGTTACTTTTCTCAAACAAGTAACGAACCTTATGATAGACATCATTATAAGATAGTCTCTGCAACTAAAACTTTTATTGTAGAATCTTGGGAAGAAGCACAAGAATGGTGGTGGAATAATTGTCATTCACCAACAATTAAAGGTGCAGTTATTCATGTTATTGATAAACCAAAGAAAAAACCTAAAGGATTTTAAATGAGTATAAAAATCTGTCCAAAGTGTAGTGCAAAATGGATAGGTGGGCAGTTCTACTGGTCTACAGGTAAAATAGGATGCCCTCATGATTTAGCAGGATTAGTTTGCAATGAAGCAGATCATGATGAATGTATAAACCCGTGTAAAGGATCTACAAGTGGACAGACATGGGAACAACGTCGTTATTATTTTGATAGACTTAATGATTTGGGTTCTGAGAAGGATGACGATACTTAAATGTAAAGATTGATTGCACAAATAACCTATTTTGGTTACAATATAATCATACATAGTAAATATAGAAAATTATGGAGATTTTAAGAATGATGTTATTTGCATCGCACCCATCTGTTTATACGTTACCAGGTACTTGGGAAGCACAACCAATGGTTTCAACAGATGTTATTTACAGCACAACAATTGGTATGGCATCATTTGGTATAATCACAATTACAGCAACAGTAATATCAATGTTAGCATTAAAAGGAAAGAGAAAAAGAGTTTGACTTATTGATCTTTTTATTATATTATGTGTAAATGAGTGATTTTATATGGGTCGAAAAATATCGACCTCAAACAATTGAAGATTGCATTCTTCCAGAAAGCATAAAAAAGACATTTAAGGATTTCCTAAATACAGGAGAAATACCTAATATGTTACTAGCTGGACCTCCAGGTGTAGGTAAGACTACTGTAGCAAAAGCACTATGCAACGAACTGGGAGCAGATTTCTATGTCATCAATGGATCCGATGAAGGAAGATTCCTCGACACGGTACGAAATAACGCAAAAAACTTTGCATCTACTGTATCGTTGTCTTCGGAGGCGAAGCACAAGGTCATCATCATTGATGAAGCAGATAACACAGGGAACGATGTACAGCTCTTACTTAGAGCGTTTATTGAAGAGTTCGCAGGGAATTGCCGATTCATCTTTACGTGCAACTACAAGAATAAAATACTCGACCCCTTACACTCAAGGTGTGCTGTGGTTGAATTCAACATTAAGGGCAAAGAGAAACAAGAAATAGCAGCAAAATTTTTTCAGAGATTATTATATATTTTAAATAAAGAAAAAGTAGAAGCAGATAAAAAAGTTTTAGTAGAATTGATAAACAAACATTTTCCTGATTGGAGAAGAGTTCTTAATGAATGTCAGAGATATTCAGTTGGTGGTAAGATAG
>JAKVBE010000060.1 GCA_022447755.1 Lentisphaeria bacterium | reverse complement strand
ACGAATACGGGTGTCGCCCTGATTGATAGTATTGATAATGAATTATTGAAGTCTCCTGAACTTACTGGGCAATGGGAGTATAAATTGCGTCAGATAGAAAATGGGGATTATGATGTTGGCACGTTTAAAGATGAGCTAAAGGAAATGGTTTCGGGTATAACAAAAGAAGTGCTGCAAAAGAAGAAAGTGGTAATTCCTTTGGCCGACGAAAAAGCACCGAAGAAGGAAGAAGTATTAACCTGTCCTAAATGCAAAACGGGTCGCGTGTTAAAAGGAAAATCAGCACACGGATGCAGCAATTATAAAAATGGGTGCGACTTTTTAATTCCCTTCGAATTGTTTGGTAAAAAGTTAACCAAAAAGAATGTTACCGATCTTGTTACGAAAGCCAAGACTACTAAAATCAAAGGCTTTAAATCCACCCCGAATAATGTACCGAATGGGTATTTGAAATTCACGGACGATTTTAACATCGAATTTCAGGAATGAGAATTCTGATTTTCATAGGGCTAGTCATTTTTTCGGCGAAGGTCTTTGGCCAAAAACATCCTTTTATTTTTCCTAAACACGTTGGTGAACGAGAAGTAGGCGCATTCTTTGCTTTAGCGGGGCAAAACTCACTTTATCAAAACAGAAGACTTAGCATTACAGGTTTCAGAACAGGTATTGTTATACATGGGGTACACAAGATTGGATTTGGTTATAATGAAATTTTAAGGTCCCAATTATACCAAGATACCCCTTGCTGTGATTTTGAAGATTTGGGAGGGCCTCACGAAATACAGTATCAAAGTGTAGATTTTATTTATGAACGAACTATTTACAAAGGCACTGTTTGGGAATGGACTCTACCATGTTTAATCGATATTGGAAGAGGGGTAGTAACACAATTTTCTCCAAGCGGTACCCAGGAAGTTCACACAGGTGGAATTATTACTTCAAGAATAGAATTACAGAATAGAGTTTTTGTTGTCCCTTATGCCGCTTTAAAATGGGCTGCGGGGTATAGAATAGCCTTTACACAGAATCTACTTTGGTCGGAGACATTAAACACAGCTTATCTAAATCTAGGAGTGAGTGTTGATTTATTGAAGTTGTGGCGGGCTATGAAGGGCGAAGCACCGTGGTGGCAAGAAGATTCTATTTTTTAAGGCAGCACCTCTACCCGAACATCATCTACATTCACTGTAACCGGACTATCTGAACCATTTGCTGTTGCACCGAATTCTATTTGATTGTACATGGCCTTTGTTCCTAGGTTGAAATAGAGAATATCTTTTGGTAGTGTTTGCCAATCCATTTGTTCAATGATTAAAACATCATTTTGCCAAACTTTAATGTAACCATCTTCTTTTTTAGAAAGTAAGGCTTCAAAATTTACTTTTACCCACTCATCCCTCGGAAATTTAATGGCGGTAGCGTCATTTTGATAAATGTTTGGATTTGGAAATTTATGTTCTACTGTAAGTTCTTCATCCACCAGAGCTAAACGTATGCCAGGTCCAGCACCGATAGGTATTTTTTCCTCCAAATCAAAAAGGAATAACCACTCTGCTGGTGCATTTCCATGTATATAATACCAAACTTCAACGGCGACAACTTCATCTTCCCAAAAGGCCATAAATTGCTTGTTGATACTTGCCTTTGAAACTAAATTATTAGTTTCAGTAAGGGCATATGATCGAAAGCTCTTTCCTCCAGAATGATATATAGAGGTGTCGATAGTTAAGCTGTTTTCATCTAGTGTTTTTTGAAAGAATGACCAATGCTCGTTATCACCATCAATCAAGTCTTGAATAGAATCGTATGAAGTAAAATTATCTTCATAAAAGTTAGGACCATCAAAATGCTTTTTCTTGTTACAGGCCGCAAGAATTAGAACAGCCGATATGAAAATGAAAAACCTATTCATCTTTCTTGCGATTAAAGTGATAGCCAAAAGTGATTCCTCCCCAATGTTGCCATTGAAAATCTACGATGTAAGAAACCAAAGGCGTGTAGGCAAAACGCCAATAGAGGTTCTTTTCTTCAGGCTGTAAACGATACCCGAATGACATAGGAGCAGAAATAAACAGTCCCAATTTTGTAGTGACTGAAAGAGCTTGCCCAATGCCCGCATCAAACTTATGTTTTGAAGCCCCATAAATAAAATGACCCATGATCGGAAAAACTAAGTTGGTTCCGTTGTTAGGATCAACAGGAGCTAGGCTAAAACCATAACGCATATGAATATCAGGTTGTCTTTGTCAAGAACCTTGTGCTCGAAATTGATGGATGCAATGCCACCACTGCTACCCAGTTCTAAGGACCAAAAGTTTTGTTGTGTTAAACCCCTGAATGAGAAGAACAGTATGAGTATGAATAGAGAACGCACAACTTAAAATTAAGAAAATCCTTTATACTCTTTGATGTATTCATAAGCTTCTGAAATCGCTAGGAATTTACTTTCTGCCGATTTTTTATGTTCTTCACCTAAATGAATTAAGCGGTCAGGATGATGGGTTAATACTGATTTTCTGTAGGCCTTTTTGATTTGTTTTACCGTTGCTGATTCCATTAGCCCTAGAATTTCTAACGAGCGTTTTAGCTTAGACGAACTCTTATGAATAGTTTTCTTTTCCTCATTCCTTTTCTTCCTATTGTTTAATTCCTCCTCGGTAATGAAAGAGAACATGTTATA
>JAKVBE010000006.1:145607-155434 GCA_022447755.1 Lentisphaeria bacterium | reverse complement strand
TCTCCGGTTGTTAATAACATTTTAGAAGCTTGTTAAAAAAAACAAAAAAATAGACTTGTAAAAGCCTCAGGAAAGCCTGAATGGGGTTGCTTCACAATATTATTTATGTTCGTTTATTAAATAAAATCTTTTACTTAGCTGTTACGAAACTTTAATGTAGAATTTGTTGTTTAAAATTATTTTTATAATAGGATGGATCATTATTTTATTTTAATACAATGGACAAAAATATGGACTCAATTGGCGTGATTATATATTTAATGGGGTGTTGGGCAATATTTAAAGGTAATAAGCTTCTCCAGATAATTGCTTTTACATGTCTATTTATTGTGACAGTATTTATAGGGCTTTTGCAAGTATTTCAAGATACATATTCTCGACATCACTTGAGTGCTGGCCTTAATGAAGTTGTGAAAGAACTAAAAGCAGGAAACCGCGATGTTGTGATTGAAGGCTTGGAAAAGTATACTAAAAATCGACTTCATGATGATGGGCTTTTTATTGGAGCAGGGCTTGATGATGAAATTGAAAAAGCTAAAGAATTTAAAGTCTCTAATGGAGATTTACCATGAACCTGGGTACAGCATGTCTACTTATATTCATTTTGGGATATTGGGCAATTTATAAAAATAAAAAATATATACAGACCATTTCTTTTACTATAATGTTTATTGCAATGATTTATCTTGCAGTTCTTAAATCAACGCAAAGTCATTACTCCAGAGTTAATTTAGGTCTTAGCATTAAAGCAGTTGTTGAAGAATTAAGAGTTGGTAATGATGAACTTGTGTTAGAGGCTATAGAGCGTTATAAAAGTGAGAATCTTTTAAATGAGAAGTTGATCGGCTCTGGGTTAGGAAGGCAGCTTGAGGGATTGATTCAGAAAGAAAAATAAAAAAGCTCAGTTTTTACACTGAGCTTTTTCAAAGTTTTAGTATCTATTGATTATGGTTGATATTTCCAAGAGTCTTTTGGAACTGGCTTTTTCGCTTTTTCATCACCAGACTTAATTTCATACATCAGTTTGGTTCGGTAGTGAGCTTGGTAATAGTAGATGTCAACTTTATGTGTACCTGCTTTTAGGCCTACATAACCATCTTTGAACCATGGGTCGTAATCACTTGCAGAGTTTAGGTCAATAACAAGTTCATCATTAATGAATAGGCGTGAACCATCATCAGAAGCCACATAGATATTGTATACTTGATCTTTAGGTACTGTAATGTAACCCGTAATGTGAAGTGCAAAATCTTCTTTACGGTTGATTTCCTCTTTTACTTTTTCAAGTTGAATTTGCTGCTGTAGTTGATCTGCTTGGATAACTCCTTTGCCGATTTCTTCCAGTTTTGCAAAATCAGGAATTCTTTTTGTTTTTGGTGGAATTTTATATGCTGTGTATTGCAGTCCAGTTTTTAGATTTGCTGTGTCTACTTTTGTAGGTTCCAGTAATTTTGGGCTTTCGTAGGTTAGTGTATAAGGTTTGTAATTTGTACCGTCGTTAGCAAATGCTTTAATGATAAAGTTTGTTGTTTCGGTAATTGTGATTCCTTCTTTTGGGAATAGTGGAGATACTTCTGTTGGTTCTGAGCCATCTATAGTGAAGCGTAATTCAGTTCCTGGAAGAATGTTCTCAACATCAACTTTTACCTCTTTGTAGAAAATACGTGCTAATGGAGTTGCCCATACAAGTGTTTTTTCTTTCTCTACTTTTTGACTGCTTAAAGTTATATTTGCTTTGCCATTTTTGGCATCTGTCGTTTTGAATGCGACTAGGTCATATTCTTCGATACTCTCTAGGTCACCATTGTGTTTTCCTAGTTGACGATTTTCTTTGTTCAAAATAATTTTATTTTTAGAAAAAACAGAGTTTTTGTAACTTGCTTCAATTTCGTAGTTCTCACCAACTTTTTTACGTTCTACTTTTGTATGAACCCAATTGGTTTTACCATCTTTTACTACAGGTACATACATTTCTATAAAGTCCCAAGTACTAGGTAAGTTTGGTTTAAGTGTAAAGGTGTCCTCAACAATTGAGTAATCTATACCACCAAGGCGTTCAATCATTGGGTTAACAAAAGCAATGTCCCAGTTGTAGTATCGAGAACCCCAGCTTAAGTGATTAGATTCCCATGCTTCTGGTGCAACAGGATAGCCCCACTCACGTGTCATAGCATTGATATGGTTTAGCATTGTTAGGATACCTGCATAGCTTGCTTCTTGACGGAACATACCATCTACTCCCAGCCAAAGTGAAATTGTAGAACAACGGAAGATACCATTTGGTGGATCGTCTGCAGCACGTGTATTGATCCCTACAGGTGAGATAAATCCAACATCTGTATCAAGTATATACTTATCAACCATTTCGTTTCCACGAGTTTTATTCATTAGGTCAGACTGAAGTGCTACTAGTGCCCAAATATCTTTCCAAGGCGTCCCTTTCTGGCCATAGAAACCATCCCACTTGCCAGACCAATTGTGTTCAAAAGCGCGAGCGCTATTTTTTTTGAATGTTTCCCAGTGTTTCACATCTTCATTCATACCTAAAGCTTTAGCCATTTCTTGAAGAACACGTAATGCATTTGTTTCAATACCAAAAGTTTGTGTTGGGCCATTGTTGTCCCAGTATAATGGCTTGAAAAGTTTTGTATATACTTCTTTAAGATACTCTTTGTCTCCAGAGCGTCTGTATTGTTCCCAGGCGGGTTCTACAGCACCTGTGAAGCCCATGTATGCGCCTAATGACACCCAAGTTGTTCCAAAATTATCCGGTAGTAGATTGGCTTTGTTTTTCATACCCACAAAGAACTGCCAAGATAGGATATTTCCGTATGCATATTGTTCTTTATTTGCAACCCAAGATCCTGCTTGTGTGTAAGCCCATGAATCCCATAAATGTAGACCCATAAAGTTGTTAATAGCAGTTTGTGTATGAGGGTATTTCAACCAGCCTTCTCCAGTATCACGGAAGTACATGAAGTATAGTGCCCAAAGGTAATAGTATACTTTGTTTGCCATTTCATCTGAGCTGCGAAAGTATGGAATTTCAAAATTTAATAGATCGTTGATATATTTTGTTTTAGCAGTCAGGGCAGCGTTTGCATTTTTTAATACATCTGCGGTATTCGTATATGCTACATTTGCATCATCATTTGCAGCGTATGTTAATACAACAGGAGTATTCGCAGGAATATTGATCTCAAAAGAATATTGTGTATTGCCAAATTTAGGATCTTTCTCTGCCTTCATATTATCAATTCCTTGAGAAGAAGATAGTAGAAAGGTCATGCCAGAGTACATTGATTTACCCTCACGCACAGGTACTTTCCATTCAGCTTTTACCCAAACTTTAGCATCTTCAAAGATTTCAACAGTATTTTTATCTTTGTTAAAGTTTACTGTTGAGTTATTTTCAATATCCCAGTTTACTGAAGGGTCATCACCATCAAAGCCAGGAAGCTTCGCTTTAATTGCAAAGCTTTCTCCTTCAAAGCGCATACGTATATCTTTGTCTGATTCAATGATAGTTGTTAATACATCATTCATTGCAATGAATTTATTTTCTTTGATCTTAGTATCACCTACTGTATACTCGATAATATGCTGATCTGGGCGCCAGTACATTTTATCTGGAACTGGGTGTTTAAATTCTTTTCCATCTTTTAAAACTGTACCAAACGCAATACGGTTTTTGCGGTAAAAGTCCCAGCCCCATTTATCATGGCCACGGCCCATTTTAGGGTCATCAATGATTCCATAGCCACGTGCACGGCCATCACGGACCATTGGGTGAGTGAAGCCAATGGTTTCGTTTTCTATTTGCGAATCCCATTCGGCTGGGCTAATGCCAGCAATATAGTACATGACGTTACCCGCAATAAAGCCATGGTGTTCACCTTGAATATCACGTTGAAGGTATTCGCTATAATTTGTATATGGTGGTGCAGATGCAGCGCCTGAAACAGCGAATGCTAAAAGTGAAACTATAACGTTTAGTCTTTTGTTTAAATTCATTTAGTTTTTACCTCCAATAAACTTTTCGTTCGACATTTGTTTCTTGCAATGTTCGATTTGTTGATCCTGACGAGCAATATTTTCATCTAAACTCTTTTTCAAGCGTTCCTCGATAGCCGCATGTTGTTCAGCTGGTGCTTTGGCTAATTCACGTTTAAGGTCACGCTCATAATTTTCACGAGCTAAATCTTTAAAGTAATCTAGTTCAGCGAAGCGAGCAGGGTATACATCTTCCAATTTAGGGGCATTCACTTGGTCTAAGTATTTTTGCAAAACCTCTGCCATTTCGCTAACTTTTTCAGGCATCAGAGCGGCTAAGTTCTTTTTTTCTTTCAAATCTGTACTTACATTGTAAAGACGTACTTCACCTGTATTCAGCTGTTTCATGTATTTATAGTCACCATCAATCATTGCATTCACAGGTGCAGCAGCATAGTATGGGTAGTTGAAGATAATCGCAGGTGCCGCTCGATCTACTTTACCTGCATCCCCATTTTCCCAAATATCACGTAATGAACCACCGTCTACCTCTTTTGGTAATGGGGCAGTTGAATCAATCAAATCATGAATCGTTGGTAGTAAATCCCATTGGCTATGAGGAACAGAAGAATATTGTCCTTTTGCTACTTTTGGTCCTGAAACGACCATTGGAACTCGAATACCACCTTCAAAAAGGTTCGCTTTACCGCCTGTCAATGCACCATTTGGTAAAAGTCCTCCACCATTATCAGAAGTAAAAATGATGTAGGTATTATCAGTCACGCCTGCTTTTTCTAGGGCGTCCATGATCCTTCCTAAACTAATATCCGTTTCTTCAACCATAGCAGCATACTGTAAACGCCAAACACATGTGCGATATCCTTGTGTCATATTTGCTGGGTCTATATAATCTTTGTCTGTACAGTATTTACCGCGTGGTAATTTACGGTATTTTTCGATAAATTTGGGGCTTGCAGCATGTGGTACGTGAACGGAGTATTGTGAAACCATCATGAAGAATGGCTTTTTTTCAGAAGTGGTTTTTTCAATAAATTTTACTGCAGAGTCTGTTAGACCATAAATGTTCTTTGGATTGTCTTCCGCAAGTGGTGTCTGGCTTTTGATATCAGTATAATCTCCGTGGAAGTTTCCATTAGGTCCAATATCATTTTCATCTGTAACATCATATCCTAAGTCTTTCATCCAGCCAATTTCAATACCTTTTCCAAAGTGTGCCGAGACATAGCCTTTATTAGCAGCTTTTAAAACCTCTGGAATCGCTGTGTATTCGCTAATAATTTTTTTAGGGATTTCTCGTTTACTTGCTAGCACGTCATGTACAGTTGTATATTGAAGTTTTGCATTGGTCATACCGTATTGGATTGAAATTCTTGAAGGTGTACAAGTTGGGGCAGGGGAGTAAGATCTGGAAAATACTGTACCATTTGCAGCTAGTTTTTCTAAGCTTGGTGTTTGGTAGAAATCGCTTTTTGATTCAGCAATATCTTTTTGCATTGGAACTGATGTATCAGCCCAGCCCAGGTCGTCCAAATAAAAAACAACAAAGTTTGGTGGATTTGGATTTCCATATACGGCAAGGTTAAAAATGAATAAACCTATTAATTTAAATAAATTCAATGAGGAACTTCTATGCTTCATTGGACTTTCCCTTCTGTTAGCTTTTTATTCAGTAGTGTCAATTCAATGTATTAGTTTTGAGGTTGACAACAATGCTAGATTGCGTCAAAAATTTGTCTTAAGGCGACCTCTTTGTTTGTCGGGTATTTAAAGGTTAGTTCAAAAATTGCCAATTAATAGGTCGTTTGAGGTAAAACAGTCAAATTTTTGATGATTAAAAATTTTCCAATCAAGACATTGCTTTTTCAGTTATTAAGGTGTTCCTACTTCGTCTTTTTATTTGCAGTCCTGAAGATTTGTTCTATTTTAACAGTATAAATTTTACTATTTTTAATATCAATATTTCGAGAATATTATGATTAGGCATAGCGTTGTTTTTAAGTTGAAACATAAAGCAGGTTCGGAAGAAGAAAAAGACTTTCTTAGAGCAGTTAAAAAGCTTGCTGCAATTGCCTCTGTAAAAAACTTTGCTTGTATGAAAGAGATTAGTCCAAAGAATGACTTTGACTTTGGGTTGACCATGGATTTCACTGATCAAAATGCCTATGACTACTACAGTCAACATCAGGAGCATAAAGTCTTCGTTCAAAATCACTGGATTCCAGAAGTCGTAGACTTCATGGAAATTGACTACCTAATTGATACATAACACAAGCTTATAAAAATCTGTAGTGATTTCTGGGATCAAAAACTTTCTTTTTACTTATTTCACATATTTATGGATTTGCGCAACGTCAGGGGTTATAAGGGAATGGAAATAAGATTGTTGAATCTTCTGTATGCATCAGATCGCTCAGCAATCTCAAGTGATTTTTCATAATGGTCATGCTTACAATAGCAAGTCTTTTCTTTAGCCTTTAAACGTTAATGAAGGTATCGGTTTTTTTACCATGCAACCGATACTATGCAGGCATTTACATACTTTCAGTTCTCAGTGAAATGATTTGGTACCCTCTGTAAGGGACTTTTATTGTATATTCATCTAGAAGATTTACTTCTTGTATAGTCTCATCAAATAAATTCACAACTGATGCTTTCCTAATGGGCTCTGCACTTTTTACTGTGAATATGCCATAAGCTCCCATTGTTTCATGAAAGCGCAGTAAGTATCCATTGTTTTCGTTATTGCCTTTAAACCAAGACGGAACAATACTTTTGAGACCTTCCATTTTGAATGGTGTTTTAGGTGCTTTGCCGTTGTGAGCAATGAATGGTGTATAGATTGCCTCTGCTGCACTTGCCGTAGAAATATTTTCTTCAGAAGATGTTGCATGAAAACTTCCAAGAGAAAATTCGATTTCATGTTTTCCTTGGTCCGCAAGAATATTTGTTCGAAAGGAGGAATCATTGTCAGAGGTATATGGGCTTCTGAGTAATGAAATATGAGCTGTACCATTGTGACAACCAAAGCCATATTTAGCTTCACTAATAATTGCAAGACCTTCATTTAGTGAGTCCGTTAAAGCCATCCAACGGCTTCCACAAACCTCCCATTGACTTTCTTCATGTGTTAAGCCTGGTCGTTGTGGCCTTTCTATACTGCCAAAAGGATCCCCATAGCGTGCATCACGGTCAATGTACGTTGTAGGTATTTCATACCGAAGGTGCTTATGGTCTTCATGCCAGTCAATATTAACTTTTATCTTTAAATACTCAGATCCTGCCTCTACTATATAGTCTATATGCGCAGTACTATCTTTAGATATTTTTGCTGAAGCCTGAATGATACCGCGTGCAGGACCTTTCTCGATAACTTTAAAATCAAGTTTATCTAGAGTAGGGGAGCTTAACCAATTGATAGAGTGATCCATATCCCATGCATCAAATTGTGCTGGATGATCTGCATGTAATTTAAATGAAGTAGTACCATTGATATTTATTTCTTGACCTTTTACAGTCAATTTAGATAGCTGACCATGATTATTTAGCTCTGCTAAAACAATGCCGTTTGAAAGTTTTGTCTCTGTCACTTCGATACAATTTTCTACAGCATTTTGTGAAAAAATCAATTCACTTGAACTTAAAGCAGAAAGCTGGACTGCTGCAATATATTTGTCAGAAGTTGCTTGAACTGGATAAGTTTTACTATTGGATAATGATAATGACTTTGTCCCCTTAGGTGCATCTATTTCTATAATTTGTTGTGTCGAAATTGCCAAGGGGTTTGTTATTGTGCTTCTAGAGTCATTTGATAATACTTTTTGTGCTAAAGCAAAGTATTTATCTCCAATTGCTTTCAGTTCAGGGTTTGTTTCTTCGTAGACTAGTGCAATTGAACTTCCTGGAATAGCATCGTGAAATTGCATAAAGCATACACGCAACCATGCATCCTTACAGTCTGGTTTTATGTCATTTAGCGCACACGCAGCTTCGTAAACCTGTAAAGCACGCTCAGCTCGTCTGTAAAAATATTTAAAGTTGGACTGAGTGGTTAGCGTTCCGCGGTGATACTCAAGGTATAGTTCTCCTCTATAGACAGGTAGGTCTTCTTCCACAGCACGTAAGCGATCAAAGAATTGATCAACGGTCGTCCATTCAGCCTTGGGTGTATTTACTAAATTCTTCATACGTCTTACACGTTCGATTACCCCAGCTGTTGGTCCACCCGCGCCATCGCCATAACCCGCTGGTATTAGGATTTCATCATGTACATCTGCTTGTTGATAGTTTGCCATTGCAGCATGAGTTTCTGCAGGTTCTGCATTTGCATTATAGCCTGTAGAGTTTAAATGTGTCAATACACTCGTTCCATCAGCACCTTGCCAAGTAAAGCTACTATGTGGAAATTTAGTAATTGCAGACCAAGTCATTTTTTGAGTGAAGAAGTTTTTGATACCTCCAAGTGCACATATCTGTGGTAGGCTCTGACTGTAGCCAAATACATCCGGTATCCACAAGGTGTCGGTATAGCTTCCTCGAATTTCTTTGAACCTTTGTTGTCCGTATTCCAAGCAGCGAAGTAAGGCTTCGCCTACTGGCATCATTGTATCTGATTCAACCTCAAAGCCACCTGTAGCATCCCAGCGTTTTTCTTGAATTCGTTTTAAGATTTTTGTATGAAGTTGAGGACTATTTTTTTTGATCTCATTCAAAATATAGGGTTGACTCATCTGAAAAATAAATTCAGGATATTTATCCATCAGTTGAAGGACGGTAGAGTATGTGTGGATTGTCTTGCGATTCGTCACCGACTCTGGCCACATCCATACAAGATCCATATGTGCGTGACCGCAAAAAGATGCTTTGCCATCATATTGAGTTGAAGGGAAGTTTTTATAGACTTGATCAAGCTCGTCGGAAGCAGCAGTAAGCCCCTCTTTATCAAATTTGTCTGCAACAATATCCAAGGCTAATGTCAGCTTTCGTAAATATAGAGGAATGCTTTCTTCTTTGGGCATATGCCCAAACTGCCCTGGTTGTGGACCTCCATATTTTTTTATTCCCTCAGTCATTGTTAATTGAAGGACCCAAAAATCATGATATACCTTCCAGGCAAGTTCATTTCTAAGACCTAGTTGAACTTTTGTATATTGGTAGCCAATTGAGTCCGGCTCAGGTAAGCAATCAAACTTTGGCGCTGCCCAAATTCCAGTTTGGTAAAGGCCCGTATCGATATATAAGTCACCTCCTTGGTCTGGTAGAGGACATTCTGGATGGGCTAGATCAAGGCCACACCAAGGTTCGTCATTATAATAAACTGTACTCTCTCCATTTAATTGCCAAATTAAATAGCGTCGACCTTCTTGCCCTCTTTGCGCAGCTGGAATTGTTAGCTTAAACCAGCGGTTTGACCAACTAACCTGTCCAAAATAATTACCAGGTTCAATTGGTTTAAACACTTGGCCTTTAGCTGTTGATATATCTGTAAAATCTCCGCTCGACTCTTTACCTGCAAAAAGTACTAGCTCTTCTAAGGATTCCCACAACAAACCTTTGAGACGATTCTTCAATTTCTCTAGACGATTAGGGATTAACTGCGGTAATGGCATGCTAGATCTAGGCATAGTAACTCCATGAATAAATTAGAATATTTAAATCGATTTAAATATTCTAATTTATGCGTGTTATTTGTCAAATTTAAAAGATGAATTAAATTGATTTAAAGGAGTTTTATGAAGGTTACATTACAACACTTAGCAGATTTGTTAAAGTTAAGCCGTGCAACAGTTTCTTTAGCATTACGTGATGATGAGCGG
>JAKVBE010000006.1:0-145508 GCA_022447755.1 Lentisphaeria bacterium | reverse complement strand
AAATATGGTTATGATTGTTTTGTTGTTTTTCATTTAGAAGATTCTGATCGTTATGATCGTTTAATAAAGAAATTGTTGCATAGTTTAGCGGATGGTGCTGTAATAGTTCCTCGCCGGCTTGTGCATGATTTTGGTATTTTGAAAAATATTCCTTTACGTGGATTTCCTTCAGTTTTGGTTGATGTGGATGTTTCGGGGCTTGGTTTGTCCTTGATTACGAGTGATCCACGGCCTGCAATTTTTGAGATGGTTACATCATGTTTACAAAAAGGTTGTGAAAATTTTATCATATCTTCTCCCCTAGATAATAGTGTTTCCAGGTCACGTTTTGGCGCTTTTAAGGATGCAATTTCAACGAATGGTTGTTTGAGAGAAACGGATGATATAGACGAATGTTTTTGGAAGAGTTTGGATTCAGAAAGTCCATTTGTGATAATTTCTGATTCCCAGGAGGGTATTTTATGTTTTTCAGAGCGTTGGTCAAGTGAATTATTAGGTCGTGAATTTTATTTTATATGTTTTGATGAATGGTTAGGAAGTGTAGCGCCTGCAAAGGGTGTATATGTTTCTTCACAGAATGCAAAGAGCATTGCTCATGGTGCCGTACAGCAATTATTATCGATCATTCGTAAAGAGCTTCCTTTGGTTTCTGATGAAGGTCGAATTCACTCGACGCCCCATTTGCCATTTACATTTTTATCCAATTTAGCAGATGTTTGATTTTTAAGGGCTATGTCTTTTTATATACTTTAAAGGGGAGGTTCCTACATGCTTTTTAAAGTGCAAGTTGAAGGCACTTTGATCGTAAAAACCTAAGTCAATTGCTACTTCTGAAATCGTTACGTTTTTACTCAATAAAAGGTCGCATGCTTTTAAAATTTTTAGTTTTATAATATATTGATGAGGTGTTGTTTTAAAAATTGTTTTAAATCGTTTTTCAAACTGTCGAACTGATAGTCCTACTTCTCTTGCTAGGTCTTCGTTGGATACTTTCTCTGTGTAATGATCTCGGATGTAGTCTAAGGCTTTTGAAATTTCACCTAATGGACGGCCAAGCAGGTGTGATTTTTCGTAGGTCTGCATCATCCCATATAAACCAATTACTTCTCCAGCAGTATTTTTAAGTGGTACTTTGGTGGTTACGAACCAGCTTAAATCTCCTAAATAATTTGGGAAGAGTTCAACGATTTTTTCTTTAGGCTTACCTGATCCCATCACTTCAAGGTCGTCATTGCGATACCGTTCCGCTTGATCTAGGCTATGAACATTGAAATCGTTTTTGGCTTCAACCCATTCCTCTATTGTTTTAAAACCACAGTGCTCAGCAAGTAGTAAATTACACCAAATAAATTCACAATTCTTATTTTTGATGAAAAACAGTACTCCCTTTATATCTTCAAACAATGCAATGACGTCATTGGATAAAATACAACCCTTTAAGAATTCGGTCTTGTTTTTAGACATATTACACATACTACTTGTTTTTGTTTACTTTCATTTACATATAACAAAATAGTATAACCTGCAAAATGAGTCATACTACTATTTAAAGGTGTTTTTTACAGCTGTATGTCGTTTTTCTCCTAAAATTTGTCGGATATTCACCAAGTAATTTTGCTTATTATTTATTATATTTGCTAATCATTTTTAAATCAACTAATAACGAGGCAACAAATTCATGATTAAACTTTTGTACCTATTTTCTTTTGTTTTTTGCTCAGTTTATGCAGCTGAAGTCGATAAGCTTAATGTTCTTTTTCTTGGTGGAGGTGGGGGGAATCCTGATTCAGGACATAATGGTAGAATTAATCACTTAAGGTTGAAGCCTGAATTTGCCCGCGCTAATATTGAGATGATCTTTAGTTCACAGTGGGATGATTTGAATGATAATAACTTAAAAAATTATGATGCCGTTTTAATGTATCAAGAACCTCGTGGCGTATTCAATAAACCAGAACGCTTAAGGGCTTTAATTAATTACGTAGAAAATGGTGGTGGCTTTGTTGCGATTCACAATACTTGCGGAAATTTTGATAATAATGAAGAGTTTGTTCAATTGGTTGGTGGTCAATTTGCTCGTCATGGAAAAGGTTGGTTCACTGCTCAACATGTACATGGACAGGAAGGGCATCCCGCATTAGGTGGTGTTGAGGAATTCGAAGTTTTTGATGAAACTTTTGAACTTAAGGATTTAAACGAAGATCGAATTGATTTGATGTTTCTTGAGGAAAATGGGAAGAAAATACCATGGACTTGGATTCGGAAACAAGGTAAAGGCCGTGTATTCTACACATCTTATGGTCACGATATTCGTTCTTGGGAAAATTTTGGTTTTCAAAAACTAATTACAGCAGCCACTATCTGGGTATCACAAAAGAATCCAAAACCTAATATGGATATTCCACGCTTATCTTATAAAACAGATTCAGAAGATCATATTCATAACTTTGAGAAGCGCAAGGGGCATCAGATGATTCAAGATTATCTGACTCCTCAAGAATCTGCTAAAACATTATTTCTACCAGAAGGCTTTTCTGCTCAACTAATTGCCCATGAACCGGATATTATGAATCCAATTGATGCGACTTGGGATGATCAAGGGCGTATGTATGTTGCAGTAACACTTGACTACCCTCAAATTCGGGAAAATGGTCGTGACTACATTGTGATGTGTGAAGATACCGATAGTGATGGTAAGATGGATAAGTTTACGCGCTTTGCTGATGGCTTTAGTTTGCTCACTGGAATGTGTTGGGTGAATGGTGGAATTATTTTAGCCCAAGCCCCGGATATGTATTTCTTGAAGGATACGACTGGTGATGGCAAGGCTGATGTACGTAAAAAAATTAATACAGGTTGGGGCATAGGCGATCTTCACGGCGGACCATCTAACCTAAAATACGGCTTTGACAACAAAATCTATGGTTGTGTTGGCGGTGGTGGTCATTATGATAAAGATGGTAATCGCTTTAGTGCTGGAATTTGGCGTATGGATGTTGATGGCTCCAATTTTGAAGCAATATCGAATTTAGGTGATAATAGTTGGGGGTTTGCAATTTCAGAAGATAATGAACTTTTTGCTTCATCTGCTAATAAAGGTCCGGCAAAACATGTACATGTACCTTATCCATATTTTGAGGCGGTTGGTTTAAAAAAGGTCCCATCAAACCCAATATTTGACTTTCATACATTTTACCCCGTTACAATCACCAGACAGGGGGATCAGTTTGGATCTTACACAGCAGGAAGTGGTTTGGATTTATATACAGCAAGGACTTTCCCAAAGACATTTTGGAACCGTGCAGCCTTTATTGGAGGACCAACTGGAAAACTTCTAGGGCAGTTTAATATTGAGCCAGACCGTAAAGGTAGCTACATTGCACGTAATGCCGAAAGTTTTGTTGCTAGCTTTGATGAACATACAGCGCCGATTCAAGGAAAAACTGGGCCTGATGGCAATTTATATATGTTAGATTGGAGCAACCTAATAATGCTTCATGGCGGTGAAATACAAAGCCCATACCGTGATCACTCTCATGGTCGAATTTATCGTATTACCCACAAAGATGGAAAGCCTTCAGCGTTGTTAAACTTAAAAGGTGCTGATAGTGCAACACTTGTAGCCACGCTAAATAATGAAAATATGTTCTGGCGTATGATGGCTCAAAGTAAGCTAGTACAAGAAAAGCGAATGGATGCAATTCCTGACTTAATTGAAATCGCAAAAGATAAAGGCGTTGATCAGATAGGTTTAAATACTGCCGTTATCCATGCCTTGTGGACGCTTCATGGGTTAGGGCAAATGGATGGCTCCAATGCTGAAGCACTGGCTGTTGCGCAAACTGCCTTAAAGCACCGTTCTGCGGCAGTTCGTAAAAATGCGCTGCGCCTTCTTCCAGTTAATGCAGAAACCTCTGAACTTCTTGTTTTAATGCTAGATGACCAAGATGAAAACGTATTACGTCATGTTTTTTTACAATTGTCCTTGATGCCTGTTTCTGGGAATGTGGGTGAGAAGGTTTATGCGATGCAAAAGCGCGTTTCAGGAAAAAGAACATTAATAGATGCTTATAATTTAGCACTTGTTCGCCATGGCTCGAATTTAGTGGAACAATTCATCGCTGCGACACCAAAGCGTAATCGTGGGGAAGAAGTTGCAGACAAAAAAGAAGTGAAATTAAAGAATCTATTAATCAATCCCTCTTTTGAAAATGTCAATGAAAAAGGTCAACCTATAAAATGGATCTCTAAGGTACATCGTCCGAAAGCTGTGATGCGGTCTGATGATTCTGTTGCACGAACAGGTAAATATTCTGCGCGGGTTGATTCAACAGTAGGTGGTGGAGCTGAGTATCTTCAAATTCCTCGTTTAGAACCTGGCCAATATTTATTAAGCGCATGGGTCAAGCTAAAAGATGTCAAAGATGGCAATGGTGTTTTACTTCGTGTTGCAGGAAAAAGCGTAAAAGAAGTTCGTTCACAAGCTCTAAGTGGTACGGTTGATGAATGGCAAAAATTACAATTAAACTTCAATGTGAATGCAGATGAGGGAATATTAATCTTCTTACTATTTGGGGCTTGGGATACTTCTACCGGTACTGTTTGGTTTGATGATGCTGAATTATATCAACTTTCCTCTAGTAAAGTAAAAAAGAAAATTATGAGTATTGAATCATTGCTTGCCAAGCCAGCTTTTGAAAAGGGTGCAGACGATATTATTCGTATTACTGAATTGGTGAATCAACATAGTGAAAAAAGATCAAATCTCTTCATGCAGGGGATTGAAGATGTAACAAACATACCATTTACCGATGCTCAAATCAAAAGGTTAACAAAACTATCTGCAGATGCATCACCAAAAAATAAAATGTCATTGGCATTATTTGCTCATGGTAACAAAATTGATATCGGTCTTTCAGAGCTAGTAAAAGACTTAAAACCTTTTGAAGTAGAAGTGCTAGAAGGGGACCCTGAAAATGGAAAAACTTATTCGGCATCTTGTGTGATTTGTCACGAAAAAGATTTTAGTGGTCACGTACCAGAGCGTGCACCATCTTTATCACAGTTACAAGATTGGTATCTTCAGGGACAGATGCAAAAATTTAAGCATGGGCTACGTGGCTATGATGTAACAGACTCAGATGGGTCTGCAATGAAATCATTAATGGAGAATTATACACATCAACAAATGGCAGATATGGTTGCCTATATTAAAAGCTTCCAAGCTAAACCACAGAAAATTACTTTAGGTGGTGACCCTGAAAAAGGGAAAGTTCTTTATACAAACTGTATGGCATGTCATGGAGTGAATGGTTCAGGTAATGAAGCGCTAAAATCTCCTAACTTAACCGGTCTTTCAGATGTTTATATTGTTAATCAACTGAAGAAGTATAAAAATGGTCAACGTGGTTCTGGCAAAGGTGATACAACTGGTAAGGTAATGCAAGTTTCTGCAAGTATTTTAAAGTCGGAACAAGAAATGAAAGATATTGCTGCATATATCACTACCCTTAAAGTTCTTCAAGAAATAAAAGAAGAGCAAAAATAAGATTCTATTTTACTAAGGCTTGTAGATAATTTGTCTACAAGCCTTTTTTTGTTTCAAGGAACTATTTTCATTTCATAAAATTATAATCTACTTTGCAGGTTTTATATAGCACAGTATAGTACAGTGAGTGTAGTTGCATATTAACATATAATTTATAACTGGGGAAATTATGATCAATTTACCAAAGAATTCTGATTTAGATGGTATGACAGCAGTTGTGACTGGTGGCAGTGGGGTATTATGTTCAGAGATGGCAAGAGTACTAGCTGCTTGTGGCGTAAAAGTTGCTGTTTTGGGACGTACATTGTCAAAGATAGAATCAGTTGTTAGTGAAGTACAGGCGAATGGTGGTTATGCTATTGGTGTTCAAATTGATGTTCTTTCTAAAGAGAGTATTGAGGCTGCTCACAAAGAAGTAATGGATGATTTTGGTCATGTCGATATTTTGATCAATGGGGCAGGTGGTAACCATCAAGATGGCACAGCACAGAAAGAAACGGTGACTTCTGAGGACATTGCTTCATCACTTGAAGGGAGTTTCTTTGACTTCAAATCTGCTGGTGTTAGTCATGTTTTTGACTTAAATTTCTTATCAACAGTAGAAGTATGTCAAGTTTTCGGAGAGTCAATGGCTAAAGCAGGATGCGGTAGTATTATTAATATTTCTTCTATGTCTGCTTATCATCCTTTAACTAAAGTGATGAGTTATAGTGCCTCGAAAGCCGCGATTAATAGTTTTACTGAATGGTTAGCTGTTCATTTAGCACCTACAGGTGTTCGAGTTAATGCTATTGCTCCTGGTTTTTTTCTCACGGAACAAAACCGCACATTATTAACAAATGCGAATGGTTCTTACACAGCAAGAGCAGAGAAAATAATTGCAAGTACACCTATGGATCGATTTGGTGATGCATCTGAGCTATCAGGCGCATTGCTTTGGTTAGCAAACCCTAAATCATCGGGTTTTGTAACGGGCGCTATAATTCCTGTCGATGGTGGTTTTAACGCATTTAGTGGTGTTTAGGAAGGCCCTTTATATGTTTGATGTTCCTCAAAGTACCAAGGCTTGTCTATATGAGCGCATTGTTGATGAAGTTTTGACAGCACTTCGTCAAAAGAAATTGAAAATAGGTGATGAATTACCCAGTATCAATAAGATGTGTAAACACTATGGATGTGCTCGTGAAACGATTGTAAAGTCCTACAAAATTCTAAAAGAGCAAGGGGTTTTAGAGTCTCGTCATGGCAAAGGGTATTTCGTGATTCATAGTCCTGTATTTGCCAAAACGAAAGTTTGCTTAATCTTGAGTAATTTGAATCCTTATATGACACAAACCTACCGAAGTTTTCGGCAAGAGTTAAAAGGCAAAGCAACGGTAGATGTTTTTTTTCATCATTATAATTCGAATTTTATGAAAACGATTTTAGAAGATGTGATTGGTCGTTTTGATCTATTTGTAATCAAGGGTATGGAAGGAAGTAAGTTTATAAATTTACTTAATCTTCTACCTGAGGGAAAAACTTTGCTTTTGGATCGCCGTGATGGAGTAGATGTAATTCCCAATTTTATTTGTCAGGATTTTTATGAAGATGTCCTTACTTCTTTAAAATCTTTGGAAAAAACTGGCACATACTGCGGTTTTAATTTATTATGGCCTGAAAAAAATATACACCCACCGGAAACCTTAGCTGCATTTAAGTCTTTTGCTAAACAAACTAAGCTTCCTTGTGAAGCACTTACGCAATTACATACGCATATCATGCAAAAAGGTTATTTATATCTGACAACAGATGATGAACAGCTTGTGAAAATTCTTGACCTTGCAGAAGAGCAGGGGATGCAGGTAGGAAAAGATATTGCTGTTCTTTCTTACAATGAAGAACCAATCAAAAAACATGTGGCAGGTGGAATCTCTACTTTATCAATTGATTTTAGGAATTTAGGTAAAATTGCAGCCAAAGCAGTTTTACAAAATACAATTGATGTCCAACATTATGAGTTGGCAAAGTTAACATTAAGAAATTCAACTCAAATTTAATAGGTTGTTTATGTCTTTCAAGCAGAATCCTTGGACCCTGAAGTCGAGTCGTAAAATATATGAGAATCCTTGGCTTTCTTTACGGGAAGATCAGGTTTTAAACCCTAATGGCAATCCGGGTATTTACGGCGTTGTGAGCATGAAAAATGTTGCAATTGGTATTATCCCTATTGATAGTGAAGGGAATACGTGGTTAGTTGGTCAATACCGTTATACGCTAGAGCAATATAGTTGGGAGATACCAATGGGTGGCTGTCCTTCTGGTGAACTTCCCCTTGATGCAGCAAAACGTGAGCTTAAAGAAGAAACTGGGTGCGTGGCTAAGACTTGGGAAAAAATTATGGATCTTCATCTTTCAAATTGTGTTACGGATGAACTTGGGCATATTTTCTTGTGCCGTGATTTATGCGAGGGGCAGAATTGTCCAGATGATGATGAGCAACTTGCTGTAAAAAAAATGCCTTTTACAGAAGCTGTTGCGATGGTGCACTTGGGTGAAATTACTGATGCGGTTTCGGTTGCAGGTATTCTCAAGGTCGACTGGATGTTGAAACAATAAAAAACCTCCAATGTTTTCCAGCAGATTTGTCTATCATCACACTAGCACAATGGAGGTAAAGGTTTTTAAAACTATTCTTTCATTTCATCAGCAGCATCTTCAACAGCGTCGCCAGTTTTGTCAGCAGCTTCTTCAACAGCGTCGCCAGTTTTGTCAGCAGCTTCACTAACAGCATCGCCAGTTTTGTCAGCAGCTTCACTAACAGCATCGCCAGTTTTGTCAGCAGCTTCACTAACAGCCTCACGATCTTCTTTGCTACATGCTACACTTAGCATTAGTCCCATTGCAAAAATACATATTAATACAAGTTTCATATATCCTCCTTCTATTCGTAATCGTAGTTGTAATCTTCTATGTTCTGTTCAACATAAAGTTTGTTTAATTCAGTCAAAGACTTTTCATCATGTTCATGGCCAACATAATACTTTTCTCCTTCATTGTCTGAATTAGCAAGTATCGCATATAAACCATAATGATCTAAAAAGTTTTTTTCCAAATTCTTGATATGTAGATTACCATTGATACTTAGGTTTTCCAAGTTTTTTAATGTACGAACTTCACCAACTGTTAGAGATGAATCCAATGGCTCTATGTCTTCTAGATTAGCTTGCCCTTTTTGATATTCTTCAGGTGTAAAGAAATACAAACCAAGTTTAGGAAAGTGTTTGCTAAATTCCTTTTGTATTGTCGCAAGGGATTTACGTCCATCAACAACGATTCCTTTTTGTGTTGCATCTCGAAGGTGACTAAGTTTTTTACTATCATCTGCTAATTCTCCGAACTTATTTTCTACTTGAACTTTTACACCGATTTGATCTAAGAAAGCAGCTTCGGCTTCAGCAACTGTCAAACCACCTAAAATATGAATATCATCCCCTTTTTTTTCTTGACGAATATTCGCAAGTGTTTCATCATCAGCAGCAAAGTTTACCCCGTGGTATACACGAAGGCTAACTTTATACTTTTCTTTGAATTCTGCTTTTAGTGTTTTTACGAGTGTATTACCTTTTGCTTTTAATTCGATCATCGAGGGCTCCTAAATCAATTATCCGGTTGAATATTAAATATATATATTTAAATTCTAGGTAGGAGTGAGGTTGTGTCAAGGCTAAAAATCCTACGCCTTATGTGATTATTGAGGTGGTGAAAAAACATTTGAAGACTGTTAACAAAAGTGCTCACTTCAAATGAAATGAGCACTATTTTGTGTGTGTGTGGGAAATTGAAAGATTCGTCATGTCTACTTCTGGTTAATACCAGAAGTAAACTGATTTTAAGCGGTGAAAAATATTATTTTCATCTATATTTACTAACTTGTACTAATTATTTAGCTAAAATCTATTAATTATTTAATAGAATTTGTATCCAATTCTACCTTTGTAAGAACTAATTACTTAGTGCTACATTGTCTAAATTTACTACGATCCCTTGGAGTGAATTTTGATGTTGTTCAAACTCCTTTAATTGAACTTTATAAGCTTTTGTTACTTCCAATAAAGCAGAAATAAAGGCTGGTGAATATTTCAAAAGTATTTTGTTTTCTTCAGGAAGTACATAGTTATCATTATCAATATTATATTTGAAATCTAAAACTTCTAAATTGTAATTTTTGATTAATGAAGCCATTTCAGTATCTAGAAGAACTGACTTGAATGCTCTTAATTTTTGTTCTTCTGGATTTAAATTAAAAGGATCATATGACTCCCATTTACCAGTTAGAATACTCTCTACAATAATTCTCTCATTATTTAATACCTGAATAAAATCTTCTTTTTTAACAATTTGATAGGTCGCTAACATCATTGTTTCATCCTGTTGCTCACTTGCATTGACCCATTCTTGATAGTAGCTTTGAACCATGCTTGCAGAAGAAGACTTCAGTTTCAGATCATATACAAACTGAGGAGAAATTTCACCAATCGTCGCGCTAAGTTCCAAAATAAGTGTTTTAGCTTCTGGGTACTTTTCAGCACGAAGTAGGCTTTCTACCTCAGTAGATTTGTTTTCTATATATGTTTCAAAATATTTTGAAAATAGTGCGTGGTCCTTATCAGTTAATTCAACATTTGTTGATTCGGGTAATCCATTACTTATCTGTTTTCCTGCGAAAACGATATTCTTGATTGAATTAGAAGTATTTCCATAGATTAAATGCTCACCAGCTATTTGACTTGAGAGCCCAGATTTGTTTAATTGTGATTTATAATTTGTATTAATTACGTAAGGGACATATAAATAGCACGAAGTAGCTGCTACAAACGCCCCAATAAATATCATACTTCGGATTAATTCGGCCTTCATTTTTACTCACCTTATTTAATTTTTGGTAATTATTATTGATTAGCCCAACTCACACGATTTTACGTTGAGCATACACAATGCCAATTTTTATATAACTATTTTTTTGATGTTTTGTAAGTTGTTTGTATTCAATGGGATGTGTGTTTTTATTTCGTGTTTTTCTGTGGTGATCTATAAGGTTTTTTGTTTATAAGCACTTACTTTTTTGTTGTTGAGTGACTACCGGTGTTACGTAAATGTATCTTTTTGTCATTCTCATACTTTATTTTTTATTGTTTTACAGAGTGCTTCATTTTTAGTTAATTATTTTTGTGTCGAAGTTAACGTGGCACAAGTAAAAATAGAAAGAATTTTATGAAATACGGCTAGCTTTAAGTCAACTTTTGGGGCTGGATTAAATTTGATATTTCCATTGGATGTAGTGATCAGATATGCCCTATACCTTTACATAATCTCGGTATACATTAAAATGGTATCTGCTGAATTTGTCATAACATAAACGAATTTGAATATGTATAGTCGTGGTTCCGAATTTCAAGTAATGGCAATTTTTCCTAGCAAGAAAGAAAGCTATTCAGGTATGAATTCACATTTTATCCATTCAATGATATAACCGATTCCATTGAAGAATTACTATTTTATCAAAAATATAATTGTCAGCTTAATTCGGTCCAATGCATCAATTTGAACATAGGGTAAGGTTGAGCAATCTAACTAAAGAATTCCATTTTTGTCCTTTAGTTTAACTTTTTCTTATTTGGTTTGTTAAGGTAACTTTGATCTGCTTGAGTAAGCTACAATTTAATAACTTTAATAGTTTTTATCAGTAACTTAAAGCTTTAGGTTTACATGTATAGTTGTTTCTTTTAGCAATGAGGCAGTCGCTTTTTTACCAGATGTATTTTTCTCATCTACCAAATTCGGTTGTATGTTTCTTAAAGCATAAACATTACGACAAGATGTATTCTTAACGCACCTCCTTTTATTTTTAAGCTTGATAAAATGCTTTATATGCTTTGTAAGCTTGATATATATCAAATTTCCCCGCTACTTCATGCGGTGCATGCATACTCAGCACACCAATCCCACAGTCAATAACATCCATTTGGTAGCGCGCTAACATATAAGCAATAGTGCCTCCACCGCCTTGATCCACTTTACCAAGCTCTCCTGGTTGCCAATAAACTTTATTGTCATTGAAAATTTTACGTACCTCACCAACGTATTCTGCACTTGCATCATTGGTCATAACTTTCCCGCGGGAACCTGTATATTTTGTTAAAACAACTCCATGGTTTAGTTTCGCCATATTATTGTTGGGTGATGAAACTTCAGGATAATTAGGGTCATGTAATACATTCACATCTGCGGATAGCATTTTAGAGCGTTTTAAGCAGCGTTTTAGATCTAGTTCAGAGTATGTTTGTGTGCATGCATTCAATAATTCTGCTATGGCATTTTCAAATACGTAGCTTTCCATACCAGAAGAACCTGTTGAACCAATTTCTTCTTTGTCGCACAGAATACAAATTGCAGTCCTTTTAGGTGTTTTATTCAGGTCGAGTAGTCCTCTTATTGAAGTGTATACAGAGACCCTGTCATCATGTCCATAGCCTAGAAGCATAGAGCGGTCAAGCCCTAGATCACGAACTAAGCCTGCAGGAACTAGTTCTAGCTCAGCACTGATAAGGTCTTCTTCTGTAATCCCATACTCTTTTTTTAACAGCTTAAGGAAAGTAGATTTTACTGTAGCGTCTTTTGTTGTGTCACAGTAACTACCTGCAAGAACATTGAGAGCTTCGCCTGAGAATGCTTCACTTAGTTTTTTAGTCGCTTGTTGTTGACCTAGGTGTGGTAATAAGTCTGTAATTGTAAAAACAGGATCATCTTCTCCATCGCCAATTGCAATGTTTATTTTATCGCCATTTCCTTTGATTACAGTTCCGTACAGTGCAAGTGGAAGTGTAACCCATTGATATTTTTTTATTCCACCATAATAGTGAGTGTCAAACATCACCATTTCACTATCTTCGTATAATGGGCGAGGTTTTAAGTCTATTCTTGGAGAATCAGTATGTCCACCAATTATTTGTAAGCCCTCTGTCATAGGGCCTTCACCAATGTGAGCAAGAATTAAAGTTTTGCCGTGTATGGAGAAATATACTTTATCACCTGCCGTTAGGCGCTGATTATTTAAGCTGTCAAAATTTTTGTAACCTCTGGCTTCTGCTAATTCAATGCCTAAGTCATGACATATACGCTCAGTCTTTGCAACACTTAAAAAATCCTTATACTCTGAAGCAAAATTTAAAATTGTTTTCTGTTCTTTAGGTTGAACTGTTTTCCAGCCATTCAGTGTTGTGAATTCATTGGTATTTGGCATGGGAGGTCCTTTGTTAATTCTTTACTTTTTCCAACAGTTGGATGTTAGTCATGGTCATTGTTTTATCAACTGCTTTGCACATATCATAGATGGTTAGTAGTGCAATATTTACAGCGGTAAGTGCTTCCATTTCTACACCTGTCATACCTGAACACTTTGCAGTAGCTGTTGCTTCAATTCCATCCTCACAGAACTCAAACTCAACGTGAATTTTATTAAGCAATAGGGGATGGCACAACGGAATTAGATTTGAAGTTTGTTTTGCGCCTTGAATACCAGCTATACGGGCAGTTGTGAGAACGTCCCCTTTTTTCATTCCGTTGTCTTTGATTAGCTTCATAGTTTCAGGTTCTAGTAAAATTTTTCCACTTGCAATTGCAACTCTTTTTTGAATAGGCTTATCACTCACATCAACCATGGATACTTTTCCACTATCATCTACATGTGTTAATTCACTCATGGATGAGACCTTTCTCAATTGCTTTCTTTTTACATTCATGACACTCAACCCAGCCACTTTTGCCATTTAAATAGTGTTCGTTCTTCCAAATGGGTACTCGGATTTTTAATTCATCAATAATATATTCACAAGCATCGAATGCTGCCCCACGATGAGCAGCGGTAACACCGACCCAAACAGCAATTTCTCCTACGTCTAAGTGGCCTACTCGATGAACTACATCACAGTCATCAATGGCAAATTGATCTTTCGCTTCCTGTAAAATTTTCTCTGCCTCAGTTCCTGCTAATGCAGGGTAAGCTTGATATTCAAGTGAACGTACTTCTTTACCATGGTTATGGTCACGTATCCAACCTTCAAAACTTACGTAACCACCTGCGTGATATTGTACCATTCGTGTGCGACGTTCTATGATGTCAATTGGTGTCTCGGAAATTTCAAAATACATATTAGCCTCCTGCAACTGGTGGAATAAATGCGATGCGATCACCATCATTTAATGGTTGCTCCCAATTTGCAAATTGGTCATTTACGGCAACGCGTAATTGGCGCTGAGGATAATTAATCGAATACTTTTTGCACAGCTCTTCATATAGTGCTGCAGGTGTAGCTGCAGCACTTGAAAATTGCTCCTCATTTTTTCCAGCCCAATCCTGAAACATTGCAAAATATAATAATTGATATGTCATAGTTCATTTCCCTGAATTTGTTTTCTCATACGATCACGGTCTTCTTGTGTATTCGCATTATCTAAAATATTTTCATTTCCCTGTAATAAAAGAGAAATTGGTGAGTTGATTAGCACTTTTCTTGGGCATTCAATACCTAAACCAATCGCCTGGCATAATCTTGTGTAAATTTTGGGTTCATAGATACTGCATAAAGGCTCAGGAAAAGGGCAACTTGTACTTTTAAAGGAAGTTGCAAAGCGATACGGATTTCGTCCCTCAAGGAGCTGCTTCAAAAATGCTTCATTTAAGAGAGGAAGATCACATGCAATGACTAGCCATGCAGCATCATTCTGTTCTTGAAATGCGGAGAAAATTCCACTCATTGGCCCCATGCCTAATAGTTTATCTTCCAACACTGGTAAATGCGCAGCATCCTCAGGAAGCTTTTGATTGGCGCGACAAGAAACAAATACCTCTGAACAATATTCGCTTAGTAAGAATGCACCATGTGCAAGTTGTGATTGACCATGATAGCTCAAGCTTGCTTTGTCTTCCCCCATTCGTGTTGAGTGGCCTCCTGCAAGAATTAAACCTTTTAAAGATCGACGGTTTACAATAGAATCAAAATGTAGTTGCAGAAATTCTTTTATTGCAGCTATATCCTCTCTATGAAAGTATGGTATTTCAGAAGCAACCGGATTTTCAGTTGCTTGACCAATCACAGCAATTAAATTCTCGGATGGCTCCTCCAGCATTGGGTGTTCATTTTGTTCATTGAGTAAATAAACTGCTGGTGCGAACTTTTGCTTCTTATAACCTTCAATAAGTACAAAGTCACTATTCAATAAAGTCTGTTCTTGCCAAAACATGTCTGCCTCTCCTTGGTTTATGGTGACATGCTGGGATTGACTATTGATCGAAACTTGAGAAGCTCCCGCTTCTTTGGCGTACCAGGTATCTTTCCCTTGATAATCCATTTCAAACTTGTGCGCATCATGCTTGGCATAACCCACTCGAAAATCATTAGAAAATGCTTCAATTAAATTTCTGATTAAGGTTGTTTTTCCTACTCCTGAATAACCACTAATCGCTACTTCTAATGGATGAAATAAATAACGATTTTTTCTCTTTTTATGCATTTATCCTCCAATTTGAAACATTTCAATAATTGGGCGCCTATTGCCGCCACTCTCAAGAGCTGATTCTCGTTCGATTGAGTATTGGTTGGTACGAACACTCCATCTGTTGGTAATTAATTCTTTAAGTTCTTCATCACTTGCTCCATTCCGAAGAGGAGTCAATAAATCTAGGCCTTTTGCGCAGAATAAACAACTATACATATGTCCATTCGTTGATAGTCTTGCTCGGCTACAAGCACCGCAAAAAGGTTGTGTCACAGAAGGAATTACCCCAACTGTGGTTTCAGTTCCCTTTATTAGGAAATTATTAGAAGTTTGAGAAGGAAGTTTTTTAACTTTTTCTATGAGTTTGTAATGTGCATGTATTAAATCAAAAACTTGTGCTTGAGTAAAAACTTCATTTTTATCCCAACCATTTTGATTACCAACATCCATAAATTCGATAAAACGAATGGATACTCCAGCTGAAATTGCAAATTCTATCAAAGGGATGATTTCTTGTTCATTAGTTCCTTTTTTGACGACCGCATTCAATTTTGTATTGGCATAACCTAGTTTAGGTAAAATTCGAATGTTTTTTAAAATTTGATCCAATTTCCCCCGTCCTCCAGATAGTTCATAAAAGATCTCTGGAGTGATCGCGTCAAGAGACACGCTAATACGGTTCAGACCTGCATCTTTCAGAGGCTGAGCATGTTTGTCTAAACGGTCACCGTTTGTTGTCAAGGCTATATCTTCAATACCTTCAGATTTGATAACTTGAACAATTTCTGATACTTCTTTGCGAAGCAGAGGTTCACCTCCAGTTAGTCTTACTTTGTGAACACCAAGATTATAAAAAATGCTTACTAAGCGCTGAATTTCATTTACTTGCATGTAATGCGCAGGCGGCATAAATTGATATTCTCTACCTGCAGGCATACAATAGCTACAACGAAAATTACATCGATCTGTTAATGAAATACGAAGATCTTCTAATGGCCGCTTTTTTTGATCAAAGATTTGTGGCATAATTAACTCGTCCATGGGTAATAGGGTAAAGCAGTGCCTTCTTTAAATTCACTCGGATCAGGGGGCAGCTCAATAAAACCATGAGAGATTGCAAGCGTTGCATAGTCTCCTGATCCATTGGTCATAACTGGTACAGCAATCGTTTTGGTTCCTTTATTTTGCAAGGTAACAGGAAGAAAGCGAGTCAGCTTAGGTTTGAAGCTAAAGTCGCTTGCTAGCTCTACATAAAATTTTACGTATTGTTTTGGCCCCTTTAGAAGTTGAGGTATAATATAGCGTTCACAGGTTGTCACTGCAGAAACTGGGTTTCCAGGTAAACCAAAAACTAATTGCTTCCCCTTTCTGCCAAAGAAAAATGGCTTTCCCGGTCTTTGCTGGACACCGTGAAAGACTTTTTCTACACCAAGCTCTTCCAAACAAATTGGAATATAGTCAAATTTTCCTTTGGAAACACCACCAGATAAAATTAAAATATCATGAGTATCAAGTAAATTTTCCAAATGTTTTTTTACATCTTCCTTAGTGTCAAGTAAGTGAGCTTCCGTGACCTCAATACTTAAAACATTATTTAGTACACATGCAATAGAAAAACCATTTGATTTTCGAATTTGCCAAGGCAGGGGAGTGGTCTCGATTTCAACAAGTTCATCACCGGTGGATAGTACTGCAACTTTGGGCTGAAGATAAACGTCAACTATAGAGTATCCAGCAGATGCAGCAACTGCAATAGCAGGAGCGGATAAGACCGTTCCCTCAGAAAGTATACAGGTCCCCTGAGCGTGATCACTACCTTGAAGGTGAATGTTTTTCCATTGCGGATGGTCTTGGGCCTTAGTAATTTTCGCAACTTCATTTATAAGATTTATATGTTCATATGGTATCACACAGTCACAACCAATTGGTAAAACTGCACCTGTCATTACTTCAAAACATGCATGATTATTTTTCAAGGTAGGTGGTTCTGCACCTGCGCCATGAATCCCCTCAATAGGAAAGGTCTCTTTTCCAGATTCTAAGACTTTATGTGATACAGCAATTCCATCCATTGCAACCCGATGAAAAGGCGGATGCTCACGGTCTGAATAGACTGGTTTTGCTAAAATTCGGCTAGCAGCGTCCGCTAACGCAATGGTTTCAACTTTGCTATAATCAAAATATTGATCGATGTAGTTTGAAGCTTCTTCTACACTTATCATTAAGGCCCCACGATTTATAGATTGTAAGTTCAACCTTAACTTGCATCATACTGAAATATGTTCAAGTAAGATTCAAGGATTAAATAAGCATTCAAGAACTAAATTCTTGCTACGTTAAAAGAGTCAAAATATCTTTCTTTCCTCATGCCTAAGCTATGGCATTATCTCATTCTTCATGTATATTAATAGATTCGAAATTAGACCCTAATATGAAAAGAATATATGCAAGTTCAAACTCAGTTTTCTAAAAGTGCTCAACATTATGATGAATACAATATAGTTCAGCAACAAGTGGTAGATCACCAGGTTGCACTTTGTACTGAACAGCCTACGCGCATATTAGACCTAGGTTGTGGAACTGGAGCTCTATTTAAATCTATTTCTTGGAATTTGAAACAGTTGGTCGCGATTGATTTTTCAGATGAAATGTTAAAATATCATCCATCAGGAGACCATATTGAGCTTATCAAGGGTGACTTTAATGATGAAACATTATTTAAAAGCCTAGGTGAATACCAATTTGATCGGATCTTTTCAGCTTCTTCTCTTCAGTGGGCAAAGGACTTGGATCAAACTTTCCAATTAATTAAAGAATTTAATGCTCCTATTTCTTTTTCTATTTTTACGCAAAAGACCTTTGCTAAGATTTTTGAAACCGCTGGTATTAACCCTTTGCTACGTGACGTAAAAATGGTACTAAATACCGCTGAGAAATATTTTGATATTAAATCAGAAGTTGTTACTTATCGCTTACCTTTTAGTAATAGTTTAGATATGCTACGTTACATAAAGGCGAGTGGGGTCAGTGGTGGCCGAAATATTTTAAATTATAAGCAGATCAACCATTTGCTTCGTGAATATCCATTAGACCATTTAGAGTTTGAAGTATTATTCATTCATAACTAATCATGTCTAATTATTATATTTTTGAGTTTACTTATTAGTTTTTAAGCATGAAAAAAGTTAGTTTAATTGCCATAAATGCTCGTTATTCGCATACCAACTTAGCAGTTTTGTATATGCGTGAAGTAATCAAGGATTTACCTTGGAATTGTTCAGTATTGAGTTTTACAATCAATACCCCATTTTATGATATACTTGAGGGAATTGCCGAAGATGACCCAGATGTAATTGCGATCTCATGTTATATATGGAATGCTGAATTAACAAAATTATTACTTCCTGAGTTAAAAAAGATTTGCCCTAAGGCTAAAATTATTGTAGGTGGCCCAGAAGTTAGCTATAATTTTCAACAGTGGCTAAACCAGTTTCCTGCCATTGATTATATTGTGGTTGGAGCAGGTGAAAAAAGTTTTCGTGAATTACTTAAGAATGATCTTAGTTATCCAGATAAGGTCGTCAACCTTGGCGCTTATAAGTTTAAGGAAATACCATTTCCATATGAAGAACAGGATTTTGAATATTCCAAAAACAAAATCCTTTATTATGAGTCTTCTAGGGGCTGCCCTTTTACATGTACCTTTTGTTTATCCTCACGGGATGATCAAAAATTAGATTATCGATCTATCGAAGATGTAAAGAAAGAACTAGAAGAAATCTGTTCACATAAACCTAACTTGATTAAGTTCGTGGACCGAAGTTTCAATGCTAAACCCAAAATTGCCCGTGAAATTTGGCGAGTCATTATGGAACTAAATACAGAAACTAGATTTCATTTTGAACTACACCCATTGTTACTTCAGGAAGAAGACTTTGAATTACTCGCCCAAGCACCAGAGGGAATCTTTCAATTCGAAATCGGTATTCAAACTTTAAATGAAAAAAGTCAGGAAGTCATTCGTCGCAAAAATCATTGGCAGCGAATGCGTCCTAATATTGAACGTTTAATTGGTTTGTGTAATATCCACATTCACGTAGACTTTATTGCTGGCTTACCATATGAAGACTGGAACTCAACGCGTGACTCTTTTAATGGGATTTATGAACTTCAGGCTGAAATAATGCAGTTTGGCTTTTTGAAGGTAATTCCGGGTACCCCAATGTATTATCAGATTGAACAGCTTGAACTTGAGTTTATTGAGAGCGCACCCTACCAAATTTTAAAAACTAATTCACTTAATTTTCAGGAACTAAAGATGCTGCGTGAAATGGAAGTTTCGCTCAATGCACTTTATAATTCTGAACAGTTTCATGTAACAGAAAAAGCTTTAGTTATGCTTCATAAATTGCCATTTGATGCCTATTATGCGCTGGCAATGTTTGGTCGAGACCACAAGCATTTAGATGCAAAAGGTTTTGCTAAGATTGCACAATGGGTGATGCATTATATCGAAATGAAATTCCCAGAAAAAATAGGATATTTTGTGGATGCTTTAAGGTGGGATTGGGCAAAATTATTTAAAAGCCGCTCATGGCCTAACTATCTAAAGGATGATCACTTTGGTTCTTTAAAGGCTGCGGAGAAGAAGTTACGTGATTTGTTAAGTTTAAATCAATTGCATCTACCAGCAGATGCTATGCGAACTGGAATGGTATTTAAAGCGTTTGACCCTGATTTTAAAATAAAACAACATCAAGATTATTATTTCTTTTTTGATTATGATGGAAAGCGCGCAGTTATTGGGCTTTCAGAAAATGAAGAGACGCAAGCTCCGGCAGTTGAGTTCATTCACCCTCATAAGGGCAATGTCATTTCACAGGAAGAAAACCGAACGAACTATATCTTACCATCTAAATGTTAGGCTTTCATCTTTTTATTTGCAAAAAATTGCGTTTAGGTGCTCTTCATAGTGTTGAAAATCTTCTTGAATATGTTCACCTTTTATAACATCATGACAGCTAAAGCTAGGAAGGCCCTGAAGGTCTAAAAACTCATTTGCTTTATGAAAGTGCGTAAAAACTTCATCTACACTTCTTCCATTAAATAATTGTTGGGGGTCTGTAAAGGATTCTTTTGGTGCATTCCATGTTACAGAAATCATGTATTTTCGGCCATTCATCAATCCACCTGTTCCATACTTTTTTGAAGGATCGTTACGTGTTCTGCCATCATCTTTAAAAAGTAAGCCTAAACCTTCCATAAATACTTCATCGATATACTGCTTGAAGCGCCAAGGGTATGAAAACCAATATACCGGGAATTGATAAATAATAGCATCTGCCCAAATCATTTTCTCCACCTCCACAATTGTATCATAGTCATCTTCAACATAGCTATATTGGGTCTCGAAACCATGCCTTACCAAAAAGTCTATTGCGAAGTCGCTTAAGGATTTGTTTAGAACGCCTGGAGACCCTTTCCATTTTTGATGACCATTTATCAAGAAAACCTTGTCCATAATTTTCCCCTTTCACCTATTTATAGTAATAACTTTATTAAAAATTTAGGCACAAGATCATGCATGACAATATGAGCAACGATGGATGAAAGCATCATATTGAGGGTAGAAACATTTGAAATTCTATTTTTAAGTGTTCTTATTTGGCATGAAGAATTTAATAAAAAATACCTCAAAGGTTCTTTTTCAATACCTGTGCTTTACACTGTTCTTACATCTACTTGTTTTGGGGTGGGGGATTTATGTGCAGTATCAAGCTAATGAGGCACTGCGAAGCCTTGGTCGTGCAACAAATAGTAAAGAAGTATACCAGAAACAATTCATGCCTAAAGAACAGGCAGGTGAACGATTACTTACACAAATAGATGTCCTTACTTCCCTAGATATAGATGGTGAGCCTGCTTTTGACTGGCTAGATCAAAAGCTACCCAAAATTATTCAGCAAAGTTATTCGAGTCATGATTTTGACATGTTTAGGCAATATCTAAATAAAACAAAAATACAGGAAGCTTTAAAACAAATTGCTGACCTATTAGAATATCCAGATTGGGAAGTGCCTATCGCAAATATAATGCCTTACCGAGAGGGCCCAACTGTTCGGAAAATTCGTATTTTGATCCATATGCTTTTGATCCAGGCAAACTTTTCTTATATTGAGCGTGATTACAGAGCAGCATGGCATTACCTAAGTTTTGCCCAACAATGTTTAAATCATTACCGGCAATCTCACGTATACGAATTGCAATTGTTATACGTTCAAGAGTCCACTTATTCGTTAGACTTGTATATAAGTCTTCTTCAGGAAGAACGTCCTACACCTGAATTGGAAGTATTCTTTGAAAAGTCTTTTGAAGACATACCGAATAAAAATAATTTTCTAAATGCTATGGATGATGCACGTTTCCGCATAGAAAAATATATTTCATTAGAAACGAGCAAACAACAGGAAGAAGGCCTCCTTAAAATTTTTTTAAAGCCATACTTATCCTTTTACTTAAAGTTAAATATGCAACGCTACGCACAACGTTATACATTCTTTGTACGTAATTTCGAAAAGCCATACACCGAGCAATATTATAAACACGAAATGCGTTTGAACCAGCCAGTTGCCTTTATTTACCGCATTACGAGAGAACTTCTTATAATGGATCAAGGGCATCATTATGGAAAAGTACAGATCACGCAATATAAGCAGCTTTATAAAAAGTTAGAAATCGTGAAAGCTGTTCAACTTTATTATGAAGAAAAGAATGACCTCCCTTTAAGTTTAAATGAGTTAACGGGAATTGATCCAATTGATCCATTTACTGGAAAAGCATATAATTACAGAAAGGGTATTAGATTCTTTGTATTAAGTAGTGATCGTTCGGATATTCCTGTTGGAGCTGGACGACACCTTCAGCAATCTATTTTTAACTTTTCGATAAAGTATTAAGTGTATCTAAATTTTTATTTAACTAGCTTAAAATTAACTTTTCAATTTTTTGTATATAAAAGTCTTTTTATGATTTCAGCATCTATTCTTTGGGAAGTAATACTTTTGTCAGTATGTTGATATAGGCAATTGTAAAGTAATGAAGGTTATGGTCTAACTTTTTTAAAAAAACATCAATTTGAGTGACCAATAGTTTTCTCGTTGTTCAAGTGTATGAACGCCAATTGGATTACATATCGCGATCTACTAGGAAGTTGACCCAGTTAGCGATGCGTGTTTTTGCATCGGACTCTGGTAATGTCGCTAGATTATCGAGTGCACTTTGTATGCGTTCCTGAGCGGCAGACTCAAGCGCTTGTTTTGCGCCGCATGTTTCAATTAATGCCATTGCATCCCTAATCTCATTATCAGATAGTTGTTTACCATTATTGAGATAATAGATAAAACGCTCTTTTTCATCATCTTGAAGTCTTTCGATCGTGTAGGCAAAAAGCATAGTTCGTTTTCCCTGAACAAGGTCTGATCCCACGGGCTTTCCCAGTTTTGCTTCATCAGCAAACATGCCAAGTAAATCATCTTGTAACTGAAAAGCAATTCCTGCGCTTTCAATTAGATGACCCAAGTGTTTTACACGTGCATCTTGATAGTCTGTAATACCTAAGCCAAGCATTGCACCTGTTTCTGCAGCAAAGCGCAGTAAAATACCTGTTTTAAGTGTTAGCATATTAATAACTTCGTCCGAAGAAATAGCTTCGATAGGGCTTAGTTCAAATTCCACATCGATTGCCTCACCCGAAATAAGATGTGGATGCAAGTTCGCATTTACTTTTTGTAAAATCGCTAGTTTTTGTTCAGCCGTAATTTGGCTTTCAAGAATAATTTGGTTTACCCAAGCTTGTTGCAGGTCTCCTGCGAGAAGAGCCATATTTTGACCAAAGCGTGCAGCTTCCGAAGGTGGAAGTTCAGTGTATTGTTGTTTTACAAAGGTATGAACTGACGCTTTTCCTCTGCGCAACTCATCTTGATCAATGATATCATCATGCACCAAGGTCCAAGTATGAAAAAGCTCAACTGCACTTGCGATATCCAAGTATTCTGTTTCGCTTAGATTGGAATTAAACAGTTGTGCTGACCAGAGTAAGATTGCGGGGCGTAAAGCTTTTCCACCACGCTCTGGATAGCATAGTGTCGCTTCGCGTAAAATAGGTAGTGATACTTCGCCAGTAAAGTCATGTTGGCAAAGAAAATCCCGGACCGCCAGAGCGACCCGGGAAAGATCTGTTTCTATTGGGCTCATTCAATGCCTTGTTCAGATAGCCAGCGTTCTGCATCTAGGGCTGCTGCACAACCAGACCCGGCAGCAGTAATTGCTTGACGGTATGTTTGATCGACAACATCACCACATGCAAATACACCTTCAACACTTGTTGCAGTGCTTCCAGCTTGCAATGGCTCAATGTAACCTGTTTCATCGGTAGCAATTTGCCCTTCAAGGAAACCGGTATTTGGCTTGTGCCCAATACCATAGAAAATACCAGAACATGATAATTCTTTTTTTGAGCCGTCAACGGTGTTTTCTAGAACTGCAGTTTCAACCCAGCCATCACCTTTTACATCCACAAGATTGTGATTCCAGATAACTTCAATCTTGGGGTTAGCTAAAGTACGTTGCCCCATGATTTTAGATGCACGCAGCTCATCACGACGGTGCACTAAATATACTTTGCTAGCAAATTTCGTAAGGAATTGTGCTTCTTCACATGCCGTATCACCACCCCCAATAACAATCAGTTCTTTGTTTCGGTATGGAGGAAGAGCACCATCACAAACTGCACATGCACTCATACCTTTACTCCAAAAGTCATTTTCTGCATCTAACCATAGGCGTTTTGCCGTGGCACCAGTAGAAATAATCAGTGAGTGTGCTTCAACAGTTTGAGTTGAAGTTGTCACTTTGAATGGCCGTTGTGATAAGTCAACTGATGTTACATCTTCCATTACTGAGCGAGTACCAAAATCTAATGCTTGTTTACGCATGCGATCCATTAGTTCTGGACCACTAATTCCACCATCAGGAAAACCTGGGAAATTCTCAACTTCAGTTGTTGTCATTAACTGGCCTCCTGGACTTCCGCCAGCTTGGAAACCTTCAAACATGAAAGGGCTTAATTCTGCACGAGCTGCATAAATTGCTGCAGTAAATCCTGCAGGTCCGGAACCAATAACTAATACTTTTTCTGCCATTTTGATCCTTTCATCTAATCATCTAGCAATATTTATTTTGTTTATTTTAAATTTTTTGGTAATTATATATTCTTTAAAACAAAAATTTTATATCAATTTAATTAAAAGTACACGACTGTATTATCTTGACAAGCTTTACTGGAATGAAATCAAGCAAATCCTTATAAGCTTTCAATAAAAAATGACTTCAATTCATTTACAAAAGAGTTTATTTGCAATTCAACTTGATTCGTATAACTTAATTATGTAATGAATTCAAGTAAAATTTGACCTTAAAAACTTCATTTATTTTTTCTTGATTTTGTGTGGTGTTTTGGGTATAATGAAGGTATTCACCTTTAAAAATGATTTTTTAATATTTAGGGTTTTATAAAGATGTCGGAATCTACAGATAATCATAATCAGTCAAATTTAGATACCATGGAGCTAAATCGTACAAAGCTTCCTCCCAAGTATAAGGTATTGTTACACAATGATGATTATACACCGATGGGATTTGTGGTTGAAGTTTTGATTCAAGTTTTTAGACGTTCTGAAATCGAAGCATATGAAATTATGATGAATGTACACCAAAGAGGTATTGGTGTAGCAGGTATTTACACAAAAGAAATTGCTGAAACAAAAGCAAACCAAGTGATGGGGGTCGCTGAGTTAGAAGAACACCCTCTTAAATGCACGATTGAACCAGAATAATTTTTTCTTGCTTTTTTACATGTTTGTACATACAATTTATTAAGAGTTTCTCAAAAAGACTTTTGCGATTCAATATTGTTACGTGTTTGGGAAGATGACAAGACGTAATTTTTAATATTCAACTTGGAGGTGAATGATGAGTGATCGCCCAGTATTAAGCCCTGCATTGGAAAAAGTGTTCGAAACTGCCGTGATGTCGGTACGTGAATTTAAACACGAATATATTACCCTCGAACATTTATTGTTGGCTATTATTAAATCTCCTAGTTGCAGTGAAGCATTAGAATCACTTTCCATAAATTTAGATGATCTTCGTAAAGACTTAATTGCTTACATGGATACTCAATACGAAATCTTACCACCTACACGTGCTTATACCCCAATTGAAACCGTTGCGGTTCAACGTGTGATTCATCATGCGCATCAACATGTCATATCATGTGAAAAATTTGTTTTAGATGTAGATGATATACTTGTGGCAATGATGGAAGAAAAAGAGTCTATGGCTGTGTTTTCTCTGGAAAGTCGTGGGATTTCACGCTTTCGACTTATACAGTACTTTTCTGAAATTAACCGTACAATGTCTGAACAACTGGGTGAAGAAACTGATGAAGTTGGAACAGATGAAATTCCTGGTGAAGCATTAGTAAAACCATCTAAGGGGGGGCAAAAAGTTTTAGAAGAGTTTACTGCAGATTTATCAGAGCAATGTAGACTCGGTAAAATAGATCAAATTATTGGCCGTAAGAAAGAATTACGTATGGTAATGCGTACTTTGAGCCGTCGCCGTAAGAATAATCCCATTTTAGTTGGTGAGCCAGGAGTTGGTAAAACAGCCATTGCTGAGGGCTTGGCACTTGCTATTCATGATGAACGTGTTCCAGGTGGTTTACAAGGTGCCTCTGTTTTTGCTTTGGATATGGGTGCACTGATCGCTGGAACAAAGTTTCGTGGTGAATTTGAAGAACGTCTGAAAGCTGTTTTAAAAGCACTTCAGGAAGTACCTAAAGCAATTTTATTTATTGATGAAATTCATACAGTTGTGGGTGCTGGAGCAACAACTGGCAGTAATATGGATGCTGCTAATTTATTGAAACCTATGTTGGCATCAGGCAAACTTCGCTGTGTAGGCGCAACGACATATCAAGAATATAAAAATCACATTTTAAAAGACAAAGCATTGTCTCGCCGTTTCCAAAAAGTTGATGTAAATGAACCTACAGTAAATGAAACGATTAAGATTCTTAAAGGCATACGCGAATATTATGAAAATCATTATGATGTACGTTATACAACTTCGGCGCTAGAGGCTGCAGCAGAGTTATCATCACGTTATATGCATGACCGCTTTCTGCCAGATAAGGCAATTGATGTGATTGATGAAGCCGGTGCTGCTCGAGCAATCTTAAAAGATCGTCAACAGACTAAAACAATCACTGCACATCAAGTTGAAACCATTATTGCTGAAATGGCAAATATTCCACCTGCAAAAATTTCTTCGAACGATATGGAGAAATTGCGTGATTTAGATATGGTTCTCAAGTCACGAATTTTTGGTCAGGATGATGCAATTCACTTATTGTCTAAATCAATTAAAATGTCTCGCGCTGGAATCGGGCACCCTGATCGTCCTGTTGGGTCTTTTTTGTTTGCTGGTCCAACGGGTGTTGGTAAAACGGAAGTTTGCAAACAACTTGCTGAACACTTAGAAGTTGAATTTGTACGTTTTGACATGTCAGAATATCAGGAAGCTCACTCTGTTGCAAAACTAGTTGGTGCGCCTCCTGGTTACGTGGGCTTCGAGCAAGGGGGACTCCTAACAGAAGCACTATTAAGAAAACCACATTGTGTATTGTTGCTTGATGAAATCGAAAAAGCACATCATGACATTTACAATATCCTGTTGCAAGTGATGGACTATGGTTCATTAACCGATAATAACGGGCGTAAGGCAGATGCACGTAATGTAATTATAATCATGACTTCTAATGTTGGTGCAGCTGAAATTTCTGCAGATCGTATTGGATTCACGCGAAGTGAGATGCCACAGGAAAATCAAAAGGCGGTAGAACGTCATTTTACGCCTGAATTTAGAAATCGCTTGGATGCAGTAGTTCACTTTAAACCATTGTCTGGCGATCTAGTGTTACAAGTTGTTGATAAGTTCTTGAAAGAACTTCAGGCTCGTGTCGCGCAGCGTGATATTGCAGTTAGCGTGAATGATAATGCCCGTGATTGGATTGCTGCTAAAGGCTACAATCCAAAGAATGGTGCTCGTCCTATAGCTCGATTAATCGAACAAAAGATTTATGAGAAGCTGATTGATGATATTCTATTCGGTGACCTACAAAAAGGCGGTTTAGTTAATGTTGGTGTGAAATCAGACGAACTTGAGATCAAGATAAAGTCCAAAAAGAAATCATGATTTTTAGTATCAGAAATATTTAGCATCAAAGTTTTCTATACAACTTTTTTCATCAACTCTTCGATCATTTTTTTGTTTAAAGGGTTTACAATGAAAGAAAAATCCCCCAAAAAACATAGTGCCCAAGCTATAAAAGATAGTTATTGGGATTATCAATTTGTCCATTTTGATCCAGGTTCGGTCGAAGAAGCGGATATTGCCAAGCAAAATTTTGGCGCTATGGCAAGACCTTATTACGTTGACATTATTTATAAGTGTCGGAGGTGTAAAGACGAATTCACTTTTGAAGTTAAAGAACAAAAGGTTTGGTACGAAGAGTTTGGTTTTCATGTTGATGCCCACCCTGTGAATTGCGTAGATTGCCGCATCAAAGTTCGATAAGAAAAAAATTATATCAGAAGTTTTCATCCTTTAAAAAGATAATGATAAAAATTTATCACCTGAAGCGGCTAAACAAGTAGCTGATATGATGTTGGAACTTTTTGTAAAACCTTTTTCTGCAAAACAGCATTCGAGATATCAATATTTAACAAGAAAGAGCTTGGATGTTTAAATATCTTAATTCAGGTCACTATCCACAAGTCGGTGATCAAGTCGAACTTGCAGGAGATGAGCTTATTGTAAAAGACATTATATTCAGCGAAGAAGATCAACAAAGTTGGGGGTTAAATGAACCTGGGGTCATGCTTGAAGGAAAGTCTTTTGGACTGATTTTTGTTAGTCTCTCAGATGAAGACCTAATTCATATAAAGTAATTAATTTTTTGGAGCAACATGTTTACCACAAACCTAACCCATTTATTTATGCCGATGTATAAATTGTGAACAAACCCTAACTTTCTTTCTTGCCACTTTCTTTAATTATTAAATTCTTTCTCCTTTTTACTTGTTAAGTAAAAAGATATTACTATAAAAGTTCCAAGTGTTGTGGTTAATAAAATCATTATATTTCTCGCTTTTCTAGGCGGCTGTATATATGGATGAAATTCAGTACATAAACATAACAGAATCGCTGTTTGTGAGAATAGTAAATCAAAATATAATAAAACAGAGATACTTATTGAAAACTTGAATGATAAATAATTTTTTGTATAGGTTTTCTAATGATATGATATTTTTTGTAAAATAGAGATTAATTACGAACAGAATGCTGCAGTATACTAAAGCTAGGATTACTAAGTTTTTGAATGATTCAGGAATAAGTTGAAAGGTTAGTTGTGAAATTGCGGGTAATTCTTCACCGGCCATGTGAATTCGAATATGTTTGCTTGTTGGGTAATACATCATTAATGTTAAAACGAAAAAAAGACCGTCTAATAAACTTATCAATAAAAGTAGTTTTAAATGTGAAAATTTTTGTTTGAGTGAAATCATATTTAGATTTTAATCGCTGTATAATACTATTTCAATAATAAATGGATAAACTGAATAATTTTTCTCTTATGGTGTGGGCCAAAAATTTAATATTTAAAAAAATATAACCTCTTTGAGTTACGAAGGCGTTACTTGGTTAAAACTTAATTAATTGTTCTAATAATTAAAATTCAATTCTATGATAAAACCGAGTAGGTTTCCAATTAAACTTTCATGTTAGTAAAATACTTCTGAAATTTATGATTTTTTACTTTTAAGTGCTGTCTAAATTTATTGAATCTGCTTTTATATGAGTTGCAGATATTTGCTTTCATGAGATATTGTTTTAAATCAAAATGGAGTTACATGAACAAGGACATTATTTTTGAAGATTTAGGTTATGACCCTACCGAGTGGGACCTTCTTATTGAGCGACAGCGAACACTCGTGGCAAAGCATAAAAAAAATCCTGAAATACTAAAGGTTTATTTTCAAGATCATTGGCGTGATAAGTTGCGTCGTTTTTTAGGCGAAGCACGTGCTGACCGTTACGTAGCTGGGGAAGAACTTATTGCTCGTACTGGTCTTTTTACACCAGAAATCCTTGGCTTTGGTAGAGCTCGCGGACTCTCTTATGTCAAAATGCAATACATTGATGGAGTTGAACTTATTTCAGTAATTCAATGGCTTTCTGAAAATGAATATGGGCAAATTCTAAATGAAATATTAAAACAATTTGGAGAGCTGGTTGGTATACTTCACAAAGCAGGGCTTGTTCATGGAGACCTACGTGCTGGTAATGTCTTATGTAAAATTCAAAAAAATACTATACAGCAAGTTTTGATTGATCATGATCGCTCTAGAAAGGTAGGTTTTAAAAAGCATGAACAACTCCGAAATCTAATGCAACTGAGCATGGTAGAACGAAATGTTTTTACATATGAACGAATTGATCAAATTTTTGATGGTTATAACGTTCATATGAACTACAGTAATGAGCAATTAAATTCATTAAAAAAACAGGCCATAAATTGGGGTGAGTCACGTAAAAATTTAGATCGTATTAGGACTTTACCAGAAAAACATTGTCTATGGTGTGAAGAAAATTTAAAACCTATTTTAAGAGATATCCAAATTCAGATACAAAAAGGAGTGTAGCATGAACTTGAAGAAACGTTCAGAAGTAGCAACTGAAAATACTTGGGATTTAAGCGACCTTTATGAAAGCGATGCCAAGTGGGAAGAAGACTTTGCTGCTTTAGCAAAAATGCTGGAACCGTTATTGAAACTTCAAGGAGTTTTATCTGAATCATTAAATAATCTAATACATTGTTTTGAAATTGAGGATCAAATTGATCGAGCAATAACAAAGGTTTACACATACGCACATTTAAAAAGTGATCAAGACCTAGGTAATGCTGATTATCAAGCGATGCAAGACCGGATTAAGTCTAAATATGTTGAAATATCTTCTCAACTTGCATGGATACTACCTGAGATTTTAAGTATTCCAGATTCAACTATAATGCAATATTTTAATGACCCTAAATTGGGTGTATGGAAAAGGCTACTTGAAAACTACATGCGTCGTAAAGCTCATACTTTGTCTCCAGAAGAAGAGCGATTGCTTGCAATGGCTGCAGAACCAATGTCAGGGGCATCTAAAACTTTCTCGATGCTATCCAATGCTGATTTGAAGTTCCCAGATGTGAAGGATGATAGCGGTAATAAAGCACCTCTTACTTCTGGAAATTTTATTCGCTTTCTAGAATCCAAAAATCGAGACGTTCGTAAAGGAGCATTTGAAGCAATGTATGATACCTATAGTGGTTTAGGAAATACTTTCGCTTCGACATTAGATAGCAATGTACGCAAACAAGTTTTCTATGCACGTGCACGAAAGCATGAGTCTGCCCTTCAGGCATCTCTATTTGAAGATAATGTACAACAAGAAGTTTATGATGGCTTAATTGCAGCAGTTCATGCTGAATTACCTTCCTTTTATAAATACGTAGATGTACGTAAACGTGCATTGGGCGTTGACTCTTTAGATATGTACGATATGTATGTGCCTTTGGTGAAAGACTTAGAATTAGAAGTTCCTTTTGAACAGGCACGTGAGTGGGTTGTTGCATCTGTTCAGCCTTTAGGTACAGATTATGCAAAAATTGTTGAGCAAGCATTTGATGAACGCTGGATTGATCGCTATGAGAATGAAGGCAAACGTTCTGGTGCATACTCAAGTGGCTGTTATGATAGTCGTCCATATGTCTTAATGAATTATCAAAATAACTTGAATTCAGTTTTTACATTGGCACATGAACTTGGTCACTCAATGCACTCATACTTATCAATTAAAAATCAACCACACGCATATAGTCAATATAAAATTTTTGTTGCAGAAGTTGCAAGTACATTGAATGAGGGTTTGCTATTTCATTATCTAATGAATAACTCTACGGATGAGCAATTGAAGACTTATTTGGTCAATCACAAATGTGATGAATTTAAAGGTACTGTTTATCGTCAAACGATGTTTGCTGAATTTGAGAAAAAGATTCATGATATTGTCGAACAGGGTGGGGCACTTACGAAGGAAACCTTATCTCAAGCATATCATGAATTAAATAAGCTATATTATGGTGACCAAGTTCAAGCTGATCAACGCATTCAATACGAATGGGCTAGAATTCCACACTTTTATTATAATTTCTATGTCTATAAATATGCGACTGGTCTTTCTGCTGCTGAAGCATTCTTAAAGCGTATTCGCTCTGGTCACCCTGGAGCGCTAGAAGGATATCTGGGCTTTTTAGGATCTGGTTGCACAAAAGACCCATTAGACCTGCTGGCAATAGCTGGCGTGGATTTAAGGAAACCTGACGTTGTTCAGGATGGACTTAGTCAATTTGCGGAATATGTAGATGAGCTAGGTAAGCGTATTTAGTTAAGATGATTGAAGAAAACAAAGAGCCACTTGATAAAACTAATAAGGATGGGCATAAATTTTTTTATTGCCTAATTCTAGCATTTGGTACAACGATCTTTGCTTTCCTACTCGGTAAAGGGGGTGGGATCTCTTTCTTACTCGCGCTCTTTTCACCATTCATTAAATTATATCTACTTGCCTTATTGACCATAAGTTTGGGCTTCGTAATCATCAAAAAAAAATCCTATGCAATTATTACTATCTTAATCACAACTGCAATTGCATTCTTTCATTTACCTATTAAGTCACCTGCTGTTCAGGTGACAAGCTCTGGGCAACAAAGCTTAAAGGCTATTTTTCTTAACCTGCATGTTGATAACTATGAGACAGATGAACTTTTTCAATTGATTGATCAAGTCGATCCAGACTTTATTGGCTTGACGGAAGTTGGAAATTTTTGGGGAACAGAACTCTTATTATTAAAAGAAAATTACCCATTTTATAAAATTGTTCCTACTGGTGCTTTTGGTGTAGCTGCTTTTTCAAAATATCCGATGGATGAAGTAGAAGTATTAGAGTTTGTCGATAATAAATTTGCATTGGATGTTTCCGTACGTTTGCCCAAACAAAAATTACGCTATGTTGTTTGCCACGCACCTCCTCCTCTTACTAAAGAAAAATGGATACAACGAAATGATTATTTGGCTGCTTTAGCAAATACTGTAAAAGAGTCAAAAGATCCAGTTATCGTAATGGGAGATTTTAATATTACACCATTTTCTCCAATCTATGGACTCTTTTTGGAAGAAGCAAAATTAAGGGATACACGCTCCTCTTATCTCTTTCAAAATTCTTGGCCTACTTCATCCAGTATTCAAGCAATTCCGATTGATCATATATGGATCGATAAAAGATTGAAGATAAAGGGCTTTGAGGTCCTTGAAAACGTCAACTCAGACCATTACCCGATTCTCTTGAATTTTTTTGCCGTTGACACTTGATTTTTTAGAATTCTTTTTTCACTGAAATTTGCTTCAGAAAAAGCTTAATTGCCTTTTGAAAGAAAAGGATTTTAAAGTATCTTAGCCTTTTAAGAATTTATTGTGCACTGAAGATTGATAGCCAATCATCAAGTCCGAACAATTAAATAAATTTAAATGATCCTAATTTCAGGTCGTGAATTTTAGAAATCGGACAATATGAAATTTTTATTAAATCTGTGTAAACATTTTGTGGATTTCCTCAACCCAAAACAATTTAGGAATTTATTGTGGTACGCGTAAAACGTAAACATGTAACAAAACATATTTTTATTACTGGTGGAGTGGTTTCGTCTTTAGGAAAAGGTATTACTGCTGCTTCTCTTGCGTTACTACTTAAGCGCCGTGGTTATCGTGTGAAAATGCAAAAACTGGATCCTTATTTAAATGTTGATCCTGGAACCATGAATCCATATGAGCATGGTGAAGTATATGTAACTGATGATGGTGCTGAAACAGACTTAGACTTAGGCCATTATGAACGTTTTAGTGGAATTCCATGCTCACAAGCAAGTAATTATACTTCTGGCGGCATTTTCCTTGATGTATTAAACCGTGAACGCCGTGGTGATTACTTAGGAAAAACTGTTCAGGTGATTCCACATATTACAAATGAAATCAAAGCTGCTATTAGCTCTCTTTCTGGGCCAGATGTCGACATTGCAATTACTGAAATTGGTGGCACTGCTGGAGACATTGAGTCATTACCATTCCTAGAAGCGATTCGTCAGTATCGTCAAGAAATTGGCCGTGAAAATGGCTTGTTTATGCATTTAACTTTACTCCCATATATATCTGCTGCTGGTGAGATGAAAACGAAACCTTCACAGCAATCTGTTGGTATTCTTAGGGGGATTGGTATTTTTCCAGATATGTTGGTTTGCCGCTGTGAGAGACCTATGGAAGATGAGCACCGTGATAAATTAGCAATGTACTGTAATGTACCTCGTGAGCTAGTTTTTGAAGAGTGCGACGTAGAAAATACCATTTATGAAGTTCCATTGGAACTAGCAAAACAAGACCTAGATATCTATACTCTTGAACTATTAGGCCTTCATGTTCGTACTTTAGAACTTACGGACTGGAAACAAATGGTAGATACTTATGTAGAACCTGTAAACGGTGAAGTCGAAATTGCTGTTGTTGGTAAATATATGAGCTTAAATGATGCCTACAAATCAATTTACGAATCATTAACGCATGCTGGTATTGGCAATTCTGTAGGTGTTAAGGTCCGCCGTATTGAAGCACAAGACCTTGAGAAAGATGGTGATTGCAAACAGCTTGAAGGCGTTGATGGTGTTCTTGTTCCTGGTGGTTTCGGTCAGCGTGGAGTAGAAGGCAAGATCTGTGCAATTCAATGGGCACGTGAAAACAATGTACCTTTCTTTGGTATTTGTTTGGGAATGCAATCTGCCGTTATTGAGATTGCTCGTAATGTATGTGGTTTTAAAGATGGTAATAGTCATGAGTTTGACCCAGATTCTCAGCATAAAGTTGTTCACCTTATGGCGGATCAACATGATGTTACAGATATGGGAGGAACAATGAGACTTGGTGCATATCCATGTGTATTAGAAAAGGGCTCTAAAGCCGCTGATGCATACGGCGCAAAGAAAATCTCTGAGAGACACCGCCACAGATTTGAAGTAAATAATGAATTTCGTGATGCACTATCTGCAAAAGGCGTTGTCTTTTCTGGTGTATCGCCGGATGGCCACTTGGTTGAAATTATGGAATTCGCTGACCACCCATGGTTTGTTGCTTGCCAGTTTCACCCTGAATTTAAGTCTACACCACTTAAGGCTCATCCTTTGTTCAAGGATTTCGTTAACGCATCCATGAACATAAAGATAAATAAAGAAGAATAATTTTTAGGACCGGTTTTTTAAAGCTGGTCCTTTTTTTTAAACGGGTCATTTTAAAATATTCGAAATGAAAGAATCAATTGAGGCACAATCTGCTGAAAGTCACTTTTATTTTTGGATCAAATTAAACCTATATAGGAGCTAGAAGGCAACTATGCCGAAACGTACTGATATTAACAGAATTATGTTGATTGGATCCGGGCCGATCGTTATTGGACAGGCCTGTGAATTTGACTATTCCGGAACACAAGCTTGTAAAGCCTTGAAAGAAGAAGGCTACGAAGTGATTCTGGTTAACAGTAACCCAGCAACCATTATGACGGATCCTGAATTTGCAGACCGTACATATATCGAACCTTTAGATGAAGATATCTTACATGAGATTATTCGTCGTGAGCGTCCAGATGCATTATTACCAACATTAGGTGGTCAGACTGCATTGAACTTGGCACTATCTCTTGCTGAACGTGGTTTACTTGAGCGTTTCAATGTTGAGTTGATCGGAGCAAAGTCAGAAGTAATCCGTAAGGCAGAAGATCGTGATTTATTCAAAAAAGCCATGGCAAATTGTGATATTGAAGTTTGCCGTAGTTATTCCTGTCATACAATGGAAGAGTCTTTAGTTGCGCTTGAGAAGATTGGTTTTCCAACAGTTATTCGTCCAGGGTTTACGATGGGGGGTACCGGTGGTGGTATTGCATATAACATGGAAGAATTTGAGGAAATTGTTGCTCGTGGTCTGCGTTATAGCCCAACTTCAGAGGTATTAGTTGAAGAATCAATTCTAGGTTGGAAAGAGTATGAATTAGAAGTTATTCGTGATAAAAATGATAACTGTGTAATTGTATGTTCAATTGAGAATTTAGACCCAATGGGGGTTCATACTGGTGACTCAATTACTGTTGCTCCATCTCAAACTTTAACAGACCGTGAATACCAACAGTTACGTGATGCAGCTATTGCTGTAATGCGCGAGATTGGTGTTGAAACGGGTGGTTCTAACGTACAGTTTGCTGTCAACCCGGAAGACGGCCGCATGATTGTTATCGAAATGAATCCACGTGTTTCTCGTAGTTCTGCATTAGCTTCTAAAGCAACTGGTTTCCCAATTGCTAAAATCGCAGCTAAACTAGCGGTTGGTTATACCCTAGACGAACTGTGTAATGATATTACTCGTGATACTCCTGCTGCTTTTGAACCAACGATAGATTATGTTGTTACTAAAGTTCCTCGCTTCGCATTTGAAAAATTTACTGCAGCTGACACTACATTGGGCACACAGATGAAATCTGTGGGGGAAACTATGTCTATTGGTAAAACTTTCAAACAGTCTTTCCAAAAAGCTATGCGATCTTTGGAAACTGGTCGTGCTGGTTTTGGTGCAGATGGTAAAGATTACAAATATGAAAAGATGGATGATGATACATTAGCCTCAGAGGTTGGGCGTCCTACGTATGACCGTATTTTTAAAGTTCGCGAAGCTTTCAAGAGAGGTTGGACTGTAGAAAAAGTATTTGACCTTTGTAAGATTGATCCATGGTTTTTACGTAACCTTGAAGAACTTTCGTATTATGAGGATGAAATTAAAACTGCTGGTGACCTATCTGGTTTAACTGCAGATAAAGATTTATTCCGTCAGGCAAAAGAAATGGGATACTCTGATAAACAAATAGCATTCCTTCTTGATGCTTCTGAAGACGAAGTTCGTAAGGCTCGCTATAGCCTGGACCTCAAACCTGTATACGGCCTGGTAGATACATGTGCTGCTGAGTTTGAAGCCTATACGCCTTATTACTATTCTACTTATGGTGAGCTTAAAGAATCCAGAAGCTCAGATAACAAAAAGATTATGATCTTGGGTGGTGGACCAAACCGTATTGGTCAAGGTATTGAGTTTGATTATTGTTGTGTACACGCATCTTTTGCATTGCAGGAAGCTGGCTATGAAACGATCATGGTTAATTCAAATCCTGAAACTGTATCCACTGACTATGATACAAGTGATCGACTATACTTTGAACCATTGACTCTAGAAGATGTCTTACACATTTATGAACAAGAAAAATGTGATGGCGCAATTGTTCAGTTTGGCGGACAAACACCACTAAACTTAGCTAATAAGTTAGAGGAAAATGGAGTTAATATTATCGGAACGAAGCCTGCTGATATTGAGCTTGCTGAAAATCGTGAAGAGTTCCAACAATTAGCAATGAAGCTTGGCATTAAACAACCTGAGAATGGTCTAGCTTCAAACGTAGAGGATGCAGTGGAAGTTGCCAACAGAATCGGATATCCAGTTCTCGTCCGCCCTTCTTTTGTATTAGGTGGCCGTGCAATGGTTATTGTATACAAAGAAAAATATCTACGTAAGTATATGGATGAAGCAGTAATGGTTTCTGAAGAGCGTCCAGTGCTAATTGATCGTTACCTAGAAAATGCAATGGAAGTAGATGTCGATTGTATTAGTGACGGGGAAACATCTGTTATTGGTTCAATCATGGAGCACGTTGAGCTTGCTGGTGTTCACTCTGGCGACTCTGCTTGTATGATCCCAACTGTCAATATCACTGATTCTGCATTAGCAACGATTCGTAAAAATTCTCATGATTTAGCAAAAGCATTGAATGTTCGTGGCTTAATGAATATTCAGTTTGCTGTCCAAAATGACGAAGTATACATTCTAGAGGTGAATCCTCGTGCATCTCGTACAGTTCCATTTGTTTCTAAGACAATTGGTGTTCCTCTAGCTAAACTTGGTGCTTTAATTATGGCTGGTCAAAAACTAAAAGACCTTGGCTTTACAGAAGAAGTTATTCCAAAGCATGTTTCTGTGAAAGAAGCAGTTTTCCCATTCGTACGTTTCCCTGGAACAGATATAATCCTGTCTCCTGAGATGAAATCTACTGGTGAGGTAATGGGAATTGATAGTTCAGCTGGCTTAAGTTACCTAAAATCTCAGCTGGGTGCTGGAAATAAATTACCTAATGGTGGTAATGTATTTGTTAGTCTTCGTGAAGAAGATAAACAGGGTGCTATTGAAGCGTGTCGTCAGATTGTTGATCTTGGATTTACAATTTATGCAACTTCTGGTACTAGTACTTTGCTACGCAATAACAATATTCCAGCAAATGCACTATTTAAAATCTCCGAAGCAAGACCAAATGTTTTGGATCTGATCCAGCAAGGGGAAATTTCTTGGATTGTAAATACTCCGTCTTCAGGTGCTTCACCAATGGTAGATGAAATTCGCATGCGTTCTGATGCGGTTATTCGCGGTGTGCCAATCACAACTACATTGAGCGGTTTCAAAGCTGCTGTAAATGGTTTAGAAGCATTACGTGCTATTGATCGAATGGATGTGCGTTCCCTTCAGGAATACCACCATAAGCCTAAATAATCATCTTTATTTAGGTAAAGATTGAATTAAAAGAGCAACGGTTAAATGACTGTCTGCTCTTTTTATTTATTTTGGATGGATATGATAAATAAATTATTGAATCAATTTAGTTTTGAGTTAGATAAAGTTGGACATGTTCCAATGGACTCTGGTAACCTTGCTATTCCGGTTGCTACTATGATGGATCCTACAAAGGAGCAAGTGGTAGATCACTCTTCATGGATAGTTGGTTATCTGTTGGTGCTCGTTGCTGCCTCTATTGTTTCATATATGTTTACGCATATCTTCAAAAAGTTATCTTTTACATTTAATTTCTTGGACGTTCCTATGCGCGAAGGACATAAACTGCATACCAAGGCAACACCTTTATTGGGTGGTGCAGCAATGCTATCTGCTTGGCTTACTCTAATTGGTGTTGGTTTAGCATTAGTGATGTCAAAAAGTTCATTTTTACCATCTGAGATAAAAAATAGTATAAATGGTATAAAGACTACCCTTCCTTTAATTGGGGTTATTGCTGCCGGTGCTGTGGCTATTGGTGTAATGGGGTTGTTTGATGATAAAAAGCCAATGGGGTGGAAATTTAAAATGTCACTTCAAGCTATCATTTGCGGACTAGTTGTCTTATACCCAAAATTACAGGTCTTCCATGTACTAAATAATACTTACATTAGTTGGTTCTTAACGCTGTTTTGGTTCCTGTTTATTATTAATGCATTTAACTTTTTTGATAATATGGATGGACTCGCCGCAGGAGTCGCTATGATTGCATCAGGAATTTTTGCATCGATCGCAATTTTAAATGAACAGTTCTTTGTTGCAACTCTTGGACTTGTTACAGCAGGAGTCGCCTTTGGATATTACATTCATAATAGCTTTCCTGCATCGATCTTTATGGGAGATGCGGGTAGCCACTTCTTGGGCTATCTGCTGGCTACACAGGCAGTACTTACTCAATATCTTAATGATAGTACAGAAACATATGCACCTGTTCTTATCCCGCTTGTCGTTCTCGCGATGCCAATCTTTGATACTTTTGCAGTCGTGATTATCCGTTTACGTAAAGGTCTTTCACCTTTTAAAGGAGATCACAATCATGTTTCTCACCGTTTTCTTAGAATGGGAGTCAGTAAAAAAACAGCGGTTGCATTAGTCCATTGTATTACGCTTATTCTTGGGCTAAGCGCAATTAATTTATTATTTGCAGATTTAACTGGCGTAATTGTTACCTTTATTCAAATCTTTTTCTTATTATTGGTCGTCACTATTTTACATATGAAAGTGAATAAGGAAAAATCATCATGAGTCTAGAACATTATGATAAAACCCGATATTTAGCAGAATTAAAACGCCAAGTAGAAATCGCAATTGCAGAGGACGTTGGCCCTGGAGACGCTACTACATTAGCTATTGTGGACCCAGAAGCTAAAGCTACTGCTCAACTTAAATCTCGTGAAGCATGTGTTGTGGCAGGTTTAGACGTTTTAGAATTTTGCTTTGCTGAATTATCTCAAGAAATTGTGGTTGAAATCAACGTGCAGGATGGAGATGGTATTCAACCGGATACTGTTTTAGCAACTATCCATGGCCCTGCGCAAGCAATTTTAACGGGAGAACGTACAGCACTAAATTTTATGCAACGTTTGTGTGGTATTGCTACTCAAACTTCCCACTATGTGCAAGCAATTATCACAGGTTCAAAAACTAAAATTTTAGATACTCGTAAAACGACTCCTGGGTTAAGATTCTCTGAAAAATATGCGGTTGCATGTGGTGGCGGTACAAATCACCGAATGGCATTGTATGATCGAGTTATGATGAAAGATAATCACCGTTTTCTAGCTGGTCAAAAGGGGCCTTGTAGTATTTCTAAAGCAATTAGAGCTTCAAGAGCTGCTTTTCCGAACTTAGAGGTTGAGGTTGAGGTTGAATCCTTTGATGAACTGAAAGAAGCATTGGAGGGGAAAGCTGATCAAATAATGTTGGATAATATGTCAAATAAGCAAATAGAAAAAGCTATTGAAATCCGTAATGAAATTCATGCGGAAACATTATTAGAAGCTTCTGGGGGGATAACAATAGAACGAATTGAGTCATTGTCGGCTTTAAACGTTGACTATATTTCTGTAGGTGCATTGACACATCAAATTCATTCAATTGACTTAGGCTTAGATTTAGACTTTTAAATATACTTTTGGGCTAAGTGAATTCGCATATTTTAGGGACTTTTGAGGGTATTTTTCTAGATTTCTTGCGGTCTAAGGCGAGAAGGTTATAGTTTTAATTTAAAGTTCGTTATAAATACGTTTTTTTAGCGTAATATTAGGATTGATAATATTGCTCTTATGCTGGCTAATGGGATTTATTTTTACAGTTAGGAACTGATATGAGGATTATCATAATAGGTGCTGGTTCGTTAGGAACTCAGTTGGCCCATGTTCTTCATCAAGAGCATGAAGTTGTGGTTGTAGATTATAAAAGTGATCTCTTGGAGCAATTACGTGACCATATTGACGTAATGACCGTAAATGGAAATGGTGCCACTGCATATAGCTTATTAAATGCTGAAGTAGAAAAAGCAGATGTTGTGTTGGCGGTGACTAGTAAGAGTGAGGCAAATATTCTTGCTTGTAATTTGGCGAAGTGTTATAACGTTACCACTAAAGTCGCACGTGTTCGCTCTATGGATTTCTTTGACGAACAACATAATCTAACCGCAGAATATTTTGGTGTAGACTTTCCCTTAATACCTGAACAAATTTGTGCCAATGAAATTATTGATACTATTCTACGTCCAGGTATTAAAGAAACCGTTGCATTACCTCACCCTCATGCGCAATTAGTCAATTTTAGTGTGGGGCCTGCTTCACCAATGGCAAATGTCAAACTTATTGAATTTCCAAGAAAAGACCTTCTTGAGCATGTTCGTATATGTGCAATTCTACGATATGGACATTTGGTTATTCCACGTGGTGAAACTACCATATATGCACATGATGAGGTATATGTTGCAGGTGAAGAAGATAAAATAGATGAACTTGTTGGTTGGGCTACTTTTAATTCCGACTTTGTTACAAAGGTAATCATCTCTGGCTATTCTCAACTAACTTACATGCTCGCAACAAAACTACAGGTCTTAGACATGCGGGTTGTTATTGTAGAACCTGACTCCGTGAAAGCACAAAAAGCTGCTGAAGAATTAGGACGAAATATTTTGATCATCCATGGTGATGCTTCAGATGCACGAGTACTAAATGAGTGCCATATTGAACATTGCGATGTATTTATTGGGGCGCATCACGAAAATAATGAGCACAACATATTAAGTTGTCTCCTAGCAAAACGTTTAGGAACAAAAAGAGTATATGCTGTAACTAATAATAGTGACTTTATTCGAATCATTGCTGGTATGAGCCCAATTGATTGTGGTTTCAGCCCAATCATTGCTGCAGCAAATCAAATTATTAGACAAATGAAAACAGAATTTAGACGCACCATTGCATTGCTACAACGTATGCCTGCTGAAATTCTTGAGCTACAGGTCCTAGAAAAGTCTGAAGTCGAAAATAAACGTATTCATGAAATAGATCTTCCAAGAGATATGGTAATTGGCTTGATTATTCGTGATGAAAAAATTGTACCAGCAGTAGGAGATGCAATGTTTCACGTTGGTGATAAAGTTGTAGTTCTTGCAAAAACTGGCCAGCAGGATGAAGTGGATAAAGTATTTAGGCGTAGAGGTTTTCTGGGATGAATATTCGTACGGTATTCCAAGTCGTTGCAGCCGTATTATTATCAGTTGGCATCGCTATGTTATCATGCGTGTTTGTTGGATGGCTCATGAATGATAGCCGTGAGACATTATTTCGTCTATTTTACTCTAGTTTAATTACAATTTTATTTAGTCTTCTTGGTTTAAGTATTCGTTCTGAAAGTCCACATATTGGTTATCGTGAAGGCTTTGGTATTGTGACCTTCAGCTGGGTATTTGCTTCTATTTTTGGGTCTATCCCTTATATTTGGATTGCAGAACTAACATTTGTTGATGCTTTTTTTGAAACAATGTCTGGCTTTACAACAACAGGATCAAGTATTCTTGGTGGTGAATTTACCCCTGGCATTGAAGAGCTTGGAGAAAAGTCTTATGGGCTTTTATTTTGGCGAAGTATGACTAATTGGCTTGGTGGAATGGGGATTGTAGTTTTATCATTGGCTATCTTACCTCTTTTAGGTATTGGAGGTATGCAGTTATACAAAGCAGAAGCACCTGGACCTACTACCGATCAGCTTTCGCCAAGAGTAGCCGGCTCTGCAAAACGCCTATGGTTTGTCTACTTCTTACTTACTATTATTCTTTTTGGCTTGCTTTTACTATCCAGTAAAATGAATATCTACGATGCTTTGAATCATGCAATGGCCACAATGGCAACAGGTGGATTTTCAACCAAAGATGCAAGTATTGCTTCCTTTGATAGTGCTTATGTAGAATGGGTGATTATTTTATTTATGTTTTTAGCCGGTGCAAACTTTGCACTTCATGTTAAAGCACTTTCTGGACATCCAAATAGCTACATTAAAGATGAAGAGTTTAAAACATATTGTATTTTAGTTACTATTGCAATCACCTTTATTTCAATCAATTTGATCTCTTTCAATTTCTTTGATAAAAGTATTGGAGACTCAATACGTCATGCCACTTTTGCTGTCTTGACCTGTATGACTACTACTGGTTTTGCTACTGCAAACTTTGATGTATGGCCAAACTTTAGTCAAGTGATTTTGGTAATGTTTATGTTAATTGGCGGATCTGGTGGTTCTACCTCTGGTGGAATGAAAGTTTCACGTTGGATTATATTATTTAAAAATGCATTTCAGCAAGTTTTGCATTGTATCTATCCAAGAAGTGTAATGAACGTGCGCCTCAATAATCATGTTGTACCAAGTTCTGTTGTACAACCAGTTCTTAATTTTTTCTTTGTTTATATTCTTATTTTATTTACTTTTACATTCTTAGTGGCATTTTTAGAACCAGGGCTAATGGAGAATGGGCCTCATCAAATTGAAACTGCTTTTACTAGTACTGTAGCAACGATGTGTAACATTGGACCGGGCTTAGGAAGTGTAGGCCCAACGCAAAATTTTGCATGGATGGCACCTAAAACAAAATTGCTGTTGAGCTTAGCAATGTTGATTGGAAGGTTGGAAGTTTATACTGTCATTGTGCTGATTTTACCTAGCTTCTGGAGAAAATAAATTTGGCTTATCGCTATCCATCAAATATTGAACTTGTCCGTGAATCTTTTGCAAGATTGCCTGGCATTGGCAAAAAAACAGCTGAACGCTTGGCCGTATCTATGTTGAATTGGGATGATAAACATATCCAAGAATTTGCCCAACAACTTTTGGCTCTTCAAGATATCAAACATTGCAAAATTTGCGGCAACTTGTCGGATGAGGACATTTGTGATATTTGCAGTAATACTCTGCGCAATCCAGCACTATTATGTGTGGTTGAAACCGTTCAACAAATTCCTGCTATTGAAAATACTGGCAAATATACCGGCTATTACCATGTACTAGGTGGACGCTTATCACCGTTAGATGGTATTGAACCCGAAGACCTTTCAATAGATAAATTACTAAGCCGAGTGGAGCAGGGTAAAATAAAAGAAATTATTTTAGCAACAAACCCTGATGTTGAAGGAGAAGCTACTGCATCTTACATTGCAAATTTACTAAGTAATTATACAGTTGATTTAACAAGAATTTCTCGAGGAATTCCATTGGGAGCCGACCTGAGCTATGCGGATGCAGCAACAATGGGGGTGGCTATGGATGCACGTAGGAAAATGGATTAATGATAAAGGAATAATATGCGAGCAATCACATCTATTTTTTGGGTGGGGGTATTGGCAGTTTTACCGGTCGCCCATGCGGAAAAATCTTTCCCAACATCAGATTGGAAAGATAAAGTGGACCCTATTGCAAGTGAAGATGCAGAAGTGGGGGGAACATTACGCCTCTTTTCAGGACCTTCACCTGAAAGCCTAAATTACTATACAAGTTTTACATCTCAGTCAGGAACAATCTTTGGACTTATGTATGAAACATTATTAGGTGGAGATCCAATCACACTTGAAGATGAACCTGGATTAGCTAAATCCTGGACTATATCCGATGATAAAAAAGTATTTACTTTTGAGCTAGATCCAAATGCCAAATGGTCAAATGGTAAGCAAATAACTGCAGATGATGTGATTGCTACTTATAACGCTATTGTGGATCCTAAAAATATGACAGGTCCTTGGCAAGTTAGAATGAAAAGATTTACCAAAGTTGAAAAGGTTTCTGATAGTAAAATACGCTTTATCGCAGATAAAGTACATTGGAGTTTATTGGATGTAGCAGGGTCTTTTTATATTGTACCCAAAGAGTTAGTTGAACGTAAGGAATTTCGTAAAACTAATTTTGATTTTGATATTGTGAGTGGCCCATACAAAATGGGGGAGTACCGCGAAGGCCGCTTTCTTGATATAGAACGTCGCAGTGATTGGTGGAGTGCAAACAAAAAATCAAATCAATACAAATACAATTTCGAAAAAATTCGTTTCCGTTTNTATGATACTACAGATACTGCTTTTGAAAGTTTCCGCAAGGGGGAATTAGATCTCTACTCTGTAAATAAATCTGCTATATGGGTTAGTAAAACTAGCTCAAATGCATTCATTAAAGGGTGGATTACCAAACAAGAAGTCTATAATCATAGCCCTGTAGGATTTCAAGGCTTTGCACTCAATATGAGACGACCACTATTTAAAGATTTAAAAGTACGACAGGCATTATATCATTTGTTGGATCGTAAAAAAATGAATGAAACACAAATGCATAATTTATATTTTCTTCATAGATCATTTTATGAAGACTTGTATTCAGAAGAAAAACCCAATCAAAATACTTTCTATGAATTTAACGTAAATAAAGCTCGTATTCTTTTAGCTGAAGCTGGTTGGGTTGTAAACCCAGAAAATGGTAAGCTAGAGAAAAACGGCCAGCCATTTGTGATCAACTTCCTTGCTCGGAGTGCAGATGCAAATCGTTTTCTTTCCATTTACTCAGAAGACCTTAAAAGGGTTGGTATTGACATGAAAGTTGAGCTGAAAGATTGGGCAGCTTGGCTTAAAGAAATGAATTCTTTTAATTATGATATGACTTGGGCTGCCTGGGGAGCAGGGATTAAAAAAGACCCAGAGCCTATGTGGCACAGCAAGTTTGTAGACCAACCAAGTAGTAACAATATTACTGGCTTTTCTTCTGCAGATGTAGATGAATTAATCGAAAGTCAAAAAACGATATTTAACCTTCAAGAAAGACACGAAATTGCTCGTAAAGTTGACAACCTTGTTTATGAGCAAGTCCCTTATTTATTGCTTTGGAATTTGAATTATGCAAGACTTTTATACTGGAATAAAATGGGCACTCCATACACAGTACTCTCAAAGTTTGGCGGAGCAGATAGCTCAGCAATTACCTATTGGTGGATTGATGAAGATGCAGCAGATGAACTTAATGAAGCACGCAAAGAAGACAAGGCTGTACCAAGAGCTGAAGCGAAAATCTATTTCGACGAAGAATTCGAATAAGATCAAAGGGGATACATGAACCGATACCAGTATTTTCTGAAACGCCTTTTATTGGTTATTCCTACATTCATTGGAATTACTATTGCGTGCTTTAGTTTGACTCAATTTGTCCCAGGTGGTCCCATTGATCAATATATGGCTCGTATGCAAGGTGCACAAGGTGAAATGGCATCAGAAAGTACGGTCTCCGAAGAGCAAAAAGAAGCATTAAGGAAAGAGTTTGGCTTTGATAAACCGATTGTAGTTCAATATTGGGATTGGCTATGGCATGACCGAATGGGAATGATGCGTAACTCCTACAAGTACACAAATAAAAAAGCATGGGAACTAATTGTTGAACGCTTTCCTGTCTCATTAATTTTTGGCGTAACAGGTTTTGTGATTACCTATTTAGTATGTATTCCACTGGGCATCTTTAAAGCTATAAAAGATGGATCATTCTTAGATATCTCATCGAGTATAATTGTATTTATTGGCTATTCAATTCCGGCTTTTGCATTTGGTATGCTTTTGAAAATGTTGCTCTCTGGTACGCAAGATTGGGGCTGGGATTGGTTTCCACTCTCTGGATTTAGATCTGATCATTATATGGACCTTACACCTTGGGGACAGGTGAAGGACGTGATTCACCATATGTTCTTACCTGTTCTTTGCTATATGATTGGAAACTTTGCATTGTTGACGATCCTGATGAAAAATTCATTGCTAGAAGAAATTAACAAAGATTATGTTAGAACTGTTTTAGCACGGGGAGGTTCTGTGCAGCGTGCAATTTGGGGCCATGCACTGAGAAATTCATTGATTCCTATTGCAACGGGCTTTGGTGGTATTTTGACACTTATGTTTGCTGGAAATGTTTTGATTGAAAAAGTATTTGAGATCCCTGGAATGGGACGCCTAAGCCTAGAGGCTATTGTCTCTAGAGACTATGCAGTTTTTATGGCTCTAATTTCAGTTACTTCTGTTTTGGCCTTATTAGGCAATATACTTACAGACTTTCTATATGTTATAATTGATCCGCGTATCAATTTCAAAAAATCTTAATTTATGCTTAAGCTTTTCTATAAATTTATAAAAAACCCAGTCAGCCGAAGCCGATTAGATCGCTTTCGGGCAATTCGTCGTGCAAATTGGTCATTCAATATTCTACTTATCTTGTTTTTACTGAGCCTAATTTCCGAGTTGGTTTGTAATAATAAACCACTAATTGTTAGTTATGAGAGTAAACTGTATTTCCCGATTTTTAAGTTCTATTCACAAGACAGCTTTCTTAAAAATGGGATCTATAATAAAGTAAATTATAAAGAATTTCAAAAAAGTGAAGCCTTTACATCGGATGATAAAAATTGGATGCTTTACACTTTTATTCCCTACGGACCAAATGAAAGTATAAAGAAAGAAAATTTAAGTGTTGATTTGTCTGTACGCGCTCGCTTTTACCCAGTTTTAAAAGCTGCATATCTAGACTTACGTCCAGATGGTACTATCCGTAAATCACGGGGGATAGATCTCTTTTCAACGTTTACGGACAGAGAATTACGAGGAAAACCTGCATATGAAACTCTGGCATTACCTAAAGAAGCTCAGTTGGCAATCAACAAACGCTTTAATAATGAAACTACCCCAGAATTTAAGTTCATCGCTGATCTGAACGGAACCCCGGCAGAACTTTCATTAAGTGCTTATGAACAACAGGAGAGCCCAAGAAAGAAACTCCGTCTTTCTATTCAACAAATAGAAGGTAAAGCAGATTCAGAAAGACGTATATTAACTTTTAAAGGAGCAGAAGCTAAATTCCCAGAGGAAAAAGAGCAGGGGATATGGAAAGACATGAATTCTGAACAGCAAACGACCCTTCTAGAATTGGTGAAAAAACGTTTTGAAAGTATTGTTCCTAAAACGGATATAACAGTTGGAAAACAACTTTATACAGTTGTATTTAACCGAGATGATATTCGGTTCCCGTTTCACCCAACTTCCACGCATTGGTTAGGTTTAGATGACTCAGGCAGAGATGTCCTTACCTTAATTGTATACTCATTCCGAACCAACATGTTATTTGGCCTTATTTTGGTGATTGTTTCACAAGTCGTTGGTATCATTTTAGGTGCTATTCAAGGGTACTACGGTGGATTGGTTGATTTAGTGGGGCAAAGGTTAATTGAAATTTGGAGCTCACTACCATTTCTGTACGTAATAATCTTTATGGGATCTCGTTTTGGCCGCTCATTTGGTTTATTGCTTCTTGTCTACTGCGTGTTTAATTGGGTCGGTATAAGTTATTATATTCGGGCTGAGTTTTTCCGCTTACGTAAGCAGGCATTCGTGGAATCAGCACAAATATCGGGTATTCCAACAACTAAGATTTTATTTTCGCATATTTTACCTAATGCTTTAGTCCCAATTATTACATTTACACCTTTCAGTCTTGTGGGAGCAGTTTCAACATTGTCTGCCCTAGACTACTTGGGCTTTGGCTTGCCACCGCTTCAACCAAGTTGGGGGGCTTTACTCTCTCAAGGACAAAACTATACAAGCGCTTGGTGGCTAATCCTATTTCCAACGCTCGCGCTATTTGTTACTATTCTGCTTTGTGTATTCATTGGAGAAGGAGTAAGAACTGCCTTTGACCCTAAGAAATATGCAAGGATGAAATAATGTCTTTACTGGAAGTCAAAAACTTATCAATTGAGTTTGAAACAGATGCTGGTCCTCTTCAAGCATCAGACCAAGTTAGCTTCTCTGTTGAAGAAGGAGAAATTCTAGGAGTGGTTGGAGAGTCTGGCTGTGGGAAATCGGTATCTAATATGGGCCTCTTAAAATTAATTCCTCAACCGCCAGGTAAAATCAAATCTGGAGAAGCGATCTTCAAAGGGAAAGACTTGTTGCAAATGTCTTCGTCTGAACTGCGCGAGGTTCGGGGGGCAGAAATTGGAGTCATCTTTCAGGAACCAATGACCGCATTAAGCCCACTCCAAAAAATCGGAAAACAATTGGCAGAAGCCCTATCTTATCATAAGAAACTAGTTAAAAAAGATGCTAAGGAAGAAGTAAAGAAATGGCTTCATAAAGTTGGGATTGGTGATGTAGATAAACGTGTAAAGAATTATCCATTTCAGTTTAGTGGAGGTATGCGCCAACGAGTGATGATTGCAGGAACTCTAATGCTTGAACCTGACTTGATTATTGCTGATGAACCAACAACGGCTCTTGATGTGACTATTCAAGCACAAATTTTTGATATTTTAAAGAAAATGAAGGCGGACAAAACGGCGGTCATCTTAATCACTCATGACATGGGAGTTGTTTGGGAAATGTGTGACCGAGTCATAGTTATGTATGCCTCACAGGTTGTAGAAGAAGGTCCAGTAAAAGAAATTTTTACAAACCCTCAGCACCCCTATACACGCGGACTAATGAATGCTGTACCGGGTGTTGCTGAAAAAGGTGAACGTTTAGCATCAATACCAGGAAGCGTTCCCTCCCCATTAAACTATCCTAAGGGATGTCGCTTCGCTGACCGCTGCCCATTGGCAGATGATTCTTGTCGAGTTAAAATGCCTTCTTTGGATGTTATTAATGATAGCCATAAAGTTCGTTGTATAAAGGCGGACAAGGAGGTGCATAATGCCTGAAAATATAGAAGAGTATATTTTGAAAGTGGAAAACTTAAATGTTTGGTTTCCAATACATAGTGGTATTTTTTCTAAAATTGTTGGGCATGTCAAAGCTGTAAATGGAGCAAGCTTACAAATAAAAAAAGGAGAAACTTTAGGCTTAGTTGGTGAGTCTGGATGCGGTAAAACGACCCTGGGACGAGCAATTTTGGGATTGGAAAGTACCTATGCTGGCAAAATATTTTTTGAAAAGCATTTAATTGCAAGCCAAGATGAAGACTATGATCGCAATGTCGCTGCTAAACATATTCAAATGATATTTCAGGACCCATTCGCTTCATTAAATCCAAGAAAAACGATTCTAGAGATCATTTCTGAAGGGCTTATACAGCACAATAGAATCAAAAAAAGCCCTGAAGAAGATGTTGGTTTTTGGCTGGAAGAAGTTGGCTTAATCCCAAGTATGATGAATCGTTTTCCTCATGAGTTCTCTGGTGGCCAACGTCAACGTATTTGTATTGCCAGGTCCATTAGCATGCAACCAGACTTATTAGTTTGTGATGAATCTGTAAGTGCCTTAGATGTTTCTGTGCAGGCACAAGTAATCAATTTATTGATGGACCTTCAAAAGAAGTACCAGTTTTCCTATCTGTTTATATCGCATGATTTAAGTGTAGTTCGCCATATATCTGATCGAATTGCAGTGATGTATTTAGGAAATGTGGTTGAAGTCGGCGATTCTGAAAAAATACTAGACTCACCGCAGCATCCCTATACAGAAGCATTAGTTTCTGCTATTCCGGTACCGTTGGAAGAGAAAAAAGATCGTATCGTTTTAAAGGGAGAAGTTCCGTCTCCTGCATCACCCCCATCAGGATGTGCATTTCATACACGGTGTCGGGATAAAATGAAACGATGCATGAGTGACAAACCAACTTTAAAACCTTTTGCTGGTCGAAATGTCGCCTGCTGGCTACATGAAAAAAACTAAAGGAAATAGAATGAAGAAAATAGGAATATTAGTAGCTGTTTGTATTATTACTGGGTGTAATAATGAAAATGAAATTACTAAGGAAAATTTTAGGCGCATCGAAAAGCAACAAGAGCGGATTGCCGAAATGGAGTCAGTTCTAAAAGCACAAGAAGAAAAAATTATTCACTTAGAAACAGATAATAAAGAGCTTAAAATATTGGTGGATGAACGCCCATTATCAGAAACTGAAAAGTTGAAGCTTTATGATGAGCTTCTAGAGATCAAAGGCCTAAATAGTAGTATTCACTCCGGAATCGTTCAAGACTTACAAAACATGAAGGGAGGGAGAAGTAGACTTATTGATTTCATTTGTAAAAACCCAGGAAACTATGCCGCCATAAATGCATACAGTAGTTTATCTTACAACCGAACAATTACTAATAAAATGTTAGTGGATCTTGAGCGTATTCACGAAGCTATAGCCAATTCAGATGTACAAGGTTCAAATACCTACTTTCAAAGATTACGTTATCAAAACTTACAAGATTTGATGATTGCAAAGCCTGAAAAATACCATAAAGAATTTGATAAGTTTATTCAACAGGCTGAAATGAATCAACTGAGCATCAACAATAGAGCTCACTTTTTTAATGCAATTTTAAGTTCTTTGGAACAAACTGATACTTTGAAGAATCATATCACTACAGATAAAGTCCTATATGTTTTTAAAAATTCTTACTCAGAAAATGAATTTTCTGGTGGTTATCGCTTGTTAACTATCTTAACTGGTGAAAAATTAGAACCATACCCAAAAGATTCAACTACAAGAAAGAAGACTTACGAAGCTTATTTACAATGGAGTCAAAAGAATCAATAAAGGATTTTCTTTTTGAATAGAACCTGTCCAAATTGTCATAAAAAAATTGAGCAAGATGAGAAGCATCTGGATTTTTGTCCAGAATGTTCTACTCAACTTTCTGAAATTATTGAAGATGATAACAAAAGTAATGCTGACCTCTCTGCGACTATGGTTACAACTAAGGTTAGTACTATGTTGGGAACTAATAGCAAAAAAGCAAAAGAACAATGCTTAAAAGCTGGGTTTCAACTTGGTGACTTTGAGGTAATTCGGTTAATTGGCAAAGGAGGAATGGGCTATGTATACGAAGCTAGACAATTGTCTCTTGGACGAAAAGTAGCCTTGAAAATTCTTTCAAATAATGTTGTAGAAAAAAATGCAGAACTTATTCGTCACTTTATGCTAGAGGTCCGCTCTTTAGCATCTTTACAGCACCCTAATATTGTAACTGTTTATGAGGGGGATCACAAAGACGAACTATTGTATATCGCCATGGCATTTATTGATGGAGATACTGTCGAAGATCGTATTTTAGATTCAGAAGATGGTATTGATGAGGATATTGCTTTGAAATGGTGTCGTGACGTTGCTGTAGCAATGTCTTATGCATGGCGTAGCCAACACTTATTACACCGGGATATTAAGCCAGGTAATATGCTACTTAACCAACAAGACGAAATGAAACTTTGTGACCTTGGAATTGCTAAAAGACCAAATGATGAATACGATATCTCACAGGTAGGGATGGCTATTGGTACCCCTTTTTACATCAGCCCTGAGCAAGGTCGAGGGATTGAACAACCAGATTTCAGGTCCGACATATACAATCTTGGCGCAACACTATATCACATCGTTACGAAAACCTTACCATTTCAAGGGGAAAACCCAGTTGAAGTGATCATGAAACATATACAGGAACCACTTCAAGAACCTATAGAACGTAAGAAAACACTTTCACCTGAAATGAATAAATTGATTATGTTGATGATGAACAAGGACCCCTTGGATCGACACCCAAGCTGGGATTTCTTAATTGCAGATATCGACCGCGTTCGTGAGAAGAAAGACCCTCAATTTTCTCCAGAAAACTACATTGGTATTGATGACATTGACTTTGATTTGGACCCGGTAGAAGCTAGGGTCTCAAGAAATATTTGGTACTATTACTCCCCATATTTAGTATTTATTGTTATCTTTCTTTCAATCTTCTTCTCCTTCTTCTCAGGACATAATGAACTATTACAACGTAACTTAAAAATTGCACAGCAGCAACTACAGCCCGGAATAAAAGAGGAAGCTTTGATTGGTGCAAAAGGCTATGACTTAAATATGCAACAACACCAAAATGCTGAGTGGTCTGACCGTATTCTAGCAAGAGGTGTTTCGCCAGATGACTCAACCTTTATGTTAAAATTATACGAAATTCGTAAAGATGGTGACCTACCTGTGCCTGCTGCTGAAAAAATGTTGGAAACTGGCGATTTCCTTAGTGCAGAAGAAATTTTGTATTATTGTCTCAATGAATATCATGGTCCACGCTTTAGGTGGGCAGCTCAAGCAGGCGTAGTGCTTAGTAATTATTTATTAGAACAAAAACGTTACACTGAATATGAAGATGTGCTGGATCGCCTGGCAGGTTTAGCTATTCACGGTCAACAAGTTGTCGCAAGTGCAGCTATATTGAAAAAATTTGAACTGATTGAAAAGCGTGAATCACAGTCAAATGCTATTTTATATCTAAGACCTAAAATTAATCAAGCATTCTTATATGCGCCGGATATGGCATATATACTTTCACAAAGACTAAGTGAAGTATACCTAACAGCAGGAAAAGATGAAGAATTATTAAGATTCTTGCAATACCTAGACAGCTCATTACCAGTCGATTTTTCCCAGAGAAGCCGCATACAAATGGACATCAAAACGACCCAAGAGAGAATCATAGAAAAAAATAAACCTGAAGAAGGTCCAGCTCTAACACCTGAAGAAAAAAAGCTAAAAGATATGTTGGATGATTTAGCAAAGAAAAAGAATATTCAAGTTAAAGCAAAATTACATCTCGAAATAGTAGCCTTACTTTTAGATATGGAACGAAAAGAAGAAGCCATTGAAGAATTGCGCTTTATTGTGAAAAACTATAACAATAAAACACCGGTGCAATCTGGTAAGGCAGCGATGATGTTGTCAGATATCTACTTGGAACAAGAAGACTATTCAAAATGGCGACTCTATCTCAATCAAATTATTGATAAAAAACTGCAAGGTAATGGAGAAGGTCATATCTTGTATGCATTGGAAAGCTTGAGGGATCATTATTTGAAAGAAGAAAAAGAGAATATGGCAATTCCATATATGAAAAAGATTGCAGAACAATACCCTGGTCAGAATGGTCAACGCGCTGCTAAAAACCTATTTAATATTGTGGATATCGAGATTCAAAAAGAAAACTTTTTACAAGCCATGAGTTTATTAAGAGAAATTCGTGATGAATATCCCGGCCATGAAAATGTTTATGCTAATAAAGCCAAAAAAATGTTGGTAGAAATTAAAGAAGCACATCCACATTTAGGTTCTTTAGAAGAACGGAGTGTATATGCATTCTTAAATACAATTCGTTTCAAAAGTGAAGATCGTTCCTACTTAGAAGCCAAAAAAACAATTAGTAGTATTTCAAAAATGAAGAGTTTTACATTTACAGGGTGGTTTAATCAAACGCTTATGAGCTCTCGTTTCCAGGTTTTGTTCAGCCGTTGGAATGGAGTAGGACGAGGTGTAGTCATTGGACTACAATCAGGAGCAGTAGTTGTAATGACCGGTGATGGCTACCAAACTACGACACATAAAACAGATCCTTTTGGTACATCAAAGTGGTTTCATTTGGCGGTGACACTAGATGCAGGGCTAGGAAAATTAACCGTATATGTTGATGGTCTAAATGCCTATGAGGCGAATGAAGTCGTGGTGGAAAATGTAGGTGCTGGAAAAACAAGGCTTGGAAAAATTTCCTTGGATGAAGATGGGTTCTATGGTGGCAGAATGCAGTTTGTTGAATTGCACTCTAAGGTTCTATGGAGTGAACCATTCGACGCAACCAAGAAGTTTATTGATCCAAAAGAAGCAATATTTGCCCTGGAAGGCTTTGAGGGTGGACTGAAAGACCTGAAGAAAAATAGTTGGTATAACTCAAACGTTAACAAACAGAATCAATAATGCTTTCAGTCTTCAACTCCCTCAAGAAAAAAAGTATTTCTTACCTTTTTTAAATCTTGTGGTAAATCAAAGATTTCGTTTCGTTATTCTTTCAACTTCATAGATGAAAATTTATGAGCTGTATTATATGAGATAGGGGAGTACTTTCGCTACTATAATAAATTTAATAAGCGAAATTATTCATTTTAGTAGAATGTGGCGTGAATCTTGGTTATTGCACCCGGAGCTTCGCTCCATTCATGAAGTGCGAGTGCAGAATCTTCAAAACTAACAATTTTATTTACTACCTCTGAGATAGGGAAATCACCCCTTTCTAGGAAGTTAATAACATTTTCAAAGTCTTCAGGTAATGCATTTCTTGATCCGCGAATATCAATTTCTTTTTTTACGAATAAACTGGTTTCATATTCTACTGGGCTTTTTGCGTAGCCAATATACACAACGGTTCCAGCAAAACCTACTAAATCAACAGCTGCGGTAAATGTTTGAGGCAGGCCAACTGCTTCTATAACAACGGAAGCACCTAAGCCATTCGTTATGACTTTTACTTCTTCAGCTAAATCATCTCGCATTGAATTGATAGTAGAATAGGCACCAAGTTTAGTTGCTAATGCAAGTTTGCTATCATCAATATCAACGGCAATTACCTTAGCTCCTTGTTGAACTGCTCCACAGATTGCACCAATTCCTATTGCTCCAATTCCAAATACAACAACAAACTGTTCTTTTTTTACTTTGCCACGAGCAACAGCATGAAAACCGACTGTTAATGGCTCTACGATAGCAAGTTCATGGTAAGTAAGTTTATCATTTAGAATTAACTTTTCCCAAGGAACAACGACTTCTGGGCAGAAAGCACCATTTCTTTGTACACCCATAGTTTCATTGAATTCACAAGCATTGTTGCGGCCATTTAAGCATGCATGACATTTTCCGCAACTCGTATATGGCGATACGGTAACTTTTTGGCCAACTTGTATGGACTCTGGGACTCCAACTCCAACAGCTTTCACTTGGGCACCAATTTCATGTCCAGGAATTCGTGGAAAGCTAACGAGGGGGTTTCTCCCTTGAAAGGTGCTCAGGTCTGAGCCACAAAATCCCATCACTTCAATTTTTAGTAAAACTTCTCCAGGGCCTGCTTGCACATCAGGTGCTTCACCAATACTGGCTTGGCCAGGTTCTGTAATATATAGTGCTTTCATTTTATACTCCTTAAATAAATAATATCTAACTTTTTACTATAACAACTAGTACAGTGTAGTAAAGTTTGCTTCTAGTATTTATTTAAAATTGATTTTGTCTTTTCAGGAGCTTGTTAGCCACAAGACTTTTAAAGATAAGATTATGATATTAAAAAATACATCTTTATACTTTTTCATTCATTAGACAATTCTAAATAGAGATTAAATATTTATTAAAGATAAAATCATCAAAAAGCCATCTATAAAGAAACATTAATTCATAAAACCACACTTATTGCAATAAACAATATACACTCGGTGAACTATGACTAAAAATCTTATAAAAGTGTTTATAAACAAGATATGAAAATGTGTTTTTTGTTATCAGTCGTGCAAAATTATGACATAACTCTATAGTATTTTCAAATTACTAATAAAAGGATTAAATCATGGCTGAGTTAAAAGATTTATATGGTGAGTGGTTGTTTTCAGAAGAAGAGACACGTGAATATCTATCTAAGAGTGATGTTGCAATTGTAGACGAGATCGTGGAGCAACTATCTGATACTAAATGTATTATTAGCGAATCAGAGATTCGATATTGTTTAGTTGGTAAAGAAGATGAAGGAGAGATTCGTCCATATAAGGTTTTAGCTAAAAATGGGATGTATCTAACCTTAGAGGAAGAGGTAAATGGTAATGTCGCTCAATTTGCTTTAAATATGGTGGATTATTGGACATTAGTTCGGGATGATATGATTGTGTATTCATTTATTGATGATAGTGAAAACTAACCTATCATTTAAGTAATTAAAAGTAATTTTAGTTAAAGGAAAATTATGTTTACAACTAAGCGTATCGTTTCTGGTTTAGCGTTAGTGGCTATGTTTCTAATTCCTTTTGTGCCAATTGAACGAAGCATGACCCCTGCTTTAGGTATTTGGGGAAAAAATTGGGCCTCCTTATCGCAAATTTTCATACCAGGTGTAAGTGACTGGAGTTTCCGCCCATATTGGGCTACCGCTATTGCAGCTGTCATCGTTATTGGCATTTTTATTCTTATTGTTAAAAACTTAATTAAGTAGTGCAAGCCTATTTGATTGTTTAGAATTTGAGTTGAATCAATTGTATGTCTATATTCATAGAATAATTTAATGATTATTTTTATTGTGTCTGGGAATTTTCTGCGAGGATATAGATGTCAAGTCTTATTAGCCCTGATAGCCTTCTAAGGTCGATTTTTGGGGCAGGGGTATTGTGTGGTACAGTCATAACTATTTTAGGGATTATCCTGTTTATTTGCCTAACCATTATTCAAGTATTGGGGTATAAAACAGAGGGTGAAATCACACGTATTGAAACCAAGCTTAATAGTGAAGGTCAAGAAGTCACTACTACTTTTTATACTTATATAGGTAAAGAGGGAAGCAAACATAAAACGTCAACGAATTTAAAAGCTGCTTCCCAAAAAAATGTGGGTGATAAGTTACCCGTTATTACCCTTTACAATAACGAAAACTTTACTATTATTGATGATCGATCGAAATTGTTTTTGCCTTCATTTGTTATTTTTATGGGATGCTGGAGTTTAATCATGGGAATTACCGCAGGTAAAATTCGACAACGACTTATGGCTAAGAAACGAGCAAAATATATAAATAATATTTCTACGTAGTTGATAGAAATCATGTAAATTAGTCAATGCATCTTGAGCTAAAATTCATGCAAAATTTGCCAAAAAGAAAGTTAAGAAATAGCTGATTATAAAATTGTTGACTTTTGGCCTATAATTCCATCACATGCTGACTCGTTAGAAACACTTTAGAAAATTCGCACTTGAATAATGTAAACTTTTTGAGAAATCGTACAAAGTAAATAAAAAAGGCTTATGGAATTTCATAAGCCTTTTAACGTTTTGATTATTCGCCTATCATTTTCTTAAATGCGGCGAGTGCAAGTGGTTCACCTATTACCATAAAGCGGTCACCTTCTTGAAGTACCGTATTTCCCTTTGGAATGACCACATTGAAGTCTCGCTGAATCATTGCAATTAAGCAACCTTCAGGAAGTCGAAGATCTTTGATTTGTTTATCTATGAAGATATTCGTCCCTTCTTCTTTCTTAACATTTACGCGAATATAATGACCGTCGTTAAATAATAACTGTTTGATATGCGCTGGATTTGGTGCCATACGCCATGACTCAATGAAGTCATCCTGATCAATCTTATTGGCCAATTCAGCAAGCATGCGTAAATGCTGTCCTGGGTTTTCTTCAGGGCTGACTAACATGAATACCGCATTTACTTCTTGTGACTGTTCTTCTCCCATTACATCAATGATATTTATCTGGATACCATCTTTAGCTCTGCAAATTACCATCTCAGGCTGATCAATACCGATTAAGTGCATATGGGGTAGGGCAGCTCCTTGTGCTACAGGCGTGGCACCGTTTAAGGTACTTTCGATAAACTTATCCCGGAGGACACTTTTGTCGACAGCTAAGCGTCCTGCTAGTGCTCCTGATGCAAGGTCAATTAAATTCTCAAAATTATCATTCTCTGAAATTTCAATAAAATGTGCTCTTCCAACAACTTCATTAAATGGGTCTTCATGGCGAAGCCCTTTTTCGCGAAGAATTCCACGGAACTCGCGTTCTAATCCATCATAGCGATTTTCTCCAAGTCGTTCAAACCAGTGTCCAATCGCACCTCGTCTTACTACGCGGTCTTTACCATATTTAAAGAACCATATAAGACATATTAAAACGACGCCAATTGTGAAGAGTACAGCTAACCATCCCATACTAATAATTAGGATAAGACATAGAACCATTCCTGCAATTTGCATCCATGGATATAATGGAGATTTGTAGCCTGGGTCATAGGATTTGATCTTACTTTCTCGCATTACAATTACAGCCATATTCTCAAGGATGAATATGAAAAGTTGGAATGCACTTGCTAATTTTGCGATTCCTTCAGCATCAAGGAGCACAATGAAGAAAATCATTAAAATGCCTGTGAATAAGATTGCAGAAGTAGGTGTATCAAATTTACCAAGATTTGCAAATTTATCAGGCAGTAGGCGGTCGCGTGCCATTGCCAAAGGGTAGCGAGAGGCTGCCATTACGCCGGCATTTCCTGTAGAGGCAAATGCTGCTAAAGCTGAAATACTGACTAAACCTACAAGGATTTTTACTGAAACCCATGGGGTGAAATGTTCAACAGTTGATGCAACAGGCGTATAATCTGGCTCTTTACCAGTATATAAATCTACAGGATCCATCAAAGCGACAATAACAAAGATCCCCAAAACATAAACTAAGGTCGTTGATACAAGAGATAAAATCATGCCTAAAGGAATGTTGCGGTCAGGATTCTTAACCTCTTCAGCAACACTCGCAACTTTGGTTAGACCCGCATAAGAAACAAATACAAAGCCAATAGTTGTAACAAATCCTTCAATCCCATGTGAGAAGAAATTATCAAAGTGAGCTTCAGTAACGTTTTTGTCTTGCTGGACACCAACTTCAAACAGACCTTGACCAATAAAGTAAGCAAGTATTACCATTAAAGTTGTTACCAAGACACGTTGTAAACCAGCAGTTTCCTTAGCACCCATAATATTAATCGCTACAAAGGCAACCGTTAATGCGCAAGCGACTGGTTTTATGGGTAGTTCTACAAAAATCGCTAAATATGCTCCAATACCAATTAATGCAAAAGCAGTTTTAAGTGCGAGTGCAAGATATGTTCCGAGTCCACCAATTGTTCCAAACATGGGCCCAAGTGCACGGTCTAAGAAAAAGTAGGTACCCCCTGCTTTGGGGAGTGCGGTGCTAAGTTCTGCTTTACTTAGCATTGCAGGTACAATTAAGAAACCGGCTACTAGGTAGGCTAGGAATACAGAAGGTCCAGTTTTTGCTGCGGCAAGACCTGGGAGTAAGAAAAATCCGGATGAAAACATGGCTCCAGTTGAAATTGCATATACATCAAATAAACCAAGCTCTTTTTTCAGCTTTTTACCGTTCGACTGACTCATAGTCTCCCTTCTTTATTAATCTCCAATTTTTCATAGTATAGTCAAAATTGTTCCAATTGTAAATATGTCAAAAGAAACCAAGATTTTTTATACTAATTCGTTGTACTTTTTTGTATAATTAATCCATTCTGTGTTTATTATATGCGGATTTATTATTTTAAAGACTTTTTTGATACCATCTAGTGCCATCCCTTTAACGTCAGATTTTTCGGTTTTTGTCATCAGTTTTATCAAATTAATCTTCCCAAATATGAAGAACTAAGGTTCAAAAAACGTCAGTCTAAAAATTGAACTATAATGCTTTGTAGAATTTTATTATGCTAAGACTTTATTTTATGTCTAAATTTGCACAACTTTTGATAAAGCATTCAAACTGAATATTTACTTGTTCACTCTACAGGCTATACTTAACTAGAATTTTAAATAAGCTACCTAGACAAAGGACCGTAATCATGCCATTCAAACAATTAGACCGCCATAAGTTACATATTAAGCCATTGTCTGATCGGCCGAATAAGGTTTTTATTGAAAAAGACCACATTAAATTAGACCAATTTTCTGGTGAATTTAATGAAGTTCAGCAAATAGTCTTTAATGAAACTGTGGAGCGTATTAAGGCTGCACGTGCGAACAATCGTCCTGTTATATTGGCTTTTGGCGCTCATTCAATAAAAAATGGTTTAGCGCCAGTTTTTATTGATTTAATGGAGCGAGGTTGGGTCACACATTTAGCAACCAATGGTGCAGGCATTATTCATGATTGGGAGTTTTCTTTTCAGGGGGAATCTAGCGAGTGCGTGAAGACCAATGTCAATGCTGGTCAGTTTGGGATTTGGGAAGAAACCGGTTTTTATATCAATTTGGCAATTGTCGTAGGTGCCTACCAAGGCCTTGGATATGGAGAATCTGTTGGTGCAATGATTCATAATGAGTTCTTAACGATTCCAAGTATTGATCATTTGAAAGAAGATATTACAGTTGCGCTAGCTAGTAAACTAGTTGATTCAGAGCGTGCCGCCGCCGCCGCAGATCTAATTAAGGTCATTCAGGAATTCGGTTTGCAAACCGGACAATTACAGATCCCACATCCTTTTAAAAAGTATGGTGTTCAGGCTGCAGCCTACAGATTAGGTATTCCATTTACTGGGCATCCAATGATTGGACATGATATCATTTATAATCATCCAATGAACCATGGTGGTGCTATTGGCCGTTCAGCTCTTAGAGATTTTCTAAGTTATGCATCTTCTATTAATGAGCTTGAGGGGGGGGTGTATTTATCGGTAGGATCAGCTGTTATGTCACCCATGATCTTTGAAAAGTCATTAGCAATGGCACAGAATCTACATATACAGCGTGACGAACATATAGATCATCACTATATGGTGATTGTAGACCTTGCTGAAAGTAGTTGGGATTGGCAACATGATGGTGAACCGCCAATGGATGACCCTGCTTATTATTTGCGTTATTGTAAAACCTTTAGCAGAATGGGGGGAGATATGCGTTATTTGTCCGCTGATAATCGAGACTTCTTGTTAAAACTTAGTCAAACATTATAAAAAAGCCGCTGATGAATATCAGCGGCTCAGAGAACATAAAATTGTATATTATGGATTATATTTTTGGTAGCTATTTGCTACATCCATTTTTACACTTGTGGGCAGACCATCAATTTTAGTTGAAATAACTCGTTCAGACCATTCGCGAGTCTTTGTATCTCTAGTACGTTTTAAGATGTAAACCATACCGTCTTTTTTACCTAAATATTCATATTCTTCATTTACATGAAATTGACGGCTTCTTTTATATTCTTTTGCAAATTCGTCTCCACTTACTTCACTGCTGGATTTACAGGACGTTAAAAAAACTGAAATCGTACCCACTCCGATAAGCATCAGTTTCTTGAAACAATTCTTCATATCTCTCACCTTAAAATTTCGTATTATTAAACATTTTTAACTTAATTTCGATGTTAATCTATATCATTTCAAAGTACTAAATGCAAATGAGTTTTTGTGATTTCTTTTGCTTGAAAAGTATAATTTTCTCTTGGCTCATTAGAACCAAGAGAAAAACTTTGTTAGAAGGTATAGGACCAATTGACGCCAGCAAAGAATTCTTGTGCGTTATTTGGGTACATGACAACACGGTTACTGCTTTTACTGTATACAGTCGTTTCAGCGTAGTCTTCATCAAACAAGTTATTAATCCCACCAAAGACACTTAGGCTGTCTGTAATTGACCATGTCAGTTTAGTATCAACCACCACCCAACTATCATCATACTTTGAGCTTGGTGCATCATTTTCCCAGTCACTGATTGGATATTGGTCATTAACCCAGTAACCCCGTATATCCCAAGAAAGAGCATCAACTATTTGCCAATTTAAACCAAAGCTTCCACTATACTTTGGTGCACCCGGAATTTCATTACCATCAAATTCGCCGCCATCCAGCTTAGTTTCTACGTAGGTAAAATTCGCAAATGTTTTTAATTTTTCAGTAATCTGATAATCTACTGCTAGTTCAATGCCATACCTCTCTGTGTTATCATATGATGTATTGGCAAATGTATATGGATTTAAGAAAATCTCATCATTTGTATCAATGAAGAAGATCGTAGCAGACCCTTTTACTTGATCTGTAAAGTAGTGTTCAATACCCGTTTGGTAGGTATATGAAATTTGCGTATCTATTTCAGGATTCACAAAGCTTCCCGAGCTAAACGAATAGATCAGTTCGTCTAGTAACTGTGAGCGATATGCACGCTGAAAACTTGCAAACAGTTTTGTATCTTCATTCGCTAAGTAGGTAACTCCCAAGTTTGCTGCCCAAACATTATCATCTGAATCTTCCTGTTCTTTGTAATCGTAATCTAGGTTTGCAAAGCGAATACCTGCATCCAAGAACCATTGCTCAGAAAGTTCAATCTCATCATAAATATATGCGGCGACTTCAGTAAAGGTTGCATCTAAGCTACCACGAACATTTTTGGAGTCTGTTTCAATAAAATCTACCCCAAAAGTCAAGTCATGAATTGCAGCACCAGTTTCAAACTGATAGGTGATATTTGGCTTAAATGCTTTTTTACGAAGTTCATTTCGAATTATATCTACAAAAGGACCTGTATATAAGTAGTAAGCATAGGAACTCGTTTTGTCATAGTCAAATTGAAGCTTTATTGCAGAGGCTTCATCTAGTTGATATTCAGGTACAATCGTGATAAACCAATTTCGTTGATTACCATTGTTTTCAGGCTCATTAGTGCTTGAAAATTTCTCATTTTTTTGTACAAATCCTGGAAGACCATATTCATCATCTTTGTAGCCAAACATAAAATCTATATTGAAAAATTCGTTTGGTGTAAGGTTAACTCGACCATCAAAAGCATTATAATCGTAATCTCCATTATCGCGGTAGCCATCTTGCTCTTGTTTGCTCCATGTAAATAAATAAGAAAACTTATCGTTACCACCTGATAGAGTTGTATTCAATTGATATTGGGTGTATTCTGAAGTATAAAGTTGAACATCAAGGCGATCTTCTTGCGCTCCGCGCTTTGTAATAATATTGATCACACCACCAGTTGCTCCATTACCATATAGAACTGCACCACCACCACGAAGAACTTCAATACGTTCAACATTAGCAAGTGGAATTGTGCTAAGATCAGGAGATTTTAAAGTTGAGTTGTTTAACTTACGACCATCAACTAAAATAATGGAGTTGGCTGGACCCGTTTCACCAAATCCTCGAACATCTACCTGTGAACTACGATCACCAGAACCGTAATCGCGAACATTAATGCCAGGCACATAGCGTAATGCTTCTGAAACATTCTTAATTGGCATTTCATCTAGGTCGCTACGAGTAATAACAGTCGTTGCTGCAGGGATTGTTACTAAATCACGTTCTTGAGGTGTTGCAGTAATAAATACAGGTGGTAATTCTACTATACCTTCTTCTGCTTCTTGAGCTTGTTTGGTTTCACTGGAAGCAATCACGTCTGTTGCTGTTTCTTTGGAAGTTTCTTGGGCAATAATAGTACCCGGCAGAAACGAGACAAATAAAGTCGCTCCTGCAAGTAAACGCTTAACGTTCATTCTGTATCCTTTCGCGGGATGTAATGATCTAATATAATAACTTATTGATAAAGATCTGGCTTACGATTAAAATCGAATACAGTTGCGCGACAGCGGAGGATTCACACCTCTCTTCCATACCAATAAACGAGCGCAAAATATAGCACAAAGAAGAAGCTTTTCAATGTAATTAATTGCTAGGATAAAAAAAAACTCCATATCTATGGATATATGGAGTCTAAGAGTTTTTATACTACTATTTAATCTTAATAAGATGCCATAAAGGTAAGGAGTTCACCTAACTCTGGCGATATTGCAGTACGAACATAGAAGCCAGATGTATAAACACCACATGCAAGCGATTCAGATAAATTGCCTCCACGAATAAGACCCATTGTAAAGCCTGCATTAAAGTGATCACCTGCACCTGTCGAAATTAATGGCTTTTCTACATAAGGACCTTCCACAATTGCTTCTGCTTCACGGCTAACAGCGCATGCACAACTGATTGGGTGTAATGCAACAATTTCAACATCCATAGTAGTACGAATGTGTCTTGCTTGTGAAAGTATACGCTCCTCTAATTCCTCAGGTGGGTTGCTGTAGCCAAGAACATCGGCTATGAAAGCACCTTCTTTTTCATTAAACCCCATAATTACTTTGTAATGAGGCTGAAATTTTTTAATGACTTCAATAGCTTCTAAAATATCTTCCTTACTTCGCTTTTGTGGATCTGCTAAATCAAAGAAGAAATGACGTTCCACTCCACTCGCCGTGTGGGGTAAGATCTCAGCTTGAATTTTCTTCCAGATATCAGTCATTTTAGGAAGTGCAGACCAATTGTTTAGAGAAACAAATGTAGCTTTATCAAACAGTTCAATTAGCTTGTCTTTACCTATTTTTTCGACAATTTCTTCATAGCCCATTTCGAGTAGTTCTTGCATGCTTTGAAACATCAGTTTACCATCGTTAAATTCAAGTGCATCAGTATGGGCTGTGGTGCTTGTGATGTAGGTGTCAGCAATGTCGGCCAATGGTTGGTATACAGGGTGAATAGAGTCTTCGCTTCCAAGAGCACCAACGTACGATAAGTTAAATCCTTGACGAGCCATTGCATAGGCCATAATTGGGCCATTGCCACCAAGTTTAGTCGCTTGTGTATGCATTTCTAATGCTGCAGATTGACCCGCCGCCGCTGCAATACGTCCCGAAAACTTTTCTATTGTTGAGTAATATTGATCATGCATTCCTTCAGAACCTTTTGATTCCACAACGCGAATGATTCTATCTACAAATCCATCAGGGCCAACAAGTCCGTAACCAGGAACTACTTTACCTTCATAACTTTGTAGTAATTGAACTGCACTCTCTTTAGACATATGAATCCTTCCCAAATTTTTAGAAATTTTTATCACAATATATACATAACTAGCATTCCAATAATGACACAACATTAAAAAAATTAGCAAAAAGAAGTCTGAAAGTCATTTTCACTGAGCATTTATGATGTACATTGCATAGCTGATTTTTTATAAAAGATTTTTTAATCTACTAAAAAAATCTAATTAATCTAGAAACAATTTACTTAATTATATTAGTTGAGCACGAAAATAGTATGCATACTAGTTTGTTTTTGTGTTGAAGGAGATAATAATGGATGTATTTACTGCGATTGAGCAGAGACGTTCGATCAAAGAATTTGATCCAAACCACTGTATGAGTGAATCAGAAAAGAAGCAACTTTTTGAGAAGGCGATTTTGTCACCAACAGCCTTTAACTTACAGCATTGGCGCTTTGTTGTATTAGAAGAAAAGTCGCAGATAGATGCCATGTTTCAGTTATCTTGGAATCAACCTCAAGTTACATCTTCTTCTCTGTTTGTTATAATTTGTATGGATAAGCATGCCTGGAGTAAAGATCCAGGCCAATATTGGGTGAATGCACCCGTTGAGGTTCAAGAGCTGATAGTTCCTATGATCGATGGCTACTATCGTAATAACGAACAAGCTCAAGTTGATGAGTGTATGCGAAGTTGTGGACTAATTGGTATGTCATTAATGTTAGTAGCGCAGCAGATGGGCTATGATTCCTGTCCGATGGATGGTTTTGATTTTGAGAAAGTTGGTAAATTGATTAACCTTCCTGAAGATCATTTAATTGGTATGGCGGTTGCGATAGGAAAACCTGCAAAGGATCCTTGGCCACGCAGTGGTCAATTACCCTTAGAAAAAGTTTTAATAAAGGATCAATTTTAATGTCTGATTTACTTTGTGAACATTTTGGCGAGTGTGGTGGTTGTCGTTATCAGGATACTTCATATCAACTGCAGGTTGACGCCAAGAAGCATAACTTAGAAACGATGTTTTCTGAGGTTTGGAAAGCAGATATCCCGGTGCAGACTTCTCCTGAAATTTGGAGTTATCGTAATAAAATTGAATTAAAGTTTGATCGTGAACAATTTCCTGACCCCCCTCCAGAAGGTACACCTCGTAAAACGGTCCTTGGGTTTCGTAAGAAGGGTTGCTGGTATTGGACCTTGGACTTAAAGGAATGCAAAATTTTTGCTCCTGAATTAGAGCAGCTGTTACCTGCTATAAGAGCTTTTTACAAGCAGAAGGAGCTTAATTTTTATGACCAGCGATGTAAACAGGGCGATCTTTGTCACCTGATACTTCGTAAGTCACGGCATACTTCTGATTGGCTGTTAATTTTGATCACTCGTCCAGGTGTAACTCTTGGTCAAGACTTTGTTGATGCTATTTTAGAAGTAGCACCGCAGATGTCATCAATTTATCAAGGGATTACAAGTTCTGAATCTGACGTTGCGCTTTCTGAAGAATTGATACACCTTTATGGTAAGGAGCAAATGGATGAAGCATTGTACGTACCCGATGGCGAGCAAACTCGTGAGCTTAAATTTAGAATTTCACCTCATGGTTTCTTTCAAGTAAATATTTTAGCTACAGAAAAACTCTATGGCGCCATTCGAGCTGCAGTCAAAAAGTCTAATCAGAGTTTTATATATGATTTATATGGAGGCGCAGGTGGAATTGCTTTCGCTGTGGCGGATTTAGCAGAAAAGATTTTATCTGTTGAGAACTTTGCTCCGGCATCTGAAGATGGTCGTAAAAATGCAGTCTTAAACGGAATCGAAAATGTTCGTTTTGAAACTGCAGATGTAACTAAATGGACAGGCCAACGCAAATTATTAAAAGATATGGATACCGAAGCTACGGTCATTGTGGATCCACCTCGAGCTGGACTAAATGCAAAAGTAACAAGACGTTTCCGTGAAATTGGACCTAAACGCATTATTTATGTTTCATGTAACCCAAAAGTTATGGCAAGAGAACTTCCAGATCTGATGGATAAATATGAAATTGAATCTATTGAAGCATTTGACCTATTTCCACATACAGACCATGTTGAATGTTTAGCTGTACTAAATCGAAAATAATTTTACCTAAATCCCTAATAAATTGGCTCCATAAACGTATAACTATAATAGAGATTTCTTTTACCTAAGAATCCAGTATATAATTTCGCTTTGAAATAAAATAAATTTTACTACGTAACATTTGTGTATCTTTTGTGATTTTTTATTGATTTTTACGAATCTCTAGTGTATCTAATTTATAAACACATAACAGGTTAATTGAATAGGGTAAGACAAATGAGCTATAAAAAGGAGTGGCTTCAGCACTTCCATAGTATCCGTCGCAAGGTGAATTTTGGCTGGTTTTTACAGTCTTTTGAACCTTTGTGCCTGGTTGGCTTATTTGTATCATTGTTATTAGTGTTTTATTTAAAGTTTAATTACTCCAGTCTATATGATCTGCACCCACTTTTGAGCCTTTACATTGTCACTGTAATCTTGCTATTGTGCATCTGCTTTGCTTGGCTTCATGCAAAAGCTAATTTCTACAGCCTAGAAGACGTTATATTACGTTTTGATGAAAAGTATCACTTTAATTGCAATTTAATTCGTGCCCACCACAATGAGCAAGCATGGCCTCATTTACCAGATCAGCTACCAGTTGATTTAAAGCTTGAGTGGAAGCGAAATAGTGGCTTTTCGGTTTTATTTCTTTTATTTCTAATGAGTATTTTTTTGATGCCAGTAAAACCACGTGAAATTAAGGTTGATATACAGGAGCCTATCGTTTGGGAAGAAGTTCGTGAGCAAATCGAAAATCTTGAGGAAGATCTCACTATTGAAAAAGAGCAGTTAAAAACATTTCGTGAACAACTGCGCTCTTTGGAAGACCAAGATACAAAAGAGTGGTTCAGTCAAAATAATTTAGAGGCTTCTAATTCACTTAAAGATAAACTTGAGCAGGCTGAAAGTGAACATACAGCCTCGATATCGCAATTAGCAGAGATGGCTTCTCAGGTTGAATCTCTCAAAGAATTTTTGAAGCAATCTGCTGTAGATCCTGCAAAGTTGCCTGCAGATTTACAGAACCAGCTTGATCAGGCTATGCAGCAAATGGACCAAGATTGGCAACAAACATTAGCTGAGTTAGGGGAACAATTGTTAAAAATGCGCCCTGATATGTTAGAGCAATTAAGGAAGATGAAACCAACAGATCAAATGAAGAGTCAGTTGTCTACTGAAGAGCAAAAAGCATTAATTGAGTATATGAATAAAAAGCGTCAGGATAAAAAGAAATCCTGTACTGAATGTGAAAATAAGCAAAAGCAGTGTCAAAAGTGTGAACCAGGAAATCCTTGTGGTAGCTGTACTCAAAATTGCTCAAGTTGTAGTGGAAGTAATCCTGCTAGTGTTTTAATGATTCCTGGAATTTCGCGTGGAGGAGGTGCAGGCCCTGAGCTCTTTCAAGCTTATGAGAATAATCGTTTTAATACCCAAATAGAAAATGTCAAGAAATCCGAGCAGACCCCAGGTGACCAAGGACAACTTCTGGCTGTCACTGAAGGTGAACATAAGCATGACAAAGATGCTTTTAAAATTGGCTCTAGCGGAGGTGCGGATAATAAAGGGCAGGGGAGTGAAGCTATTTGGACTGAAAACTTACTTCCAGAGGAACAGGAACTATTAAGGAGTATTGGAAATGAGTAATATTTTGACAATTGAAGAAGCACAGGAAGTTGCAGATTGTGCTAAAAAGCTTAAAGAGCAACTTAATCAAGTTCTTTTTGGGCAAAGTGAATTAATTGAGCTCGTCAGTATAGGGTTGTTTTCAAAAGGCCATTTATTATTAGAAGGCTTACCGGGCTTAGGTAAAACTGAACTCGTTAAAGGTTTATCATCTGCGCTTGGACTTAATTTTAGACGGATTCAGTTTACACCTGATTTGTTGCCTGGAGATATTACAGGTAATCCCATGATTGAAGACCGTGATGGCCGAAAAGAATTTGTCTTTAAACAAGGGCCTATCTTTGGTAACTTAATTTTAGCAGATGAGATTAACCGTGCATCCCCTAAAACTCAATCGGCTATGCTAGAAGCAATGCAAGAGAAATCGGTCACTGTAGCAGGAGAAACACACCTCCTTCCGAGACCTTTCTTTGTTTTAGCAACGCAGAACCCAATTGAGCTCGAGGGGACCTATGCATTACCAGAAGCTCAGCTAGATCGATTCCTGTTTAAATTGAATGTCACTTCCAACCGAACTGAAGTATTAGAAAAAATTGTTTTACAACGTGAGTTAGGTGAGTCACCTCATATAGATCAAGTTATTAATAAAGAGGAGCTTGAATTGATGATTGGTCGTGTTCGCGATGTGCACTTACCAGAGCTTGTAGCAAAGCAAATTGCTCAGTTAGTAAATGCAACACAACCTGGTGAATCACAGTGGAGTGAATGGGTAAAGTTTGGTGCAGGTCCTCGTGCTGCGATTGCTTTGGCTGCTGCTTGTAAGGCTCGCGCCCTAATGGAGGGGCGAATTCATGCAGGCTTTGAGGATGTAAAAGCCTTAGCATTGCCTGTACTAAGACACCGAGTTATTTTAGATTACCGCGCACGTGTAGAAGGTCATACGCCAGATTCAATTATTAAAAATTTACTTTCTGAATTAAAGATCATGGGAAAGGAAATTCCTTACACAATGAAAGAAGAAGTATAATGCGTCTTATTTGCCTCTGCTTGCTAATATGGTCATGGACCGCAAGGGCCCAAAGTTATCATATATATAATACAGATGCAGCGATTGTTAATATTGAATACAAAACAATCTTTCAGACTTTATATAAATCAAATTCTGAAGTCCCAATCACAGTTCGTATTTCAAACAGGACACAAGATGCCCAAAAGTGGGTTGCTCATGCAAAAGTTGGGTGGAATCTTGATGCTTCTCAAATCGATACAACCTTGCAAGTTGAGGCTGGACAAACTCGTATATTTACCATTCATTTTCCATGCCGTGATGAATATGATTACTATTCCTATTATTTGTTTTTTTCAGGACCTGGAGTCGATAATAATTATACAGTTAGCCCTTTCGGGAATATTGCTGATTCTGGTAAGGTGACCACTTATAAAGCCTATGAAATGATGAAGAAAATGTCTGAAGAAGAACAAGAAAGTTATCGAAGTCATAGTGGCGGAAGCTATGAATTAGGTTATCAACTCAAAGAGGTGCTTGTTGATAATTTACCTTCTAACTGGACTTCTTACTCAGCACTACGAGCTATATATATGACAGCATCTGAGTTTTTTGAACTACGAGAAAGTGTAAAAGTGGCCATTCGTGATTGGTTAGTTTTTGGGGGACAGCTGATTATTTATGATGCAGATGAAGGAGAGCAGAAAAAAATTCAAACCTTTATGGGAACTTCTGATGCAAAACAACCATTTAAGCAAGTAGGTGTTGGGGCATTAGGCTTTTTGAAAAATGGGGCTTTACCCAAATTATATGGTGCTGACCGCAAAGGAAAAATGCAAAAACTTGCATCTGATGAACAAGAATCTTGGTTACCTGAATATAGTTCAGGAAATACTAATATTCTCTTTTTTATTATACTTTTAGGTGTTTTCGTAATTATTTTGATGCCAATTAACTACTTTTTCTTTGCTAAGAAGAATAAGCTCCTGTTGATTTTTACAACTCCAGCTATATCCGTTGCTGCAAGTATCATTTTCTTCGTTTTTATTATCCTGAGTGATGGCATGGGGGGAGATGGGGCTAGAAAACAGTATGTTTTTATAAATTCAGCTGCAAAACGTGCTTATAACATGCAGGTTCAAGTATCTAAAACTGGCTTGATGTTCAATGATTCCTTTCAAATGGATGGTGATTTTATTGTTGATGTAAAGAAAGTATTTGTACGTAAAAAAAGTATAAGTAAAGAAAATACCTTTTACATTAAAAATGATGGAGAGTTAACAGGAGACATCTTTAATAGTCGCACAAGGCGATTTACTCAATTTGATGAAGTTGAGGCAACACAAGCTACTGTTCAACTTATTACAGGTACTGAAAATCTAATTCGCAGCCAATTCAATGGTGTTTTAGAGACTTTAATAGTTGGTGGTAAGAAAAATCGATTATATATGGGGAAAAATGTAAAACCTGGTGAATTGGTTCAGCTTCAAGAAGTCACCGTAGCAGATTTTGCAAAACTTCCTTTAAGTAAATGCTTACCATTTGTACGACAACTGGGGCATGGTTACTTTATGGCTGATTTAGTTGGTACTGATGACTTTTTAATACCAAGTCATAGTAGTATTGATTGGGAGGAAAAACCCGCAGTTGCAATGGGGACTGTGTTGGAGGTTGCCAAGTGAAAAAAGATTCTGTTATTGTAGTAAATGATTTACGCAAGAGTTTTGGTAAGCTAAAGGCAGTAGACGGTATATCCTTTGAAATAAAAGAAGGACAAGTTGTAGGCTTTATTGGCGCAAATGGTGCAGGAAAAACAACTACCATGCGAATGATCGCAACACTTGAGCAACCTGACTCTGGCTTGATAAAAATTTGTGGATTTGATGCAATTGATGACCCCAATTCTGTACGCTCCAAAATTGGTTGGGTTCCTGATGATTTCGGAAGATATAACAACTTACGTATTTTTGAATATTTAGACTTCTTTGCGCGTGCATTTGATTATCGAGACCAGGAGCGTATAAACCGTATACAGGAAGTTATGGACTTTACTGGTTTAACTGAGCTGCAGGATCGTTACATTGATAAACTTTCTAAGGGACAGGGACAAAGGGTTTGTTTAGGGCGAGCTCTTTTACATGACCCTGAAGTACTATTGATGGATGAGCCAGCTGCAGGCTTAGACCCAAAAGCCAGGGTAGAGCTAAAAAATCTTATTCGCATCCTTGCAGATGAAGGAAAAACAATTTTTATTTCTTCTCATATTTTATCTGAGTTATCAGAAATTTGTGACACTATGGTCTTTTTAGGTGAAGGTAAAGTTTTACATTATGGCGCGGCAGACGAACTAAAGCGTGAGAGCAAAGGCGAGATGATCATCAACGTGAGTATTTTAGGTAATCTAAATCAGCTTGAAGAGTGGGTTGAATTGAACCCTGGCGTTCGTTTAGTCGACTTAAAGAAACATGGTGCTCGAATTGCAGTAGAGAATTTAGAACCTGAATTTACTGTAGAACTTCTGAAGCGTATGATTCATGATAAGCTTAAGGTTATTGAGTTTTCTAGGGAAGAAAAGACATTAGAGAATGCGTTTGTTGACATATTAAATGACTCAACTCAAGGAGGTGATGATCATGAGTAAACTGCAGTTTGAAGGTGTAAACCCTATCTTGTTCAAAGAATTATCTCAAGGAATGAGATCAAAAGCTTATATTAGCGTTTTTATTATCACTCAGTGTATACTTATTGCAGTTACGTTGTTCATTATTTCTTTAGGTGACAGTCGTGGTGGTAGTGACAATGTTAGTTTGATGTTTTGGGCAAGTATTGCTTTAAGTTTTATTGTTTTGATGCCTCTTCAAGCACTGAATTCTATCTACTCAGAAGTAAAATCGAAAACATTAGAAATGTTGTTTTTAAGTCGATTATCTGCTAAACGAATCATTTTGGGTAAATTTTACTGTAATTTAGTACAGACTTTAATGATTTCTTCAACAATTTTGCCATATATTGTTTTACGCTACTTTGCTGGTGGAGTGAATATTTTGATGGAAATGTTATTGCTGGTAACCTTCATATTTATTAGTAGTCTTATTACGGCTTGTTGTGTTACAGTTAGTGCATATTCAGTGAGGAATGTAAAAACGCATGTAATACGCCAAACTGGTATTCTATTTTTTATGTTTATGGGTTTTCCACCCGTGTTGGCAATTATTTCTTTTGCCTCAGGCACTGGTGCAATGGTGTCTGTCACTTCATCTGGAGGTGTTGCATCAGAATGGATTGATTATGTTGTGATTTTAGCAATGTGTCCTTTTGTTGTGATGCAAATTTTAGCATTAGGCATGTCTCAGGTTGCGCCAAAATCTGAAAATAATCAATATTTTAAACGCATGAATTGTTTTGCTATTTTAATGTTATACCTAGTAACTCGGTATTTCTGTTTAACAGAACTAACATGTATTCCTGTTCTATTCTGTATGTTTATTTCTGCTGCTGAAGGAATTGCGTCTGGCGATTATTCCTATATTTCTAGTTATAAAGAAGTGGTCAAAAGTAAATTTTTTAAGCTTCTTTTAGCACCTTCATTATTTATGCGGTTCATATGGCTAAACTTTTCATTGTTGATCTGCTTGTCATTAATGGCGACCAATATCGCAGTTGCCGAGTATGGCATCTCGGTTATTTGGACAATCACAATTCCCCTCGGAATTTTAGTACTATTTTTCTTACAACTAACTTTGGTGAATAGACAGTATCTATCAAATATTATGTTGTTTTGTTCGATCTTTTTTATACCACTTTCAACCATGTTTCTTTATATTTATATAAGGGATTTTATTCCAAATATCGACCATGATTTTCATATTGCTATTGCAGTGATTTATAGTATGATTACGATTGCTGTGATGTCTTATGCAGGTGCTTTGATCATTGCGAGACTCCGTAAAGATGTGATTCAGCCACTTATGATTGCTATCGTTGCTGTGGTTCTCATTGCTGCAAACTTTATTCTATTTGTTGCGCGTGATTATTATGATGATTTTGCATATGTAGTTCTTCCATTAGAAATTATAAGTTTGATTAATTATAGGCGCGTCACTGTAGAGGGGTTGATCAAATTCCCAATTATGATTCATATTGAACTATTAGTTAGTGTTAGTTTTATTTTTTATTATGTGAGACACTCTATAAAACATACATACGATATGCTTAAAAAAGCAGAAGTTCGTTATCTGAAAATAGGTTTACCTCCAGCACCAGTTAAGGATGCTGAAAAAAAGACAATGAATGAATAAAGAGTTAGAGCAGGATCAATTTGCAAAGATTGCAGCTAATGAGTTAAGTGAACGTTTTACTCTACCAATTTCTAAGCAAAGTTTTAAATTATTTGGTGGTAATTACCAAGGAAAATCTGCTGGTAGTTCTATTGACTTTAGAGAGCATCGTGAGTTTCAATATGGTGATGACCCTAGGCATATTAACTGGCAAGCATATGCACGTACTGGTGACTATATCCTAAAGCTTTATGAAGAAGAAGTTCGCCCAACAGTAGACATCCTCTTGGATTGCTCGAATTCTATGATTATGACTTCTAATAAAGAATTGCTAACAAAAGTATTATTGCATTTTTGTATTGAGGCCTGCGAAAAGCTTGGAGCATCCTATCAGATTTGGGGACTTGAATCAAGTAATACCGTTCGTTTATCAAAGTATGATTGCGTAGGCCCTACTCTTCAGTTCACTGGGACACAGGGAGGAATGATTGATGCGTTACATCAAACAGAACTGCGAGCCGGCGCTCTTCAAATTATTATTTCAGACCTCTTGTTTCCTCAAGATCCATTACTTCTTGCAACTACTTTAAAACGAAACCGTGGACGAAGTATTTTTATGGTTTGTCAAGACCCTGAAGAAGTAAACCCGGGCTGGGATGGAGATTTGGACTTGTTAGATATAGAGGATATGAGTGAGCATACATGTTTTTTTGATGATAGTGTCTTACGTGACTATTATCGATCTTATCAAGCTCATTTTCAACTATGGCGTGAGATTTGTTTAAAGCAAGGTTTTGGTTTTGCACGTTTTTTAAGTCATAAAAGTTTAGCCTCTCAGTTCGAGAAAGAGGGTGTCTTGAATGGTGTCGTAGAGGTATGTTTATGAGTGTCTTAAATATTTGGGGACTTATGGCACTCTTTGCAATTCCTCTTGTTATTTTTATTCATATGTTACAACGTAAATCTAAGAAACGCTTCAGTTCTACTTTATTTTTATTAAACTTAGAAAAAATAGAGCAAAAGGCAGGAAGCCGGATTGAACGCTTGAAGAATAGTCGGCTATTATGGCTCAATCTATTTACAGTTTTACTACTTGCAATCTTGCTTCTTCAGTTAAGATCTATACAATCTCAAAAAGTTCTAAAAATTGCTGTTGTTATTGATGCAACTGCATCTATGCAAGTCTTCTGGAAAGATGGTTTAGACGAATTGATCAAGGAACTTGAAAAATTAAGTAAAGAAACGCCCTATGTTGATCTAAAAATTATGAGTAGTTCACTTGATGAACGAGCAATTTATTCAGGGGCAAATCTTGAAGAAGCAAAACTTGCTCTCCAAAACTATGTACCCACAAGGTCTGATCATGATGTGAAGCCGGCTTTGCTTCGAGCGAGCACGATTGTAAATGAATTAGGTCTTGTTGTTTTAGTGACGGACCATGACCAAAAAGTACCTCAATTTGTACAGAAGCTTTTGATTGGTAAGCCTCTTGAAAATATTGGTTTTACTGGATTTTCTGCCAAACAAAATGGGAAATGGTTCGCTACGATTAAAAACCATGCAACTAAAGACCGAACTGTTAGTTGGCAGATATTAAGCGATGAAGGAAAGTTGATTGCTGAGCAGTCAGTGTCTTTAAAAGCGGGCGAACTAAAGACGATCAAGGGGGTATTCCCCCCACAGAAAGATCGTTTTATATTGCAGCTTCCCGATGATCCATTCCAGAAGGATAATCGTATATATGCAGTCAAACCTCAAGTTGCCCCGATAAATCTTCGTATGAGTGGGCTTTCTAAAAATACACGAAAATCATTGGTTCAATTTCTACAAAATATTCCAGAAGTTCATTTAGAATCTGAAGAACCAGACTTTTTTATTCGACCTATTACTAGTATAGGCCAAATAGGGGATAAGCCAGGTCTTTATTTTTTACGTCAAAACACAAAAGCCATTTCAGGGCAAGTATTGGCTCTAGATCATGCTTTGGTTGAAGGTATAAATTGGCAAGGACTTGATTATTGGTTACCTCAAAAAGACCTAAAAAACAAAAAGTTTTTTCCAATCCTAAACCTTGGAAATAAATCATTATTGTCCCTACGTGAAACTAAATCAGGCCCACAAATCATTTGTCATTTTGAGTTCGACCGTAAAGAAATTGCCACATCCTCAAGTATGATGGTTTTTTTATTTCGTTGCATTCAGCAGACGAGATACAATAAATTAGCTTATCAAGCTTTAAATATTGAAACCAACAGTGAAATTCGTTTTCCTGCTTTATCAGGACAGACGGTAAGTACTCAAGGAATAAATTTTTTAGGAAATGATTTATTTCGGACAGAAACTGCTAGTAACTTTTTTTCAATTAGTATTTTAGTGGCAGGGAAGCCAAAGACTCTTGTTTCAGGTGGTACCTTTTACGCTGACGCCTCTGAGGGAGACTTATTAAAGGCAAGTTCTGCAAATGAAATCGAGTTTGATACAAATAAGATTACAGTTGTTTGGGAAGAGGGTGAAACCTTTAAAAACTTTTTGATACTACTGACTTTATTGATACTTATCTACTCATGGTGGTGGTTTGAGAAAAAGGAACAGCTCAAAAAGGTGGGAGGTCTTACATGATTTTCCTTAATCCTCATTGGTTAGTCCTAATCCCAATCTATATTGTGCTTGCATTTTTCTTCTTTAAAAAAGAATTATTCAAACCGCTTAGACTTATGATCGTTTTATTGCTGGTTGCAACACTTGCTGACCCTAGAATTTCATTAAAGGATAAAGGTATCGACCTCTATGTATTAATAGATCGCTCAGATTCGAACCAATTTGTTCTCGCACCCAAAATTGAGGAATGGGAAAAAATCCTTGAAGATACAATGGGGCGTCATGACCGCATTTTTTATATAGACTATGCGGGTGATATTTTATTACGGTCCAAGGGGGCCGAGTCTGCCCTAACTTATACAGACGAAACACTCACAGGTGAAGCAATTTTTAAAGCCTCGTCAATTGCCCAAACAAACCGTTCAACTAAAGTACTTGTGTTGACGGATGGGTACAGTACTGACACCTTAGATGGATTATTGCATCGCCTTAAACAACAAGACATTGAAGTTCATTACCGCCTACTGCATTACCCAAAAGGACAAGACATTAAAGTCACAGGGATTAAACTTCCTGAACGTGTTCTACCTGGTGAAAAATTTTTAATTGATGCATCCTTTGAAGGACCAGATAACAAAAAGTTTTCGTATCAGTTATTACGTGACGGTGATGTGGCAGATGAGGGCGAAGTGCAATTGATCAATGGCAAGGGCGTTCTTCGTTTAAGTGATTCTATTATTCAAGGAGGATTTCATCACTATGAAATAAAGGTTTATTCATCAGAGGATAATATTGTTGGGAATAATGATGCCGAGACTTATGTTGAAGTTCGTGCAGGGTCACGTGTATTGCTTTTAAGTGCTTATGACAATGATCCTTTTTATGAAGTATTAAAAGCTCAAGGTTATGATGTACATTTCTTTAATGACTTTAGTGATTTAAGTAAAACTGATTTAGCAAATACATATCTTGTTTTATTAAACAATGTACCAGCCTGGGAACTACCTGAGGACTTTCTTGAAGCTTTACATTTTTATGTAAAGTTCCAAGGAGGTGGTTTGATCATGTCTGGTGGTGAGTTCTCCTTTGGAATGGGTGGTTACTATCAATCTGAAATTGACACGATTCTTCCGATTAGTATGGAGCTGAAAAATGAACATCGTATGTTAAATACAAATATTGCGATTGTTATGGATCGTTCCGGTTCAATGGGAATGACTGTTGAAAATGGCAAAAGTAAGATGCAATTAGCTTGTGAAGGTGCTGCACAGACAATTGAACTTTTGAATAGTAGTGATGCTATTTCAGTTATTGCCGTTGATACGAGCCCTCACGTCATTGTACCCATGACGCAACTTCTTCATGTTGATGGCATTACATCTCGAGTAAGAAAAATCCAAGCAGGTGGTGGAGGTATCTATGTTTATACCGGTCTTGTTGCTGCCCGTAAAGAATTAGCTAAATCTATTGGCCAAAAACATATTATCTTATTTTCTGATGCAGCAGACTCAGAGGAACCTGGACAATACGAAAAGTTAATTGATCTAATGAGAAAGGAAGGTATTACTGTCAGTGTAATAGCGCTTGGTACTGAGCAGGATCCTGATGCTATTTTCTTAAAAGATATTGCGAACCGTGGTGGAGGACGCATCTTCTTTACCACATCTCCAGAAAGGTTACCTTCAATCTTTGCACAAGAAACCGTTGCAGTTGCACGTTCTGCTTTTATTAAAGATATTACTGGAACTAAAAATACGAATGTTTGGGAAGAAATTTCAAATGCTAAAATTCAGTGGCTAAATGAAATTGATGGTTACAATTTAAGTTACATACGTGAACGTGCAAAAACGACCTTTTTGACTACTGATAAGTATCAGGCGCCATTACTTGCTTGGTGGAAAGTTGGGGCAGGGCGTGTAACAACAATCAGTTTCCCCATTGCTGGTGAATATTCGCAGCGAGTTCGTTCATGGCCACAATATGGAACACTTTTGCAAACAGTTTCTCGTTGGACGATGAAACCCGATGTCCCAGCAGGATTAAGCTTAAAATATAAAACAGAAGGGGATTCTTTATTTATTAAGCTCTATTATGATCAAAAGTGGAACCAAACATTTGGAATGTCGCCACCAGCATTATACGTACATTCAACCAAGGAGAAAGATGTGCAATTGTATAAGTGGCAACGACTACTGCCTGGTACCTTTGGTTATACACTTAAGCTAAAGCCAGGAGAGCGGGTGAATGGAAGTATTGTCGCTGGAAGTTATGCAATTCCTTTTGGACCCATCATATCGAATCTCGATATGGAGTGGACCTTTGATAAGGAACGTATTCAAGACTTAGAGGTTTTGGCAGAACAAACAGGCGGAGCGGAACATGCAGACTTTTCTAAGATTTGGAGTATGGAAACGCAAACTCAACTTCGAAATGTGACCTCTTACTTTTACACAATAGCACTCGTTCTGTTTTTAATAGAACTATATTTGTCTAGAGTCGGAATCCAGTATAAACTTAAAAATGTTGAAGCACAACGGCCCGCCTTACTAGATGATCTGAAATTTGATTCTCAGGAAGAAAATAAAACTTCTGTAGATGCAAAAGATGAGTTAGAAGAAAATAAAAATGAACTACGTGATAACTCTCAAAGTCGCAAAGATCGCTATAAACGCGCAAAGCTAAAATAAATATTAGCTAAATAAATGACAGTTTAAATGCAACTTTACGTAATTAGAAGTAAACTGATTTTTAGCTTGTAAATTTATTGTAAAATTTTCATCTTCTCTTTAGGAGAATATTAAGAAAGTGGTATTGTATTTTTAAACCGAATCATATAAAAACATGGAGAGAGGATTATGGAACTCAGTGCACAGGAAGCGAGTGAGAAGTGTCAGGCTTTAAAAGCGGAACTTGGTCGTGCAATTATTGGACAGGAAAAAACAGTTAATGAGTTACTGGTTAGTTTAATTGCTGGCGGTCATTGTTTGCTGATTGGTGTACCCGGTCTTGCAAAGACATTATTGGTTAAATCATTAGCAGACAGTATGGATGTTCGTTTTAACCGAATACAATTTACACCTGATTTAATGCCAGCAGACATTGTGGGATCTGAAATTATACGTGAACATAATGGTCAACTTCAATTTGAATATCAAGCGGGTCCTATATTTTGTAACCTACTTTTAGCAGATGAAATCAACCGTACTCCACCTAAGACTCAGGCTGCTCTTCTTGAAGCAATGCAGGAAAAACGGGTTACCTGTGCAGGAGAAACAAGACAGTTACCTCAACCTTTTTTTGTTGTAGCAACTCAAAACCCCATTGAACAGGAAGGTACTTATCCTCTTCCTGAGGCACAACTAGACCGTTTTATGTTTTCAATTCATTTAGATTATCCATCCATTGAAGAAGAACAGATTGTTGTAAAGCAAACGACAACTAATGATTTTTACTCATTGAACCAAGTTCTAAGTGTTGATGAAGTATTATCCATTCAGAGCTTGGTACGTGACTTACCAGTAGCTGATCACGTCATTCAGTATGCGGTTGAATTAGTTACAGCTAGTCGCCCAAATGGCCCCATACCAAGTGAAGCTACCAAGGAATTTATTCAGTGGGGGGCGGGGCCTCGTGCATCCCAATGCTTGATTTTGGGAGCCAAAGCCATGGCATTGTTAAATGGTCGCTTGACGCCTGAAACAGAAGATGTCCGTTTAATCGCGCCAGCTGTTTTACAACATCGTGTGGTATGTAATTATAAAGCTACTGGACAAAATGTGAGTGCAACTGAAGCCGTCCAGATGCTAATCCAGCAAGTAAGAGAGCCAGCATACGCTTAGGTGATTTGAAAATGAGTAAGAGTCGGCAAGTGTTAAATATTCAGGAAGTACAGAATTACGAAAACTTATTAGTTTTCGCTAAATCGGTTGTAGATGGATTCTACAGTGGCCGTCACCGTGCCATTCACCATGGTGCTGCAGCACAGTTTAAAGACTTTTCGCCCTATTATCCAGGTGATGACTTAAAACAAATTGATTGGCGACTTTACGCTAAAACAGGTAAATTATTTACCAGACGCTATGAAAACGAAACTGACATGATTGCTTACTTAGTGGTTGATGTTAGTGCATCAATGGCCTATCACGGTACAAATGAAAAATTTGGTATTACAAGTAAGCTTGCTGCTGCTCTTGCATACTTGATGATCCATCAGGGAGATAAAGTTGCGTTAATACTTGTGAGTGATAAACTAGAAGGCTTCATTCCACCAGGGGGAACTCATGCACATATGATGAAAATTGTACGGAAGCTTGAGGAACACCGTTGCAAAGGGAAAACGAATTTAGGTCGTGCTCTAAAGAGTTGTCAATCCATGATTAAAAAACGTGGTCGCTTAGTTATTTTATCAGACTTTTGGGAAGTTCATCAACCTTTTTTTGATGCAATGGATTTGTTTTTACATCGTAATTTTGACTTATTCATGATGCATGTTTTACATCCTGATGAATTAAAGCTTCCTAACTTAGATCGTGTTCGGTTTGTTGACATGGAAACACGTGAGAGTATTCAATTAGAGCCTGCTGAGATTCGTCAAGCATACATGAGCGAAATTGAAAAATTTGAAATTTACTTAAAACAGATGTGTCAGGCACGTCAAATTGATTATAGCATAATCAAGAGCGATCAGCCATATCAACGTGCACTTGAGACTTACTTGGGTGTTCGTTATGGAGATGATGTATGAATTTCTTGAACCTACCTTCTTTACTGTATTTATTACCCTTGGCTGCAATACCATTGATCATACATTTACTTAATAAAAAATTTCCTAAAGTTTTGATGTTTTCTAACATCTCATTTATCAAAAAGTCTTTGAGCGAAAGGTCTAAATTATTTCGTTTACGACATATCATTATGGTGATTTTAAGAACAATTGCTATTCTGCTTTTGATACTTTGTTTTTTAATGCCTATGTGGAATAAGTTTGGTGCTGAAGATAAAGAAGAAGAGGCAGGTCGTTTTGTTTATATTATTTTAGACCACTCCATTTCTATGTATGCTGAACACCAAGGAAATAGACCCGCATCAAATGCCACAATAGAAATAGAAAAAATTATTCATAGTTTGAGTAATGATGATGCAGTAAACCTTTACCTAGCAGGAGATACCGTTACTCGCTGCTTTCCACGAGCCTCTAAACAACATGCTGAATTATTGGCATTCCTAAAAAATCGGCCAGATGGCAAGGGTACAGCTCATATTGAAACAGCTAAAAATTTAGCAGCACGTGATATTAATAAAGTTGCTAAACCGGCAGAAATTTTTATTGTGTCTGATTTTCAGCGTGAAAATTGGACAATGGTAAACTTAGAAAATATCCCAAAGCAGACCCGTGTCTTTTATGTGGATACTGCCTTGAAGGACCGTAGTAATCGTGCAATCTTGGATATTGAATTGACACAAAGCGTTGTATTAGCCAATAGTTCATTGTCCGGAAGCGTTCGTATTGCAAACTATTCTAATCAAACTTATAAAGATAATTTAGAGGTTTTAATAAATAATGAACAATCTCAGATTTATAAATTTGAGATTCCACCCCAAAGTGTGGGGCTTATACCTATTGAAGAATGGGTCGGTGGCGCTGGGCTTCATCAAATAAAACTTTCGATAACACCTGATGGGATGCCACAGGATAATCAGTACTTCTTAACTGTTGATGCACGGGATAAAGAAGAAATCTTATTGCTGACTGATTTAGATTACCAAATAGATCATGCTAATTACATCTTGGGAGCCGCTATCAATCCATTTAAAGATCAAAGTGGTAGCCTAGTAACAAAAGTTTTACCGTCAAATAGTTTGAGTGAAGTCCAATTGACGGGTATCCAGAAGGTAATCATTTCTGGTATCTATCCGCTTACAGATGAAACTGCAGAATTATTAATGAGGTTTATGGAAGTAAACGGTGGGCGAGTGGTCTACTTCATGGAAGGTATAGATGATATTAAGTCAATTCAAAAACTGCATGCCTTGAGTGATCAGACTATGCCATTTTTACCAGATCGTTTGCTAAATGCTAAGAATTTATCAAATGGTCGCATTCAGCTATTAAAAGGGGATTTTAATAGTGGTTTTTTACAGACCTTTGCAAAAGAGCACCGACAAAGCTTAGGTAAAATAGATTTTTACCGTTACTTTCAGTCTAGACCCACTGGTAATGGTGAAGTTCTTTTGAATTTTAGTGATGGTACACCAGCGATGGGAGTAAACTATGTTGGAGGGGGACAATTCTTGTTATGTAATTTTTCTGCTGCAGAGAATGCAAGTAACTTAGCATCAAGAAACTTCTTTCCTATATGGATTCAACAGATTATTGAGCAGTTAGATCCAAGAGAAATCCGTCAGGACTTTTATTCATTAGGTGAGCCTATGGCTATAGAAATTTGGCGCTCTGATATGAAGCAAAACCAATTTTTAGACCCTAACATGGAACCTATTAATGTTGATACTCAAGGAATAAATGATGAACGAATGTTGATACGTTTTTCACCTGCAGAAGTAGGGCATTATCAGCTTTATAAAGGACAGCGACTTAAAGTCTCGCTCCCAGTTAATGTGACCCGTAAAGAATCAAACTTGTTGAAATTGGACAAAAGTAAATTACCCACATCTACAGAGGTCACTGGATATGTTGTAACTGGGGCACAAGCTTATGATGATATTAAAGAAGGAAAAAATATCTTCCATTACTTTTTGATTGGTTGTTTAATTTTCCTTATTATAGAAATGTTTTTATTTCAATACTTTAAAAGGTTAAGCCGGATATGATATTTAACCCAATAATAGATTCTGTTTATATTTTGTTGGCGAGTGTTCTTCTACTGATTTACACCATTTATATTTACTTGCAAACTGCGGAAAGTTTAACAATTAAACAACGGAATATTTTACTTACTTGTAGAGTGCTTGCACTTACCATATTGATGGTGATCTTTCTGCAACCATCTAAAAGCTTGCAAGAACCTTTAGTTCGAAATGAACAGTTTGTTGCAATTGGTTTTGACCAATCAAAAAGTATGTTGCAAGCAGATGTTGAGGGTGAACAACGATTAGACTATGTAAAACGAATCTGGGAACAGGTAAAACAGCCAGCAAATTTGAACTTAAAATACTTTGCTTTTGATAAACAAACGAAACCATTGAACGAACAAGAATTACAAGCTCTAAAGGCTCAAGGAACAAATACTAAATTTCATGATTCTTTGAGTGAATTCTTAAAAACGCAGCCCCCATTTTCTATTTCAGCAATGATTTTATTTACCGATGGTCATGACTTTCAGGGGATTTCTGCATTAGAAACTGCGGCAACCCTTCAAAATATGCATACAGAATTATACGCAATACCAGTTGGGTCTGACCGTGAAACAAGGGACTTAAGTGTATTGCTTGATGCATCTCAGGATTATGTATTTCAAAATAAATCATTTTTATTAGAGGCAGTGATACGTGCCCAGTCTTGTCAATATGAAAAAGTCTCCTTAGACTTAATGCGTGGTGATGAAGTATTACAAACTAAGAGTATCTTCTTAGAGAATGAAAGAGAAGTAAGAGTGCATTTTTCAATTACTGAAGCAGATCTAGGTAGCCATTTTTATCAGGTACGTGTATCTGAACTTGATGCTGAGGCAGATTATAAAAATAATAATTCTGGAATTTATATAAAATGTATTGATGATCAGTTAAGCGTATTGTTGTTAGAGGGAGAGCCTCATTGGGAATCTACATTCTTACGTAGATTCCTCACTAAAAATAACATGATCAAACTTGATTCCTTCACATACTTTAAGGAAGGAAGTATTAGCTCAACGACATTTGAAGAACAAACAAGTTTACCTAAAGATATTCAGGAGTTCCTAAAATATGATATTATTGTTTTAGGAAAAAACATTAACCGTTTATTAGATGATTCTTTAGTTAAACAACTTAGTGATGCGGTTCACACAAAGAGTTTAAATTTAGTCTTTTTAAGAGGGAATGCATTTTCAGACGATGTAGGAAAAAAACTTGAGCCAGTCGTCTGGAGTGCTTCCGGTGTGAGTAATGTAAGTTTATTACCTAGTTTAGAAGGCAAACGTAATTCACTTTTCAAGCAATTTGAAGTTGATCAGGCAACAAATGGTGGTACTCCTTTACCAGGTTTACGCTTGGTACGTAACGTAGAGTTATCTAAACCACTCTCCATTTCATTGGGCGTTGCTGTAGACGAAACAAGTGATCAGTCACCAGGAATCATTTATCGTAGAATGGGAAAGGGCCAAGTCATAAGTATTGGCTTTAGTGGTATGTGGCAATGGCGTTTTCATTCTGACCGAAAAAAATTTCCAGAGCTTTATCAGTCTTACTGGAATCAGTTGCTATTATGGATCATTCATAATGGTGAATTTATACCCGGGCGAGATTTCAGCTTTAAGCAAGACTATAGCCGAATTCTTCTAGGAGATGATAACCGCTTTCAGGTTGCGGTTCGTGATCAAGTTTTTGGCGCAAATTTTAATAAAAAGATTGAAATCACTACTCCAGATAATCAAATGCATCAATTGTTCTTGCAGCAGAATTTAGAGGTACCCTATCGGTATGAAGTTTCTTTTAGACCAGAAAAAGAGGGTATTTATTCAGTTACTTGGAAGAACCCACAGGGAAAAACAGAAGAATTGTTATTCTCATGTATTGAAAACCAAACAGAAGAAAAAGAAGTTGCAGTTCGACCAGCATACCTAAAATCTATGACAGAGGCAACCGGTGGAAGGTTGCTTGTTACACCCGAAGAAATCAGTGCCTTATTAGAAGAACTTTCTAAAAGAAATAATGAAGGTAGTGAAATGCGTAGTCATCTTGATCCATTATGGGATAATTGGTTTCTAGCATACATCATTTTATTTTTTCTCGGCCTAGACTGGTACCTTAGAAGAAAGTGGGGACTTTGCTAATGAAATATGAAAAATACATTGAATACTTGCGGCTAGCTGATCGACGTGAACGCTTAAACTTAGGAACAAAGCAGCTCTTTAAGGCAGTAAAGTTTGCTTTATTATATATTGTTATCATCGCAACGTTGGATATCGTTTTCCACCTTACGGGAATGCAACGTATACTGCTAATTATCGTATCTCTGTTTGCTGGCAGTATTATGGTTCTTTTATGGCTTTATAAAGCATATATACAGATTTCTCGTCCAAGATCTATTGCTCGCTCAATTGAAGATGAAAACCAAAAAGTTGGCTCTTCCTTAATCAACTATTTAGATTTGCACGAGCAGATGGAAAATGGTGAAATGTCTGAACGAACTAAAGAAATCAACAAAGAAGTGCTTCGGCAGTATGGCTTATCATTTAAAGATTTTGATTTTAGTAAATCCTTAGTAAAACCTGGTCTAAAAAGAGAATTTAAATTAGCAGCTTTAGCCATATTTATTTTTATTTTAGCTATGATTCCGGCATATAAAGTCGCTTGGTTAGAAGTTTTACGTTTTGTAGATCCTTTTGGTGACCATCCTCCATTTTCATTTACTAAGTTACATATTACAAATCCACTTGCCGGTAAAGCCGAAGTTATTTTTGGAGATAACCTGGTGATTGAAGCAAAATCTAAGGGGCATCATCCTGAAGAACTCTTTCTTAGTTATTTCCCAAAAGGTAATGAGGAGCAAATGCAAACCTTACCTATGTATAAAAAAACAGAGGATTTGTTTGCTGTTCAGATTGAGAATATAGAAGCGGCACTTGTATTTTATGTCCATACTGCAGATAAGCGAGCAAGAAGTGAACAGCATGACTGTAATGTGATTTTTACTCCTCAATTAGAGTCTGCAGAAATCAAAGTCATTCCTCCAGCTTATACTGGATTAAAGTATAAGCTTAAACCTTTTCAATTTAATACAGTTACTGCATTGGAGGGCTCAACCATTGAATATACTATTCACTCTAATCGTCCCCTTAAAGATGGTAAAATTATTTATTCTAGTTTAAAAGATAAACAAGAGTTAATCATGGTTAGTGACGGTAAAAGTATTAAAGGTTCTCTTGAGGTTACGGAGAACTCTCGTCAACAATTTCAAATGTTTGACGAAACAGGAATTATGAATGCAGAATTATTAAAAGGTAGTATTCATATGTCTGTGGACCAGGCACCAAGTATTCAAATTATAAATCCACAAGGACATTCTTTTATCACAGAAGATTTTGTCTTAGAAATTAAAATTGATGCACGTGATGATTATGGTATTGAGGATATTCGCCTACATCGTGCAATTAATGGTTTATATTCTCCTCCGCTTTTGTTCAAACCTGCTAATAAGTATGAACGAAACTACACTGCGGTTTCAACGATTAAGCTTTCTCATTTAGGAGTTTTACCTGGTGATATTATATCTTTATTTGCTGATACAACAGATAATGCTCCAATCCCTAAAACTACTATTACAAAAATGATTCACCTAAATGTTGTGTCTGTGGAAGAATATAATAATTACTTGCGTCAGAAAAAATCTATTGAAGATGCAGCAGGAAAATATGATCAATTACAAAATAAACTAGCTGATTTAATTGAGGAGCAGAAAAAACTTGTTAAAGAAATTGAGGACCTCAAAAAGCAGATTGCAGATGGGAATAACAGCGAAGCAACGCAAGAGAAACTTATGGAGCTCATGAAGAAACAAGGAGAGGTTGCCAGTAAATTAAATAAACTTGCTAATGAGTTTGAAAAGTTTGGACGCGAGCAACCACTTTATGACATCGAAAAAGAGTTTGCTAAAGAACTGAAAGGTATGGCAGATAAGATTCGTGAAGCTAGTAATGATGCAAAAAAACAAATGGGTGAAATGTCTCAAGGAATGACAAATGATGCATTAAAAAAGCAAGGAGATGAACTCGGTAAAATAGCAAAAGAACTTAAACAAAAGCTTGAAGATCAAGCACTGAATTATCAGGAAAAAATTGAAGAACCTATGCAAGATATGAGTAAAATGAATAAGTTAGTGAATGATTTCAACCGTTTTAAATATTTGTATCAATTGCAGACAGAGTTAACAGAAAAGGCTAAAGCTTATAACGTGGTTCGAGATTTAAGCTTAACGGATCAGCGAAATATGAAAAAACTCGCAAGTGAGCAAAAGTATATACAAGATGAACTTGAACAATTGCAAACAGACTTGTGGGATCACGCTGGCGAGGCAAGTGAGTTGTTTCCAAAGGCTGCTTCTTCAGCAATGCGTTTAGCCGAATTGATTAAAGAAAAGCGACTAGAGCAGCTCTCGGCTGATAGTGTTGAGGCATTTTTGATTTCCGACGGCCCTGAGTCATATAGTCGTGCAGAGAAACTACGACAAGCAATGCATGAAATCTTTGAAGAACCTTGTAACTCTCAAAGTAATCAAAGTTGTATGAGTAATGAGCTAGATCAATATCTGCGTATGATGTTAGGTATGGATCCTGGAAAATCATTTCAGCAAATGTCCATGTGCAAAAAACTAGGTATGGGCCGAGGTCGTGGTCGAGGATTTGGACATGGCATGGGAAATGGTCCCTCAGGTAATAATACCAATGTGAATGGTATGGGCCCAATGCAACCTAATATTAATTTATTGGGCAATGAACCAAATCAACAAGAAGCAAATCCTGAAGCAGCTGGAAGTGGTAATCAGAAAGTCAATGATACTAAAAAAGGTATCGACAAAGAAGTAAAAGTAGGAACCAAGGTGCAACAAGCAAAAGAGTTTCGTAGTCAATCTGGCAGTGAAGGAGTGGATGGTGCTCAGGGAAACCGTAAAAAACAACGCTTGATTGAAGCCTACTTTGAGAAAATTACAGGAGAAGAGCATGAATAAATATATCGCTATTACAATTTCTATACTATTAGTAAGTTGGAGCTTTGCAGCAGACCTAAATGAATCAAAAGTAAAAGAAATGGATTTAGTCCGTTGCGGCAATTTAGTTTATGCAGGTAACCAAAGTTCTGTATGTTTTGCTACTAAGTTTTTGTCAAAACTTAAACAAAATACTTCAATTAAAGCTTCAACAAGACTTAAAGATGTGCGTCTAACCGATCCAAATCTATACCAAACACCATTTATAATCTTCTCAGGTGAAGGCAATTTTAAGGTTTCATCAGATGAAACTAACGGCTTTGCAGACTATTTGAAAGAAGGTGGTTTTGTGTTGGCATCACCAAGTTGTTCTGATCCTAAGTGGGATAAGGCTTTTCGTAATTTTTTAAAGTCTAGTCTTCCGGATATAAAGTTAGAAGAAATCTCTATGAACCACCCCATTTTTAGCCTTGTTTATGAAGTGAAATCATTACATCTATCAACTGGAGGGACTACGAAGCTAGAAGGATTATTTGTTGATGATCGGTTAGCTTTGGTTTACTCCAAGGATGGTTTGAATGATATTAAAAATGCCAAGGGGTGTTGTTGTTGTGGTGGTAATGAAATTAAGGAAAGCCAACAAATGAATGTAAATATTTTTACCTATGCACTTGTCTATTGATATGATTAAAGCATTTCTTGTATTTAGTTTTTCACTTTTGCTATGCATAAGTTGTTCTAAAAATAACTTAGATAGAGCAACTCTTAGACTGATCTTTACTTGTGATACCATCGGTAAGTTGGAACCCTGTGGATGTTTTACTGGACAATATGGGGGGCTTGCTCGTATTCAAACTGCGGTAAAAGAACAAAAAGAGTCTTTCCAAATACGTGTTGATGCAGGAAATGCGATATCAGGTACTGAAGATTATGATTTCGTTTTATATAAACAAGTTCGTGAAGCATTTAATCAAATGGGATTCCATGCTATGAATGTAGGGGTAGGAGAATGCTTATTAACGAAGCAGGAGTTACTTGAAGCCGCTAAACTTCCGGGACCTCCACTGATTTCTGCAAATCTTGTCGATACCCAAACTGCACAACCAATTCTGCAACCATTTGTTAAAGTGGATCACCAAGGCACCAAAATACTCATTACTGGGGTTGTTGATCCAAACTTAATTGCTAAAAGAAATTCACCAGGTATTAAAGTGACAGATATGAAACAATCCCTTCAACAAATCAGCCAAGAAGAAGCAGATATAAAAATTCTACTTGCTTATTGTAATGAAGAAAAATTAAAACAATTAGCGAATGACTATTTTGAATTTGATTTCATAATTGGTGGGAAAGTACGTCAGCCACTTCAAGATTTATTAAAGGTCAACCGCAGCTATATATTCTATACAACGAATGAAGCAAAAAATGTTGGTTTAGCATTAGCAGAGTATAAAGAAGGAAAAATAGCATCCTGTGATTTTGATATTCCTTTATTGTTTGAGCAGGTTCCAGAAGACGTGAAAATTAAACAGTTAGTCGCTAAATACCGCCAGGAAGTAAAAGAAACAAAACTCAAAGTAGATGATCCAGGTCAGCTTTCTGATGACTATATTCCTGGAGTGAAGCAACATGCCGAGTATGTTGGTACACAGCAATGCGCTGGTTGCCATGCTGAAGCATTTGAGACCTGGAAAGAGTCTGGTCATGCTAAAGCATTTCAAACGCTTAAAGATAATCATGCAGAGGCAGATCCTAAATGTATCAGTTGCCATGTCGTAGGCTTTGGTGAAAAGTCTGGCTATGAACGTATTTTTGAGGATCGTAAACTTGTTGATGTCGGTTGTGAGAGTTGTCATGGGCCTGGGAGTCAACATGTACAGGAGCGCTTAAAAGGGGGCAAAGTTTTGTACCGTTATCGTCCTCTTGGTGCAGGAGACTGTCAAACCTGTCACTATGGAGAATTTAGCCGGCCCTTTGAATGGGATGAAATGTGGCCATTAATTGAACATGGGAAGGAAAAAAATGAAGTATATTAGTTTATTTTTAATGTTAAGTTCTTTCCTTATAGCCCAAGAATTTGAATATGAAAATTGGGTTAGTGCAGTTCCAGATCTTCATGACGAACAATTTATTGTGTATTGGCAAATGCCCCTATGGTCGGCAAACCGTGAACCTTTTCAACAGTTTGCAAAAAGTAAACATCGTGATGAACTTAAATCTAAATACCTATTTGCATTTGGGATGAATCACCCAACTAACAGAGAGGATGTCTTCTTTAAAAAACTCGAAGAAGAAATTGATGTTCTATATGTTATAAATAGAAATGGTGAAATTCTTTGGACTCAGGTAAATTGGCCTAACACAAAAGCCTTGGTTTATGAACTCAGTATTCTTCACTACTTCATTAAAAATCAACGTTCACTTGATAACCTATTTCAAGAGGCATTTGAAATTAGTAAATCTCAAAAGATACAAGATAAAGAAAAATTTCAGCTTTATGCATTTCTTTACTTTAGAGGAGATGATGATGTAAAGACTAAGTTACTTTCATTGCTTGCACGTCAAGAAATTTCTTTTTTACTTTTGGGCTTATCAGATGAAAGCTTACGAGTTCGTATGCTAGCTCAAGCGGCAATAGAGAAAAAAGATCCTGGTAAGTATACATTTGATGTATGGGCAGATAAGCATATCCGTGAAACGGCACTTGCTAAACTGAAGGAGAGTCAATGAAAATTTCATGGCTAATGATAGTTGTTACCCTTTACCTAAGTGCTTGTCACCTATTAGCACTAGATATAGCTAAACCTTTTCCCAAGGTTGGATCAGAACCCTATAAGCAGCTGAAAGAAAAGATTGAATCCCTATCACATGCTGATTTGGGGGATTTATTGAAAGCAGCTACTGGAAAAGAGTATATGAATATTCTTTTTGCATATACAAATACAGAGTTAGAGACTCAGGAAAAATTTGATTTCTTACTAGGCTTCTCAGAGAGTTTAAGTCAAAGAAAACTTGCGCAAACAAATTATGCTTTAAGTAGAGTATATCGTTCGGAGCATGCCAAAGCTTTGATCTCTTATATTAAAAAGAGTGAAAAACCACAAAACTATTACTCGATATTGTCCTCTTCTCCCAATTCAGAGGCATTTCGATTTTTTGCTAAAATTAAAATATCGTGGAATAAAGCAGCAGAAAATAAATACTTATTACGAACAATAACGAATGATAACTTAGTTGACTTAGAGGAGTATTATGATGTTTTTCCAGAAGTTAGCCTCTCGCTTGCAAGACAAATTAATCCTAGGATTACAAACTTAGATGAACTCTTAGTAGCTATTGATCGAAAGAAAAATCAGGAAAAAAAGACTTTTTCCGAAGAAGAGTTCACGAAATTACTTCAAGCCTATAAGTCAATAGACCAAGAGACTGATGCAGAGCATCCACTGAACTTAAATACTTTCTCTCCAGCCTTACACCAAGCTTTATACAAACGCAATCTATTGCAAGAGCCTAGTAATCGAGATATTTATGTGGCCTCACAACTTGGTATGGAGGAGCAACTTTATGAAAGTTTTGCATTTACGATTCCTCTTTTAACTGATGCAGCGCCCTATAAGCGTGTGAAGGGTATCGAAAAAATAATAGAAAAGAATGATCTAAATAGCTGTAAGATATTATATACGCTTTTGCAAGATCAAAATGAAGAAGTTCGCCTAGCTGCTTTACAAGGAATTATGCTTCTTGTTGATGAAGATGATAAATCAAAAGAAGACTTTGATTTAGATGAAACTCAATTTTACCCACTTTTTAAAGACCAATCTGTAGATGTTGTTGTGGAAGCATTAGAACTACTTTCAACTTACTCCAAATCTTCAACAACAAAACTTCATGTAAAAAAATTGCTCTACCACGAGAATGAACACGTACAAATTGCCGCAATTCATTGTTATGAACGCGGAAATTGGAAAGAGGAAGTGCAGGATTTAAATGCTTTATTATATCATGAAAACTGGGCTATTAGAGCAAGAACTGCAAAAGCAGTAGGTACATTAGTTGTCCCCAAATATTCCTACTTAGGAAGTAGCAATGGGCCTAACTTTCATATGTTGGAAGATGCTTTCTTAAATGAAAAAGATGAGGAAGTTAAAAAGGTTTTAATGCGTTTTCTGGGAAGAACAAGCAATAAAAATATTATTGACGAACAACGTAGACGTTCGTTTTTAGAGGGGAAAATTATACTTAAAGAATATATCAAGCTTCTGGAGTTTGATAACCTTAAAGAAAATGACTTGAAAGCTGGGATAGAATTATTTGAGAGTGAGGAATATAGTGCAATGCTTAAGTGGCTTGAAAAAGCCAATGATATATACTTTGATGTACCTAAACAGAAGAAAATTTTCTTAGCAAATGCACCAATTGAAAATATCGAAGAAGCAGTCATAAATAATTCTTTGGAGTTTGAAGACATCATATCTCTACCTTCTGATAAAATTGCTCAAACGACTGTAAATATTTGGTTCAATTATATGGTTAAACAATTACCCCAAGATAAGACACTCGTTGAAAAAGGTTTGATGGCTCACCTCAGCCACTCTAATAAAGAAAAACAAATTGAAGTGGCTTTTCGTTTTGCTCTTTCTTTTTCTTTTATTCAACCAGAGGAAAACCAGATTGATGATAACAGTGAATCAAACAAGCTTAATCCAAAACAATATGCGGATTTTTCAAACAAGTACCTTATTGAGCTTAGTAAACACAAACCAAGTATAAATGTAAATGTTTTAAAGGCAATCATTGCACAAAAAGTTGATCAACAAGCACTTAGTCAATATAAAAAATGGTTAAGTGGGAAACCAGAAGATGAATTAAGTCAATCAATTCAAAAACTGTTACTTTTCTCTTTACCATCAGAAAAGATTCCTGATTTAAGAACAGAGATAAATACCATTATTTTAAATGTTAAAGATCCTAAAGATTATCTTTTTCTGATGGACTCGGAATTGGTGATGCGCATCTATACAAAACAAACAGAGGAACAGCAAATTTATTCCTTTGGGGAATATGTGTATTATATGCCTTTAGATCAAGCAGAAATCTATGCGCAAAAGTACCAAGAACACATGTCTTCAATTCCTTTTTATAAGTCTGAAGCACTGCTTAAAAACAATTTTTTAAATGGTAATATAAATCAAGTGAAAAAAGCATTGGGACTATCTGATTTACTTTTGAAATATGGTAGAAGCAATCATGTTAACAACTTAAATCTAAGGAACGAAAGATCTAAGGTTTTAATACAGTTCCTTCGTGATGAGAAACTAGATTTAAGTCCTGCCTTGCTATCCCTTATTGGAAATAAGCTAACTGATGATGATTTACCTTCAGTTATTGAAATGTTAGTGGAATTTGAAGGAAATCTCGATTATGAAGACCTAAATCTAAATGCATTAAGTAACTTCTTAGCAAAAGAATTTTTAGATAATAAGTTCACTGAAAAGAACTTAAAGCTTATTCGTTATTGTGATTTATATTATTTCCGCATAGACCGTAAACAATTAAGTATGATATTAGATAATGCAAAAGGTTATTCGATGCCTGCAAAGATTTCTGCCGTTCGATTAGCTGAACATTTCTTTTTACAAAATAGCAGTGAAAATTTCACTCCATATATCCCTATATACAAAACTTACTTTAAGCTTTTAGGGGATGTGGTCTCGAATCCAAACTTTAATGTGCAAATGGTCAAAGAATTGAATACATTTATAGTTGCTTACCCTAAGGAAGTAAAGCCTGATAATAAGTTTATAGATGATTATGTAAAATCGTGGACCAAATTCCTTGAAGATGACACTGATTATGAAGTCACGAATGTTGCGTTAAACCGCATGAACCCTTTTCTTAATTTTTCCGAATGGCATTCACTTATTTTAAAGCATGAAATTGATGAAGAATCTGCTCTTTATACAGTAAATTTTTTCGAGATTTCAAAAGATGAAGTCGAAACCTATATTCAATTTTTGGCAAACAATTTAAGTGAATGGTCAGATATAGATCAAGCTTTCGGGCCTATTGACAAAGAATATATGTATGAAGCAGTGGAAAATGTAGCCCAAAATAGAGACCTAAAGTTGTTAGCTTTGCTTGCTAAAAACAATGATGATGATATACAGCAAAAAATATTACAGATTGTATCCTCATTTTTTAAGGAAGAGAAATTAACTAGTGCTGAATTGAATCTTTTAATAAAGGCAAGCAAGAATCTTTTAAACGAACAAAACTACTTTGGTGGACTTCGTGACCCTCAAGAAATTGAAGAAGAAGAACCTAAGTTTGAAAAGCCTCCTTTCGAAATTTCTCCGCTTGCACTTATGTCATATAATTATCTAGGAAAAAACTTTTCATTACGTAAAAATATAAAAGAAATGTTGAATGCTCAAATCCAACATTTAAAACCTGGGAATTCACAAATTAATCAAATTAGGGTTCTTCAGCTCGCATACGAAAAGAATCATATCAATGATGATACGGTAAAATTACATGAGGATACTTTAGTAAACAGTAAAGAGCCGTATAGGAGTTTCTTATTAAGTCTTGGCCCGAATACGCATTATCAAACACTAGCTGGGTTAGAACTTTATTCTGAAAACATTGACCCTTTCTTTAATCGCTTTATTGACTTAATTGTTTTGGATGAAGCCGAAAACTATGAGAAAACCAAGAAACCTATAGTTCCAGATTCCTACTTTTCTTTTCAGGAACGTAAAAAAGAGCTTATGAAGGAGTGGGGCTTTTTGGATGAAAAACAAAAGGCAATTCAAGCTACTTTCATTACGAGGGCGGTCACTAAAGAAATAGTTATCACTTGGTTAAAGGAACAGAGACGGATAACGATACATAATGAGGATTTAATTAAACTTATCAAAAGCAAGAAACGCTTACCTAAAGCAGACGCCATCATTTATGATGAATTTATTGCGGATGCAGTAAGTGGTTTGCCCTCAAAGGAATGGAAAAATGTGACAGCACATTTGAATAAAGTTCAATTTAATCTGTGGCTAGATAAAATGATTAAGAAATTTCGTGAAGAAGAAGATATATTTCTATTGTTCGAAGTATTTGCTTCTGTTGGAGCACCACACAAGCGTATTGTTTTGAATACAAAACTCATGGAACTAAATAGTGAGCACTTTGATATATTTAAAGGTATGTTTCATGGCGGTACTCACTCAGAAAATTACAGTTCAGACCTAGTGCTTAGTTCTCCGTTTTGGTCACTTCCTTCTACAAGTCATTTAGCGCCTTTAACCTATGGGAATTATCCTATTCCAGATGATAAAAACGAACAGATAAACTGCATTAATAAGTTTAATAAGCTATTATGGTTTCCTGTCAATTGGCAACAAAACTTAGACCTGTTTTTAGAAAATGCAGAACCGGCAGATATGGATCAAGTTTTAAGCTTTGTGATGACATGTAAACCTTATCATACTCCTGCAATGGAAGTTTTACTAAAGTACCTTAAAGAAACCCCAAAACTAAGTCATGAGAATCACACACTATTTATGTCTTACAGCAATTATTATCGTATTCGAAAACTAAAGTTTAGACTTCCTGTACCAAAGAAAAATCAGGAATTAAATAATCAAATTGCAGAAGAACTATTTCGTCTGTACCAAACCTCTGAAAACAAAATACTTTACATCAATGATCTAGCTGCCAATCAAGAGTATTTTGAACGAGAACTGATCAAGCTTACAAAACAAAAGTATTTTAGTGCAAAACATATTTTCTTAATTGAATGGGTTGATAAAAGCAAACGAAAAGCCTTGTTTGAACAGATTGTTGCTCATGGTCACCCAAATGATTTCGAAAACTTCTCTTTTTACCTTGACCTATATGCAAAACGTGACCCCTGGGTAATGAAGGAAAAAGAAAAAGCAGATGAAGATGCACTCTTTGAAGATTCTTCATTTGATGACTTCTAGCATATACTTTCTTTTGTTATACACCTAAATGAATGCGCTATGCTAGTAAAAACTGATGTCAAAGATAAATTTTATCTTCGACATGTATTTTTATAACTTCAGACCGATGATCCAATATGTCCATTATTTAGCTTTGGGAGGAAAAATTGAATTACTTTGATACAGCTTGTGATAAAATGAGCAACCTTGCCAAACCTATAGGCAGTTTAGGCGACTTGGAGTATTTTGCAGCAAAAATTGCTCAATGCCAAAAAACAAATACCCCTCAGATCGACAAAGCACGTGTGTCTGTATTTGCTGGTGATCATGGTATCGCAAATGCAGAGTGTATTAGTCCGTTTCCATCATCTGTGACAAGTCTAATGCTAAAAACTTTTAAGGCGGGTAAAGCTACAATTAATTCAATTGCAATGGCTAATGACGTTGAAGTAGAGGTGATTAACTGCGGTGTGCAGGGCTTGAATAAAGAATCTACTTTGTTCAATTCAAAAATTAAAAGTTATTATGAAGCCAGTGTTGATGGCCCCACGGGTAACCTCAAGCTGGAAGCTGCACTTACTGAAGATGGATTGAAACAAAGTATCCAAGCTGGCAAAAATGCTGCATTGCGCGCTGTAGAGGACCATGTCTCAATTTGTGGCGCTGGAGAAATGGGCATCGGTAACACTACATCTGCAACTGCTATTTTTGCAAAGTTACTAAACTTAGACCCATTCCAAATTACAGGACCTGGTGCAGGATTGGATCAAGAGGGCGTCCATAGAAAAACGATCATAATTCAAGAAGCTTTACTTCGAATTAAATCAGTTCATGAGCCTCTTGAGGTTCTCAAAGAAGTTGGTGGATTTGAGATCGCTGCAATGACGGGCTTTTTTATTGAACTTACAAAGCATGGCATACCTATCCTGCTGGATGGTTTTATTACTACTGCTGCAGCCTGTGTTGCGATAAAAGTAGATAAAAATGTGAAAGAAAACCTTATTGTGTCTTCGATTTCGGGTGAACCCGCACACGAAATGCTACTAAAGAAATTAGGCCTAGAGTTCCCAGTTTTTCGCTTAGGTCTTCGTCTAGGGGAGGGGACAGGAGCTTGCCTGGCTGTGCCTGTTATAAAAGCTGCATGCTACGTGCTCAATCATACAGCTAGCCTTGATGAAGTTTTAGAAGGTAAACTATAAAACGAGAGATCTATTGATGTATCATTTATTAGTAGCATTACAATTTTTAACCAGATTCCCGGTTCCTCATGACTTAAACCCAACTGTGGAAGACCTTTCAAAATGCGCAAAGTATTTTCCTGTTGTTGGTGTGATTTTAGGCTTTTGTAGTTGGGCTGTTTGTTTGGGATTTTATAACCTTGGCGTTTCGCGAGAAATCTCTATTGCATTAGCAATGTTAGCCTGCTTGCTGATGACAGGTGGATTTCACGAAGATGGAGTCGCGGATACCTTTGACGGCTTTGGCGGTGCTTTTTCTCCTGATAAAAAAATAGCAATTATGAAAGACTCTAGGCTTGGGACATATGGAGCACTTGCTCTCTTTTCTGTTATCTTAATTCGCTATATTTGCCTTGTAGAAGTTTCATCTATTTTTGTTGCATTCATTTTATCTTTGATGCTGGGAAGACTTTCTTCCTTAATTATAATACCATATACTCCATATTCAGCAGAGGATGAAACGAGTAAATCAAAACCTATTATTGAGGGGTTAGGAAAGTCTGGATATAAATTTCCACTTTTACTTTGTTTCGCATTTACTATATACCTAATTGGACTTGCTCAAGCTGGAACTTTATTTATTATTCTTGCAATCATTTGTTACACTTTTAGAGCCTTTAGCATAAAGCAAATAAAGGGTATCACAGGAGATGTTCTAGGTGCAATTAACGTTACCTGCGAATTAACCGTTTTAGTTTATTTATCTTCATTGAACTGAAAAAGAAAACCAAATGCCAGAGCAAATTATTTTAATCCGTCACCTCGAGCCAGTAACTGAAAAGGAACTTTTGTTAGGGCACACAGATTGCTCTCTTACTGAACATAAGAACTTAAATATTGATAAAATAAGTTACCCATTTGTTACCCCTGATACCAAAATTTTCTCAAGTGACTTGCGTAGAGCAATAGATACCGCAAAATTATTATTTCCCCAAAAAACAATTAATACCGACCCAAATTTAAGAGAAATTAACTTTGGCGATTATGAACTTTTTACTTGGGGGCAAATAGAAGCTGAACAGCCTGAGTTCTATCAAGAATATATGCGAAGCTGGAAAACTAAATCTTTTCCAAATGGAGAGTCTTTGATGGAGCTTAATAGGCGAATCAAAAGGTTTGTAAATGTACTTATGAACCAAGAGTTAAAAATAGCCATTATTGTGGCGCACGGTGGGTCTATTCGTTCTTTATTGTATGCACTGACTGATTACAACTTAGAAAAAACAATGGCTACTCAAATCGGCTATGGCGACATATTGAAACTTAAAAAATCCTCCAACCAATCTTATCAAATACAAAAATAAATAAAGTCTAGATATTAGATCAATCTCCAAACCTTTTATACTATTGTTGATTCATTTAACATTATGACTTGATTTGAACTTAGATAGGGTAGGGGAATTAACTGCCGCTTAAGATTCGAACTTTTTCTGGGACAATTTCTACATGAACATTGTCTTTTGGGCAAATAGATTCATCACCTTGGCACTGTACACAAAGTTGGATACCAGGTTGGTCTTTTACATTGATCAAAAGTTCACTACAGCCACTGTCACAGAAGCGAACACGGTCTACTGTACTACAGATACCATCACAATTTTCTTCGGTTTTAACTAAAAAGTCTTCTGGGCGTACTGCAATTTTAAGTTTCTCACCAAGAGGAAGCTTATGACGGTAAGGTATTGTACCCACACAAGTTAAGAGCCCTTGTGAAATCGTTTCTGCGTCTAGGATGTTCGTTTTACCAAAAAAGTTAGCTACGTATTCGTTTGCAGGTCTAAAATATACATCGTGTGGAGATCCAAGTTGTTGGGTATGACCATCCTTTAAAATTAAGATTCGATCCGCAGTATTGAGTGCATCATGGACGGAGTGAGTTACAAAAATCGAAGGCACTTGTGCTTTGTGAAGAATTTTGTAAACATCCTCAAGCAATTTATTTTTTAAGTTTTCATCTAATGCACTAAAGGGCTCATCAAGTAATAGAAGATTAGGCTTAGGGGCTAATGCACGAGCAATGGAAACACGCTGTTGTTGACCACCTGAAATTTGGTGTGGAAAACGCTCGCCAAAGTCAGATAGACCCACTAAAGCTAGCATTTCCTCAACACGTTGCTTACGCAACTTCGCCTTTTGCTTTTTAATCCCAAAAGCAATATTGTCAAATACAGTTAAATGAGGAAATAAAGCTGCATCCTGAAAAACAATACCCACTCCTCGCTTTTCTGCAGATAAACACTTTTTTTCATTATTTAGAATATTACCCTCAAGCTCTATAAGTCCACCATCCGGTGTTTCAAAACCAGCAATCATCCGTAAAGCAGTACTCTTACCACATCCACTTTCCCCAAGCAATGATAAAATCTCACCACGTTCAAGCGTAAAAGATAAATCAAACACAGCAGGAGCTGAAGTACCATTATACTTTTTACTTAAATTTTGGACGTTTAAAAAACTCATACTTACTTTTCTCTTCGTATCACCTTATTGAGAATGATTATCGGAATCATACATGTAAATATAATTACTATAGCGTAAATACTAGATTCTGAGAGCTGTTCATTCGATATTTTTTCAAAAGTTTTTGTGGCTAGGGTATCAAAATTGGTTGGTCTTAGAATCATGGTAAGTGGCAACTCTTTCATTAAATCTACAAAACCTAAAATGATCGCAGTGATCATTGAGGTTTTGAGTAATGGTAGCTCTACTTTTAATAGGGTTTTTAAGTCACTGTATCCAAGAGATTTAGATGCTTCTGAAATATTGGAGCCAATTTTTTGATACCCTGAATCGATGGAACTAATACCGGCTGAGAGAAATCGAACAATATATGCAAATATAAGAGTTAGGAAAGTTCCATGTAAAACCTGGCGTTGATCAAAGCCAAGCTTATCCAGGAATGGGATCATGATATGGCGATCTGTCCAAATGAAAGGCACCATAACACCAATAGCAATTACTGCTCCAGGAATAGCATAACCAACATTGCATACACGCTTTAAAAGGAATAAAAAAGTATGCTTGTGTAAACGGTTTACCCAACAAATAAATAAACCAATAATGGCAATTAAACACGCGGTAATAATTGCAAGTAAAATACTATTCAATGAGAATAAATAGAACTCTTTGTCTCTAAAAAGTTCACGTGCATACCAACCATCACGGAATAAGTTACCAACTGGTAAGATAAAAGTGATAAAAAGAACAAGAAAAAGAAAGGCTGATGTTGCAAATGCTTTAAAAGTACTGAGTTTTCGACGAATCGATTTTTGAGAGGATGCTTTATTGGAGTACTTGGCTTTACCACGCTGGAGGCGTTCGGTGATTACCACTATAATAACAAAAGTCAGTAGGCATGCCGAAAGCCTCATGGCATCTGCATCTCCATCATCATATTGAAGCCATGCTTTGAAAATTCCGGTTGTAAAGGTGTTGATTCCAAAGTAATCAAAGGCACCATAGTCATTTAAGGTTTCCATTAGCACTAAGCTAAGGCCTCCAGCAATGGCTGGTCTTGTTAACGGAAGGCCAACACGAAAGAAACTTTGCCTACCATTTAGACCTAATGAGCGTGCAACTTCAAACATATTGCCACTTTGACGAAGTAGGGCGGTGCGAGTAAGTAAATATACATAAGGATAGAGTACAAAAGAAAATAATAAGATCGCACCCCACATAGACTGAAACTTAGAACCAAAGATGCCACTATAAGAAAGTGCGGCAACATAGGTTGGTGTGGCTAGGGGCAATACAAGTGCCCATTCAAAAAACTTACGTCCTGGAAATTCATAGATTGCTACAAACCATGCACAGGAAACACCAAGAATAAAGGACAGGGGGAGAATTCCAGCTATTAAATAAAGCGTATTAAAGATATAGCGCTTTAATAAGTATTTTTGAATGTGTTCCCAATTGGGACTTTCACCCCAAAAGAGATGAAACAAGATAATAATAAGTGGTATAGAAATGCAAAAAGCCACAAGCATGACTAGCAAACTTGAAGGTGCTAATAATTGCTTGAGGCTACGTCTAGTGGTAACGCCCGATCTATAAAGACCGGATTTACCCTTCGAAACTTTTAATTTGTCTTGGCTCAATTATCCCAGCCTACAATATCAAATACTTTGGATGCTTCTGAATTTAACTCACCAAGCTTATTTAAACTTAAATCATCACGCTTGAAATCACCCCATGACTTTAGAAGAGTACTTAACTCAACTCCTGATAAAACTGGAAATTCAAAGTTTTCTTTCGCATAAACTTCTTGCGCTTTTTTACTACTTAAAAACTCAATCAATTTAATAGCATTCGCCTTATTAGGTGCATGCTTGGTTACACCAGCGCCAGATACATTTATATGCGTTCCATTACCTTTTTGGTCAGGGAAGAAAACACTTACTTTTGAAAAAGCTTCACGTTGTTCTTTCCACTCTTTACTTCCTTCAGGAGCATTCTGCATAATGCCTAAATAATAAGTATTCACTATCGCTAAATCACCTTCACCTGCCGCAACTGCTAGCACCTGACCACGGTCATTGCCTTTTGGCTTACGAGCCATATTCTTCTTGACGCCTTCAGCCCAAGCAATCGCTTTCTCTTCACCATTGTGCGCAATGACAGATGCTAATAAAGATTGATTGTAAATATTGGTTGATTTACGAATCAAAATCTTACCTTTCCACTGAGGATTAGCTAAGTCAGCATAAGTGCTTAACTGAGGGGGTTTTACGCGATCTTTACTGTAGACAATCACACGTGCACGTACAGTCAACCCAAACCACTTTTTATCTGGATCACGTAAATGGGCTGGAATTCGCTCTTCTAAAGTCTTAGATTCAACAACCTGTAATAGGTCTTTAGACTTAGCACGGTAAAGACGACCTGCATCAACTGTCACCAATACATCTGCATTTGTATTCTCACCTTCAAGTTCTAAACGCTTGATCAACTCATCTGACTTAGCCTTTATTACATTAACCGTAATACCAGTCTCTCTAGTAAACTCATCAAATAACTTCTTATCTGCATCATAATGACGATGCGAGTATACAGTTACCTCATTTGCAACAACACTCGTACCCAACAAAAGTGCTCCAAAAAATATACCTAACTTTTTAAACATCTTAGTCTCTCTAAACTTCACTAAATAAAAAAAATACTTAATGATATCTATTATCATTAAGTTGCGAGAAAATTCTTTAGTACCTTAGTTTTAAAATATGAGTTTTCAATGCATGTTTAAGATCTTTTTAGAAATTCTATTGCTTGAGATATAACTTTGGGAATAATTCGCATAGATAAAATCAACCGTGCCCCTGTATAATTGTAAGCCATAGCATCATTTATTGAACATGGAAGACTTACTTCTAAAGCTACTTTAAGCTGAAAAAGAATTTTAGTGTAAAGGCATGAACGTGAAGAAACTTTGCTAGAATTCTACAGACGGAGACGAAGTTGATTTCATTGATTATGGAATGAACTTTACCTAACATATCTGAACCGACTTCTTGGATGTAGCTCTTCCATACATCATAATTAATTATACCCAACATGCCGATTACCAACATCCTTGGTTATGACTAGTAGGCTAATATCTATTTAAATTATAAACATGTTATCTTGAACTATTGCCCCAAAAAGGTTGAACAATATGGTATTCAGTTCAGAACTTGTAAACTAGCACAAACTGAAATCGATCCCATGTAAACATATTCTAATGGACCTTACTATCTCTCCACTGTGTCTGTATATGCAGGAAAGCTATCTCATCCACATAGCCTTCTTTCTTGTAGGTTAGAATTAAATTAAGACTTTTAAAAATAGTTTGTCCCCTAATTGAGCCTATTGCAATGCTTAAAATCTATAGAATGAAGTTTAATTTTATAGGTGTTTGTCCAAGTAGTTCTGTCGATCTTGCATCAGGTTGTGAACCACCTATGAAAAGACTTGCAGGACCTGAAGATACTTCTTGAGATCCATCGGGTAGGATGCTAGCTAAATATTCGTTTTCTACAAAAATTTTCACACTTTGTGTTTCACCACCAAGTAGGTGTACTCGTTTTGTTCCAACTAAACTAGATAGTGGTGTACGAAAATCTCGGTCTAACTTAAGGTATACTTGAACGACTTCATCACCTGCGTTTTCACCAGTATTGTTAATATCTACCTGAACATTAATTCCCTCATCAGTGTATTCTACTTGAGCATTATTATAAGTAAATTGTGTGTAGCTTAAGCCAAATCCAAATGGATAAACGGGGGTGCCTGCAAAGAACTTATAGGTACGATTTTCCATTGTGTAATCATCAAATGCAGGTAGGTCTTCTGTGTTACGATAAAAGGTTACGGGTAATTTGCCGGAGGGATTATTTTCTCCAAAGATAGTTTCTGCAATCACTTTACCACCTTCTGCTCCGGGATACCAACAATGAATATGCGCATCGACACTGTTTTCAAGCAATGGTGAATTAATGGAGCTTCCTAACATAGTCAAGGCAATCACAGGCTTGCCCGTTGCCAAAACTTTCTCAATTAAGGTCTCTTGTGCTTCATGAAGTTCAATACTCAAGCGATCACCACCAGCTTCCGCATTAAATGTATCACCAGCTTCTCCTTCAATCGTACAATCTAAGCCTAAGCAAAGAATGACCACATCACTTCGTTCTGCAACAGATACCGCTTCTGCATAACGATCATTGGGCTCAGCACATGCTTCTGTTTGATTGCCTACATATTCACAGCCTTTGGCATACCAAACACGACAGTCAGCACCAACAGCATCCTGGATACCACGAAGTACGGTTGTGTAACGAGAAGGTGTACCAAAATAATTACCCAGCAAAACTTCTTTGGAGTCAGCATTGGGGCCAATAACGGCAACATTGTTTAAAGAACTTGCATCTAAGGGAAGTAAGTTATCCTGGTTTTTTAGCAGAACCAAAGCTTTACGCATGGCATCTTCTGCGGCTTCTAAGTGTTCAGGGCATTCAATCACTTCATAAGGTGTTTGCGCTAGAGGTACCACGTCATCTGCATCAAAGAAACCAAGCTTAAACTTCACAAACAATTGATTCAATACAGCACGATCCACATCTGCTTTGTTGAGAATGCTACGTTGATCAGCTTCATGGACACCTTGTTCCCAGTCGACAATCACATCAATGCCACGAGATAGCTCTTTTGCGGTTGCTTCTGGGTAATCTTTAACCGCTTTATGTTCTTTGTAAAGTGCTTCGCCAGCTCCTGCATCGGTGACCACTGCACCTTCAAAACCCCATTCATCGCGTAGAATTTGGTTGACTAAATAATCGTTGGTGGCACAAGGTTCCCCATTATAGGCATTATAAGCGGTCATCACGGATAGGGCACCTGCTTTAAAGCAACGCTTAAAGGCAGGTAAATAGGTTTCACGTAAATCACGTTCATCGGCAACCGAGTCAAACGATAAACGTGTTAACTCAGGTCCAGAGTGAACGGCATAGTGTTTCGGAGTGGCGACTGCCGTGACATAGGTGTCATGATCACCTTGTACGCCTTGGATATAGGCTTCACCGAGTAAACCAGCTAAGAATGGATCTTCACCATAGGTCTCATGGCCACGCCCCCAACGAGGATCACGAAAAATATTGACATTAGGAGACCAGTAGGTTAATCCCTTGTAAGTACCATAGTCACCTTTACGTAAACTTTCATGGTGGCGTGCACGACCTTCCAAAGCAATGATTCTGCCCATACCTTTAATGATTTCTGGAGAGAAGGTTGCCGCAAGCCCAATCGCTTGAGGAAACACGGTTGCTGCACCAGAACGTGCTAAACCATGTAAAGCCTCATTCCACCAAACATAATCGTTTAGCCCTAATCGAGGGATCCCTTTATTACGATAATTTAGTTGATCCAATTTCTCTTCGTATGTTAATTCATTTAACAAAAGTTGTGCGCGTTCTTGAAAGGGGAGATCTGTGTTTAACCAAGGTGTATTATCAGACATAAGTATTTCCTATTTTAGTAAAGTTTTGTAAATCTAACTTGTAGGGAGATTTATAAAATTCAAGTATACTATAAAGTATTTTATATGTGTGAAATGGGGTGCTCTACGTAGAAACAAATAGGCTCGGATTTCTCCGAGCCTTAAGCTGTTCTATTTCATGGAAGGTATGACAATACCTTTGAGGATCACTTTTTGTGATGCCAGGAAGACGATCATGGTTGGAATCGAAACCACAACGAAACCTGCCGATACAATCCATGGATTATGTTGCCACCACTGAGAAGCTTGGTACATCCATACAGCGATGGTCCACATATCTTGATCCTGACAGATAATCAATGCCCATTCCCAACCATTGTAGGCGCCAATGAAGGCATTCACACAGTTGATCGCCAAGATCGGCTTGACCATGGGCATGGCCACCATTTTGAAAATTTGCATTTCTCTTGCACCATCAATCGTAGCAGCTTCATAGAGTTCTTGTGGCAAAGAATCAAAAAATCCTTTTAGGATAAAGATCGCCATACCATTTGCAGCACCTGGTAAAACGAGGGCCGTAAAGGTATTCAACATACCCAAATCGCGCATCAATAGGTAAGCTGGAATTGCCGATACCATGGCAGGGAATGCCATAGTCGCTAGCATGAACAGAAGAATCTTCGTTTGACCAGGTAGGTTAAAACGGCTTAGCGCATAGGCACAAAGAGGATTAATGGTTAGTGTTGCAATCATGGTTAGTGTAATCAACACGAAGGTCACCCATAGGGCTTTCCCATTTAGCACCAAGAAATCGAAAATAAGTTTATAGTTCTGAAAAATTGGGGTAGTAGTAAGAGCATTTTCATTTTCAATAAAGGTCACCGTATAGGCTTCAGCAAAGCTTGGATAGCTCTCTTCAATGATTGAAAGGTTCCAGCCGTAAACCTTATTGATGCCTTCAATATTTTCATATTTATTCAATAAATACTTTTGGTAGGCCATCTCAGAAGAACTTAAAATACGTTGCTCTACAGGCATTTTCTTAAGAAAATTCATCCAGATGGAACGGGCATTTTGCTCAAACTTACTAAAGCCAGCTGGAGCTTCTCCCTCAACCTTGAACTCATCCCAATCTTTATATGATGTACCAAAAAGCTCATTGGCAATACGTAAAGTCTTGAACTCCTTCTCAAGGAATGCTTGATAATCTTTTTGAACACCATCATTCGCATCAAAAGAAATTAGACGCAAAGGATACTTTTCCATAATAAAGGTATGCCAAAGTTTTTGGATACCTTCCTCATAGTTTGCAGGAATTGGATAAGGCGTGTCTTTAAGATCTTTGTAATCAGTCCCTGCAAGTTGGTTGTAAATCTCAATAGTAAAGCTATCGGTTAACTTTAAATTCGCCAAGGTCAATGCTTTCTCAGTGGTGGTTAAGAACCTTAACCATTGTGCACGCATAGAAAATGGGATGACCATGGAGGCTGGAGCAACCTTGGCTTTAAAGTCATACCAAGCTTCACGGACCGCAGGCTCTGTCGTTTCTGCAATTGGAAACACAAATGCAATATTGTTTTGCTTACAGTGTGCTTCCCATTTTTCTTGTAATCCTGGTACAAACATTTGATTTCGATAAGCATCCTTGATACGCAGGAAGTCCACATACTTTGGGTCCATCGCAGGTGGGTACCAAGTTTGGAAATCCATAGGGTAACGTAGTTCATTGTTAAACTTGATCGTGTAATAACTCTTATAAGGCGTTTCCCAGAATTTGGCTAAACGATCCAAAGATTTTTGACGTAACTCTTTGGATGAATAATCTTTTGCTTTTGGATCCTCTTCTAATACTTTTTGCTCATAATAATTACGCAAGAATTCAATGGACTCCGTTTGCGTCAAGGCAACCTGTGTATCCATCATAGGATAGGTATCCATGAACTTCGAATAGTCCGCCGCAATTAAACGAATTTGTTCTTCGTTGGATTTTAAAGCATTAATTCTACCTCGGCTAACACCATCAGACGCCTCCGTGTTTTCACCAATCTTACCCCATGAAGACCAATCCTGAGGGGCCTCTTTGAAGTAACCTTTTAAACCATGTGACCAACCACGATAACGATTGAAGTACTTGGTTAACCCTTTTATATAGCGGTCATCCTGTGAGTACAAGAATCGAGGTACAGGGCTAAATCGCTGGTAATCATAATCGTTTGTAGCACTTCCTGATACTGTGATCATGAAAGGGACAATCATGGTGATTCCCATGGAAATGAGCATAAAGTAGACAAAAGCGATATATAAACGGCTTCTCCAATGTTTGCGACCAACAACAGAAATATGTGACATAGTTGACTCCCTCCTTATTTCGCTTTTTTATATTCAATTTTACTTAAGAACTGAATTTGGAAATAAGTAAATCCAATCAGTAGAGAACCTAATATCCATGCCATAGCCGTTGCATAGCTAAAGCGAAGATTGTTGTAAGCCTCAACCCAAATCTTTAATGCAACGACAGTTGTATGTTCTGCAGGACCTCCAAAGGTCATTAAAAAGATGTTCCCCATGTTTTGGAAGGTACCAATAAACGCACCAACAAAATTGATGATGATCAAGGGCAGAATACTTGGTAAGGTAATTTTCGTGAATTTATGCCAAATGCCGGCACCATCAATGTCCGCTGCTTCATACATATCTGTAGGAATGGAGCCTAGTGCGGCCAGGTAGATGAGGGATTGTATGCCCATGGTTGCCCAAACGGTTGGCATCACCACACAGATCATGGCGAGTGCAGGGTCCTCCAACCAGACCTGTGTTCCTATATCTACAAAAGGTAGCTTATTCATAAAGGTTATAATTTGATTGAAAAAACCTTGCGGCGTAGGTTCATACATCATTTCCCATAAAAGGGCAATAACCAAACCAGAGGTCATTTGTGGTAAGAAGTACAAAGTTCTAAGGAAGATTTTAAACCGTGGCACGTCCGTTAATAAAACAGCTAATAAAATAGGAGTCGTAAAGGATAAAGCCATGGTTAAGAATACAAAGTATACAGTGCGCACTATAGACATCCAGAAACTTTTATCTAGACATAAAGCAATAAAGTTATCTAACCCTACATAAGGTGATTCTCCAGTGATTTTATAATCTTGAAATGCCATGACCATACCACGAAATAAAGGGTAATAGGACCATAAAGCAATAAGACTTAGGGCAGGGACCACCATTCCCCAGGCTAACCATTTATTGTAAACATTGCTGGTGCTTCCGGCACCCCCAAGGGAATCCTTACCCGTCTTTTTCATGTTCGCTTTGATGAACTTAAAAACTAAAATAAGCGTTAAAATAACAACAAAGATAAAAACAATTCGTGCAGTTGGACGGTATTTGTCTAAATCATCTGATGTCATCTTAAACATCATACCGCCATTGGCTTTTGCATTCACATCTCTTAAGCCTTGTTTGAAATCAAAGTCTTCACCTTTTTTAGAGAGGATTAAGCCTAAACATTCTTTGTTAACCGCTACATCAACCGTAAACCAGAAGCCCAAATAGGGCTCTGTAGCAACTTGTACCTTGCCATTATCTAAATTCTTGTAGTTCTCTTGAATCTTTTCTGGAATGTCTTTTAAATATTCTTCATAGCCTAAACGTTCTAGATCTTTTGGATTTGAAAAACGTGCTAAACCAGATAGTACGTTATAGCGAACAGAGTTATCTGCTACTTCTTGATCGGTAAGGGCAGTAATGGCTTCCCAAACTTTATCACGCTCGTGTTTAGGGCGACGGCCTACACCTTCATACATCACAGCATAATGATTTTGAATCTGAACAGATTGAACGCCGTTTGGACCTGGTCCAGCAGGGAATGGAAACCAAGATAATAAATCTGGATTAATGCCAACGCGTTGACCAATGCCATTTAAGTCTGTAATCATAGTTGTTACCATGGCAACTTCACCTGTCGAAAGATAGTCAAAAGCACCTTCACCGCGTTGACCCGTTTGTGGATAACCTGTCCCTGTAATGATGTCATCTTTCGAAAAAGAAATTTCTTCTTCTTTAAACGTGACTTTACCGGCAGCAATATCGGCTTTTTCTAGTAGGATGGTTTCGCCAGTTTTAGGATGACGAATCCATTTTTGCCAAATAATATCATGGTAAAGTTGGGCAGCTTCGATGGTCTCTGGAGAATCAAAGTTCGCTTTCCAAAAAGACTCAACACCGTTTAAATCTTCACCATTCGGAGCAATGAAATTGGTTTCTTCTGGAGAAAAATAGACACGCTCTCCAGTTTCAGGGCTAATGCGGTATTGCGTTAAGGGGGTACCACCAGCTGCTTGAATCCAAGGTAAAAATGTCCAGCCCCAAGGAGTTAAACAGATTCCTTTTTGCTGATTACCGTTCTTAGTGATAGAAAGCTTATGTAGCCAAACTTTGAATTCATCCCATGTTTCAGGAGGATTATTAGGGTTCAAGCCAGCTGCACGTACCAAATCCGTTCGAAAAATAACGCCCATGTAGTTTTTACTGGCTTGCGGAATTCCGTAAACTTTGCCATCACGCATGGCAACACGGCGCCATAAGGGAGGTATTTTTTTCCAGGGCTCCCATTTTGCCTCTTCATCATCAATGATGCCATTACCATTGGTATCTTCACCAATCCATTCATTTAGTGGGTATAAAAAGCCATTTTCGATTTCAGACTGGATAATATGAAACCAAGCTTCACCAATATCCGGTGCAGTATCACCCGCAATGGACATCATTAAACTGGCTTTTGCACCACCACCAGGCAAGGTGATACCACCCCATTCTTCAAGTTGAAGCGTTTTGTCTTCTTTCATTAATTTAATTAAACGAGAGGTCTCAGGGTAAGTGGGGTGGTTAGGGCGATAAAACTTAGCAATGGATACTTTGGTTTGTTCTGGGCTATTTGCTGGACCATTGGAAGCAAAGCCTAGACAACTTAACACCATGCATATTAAAGCGTAATTTAAAAACCTATTCTGCATCTCTTCTCCTCTTATTTATTTAAAACTTGTTGTAGCCATTGCCATGCACGCCGGTCAAACTCTGCACACCACTCATGTGCTATCCCAGGTAAGGCTTCAATGTGCTTATTCGCACTACTTATATGGTTATAAACGCCAAATACTTCTTGTGCTTTTGAAACAGGGTCTGTTAATCCAGCATTCATGAGCACGGGGCAAGTTATGCTTTGGGCAAAGTGCATGGGGTCATAATACGTTTCACATCTAAACTTGGCGTCACGTTCAATATCAGGCAGCTCGGTAGACATACCCTTGTCTTGATTTTCATTACAAGAGGTGACCCACTGATGATAAGCTTGGTAGCCAAAGTGTGTAATGCATGGAACTGCTGCTTTGACGCGTGTATCAATACCCGATGCAACGGTCGTTAAACGACCGCCTTGGGACCCCCCCACAACAACGATCTTGTTAACATCTACATCATCACGGGATGCTAAGTAATTGAGTGCCTGTAGCACGCGTTTATGAACATTATAATAATAGTGTTTTTCTGGTGAACTGTAATCACGTTCATTTTCTTCAGGCTGTAATGTGCGGTATCCATCTTGATAGACATCTTGTCCATGTACTTGAATATCTAGTGCAATAAAACCATGGCGTGCATGTTCGAGCGGGCGAGGGCGGGCATTATAACCAGCACCTGGTAAAATAAGCATCGCAGGAAATTTACCACTGGCTTTGGGCTTTGCAAAGTAGCCATAGACGCGGCCACCATCAGGTCCCGCAAAGCTTAGCTTTTGTGATTGCACAGTAGCATGCGTGATGCCTTCCGGATCATAGCTTTTAGGTAAGGCTGCATAATTGATATTGTAGTCATTGATTTGGTCTTCATCATAATCAACTAGAGCGGTTTCTTCACGAGGATCTAGCTCTACTGCATCAATTTCTGCTTTGGCTTTTGCCCAAAAGGCATCAAAGTCTGCTGGACGCTCATTCAAGGTTTTCATTTGATCAACCTGCCAAGCAAAAACACATACACTTTCTTCCGTGTCGCCATTACCTACATCCAAAGTCACACGAAGATCATATAAACCTGGGTATAAGTCTTTGGTTGGAATGCTTACTGAAAAACGATTCGATAACTCTCCAACTAATTGGCCAGAAGCAAAAGGTGTTTTGAAACAGTTTCTGGAAAGTGTCCAAGTGCCTGCTGGAGTATGAAGCTGGGATTGGATATACATTTTAATTTCGTCAATCTGGTCTAATAGCAGGTTGTCAGATTGATGGCTATAAAAGACAATAGCTTTATTTAGTGGTGGAGAGCAATTCACTCCGTATGGTTTAGCCAAATTGATGTTCATGAAATCCTCAAAAATTTATGAAATAGAAAATATTTAACCCAATATAACCTGTCCGTCTTGTTTGTAAAGCAAAAAAGGTTATATTAGGTTATGACTCGAGGAAATAAGTTTTGTTCCACATTTTTAGCAAAAAAATATAGATAATTCAAGAAAAAAGAATTTCTTGAATTACTGTAATTTTAGAAATAACCTAAATATAACCTTGGTATCAGATGTTTGAAGTAAAGAAAGATTCTGGTAAGTCTGCCTATCAGCAGTTAGCGGATTGGTTGATCGATGAAATCAAAGCTGGTCGTTTACAGATTGGTCAGCGGATTCCCTCGACTGATCAATTAAGTGAAGATTTAGGCGTTGGTCGTAAGGTGGTGCAACAGGCACTTGAGGTTTTGGGTCAACGTGGCTATTTAGAGCGCAAGCCAGGACGTGGCTCAGTGGTGACCGGAATCCACCTGGCGGATTGTATTGGTTTAGTTTTCCCTGAAGATGCAATGTGGGAATCGACACAGAGTTTTATGCGTTTGACCATACATGAAGTCTATTCGATTCTTCAAGATCAGGGCTTCAAACCCATTATTTATTTAATGAAAGCAGGAAATAATCAAGAAGTCAAAGAACGTATTCAACAAGATATTCAGGGAGGTAGGCTTCTGGCAGTTATGATGCTTTTCAAAACCTTGAATATTGATACGCATATTCCTGTGTTACATAAATCTCCCGGGATTGGGCAGGATGGTCGTGAAGGCATGGTTTTCCGTGCCTTACAGTACTTGAGCGCTAGGGACTGTAGACGCATCACTATATTTTCACAAGGAACTAAAATTAGAGACAGTTATCAGAAAGAAATTGATTTATTCCGTAAAGATACAAGTCTATCTTGTGAAATTAATTTACAGTTTGGAAGTAACTCTAAGTCGCAAAGTCAAATCTCTGAAGTACCCCAAAAGCTATTTACAGAAGGTGGTTTTAAACCAGATGGTATCTTGGTTACAGACGATAACTTAACACGTAATTTTATTATTGGTCTTTTAAATGAAGGCATTCAATATCCACGAGATGTAAAACTGGTTAGCCATGCCAACAAAAACTCGCCTATTCTCAGCCCTGTTCCACTGACTCTCTTTGAATTTAACCCTCGGGTACATGCGGAAAACTATGTCAAAAGTTTACATGCCATGATGAATGGAAAAGAGGCAGTAATCGATCCTGTAATTCCAAAACTCATCATTGGCAAATCTTGCGGCGAATAATCTACTTGCTATCTAAAGTCCTGAACTTTTAGCAATACTAATAATTTATTGGAATTACCTAGTTATTGACATAATTTCCAAACTCCAAACTCATACATAATTCTACCTAATTTAGGCATCTATTTCCTTGTAAGTTTTTTGTCTGAACTTCTAATTATTTTTATAATTTTATTTAAGGAGAGTTAAAATGTTGATTGGTGTATCAGCTTGTCTACTAGGACAAAAAGTACGTTATGATGGTGGTCACAAGAAAAATCGTTTTTGTACTAACATTTTAGATGATTATGTTCAATGGTTACCGGTTTGTCCTGAAGTAGAAATAGGTCTTGGTACTCCACGAAATACTATACGTTTAGAAAATGATTTAAATCAAATTCCTCGATTAGTTATGCCTAAAACTGGTGAAGACTTAACAGAAAAAATGACAAATTTTAGCTTACAAAAAACTAGAATGCTCCAAAGAGCAGGCATTTGTGGTTACATTTTAAAAAAAGATTCACCCTCTTGCGGAATGGCTCGAGTTAAGCTTCATCATGGGCCAAATAATCTAGCTAGTAATAGGGATGGGGTAGGGGCTTTTGCTAAAATTCTTTTAAGAGAAATGCCTCATTTGCCTGTTGAAGAAGAAGGACGACTCAATGATGCAAGATTACGTGAAAACTTCATTACTCGTATACATGCTTATGACCGTTGGTTGGGACTGATGAAATCGAATTGGAAACGAAAAGAGCTAATTCGGTTTCATGAGGAGTATAAATATGTTTTAATGGCTCACAATCAGGCTGGAGCGAAGCGATTGGGCAAAATTATTGCGAAACCTGATGATTATTCTTCAAAACAAGCATGGGCGGAAGCTTACATGGACGAATTTGCCCTTGTAATGAAAAAGCCAGCTAGTAAGAAAAGTCATACGAATGCTTTATTACACTTAATGGGGTATTTGAGAAAATACGCAGATAGCCAAGATCGTGAATTGATTCAAAATGAAATATTAAAATATAATAAAGGGTATGTTCCCTTAATTGTTCCGATTACCTTGTTAAAACATTTTGTAGAAAAATTTGAGATTCCATATCTTTTGAATCAAGTTTATTTAAAACCTCATCCATCTGAATTAATGTTACTAAATCAATTATGACAAAATCAATATTATGGTTACGTCGTGATCTGCGTTTATCAGATCACCCTGCATTAACTGCTGCTTGTGAAAACTCTGACTCATTAGCTGTAGTTTATATTCTTGATCCGGCATTACGGGTCAAAGAAGCTTCTTCCTGGTATCTACACAATAGTTTGATTGCTTTAAAAAAAGACCTTGCCTTGCAAGGACATCAACTTAATTTTTATGCTGGAAATGCTCTAAAAATTCTTACAGATCTCTGTACGGAACATAAAATTAATCATGTGTATGCATCACATGTGTATGAACCTGATTTATTGAATTTAGATCGAAAAATTGCACATGAATTGGAAAAACAAAATACACTTTTTTCTCGCTATCAGGGAAGTCTGCTAGTTGAACCATGGCATTTGGTAAATAAACAGGGAAATCCTTACAAGGTGTTTACTCCCTTCTATAAACAAGTTATCAGTCAACTAAACCTACCTCAATTACTCCCCATTCCTGAACTGCCTTCGGCTCTATTACTTTCAGACTCAGTCAACTTAAATGACTTAGAATTATTGCCTAGAATAAAATGGTACCAAGGATTTAGAGAGTTTTTTCAACCAGGTGAAAGACAAGTATGGAAACGTCTTCGCAAGTTTGAGCAAAAGCCAGTTTTATATTACAAGGAGCAACGTAATTTTCCAAGCATAGATGGCACCTCAGTACTTGGTCCTGCTTTACATTATGGAGAATTAAGTCCATTACAGGTTTGGCATCTTATGAATAAGAAAAGAAGCTATGAAGCAGTTGAGTCCTATCTTCGCCAACTCATTTGGCGTGAGTTTTCATATTACCTTTATTACCATTTTGACAATTTAACATATTCCGCATTAAATGATAAGTGGGATTCATTCCCATGGAAACAAAATGTGAACTATCTAAATGCATGGCAGACTGGACAAACGGGAGTGCCAATTGTAGATGCAGGAATGCGCCAACTCTGGCAAACCGGATGGATGCACAATCGTTTGCGCATGATTGTTGCCTCATATCTTATTAAAAATCTAAACATTCATTGGCACGCTGGGCGAGAATGGTTTGAGTGTACTTTAGTTGATCACGATCCTGCCAACAATGCATTAGGGTGGCAATGGTGTGCTGGCTGTGGAGCAGATGCAGCACCATATTTCAGAATTTTTAATCCGGTAAGACAAGCAGAAAAATTTGACCCAAATGGAACTTATATTAAAAAATGGGTACCGGAGTTAACTAATTTGGATACAAATTCTCTTTATGCACCCTGGGAAGCGAAAGCTGAAACATTGAAATTGGCCGGTGTTGAGCTGGGGAAAACCTACCCAAAACCAATAGTAAACTTAAGCGAAAGTCGCCAACAAGCTCTAGATCAATATCAAAACTTTAAATGAGGATAAAGTATGTCTAACAAAAAGAAAATTCTACTTACGGGAGTAACTGGATATGTTGGACATCGGCTTCTTATACATTTATTTGATCAAAACGAATATCATATTCGTTGCTTGGCAAGAAGGCCCTCTGCTATTCGTAATATCGAAGAAATGAATGTTGAAATATTTCGAGGCGATCTGCAAGATTTTGAAACAACTAAAAAGGCAATGGAGGGGGTTGATACAGCATTTTACCTTGTTCATAGTTTAAGAGCAAATAAGCACTTTGAAGAAATGGAACATACAAATGCACAAAATTTTGCTGAAGCATGTAAAGTGAATGGTGTCAGAAGGATTATATATCTTGGAGGTATTGCAGGACATGCCAGGGACCTTTCACCGCATATGTCAACTCGAGTCAAAACGGGAGGGCTGCTAAGGCAATCAGGAGCCCAAGTTATCGAACTTAGAGCGAGTATTATTATTGGCTCAGGCTCTATTAGTTTTGAACTAATTCGGGCATTGGTTAGAAAACTGCCTATTATGATTACTCCCAAATGGGTTCGCGTGAAAGCACAACCTATCGCAATTAATGATGTTATTGAATACCTCTCAAAAAGCATTGAACTGGATGAATCTAAAAATTTGATTTTAGATATAGGTGGCCAAGACGCAATGTCATATGGAGATCTAATGCATCTATATGCAAAAATTCGCGGTGTGAAACGTTATATGATCCCAGTACCCTTTTTAACTCCTTATTTGTCTTCTTTGTGGTTGGCACTTGTGACACCAATTTATGCATCAATTGGTAGAAAACTCATTGACTCAATGACAGAATCTACTCAGATGACAAATTTTGCTTCACGTGATATATTTGATATAGAACCAATTGCAACGGAGGAAGCAATTCGCTTGGCACTTCGTAAAGAAGATCATGAACTTTCAACAAGTAATTGGTACGATGCATTATCTGCTGGTCCTGAAGTTCAACGATTTGGTGGAGTGAAGTTGGGTAGTAGGCTCATCGATTATCGAAGGTGCGAGACTAAATATACAACTGAGCAATCTTTTAAGCCTATAGCTAGAATTGGTGGAAAAACAGGCTGGTATTATGCTAACTTTCTATGGCGAATTCGAGGGTTCATGGATATACTTGTTGGCGGGGTTGGCATGCGAAGAGGCCGGCCTGACCCTGAAATTCCTCATGTTGGTGATGCATTAGACTTTTGGCGAGTTGAGGCCTACGAACCAAATAAACGTTTAAGACTTCGAGCAGAAATGCGTGTGCCTGGACGTGCATGGTTAGAATATGTGGTGGAACCAAAACAAAAGGGAAATGGAGCCATTATTCATCAATATGCAATTTTTGACCCTCTTGGACTTTGGGGTTTGCTCTACTGGTATAGTGTTTGGCCTTTACATCAAATTATCTTCCACAAAATGGTTCGAAATATAGGAAAGGCCGCCGCGAAGGATTAAAAATAAATCCATTGTTGTAAAACTTTCATATACTTCTTGTTAAATGATTAAGACAATAGCTTAATCATTCCTTAAGTCTTTTCATATGAAGACGAAACAGTCATGTCTGCTAAATGGGATAATTCTGCATGTAATTTATATAGATCTTATAGTTGGCTTTGGGTGCTTTTTGCCCGGCCTTTGAAGAAAGACTTAGATTTATTCTTAACAAACAAAGATTTGTTTTATGTAAAAGCAATGATCAACCAAAGTGTATTGGAAAAACATGTTTATTTTCGCCAATCAGGTAGTCCGATTTCTGCGCATTGGTTCCAGTGTGCTTGGTATTCTTTCATCTGTTCAGGATATTCATAGTCATTGTAGTGGCCTGTTGTAAAAATACTCAAATGCCGAAGGTGAGCTGGGCACATATTGTATGCTGTGAATTGTCCTGCTGGTGGGACTGCTGGGTCAAACTTTGAGCAAGCAAAAACTGTTAGGCATTGAATACGTTTAGCACAATAAGCAGCATCGAAATAGCGAAGAACCTTACGAATTTCTGGCTTACGTTTAAATTTAAGTCTAACGGCTTCACCGGAGCCAATACAATTAGAACCTAAGCGAATAGGGTGGTTGCAGAAACTGACTTGTCCTAATTCTGCAAGCTTATATCTATTATCCCAAGGTAGCATTAGACATCCCATGCCACCACCATATGACCAGCCACGGTAATAAAGGTTCTCAGCTTGTGCTGGGTATAGTTCTAATAACACAGATGCGGCACTCCACCAAGCAGCCGCACAAGAACGGAATATATAAGTATCTTTGTTCTCAATGCCACTGATCACATGAAAACCTGCAGTATTTGGAATTCCTGTTTGCTCAGATAGATCAAAGCCAGGTGCACAAGGAAAGATGATTGCTGTATTTGAAGGGATCTGATATAAGTTCGGCTGTTGTCTGCCACCGTACCCATGCCCCTCCACCATAAGATGTTCTACTGGTTCATTTAATGGCCTTAAAAGCCAGGCACCTACTTTTACCTGTTCCAAGGTGTCAAAATAAACTTCTTCTATTTTAAATCCATCTAAACGGAACTGGCTTGTTTTAAAATTCAGGTTTAAGGAAGTCTTGAGCGTCTTTTTATAAAGTGCTTCCCAGAATGCATCAAAATCACTGGGCTCTTCTTCTGTTAATTCAACATTTAAAAGTTCTTCTAAGGTATATCCATAGCTTGGATCAAAAGCAAATGGGTGGGGGGTGATCATATTTACTCCAACTTTAATCCGTTATACGTTTCAATTTGTGAGAATGCTGAAAAAAATCAAGTGTTTTAGTCGATGTTATTTGCTTTCACAATTGGAAAAAGTATTTTGATTGAAGTCTTTCTTTACTAATTTATAAAAAATATGATAAGATTGACTTATGTGTCTGCAGAATTTAGAACCTGTCGCAGAACATTATCGACATATATTTCCCTGATATTGAGGTGATTTTGAGCAAAAGTGAGGCAAAAGGCAAAGGTGGAGACGCACGTCGCTTACAGGATTACCTGGAGCAAAACCACCTGGAGTATGGTTACGAACAATTAAACCGTACTGAGCCGATAAAATATTTCCTTCCATTAATGCGTGAATTGTTTAACGTTCACGAGGCAAGGACACATGTGGCATTTTCCATTTTACATGGATTGATGTTGGACGACCGTGTACAGTGGACACGACATGAATTAGATGAAAAATTTCACTGGGTAAAAAGTTCCCAGCGTGGTTACATATTACAACGATTAAGCCAAGTTGGCTGGTTGGAATATTACCGTGAAAAAAGTGTATACATGCTGACTGACAAGGGTGAAGCATTAATGCGTATACTTTCACGTTTTACCTTGGGTGAATCGATTGTAGAGAATGAAGGGGCTGCTTTGGCAGAAATTGAGTTCTCAATGATGTTAGACTTGAATGACTTACCTGAGCGAATGACTTACTTGCGTAACCGTCTTGTTAAACATAATATTCGAGCCAACAGTGCATTGGAGAGTGACTCTGCCTATAAGGTTTTAGAAGTTTATCAGCAGTTGCAGTCAGCTTATCGTTGGGCTGAGCAAACTCGACATACGCTAGATCAAGTTGAGCTTGAAGACGATGAACCGGAATTGTGGGATTCGATTCGTCAAGTACACTTGCATTTGAGTTCGTTGCATTCACAGATTTCTCAGATGCAGCTAGTTCTTCAAGATATTCAGCGCAAGCAAATTAATATTGCGAAATATGGTTTAACGCACTTAGACTTTGATAACTACCTGATTAACTCTTCAGTAGATCGACTTGCTGACATGATGCAATCAAACCTCAAAGAAATTCCACATCCATTTTTTATGATGGAAGATCTTTTGTTTAATGAGACTGCAGATTTATTTGATGCAGAACCAGCTGAGCAAGTAGAATTACGTGGTTGGGATACTGAATTTGTACCTAATGAGTACGAGGAGAAGAGTCAACTTGGTCATGAGACGCATGCTTTTGCAGAAGACTTACAACAGTCTTCTAAAGAGTGGCAAGGTATTAAAGATGTTATTTGCGACAAAGAATGGGAGGTTTCTGCTTACCGCTTGTCATTAATGACAATGCTAGCAGATATGGACGATATCAACCGGACAACTGCTGGGGCAATGGACCCTATGCTGAATGTCAAAATTGAAGCTGACTTTGACCAAAAAGGTAAAATGGAAAAATTTCACATAGATGGTGAGGAACGTTCCATAAGTAAAGGGAAGTTCCGTCGATTGGAGAATGAAGAAAATGAGTGATTTTAACAACACAGAGGGGCTATTTGCTGACCGTGATCGTGCGGAAGAAATCTGTTCGATGCTGCTAGCAAATGGGTATACCAAAATCAATGATTTTAGAGACTTGGTTTATGATGTGGAGCTACGTCAAGATGTTGAAAAGCGGCTGAATAAAGTCGGGATGCGTTTGATTTATAATATGTATAGTGAGTATTGGGGCGTTGGCCTTAATGAACACACCAGCAAGGATGATCGTCTTGAGTGGTCATCTAACTTTGGACTTAGCCGAGGAGCAATGGCACTTTTTCTAATACTTTGGTGCAAGCTTATTTTGCCTAAACGACTTGAACAAGAAGCACAGAATAGCGAAGATGACGGAATTTTAGGTGATGCATTTTTAGAATTTTTAGAAGTGAAACCTGTGCCTAATGCTAGTATTAGTCGTGAACAGGTAACTGCCGAGTTTGCTTCTCTTTTAGGGGGGGTGACTAATACAAGTAAATACTTAACACAGTTAAACCGTGCAAGCTTAATTAAAATGCATGGAGGCGTGATTGAAGAAGGACCATTAATGTCTTTAGTGATTGATGAAGCAAGTTTAGGTGATGAATTACGCCGTGAAGTACTACTGAGTGTATTGCGCCGGTCCCACCGTCATGATTTAGAGGAGCGTGAAAAGCAACGTGAACAGAATGATGCTGACTTAGATGATGATTTCAGTGAGGTGTCTGATGTTTGAATTTGAATATGTAGAATTAATGAATTGGGCGTATTGGCCAACGGTAAAACTTCCGATGGATCAACGTACCATTATGATTACTGGGCCTAATGGCTCTGGAAAAACAACTTTCTTAGATGCATTGCGAACACTACTTCGTGCACCTAGAATGTCAGCAAACCGCCGTTATACCGACTATTTGATTGGAAATGTCGGAACAGCCGTAATTAAGGCAGTTGTGACGAACCGTGAGCGTGGTGGTGAAAAGCGTCCTTTTGAGTTTAAAGGTTTTTTGTCTGAAAAAGTAACCTTAGCTGTTTTTATGCATAAACGTTCTGGTCGTTGGGAGCGTCGTTATACTATTGTTGAAGGTGATATATCTTTAAAAGAGTTACAGACAATTCCAAAGTCTCACTTACTTTCTCCAGAAACCTATACGCGTGAAATTTCTGAAGCTGGTTTCTCAAGTGCTTTCCTTAAAGTACTGGCATTAGAGCAGGGGCAAACGGATAAACTATGTGAAAAATCTCCTCGTGAATTGCTGGATTTATTGTTGGAAGTGCATGGAGATAAGCAGATAATTGAGCGTTACCAAAAAGCACGTACAAACTATCATTCAGCAAACTTGGAATTGAGTCAGCTCGGTGCAAGATTAGCAGAAGAAAATGCAAAGGTTGTTGCTAGTGAGCGTCAGGCGAATGCTTATAAGCGTTATAGGCAATTGTGTAAAGAGCTGAAAGAGTACGAGGAAGTATTAATTCCTCAGGCTGAATATGCGCAAGCGCAGGAAGAAATTCAGGAAATTCGTTTTCAGGTTAATGAAATTAATCAGCAATTGGGACCTGTAGATCGTGCCATTCTGGACTTACAAGATCAATTAGATAATGCAGATGCAGATTTGAATCGCAGAAAGATTGAGCTTGAACAGGCACGTGGTCTAAAAATTGAAATGGATGAAAAAGAGCGTGAGCTTGATATTCGTTTGAATAATATCATGCATGAGAAAGCTCAGCTTAAGGAACAAGTCGGTGCACTTGAACCAGGCTCAGAAATTGATATTAAAAAATTGCGTGAAGAACGTTCAACATTGCGTAGAGAGATCATTAAACTTGAACTTAAGCAAGATGACTTTAGCGAGCGAGCAAGTGAATTACGCCGTGAAATGCAAGATTTTGATCAACCAGAGCGCAAAGTATATCCCCGTTTTGTTGAAGAATTTACACGTGTATTAAAACGTGAAGGTTTGGACTTTGACCTTGTCTGTGATTTAATCGATATTAAAGATAAAGATTGGCAATTAGCAGTAGAGTCTATTATTGGTCGTGATCGTTTTACGATTTTAGTGGATGAAGATGATGTGCTAGCTGTGCGCAAATTAGGTCAGCAACATCGCTATCGTTGCTATGTTGTTGCTCGGCAAAATCAAACTTTAAGTAATCAGTCTGCGCCACATGCTTCGGCATTAAGTGTAGTCGATATTTTAGACCCTTCAATGCCCAAATGGATCACCGACAACCTTCAACATGTAACACTTGTTGAAGATGTTGCTGACGGTATGCGCCTGAAAGGTAAAACAACAGTTACACGTAAAGGTTATCGCCAGGACCGTCGTGGTGGTATTTCTATTGCAGCAGACCGTTTTTATTGTGGTAGTTTAGGTCAGTCTTCATTGAAAAATGAACTTGAGCAACAGTTGAGTTCAATTAAAAGTCAGTTGGGTCAGGTTAACAAAGAGTTACAAATAAAGCGTGATGAAGATGCAGGTAAAGCTAAAGCAATTCAGGCATTTGAGCAAAAAGATCAAGTTGCCGTAGCCATGGATCGTTTGGCTGAATTAGATTTAGAGTTACCTAAGGTCAATAAAGAGCACAAGCAGTTCCTAGAGTTAAAGCATCAGGCAGAGCAGAAGTTGTTAGATAAGCTTGAAAGTTATAATAACTTTGAACGAGATTCTAATGATTTACGAAAGCAATTACTTGAGCGTCGCAATGCTCAGTCTGAAACTTTCACTGAGTTACAAGATTTACAGAAGCAAATTGAAGAACTGCAAAGTAAGCAAACAAAGATTGCTGCAAAATTAGATGCAGAATTGATTTCAGAAAATGCTTTAGCGAATGTAGAAGATCTGGATGAATTAACGCCTCGCTTGTATACGGTTCGCCGTTTACTAGCAGAATACGAAACACCCCCGGATGAGGGGGCAGTAGAAGTTTATGAACACCATAAGGCGCAATATGAGCATCAACGTGAACTTTATGAATCACATGAAGAAGGCTTGCGTAAGTGGGAAGGTGAATTCCAGCTTGCACGTCAAAAATACATTATTGTTGTTGAGCATACAATAAGAGAGTATAGGCGTAATGTCTTAGCATTGGCAGAAATTGCGGGTGTTCGTTGTGAAATTGTTATGCCAAACCTACGTGATGCTGAGAATTTATTAGAGCAGACTGAATTGGTCGTCCGCTTTGGTTTTGATGGTAAGAGCACAACGAATATGGATGGTTCAAGCTTATCTGGAGGCCAGCGTGTGGTTGCATCATTAGTATTACTAATGTCCTTAGCGACTTCTGGAGGTGTAAATGCTGGCGGATTTTTTATTATTGATGAACCTTTTGCACACTTGAGCCTTGAGCGTATTGATGATGTTGCACGTTTCCTGGATAAGAGCCGTTGTCAGTTCATTTTGACTTCACCAACTACGCATAACGTAAATGTATTTAGTGCAGCTCGCCTACAAATGAACTTCCGTATTAAACGTCCTGGTGAAAAATTTGCACCAATTCCAACCCTGATTAGTCGTGGGGATGAGAATGAAGTGGACTTACTAACTGATACCTAATGAGTATGAAGCATGGCTCAAAAAACTGAAGAAGAATGGCGGTCCTTAGTTTATCAAGCATTTGAGACTGACCAGCTAGATTACAAAGCTCATATGGATTGGAACCGTATTGGGCGTTCTGGCCGTGCCAAACTTTTGAAGCATTGTCTTGCTCTAGCAAATACACGTGGTGGTTATATTGTTGTAGGGGTGGGGGAAAACCGTGATGGACGTCCTGTAGTTTATAAGGGTTTAAATCCCCGTCAAGCTAAAAGTTTTGATCCAACGAATGTTGGTAATTTTATTAACCACCATGCCGATCCACCGATTGATTTTGATGTTGAGCGAGTGGAACTAGATGGAAAAGTTTTTGCTGTATTTGTCATTCGCCGTTTTAAGGATATACCACATGTATGTTCCCACAGTGTTGATGTTGGGCTTGTTCAAGGGGCGTTTTATATTCGAACACCAGAGGCATCAAGCCGGCCTGCACATCGTGCTAGTGAAATGCATAGACTAATACAAAAGGCACTTCGTAATCAACGAGAAGAGCTTGGGAGAATGTTACGAGGACTTCTTTATGAGTCTGGCCGTAGTGGACCAGATGATGATGAAGATCAATTTGCTGATCAGATTAAACTTTCAAGAGAGTTCTTTGAGGAATATCGCCCTAAAAAGACATTTACAATTCGTTTAGATGTTTCACTTCATAATCGCGTTTTTCTTACGAAGCAGTTTGGCTTACAAGAAATAAAAGATGCATTTGTTGAAGCAAATGTATTGCAGATGCGTAAAATACCAGAACATCTCGTAGAGCAACAAGGTTATTTTACCAATTATTCATTCCGTATTTTCTCTGCAAACCAAATGTCTTTTTTACATTGTTTTCAGTCTGGGCTTGTTCATTTTTCATCCTATATTGAGTTAGATAATAATGAAGTTCAGTTTGATGATATTTTAGAGCGTGTCTCTTTGTTTATCTCATATATGGCAGATTACGTTAATATCTTGAAATTTGACAACCCCAATTTCGTAGTTAACTGTCAGCTTGAAGGTGTAAAAGATGTTCGCCTTCGGTTTAATGAACAAACAAGCTCTCGTCATTATTGTTCGCGAATTAATGAGATTGATGTTACTTTGCAGCGAAATCTGCATGATTTAGGCGTTGGCAAGGTAAAGCATATTAAGCGAATCTTAAAAGCGATTTTATTGCGTTTTAATATTCCAGAAGATAAGCTCAAAAATTTAGATGAAACCATAAAGGATGTATTAGAGTTATAAAATGAAAACACAAGACGATTCCCTAAGTCCAGAGCCTTTATTTGAAATGGCATGTGCATATTGGCGTTCAGCTACTTTATTTGCTGCCTTAGATTTGAACCTTTTTGTGGAAATTGGTGATAATAAGACGACTATCAGTGACTTATGCGAAAAAATGGATATACCTAAACGTAGCACAGCAATTTTACTTGAAGGTTTAAGGGATTTAGGGCTTGTTTTATTTGAAGATGACCAAATTGAATTAACATCTTTAAGTAAACAATTTTTATTACCAGGCAATCCAATGTACTTAGCAGAGAGTATTCGTTTTAACGCAAGAACTTATGATGCTTGGGGGCAACTTGCTGAAGCTACAAAGAAAAATGAACCTGCTCAGAATCATGAATTAATTTTAGGTGAAGACCCAGTTGCAACTCGAAATTTTGTGTATGCGATGCATCAACGTGCGCTTGGGGTTGCAAAGGTTTTAGTTAGTCTTTTGGATTTATCAGGTGTTAAAAATTTACTGGATGTAGGTGGTGGACCTGGTACTTATTCCGAAATGTTGTTGAATAAATATCCAACCCTAAATTCAACAGTTTTTGATATGAGAGCAATTGTTGAAGAAGCAGCAAAGTTGCATGTTGATTCACCGGTTGTTGATCGTTTAAACTTTCAACCTGGTGATATGTATGAATGTCGGTTTCCAGATGGACATGATGCTATCATGTTTTCTGGAGTATTGCATCGTGCAGAGGGTACACAACTAGAAGAAATTTTAACCGCTGCTTACGAGGTGTTGCCAAAGGGGGGTAAACTCATTATAAGTGATTTATTCATTGGTGTTGAACGCTCTGGGCCCGTATCTCCTGAGTTATTCTCAATACATATGATGCTTACGTCACACTCCGGAACATCTATCTATTTAAAGCAAATTTATGCACTATATCATAAACTTGGACTCAAAATTGATTTGGACATTCATTATCCAGATCCGCTACCTCATTACCTCGTTTTAGCAACTAAATAATTATTCTTTGCTTTTCTTAACAAATTTATAACATCATCCAAGCTTAAACTTAGCTAAAAAATCAATTTAATTTCAAATGATCCTCATATATTAGTTGTATTCACATATTTAAATATATATTAGTTCTGTTCTTACAATTAATTAATTGAGGTATATTATGAAAAATAAACAGACCTTTACGTTGTTGGAGTTGTTGGTGGTGATTGCGATTATTGGTGTTTTAGTAAGTATGCTAACGCCGGGTCTTTCTCGTGCTAGAGAGTTAGCTCGTAGTGTAAAATGTGCTGGTAACCTAAAGCAAATAGCTTTAGGCTTTAATATTTACTCTTTGGACTTTGATGATTATTTTCCATCTCCTTCTTTTGAAGATGATGATGGAAATTTTATGAGTTGGCATGATATGTTAAGTAATTATGCAATGAGTAGTTCGATTAATGTTTTTGTTTGCCCTTCGGTGGATGAGGATGCTAAATTTAATCCATATGGAAGAGGGTTCCCGGGGACCACACAGATTCAAGAGGCAACATATACGATCAATTCAATGGATGATCAAACTGCAGATTGGAGAGTGGACGGTGTCAATTTATTGGACGGTACCCCATATAGCCCTACAAAGTCCTTAGGCTGGACCAAAACAGGTTCTACTACAAAGCCCTTTCAAGTAACAAAGGCAATTAAACCCGCTCAGTCTATTCATGTTGTGGATACACCCGATGTACCTATATCAGGCTCTGGCGATATCAGCTCGGTTCGAGGTATACAGACTATGACCCAATCAGACTTGGGGCCCATTTCAACTGGCATTGGTATTGATGATTTTAATTCTTCTTCTAGGCAAGTAGGTATTCAGCATAATTTTCAATTTAATGCTACTTTTGGAGACGGACACGTTGAAAGTATTGATCAAAGTGAACCCGAGCAATGGGTGGTTTGGGTTGAAGACTAAAGGGATATTCGAGGCAAAACTGCCTGACTAAATTGCTTCAGCCATATACTTGTATTTTATTATGCAGATGATAAAAATATTATTTAGGTAAATATTTAATTAAGACGATTTATGATTTTCAAAGCTCTTCTTTTCCTTTCTTGTATTGCTTTATGGGCAAATTCTACAGTTTATGTTGCGACTTATAATGTTGAAAATTTGTTTGATGATGTCAATGATCCAGGCCGTGATGATGATTGGGTTTTTTCTAAAACTTGGGATAAGCAAATCTATGAAGCTAAGTTACACAATTTAGCTCGTGTCATTTCAGCGATGAATGATGGCAAAGGTCCAGATGTGTTAGGTTTTCAGGAAGTTGAAAATTTAAAGGTTTTAGAGGACTTAGTTAAGCTTTTACCTAATGGTGGTGACTATAGGATCATTCACCATGATAGTGATGCCTCACGTGGAATTGATGTTGCGCTAATTTCTCGGTTTCCGGTGAAGAAATATAGGTCTCATTATGTATACCGAAGTATTCGTGATATTTTAGAGGTAGACCTTGATATTCATGGTGTCGAAGTAAAAGTTTTGGTTAATCATTGGAAATCTCGTTATGGTGGAGCCTTACAATCTGCTAATACAAGATATTTTTGTGCAGCTCGAGCTTATCAGTTGTATATGGAAGCAATTCGTCTAAATAGAGATGCAGCTGTCATTCTTCTAGGAGATTTTAATGACACACCTGTAAACTTGTCTGTTAGTGAAGTTTTGAATGCAAAAACCAGTAAAGGTAAAGTCTTAGCACAACATAAGCGGCATTATTTGTTTAATCTGGTTGGGGATCTTGAAAATCGTTTAGTCGATGGCCCAAATGGTACCTATTATTATGGCGGTGATCGAAATTGGTCTTACTTGGATCAAATTATGGTTTCAAAAGCTTGCTTGACTGAAGAGGGTATAGAATTTGTTGATGGATCTACAGAAGTATTTGTAAAATCTTTTATGATGCAGGACGGCGAACCCTTAGGTTTTGATCGAAAAACAAAACAAGGCTTTGCTGATCATTTACCACTCGTTGCGAAATTTAGAGTGAATCGTCCTTAGAAATTTTCTTTGGGTAAGTAGGGCAAAGATATTCTCAAGGGTCTGTTTACTTACTTGATAACTATTGGTCTCCTTTTACGTTTGTTCTTTCTTTTTATAAGTCCAATATTGATCAAAAAGATTTATTTATGATAGATGCAGAATTTAATAAAATATGGTTGAGTGCCGCACATAATGCTTATTATTTTGGATCGCACTTTCTAGGTTTAGTATCCATTCTAGTTCTACTTTTTCTTCAAAAGAAGTCCATGAAATTTAAACGCCTTTATCAACTGGGATTATGTTTTGCATGTTCCATTATGATTATGGTTAGTATAAGCGAGAAGTGGCAAATTCGCATGAATGCAGCANAGACTGAAGAGCATAAGCGTATTGTTGCTGAACGAGATGGATCCAACTTAGCTTTTTCTCCATTTATTTGGCTGTTCTGGGGAACAACGTACTTTCTTATTGGTTTTGCCGTTGGTAAATTGCAAGAAGGGCATCTTTTCAAATTGGGTTTTAAAAGGGAAGAATCTATTGATGAATACTAAAAGTATTGTCTCTCGTGAAATCAAAGAACATGGTCTCATCACAAATAAAAGCTTCTTACAGGTTGAGAAAAAGCTTTATTTACAACTTACGACTTTATAATGCATTATCTACTTTGCTTCGTAAAATTTGATTTGTTCAGCGAAGTTCATAAATACATTTTTGTTTTTTTCGAAAGAGTCTTCAGTTGCAGTAAACATCAACTCATAGAATATTTTATTCTTTTTGAGGATCATGACTCGCCGTTTAAAGATAGTGTTATGTAAGCTAAACTCTCCATCTAGGATATGTTTATCTTCCTCTGATAAGATATCTTTTGTTTTTATAGGTAAGCTTTTCTTGAATTGTGCAGCGTAGTCCTTAAGGCTCATGTTCGGAGATTGAAGTGTACACTTAACGGTAATTTCATGAGTTGCTGTGCCATTATTTTTTAAACGTTTCACTGGAGGTAGTATATAGGACAATATTGAAATTTTATACCACATATTGTCTTGGCGGTATTCAGAGTAAGTCCACTCTGGAGAAATTCTTAGATTGTAGCCAAAGGTAGGATTTTGGACGATGCTTTGTGATACCTTGGTTATTTGGGTTGGAAAGTTAGGAGGAAGAGGAGCGCTTCCAAATTCTACGGGGCGGAATGGTAATGCAGATGTTTCATCATTAGCTACTTTCATTAAAAGGCTTAGACTTACTGAGTCCCTTTTGATTACTGATGCAATAAACAATGGACTAAGACCAATTTTATTTCGAACTTTGGTGTTTGCACCTTTTTCTACTAAGGCTTTGATCAATTCATGATTACCATTTACAACTGCGTGATGCAATGGACTATTACCTTGCAGATCTTGTTTATTGAAATCTTTTATCGTTGTTAGATCTATTTTTTCAGGGGTAATCCATGAGTAATTGTCATCTGCATCAGAGACACCGAAAGCTATAAATACTATTAAAATTATGATATATTTCATTCTACCGACCTTCCTTTTTGGGTTTATTAGTATTATAGGAAAGTAATTGTTTTAATTTTCTTTTATATGTAAAAGCTTTGTAAATACTTATTTGTTTACGGCCTGCCATGCAGCCTTTTGCAACGCTTCATTCAATACCTTTTCCTCCGGAGTAGTTTCCCATTCAGTTGTAGATAAGCCGATTGGTGAATGTTTGTAGATGGATGCATAAATTGTATATGCATGCAGCCGTTCACCGATTTCAGAAAGATGTCCCATGGCGTCTTTGTATAGCTCAGATTGTTTGGTTACGCCGGGTAATTTTCCTTCCAAAATCATTTTTCTAGCATTGTTCTGTGCTGAATAAAGTGGTATTTCTTCTATTAATATCTGCCCGATTTGACTATTCATCTTATCTATCAACCTCTTGTAGTAGATTGTGTAGGTAAACTCTAGCCCTATTAATTCAAGTTTTGTACGAGCGTTCCATCCGCCATGCATATTTCCATCATTAGGTGCATGGGTTGCAACTAAATAGATTTTGCCTTTAGGATTATGCTTGAGCATTAGTTTAGCAAAGTTGAGTATTGCTTTTTCTTGAGGACCTCCTTCTTTTGGAAAGTGAATACAGATTAGCAGTATATCCACCTGTGATGCTGTGATTGCTTTACGAGGGTTTTTATCTGATCCTTTTGACCACCATTTGTCCACAGCTCCATTACGGCCTCCTGCATAATTCCAGTCAACGATTTTATGCTTTGTTATCTCAGCACCATTCGCAAGAATATCTAACTTTTTAACAGCATAGCCTTTTGCCAAAAGAAAACTATGCCCTGTCATGTATATATTTTTTCCATCGGGTCTGTCTGAACATAAAGCACTAAATAGAAATAGAGCAGAAAATAAAGATAAATATAGGTTTTTCATTTAGACTCCAAGTTTTTCTATCAAATTTAATTTAAGGCAAAAAAAATACAACAAAAAAGCCCGCTTGTACTAAGCGGGCTTTTGAAAGAGTAGGGCGGTCTTAGATGTTGTCTAAAGTCCGCACTGCACCTTTGTCGGCACTAGTTGCCATTGCAGCATAAGCTTGTAATGCTTTAGAAACTGTGCGGTCACGATCAACCGGTTTCCACTTATCTACTTTTGCTTCCATTGCATCACGGCGCGATTGTAGTTCTTCAGCGCTAATATCAACATCAATGCTACGATTAGGTATATCAATCTTTATGGTATCACCTTCTTCGATTAAACCAATTGCGCCACCGCTAGCTGCTTCTGGAGATACGTGACCAATGGATAAACCAGAAGTACCACCAGAGAAACGACCATCTGTTATTAAAGCACAGTCTTTTCCTAGACCACGAGACTTTAAGTAAGACGTAGGATAAAGCATCTCTTGCATACCTGGCCCACCTTTAGGTCCTTCATAACGAATGATTACTACATCACCGGCTACTACATCATCATTTAAGATGGCGCGTACTGAATCATCTTGGCTTTCAAAGATACGTGCACGACCAGTAAATTTCAGAATTGATTCATCAACACCAGCAGTTTTGACGATACAGCCATCTTCAGCAATATTACCGAATAGAACTGCTAAACCACCGTCTTGACTGTAGGCATGCTCTTTAGCACGAATACATCCTTCTTCACGATCAGTATCAAGCGTTTCCCAGCGTGTGCTTTGGCTGAATGCTGTTTGCGTACGGATGCCTGCAGGGCCCGCACGGAAAAATTCTTTTACTTCATCGGATGCATCACGCGTAATGCCATATTTATTTAGTGCTTCACCTAAGCTTGGTGTGTGAACCGTTGGAACATCACTGTGAATTAAGCCAGCTTTTTCCAACTCTCCCAAAATAGACATGATACCACCAGCACGGTGAACATCTTCCATGTGGTACTTGTTGGTTGAAGGTGCCACTTTACAAAGGTTAGGAACTTTACGTGACAAGCGATCAATATCTTGCATGGTGAAGTCAACTTCACCTTCCTGAGCTGCTGCTAGCAAGTGTAGTACGGTATTGGTTGAACCACCCATAGCAATATCTAGTGTCATGGCATTCTCAAAAGCTTTGAAAGAAGCAATTGAACGTGGAAGAACCGAGTAATCATCTTCTTCATAGTGCTTTTTCGCAACTTCTACAATCAGTTGTCCTGCACGAAGGAACAATTGTTTACGATCTGAGTGTGTCGCCAAAGTAGAACCATTACCCGGAAGGGAAAGGCCTAGAGCTTCGGTAAGGCAGTTCATAGAGTTTGCGGTGAACATACCTGAGCAAGAACCACAAGTTGGACATGCTGTTTCTTCGTAGATTTGTGCGTCTTCATCACTTACATTACGGTCTGCACCTACAACCATGGCATCAACTAAGTCTGTCTTAAATTCTTCACCACTGGATAACTTGGTTTTACCCGCTTCCATTGGACCACCTGATACAAATATGACGGGAATATTCAGGCGCATAGACGCCATTAACATACCAGGGGTAATTTTATCACAGTTAGAAATACAAACAATTGCATCAGCTTTGTGAGCGTTTACCATATATTCAACAGAGTCAGCAATGATTTCACGTGAAGGCAAGCTATATAGCATGCCATCATGCCCCATGGCAATACCATCATCAACTGCAATGGTATTAAATTCTTTTGCAACACCACCATGTTTTTCAATTTCACGTGCTACAAGTTGACCAAGATCTTTTAAATGTACGTGGCCAGGTACAAACTGTGTAAATGAGTTTGCTACAGCAATAATTGGCTTGCCAAAATCTTCATTTTTCATTCCAGTTGCACGCCATAAAGCACGTGCACCCATCATATTTCGTCCGTGGGTTGTCGTTTTTGAACGATATCTAGGCATAAGTTCCTCACATCAAATAAGTTCAGTATAAATTAAGTGCCCTTAAATGTATACCAAAATGCAAAAAATTAAACCTTTTAGGCAATAAAATGAAGAAAAGAATCAGCAGTTGTTCTAGAATATTTTAGAGGTTTGTATTTGTTGCTCTTCTAAAATATTTAGAAATAAATAGAAATTTTAGATCGACTATTCAATGCATAAACCGTTAACGAATGACTTCGAAACACAATGACCGATGACTATCCTCAATATTGCCTTTTAAAATTAGAATAGTCTGCTTTGCGTTTTTCAACGAAAGCGGTTCTTCCTTCAGCAGCTTCGTCAGTTCCATAGGCGAGGCGTGTTGCTTCGCCAGCAAAAATTTGTTGTCCAACCATACCATCATCTATCATGTTGAAAGCAAATTTAAGCATTTTGATAGAGGTTGGCGATTTGGAGTTAATGGTTGATGCCCATTCGAGTGCTACCTTTTCAAGTTCATCATGTTCAACGACCTTATTAACCATGCCCATTTCGAAAGCCTCTTGAGCAGAATAGGGAAGTTCCAAAAAGAAGATTTCTCGAGCACGTTTTTGGCCAACCTGTCGTGCTAGGTATGCTGAGCCATACCCCGCATCGAAGCTAGCTACATTTGCGTCTTTTTGTTGAAAAATAGCATGTTCTTTTGATGCAATAGTCAAATCGCAAACGACATGTAAAGAATGTCCACCACCCACCGCAAAACCTGGCACTACAGCAATAACAACCTTGGGCATAAAGCGAATTAGGCGTTGCACTTCAAGGATATGCAAACGTCCCATCTGGGCCCCTGTTTGATCATCTGTTTGATCATATTTATATCCGTCTTTGCCTCGTACGCGCTGATCTCCACCGGCACAAAAGGCCCAACCACCATCTTTAGGAGACGGTCCATTCCCTGTGAGTAAAATTACGCCAATGGATGGGTCTTCATGAGCATCTTGAAGTGCTGTATAAAGTTCATCGACTGTTTGTGGCCGAAATGCATTTCGGCATTCAGGACGATTAAAGGCAATACGTACTGTGCCTCCTTGAGTTGCTTTGTGGTATGTTATATCCTGGAAGTTGTATGCACTGACTTCTTGCCAGTCCACTGCATTAAATGTGTCCGAAACCATGTGAACTCCTGAGTTTATTTGTTTACAGTTCAACTTAACGGAAACTCAAACCATTTCAAGCAAGCGCAAGTTTCTAACTTCATTGAGCTATACTAAAAGTTGAGTTAATTATGATTCCAGCTATTTTATATTCATTCAAAAGTTTTATGAGAATAGTTTTATGGAATATGATTTAGAATTAATAGATGCAGACGGTGATGTATTTCCTTATTGCGAAAAGCTTGATGAACATGGCTATTATTATCGTATAAGTATTATTTTAGATGACCTTGATGGCGAACTTCAGATTATGAATACAGGTGCGCACGTAGAGTTTGATAAAGGAGGTTGGTTAGACTTTAAAGTCCCTGCTCCGGATGAAATATTTAAAGGGAAAACAAGTTTATCTCAAAATGACTTGCTGCACTTCATTAATTTGCTTTTAAATGAAAATGTTGAAACTCGGTATTATAGGCCAAATGAAGTTCAACAATTTAAGGATCTATTTAATGCTTAAAAAAGTGAAAGTAATCTTTTTTTATTACTTTATTCCAATTAGAAAAAATATCCTATAATCCATTTGAGCAAATATTTAAAAAGTTCGGTGACAAGCAGTTATTCGTGGAAAATAAAAAGATTTTCTAGAATTACACGTTAAGGAGTAGATGGTTGCGGGAGAGTATTCATCCCGCAACACAAAGTTTTTTCCTTAGTAAGCGCGTTGATTTTTTCCTTCATAATAATTGATGAATGCCTTGTTTACAACGCGGTTACCACCTGGTGTTGGATAATTTCCTGTAAAGTACCAATCGCCTTTATGCTCTGGGCAAGCAAGATGTAGACCATTAACACTTTGGAAAACAATTTTCACTTCAGCATTCATGTCTTCCGGAGTTAATAACTCAGAAACTTTTACAGAAACTTCTTCCATAGTGAATGGCTCATATATTGCCGTTACTGCATTTATAATTTTTTCCTTAGGTAAGTTCTCCTGGGCTTTACACTTGGTGTAAACGTCTTCAATGATACTTTCTTTACCATGATCTTTTAATAATTCGATTGCTGCTTGAAAGGCAATAAAGTCACCCAGTTTTGCCATGTCAATTCCGTAACAGTCTGGGTAACGAATTTGAGGGGCTGAAGATGCAACAACGATTCGTTTTGGATTTAGGCGATCTAAAATTCGTAGGATACTTTGTTTTAATGTTGTCCCACGAACTATGGAATCATCTATAATTACTAAGTTGTCTGTTTGATAGACGCTTCCATAGGTAATGTCGTATACGTGGGCAACAAGATCATCACGACTATCATCTTGAGTAATGAATGTGCGTAGCTTTGCATCCTTTACTGCAATTTTCTCTGCACGATTACGTAAAGCTAAAATCTTTTGTAGGTCTTCATCAGATGGTTCAGGACCTAATGCTTTAATCTTTGCAAGTTTGACTTTGTTTAGCTCAGACTGCATGCCTTTCATCATGCCAAAAAAAGAAACTTCTGCAGTATTCGGAATGTATGAAAAAACTGAATTTTCTAAATCATTATCAATTGCATCCAAAATTTGTGGGCATATATTTCTACCAAGTTGCTTACGTTCTTTATAGATATCATTATCACTGCCACGAGAAAAGTAAATTCGCTCGAAAGAACATGGCTTACTTGCTAATGGTTTACGTACTATTTTTTCAGAAACTTCTCCATCACGTTTTATAATTAATGCATGGCCAGGTTTGATTTCATGAATGGTATCAATTGGAACATTAAAGGCAGTTTGAATCACAGGTCTTTCAGATGTAACGACAACAACTTCATCATCTTGATAGTAAAACGCAGGTCGAATCCCAGATGGGTCACGTAAAACAAAAGCATCACCATGACCAACAAGTCCTGCCATCGTGTAACCACCATCCCAGCTTACAGCCGAGTTTTGAAGAATCCTCTGGATATCCATGTTTTGCCCAATTAACTTGGAAATCTCTACCTGTGAATATCCTTCTTGTTTAAACTTATAATAAAGTCGTTGATTTTCTTCATCTAAATAATGACCAATCTTTTCTAAAACCGTTACAGTGTCTGATTTTTCTTTTGGATGCTGACCAATATCAACTAATACATCAAAAAGTTCATCTACATTCGTAAGGTTAAAATTACCAGCAACGACCAAGTTGCGTGTAATCCAGTTACTTTGACGTAAAAATGGGTGGCAGTGTTCGATATCATTACCACCAAATGTTCCATAACGAAGGTGTCCCAAAAATAGCTCACCTGTAAAGGAAATATTTTTCTTTAACCAGTCAACATTTTTAAGCAGAGCAGGATCACGGTCATATACATCTTTAAATTTTGCATTGATTCGTGCAAAAATATCTTTAATTGGTTGGCTATCATTTGATCTATAACGGCTGATATAGCGTTGGCCAGGTTCCATGTCAAACTTAATGTTTGCTAGACCTGCACCATCTTGACCACGGTTGTGTTGTTTTTGCATAAGTAGGTACATTTTGTTAATACCGTAAGCAGCGGTACCATACTTCTCGACATAATAGCTAATAGGTTTTAATAAACGCACCATTGCTACACCACACTCGTGCTTAATAAAATCGCTCATGAGATTTTCCTGTAAAATCTGGAAGGTAAATCAAAAAATTGATTAAACCTAATAAATGAAAATATATTTCATTTTATTTCTAATTTAAAAGATATTTTGAGGCTGAATCTAGACTTTTTCTACAGAGATTTAAAAACTAGTCTCTAATAAAAACACTAATCCAAGTGATAAAATAACTGCATTTTCTAAACCTTCCACATAACATGGAAATGATTTTTCATTTTTTGAACTTAATATTCAGAATATTTAATATGAAATATATTCGGACTTCGCTTTACCACCTAAATTTATGCTTAAAATGTTTGCTGTTTTTTAGAATTTTGATTTCTATCACTAACTTATTGTTTTTGATCTAAAATATTTTGTAGTTTTTTTCATTGTGAGGCTATTAAAGCTAGAATGATCCTAAAAAAGGTCTAGTATATACCGTATAGTCAGATGAAAATTTTTAAGGAAAACCATGAATAAGTCAATATTTTTTTCAATACGAGGTAAATTCGTATTTTTTATTGCTTTACCTATTTCATTGATCTATATCGGAGCTTTACTTTTTACTTTCTACTTTGCTAGCACAGAATCTGAAGATGCCATGAAGGATCGAATGGAAAAATTAGCTGATCAAGCAGCTAAGCGCGTCCAGAACTTTATGGCAAATGCTGCATTGATTGCTGAACTTACCGCAGATTTTGCTGAAAATACTCATGATTTAGATGAAGAAGAAATTTATGCAATGCTCCGTGCAAATGTAAAAAATGAGAAACGTATTTATGGAAGTGCTATGGCATTTGAGCCAGGAGTAGTTTTTCCTGGTAAAAATTTGTATGCGCCCTATGTGTATCGCAAAGGAGATGAGCTTGTCTCAATGAATATCACACGTGATGTTTACGATTGGTATGATGGCAAAGAATGGCAATGGTGGAGCTTAGCTAAAAACAAAAAAAAAGGTGTATGGACAGATCCATATTTTGATAAAGGTGCTGGTAATGTTTTAATGACCACATACTCCGTACCTTTCTATAAAAGAGGACAGTTTGCAGGTGTCGTTACTGTCGATATCGAATTACCTAATTTAAAAGATGAACTAGCTAGTGGTTTGGATAAAGGATATAAGTATTATATCTTCACTAACAAAGGTCAGATGGTCTTTTCTGATAACCCTGATGATATATTGAGCGTAAATATTTTTGATCAAATTAAAGACCTTGGTAACGATGAGTTGGTTGACCTTATGAAGTCTATGCAAAGCAATCATATTGATGTCATTCCAATCCATGGACTACAAAATCATGAGCTACATTTACTTGCTTACACAAAGATTCCAACCAATCAATGGTTTGTCGCCATTAAAGTTCCCCTCAAAGAGGCCTTAAATGAATTCTATGAAGATCTCCCCATTATAATATCTCCTTTCATTGCAGCATTTATTCTAACTTTTGGGGCAATCTTCTTGGTTTCTGGATCTTTAGTAAAACCCATCCTTCAATTACAAAAAACAGTTGGTCTCATTGCTGATGGAGATTTAGATGCCAAAGTTGAAGCTGCAAGTTCTCATGACGAGATTGGTATCCTAGCACGGAGTGTAAATAAAATGACGATGCGATTAAAATCTCAGATTTCACGAATTGCTACAGAAGAGCGTGATCGCCTTCAAGCAGAGGAGCAAAGTAATGCTAAAGGTATCTTTCTATCTCATATGAGTCATGAATTACGTACTCCATTGCACGGTATTCTTGGTTATACACAAGTCATTTCTAAAGATCCAAATTTATCCAGCAAAAAGAGAAAAGCAGTCGATTCTATTGTCAGCTGTGGTAATTATTTATTAGGACTTATAAATGATATTTTAGACCTTTCCAAGATCGAGTCAGGAAAAATGGAACTTGTTTTTGAGTCTACAAATTTAGGTAAAATCTTAAAAGATGTATCTGATATTATTTATGTCCGTGCTCATGAAGCAAAATTACAGTATGTTGTTGAGGTTTCACCAGATATACCAGATTGGCTAGTCACTGATGGAGCCAAGCTAAAACAGGTTTTGATCAATCTTTTAGCCAACGCAGTCAAGTTTACTGAGGCTGGAACGGTGCGCCTTGATGTGAAGTCTCGTGGAAAAAACTTTATAGAGTTTTTAGTTATTGATTCTGGTATTGGTATTTCAGAAGAAGAGCAAAGCTTTATTTTCGATCCATTTAAGCAAGCAGAACGTGGAAGTGGAAAAGGAGGTAGTGGCCTTGGTTTATCAATTAGCAAGCAGTTAGCCGAAAAATTAGGTGGACGTTTAGGACTGTCAAGTGAGTTCGGAAAAGGGAGTACCTTTACATTGCTTCTTCCATTGAAGCTACCTGAAGAAGGTATAAAAATTCAACCTCTTTCTGGCTCTGAAGAGATTTCTGTACAGGAATTAAATAACTTTACACAAATGAAAATTCAGTTTGATACCATGGTTATGGAGCGCAAACAAGTTGAAGGTGCACGGGTCTCTTATAAAATTTCACATTCAGATTATCAAGCAATGCTAGATGCCATGCAGATTATGAATGTCACAAGTATGAAGAAAATTTGCATCAAGATGAATGAGGATCCCAACTTTGCTGAGAGCGGCAAAAAAATGATTGACTTTGTTGAGAGTTTTGCTTTTGATGAATTAAGAGGATTTTTAGAATCCCTAGAAAAGGTGTAATAGAATGACGAATGCTTCAGAAAATAATTTATTGCTGTTAGTTGATGACAATTTGAATAACTTACAGGTTTTGTATGAGTCTTTAGAATCTGAGGGGTATGAATTACTCGTTGCTAATTCAGGTGAGCGTGCATTGAATATTGCTGAAAAAGCTAAGCCTGCAGTAATACTCTTGGATATAAATATGCCACCTGGTATTGATGGTTATGAGACCTGTAAGCGCTTAAAGGGAAACCCTGAAACTGCTGATTCAGTTGTGGTTTTCTTGTCTGCAAGAGGAGATGTTGAGGATAAGTTAAAGGGATTTGAAACAGGTGCTGTTGATTACATTCAAAAGCCATTTCATTTTGAGGAAGTTATCGCTCGTGTTCACGCGCATCATCAAAGTTATTTGAAACAAAAAAATCTTGAAGCAGAAAAAGAGTTTCTCTCATCAAAACTTAGATTGAGTTTCAATGATTTTAATGAAAATACCATTAAAGAGCTGATCTTAGAAGGTGAAAGTGAACACCTAGAGTTTAAGTCAACCTTGCGTTGGAACTTGCATACTGACAAATCAGATAAACGTCTGGAAAATGCTTGCTTAAAGAGTGTCGCAGGTTTCTTAAATTCAGAAGGTGGAATTCTACTTGTTGGTGTGCAAGATGATGGAAATATAATTGGCATGGAAACAGATAAATTTCAAAATGAAGATAAACTTTTGCTTCATTGGAATGGGCTATTAAAAAATCATATTGGTGCAGAATTTTCACCGAAAGTAAACTCTAAATTGGTTTTTTGTTGTCAAAAGCAAGTATTAATTGTTCAAGTGCTGAAGAGTTTAGACCCCGTTTTCTTTAGGCGTGATAAAGACGAAATCTTTTATGTTCGTTCAGGTCCCTCAAGTGAACAGCTTTCACCAAGTGAGTTACTTGCATATATTACAGCTCGCCAGAAAGACCAATAGGAGAATTTATAGCAGTGTGCGGTATTTGCGGATACGTTACAAAAACACAACATAGTGATCAACTGATTCATCATATGGTTGAGCAATTACACCATCGAGGGCCTGACGCAAATGGTGTTTTTTTAGATGTGCAAGCCCAAAAACAAGTGGCTTTAGGACATGCACGCCTTGCTGTACTTGACCTTAGCGATGCTGGAGCACAGCCAATGCACTTTGAACACCTTTCTATCGTCTATAACGGTGAGGTATACAACTTCAAACGTATCCGAAAATTGTTGGAAGAGTTAGGTTACGAATTTAACTCAAATTCTGATACAGAAGTAATTTTAAAAGCATTTCATGCATGGGGTGAAAAGGCTGTAGATCAGTTTATTGGAATGTTTGCCATTGTTTTATTTGACCATGAGAACAAAACCTTATCAGGTTGGGTAGACCGAGCAGGAGTAAAGCCCTTATATTATAGTTTTCAGGACGGTAGTTTTCTTTTTGGAAGCGAGCTACGAAGCATGATTGTATTCCCCCAATTTAATAAAGAAATAAATCTAGCGTCTTTGAGTCAGTTCTTTAAGTATGGAGCTATTGCTCCTCAAGATGCAATATATAAAGATACTCATAAGCTTCGTGGAGGCTACACATTCAAATACAGTATTGAAAATAGTACATTTGAGCAAAAACCATATTGGTCTATTTATTCACTTTATAATGCCCCCATACGTAATATTAGTAAGTCGGAAGCACTGAAAGAACTTTCACCAATTATTGAAGATGCTTGTGCTTTAAGAATGATTGCTGACGTTCCAGTCGGCGTCTTCTTATCTGGAGGTTATGATAGTACTTTAGTAGCTGCAACATTAAGTCAAAAACTGGGACACAAATTAGACACATTCTCTATTGGTTTTCACGAGTCACATGTAAACGAAGCAGCGGATGCCAAGCTAATTGCAAAGCATTTGGGTACAAATCATCATGAGTTCTATATGGGGGCCAATGATGCTTTACGTATTATTCGGCAATGGGCCAGCCGTTTTGATGAACCATTTGCTGAAGCATCCGCAATTCCAACTGCTCTCGTTTCAGAATTCGCTCGTGGCCAAGTTACCGTTGCTTTATCTGGCGATGGAGGTGATGAAACTTTTGGAGGTTATGAAAAGTATTGGTATAACCAAAAAATCTGGCGAAAGATGCAGAGTATTCCGAACTGGATGCCTCAGTTAGCAGCAAAGGTGTTAGGTACAGGTAAGGTGGATTCTTGGGAAAGATTATATAAGTTTTTACGGCCAGGTAAGCCGCTAAAGAACTTCCAAGGTAAATTGTTTAAATTACGCAATGTCTTACAAAACCCTGACCTTAAGGGTATCTATCAAGCATCAAATCAATATATGAATCAAATTGAAGTCAATGCACTTCTTAAACAAGATTTAAGTCTACACCAGTCAGTCTATGATGAATTTTATTGCATGGATGATCACAACTCTGCCTTACGTAAAATGATGGCAGTTGATTACCAAACTTTTATGAATCTTGTTTTACAGAAAGTAGACCGTTCTGCAATGTATTGTTCTCTAGAAACAAGAGAACCACTATTAGATCACAGGCTTATTGAATTTGCTGCACAATTACCTGATGAACTTAAAATGGCTGACGGTCGACAGAACAAAGTTTTGCTTCGGTCATATACTCATCAATTAGTTCCAAAAGAATTAATGGATCGCCCCAAAGCAGGTTTTGCTATTCCCTTACACGATTGGTTAAAGGGAGACTTGAAAGATATAGTATATGATACTTTAAGCGAGTCGAGCCTAAAGGGGAATCCCTACTTAGACTGGAAGGTTGCTCGCAAGATGGTTACAGATTTTGAAAATACCGGACGCAATCCATACCAATTATGGCTTTTATTATGCTTTGAAATGTGGCGTCAGGAGTGGCTATGAGTATGGTTGAAAAAAGGCTGGAACGCTTATGCCCACAGCCTAATAACATGCATCTTTATGATAAAACGCTGCAACAAAATGATCGAATACGAATACAGGTCGAAAGTCGGGAATTATTGATTGGTCTACAGGAAATTCTACAAGATATATTTGGTGGTCGTCTCAAAAATAAAGTATTCTTAAGTTTGAATTCTGGAACGAGTTTCTTTCGGGTCATTAAAGCCCCAAAGATGAAAACAGAAGCTTATCAATTAGTTATTGGTGAACGTGAAATAAACCTTCGGTTTGGGACTGCTCAAGGACAATTTTATGGCTTAATTACTTTGTTTCAAATAATGGATTTATTTCCCGACAACCTTCCCTGTATGAAAATTTCAGATGCACCTTTAGTTCAAAATCGTGGAATCATGTTGGATGTAAGCCGTTGCAAGGTCCCTAAAGTCACTGAAATTAAGACACTCATTAAACGAATGGCTTTTCTGAAGTTAAATCAATTTCAGTTATATATGGAACATAGTTTTGCATATGAAAATCACACGAAAGTCTGGGAGGAGGCAAGCCCATATACCGCTGCAGATATTTTAGAAATAGACCGTTATTGTAAGCGTTTCTTTATTCAGTTAATACCAAATCAAAATTCATTTGGACATTTTGAAAGGTGGTTAAAACACAAAGAATACATTCACTTAGCCGAATCACCAAGTGGTTCTTACTTCCCAGGAACAAAGGAAAAACGGTCACCATCAACTCTGAAGCCTGATGAACAGTCCTTAAAATTGATTCGAGAATTATACGATGAGTTATTGCCTTGTTTTAAGTCTAATATTGTCAATGTGGGTGGTGATGAAACTTGGGAGTTAGGTCAAGGGGCTTCAAAGCAAAAGTGTGATCATATTGGTAAAGAAAAAGTATATACAGAATTTTTGTTAAAACTCCAAAATGAAGTTTTACGCCGTGAGCACCGTATGATGTTTTGGGCTGATATTATTGTTCGAGATCCTTCTTGTATCAAAAGTCTAGATAAGTCTACAATTGGTTTATGTTGGGGTTATACACCTGATCACCCATTTGATAAAGAGTGTGCTGCATTTGCTAAGGTAGGCCTTACTTATTATGTTTGTCCAGGTACTTCAACTTGGCGCTCATTTATTGGCAGAACCAATGCTATGAAGCAAAATTTATTAAATGCTTCAGGCAATGCAGTTCAAAATCGTGCTGCGGGATACCTATTAACTGATTGGGGCGATTTAGGACATCACCAATACCATGTCTTTTCATGGCCTGGCTTCATACTCGGGGCTAGCCTTGCATGGCATCATAAGAAGAACCAAGACTTGAATGTAAAAAATTGTGCTAGTCATTGGATTTTAGGTGATGAATCAGGCAAGTTCGGTGATCTTTTGTGGCAAGCAGGTGAATTAGTTGAAATTGCTAATTGTAATATGGCGAATAGTAATTTTTGGACAGACTGCGCATACATGACAAAAAAACAATTTAGAAAGTCAGACTTTTACGAAAAGTTGGAACCTAAAAATATTCAAAAAATTATTAAGGAGTTAGACTTATTAATCAAAAAAGCACAATCCTTAACTGTCTCAGGAATTGATGCTTTAACATTTAAAGAAGAATTTCTTGCTGGCTTACAAATGACGAAATGGGCGAATTACAAAATTCTAAGTTTCTATGACTATAATACTGCAAAAAAAACTGCACGAGTAATGTTGCGTAATGTAAAGAGAGAACATCAACGTTTGTGGTTGATTCGTAACCGTGAAGGTGGGTTGAATGAAAGTTTGAAAAAACTAAAATAAAAACTCGCTTTAAAGGGAATAAACAGGCTTATCAAAGGTCTAGAACGCATTTTATAAGAATTTATCATGAAGGTATACCTATTTCAGCAAGATATTATTTGGCATGACCGTCAAGCAAATTATGTGCATATTCAAGAAATGTTGACCAAAACACAGCCGGAACCGAATAGCTTGCTAATTTTACCTGAAATGTTTGACATTGGTTTTAGTATGAATACCGAAACCACAGCACAAGAAGCTACATTACCTTCAGAGCAAGCCCTAAAGGGCTTTACAGAACAATTCCAGATTGATATTATTGCAGGTACTGTAACACAAATGATTGATCATCGACCTGCAAATGAAGCAGTTTGGATTTCATCCAAAGGTGAAATAAAGTTACGTTATCAAAAAATGCATGGTTTTAGTCCAAGTGGTGAAGATCAGGTTTATCATCCTGGCCAAACAATTCAGGTGTTGGACTTCCAAGAGTTTTGCATTTGTCCTTTTATTTGTTATGATTTACGTTTTCCTGAAGTTTTTCGTGAAGCACTAGGGCATGGGGTTAACCTATTTATTGTTATTGCCAATTGGCCTGCAAAACGGCGTAACCATTGGATTAAGTTATTGCAGGCAAGAGCAATAGAAAATCAAGCATTTGTTATTGGTGTTAACCGTGTAGGAAAAGATCCCAATGTTGACTATGCTGGAGATAGCTTGATTGTAGATCCCAAAGGTGAGATTCTTATTCACCTAAAAGAAAAAGAACAAATCTTAGCATATGATCTCGACCCTAAAATTGTTGATCAATGGCGAAGTCAATTCCCGGCAATTAAAGATCGTAAAATCTAATGGTTTTGATTCAAAAAAAAAGAAAAATCTAGGTTATATGTCAATTATTGCATTGCGTGATTGAAAGATAACATTGTGTTACTATCATAGCAATATGAATACATCAATATAGGTCAGTGAAATCAATGAATCAGCCTTTAAACTTTATTTTTATAATCATGGATGATTTAACCTGGGGGGACTTAAATGTCCATGGTAATCCTTATACCCAAACCCCTGTTTTAAATCAACTTCACAAACGTTCAACTCGTCTTAATTATTATCGATCTGGCTCACTGTGTACACCTGCTCGTTCAGCTATAATGACTGGTCGATATCCTTACCGTACTCGAGCATTTGATACTTATTGTGGTCGTTCTATGATTGATCCTGATGAACAAACTATTGCTAGTTATTTACGTGATGGTGGCTATGCTACGTGTTTATCAGGGAAGTGGCATCTAGGAGATAATTATCCAAATCGTCCAAGCGAAATGGGGTTCGATCAATACTTAATGCATACAGGCGGAGGTTTATGTCAACCTGCAAATTACGGGAATAATGACTATTTTGACCCAGAGTTGTTGCAAGATGGACAATATGTAAAGACTAAGGGGTATTGCACAGACATTTTTACTAATTACGCAATGGACTTTATTGAGGCTAAACAAGACCAACCATTCTTTATATATTTGGCGACGAATGCACCTCATTCTCCTATGATTTGTGGTGAAGAATGGTATAAACCATTTGTTGACCAGGGGCTAAATGAAGAACTAGCAAAACTCTATGGGATGGTCGAAAATATTGACTACAATATTGGTCGAATTTTAAACTATTTGGAACACCTTCAGCTTCACGAAAATACCATGGTAATCTTTACTTCAGATCATGGTCATTGTCCCTCTGCTACATTTGATGGTAAAGCTAGGTACAATTGGGGGCTTCGTGGCGGTAAGGGGACTCCATATGAGGTGGGGGCTCGCGTACCATGCTTCTGGTACTTACCTGGTGTTTTAGCCGAAGATCGCTCTATTGAAAAGGAAACTGGTACAATAGATGTTTTTCCTACTTTACAAAGTTTTGCTGGGTTAAATTTTCCTACTAAAAATAAAATTGATGGTGCAGATCTTAAAGAGTTAATGGTGATGGGGAAAAGCAATACTTTTTTAGACTCGCGGCCTATAATGTTACAATGGCACCGTGGTGATATCCCAATTCCTTATCGAAATTTTCATGTTGTTAAAGAGGGGTACAAGCTCTGTAAACTAGAGGAAACAGATGACTTCGAATTATTTTATATTCCTGATGACCCAGGCGAACAAAATAACCTTGCGACTCAACAACCTAAAAAAGTTAAAGAATTGAAGGAAATTTATGATTGTTGCTTAGTGGATGTATCCAAAACAAGGCCTGATAATTTTGCTCCTACTCCTAAAGTTGCTGGAACTAAATTTCAAAAAAAAGTG
>JAKVBE010000059.1 GCA_022447755.1 Lentisphaeria bacterium | reverse complement strand
TTTTTTGCTTCTCTAAAGATTTGTTCTATAAATATACGTTGAGCCTGTCTTTGCGCCAATTCTTCTATTTTATCACTCTGAATATTGGTTAATGAATACTTCATTTTGCCGTCCTTATCCTTTCTTACTAGAAGTTTAAAATCAATCATTTTTCCGCTTTCAGGACATTTTTTCTGCACATCACACCAATAAAATTCAGCTGTAACGTGCCCTTTTGAAGAATCTCTTACACGTAGTTTCAAAAAGTCTTTTTTGGGGTCCAGACTGGAGACAAATTGATCGACCCTACTGAATTCCTGCTCGCTGTGATCAAAATAGAGCTTACAATCACTTCTTATATCACCTATAAAATCGATGTTCATCCTATTTAGATGAAAAAGAAGATCGAAGCACATGCCATACAAGGCATCGAAATTGACATAATCAAATTTGATCCCTTTTTGAACAGCGTCATTGATCATTTGTTTGGCCATTGCAGGTTTAGAATAATATCTCCAATGTGAAGGGACATGACATTTTTCTCGTCTATCTGTATCTGACTCCCATTTCTGGGGCATAAATAAGCGCATATCAATAGGCGTAAACAGTTTCCCCTTGCTTAAACCAGCTGCCACGACTACCTGACCGTTATCTGGTTTCCCTAGACACCCTAAATACTGCCTACCTACACCGACAGACATAGATCCTTTCTTCCTGAAACCTACCTCATCTATCAAAAGAGCCGTTTTATTTAAACATAAACTTTCGTTAGATAAACTAGGAGAATAGCCCTCTAATAGCTCAGAAGTGGATTTGGAGAGATGATCGAAAATACTTTCAAAATTCCAGCCATTAGAATTGATAAACCGGCTAAGTGATTGATTACTGTGCTCAGAAACTTGATCTGCCATCTGCTGACAAGTCGCTTTTTTCTTCTCCAACTTGAAAAGTGAATTCAGATAATCCCTTGCGTGTTTTTTGTAATCGAACGTCTTGAGTTTGAAACAAGAAGAAATGACATCAAAACAGGAATCGAGCTTGGTAGGTAGCCATTTGATGAAACCTACACCATCGGGCACATTTTTTTTAGCGGATATTAACTCATTCTACCCGCTTTGATTATCTTGTGAGAATTGTATTATGAGGGTGAAAATAAGGCTCACATAACTCATGAGCAAACTTTTCACCCGTTTTTACAAAGTCGAAAAAGTAGGATTATTCCTCCTCTTTTCTCTCATCAAAGAAATCAGCTAAACTTTTCGTTTTGATCCCGTTGTAGGTGGTGACCCATACTTCATCTCTAAATTCGTTCAACCTAGATTATGTAATAGGATTCGTGATGAGAGATTAGATAGTAAATAATCAAAGATTTAACTGAAAGAAGCATAGCATCGTTCTGGTGATTGAAGATAAATCATTCATTTCACTGATATGAAGCCATTTATCTCAGATTCCGCATTAGAATCCTACTTTTTCGACTTATCCTGAAGCCTTTCTAATTCGGTCTCGTTCTTCTTGTTTTTTCACTCTGTAATGCTGTGTTAAGATGATTTCAAGGGCTTCTTGTGTGGTTTTGGCTTTGACTTCAATGAAGATACAGATACATTGTCGTATTGTTTTAGATGAGTAGTTTTGTGTTATGTTTTCGTGCTTAATTTGTAGTAAAATAAACATGGCAAAACAGCAAAGAGCTATGTGGTTGTGTAACCCTGTCCAACCTCTACCTTGGTAATCCCCGATGCCTACTAGGTTTTTTGCTTCTCTAAAGATTTGTTCTATAAATATACGTTGAGCCTGTCTTTGCGCCAATTCTTCTATTTTATCACTCTGAATATTGGTTAATGAATACTTCATTTTGCCGTCCTTATCCTTTCTTACTAGAAGTTTAAAATCAATCATTTTTCCGCTTTCAGGACATTTTTTCTGCACATCACACCAATAAAATTCAGCTGTAACGTGCCCTTTTGAAGAATCTCTTACACGTAGTTTCAAAAAGTCTTTTTTGGGGTCCAGACTGGAGACAAATTGATCGACCCTACTGAATTCCTGCTCGCTGTGATCAAAATAGAGCTTACAATCACTTCTTATATCACCTATAAAATCGATGTTCATCCTATTTAGATGAAAAAGAAGATCGAAGCACATGCCATACAAGGCATCGAAATTGACATAATCAAATTTGATCCCTTTTTGAACAGCGTCATTGATTATTTGTTTGGCCATTGCAGGTTTAGAATAATATCTCCAATGTGAAGGGACATGACATTTTTCTCGTCTATTTGTATCTGACTCCCATTTCTGGGGCATAAATAAGCGCATATCAATAGGCGTAAACAGTTTCCCCTTGCTTAAACCAGCTGCCACGACTACCTGACCGTTATCTGGTTTCCCTAGACACCCTAAATACTGCCTACCTACACCGACAGACATAGATCCTTTCTTCCTGAAACCTACCTCATCTATCAAAAGAGCCGTTTTATTTAAACATAAACTTTCGTTAGATAAACTAGGAGAATAGCCCTCTAATAGCTCAGAAGTGGATTTGGAGAGATGATCGAAAATACTTTCAAAATCCCAGCCATTAGAATTGATAAACCGGCTAAGTGATTGATTACTGTGCTCAGAAACTTGATCTGCCATCTGCTGACAAGTCGCTTTTTTCTTCTCCAACTTGAAAAGTGAATTCAGATAATCCCTTGCGTGTTTTTTGTAATCGAACGTCTTGAGTTTGAAACAAGAAGAAATGTCATCAAAACAGGAATCGAGCTTGGTAGGTAGCCATTTGATGAAACCTACACCATTGGGCACATTTTTTTAGCGGAT
>JAKVBE010000058.1 GCA_022447755.1 Lentisphaeria bacterium | reverse complement strand
CAGGCGGTCAAACTGTTAATGAAATCGGTTATAACTCAGCTGTTAATGGAGCTTCAGACCATTACTCAGATGAAACTAAAGCTTTAGCAAAAGCAATATACCCGGGGGATACTTCGACCAAGTTAAATCCTTGGCCACCAGAACCGCCATGGTATGCTGATGCAAGAGCTGAATACGCTAACAAATTTGAAACAGCGTAATTAGTTCTCTAGGATTAGTTATTAAGAGCGCCCAAGGCATTGTCTTGGGCGTTTTTATTGAATCGTGTTTTTTAGTTAAATCATTATAATTTGTAACAATGAGCGCAGATGTAGAGTTAAGTGATGTTTCAGTAACATTTGGCAGTTTTTATGCCGCCAAGAATGTCAACGTAAAAGTAAATGGAGGTGAGTTCTTCAGCTTCTTAGGACCTTCAGGCTGTGGAAAGACTACTCTGTTAAGGGCTATATCTGGATTTCAAGAACCTTCTGAAGGTAAAGTGCTTATTGACAATAAAGATATGTCTGGAATTGGTCCAAATAAAAGACCAACCGCGTTAATATTTCAAAACTTAGCTCTGTTTCCTCTCATGAGTGTATCAGAAAATATTGCATTTTCCCTTGAAGTAAGGGGCGTATCAAAAGAAGAAAGAAAAAAAAGAGCGGATGAACTTTTGGAATTGATAGCCTTAGAGGGACAAGGAGATAAAAAAGTTCATCAACTCTCTGGAGGTCAAAAACAAAGAGTAGCCATTGCAAGAGCTTTAGCTGTTGAGCCAAAAGTTCTTCTTTTAGATGAACCATTGTCTGCCTTGGATTTAAAACTTCGTCAAAGAATGAGAACCGAACTTAGAGAAATACAAAAAAGAGTAAATATTACATTCATTTATATTACGCACGATCAAGGAGAAGCCCTAACAATGTCTGATCGAATAGCGGTCATGAATGAAGGAGAGCTCGAGCAAATTGGAAAATGCGACGAAGTTTATAACAATCCATTAACACCATTTGTTGCAACATTCGTTGGTGAGAATAATCCTTTATATGGAAAAGTTACAGGTATTGAGGGAGATAAAGCTAAAATTGAAACTGCTGATGGGCAATATTTAGCAACGATGAATGAAAGCAAAAAGTTAAATATTGGAGATGAGTCAATTGCATTTGTTAGACCTGAGTCTTTGTTTATACCAAGAGATGGCGACAACTTTGATAATAAAATTGATGTGAATATTGAAAGCTTTGAATTTGAAGGTAATTTAAAAAATTTTTACGCAAGCCTTAAATCGGGAGCAAAAATCAAATTTTCAGTACCAAACGCCATAGATACATCCTCTATAACTTCAGGATCGTCAATCGTGCTAGGTTTTGAATCTTCAAAATCAGTAATATTACCTAAAGCATCTCTAGCTATAGATTAAGTCATGAACAATTTTTTATTTACTCAACCATTTTTTAAGAAAAACGGTAAGGCAGTTGCGATATATTTTTTAGTAGCAATAATATTTTGGTTTGTTTTCTTAGTTATAATTCCACAATTTTATATGTTGGATTTATCATTTAGAACCAACGTCCCTCCTTTAGCAAGAGGTGGACCTGAAGATTATTATACTTTTGAACACTATAGCCACTTTATATTTGGATCTAAGACAGCTACTGATGCTTTTAACTTTGTTGATTTAGGTGTATTTGGAAGAACTATTTTTGTTTCAATGCTTGTTACAATTGCAAATCTATTATTTTGCTATCCAATAGCATTTTATATAGCGAAAATTGCAAACCCTAGTACCGCTAGACTTCTTATTGTTTCTCTGATTATTCCTTTCTGGATTAATGAATTGCTTAGATCATTCGCATTGAGGATTTTGTTTGCAAACGAAGGTGTAATTAACAATTTCTTGACTGGGGTTGGAATACTTGATCAAGGAATCCTATTTATCACTTATGATATCGGTTTATATACCGGCTTAATATACGCCTATATTTTGCTGATGATGTTCCCTCTCTATAATGCAATCGAAAGTTTGGACATTAATCAAATCGAGGCAGCAAAAGATTTAGGTTCCTCATCTTTTAGAACGCATTGGAGAATAGTTATTCCTCATGCTAAACCAGGCATTGTATCTGGCTGTACAATGGTTTTTATGTTAACTGTTGGAGCACTAGCAACGCCAGTTGTTTTAAGTAGCCCTAATACTTTATGGTTTCCTCAATTGATATATCAGTGGTTTAATATGAATGACAACTGGTCACGGGGATCAGCTTATTCAATCATTTTGTTAATTGTTTCTGTTATTTTCGTACTCACAATGATGCGAATATTTAAAGTTAGGATTGGAGAAATTATTAAGTGAGACCGAGCTATTTTATAAATTTCATGATGGGAATATATATTTTTATATTTTTTGCATACTTATTTGGACCTTTAATCATCATGAGCATTACAGCATTCAACTCTGCAGAATTTCCTTCGATCACACCTTGGGAATGTTTTAGCTTTAGATGGTTTAATGAAGGTAAAATTGCTTACGATGGACAACATCTGGCAGGGCTTTTATCTGACTGGAGACTTCACGATGGTATTATTAGCAGTTTGATTATAGGAGCAGGAGTTGTAACTCTCTCCGTACCAATTGGAATGGCCGCAGCAATAGTATTAACTCAAGTGCGTTCGCAGTTGAGGGATATTTATTACTCAATTTCGATTATGCCCGTTTTATTTCCTGGTGTGATAATTGGTATTTCAACAGTCGTTTTATGGGACCGAATAGCAGGCTTAGGAGGAGAGGGGTTCATTGCAGATATTGGAAGAAACGGAATATTTCTAACAATTTTGGCTCAAACCTGTTTTATATCTACTTATT
>JAKVBE010000057.1 GCA_022447755.1 Lentisphaeria bacterium | reverse complement strand
ATTCTATTGGAAATAAATTTTTAACTTTCCTCTCTAACGCTATGACCAACCTGAACCTAACAGATATGGAAACTTGTTATAAGCTATTCAGAGCGGATATCATCAAAAGTTTAGATTTAAAAGAGAATCGCTTTGGATTTGAACCAGAAGTAACCGCCAAAATTGCTCGGATTCCAAATATTCGCATTTATGAAGTAGGTATTTCTTATTACGGCCGTACTTATGATGAGGGTAAAAAAATCGATTGGAAAGATGGCTTTAGGGCCATTTATTGTATTTTGAAGTATAATTTATTTAGTAAATGAGTAAGTGGATTATTAAGGCAGTGGTACAGAAGTTTATTTCCTTCTTACCTTTTAAGCATCGAATTAACTTCCTTTTTCAAAAGTATGTAACTAAAGGTGTTCAATTATCTGATGAGTATTTTGATGATCGTTTAATTCATTTAGGAAAGCATTACTCTTTTTATCAAGCTTATCGGACCAAAGAATTAGAGGCGACTAAAGTGCTTGAATTAGGTACCGGCTGGTACCCTACTATCCCAATTGGTTTGTTTTTAGCAGGCTTTGGCAAAATGTATACGATCGATATCAGTAACTTGCTTGAAGTAGAAGGTGTAAAAGAGGTAATAGAAAGATATATAAGTTATGCAGATAAAGGTTTGTTAGCGTTTCCAGTTCAAACAGGTCGATTAGAAGCTTTAAGACAACTTGCTCAAACGACAGAAAACTTATCATTGGAAGCCTTATTGGCAAAAATGAATATTACCTATATCGTAGGCGATGCTAGAAGAATGAATTTAGAAGATAACTCCATCGATTTTATTACTTCTAATAATACATTCGAGCATGTTTATCCTCAAATTTTGGAAGATATCCTGGCAGAATTTAAGCGGGTTAATAGCGCAGATGGAGGTGTGATGAGTCATTTCATTGATATGTCAGATCACTTTGCCCATTTTGATAAAAAAATAACCATTTATAACTTTTTGAAGTTCTCAGAGACTCAATGGAATTTGATTGATAATACGATTCAACCACAGAATAGATGGCGAATTAATCAGTACCAAAAGCTTTACGAAAAACTAGAAATTCCTATAGTCAAAGAGGATCATCGTGCAGGAAGAATAGAAGAGGTTAAAGCGTTATCTCTACATGAAGATTTCCAGAAATTACCTATCGAGGTAGTTGCAGTTAGTCATGGTTATATTGTATCTAAGTTTAGTCAGAATTAATGAAATCTTTATCGCTTCAAACGATCTTTTCTAAGTCCAATATCATCTTATTCTTTTGTTGGGTGGTGATTGCATCTATCATCTATTCTCCATTTGTATTAACAGTTGGGATGATTGGCCTGGCGGCTATTGCATTATTTCGAGTAGAAATAGGGACTGGCCGTTTTCCTATTCAAATAGATTGGGAAGCGATAAAAAAGGTTCTCCGTTTGCATCGATCGCCAGATTTTTGGATGATCAGTCTTTTCTTTTTTATGATACTCTGGGACTACTCGCCTAATCAGGATATGGATTTTTGGCTTACTCGTTTACGCATAAAAATTCCTTTCATTGCTTTTCCTTTGATGTTTTATTTTTATCCCAAGATTACAGAAAGGCAATTTAATGGTCTCTTCTACTTCTTATTAGTAGCATTGTGCATTACAGCAATTGGGATTATTATCAACTATTTTTTGCATCAAGCTGAAATCATTGAATTGATGAAAAAGGGCAAGCCAATGCCCACACCACGCAATCACATTCGATTAAGTCTATTAACTGCTTATGGTATCATAGGAGGAATTTATTTGTCTTGGAAGCAATTTTTTTGGCGAAAGCCAAGGGAGAAAAAGCTTATCATAGGGATGACTATCTTCCTTTTTTTATTCATTCATTTCCTATCTGTACGTACTGGTATTTTAGCCTTGTATGCTGCTTTGTTGATGCTAGGTTTGGGTTACGCTTTTGCGAAAAAACGATATCTCATGGGCATTGGGGTAGTCCTAGCGGTTAGTGCTATGCCACTCTTAGCTTATCATTTTGTGCCAAGCGTGAAGGCAAAAATTGCTTACATGATTTGGGATTGGCAGCAATATCAAAAAGGAGAGGGGGATATCTATGCAGATGCTGGTCGAATTTATTCTTTAATAGTTGGTTGGGAAATTGTGCAAGAAAGTCCAATTCGAGGTACAAAAATGGGACACCTTCGGCCAACTGTACAGCAAAAGTTTGCAGAGCAATTTCCTAATGCTTCTGAAATTCATATGCCACATAATCAATTTTTATACATTGCGGCAGGTAGTGGTTTACTAGGGTTGGGCGTCTTCCTATTCGCTTGGTTATTTCCTTTCTTTTATGAAGGTAATTTTCGACACCCATTGATGTTGGGGCTATACGTCATCAGTTTTGTCGCATTTATGCTGGAGCATTCTATTGAAAACTCTCTAGGTGTAGCTTTCTTTATTTTCTTTTTAATGCTACTGGTTAATCATTTGCGAAAAGATTTACCTTAAAAAGATAGAAATTTTTCAATTGTATAAATGGGCGCATGCAGATTCAAGAACTACGTTTACAAACGAATGTTTTAAGACTTCAAAAGTTTTTTTATACGGATGTATTGGCTATGCCATTGTTGGAAGAAAGTGATGCTCATTTTGGGGTGAAAGCAGGTGCAACCAACTTGTTTTTTGAAAGTGGGGCGTCTGCCTATTACCACTTTGCTTTTAATATTCCGTATTTCATGATGTCATCTGCTTTGGAATGGGTAAGATCGAATGTTGTTATCCTAACAGATAATGGGGTGGAGCTCATTGATTTTCCAAATTGGAATGCAAAAGCTATTTATTTTGAA
>JAKVBE010000056.1 GCA_022447755.1 Lentisphaeria bacterium | reverse complement strand
ATTAGAACCCAAGGATTTACAAATTATTGATTTTGCCTCTGGCCAGATTCAGGCGATTTGCACGCCCGGTCATGTCGCCAATCATGTTTGCTGGTTGCTGAAGGAGCATGGTGTTCTTTTGACAGGAGACCACTTAATGAGTGGTTCAACTGTGGTGATCATTCCACCTAAAGGTGATATGTTGGCTTACATCGCATCACTCGAAAAAATTCAACGATTAAGATTTGAATTGATAGCGCCTGGGCATGGTTCTCTCATCTTCGCTCCTCACAAGCTGATTGATTGGACCATAAAACATAGATTTGCTAGAGAAGCGAAGGTGTTGTCAGCGATAAGCAATAAACCAAGTCCCCTAGATGCGCTTGTATCGTCTGTTTATGACGATGTCGAGCGTCACTTATACAAAATAGCAAAATATTCATTACATGCTCACTTATTGAAGTTAGAGAGAGAAAATAAAGTCCGCGAAACAGAATTGGGCTGGGTTCTTGATTAGTGACAACTTATAAATAAGTTTAATTGGTTGGCCTGGTTAAATGGTCAAGTTGAAGCGATGACTGCCTTAACGCTTAATTTACGTCTCCTGTAGACACATAAGGTCTGTGTTATAACCCTGACGGTTTGGAATATCTGATTAGTAATTTGACATATGTAGGAAGTTCGATATTTACGTTTGTCATTGGCTTATTTGTGTGGCTCTTTACGGTAATTTTTTATATTAAGTTGCCGAAAAAAAGCACATCAATTAAACTCGCCGTGGTGCAGCGGTTTGAGTCGTTTTGAATACTCAAAAAATTAATCTTTCATTTAGTTCAAACAAAAAAATGAAAACCGCATTCAACCTATTTCTTAGTGAGTTCAACATTTACCCTAATGAAATCGTATAGTACATTGGTCACCAATTTTTTACTGGACTGTGAGGTCCGTTAATTCCACCGGTCTTAAACTTCTAATCAACAACCTTCTTGTAAACCAAAATGGCAGATAAATCAGGGTTCATCACCTTATTGCGTTACCTTGGAATGATTCTTCCTGGTGACTTTATAAAGACTTTTTTCTATTTAAACTTCATTGCTAAGCCAAGAAAGTTTATTCGACTTTGCCTGGACAGTTTTTATCGAATGGATCATATTTATGAAGTCCTGTCCGAGTTCAATAATACATATAAAGGGAATTTTTCTGTGCTTGAGTTTGGTGTAGCAGATGGATATGCATTTACCAAGAAACTTTATGCTACCCATTATCTCAAAATGAGTGAAAGAGTTATTGTGCACGGGTTCGATACTTTTGATGGGATGCCAGACACCGATGCGCAAGAGGATCAGGACATGGTAGCCAACGATGGATGGGTGACTGGACAATTTAAGGCTAGCTATACTAATTTGGATAACTATTGCAGCCAAAGATACAAAAACTATAAATTGCATCAAGGCTATTTTGAAGACACGCTGACCCAAGAATATTTAGATACTTTGAAGGATTCAATGCCAATCTTGATCTGGATAGATTGTGATTATTACACTTCTACGAAAAGTATTTTTGAAAAGTTAATTCCTTTCATCCCTACGGGGTGCGTGATCTATTTTGATGAATATGAGTTTAATTTCGGCTCTACATTTACAGGGGAAGCAAGAGCAGTGAAAGAGATTAATGAAGGCAAGTTTGGGCCTGGGATAGAACTGATCCTAGACCACACCTTATCATTAAACTCTCGACGAGTTTACCGGTTTATCAATTCTAATATTGAGAATCAATTCCAAAGGTATAAGCCTCTGAATACCAAAGATGAGCTTAGATTAAGAACAAATGATTCACCATTACCTTAGCTTTAATAGTTGTTAGATATTTGGTTGTAGTCATCTGGCTTAACGGGAATACACAGCATGAATATTTATCACTCCAACAACACGGTTGAGTTCTATTAGCTAGTTTTTAAGAACACCTTAATTTGAGCCATTGTATTTTGAATTGTTTAGCCCGCTTGTTAGTTTTCTTAGCCTTTTGAAAGGCAAAGGTTAAGATATTATTGATTTTTTTCCCGGTTTTGCAACTGGGAAAAAATGAGAAAATTATGATAGAAAAACAAAAGTTTGGTAATGGTACCGGTGTGCTCAGGGCATTTAGAGCCCTAAATTGTTCAATGAATGGATTAAGAGCCGCGTTTCGTAATGAAAGTGCCTTTCGACAAGAACTTGCATTGGCGCTATTTTTTATTCCATTTGGTCTTTGGATTGGAGATGGCGCTACACAAAAAATGTTTCTGATTGCACTAGTGTTTTTAGTCCTTATTGTCGAGTTGCTGAACTCGGCGGTCGAGGCTGTAGTAGATCGAGTGGGACTAGAGCATCATGAATTGTCGGGGCGTGCAAAGGACCTAGGATCTGCCGCTGTGATGTTGTGCCTTTTTCTGACAGGAGTCTGCTTCCTATATGTCAGTTATCTACGATTTATAGCCTAAACGCATTTTAATTATCTTGCTTTGTGGAGATTGATTTCTCCTCATATTCCTGACTTGCTTCCATCCACTGCATCTCTGCCTGATCGAGTTCTTTTTGAATGTAAGCTTGGTCGGTCAAAATAGATTTGAGCTTCTCTTTGTTTTCGTCGTTGTACAAGTTGGGTTCTGCAAGTTGTTGCTCTATTTCAGCTTTATGCTGGCTTAGTTTTTCCATTACTCGCTCTGCGCGCTTTATCCTATTTGTGATTGGCTGCAATTGAGCTCGTCGCTCGGCCTCAATTCGCTTTTGTTCCTTTTTTTCGCTCGCTGAAATATTTGTTTTTGGTTTTTGTGATTCAGATGGCAGAGAGTTATCACAGTCTGTGCTACCGCGATTATGCTCTGCTAACCACTTAGGATAGTCGTCAACACTGCCTTGAAATTCA
>JAKVBE010000055.1 GCA_022447755.1 Lentisphaeria bacterium | reverse complement strand
CAAGGACTCCCGCACTTTGGTAGCCTTAGCTATCAGAAGAAAGACAGGACGATGAAAGCTGCAAAAAGATTCGATTAAAAATGTTTAAAAAATTATGTTACAGAGTACTTAATACTCTGTAATCTAAGTAATTTAAATTTTTAATTTTATGTTTTCTGGATTTACTTTGGAATAATGTCGATTCAATTTTTGTCTGGCATCCCAAACCGTAAATTGCCAAGAAAGCTTAATTTTCTTCTCAATACGTTCTTTGAAATAAGAGAAAACTTCATGGGAGAGTTGATTCAACGTCGGGATTCTCCGATTGAGGCATTGTCTGGAAAGTGCTGAAAATTCTAGCTCAATCATGTTAAGCCAAGAAGCGCCTTTAGGAGTGTAAATGAACTCAAACCGCCTAGCGAGCCATTCTGCTTTATCAGCAGGTAAATGCTTATAAAAACTGCTTGTGCTGTGTGTATTCAGGTTGTCCATAACCACTCTGATCTTTTTTGCATTTGGATATTGTTTAGCCAAATTTTCCATAAAAAGTGTAAATTCTTTAGCTCTTCTTTGGCGTCGTACATGAACAAGGCGTTGACCCGTTAGGGGTTCAATCATTGCCAGAACATTGGCAGAACCATTCTTTTCGTAAGCATAATGTTCTTTCTTTACGCTCCCTGGCTTACAAGGCAATATCTTAACCCGATCACCAATTAGAAAACAGGGGCGTTCATCAAAGCAAACTACCGGAAACATTGGATCGTAGGCTAATTCATAGATACGAAGAACCCGCTCCATCGCTGCTATAAAAACGGCTGATATTTCTCCAATACACCAACACCTTTTTAAGTGGGGCTTCAATTCGTTTTTTTAAGTATATCTCCTGCATGATTGTGTGACAAATGGTCGCAATAGTTTAACTCTACTGCACGATCTGCTAACAATCTTAAGGACCATTGGCTCCGACCTTCTGGTGGCTTGCTACAGGCTAGAGCCGTTATTTTCGCTCTAGATTCTGCTCCGATTTCTATTGGACGACCACTGCGAGGTTGATCTTGCAAAAAATCTAATCTTGATTTTTTGTATTTCTTGGCCCAAGTTGATACGGTTTGCTGAGTTTTATTCACCAATTTCGACACCTCTTTGTAGCTTTTACCTTTGTTTAGCTCAATCAAGGCTAAAGCTCGATTGTTTGCCTTTGATGTTGTGTTGCCCTTAGATCGTAATTCTTCTAACAGCAACTTGTCTTCATCCGTTAATCTTACATGTTGTTTTTTCATTAACACAATATAATAAACTTAAATGACTTATATTACAGAGTACTAAGTACTCTGTAATATAAATAAGTAAATGTTTTTACAGAAGATTTTTGATAGGTTTCAAGGACTCCCGCACTTTGATAGCCTTAGCTATCAGAAGGAGGACAGGACGATGAAAGCTGCAAAAAGATTCGATTAAAAATGTTTAAAAATTTACATTACAGAGTACTAAGTACTCTGTAATATAAGTAATTTAAATTTTTAATTTTATGTTTTCTGGATTTACTTTGGAATAATGTCGATTCAATTTTTGTCTGGCATCCCAAACCGTAAATTGCCAAGAAAGCTTAATTTTCTTCTCAATACGTTCTTTGAAATAAGAGAAAACTTCATGGGAGAGTTGATTCAACGTCGGGATTCTCCGATTGAGGCATTGTCTGGAAAGTGCTGAAAATTCTAGCTCAATCATGTTAAGCCAAGAAGCGCCTTTAGGAGTGTAAATGAACTCAAACCGCCTAGCGAGCCATTCTGCTTTATCAGCAGGTAAATGCTTATAAAAACTGCTTGTGCTGTGTGTATTCAGGTTGTCCATAACCACTCTGATCTTTTTTGCATTTGGATATTGTTTAGCCAAATTTTCCATAAAAAGTGTAAATTCTTTAGCTCTTCTTTGGCGTCGTACATGAACAAGGCGTTGACCCGTTAGGGGTTCAATCATTGCCAGAACATTGGCAGAACCATTCTTTTCGTAAGCATAATGTTCTTTCTTTACGCTCCCTGGCTTACAAGGCAATATCTTAACCCGATCACCAATTAGAAAACAGGGGCGTTCATCAAAGCAAACTACCGGAAACATTGGATCGTAGGCTAATTCATAGATACGAAGAACCCGCTCCATCGCTGCTATAAAAACGGCTGATATCTCTCCAATACACCAACACCTTTTTAAGTGGGGCTTCAATTCGTTTTTTTAAGTATATCTCCTGCATGATTGTGTGACAAATGGTCGCAATAGTTTAACTCTACTGCACGATCCGCTAACAATCTTAAGGACCATTGGCTCCGACCTTCTGGTGGCTTGCTACAGGCTAGAGCCGTTATTTTCGCTCTAGATTCTGCTCCGATTTCTATTGGTCGACCACTGCGAGGTTGATCTTGCAAAAAATCTAATCTTGATTTTTTGTATTTCTTGGCCCAAGTTGATACGGTTTGCTGAGTTTTATTCACCAATTTCGACACCTCTTTGTAGCTTTTACCTTTGTTTAGCTCAATCAAGGCTAAAGCTCGATTGTTTGCCTTTGATGTTGTGTTGCCCTTAGATCGTAATTCTTCTAACAGCAACTTGTCTTCATCCGTTAATCTTACATGTTGTTTTTTCATTCATACAATATACGAAATTTAAATTACTTACATTACAGAGTACTTAGTACTCTGTAATATAAATAAGTAAATGTTTTTACAGAAGATTTTTGATAGGTTTCAAGGACTCCCGCACTTTGATAGCCTTAGCTATCAGAAGGAGGACAGGACGATAAAAGCTGCAAAAAGATTCGATTAAAAATGTTTAAAAATTTATATTACAGAGTATTAAGTACTCTGTAATATAAGTAATTTAAATTTTTAATTTTATGTTTTCTGGATTTACTTT
>JAKVBE010000054.1 GCA_022447755.1 Lentisphaeria bacterium | reverse complement strand
ACACCCTATTAAATTCTTACCGGTTATGCCAAGATCCATTGCTGATTACATGGAAATCCCTCCTCAAATCAAAGAACTTTTACACCTCAAGAAAAAACGCATTGCCATTTCAAATTACGACGAACTAAAGGAGTATTTGCTCAATAATTAGCAAAACCAAGGTGCTTTTTTTATTGAGATCATAATTTTTTAAAGAAAAAATATTTATAGAAGGGTCGTTAAAAATATATTTCTACTTTTACACCCTAATTAAACGCAAAGCAACAATTTTGTTAGCCTTAACCTTAATATTAATATTCAGTACTGTTGTTCTTCTAAACAGCAGAAGGTTACGCCCTGCGTTCCGTCGCCCGTAAGGGTATACGTCTATTTTTAGAACTTAGGTGAGTCCGGTTCTGTTTTCAAACACATCAAATTACATTTTAAAACCAAAAACACAATTGCAATGAAAATTGTTATTGCTGATAAATCACATATCGTATACGCAGATAGCATCTGTAAGACCATTGAAGATGCTGCTCAAGTTAGGGGCACTGGTATTGCCAAGCGACAGCCAGATTACATCATTTCTAAAATGAAAAATGGCAATGCAGTGATCGCACTTGAAGGAGATCAATTTGCTGGGTTCTGTTACATAGAAGCTTGGGGACATGGTAAGTTTGTTGCTAATTCAGGATTAATTGTTCATCCCAACTTCAGAAAGCAGGGGCTGGCCAAAAAAATCAAGAAAGTCATTTTTGAGCATTCACGATCAAAGTTTCCAAATGCTAAGGTCTTTAGTATCACCACAGGATTGGCTGTTATGAAAATGAATAGCGCATTAGGTTATAAGCCCGTGACTTTTTCGGAACTAACAGATGACCAATCCTTTTGGGATGGCTGTCAAACCTGTAAAAACTATGACGTTCTTCAGCGTACCGAACAAAAAATGTGCTTGTGTACTGGTATGTTGTATGACCCCTCTCAGAAAATGACAGCTGAGACCGCCAATCAAAAGATTGATAAAAAAGTATGGACCAGACTAAAAAATATTAAACAGTCGATGTTCCTAAAAAAAGAAAATTGGTGAGTGCAAAATATATTTTGCACGAAAGCACCTCACGAAGCTAGTAAAGCAGCTTTGAAACCAAATAAAGATTATACAAAAACTAAGATATGAGTTTTAATAAAAAACTAGTAATTGCCTACAGCGGAGGCTTAGACACCTCTTACTGTGCTGTTAGTTTAAGCAAAGCAGGTTATGACGTGCATGCTGTTAGCGTTAATACAGGTGGTTTTAGCACTGAGGAAATAAAAACCATAGAATCAAATGCCTATAAAATGGGTGTGTCAACCTATAAGAACATTGATGCCATTGAAACGTATTACAACCAAGTGATCAAGTATTTGATATTTGGCAATGTTCTTAAGAACAATACCTACCCTTTATCGGTTAGCGCCGAGCGTATCATTCAAGCTATTGAGATCATTGAATATGCTAAAAGTATCAATGCAAAATACATAGCCCATGGTAGTACAGGAGCAGGTAATGATCAGGTACGTTTTGATATGATCTTTCAAACCCTTGCGCCAGAGATTGAAATTATTACTCCTATTAGAGATGGACAGTTAACAAGACAGGAGGAAATAGACTATCTAAAGGCCAATGGTATTGACCTCTCTTGGGAAAAGGCCAAATATTCAGTTAACAAAGGACTATGGGGAACCAGTGTTGGCGGTGATGAAACCTTGACATCAGAAAAACCCTTGCCCAGTTCTGCTTATCCTTCACAATTAGTGAATCATGGTGATGAAAAAATTATTTTGAACTTCAAGCAAGGGGAACTGGTAGGGATCAACAATAAGATGAGCGATCCTCAAGAATGCATTAAAGAACTTAATGATCTGGCTTCCAAATTTGCTATTGGAAGAGACATCCACGTTGGGGACACGATTGTTGGAATAAAAGGACGGGTTGGATTTGAAGCTGCTGCAGCTCTAATCACAATTAAAGGGCACCACTTACTTGAGAAACATACCTTAACTAAATGGCAGCTACAGCATAAGGAATACCTATCTAGTTTTTATGGTATGCATTTACATGAAGGTCAGTATTTGGATCCCGTCATGAGAGATATTGAAGCCTTTCTGCAAAGTAGTCAAGATAGAGTAACAGGAAGTGTATTCGTGACTTTAAAGCCCTATCATTTCTCTTTAGATGGTATCAATTCCCCTAATGATTTAATGAATGTAAAATTCGGGAGTTATGGAGAAGAAAATACAGGCTGGACAGCGGAAGAGGCTAAAGGCTTTATTAAGATTAACGGTAACCAAAATAAAATATACCAACACGTAAATTCATAAGCATGATTAAAATTGGCATCATAGGAGGGGCAGGTTATACTGCTGGAGAGCTGATACGGCTATTGCTGAATCATAAGGAAGTATGCATTGATTTTGTATTCAGCACCTCTAACGCTGGTAATAAACTATATAAAGTTCACCAGGATTTGGTGGGTGTATCGGAACTAGAGTTTACAAGTGAGATAGACCCAAAAGTAGATCTAGTGTTTTTATGTTTAGGACATGAGAATTCTAAACTGTTCCTTAAACAAAACAGTTTTTCAGACCATACTAAAATCATCGACTTAAGTAATGATTTCAGATTGGAATCTGATCGCGTATTTGAGGGGAAAGAATTTATTTA
>JAKVBE010000053.1 GCA_022447755.1 Lentisphaeria bacterium | reverse complement strand
GCGCTCAGGTTTCGGCGTCTTCGGTTAAATCGACTTCGATCAACCAGCTCAGGAAAACGGTCCGAAAAGTTGGTTCTCAGTTTACTGAACAACCAGTTCTCACTGTCGATTCCAGCAGACTCAGCGGCTACAGCTAACGAGATAACCTGCAAATCACTCATTTTAGACTGCCTAGGATAGAATTGAAAGTTACCGTGATCATCTGTGTCGTGTTCAAACATTTCTGTAGCGAACTCAAGCGTCTTTTCGTACATTGCTCTCAGGTCGTGCATGGGTCTTGTTTTATTGTTTTTAGCACCTTTAAGATACTGACCATCAATAAAGTGCACGACCCCTTTTTGCTTTTTTAATTCACAATTTCAATAGCACAACGCGTTTTCATATACTCTAAGTCAGAGCTGTTTATACTCGACATTTCCCAAGGTTTAGGTGCTCTAAGCGCATGGCGTAAAGAGGTCATCCAAGCCACATGGCGCATTACCAACTCTTTTCTAATTCTAGCCAAAACATAGCTCTGTTAGCTTGTTCGGTGCATGTTCGTTGGTAATATAGTCGTTTACCATAATGGTAAAAGATCGGGAGGTATTTACAATACCCCCCCAAACTTTTCGCGCCTCCCACAAACGACCATACGAAGCATTGTTTTTAAAACTTACAATGAATGCCAAGGCACTACCCACTAAAGCAATTGGTAGCCAGGGCAAGTGAATAAATTTCCAATTGAAAACCGCATACATTATGGTAGGTATGGTGGCTATGATAATGAACTTATAGATATTCCTACGAGTCCAAAGTGTCATTATTTTTATGGAGTAAATTCTGCGGGTATACATAATTAAGGTGTTTTCAAAGTATCAATCAACACATCTGGATTCGGTCGTTTAGTGTAATCAATTGAGTATTCTGCATACTTTATCACTCCATCTTGCCCGATAATAAAACGTGCAGGTACAGGCAATGTCCAAGAATCATCCCCATTGTAATCAGGTAATCTTATTCTAAACTTATTAGCATACAGCGATTTCAAAGGGTCAACCATTTCCCATCTCAATCCAAAAGATTCTGCTACGGTATTTCCTTTATCAGACAAGAGATCATAATTTAACTTTTGCCCATCCACTATCTGCTGATTATTCTCTGGAGTTTGAGGGGAAATAGAGAATAGCGTAGCTCCTTTTGCACCTAGTTCTTCTTTGTATTTTTTTAAGTAAGCCAAATCTGTATTACAGTATGGGCACCAAACACCCCTATAAAACGTGATTACCAATGGCCCTTTTGCTAATATTTCTTCACTGGAAATAAGTTCTCCTTTCTGATTAGGAAGTTTAAATGATGGAGCTTTATCACCAACCTTTAATATGTCATCACCAATTCCCGAAGCCTCTAAATCTCGGGTAGCTTGATGCATGATATCTACAAACTCAGAAGGCATCCCACCTTCAATTCTTTCTTTTAGTCTATCTAAACTTTGCTGTAATTCCATCATTATATTTTCGCTATTAATTCTTCCTTGATGTGCTTTTCAAAACGCACAAAATCACCTTCTACATCCGGATTTTTCATTACATCGTATGCGAAAAAGGTCTTTAAACGGCTCTAGTCCGAACCATTTAAAATTCAGATGCATGGGACGCAGCAAGTCATCCTCACTAAGTCCATCAAAGAATTTTTCTTCAGGATTGTTAAATGCTTCTTTAGGTGCATTAGCTGTTACAGAAATCATGTACTTTCCTTGAAGTAACCCTCCCAATCCATAATTCTTTTTAGGTGCTTCAGAGCTTCTGCCATCTCCGTTTGACAATTTCCCCATCATACCCGCAGTAAGTACTTCATCTAAATATTTTTTAAAACTCCATGTTACTCCCATCCAGTTCAAAGGAGTTTGAAGCAAAATGATATCAGCCCATAAGAAGTTATCTATTTCTTTTTCTACATCATAGTCTTGCTCGGTTACAGTGGTTCTCAAGGTGAAGTCGGCATCTCCTAACATTATTGACGCCTTGTCGATAAGGGCTTTGTTCAGCTTACCTTCAGCAAAAGGATAGTACTGATGCCCGTTTATTATGAAAACATTCTTCATAGTATTTCATTTATTACTACTTTTGTTTCGCAATGATACTATTGTTTGTTTATTTTATGAACTATTGTAGTGAATACCCTAAAAATATTGGTAACAAAAACGTAACTCATGGGAAGAAAAATCATTGACAACCCCAACTTATGTTCTTTAGTACACGCCATGAATATCATAGGTGGAAAGTGGAAACCAATCATTATTTACTTATTAGCCAATGGTAGTTTGCGCTTTGGTAAACTGTTGCTGTTTACGCCTACCATTTCTAAAAAAGTATTGACAGATCAACTCCGTGAATTGGAAGAAGACGGCATCATTATCCGCCAAAAGTTTGCCGAAATCCCACCGAGAGTAGAATACTCGCTTTCCGAAAAAGGAGAAGCCCTGCTTCCCATCTTAAAATCTTTAAGTGACTGGACTTTTGAAGCCTATAAGGAAATAGAATTTGAACAATGCAGAATAGTATCTTTATAAAAAACCAGTGTACAATAAAACCTAAACTGCATTAAAACGCAGTTTAGCCAAACCGGTATAGTACATAGCTACCCTTCGGGATAGCTACGACACCATACCCGAGACGTTAGCTGTAACCAAAAGAACCGAACACAAATAAGATGAATAGATTAATTGGAAATATAACATTACTGATTTTGTCGTCAACTATTATTTCTTCTTGTAAAGGACAAGTCAAAAGCGATGATATAACCTCTGAAACAGAGAAAACTCAAGTAGCCAGCAAAATTCCTGTTCCCAAAAATGGATTTTCAAACGCTTTAGTTGACAAAGACAGTTCTATTTGGTTTAGCAGCAATGGTGGTGGGATATATCATTACAACGGAAAAACATTTAAGAACTATACTGAAAAAGATGGATTAAGTAGTAATCAAGTCTTTTCAATAGCTTCTGACCAAAACGATAATCTATGGTTTGGAACTCAAAACGGTTTGACTAAATACGATAGAAAACAGTTTGAACATATTGCCTTGCCATACCAAGACACCACCAGTGGATGGATTGGAGAAAAGTATCCAATTCTTAATCCAAATGCCGCACATTCTTTAGCAAGTGATAATGACAATAATTTATGGATTGGAACGGGTGGTGGTGGTGCATATAAATATGACGGTATTAGTTTCAAACCCTACTTAACTGAGATAGGTTGGAAATATGAGGGTTCTTTTCAAAATTGGATTCCTTTTATCAGAAAGGACAATAAAGGGAATATGTGGTTTGCTTCTATGTCAAATGGAGGT
>JAKVBE010000052.1 GCA_022447755.1 Lentisphaeria bacterium | reverse complement strand
TGGATGTTTTACTGAAGGCAATTGAGGTTTTGGATAATCATGATGATTTTGAGTTGGTCGTTATGGGGAATTCTTCAGAGTTACTCATACCTGGTGTAGATGTCCATTATTTAGGCTTTATTCAAGATGATATTCTGAAGGCGGCTGTATACGCTGCTGCAGATATCTTTATTATTCCTAGCTTAGAGGATAATTTACCGAACACTGTATTGGAGTCTATAGCTTGTGGGACGCCCGTTATTGGATCAAATGTTGGTGGTATACCTGATATGGTAAGATCTGGGGTAACAGGCGATTTATTTGAAGCTGGAAATAGCCAAGATTTGGCATTTAAACTTGATGCATGGATGTCTCGAGATGATCATGAGCTTATTTCTAAAAATTGCAGAAAAGTCGCAGAAGAAGAGTATGACCAATTCGTTCAGGCTAAAGCATACCAAAAACTGTTTGAAACCATTCTCGGAAGGAACTAACGTTCGTTTTTGTTAAGAATGGAGTGGATATGAGTTTTCATATCTTTTTGGTACTTCTCTAAGCTATGATTGTTCATTGCAAAATCACGTGTTCGTTCACTCATTTCCTGAAGTTGTTTATGATCATATTGTAGTATTTCTTTTACTGCTTCATCAATTTGATGATTTTGAATATAATGACCAAAGTTTTGTAGCACAATCCCTGAATTTGGTGAAACAATAGGAATTAAACCTAGTTTCATGGCAGTCACCACAGAGCCAGCTTGACCTTCCGAAAATGACGGAAAAATAGTAAAGACACACCTTTCAGCAATTTCTTTGAACTTACTGGATGAAATATCTATAAAGCCATGGTGATTGATGTTAGGAAGGCTTAACTCTTTTTGAAATGCAACTGCAAATTCAGGCTCTAGTGGGCCGCAAATATCTAGGCTTAACTCAGGGTGCTTGGAGAAATACTCAAGGCATAAATCAAGGCCCTTTAGAGCCAAACCTGAAGATCCTAACCATAGAAAACTATTTTTACCTTTTTCAAAATTTCGATTCATCTCACTCGTTTTAAAGTAGCACTGTGCTATAATCTGTACATTGTATAAGTCTACATTGCTCAGTTCTTCGTATCTGCTGCGAATAAAATCGTTACCTAAATAAATGATCGCATCAGCAAGTATCAAGCTGCTCAGGTTTCTGGTCTTCTCGTATCTTTTAGGAGCAAAGTAAATCTCTTTTGTTTTGCTCAAATGAGCCACTCGGTCCAATTCGTTTTGATTCTGCCAGGTTGCTGGAGACCCAGTCGCATAATAGATTCTAAGCCCTCTAAAAGCGTTAAAAAACTCGCTTCAAAGCTTAGTCCCAGCCCAAACAGCAAATCGTACTTCTGGTAATTTAATTTTAATAGTTGATCATGTTCACAAATATCGACATTATAACCGATTTCAGAGAGCAGATTCGCAATTGTATAGCACTCGATATGGTTGGTATGCTTTTTATTTTCTTTTGAAGAATCAAAAGGGGCTACTAAGTAGGAAAGAAGCGCAGCTTTAAAGACATTTTTCCGAAAGAAAACTTGTTTGGCCAATTTCGACTCAAGTTTTATTAAGCGCTTATAGTTTTTTTTAAGCTTTTTCTGAATGAATTTTTTCATCTGTAATCAGCATCATAATCTGGAGAAGGTAGTTCAAGGTTAATATGGTCTCGGTATTGATAGACCAAGGGGTAATAAATATCACCCAGAATATCATTCCAATATAAAGGATATTTTGAGCGACCTAAATTAAGAATTCGTAAAACGGGATTTTTAGGCCTTAGCTTAAATCGGTCTTGAGGACCTTGGGCAGGGTGCTTTCGAAGTTGCTCAAGAAGCATATCCAAGCGTCCCGTCATTTGGTGAAACCATGCATAGGTTAATGGCGTTCTTGGTTTCATGATGTAGGCATTTGAGCAGATGTACTTCACCTGAAATTTATATAAGGGAGAGGGCTCACCTTTTCCTTTAAGTTCCTCATCTAAGTTTAAACCTCTACGGAGGTCTTTATGACGTACATTTTCTTTATCTGGTAGAGGTGTGCCAACAGCCCAAGTCTTTTCATCTTTAAGGTGCTCAAAACTAGCTGCCCAATTTTCGTTTAATACCTTTATATCACAATATGCCCCTCCGTGGTAATGCATTAAATATGCACGGAGGTAATCCGAGCGATGGGTATAAGACAGGTATTCATACCCTAGGTGCAAAGGCGCTTCAGGTAAGATATACTCACTAAGGTTTTTTTCTGTTATTAACCTTACATCACAACCACTATTCGCATAAATGGTATCCAAGCAACTCTTGCGATCGGCTGACATCTCATTTGGGCCACACCATAAAACATATAAGGGCTTCTTCGATATTAATTCTGATACATCCATTGAAACGCTTCGCTTAATTTGGTAAATTTATTTTTTTCTCAAGCTTTATCCAAGCCTTTTCAATGATTTTTCGGGTGAAAGAAGGAAACCAAATATTTAAAGGATTTACACTTACATTTCCTATTCCATCCACAATCACAAACCGATAGTCGTCCCCTTGTTGTAGACACATAATATTATTGGGGCGAATATCCCGCACACAAATACACTCTTCAAGCAAGTGTGCTTTTAATGCATTTAATTTGTCTTTAATCAATTGATTTTCAATTCGCCCTTCAGATAAAACTTGGGTTAGTGTAGGCGCAAGTGTACCATCTTCATTTAGAGCTGCTTCATAAATCGCCCCTGGACCCTCTGTCGTTTCTACATAACTAATGTAATGGGTTAAAACGGAAGTATCTTTCTTCTTTTTGGACAAATATAAATAATATTGATGCTCACGGTCAGTTTGTTTTTGTGCTTTTTTACTCACCTTAATACAATATTGCGGTAACAGGGGATGGCGGTAACATAAGCGATCTCGGCCAGTTCCAAGAAGCTCTGCTTCACTCAAATCTATTAGGTTACCCATTATGTTCCTATTTAATTGTCTTTAAAACTTTTTTCAACTCTGGTGCAATTAGCTTCGCATATTCTGTTCGGTCATAATGAAAATCATCTGGGTTTTTATTTTGTAAGAAAGAAGCTACAACACCATCTTCCATACAGACTTCATCAAGGTTCAAATAATAGATATCATTGGCGTCACAGAATTCATTCATACTCTTATTAAAGCGTAATGTCATGTCTAAACGGTCTTTAAAAGGTACACCTAAGTGTTGGCGTTTACGCCCAATTTTTGTTGAAATATCTCCATCACCAATAGTAGGCAAAGGTGCTGAAATACAGAAAACTTTCATCTTTGCTTTCATTTCCAATAACAAACCACGATAATTCTCTAAGGCGACTTCAAGCATTTCTTCGATAGGCCGCTCCTTGGATTTCGCCTTTAACCACATGGCATAACCAATATCAACTTCGCCAATACAAATGACACCCAATTTTGCTTTAGAAGCCGTAATCGCTTCACGCATTTTGGCCCCAGCACGGGTCTTAGAATTTTCGTTGTTAATCCCAGATGCAGTAGCACCTCCAA
>JAKVBE010000051.1 GCA_022447755.1 Lentisphaeria bacterium | reverse complement strand
CGTACCTCATGACCCAGCTTGGTAAATTCTCTTGCCCAATAGTGTGCGCCAGAGCAAGCTTCCATACCAATGATACAGGGTGGATATTTAGCTATCTCCGCTAACAGCTTGTTTCACTTGATGGTTTTACGAACTTTACACTTGTCATGTGTATCAACACCATGGATACTAAACACAGATTTGGCTAAATCGATGCCAATTGCTTTAATTAGTGACATATGGACTCTCCTCAATTGAAGCTCTTTATCAACTTCACTATGGCACATTGATGCCGAGTGGGGAGTCCATATCATTCGTTATGTTTTAAGAAGGACTCCATGAGCACCGGGATAAAAATTGATAATTCCAAAGACATAAAAATCATGGGATGCGGTTTTTCGGATCTAGAAACTGGAATTGATGTTACTAATAGTGATGATGTTTTTGTTGATGGAGCAAAATTTCATGATGTCGGTACAGGCTTGAAGGCTAAAAATGTTAGAGGTCTAAAAGTAATTAATTCCGCTGAAACATCGAGTTCACCTTTTCGTCTATCAACCAGTGCGCAATTAGTCCGGTGGTATATCGAACTTTTAATAAAGGGTAGCTGATTTATGGCAATGTTTGACATAGAAGATTCAAAAGATGTAGAGCTTGACGGCAATAAAACTACCAAGGAAACACTTGCAAAAGTCAAAAATGTAGAAGGCTTAAAAGCTAAGAATAACGAGGCTGGCCAAGAAGTAAAAACTCAGATTCCTAATGAAGATGTGTTAGAGCTAAAGCCTAACTTTATGGGGTTTGGTATAAACTTGAGGTCACTCTGGCGTAAATTCGTGAGCAAAAAAACATAACAAGCTGTTTAATAGCGGACAAAATTACGTTGGCTTGGTTTCGCTCCGCTTCACATTTTAGCCAACATAATTTTGTCCATTAACAGGGCGTTATACGGCAAGGGAGTATCGTCGATGCCTGAGAAATTATCTTTCATTTTCAATTCAGCTCAAGGAATGATGTTAGCAGCAAATTATTTGTTAGATCATATGGAAGATGAAGAGTTTAAACGTAATCCTGTTAAATACTCTTTCATATTAACCGCTGCTGCAACATTAGAAAGCATGTTAAATGATGGGATTGTTAGCTGGGCTCATAGAAAGTTTCCACGTGAAGATTATAAAAGGCATGCCTCTGCATTTTTATCTATTAATCTGAGAGGGAAGCTGGATGTAATTGGTTACCTTATTTCTAGTGGTACTCACATTACAGATAATACTTCTCAGACATATCAAGATTTATCTGGTCTTATCAAGTTGAGAAATGAAGTTGCTCATAGCAAGGATTTTTTTACCGAAGTAGATGTTGAATATACAACAGATGAAGATGGCAATGAGGGCTTTATATTTCCAGATGAGGTAGCTAAAAAATTTGCAAATTCACCTTTAATACCATCAAATGAAAAGTATATGGAAACTTATAAATCATTAGAGCGGCTATATAATGTACTTAACCATGAAGTTAGTCATGAAAAAGTGGATTTGTTTCAAGCCGTATAACAAGCTAATAAATAAGGACAAAAAACAGTTTGCTGTTTTCGTTCCTCAACATTTTAGCAAACAATTTTTTGCCCATTATTAGGGCGTTATATGCTTTGGCATCAATATTAGGAATCGAGATGAATGTATTGGCTTAGATTTTTGCCATATTTGAGTTTGGTTGTAGCGACAGTTCTGTGCTTTCTTGGTGCTGAATTTGTGAAAAGTGAAGATTTAAGCTCTGTCTTAACTTCAGTGGCATCCAACGGCGTATTTTTCTTTGTAGCTTATCTTTTTTATGACGTTATTCGTCAGCAGGTTCTTAGAAAAGAGCAGGGCTATATTCATGAGCATATAAAGCGTCAATTGGCAGGGTGCATTTTTAACTACCTGTATTTCATTAAAAAAGTTACATATGGGTACAACCTTGACACAAATACTCTCGATAATATCTTAGGGATAGTAAAACTTGAGCAACGTGAATTAAAAAATCATGTAGCAAATCAAAGCTACTTGGGATTTCAGATATTCAAGCTAACAAATGAAGTACGCAATTTGTTTGATGAAATTAGTGGTGATGCTGTGTTTCTCAAGTTCTCATCGCATTTGGATTCAGTAAATCTGCTAAAAATATCCAACAATTTGCAATCATTGGAGCGTATTTATCGTGATCCTAGTAATTTTACATTGTGCGCAGAAAAGGGCATCGAGTTTAAGGTTGTCGATTGTAGAACACTTAACCCTGAAAATGATGACAAGTTACTACTCATAAAAACGACTGCACATGAATCTCGCTTTGTTGTTTACGATAGCGGGTACTTTGAACAGTCAGATCGTGAACTTCTATTAAATCGTTACGTTTTAAAAACCAAAGCTGCTGACGAAATTTCTAACTTAATGGAAGCAACTTTAACTCTTATGAAGCCTTGGTTACCCAATATTGGTTCTGTCCATAGTACTGAAAGAAAGTTTCGTATTATCAAAGGTTTCTTTAGCGAGAAAACGAACGTAGCAAATAGTAGTAGTAACCTGTATGTTGCTGATATCATTGAAGCTAAAAAACGCATATAACAAACTGTTTAAGAGTGATTCGCAACGCGTGGCATTTTTACTATGCGTTGCGTTTGGTGTTTAAGGTGGTATGCAGGAGCTTCGGTATTGCGTTGCTCACACCTTAACAGGGCGTTATGCGTCAGTCGAGGTTTATGTCTAAATTCGAAGTTAGAGATGATGAAAATGGAATTGGTAAAGTGCTTATTTTGCAAAGTGCTTGGTCTGAGGAAATTAAATCTTATATGCTTAAGAAGAATATTTTAGCTCTTCGTTTGAGTGATTCCTTTGGCTTTAAAGATACAGATTTAACTTTCTTATCTGGCCTCAAGTTTCTTAAAAGTCTCGAGGTTTACTGCTGGGATGCTAAAAACATAAAAGCCATAGAATCCTTAACTCAGCTAGAAGTAATTGGATTGCAATTCAAATCTCAACAAAAACTTAATTTTACGGGCTTTAATAAACTACGGGTTGTAGGTGTTACTTGGACGAAAGGATTAACTTCTATATTTACTTTAAAATCTATAGAAAAACTGAATATTCAAAACTATCCAAATACAGATCTTATTCAAATATCACAAATGACTTTGTTGCAAAAGTTATATTTAACTTCTCGTAAATTGCAGTCGCTTAATGGCGTTAGTAATTTGAAAGAGTTAAAGTTATTGGACTTATACAATTGTCCGCAATTAACATCTACAAATGGAATTGAGGCATGTACTAAGTTAAAAACAATAGAAATCGAGGCTTGTAAGCACCTGAGCGCATAACAAGCCGTTTCAGTCAGGGACTTTTAACAGTTGGCTTTACCTCACTGCGTTCGTTAATTTTAGCTAACTGTGTAAAGCCCCTGAACGGGGCGTTATACGCTTTTGGATTAAGCACGTTGCATTACCTATAGGAATTAGAATGGATAAAATCACAGGCTCGCTACTAACAACATTTGTTGAGCAAAATGAATTAGGAAACAAGGATGAAGCAACTCAATTTGAGCATTTTTCTAATTACTCTATAGCTTCAAAACAATTCCGAGGAAGTTTTGAACTCGAAGATATACATAGTGGTGCTGCAGGTGATTGCGCCATTGACGGCATATTTATAATAGTTAACGGGCGAATAGTTAATGATTGCGATGAATTAAACGACATTGTTGAAACTTCTGGGCA
>JAKVBE010000050.1 GCA_022447755.1 Lentisphaeria bacterium | reverse complement strand
TTATCGCCAATTCTTTTTTCCGCAAATAGCTTTTTTACTTTTTCTTAATCTTTTTTTCATTCTTTCCAAACATTCAAAATATCACCTCTCTTTAGCAAGGACTTATGACGATTTAGTCTTTGGTAAATATTTTTTAAGTATTACTTAATAATCGTTGTGACAAGCTGAGAGACTGGGAAAAACAAAAATACTCTAGATAGAATGATTAAGATTGACTTAGCGCTGATTTTTATTAAGCTAAGTAAAATCATTTTTCATCAAGGTAAAATTCATGTTTAAATATGGTCTGATCGGCTGGCCGGTCTCACACTCACTATCTCCCAGTATACACAACCCAGCGTTTAAAGAAAAAGACCTCGACGCTAACTACGAATTAGTTGAGTGCCCACCTGAAGATATTGCTTCTGTAGTTAAAAATTTGAAAGATCAAGATTTTAAAGGCTGGAATTGTACAGTTCCACTCAAAGCCGACATCATCCCCCTATTAGATAAAGTAGACAAAGAAGCACTTGCCTGTCAAAGCGTAAACACTGTACTTGTGCAAGCCAATGGTGAACTCCATGGTTTCAGTACAGATGGCTATGGGATAGAAACTGCCATAGAAGAAGAACTCAATATGAAAATTTGCGGACAACGCATTTTGTTTGTAGGTGCAGGAGGAGCTGCTCGTGCTTCTGCTGCGAGACTCGCAAAATCAGGGGCCAAACAGATCACTGTTATTAATAGGAGTGCAGGCAATGCTAAATTACTTCTTGAAACTGCAAAAATGATGAATCCAAAATGTGAACTTGAATACATACAATCAGCAAATTTGGAACAGCATCAAAATATATGTGCTGATCACGAACTATTAATTCAATGCACAAGTTTGGGTCTTAGAGATGATGATCCCATGCCATTCCCTGCAAAATTACTGAAGCCGCAAATTGCCGTTATGGATATGATTTACAAAATCACACCTTTTCAAAAGGCCGCTAAAGAAGCAGGCTGTCCAACAGCTGGTGGATTAGGCATGCTGTTACATCAGGGAGCAAAATCTTGGGAAATGTGGACTGGCAAGCAAGCACCCATTGAACTAATGAGGAAATCGCTAACTGAGGCTGCTTATGCTCCTAAGTGATGCACCATATATAAACCTCTTTTATAATCATTTCTTTGGTATTGGTGGTTTATTTGTTTTTGTGCTGGGTTGCTGTGTAGGTAGCTTTCTCAATGTCGTGATCTGGAGACTTCCCCTTGGCATGAATTTGAGTGTCCCGGCATCTCACTGCCCCAAGTGTGGAAGTCAAATTAAGCTTTATGACAACATACCTATTATTGCCTGGCTTGTCCTTCGAGGTAAATGTCGTGAATGTAAGATTGCAATCCCACCGAGATACATAATTATTGAAGCCTGTACGGGTTTAATGTGGTTCGCCGTCGTATACAGCGGCAAATATTACGACCTTCCTCTCAGTCAAGTCATGGGGATGCTTATTCTTACTTCTGTTTTGATTTCTGCTAGTCTTATTGATATCGAAACTAGAACCATACCAATTCAATTAAGTTACTTTGGGATCTGCTTTGCCTTAATCTTTTCTTTGGCCTTTCCCCAAAGCCAACTTTTAAGTTCTGATCATGGGCTTTTTGAAATCCAACCTGCTTATTCTTTTCTCAATGAATTGAATCCAAGACTCAGGTCACTTTTTCACTGCCTTTTCAATATTACTATTGCCTACATCTTTATGTATCTGTGCGCGAAACTGGGGAAGAAGGTTTTTGGTCAACACAAAGTCATCTGCGATCCACCCGTTCAAGTCAAGCTGAATAAAACCTGCTGCCAGGCAGAAGATGATGAGCCACTTGAATGGAAAGAAATCCTGACAGAGAAAGATGAAAAGATTCAATTTTTCACAAATGACGACGGTAAAATTGAAATTAATAGCGAAGGTAAAGCCACAAAAAATGGACTTGACTGGAAAATAGAACCTGAAAAAAAAATATTTGTAAAAAACTTAAATTTTCCCAGTGCAGTCATCGGAGGTGGTGATTTGAAGCTTATAACTTTGTGTTCGGCATTTATTGGCATTCAAGGGTCTCTCGTCTCTTTAGGCTTTGCAAGTTTCTTGGGAATGATTTACCTAGCTATTAGTAAGCGTGAAGTAAAAATGACCCAACGGGCGATCCCATTTGCTCCTTTCATTGCCATAGCCGCTTATTCATGGATCTTGCTTTGGCCATTCTTCATTGAGAAAATTCGTTTATTTATCGAGGCTCTACGTTCATGAAGATCTACGGCATCCCTGGTTGGGCCTGCGAAAATAATTATTTTGATTTCCTTAGTGATGCTAACACTTTTGATTGGCACTTCTATTCTGAAGGCAAACCCAATCCAGACGAATATATCAGTAATATTTCCGAAGAGTTCATATTCATATGCTATTCTATGGGTAGCCTCTACATACCCCAAGCCATAAATAATGAATACTGTAAGGGTATTATAAGCCTAAGTGGCTTCTTGAATTTTTGCGGTGATGGCAAACTTTCAACAGTTCTGAAAAGTAGAATTTCTGAAATGCAGGCCGAACTCAAAAGCAGACTGATCAAAACGGTATCTGATTTTAATATTAGAGCGGGAAGCTCAACCATAAAAAAGGAACTCTTCCCTGAGTACGTCAATTTAAACCGAGGCCTTAATCGTCTTAAAGATCATGAGACCGATACCTATGAATGCAAGCTACCATTGCTCCTTCTGAGAGGAAAAAAAGATACCATATTGCACCCTAAAGTTGCAATACAGCTCGAACGTGAATTTCCGAATGCTGAGGCTCATTGCATTAATGATGCCGCACATGACTTAGCTAATTCCACTGAGGCTGTAGACCATATTAGATATTTTATAGATGAGTTGTCATGACTAAACCATTATTTAATTATCACGCCAATGACTATGACAATTATGCACATATCCAAAGGAAAATTGCCTCAGCTCTCATTGAACAACTCCCTGCCTCTTGTGAACCCAAAAGTATTCTTGAAGTAGGTGCAGGTACTGCGTACATAAGCAAAAAGCTAAATCGTTTATACCCAGATGCAGAAATATGTGTATGTGATCCAGCACCAAACATGATTGAGGTAGCAAAAAATAAATTCACTTCAGAGGACAAAATAAACTTCCTTTGTAATGAATTACCGAAGAAAGGTCAATTCGATTTAATTGTAAGTAGCATGGCTATCCAGTGGGTTGATGACTGGGATTTATGGATGAGTGATGTTTTCAAGCTATTAAAGCCTGAAGGATACTTGTTTGTTGCCACTCCGACGTGTGGGACACTAAGATTTCTTCCAAAAGCTTTCAGTTCAGCTAAGCTGCCTTACTCTGGGTTAAATTATCGCAAAGCTGAAGAACTAAAAAAGAGCTGTTCCTTGTTTGAAAAACACAGTAATTTCACTCAATCATTTCATGAAAATTTCGAGTCCGCAATTAATTTTTTTAGAAAATTACATAAAATCGGAGCCAATGTTTCTCACAAAGCCCTTTCGCCATTAGAATTCAAACGCTTACTTAAAGAATGTGAAAAACATAAACGAGACGGTATATTGAATGCTAGATATGAGGTAACATTTTTACAAGCTAGGAAATTATGATTAAACATCTTAAAAAAATACACGATAGAATCTTTGAAGGTATTTGGGAAGCGGATGTCGATACTCTAAGCTATGGAAAGCGAGTAAAAATCATTGCTCTAAGAAGTATTAAAGTTCTGATTAATGACTTCAATAAGAACAACC
>JAKVBE010000005.1:88298-152442 GCA_022447755.1 Lentisphaeria bacterium | reverse complement strand
TACTCCAAGGCCCGAAGCGGGGGGAACAAAAGAAAGTAAACAACGAATTGAGCAGATTAAACGAATTGGTAAGAGAGCAAGAGGAGGAAAGATAGCGGCTGCGCCTTAGATAGATGCCGGCAGGGATGCCAGCGCTCCCAGGCAAGAGAAGAAGAATGTTTATGCGTCTGATCCTTGGGCTTCGCCCTGCCTCGCATGCGCTGAAACGGGGTTCACTTGCCCTAACGGGGGTGATAACTTTAAATGACATTTTTATGAGGTACGAATGAAAAGATCTTTTAAACTTTGCGTCAATCTCTTCTTCCTTTGCGTCTTTACCGCTTCGCTCTCGTCGCTGCGCTTCCTCGTTTTGCCTTCGGCTGCTGTCGTTGGTTTCTTTTTCTTAAAAGTGGACCGGGTGGACGGAGGATTGCGGCTGTGCCTTAGATAGATGCCCGCAGGATGCAGGCGCTCCCAGCACTCGCTACGCTCGACAAAGAAGAAGAAATAGCGACGGCGTCTTAGGGGGTAAATTGAGCAAAGAACGTAAGCGTTCCAATCTTTGCCCAAGTTGTGATCACAAAATTGGCCCCACAAAAAAGTCTTGTTTGGATTGTGGTTATAAATTGCCGAACTAGAAGCCTAGGTTTTTAAGCATTTTCTTTTTGTTTCGCCAATCTGGAACCACTTTCACAAATAGTTTTAAGTCGACAAATTCTCCAGTTAACTCTCGGAGTAGTTTTACGGAGTCGCGGCGAATTTCTTCAATCATTGTCCCATTTTTTCCGATGACAATTTTCTTTTGATTGTCACGTTCTAGAATCACTGCAGCTTGAATTTTCAGTCGCTTCCCACCTTCTTGCCATTGTTCTATTTCTACAGCAATGGAATGAGGTACTTCTTGGTATAACTTTTCCATCACCGCTTCACGGATCAAATCCGCACCTAAATCACGCTCAAAAGCATCGGTAATTTCATCTTTCTCATATAAGAATTCTTCATATGGGAGTAGCTTGGTAATAGTTTCCAGAACAGGTGTTAGACTATCCCGTTTATGAGCAGAAATTTCAAATATAGTTTTTGCAGACTCACTAAGGGCAGATTTATAAAAGTTTCTGATTTCGTCTGCTACTTCGGAGTCTTCAATGGAATCTGTTTTGTTAAAGCAAAGCACGAAGTCATTTTTACATTTCTTCATACGTTCAATAACAGCTTCATCTTCAGCACCTGGGTGGCGAGTTAAATCTGCAATACAAAGAACAACATCTGCGTCGGACAAACAACGTCCTACGGTATCCATCATGGATTCACCTAATAAATGTTTAGGTTCATGAGCACCAGGGGTATCGACAAAGATCATTTGAGATTCATCTGTAGAATATATACCCAGCCAACGGTTACGAGTAGTTTGAGGGCGTGAAGAAACGGCTAACAAATGACAATCTAAAACTGCATTAATAAAAGAAGATTTTCCAACATTAGGTCGGCCTATAATTGCAACATATCCAACATGTCCTTTTGGACGCCCTAAAATTGATTTTAAATCGATTTCCTCCATTAACCTTCTACTCCAAAAACTTTTTCTAAATCGACATTACTAAATGATTGTAAAGCAAAAGTAGTTTTTGTATGGCGAATTGCTTTAAGTTTGAGTAATTCATTGGTTACTACTTGGGATAGAGTCGCATTATCTTTTACACGTACAACTGCCAAATAATCGTATTCCCCAGCAATTGCATATACTTCAGTAATACCATCAATTTTCAACATAACATCCGGTAATTTTGATAAGTCCTTACGATCCGCACAATTAATCAAAACAAATGCATTTACCATATTTTACTCCAAGTAGTTTATGATCAGTTTTAAAACGATATAATCACTATACTCAGCAGTTTACTGAGAACAAGCAAACATGTAGATTAAGCCTTGAGATTACGAGTCTTTAATGTAAAGGATTGTAACTTGTAATGAAAGCAGATTGATTTTCGAATAATCTTCAGTTCTTTTGCTGTTTTCAAGTTTAGCGTGCTTGTAAAAAGTAATGAAAAGTTTAGGCTTAAACAGTAAGAATGCTGTTTTTTGAGTGAACTTAAATCAGGATGATCCACGAATGACTCATTTAGAATTAGCTCGTTTACAGATGGCCTGTTCATTAGGCTTTCATATTATCTTTGCCTCTATTTCAATGGTAATGCCTTTCCTTATGTTTTTAGCATACAGAAAATATCTTAAAGAACGAAATCCCATTGATTTAAAATTAACAAAAGCGTGGATGAAAGGGAGTGCAATCCTTTTTGCTACAGGTGCCGTTAGCGGAACTGCTTTAAGCTTTCAACTTGGTTTATTGTGGCCAACCTTCATGGAGCATGCAGGCCCAATCTTTGGTATGCCTTTTTCACTTGAAGGCGCTGCTTTCTTCTTAGAAGCCATTTTTTTAGGTTTATTCTTATATGGTTGGAATCGTATCCCTGAAAAGCTTCATTTATTCTTTGGTTTTATGGTTGGCGCCTGTGGTTTGGCTTCAGGCGCTTTGGTAATTGCAGCAAATGGTTGGATGAATGCACCAACAGGTTTTGATTGGGTAAATGGAAAAGCCGAAAACATAGACCCTATTGCCGCAATGTTCAATAAGGCATGGCCACTCCAAGCCGTGCATATGCTTGTGGCTGCTTTTCAAGCTACGACTACTGCCGCAATGGGTCTTCATGCCTTTGGGTTATTAAAGAATCCAGCGAGTGGACTTCACAAACGTGCTTTCAAGTACCTAATTCCTTTATTTTGTGTTGCAGCTTTGGTGCAGCCTTTAGTGGGTGATTTAATTGGTAAATCTGTAGCAGAGCGTCAACCTGAGAAGTTAGCGGCTATGGAGGCATTATTTGAGACTCAAGAGCGTGCTCCTCTTTTAATTGGGGGCATACCAGATCCTGAAACAAAAACAGTCAAATATGGAATTGAGATACCAGGAGGCTTAAGTTTTTTGGTGCATAGTAATTTTACTGACGAAGTCAAGGGCTTGGATGCTTTTCCAGAAGATGAGCATCCACCTGTTGTGATCACACATTTGAGTTTTCAGGTGATGGTTGGCTTGGGGATGACTATGGTCATGATGGCACTCGTCTATATTTTTGCAAAATGGAAGAAGATTAACTTAATTGAAAAGAAATGGTGGTTAAAATTATTAATGGTCTGTACGCCAATTGGTTTCATTGCTTTAGAAGCGGGTTGGATTGTAACAGAAGTTGGCAGACAACCTTGGATTATTTATAAAGTTATGCGTACTGAAGATGCAGTTACGCCTGTGCCTGGTTTGGAAGTCAGCTTGATCATTATCTTAGTGCTTTATACTTTCTTAAGTATCATGTCTTTTTATTTACTTTTCAGGTTATTCAAGAAAAGCTCGGAGGAGGAAGAATGATTCTACTCTTACTCGCTTTTTTATTAACAGCACTAACCGCTTATGTTATATTTGGCGGTGCTGACTTTGGTGGCGGTGTATTGGAAGCAAGTCTTCATAAATACCCCAAACTTCAAAAGAAACTACAACATACTTTAGCACCTGTTTGGGAAGCAAATCACGTTTGGCTCATTGCGGTCGTTGTTATCATGTTTATTGGTTTTCCCAAAATATTTTCTACTGCGAGTACTTTACTATTCGTCCCTATTTGTCTAGCCTTGTTAGCGATCATCATTCGAGGGTGCTTTTTTACTTTTCGTAAATATGATCCAGATGGTGATAAGCGTGAATCCTTATATAGTTTTTTATTTCGTACAAGTTCATTTTTAGCTCCGATTATGTTTGGTTTTATTGTTGCAGCCCTCTTGCAAACTTTTCCAGATATAAAAGCAACTCCTACACCCCATTTTGCTGATTTATATATCTATCCTTGGCTGACTATTTTTGGGCTTTTTTGTGGCCTGTTTGTCAGTTGCCTTTTTGCTTATTTAGCGAGTATTTTCTTTCATGGAGAATTAAAGGATCAGGGAGAGAAAGATATTATATTTGTCCGCGCCAAGTTGTTTTTCATTGTAACTTTTATACTAGGTGCTTGTGTTTTCGCTGTTGGTATAAGCCAGAATATCTATCATAGTGAAAATTTATTTAAGCCAGAGCAGTTAATTTGTCAGTTAATTGCGACCTTATGCATTCCTGCAATTTATATATTTATGAGGCGAAATAGAATGTGGTTATCGAGAACGGCTGCTTCATGCCAAGTTTTTATGATCTTTTTAGGATGGTTTATGATACAAGCGGATGTATTTATTCGTATTGAGGGGCAAAACCCAATTACCTTTAGTGACTCCCTTGCACCACCAGCAACAGTTAAAATTTTACTTTTAGTACTGACGCTAGTTGTGATTTTAGTAATACCAATGCTCGCATACCTGTATTATATTTTTCATCAGGAAACTGATGACTAATGGTTACTTATACAAAAGACTTGTATGACTCTTCTTTGTTGCAAAACTTTCATTTTATCTGAGCCATGAAATAGAAGAGGTTTAAATAAAATGACTTCACCAGATTCATTATTTAAAACAATTGCTTTCTTTCGAGCACTTTTATAATTTCCTAGATGCGACTTCGGCTCAACAAGTAAAGCTCCAGAATGTTCATTTGCAGCATCTAAGTTTAGGCGGATCCAAAAGCCGTCTTTTGTCCACCGATCAAAGTCAAAGTTTGATAATGCTTTCACATAATCTGGGAAGTTGATATCCTGGTGCATCGCTAAGGGCCAATTTCGTTCAGCAGACTTTTCTAAGAAAAAGCAATAGGAAGTCAATTCAGCATCGATCGCTAATCTTAGTAAAATCTTTTCAAAGATTCTTTTTATTTCAGGTTTAAAGCTAAAGACATCTTTTCTATCATTAGGTGGCAACTTTGCAATGTTCACTGCTATATCACAAAGTTGCTGAGACTCGTTTCCTTCAAGGGGGAATATGTTTTTCACATAACCAATCTCATTTAATTGGGCTAGCATATGACTATTTTAGTCTGTCAATTTGCTCTGCTAAATCGAGTAGTTTTTGGGATACTCTCCAAAAATCAGAGGGTCGATTACGTTTATGCCAAACAGCACGAAAACGATGTTCAAATTTACGAATGGAATCAGAGAGTTCATAGGCATTTATTTTATCTTTTGATTTCGATTTCCCAGATTTTTCAAGCCAAAATAAGGCAATAGAATTATTTAGTCTTGCTCCTTCACAGCCTACCAGCATTTCATCATACAACAACCCATCCTTAGGCTTAGCCCCTTGTTTGGCAGCCATCAACAGTTCCGTTGCTTGATCAAGTTTTTTAGAACTTGCCACTAACGTTTTTCTTGATAGTGCGTTTAAGTCACGTAGAAAGACATTTGTTTTGGGGCATTTTTCGCCTTCATTTTTTATCATTGTCTGTGATGAGTCTAACCAGTTTGAAATCAAACGCCAAGTAACTTTATCTTTATTTCCGGCTAGCTGAATAGCCTTTGCTGTAAGCTTTTTATCATCCTTCATATGAAGTTGATTAAAGGCATTATCAAATGCCAATAGGTCATTTCCGCTTTTTACATTCCAGCTAACAGCAGCCCCTAATAGCATACCATATGTGACCGTCCCTATGGTATTCAGATGGCCACGGTCTCCCCAGTTAGTATTAAGAAGCCCTTGTGCTTTATACTTTTGACCTTGCTTTGCGAGTTTTGTGATATTCTGATTTGCGGTTTCAGTATCTGCGATCCATTGATCCCAACCACAGACACCTGGGCATACATAAAAGGGTACCTTTAGGTCATGAAATGGTTTAGAGGCACCAAAGCTTAGATCACTTGAGTAATCCCAATTCAGCGCGATAGCATCTTTTGGTAGTTTATTTTTTAGGGAATCAGCGACATCATGTAAGATAATATCGCCCCAATACTGAGGTGTTTTGCCACAGTTTCGAGTGACTTCCATGACTTTAAACAAAAACTCTAAGTAGACGGCTCCTGGCTTGGATTTATCAACGCGCTCTTTGTTTTTACCTTTACCTAAATCAAAGGTTTCATCACAACAAATATTAAAATACTTTGAACGAAATAGCGGTGCGTATTCTTCAATAATTTCTTTAACTAGCGATAGGCTTTCCGCTTGAGAAGGATCTAAGGTATAATGAGCCATTCGGTTATAAAAAGAATACTCTTGCTTACCTGCTTCTATATCTATTTCATTTAAATGTTCTTTTCTTGGACTTCTAAGTCCCATATAAAAGTGTCCAAATGAAGTTAGGCTTGGAACCAAGTCAATATGTCTTTTTGCGCAATATTCATCTAATGCGAGAATTTCTTCTGCGGAGAGTGGGTCATTACCTCCCCAAATATCAACGTGTTTAGCAAAGGCAAATGTATGTTCAACATAGAGCTGTAGTTGGTTAATTTTGTAATGTGCTAAAGTATCAACTAAGCTATAAAGGTCTTCTAACGTGGGGACCATGCCACGGGTAATATCATGATAAAATCCACGTACTTCAAAGTCAGATGAATCTTTGATTGTACAGCCGGTAAGCACACTACCCTGTATTGAAATTAATTGCCGTAGTGTCTGAACACCATAAAATACATTAGCTAAAGTTTCACCTGAGATGATAATTTTCTGATTCAATACCTTCACCTCATAGGCATCATGACCAGAACCAACTTCAACACCCGTCTTAAGTTCTATTACCAAATCAGATAAAGCTGCTTCGCCAACGCGAATTGCAGGACGCATACTTGTTATTGACTCAATATCAGAAGCCAAACCTTGAGCGGCTAACAACAACTCGCGGTCATTTAATAAAATCGATACATCACCAAGTAAAGAAAAAGAACTCTTCGTCTTACGAAAACGCTTTGGCTGTGGAATTAAATCAATCATAGTTACCTCATCAATTAAAAATCATCTAGTTCAAAAATGTTATATAACAAAAAAAGATAAAGAATAATTTTCAAAAGGAAAGTTCATTTTCAAAAATTATTTTTATTGTCTTTGTTGATATTTGTTCTTTAATTTTCTTTAAAATTATTGTATTTCAAGCGTCTTAGTTCAAGCGTTTTTTAAGTAGGTTGTGTATTTTCATGTGAAGTTATTCATGTTTTAGTGCATAAAAAAGCCCCGGTCTGGGGCCGGGGCTTTTAAATATGTTTATTACTGTCTTACTGGAGGAGCGGACTTAAGTGCTTCCAATTGGTCAATTTTCTTTTTGAACAGTAGTTTATCAACAGTACCATATCCTAAGTCAGATACGCTAAGCACCTGACCTTTTTGATATGGATAGTCAAAGAAGCCTTGAGCTATTTTAGCGAGTTCTTGCTGAATTGGAACAAATAGCCACATGTTGTCTGCATACCAACGTAAGTACATTGCAGATTCATGTGCCATTTTTTCATATGGGTCAGCTTTTAAGTGAGTGATTTGTGGCCAGTTTGGTGTAAAGCGAATAGCATTAGTGATGTTACCTTCCATTATAGCAAAGCTAACTTTCCAATCTGTCCAACGGATTGCAGATAGTTGACCATTGCCTGACCAATAAATATAAGAGGTTCGAGGGACTTCTTTTTCTTCACCTTTGAAATATGGCAGATAGTTATACCCCCCAAGTTTTACTTTCCACTCTTTACCATTTGCTTTGTGACCTTTAAGAAGTTTTTCTTTGATATCTGGCTCACCAACTGCAGCCAAAAGTGTAGGCATCCAGTCCATGTGAGAAATCATATCATTGTATTTGGTACCCGGTTTAATAACGCCAGGCCACTTTACTAGAAGTGGTACACGGTGCCCACCTTCCCAGTTAGTACCTTTTTCACCATGGAATGGTGTGATGCCGCCATCAGGCCAAGTTACAGTTTCTGCACCATTATCTGTAGAATACATAATGATTGTGTTATCAGCGATACCCAGTTCATCTAGTTTGTCCAGGATTAAGCCGATGTGACCATCATGTTCAATCATACCATCTGGGTAAAGGCCAATACCAGTTTTACCTTGTGCTTCTTTCTTAAGACGAGTCCATACGTGCATACGTGTAGCATTATGCCAAACGAAGAATGGTTTGCCGGATTTATGAGAGCGTTCAATGAAGTCAAGTGTATGTGCAGTGAAATCATCATCCGCAGTTTCCATACGTTTACGCGTCATTGGCCCGGTATCTTCAATTTTGCCATTAGCAAAAGATTTGATTACACCACGAGGGCCATATTTTTTACGGAACTCAGGATCTTTAGGGTAGTAATATGTTTCTGGTTCTTCTTCAGCATTCAAGTGGTATAGGTTACCATAGAATTCATCAAAGCCATGGTTTGTTGGTAAGTGTTCATTTTGGTCACCTAAGTGATTTTTACCGAACTGTGCGGTTGCGTAACCATGATCTTTAAGTAGGGCAGCAATCGTTGGTGCCCATTCAGGGATACCATGTTTTGATCCAGGCATACCAATTGTTTATAGTCCTGTACGGAAAGGACTTTGACCTAAAATAAATGCTGCACGTCCAGCAGTACATGACTGTTCACCGTAGGCATCTGTAAACAGGGCACCTTCAGTAGCAATACGGTCAATATTTGGCGTATTATAGCCCATGATACCGTGATTATATGCAGATACGTTATGTACACCAATATCGTCTCCCCACAGGATTAAGATATTGGGTTTATCATTTTGTGCGGCAACTGAAAAACTTGCTGCCATTACTGCGACACAACCCCACTTCGTGATTGCATCCACAAACCTCTTTTTAATCATAATAAACTCCTTGAAGAATTAACTATATTCAGACTGGTTATCCCAGATAAAATAAATTTTAGTTAAAATTGAGGTTAATACTAGACAAAAATATATAAAAAAAAAAAAATTCTGAGGTTGTCCCATTATTGTGGGTTTCATCTAATTTTGGCACCTATTTTGTGCTCAATGCGATTACCTGTCTCGGTATTGTTTGGGTGTAATATTGTAGGTAGACTTAAAGGCATTATGAAAAGCAATTGCGCTGTCATATCCACAGTTTAATGCAACTTCTGAAATTTTTTTGTTAGTATTTAATAGGAGTCGTTCGGCCAAATTGAGTCTTCGTTCTTTAATAATTTGATAAGGTGTTCTTCCCAGTTCACGTTTGAATATTCGGCATATATGTTCAGGGGAAACGTTCAGTATAGCTGCGATATCACTAACATTAAGTCCTTCACTTAAACGTTCATCGATCAACTGCATCGTTTTATTAATTAATGGGTTTGCATTTTCCTCTGCGTTTTCTCTTTCTTTATTTTTAAGAACTTCCCCAAAAACCTGATTCATCAGTTCATATGCTTCCACGCTAGAAAAGTTGATGTGGTCTGCTTTATGGTTTTCTAATTGCATTAATTTTTTAATACATGCAGCATTTTTGGGTAGGTAATGTATTGGTCCAAATTGTTCATTCATGCTATTGATAAAATTGGGATCACTAGGTAAGAAGTTCAAATAAAAGAGATGCCATTGATTATAGACAGCTTTATCTAAATAATAAGTTGTTTCCGGTTTTGATAATTGTAGAATGAAACAATGCTCAGGTGGCACGATGTATTTTCGCCCATTGTATAATAAGGTTCCTGTGCCATTTAGTGTGTACTGAATCGTAAACACTTCACTTGGTGTTCGGTCTGTCCAGGTCCAATGATAGCGATCACTATCACGTATTTCTTCACCTATCAGGTGTAAATTAGGAATTCCCTGTAGGCTTGATAATGTTTGTAAGGTTTTAGACCAGCAAAACTTCATATAAGATCAATAATTATTAATTTTTGTCAACTTTAACTAATTGAAAGACTCAAATAACACAGCAATATTTATTATAATTCAATAAACAAGAATTTCAAAAAGGAGAAATAGGTTATGATTAAAGTTGCCGTAATTGGTGCTGGCAGTGTTGTTTTCACAAAGAATTTAACGGGTGATATTTTATCTTATCCAGAATTCAAGAATGCGCATTTTTGTTATATGGATATTGATGCGCAGCGTTTAAAAGTAGCTGAGGGCTTATGTCGTCAGATTGCTAAAGGTCTAGGTGTTTCTCCAACCATTGAAGGGACTTTGGATCAGAAAAAAGCGCTTGATGGAGCAGACTTTGTAATCACGACTGTTCAAGTAGGAGGTTTTGACTCAACGCTTGTAGACTTTGATATTCCTCGAAAATATGGTTTGCATTTTACGATTGCAGATACGACTGGCCCGGGTGGAATTTTCCGTGCATTGAGAACCTTTCCATTTTTTAAGCAATTAATGTCAGATATGGAAAGTGTTTGCCCTAAAGCAACCTTGTTAAATTACTCAAACCCCATGAGTATGAACATGTTGGGCATTTCAAGAATTAGTGATATTCCCGCTGTTGGTCTTTGTCACTCAGTTCAGGGAACCCACAGTCAATTGATGCGCTACCTTGATGAAAAGCCTGAAGAAACAAACTTTATTTGTGCTGGGATCAACCATATGGCTTTTTATCAAACTTTAGAGAAGAATGGTGAGGATTTATATCCTCGTTTATTTGAGGCCATGAATGATCCTAAAGTTTACAATACGAATAAGGTTCGTTTTGAATTGATGCGTCGCTTAGGTTATTACATTACAGAGTCTTCAGAACATAATGCAGAATACTGTCCATATTTCATTCCGCATGGTCCTGAAGAAATTCGTACATATGATATTCCTATTGATGAGTATTTACGCCGTTGTGATGGCATTGTGGATACCTTTGAAAAATTGATTGAATCATCCAAAGAAGATAAAGCTATTGAACATAATAAAAGTCATGAATATGGCAGTGCAATCATTCATTCAATTTCTACAAATACGCCAACTGTGGTTTATGGTAATATGCCGAATAATGGTGCAATCAGTAATTTACCGGATAATGCAATTGTTGAAGCCCCTACCCTAGTAGATGGAAACGGTCTTCAATTCACAAACGTTGGTGACTTACCGACCCAATTGATTGGTTATATGATGCCACATGTGATTCAGCATGAGCTATATGTTCAAGCAGTGCTTACCGGGCGAAGGGATCACTTATATCAAGCCTGTATGAATGATCCACTAACGGCTGCTTCTATGCCACTAGATAAAATTGTTGAGATGGTCGATGAAATGATTGTTTGTCATGGAGATTTGTTACCTGAGTTGAAAGCAAACCCACGTGGTATTCCATCTAGTGGTATTGACTTTAAGGCAACTTCTGCCGAAGAGTTCCGTCAACGTTGGGAAGATCGTAAACCAGACGACAATGATATCATCTTAAAAGACTGGGAAGTCTCTCAAGTTCATGATGAAGAAAGTTTAAAAGATTCTATTAATGTAGAGAATTTAAAGTTAACGGGTGTACAGGCAACAATTCAAGGTTTTGTATCTTTTGAAGAGGAGCAAGTCAAAGAAGGTGTTCAGTATTTTGTTACAGACCTTGAGAGTGTTCACCAGCGCGAGACTCAAATCAAACTTGGCTGTACAGATGATGTAAAGGTTTGGTTAAATGGAGACAAAGTCATTGACTTTGCGGGTATTCGTGAATTCAAAGCCAACGAGAATGAATCTGATATTTTGATCAAAGAAGGTTGGAATAAGATTGTTGTTGCAGCTAAAACGAACAAACGAGATTCTAGTGGTTTTGCAGTGACGGTTCCTAAAGCCGACTTTTAAGCTCGCTCAATAGCTAAAAAGCTCCGACTTGTTTTGAAGTCGGAGCTTTTTTAGTTTCAATCCAGTACAATTATTCGATTGTTAATTTTTCTACAATGATGTGTACAGGGTTATTTGCTTTATCTGCTCCTATTAGGATAGCGACTACAGTTCCAGTTTGTGCACTAATGATGGGGGCTCCACTCATTCCGCCCGCAACAAACTGTTCACGTAAAAATACAACAAAATTTACTTTATCATCATAATGAAAAGCAATAGTGCCCTCGTAAGATTTATCTCCACTTAAAATATAAACACGTTCTCTATTTTTCACTTTTGCTTTGGGGTCAAATTTCAATGCTGTTATTTCATCTAAGTCCACCGATTCGTAGCTCAAGACCTGAATGTCTTTCCCTTTGTGGACTTGGCTTAACACCTTTATAGTTCCTTCGCCATCTTCAAACAGCATTTGCGTTGGTGCATGATTATCAAACTGGTGTAAAGAGCTGCCAATATATTTTTTGCCATTTGCCTCAAAGTGAAAGCCAGATCCGCGGAGGCCGCCACCAATTAGAGTCGTATAGGCCGGTGCTGGGAACTTGATGTCACGGGCTTGTTCCTGTTTAATAGCATCGTTCAAAGTTGCATTATTATAGGCTTTGAATGCCTTCTCTAAATGTGGTCGAATTAGTTTAACAAAAATGGACCCCACCCAAAAGTCAGTTCCGCCAAAGTCATCTTAACGAATCATATATAGCGGTGTCCATTTTCCCTGTTTTAATTGTAAGCGAAATATAAAGCCAAAGCTAGCCTCTGCTCCCTCATCTTTCAGAGCTAGTTTAAAGTTCCAGGTGTCTTCTTTTTCTTTAAACTTACCTATGTTGTAGCCCTGCTGTAATTTTATATAATTATCCAAGGTTTGTTCAGTGCTGAAGCCCCTATTTTGCTTTCCATGTAGCTCCAATGTATACCAAAATATTTGGGGTAAATCTTTTGAGATTTGCTTCAATTAGCAAAGCTCAAATTTACTATATTTATATTTTTAAGTGCTAATTTTCAATAAAAGATAATCTAGTAATACAAAAAGATGTTTTCTCCAAATTGTATTGTATTTTATTTTTAAGGTTTCATTTTATTGGGTTATGCATATAGCGGGAATATGCAAAATATAAATACATAAAATAACTTAGGGGAGTTTATGTCTTCAGCTTCAGATCGGAAAGCATACTGGCGTTCCAATCTTAAAATTATGGGTGTCTTACTTACGATTTGGTTTTTAGTTTCTTATGGGTGTGGAATCATATGGGTTGACTCATTGAACAAAATTCAACTTGGTGGTTACAAACTGGGGTTTTGGTTTGCTCAACAAGGTTCCATCTTTACTTTTGTTATCATTATTTTAGTATATGTCATTCTGCTTAATAAATTGGACCGCAAATACGGTTTTGATCAAGATACACCTGCAGAGCAAGAAATTGCTAAACAGCAGGCTAAGGAGGGAGAAAAAGAATGGGAACTTTAATGATTGCCTCCATGGGAACTTGGTTTCAAGAAATGTTTTCAAATGAACAAAATATCTGGTCTTTTGGTTGGGTTGTGTTCACATTCTCTATATATATTGGTATTGCACTTTATACGCGTGCAGGGTCTTCCAAAGAGTTTTATGTGGCTGGCGGTGGTGTACCACCACTGGCTAATGGACTTGCGACTGCGGCAGATTGGATGTCAGCGGCTTCTTTCCTTGGCATGGCTGGCTTAATTTCATTTAATGGTTATAATGCGTCTACTTATCTTATGGGGTGGACAGGTGGATATGTATTACTTGCTTTATGCCTTGCACCTTATCTTCGCAAATTTGGTAAGTTTACAGTACCTGATTTCATTGGTGACCGTTATTACTCCGATAAAGCACGTGTGATAGCCTTACTTTGTGCAATCTTTATTTCCTTTACCTATATTGCAGGTCAGATGCGTGGTGTGGGAGTAGTATTCTCTCGTTTCTTAAATGTATCTGTCGAAAAAGGTGTACTGATTGGTATGGCTATTGTATTCTGCTATGCAGTACTTGGTGGAATGAAAGGAATCACATATACACAGGTTGCACAATATTGTGTATTAATTTTTGCTTTCATGGTTCCTGCATTCTTTATTTCCATTCAGTTAACTGGCTCGCCAATTCCACAGATAGGTTTGGGTGCTGAGATTAAGGGCCAAGAAGGAGTTTACCTTTTAGACAAGTTAGACCAAATCCTGGTTGACTTAGGATTTGATAAGTATACAGAGAATCTCAGTGAAGGTTGGAAACTCAATATGTTTGCAACGACCTGTGCTCTTATGGTTGGAACAGCTGGCTTGCCACACGTCATTATTCGTTTCTTTACAGTGCCTAATGTAAGGGATGCACGTAAATCCGCTTTCTATGCACTTTTCTTTATTGCAATTTTATATACGACTGCGCCAGCTGTTGCTGCTTTTAGTATGTTTAATATGATAAATACGGTTTCAGAAAAGCCTTATAAAGTAGAAAAGATTGAAGTGACTGAGACTCAGATTGCGACCCCGCTAGTGGCTGTAACAGAAGTAACTGAAGGCGTTGAAATTGCGGATGGTCTACCTGCTTGGTTTTACAACTGGGAAAAAACCGGTTTGTTAAACTGGTATGATAAAAATAACGATGGTAAGATTCAATATTATCCTGGTGAAGTCATGGACGGTAAGTGGAAAAATGCGGTAACAGAAGATGGAGAAGTTGCTCGTGGTTTGCTTGGACAAGTCCTTCCTGATGCAAGTTTAAAAGCTTCAGAGAACGAAAATGAGTTAAGTGTAGATCGTGATATCATGGTTTTAGCTAATCCAGAAATTGCCAATCTTCATCCTTGGGTGATTGGTCTAGTAGCTGCTGGTGGACTTGCTGCGGCATTATCTACAGCTGCTGGTCTTTTACTTGTAATCTCAACTTCTGTTTCTCACGACTTAATGAAAAAAGTGATTATGCCTGAGATGTCAGACAAGACAGAGCTTTTCTATGCACGTGGTGCATCAATTGTAGCAATTGCTATTGCCGGTTATTTTGGTATCAACCCTCCTGGTTTTGTTGCTGAGGTTGTCGGCTTTGCTTTCGGTTTTGCTGCTGCAAGTTTCTTCCCTGCAATTTTGCTTGGTATCTTCTACAAAAAGTTCAACAAGCAAGGCGCGATTACAGGTATGCTTGTGGGCCTACTGAGTACTGCAGGGTATGTAATTTACTTCAAGTTTATTAATCCATCAGCTAACGTTGCTGAAAATCATTTTCTTGGTATTGGGCCTAATGGTTTTGGTTTTGTTGGTATGATCTTAAATTTTGTGGTTGGTCTTGCAGTATCTGCAATGACACCTGAGCCTCCTCAAGAGATTCAAAACCTTGTGGAAGAAATTCGCATTCCTAACAATGCTGGACAAGCACAAGATCACTAATTGATTTGAAGCACAAAAGCCCTGGTAAAGTACCAGGGCTTTTTTATTGATAATCATCCATGACAGAAAATAGAAGGATCTACGTAAGCGCATAAAAAGGAGAGTCGATTTTGTTTGATACATCTTATAGCCGCTCAGATCAACAATTGTCACAAAACCCAGAAAGTATTTTTACGCTTGCAATTTTAGTTTTATTGCTAGTCTGCTGCTATCTAGGTTTTAAGTCTTACCGTGAGATTAGGCTTATTACTTACGGCAAAGAAGCTACAGCGAAAGTAATCAGCATTGATGTTGTAACTTATAAAGGCCGATCAAGTAATAAAAAGCGAGTACGTTATCATTTCACAAATGATCAAGGTAAGGTCTTAAAGGGTAACTGGGAGACTTACAGAAGTAAAGCAGATCAATACAAAATCGGCCACGAGATCCAAATTTTGTATATTCAATCACGTTTTTTAACGACTCGCCCTAAAGATCAAATAGACTATCGTACCCTGACAGCATTTGTAAGTTGCTTCGTTGTGTTTTTTGCTTTAATTCTTTTTGTTTGGATTAAGTTCAATACAAGTCACCCCAAGAGATGATTAGAGTAATAATTGACGACTTTTCTACACTTTTAAGAGGCCTTACTTCTGATAAAAGATAGCTCTAATGATACACTCCTTATCATTCTAAAAAAGAGGCTAAAACTATAAGCTTATAAACTCTACCAATAAGCTACACGCCTAAATGATGCAAAGCATCGTTCAATAAATACTATGGACCCCATTAAGTTGAATAAGATAGTCAAATGACTTTCTCATTATGGAAACAACCAAAAATTCACAAATCTTTTTCTATAAACACCTGTCAAAATGCTGTACTTAAATCAAAGATAACATCTGTGTTGTTGTAAAATTTATTTATGTTATTTTCTGAAGCTTCGTTATTTCTGATTTAGGGATAAGCCTAAATAAATTGTCCTTCTCTTTGATTGAGTTTGTGATATTTGAATATTTGTTTTTAGAGAGTAGTTTTAAGATATAAATAATAAATTTTAAGGAGAAATAAATTGTCTGAAACGAAGACATTAGTATTTGATGCCAAGTATGAAGCATCTATTCTTCAGCTAGAAGAAGGAGATATTTCAGATTGGGTCTATAAGATGCCTTTTGATGTAGGCATTGTGTACCGTGGTACTAGATGCCTTGGTTTAATTAGTCGAGACATTTTGAACCGTCTTGATGAGGAAACAGAAGAACGACTTTTAGAGGTGTTATCTCCTTTTGAAGCTGTTTATACGGGCTCTGAAACTTCGGATGCTTTCTGTATTTACATCTATAAAATCATTCAGTTGCAATTAAAAAAGAAAGTCTTTGATGCCAACAATCAAGACATTTTCTTTTCTACAATTTTTAGCCATATTCGTAAACAGTTAAATGAGTTCAAGTATGACAAATATATTGGCCGCATTTCTTTTACCCAGTGGTTGAGAACCGTAATAAACAATAAAATTATCGATTTGCTACGTAAGCAAAAGCCGCAAACCAGTATTGATGAATATGAAGATTCTGATTGGTTATTAAACAGCGGGAATCAGATGACCGGTATTTTGAATCAAAAAGATTTATTTAAGCAAGTTGCTGCAGCAATCCAACAACTTCCCAAACTACAAAAAAGAGTTTTATTATATAACATGGAAGAGCCAGATGTCAGCGGACAAAATGCGGCAGAGGCTTTAGGCATGACAAGTAATGCCTATTATTTGAACCTAAATAGGGCTAGAACTTTTATTCAAAATTTTTTGACAGATCGTGCACCTGAAACCGTATCCATAGTCAAAGCGCTAAGAAATAGGCCAAAGAGATAAGTATGGACAATAAAGAATTCATTCATTTACAAGAGCTAATCAAAGCCCCCAATGAGCGAGATATTGCCTCAATCGAAGAACTAGTCACAACGATTTCTTCGGCAGATGATAGTTTTGCTAAGCGTGGTGTTCAAGAAATTCTTTCAGAATTACCTGAAGATGAGGAAATTATTGATTTATCTATGAATCAGTCCGAGTCTCTTCAATTAAAAAATATTCTTAAAGGTTTATAAGTCCTAAACAATTTTATGTTTAGTTGAGTCATCTTTTTGGTCTGTCAAATAATCTAGTAAGAAAACAAATTCTTGAATGATCAATGAATTTGCGAATCCGGCTAGTATCATGAGAATTTTCAACTCTTTTTCTTTCCTACATCTTTAAATTTAATTGATGAAGTAGCACTCAAAAAGTTTATTTGAGATAATATTACCATCTTAACTCCCAAGAATACCCCCTAATGATTTACACCATTTTTAATTTGAAAATGAACTGTTTTCAATACCCAAAAATCCTCACATAAGACTCAAAAATCACTACTACAGAGTGATCACGATTAAAGATTCAGATTTCACAGTTATAAAGCATAGTAGTCACGTTGATTATCTTCATTATCAAAAAGCAGATTGGGTTGTTAAAGAACACGTATTATCGATAAAATATTCAGCTTAAGACAAAGATCATTTGCATAGCGAAGGTTTTGAATATGAGTCAGGACCTCCTGCAAAGATTATATTTGTTATAATATTACCGGGCATCAACACCAGAGGGATAATGGCTACTATGAAAACCACAGTCCTATAGAACTTGTCACATAGAAGGCATAAAAAATTTAGGTGTATTTTAAAGACATTCAATATTAAAGGGTAGTTGAAGGGCTTTAGCTTGTACAAGTAAATTTCCGGCGGAAGTAGCTTCATAATGCCCAATTTCAACTGCACAATTACACATTTCTCTCGTCATTTCGACAAGTAATTCATTGCGGGCTCCGCCACCCAGGATTGTGATTTTTTGTATTTTAGTACCCGTGACAGCTTCAATTTCATCTTGGCACTTTTTATAAGCCAATGCCAAACCTCGAATAATTGCTCTTGAAATCAGTCCAACGTCTGTTGGATCAACTGTGATTCCTCTTTCTTCAAACCAAGCACCTATACGTTCTAAGTATGGATTTTTCTCACTATGGGGTAGAAAAAATCTTGAATCGTCAACATCCAAAATAAGTTTTAGGTCTTCAGCATTTCTTGCTAACGCAACAATTTCTGAATAAGATAATTCATTTTCTTGAGTTTCATTGAATTGTTTACGGGAATTCTGTAGTACCCAAAGTCCCATAATATTTTTTAATGGTCTACTCCTGCCATCCCAATGTAACTCGTTGCTAAGCAACGCATCTTTCGCGTCAGGACTTAAGATTGGTTCATCAACAACCAAGCCCATTAAGCTCCATGTTCCACAAGAGATAAAAGCTTGCCCTTCTCCAGGAGGGGTTAAGGCTGCAGCTGCAGCAGTATCATGAGCAGCTGTTGCGATAATTTTCATCGTTTTTGGCAGGCCTGTTTTATTTGCTAAGTCGGGTAAGATATTCCCCAAGATAGTACCACTTTTTGTGAGCGGTTTTTCAAAAATCGAACTTCCCTTCAAGCCTAAAGTTTCTAATAATTCAAGGTGCCATCCTTGACCAGCTGGCTTCACCATGCCGGTTGAACTTGCATTTGTCCACTCTGTAGATTTCACGCCAGATACTTTCCAAGCTAAAAAATCAGGGATCATTAAAAACCAATCTGCCTGTACAAGTTTGCTTGGATCGTGTTTTTGTAGAGCTAATAATTGAAATACTGAGTTGAAGTTTAGGTCTCGAACACCTGTATGGTGCCAAAAGAAATTTTCCCCATGTTTGCTTGCTACTTCACCAGGCAATCCCTCAGTACGTGTATCACGGTAACAAACAGGTGGTTCTATCACTTGATCATTTACATCAATTAATGCGTAATCAACTGCCCAGGTATCAAATGCTAAGCTAATAATACGATCCCCAAATATTTTTGCAGCTTGCGTTAAACCAGTGACTATTTCAGACCAAAGCCCATCAATATCCCAACGTAAAATCCCTAAATCATCATAAAATGTTTGATTCGGAAATCTGTGTACTTCATGTAAAACGACTTCTTCATTTAATTCCGCAGCCAGTAGTCGCCCACTTTCTGCGCCCAAATCAACCGCTAATATCACTTCAGACATAATTTACTCCTTATCCATTAATATACCTACATCATACTACATCTTTTTAAAAAAGAAAACTCAAACAAACAACAAAAAACAACATTTCAAACAAATAATAACGTAAAATGTTTGAAACAAATATTTTAAATGATAAAGTAATGTAGATTTTCAAAAAAAAACAAATATTTGAAGGATGACATAATGAGACTTGATTCTGGTAAAATTTCAGATTTAAACAAAGCTAGTCATGTATACCATGATCAGGAACTAGACCTTTTAAAAAATAAAGTCAATAATTTAGGCATAGACCCTGAGTCAGTAATTAAGGGGTTGAATAGCCTACAAGTTGCTACACCAAGTTGGGCTTTAGGAACAGGTGGAACTCGTTTTGGTCGTTTCCCAGGTGGTGGAGAGCCTTCCAACATTCAAGAAAAAATTGAAGATGTTGGCTTGTTAAAGCAACTTTCTGGTCAAACATCTTCTATTTCTTTACACATTCCTTGGGACATTCCTAAAAATGCAGCAGAGCTAAAAGACTTAGCTGGTAGTTATGGTTTAAAGTTTGATAGTATGAACTCAAATACTTTCATGAATGATCCAAACGGCGAAAATATGCCCAAAGGTCTCTCCTATAAATTTGGTTCTATGTGCAATAGTCAAGAGGCAGTTCGTGCTCAAGCAGTCCAACATAACCTCGAATGTATTGAATATGGTAAACAGCTGGGGTCCAACTCTTTGACTATTTGGCTAGCTGATGGAACGACATTTCCAGGCCAAGCAAGCTTTACTAAGCAGTTCAAGAATGTGGTAAACTGCTTACAAACCATCTACAAAGAGCTTCCAGAAGATTGGTTTATGTTCACCGAACACAAGCCTTACGAACCAGCATTTTATTCAACTGTTAACGCAGATTGGGGTTCTTCTTTGTTGATGGCGAAAGAAACTGGTGAACGTTGCTTATGCTTAGTTGATCTGGGACATCACCTGCCAAACACCAATATTGAACAAGTCGTGTCTCGCATGATCATGGAAAAGCGTCTTGCCGGCTTTCACTTCAACGACTCCAAATATGGTGATGACGATATTACTGTGGGCTGCATTAAGCCTTATCAGTTATTCCTAATTTTCAATGAATTAGTTGAATATTTAAATGGGAATGAGCATCAGGCGAATGATCTTGCTTGGATGATTGATGCATCGCATAACCTCAAAGATCCTCTAGAGGATCTGCTTCAGTCTTTTGATGCAATAGCACTTGCTTATGCACAAGCAGCGATTATTCCAAGAAAGGCTTTAGAAGAAGCCCAATACAATAATGATATTGTGGCCTGTCAAGAGATTTTACAAAATGCTTATCGCACAGATGTTAGGCCGCTTGTTCGTGAAGCCCGAATGCGTTTAGGAGGAGCAGCAAATCCAGTACAAGCCTACCGAGATTTAAAAGTAAGAGAAGAATTAATTTCCAAACGTGGAACAACAACAACAATTACAGGTTTATAAAAATATAAAGGGAAATAAAATGGCGAAAGAATATAAATATGTAAATTACTCTTGGAATGATGATGTTGTCAAAAACCTAGATCCTGTGGCGCGCCTTGTATACCGTTCCAATATTCTAGGTGATGACCAACGCATTACTAATACTGGTGGGGGTAATACATCTTCTAAACTTATGGAAATAGATCCAATTACAGGTAAAGAAGTAGAAGTACTTTGGGTAAAAGGATCTGGTGGTGACCTTCGTACTAGTAAAAGAGAAAACTTTTCTTCTTTATATCAAGATAAATTAGTTTCTTTACAGCCTATGTATACTGAGCACCCAGAAAAGGCACCTAAGACACCAATCGAAGATCACATGGTTGGTATGTACCCACATTGTACCTTTAATAATAACCCACGCCCCTCTTCTATTGACACCCCACTTCACTCATTTGTTAACTATAAATTTGTTGATCATATGCACCCAAACTCAGCAATTGCGGTTGCAGCATCTAAAAATAGTAAAGAAGTTACACAAGCAATTTACGGTGATGATGTGATTTGGACGCCATGGCAGCGTCCCGGCTTTGACCTAGGACTAATTCTTCAAGATGTTTTAGAGAAGCACCCAGATGCTAAAGGTGTTATTTTAGGTGGTCACGGAATTATCAATTGGGCAAATGACGATAAAGAATGTTATAAATTAACCTTAGATTTAATTGAAAAAGCAGCAGATTATATCGAGAAGCATGACAAAGGTGAAATGACTTTTGGTGGTGCTAAGTACCAAACCCTTGCACCAGAACAACGTGATGATGTTTTAGCAGAAGTTCTTCCGTTCATTCGTGGGCTCGTTTCCAAAGAAAAGAAAATGATTGGAACAGTTCATTCTGATGATAATATTTTACGCTTTGTAAATTCAGCGGATGCCCAACGTTTGGCAAAACTAGGTACTTCTTGCCCGGATCACTTCCTCCGTACCAAAATTCAACCACTTTTCGTTGATTGGGATCCGTCAACTGGGGATGTTGAGCAATTGAAGCAATTACTTTCAGATGGAATTAAAAAGTATGAAGATGACTACAAAACTTACTATGAAACATGTAAGAATCCGACTTCACCAGCCATTCGTCCAAGTAGTCCTTCCATTTGTTTAATTCCAGGTATAGGAATGGTTGCATGGGGAAAAAATAAGTCAGAAAGTCGCGTAACAGCAGAATTTTATAATTGTGCTGTTGAAGTAATGCGTGGTGCTGAAGCAATTGATGAATATGCAGCCTTACCTCAACAGGAAGCATTTGATATTGAGTATTGGTTACTTGAAGAAGCCAAGCTTCAACGGATGCCAGCTGAAAAAGAGTTTGCTCGTAATGTTGCAGTTGTTATTGGTGCAGGTAGCGGGATAGGTAAAGCTACAGCTCATCGTATCGCGAAAGAGGGTGCACATGTTGTGTGTGTCGATTTAAATCTTGAAGCAGCCGAGCAGACTGCCCAAGAACTAATTGATATTTACGGTGTAGGCATTGGCGTATCTGGCACAGGTATTTCCAACTGTGGCCCTGCTATTGCTTTGGCAGCTGATATCACCAACCGTACAAGTGTTCAAGAGATGTACAAAAATGTGATTCTTGCTTACGGTGGTATTGATAACGTAATAGTAACAGCAGGGATTTTTGTTCCATCTGATACAGCTGGTTATATCCCAGATGAGAAATGGGGATTAACATTTGATATCAATGTAAAAGGGTTGTACCTAGCAGCAGATGAAGGTAAACAAATTTGGCAGAAACAGGGCCTTAAAGGCTCACTTGTTTTAACCACAAGTGTAAATGCTGCAGTAGCAAAACGTGGTTCTCTAGCTTATGATACATCTAAAGCAGCTTCGAATCATCTTGTACGTGAGTTGGCCATTGATCTAGCCCCCTTGGTCCGCGTCAATGGTCTTGCGCCAGCAACTGTAGTAAAGGGTTCTTCCATGTTCCCACGTGATCGTGTAATTGGTTCACTTGCCAAGTACAACATTGATTACACGGAAGAGCTTTCAACAGAAGAGTTACGTAACAGGTTAGCAGCGTTCTATGCAGAGCGCACATTAACTAAAGACCCAATCACTCCAGAAGATCAGGCAGAAGCTGCTTATATTCTGGCAAATTCACAATTAAGCAAAACCACAGGGCAGATCATCTCTGTTGATGGTGGTTTACACGAAGCCTTCCTTAGGTAGAAAACACATCGATAAGGTAGCTTACTCTATTAAAGTAGGCTACCTTATTATTTTTCAGGTTGAAATTATGTTAGAAAAAACACAAGCACGATATAAAGAGATTTTAAATTACTTGGAACTTCATGGTCCCAGTAAGGTTAAGGCATTAGCTCAACACTGTAGAGTGACAGAGGAGACGATTCGCCGAGACTTAAGTGCTTTAGAAGAATCTGGCAAACTATTTCGTCGACATGGGGGTGCAGTTCTGCAAAATTCGCTTAAAGGAGAGTTGGACTTTGAAGAGCGAAAGATTCAGAATATTTCAGAAAAAACAATAATTGCCCGAGAAGCTTTAAAAATTCTAAACGAGGGTGATACTATCTTTTTGGATGGCAGTACTACAGCTTGGCAAATGGCTCAATCAATGCCAGATATGAATGTAACAGTTATCACAGATTCAATACGAGTTTTACAAACTTTGGCCACGCATAAGACAAGTCAAGTCATTATCTTAGGTGGCCGTGTTTGGGCTCCTTCTCAGTCCTTAATAGGGCCACAGACTTTAGCAAGTATTAACCAATATCATGTAGATAAATTCTTTTTTAGTTGTAAAGGCTTGGATACGGATTGGGGCTTGAGTGACAACAACCCTGATACAACTGCTGTTACCGAAAAAATGCTTCAAAATAGTAATCAAAATATTTTATTAATTGATCATGCAAAGTTTAACAAAAAAGCTCTAATTCGCTTTGCTGAAATCGACCAAGTCAGTATCCTTATAACGGATCTACAAACAAACAAAAAGACCTTGCAGGATCTAGAAAGCATGGGCCTCGAAATAATCATAGCAGAACCTTCATGATATTTTTATTGCAATGATAGGCAATAAATAATAAAAGAATTGTTAAATTTTATTATGTACTCTTGAAATGGACTTTTTAAAAAGTTAAAACAGAGAATATCTCTAAAGTTAGAGAGTCAAGAAAATGAAAGGTAATGGTATGAAAAAAACAAAGATAATTGCTGCGGTTTTTTGCGTTCTAGCATTTACTATGACCTCCTGTAAATCAACAGAAGAGCCCACAGAGGCAACTGATGGTTGGGAAACCTCTGGTATACACACATATAATACCTTGTACGGAAACTAATCTCAAAACATCCAAGAAATGTTTAGCGCCTGTTTGTCCACAGGTGCTTTTTTATTGTATAAAAACTTTTAGAATATTAGTTTCAATATTTTAGAACTAGGACCAAGATTAGTATCTTAAAACATAAACGACTTTAATATAGAAATGTCCAAAAGCATACATAAAATTGCTGTATCGTATATAAAACAATGTTTTTATGATCGTTTTTTCTTTGAGCACCACAATAAAAATACCTCTAAATATTTCATAACCTGTACCTTATTCAAAGTTTGTTAGTATTTTAATCAATCATTCAACTTATCTAATTCAATTTGCTGACATTCATTGTTTAACGAATCCCGCCGTAAGTTAACGGATATGTTCTTTATAATCATGAAAATCAAAACGACTGTTTACACTGGCTATTCTAGTGGAAAAGCCCAATAGATTTTTTTTGTTTTCATACAACCACAATAATCACTCTATCCTATAGTATTTTGTAAACCGAGATAACGTCTGATAAATATAGTTTGGTGTAGGCGATTATATTCCCTATGCTAAAAGTAATGAACTATATTTATAGGAAGGACAAATGTTTAAAAGATATACTAATTAGGTCTTATAAAATTGAATCATTTATGATTTTTATGATTATGATTATGTGCAAGCATACCAAGTATTTAAGAGCTAAATCCCCCAAATAATTAGTTGATTTTTTTCAGCAAGATTTGAATTTTTGTTAGAATAAGTCTAACTTTCTAACAAATAATTTTATCCCAAACAGACATGGAAAACAGATGCCAATTACTAAAGATTACGCTTGTATATCAGTTGATTGTCGAGATCAACACTTACCAATGGTTCCTGCTTTTGCCGAGCCTTTTCGAAAAGCCAAGATACGTGGTGCAGGTATTCACGACGTTGTAGTACCGTATGAAATTCAACGAGTATCTGCTCCATGGCATATTGTATTGATAACAATTTCAGGCTCTGCGCGCTTTAGCTGTCAAGGACGTTCTGGTTTAATTAAAGAGAATACGATTTGGGTTGGACCTGCTGATACTTCGTATCAATACATTGCCAAAGAAAATTGGAAATTTATTTCTGCAGCATTAATTAAATCTAGTCATCGGGAGAATCTTGAGGGTAAGTTCAGTTTAAAAATGCTTCAAAACAATGTTTTACATTTGGAAAATGCTGTTGAGGCTTATTTATCTGAAGCCGTACAAGCTCAGGAAGGAAAGTCCCCTGCGGCAAGTGCACTAGCTGAATATATTGGTTTATTTATTGAACGTGAACTCGGGCTAGAGGAAGAACAAGACTACACACGTAATGCATTAAAACTTCGGCGAATATGGGAAGAAGTAAATGCAACACCAGATTATGGTTGGACCGTTACAGAACTTGCCTCTAAAGCAAATGTCTCCATTCGTCAATTTCAACGTATGATGAAGAAAAACTATAATAGCACAGCAGAGGGCATGATTTCAAGTATTCGTATGCAACGCGCGCAAGAGTTATTAACTTCTACTGATCTCACTTTAGAACTTATTGCAGAACGAATTGGATATAGCTCTGTATTCTCTTTCTCGAAAGCATTTAAAAACTTCGTTAAAGAATCTCCTGGGGCATATCGCAATAAAAATAAAGTCTAAAAGTCTATTTTTATAAAAATTCTTCTTGGCTTTAACAATAACGTCCCATACAACAAACCTCAAATGTCGCCTTTGGATATTTTTTTGACGTCAAAAGGCATTGATTGCTCTCTTGCTTATCTTTAAATTATGATTAGTTATTCTGAATATAATTAACATAAAGGGAAAAGAATGAAGAGTAATAGTCATGGTTATTTAAGTCTTTGGAGCAAAGTCTTAATATTCGTTGTTAGTTTTGGGTTGTATGCAGAAAAGGCCCCCAATTTTGTGGTTTTTTATATGGATGATTTAGGTTGGGCTGACACCTCAGTTGAGATGATCAAAGGGAACAAGGAATCTCGTTCAGACTTCCACCAAACTCCTAACCTAGAACGTTTAGCCAAGCAAGGTATGGTGATGTCTCGTTCTTACTCTCCTGCCCCAACATGTACACCTTCGCGTATTAGTATCCAACATGGTATGACGAATGCTCGTTTACAATATACAACAGTGCATGATGTTTTAGCAATGGAGCGAAAAGTACCTGAAAAAATCAAAAGTAGCTATAAGACCATTCCTCAAATCATAAAGGAAGCAGACAAAGGGTATGTTACAGCTCACTTTGGAAAAGGTATGGGCCTTGGTTTCATGCGTGATTTTGGCTATGATGTAACGGATGAGTATGATATTGGCGAAAATGGTAATTTTCATGGTGACTATGTAGACCTAAAGAGCCGTAAGCATTTACCTGAAGATAACCCTAAACGTATTTATTCACTTAATGAAACTTGCGTAAATTTTATCAAAGAAACTGTAAAAACTGATCAACCATTTTTTATGATGGTTTCACAATACTCTGCACACGTGCCACATATGGCAAGTCCACGTGTTATTGAGAAATATCGTAATCTTCCCCGCGGGAAATATCTAAAAGACATCGACTATTTAGACCCATCTGAAATGACAAAAAGCTATCGTACAGTTGCTTGGCGTCTCCAATATGCAGCTATGCTTGATGAAACAGACTGGAGTCTCGGTCAAATTATGGATGCCATAGAAGAAGCTGGTATTGCAGAAAATACTTATATCATTTTCACATCTGATAACGGTGGTGGCTTAACACCAAACGGTGCTTTAACTGGTGGTAAAGCAAACTTGTATGAGGGTGGAATTCGAGTTCCAACAGTCGTTGCGGGGCCCCGTGTAAAAAAGGGTGCATACTGTAATGTGAGTAATACGCAATGGGATTTACTTCCAACATTTCATGAGCTAATTGGAAGCACTATGCCACTTCCTGAGACTGTAGATGGTGGTAGCTTAGTTGATATTTGGGAAAAAGGTGATGAAGGAACAGTAAAACGTGACATTCCAGGAATTATTTTTAATTATCCTTACTATGCAGCTGCACCTGTTAATGCTATCATAGTTGATAACTATAAATACATGCGTCAACTCAACACAGGAAAAGTTATGTTGTTTGATTTAGATAAAGATCTATCGGAGAAAAACAATATAGCGAAAGATATGCCAGAAAAGGTAAAACAACTTGAAGTCGCTTTGGAGCAATATCTAGAACAGGTTGATGCCCCAAAGATTGAAGATGTTTATCCAGCTAGAATCCGCCGTTTGGAAATGTACAAAAAACGCGCTTATGATAAATATGACATTGATATGAAGCGTATAATTGAAAAAGCTCCTAAAGCCGAGCAAGCCGCACTTAAGGCAAAGTTAGATAAATGGCTTGAAGAAGATCTTGCTCGTCAAGATAAAAATATTGAGCATTGTAAACTTCAAATGAAGAATACCAAATTTATTGGTGGTTTATACCAAAAGGCCGAGTAAAATTTCCTTTTAGAAGGTTAAAGCTCCTCTTTATCGAGGAGCTTTTTTTATTACTCAACAATGGAAATACCAAGTGGGTGCCAATTATCTTTAAAGATTTCTTTAATGGCAAACTTTACTTTGGGGTTTCGATTTTTATCTACAATTGCAATACTAATTTCGCAGATACCAGCCGTGAGTTTTGGGGGTAATTCAATCACTTGCTCAATCCATATGTCACCAGGTAGCCAAGTTTTTATATCAACATTCTTTACAGGTACAATAAAATCTTCAGATTCTTGCCTAAACCGGAGTGCAAGGTCATATTTGCGATAAATAGGAGCTACACCTGTATTTTCAATCCAGGCTTCAAAGACAAATTTCTGCCTAGATAAGAATCGTGGTAAGCGAACCTGTCTGAGTACAAATCGGTAGCCTAAACGTTCACAGAAATCAGCAAGCTTCTTCATCCATTCCTGAGGCAGTTCCGTTGACTTAGGCATAAAGTAAGTGCCATGAAACTTTAAACCTTGTTGAATAATGAAATCAAGGTTTGCTCCTTGTTCCTTCCAAGTTTTGGGAACCCAACATGTTTCAAAGTGAACAGGTGCATGTTTCCAAGTATCTTGAGCGCCAGACTGACAAATTGACTTAGGGTAAGCATCATAGTGATGATTCCAACTAAGGGATTTGGGTACTTCTAATGAACCAGGAAATGCAGAATCTCCAAAGCAATCACAGCGCCAGCCAGTATTTGCTTTGATACCCGCATTCAGCTGATAGCCTTCAACAAGAGCTAAACACGGTGTTTGCTTGAAGGCCGTTGTCCATAGGCTCACAAAACGATCTACTTGAGCTTTTGAACAAGTACCATTTCCTTCTCCCCATGGGCCAATAAAGGCAATATCTATTGTTTCAAGGCGCTCATCATCATCATAACGATCAGCAAAAGCTTGAATCACTCTTCCCCACAACCTAAAGTAATCCTCGCTATCATGGTCTGGACGGTACCAAATTTTATCTTTAACAGTAACTTTCTCACAAGTATATTTTTTTTGATACCATTCAGGTACCTGGGGTTGCAACATAGAGCCAAATGACATCAATCGGACAGCTAAGGTTTGTCCTCGTTTTTCAGCAACTGTAAAGGCCTGATCAATGAAAGACCAATCATACTCACCTTCTACAGGTTCAATACTCGCCCAGAACCAACGGCAATATGATACCGTGCTAGGCAAATAACCTGGAATGGTTTTTACTGGCTGTCCATGCCCACCAGTCCCTACCATCTCTGTAACTGCTTCGGGAAACTCTTCAGGGCCAGACTCGCTCCAAGCACTACCAACATTTAAAGCATCACCATTAAATCGTTGAAAAGTACAACAACCCTTATGTGGATTCCTCAAATAACCATCATATTCAGAAAAGCGTACTTTGTAATGTGATTCAATCATAAAAACTCCAACTTTTTATTCTAAAAAAACTAAATAATATCTAGTATACTACTTTAAATCCTTTTTTTTTCAACTATAATATAATCAAGGAGTTTACTATTTAAGGAATTTTTAAATAAAATTTTTTTGGGGTATTTAGATGTTTAAGAAAAGTTTTACATTGATTGAACTATTGGTTGTTATCTCAATTATTTCAATATTGACAAGTTTACTTTTACCTTCTCTAGCAAGTGCTAAAGGCAAAGCTCAACAAGCCGCTTGTAGCAGTAACTTAAAGCAGGTTGGAATGGGTTTTTTATTGTATACAGATGATTATGATGGTTGCCTTGCCCCCTATTCTTCTGTACCTCCTGCAACGATTCCACATTGGTATTGGGCTGATATGTTTGTTGAATACTTTGATACAAGTGCTAAACGTTCTCAGATTCCTGGAACAGACTCTGTTGGAGATATAGGCCTAGAACAAAACTGGATGACTTATTCAAGGTTAATGGATTGCCCTACAGCAGATCGCCCTGGTGAATATGAATACACATACAATACCCGACATGGCTGGTGGACTGGAAATACATCCAACGCTAGTAAAAAGATAGATAAATACCCAGATCCTTCACGGTTTATAAGAGTTATAGAAAATGGTTTACCCACAGGTGGCGGTAACCCTGAGAAAGGAATGAACCCTGTGCAGGCTAGTCAAACTCTTCGACTTAGTCAATCGCCAGTTCATATTCAACAAAATAATTCTTTGTTCATGGATTTACATGTTGAACCATACTCAGCCCAAAAACTAATTTATTACTCCACAACTGGAATTTCTACAGACAAATATCCATTCCAAGTACCTGGTTGGTAAGATCCATCAAAAAATATCCTGTACTCATATACGGCAAAGATTAAAATATCTAGTATACTACCTTGCGGATTCAGATAATCTTGTATATAGTATTTTTTAAGTGAAAATAAGCCTTAAAAACAAAGGATATAAAAAGTGAAAAAAGTTTCTTTTACATTAATTGAGTTACTCGTTGTCGTTTCAATCATCGGCATCCTTGTCAGTCTACTGTTACCAGGATTAAGTCAAGCCAAGAATAAGGCAAGGTCTGTAGAGTGTAAGTCTAATCAAAGTTTCATGGGTGCGGCTGTGGTTATGTATACCGGTGATAATGATGATACTTATCCACGGGTTGATACTCCCTTTAATGATGCAGAGCATTTTGGATCTCCATATTTTGATGTAGGAAGTGGTAATAATAAAAGTTATTCTTGGATGGCCATAATTGCACCCTATATGGGTGTTCCTGAAGAAGAGATCACACGTATTTCTGGCAAATATGGTCATCATCCCTTAAATCAATCTCCTTTATTCACAAATGGTGGGAAGTGGGCAGCAGATCCAGGTGCAATTAATAAAACGCAATATGGTGAACAAGAGGTTTATGGCTATCAAAATTACCGTGGCAATGGTTACGCATTTTCGGTCAGAAATGGTTCTGTAGTTTGGCGTAAAGTTGGTAAAGTTGATCCATCAGTTATTCAAGTATATGATGGTATTGGAGACCCTGGGAGCCTTTTTCCTATTCGCTTTCCTACGAACCCAGGCGGCAGTTATATTGTGTTAAGGCATTCAGGAAAAACGAACGCCTTATTTGTTGATGGACATGTAGACTCAGATGATAGTTATCAGACAGAGTATACAGAAGGGTCTCTTCCAACTAAAGGAACTGTTTGGCGTTCTCAAAACAATTGAGAATTATCATGTTTGTGCTAACTTGTTTTCATGCAAAACCTAGATAAAAATATGAATATTGGGAAAGTTAGCTCAGAGCTAGACTGGATAATTCCCACTGATTTCCCTGAGCAATTTCGACTTGAGGGTTTTCCTTGGTTTCAAGAAAACCAAGGATTTATTCGACTCCCCAAACGCCTATCTAAAACCTTTCGAGCACCAGTTTGGGAACTAGCACATTGTTGCTCTGGAGGCCAACTTCACTTTGCAACCAACAGCCCGACTGTAAATATTCGTGTCAAAATACCGACAGCCCAAAAAGGAACAGAGCATCTACCAGGACCTGGTGAGATGTATCACATGCCCGCAACTGGTCAAAGTGGTTTTGATTTATATGAAAAACATGATGACCATTATGAATTTTTGGGCATAAGCCGCTTTGAAGTAAAAAAATATTCCTATGAATCTGAACTGAAAAGTTTTGAAACATCTATACAAAGAAACTTTGTTTTAAATTTCCCCCTTTATAGTGGTGTTGAAACTTTAGAAATCGGTTTGGAAAAGAATTCTATAATTTACTCCCCTGCCCTACGCCACTCTTCACGTCCAATTATCATTTATGGAACTTCTGTTACACAAGGTGGCTGTGCAAACCGCCCTGGTATGAGTTACACCAACATTATGAGTCGAATTTTAGATACTGAAATAATCAACCTAGGCTTTTCTGGAAATGGTAAAGGTGATATTGAAGTCGCAAATGCAATAACTGAAATTCCGTCTCCTAGAATGATTCTTCTGGACTATGAAGGAAATGCCGGATCTCCTGCGGAGTATGCAAATTCACTTCCCCCATTTTTAGCAAAACTTAGAGAATATTATCCACAAACACCAATCGGTATTCTTGGGCGCTTTCCATTTGCAAATGAATATCGTAAATTATCGTCGAGTAGACTAGAAAATCGTAAAATGGTAATTGATTTGGTTGAGGCTCAACAAAATGAACTGACTTTTTTTATTGATTGTTCAGAAGCTTTTGGTGCCTACACAAATGAAGCCACAGTTGATGGCGTTCACCCTACCGATTTAGGTTTCATGCTTCTAGGTGAATATGTAAGTAACGCAATTGTAAGCTATATCCAACAGAAGTAAGCTATAATCTACCACATTTTCCGATCCAAAGTACGGTATTGCACGGCTTCGATTATATGAGGAGCTAAAATTTGGTTTGCGCCAGCTAAATCAGCAATTGTTCGTGCTACTTTAAGAATTCGATCGTATGCCCTGGGAGACAAATTTAATCGATCCATTGCTTTGGATAATACTTCCCTCCCCTTATCATCTAATTCACAGAAAGTACGAATTTCTGAAGCAGCCATCATCGCATTACACTTTGTATGACGCCCTTTAAAGCGATTTATTTGCCTTTCGCGTGCATCAATCACACGATTGCGTATTTGTTGAGATGGTTCGCCCGTGGGCGCAGACATCAACTCTTCTTTACTGATTGGTAGAACTTCAACATGTAAATCAATACGATCTAACAATGGGCCAGAAATTTTGGATCTATACCTTTCGACCTGTGCACTGGTACAGCGACATTTACGTTGTTTGCTCCCCAAAAAACCGCATGGACATGGATTCATGGCAGCTATTAATTGAAAAAAGGCAGGAAAAGTAACGGTGCCTGATGCACGTGAAATCGTGACTTCATGATCCTCTAGAGGTTGACGTAGCACCTCGAGCGTAGATCGTCTAAATTCAGGTAACTCATCTAAAAATAATACCCCATGGTGTGCTAAGCTGACTTCACCCGGTCTAGGGTTACTTTGCCCCCCTAATAATCCAGCATCGGAGATTGTGTGGTGCGGCGAGCGAAAGGGACGCTGCACACACAAAGGGTTTTCTTTTGTAGTTAAGCCTGAAACAGAGTGTACTTTTGTAGTCTCAAGTGCCTCATCCATTGATAATGGTGGCAAGATACTTCCAAGGCGTTTAGCCAACATAGATTTACCCGTTCCAGGAGATCCAACCTGACAAAGATTATGTCCACCTGCTGCTGCAATTTCAAAAGCACGCTTGGCTAACTGTTGACCTTTAACATCTTGAAAATCATCAATTTTTTTCCAAGAGGTTTTAAAATAATTATCTGGATTGGAATCAATTGCTACTAGTTTCTTTTTGCCGCTTAAATGGTATGCTGCTTCTTGAAGGGTTTTCACGCCAATGACTTTGAGCCCATCAACAAGTGCTGCTTCTTTCGCATTTTCTAGGGGAACAATTAACGTAGATTTTTCGTGTCGCTTTGCCATTACCGCAATGGATAGGATTCCCTTCACAGGGCGTACCATACCATCTAATGCCAATTCGCCCACCACTACACAGTCTAAAAGCTTAAATGGATCAATCACATCCATTGTGGATAACATGCCCAATGCAATTCCTAAATCGTAAAGAACTCCTTCTTTTTTTATATCTGCCGGAGCAAGATTGACTGTAACAATTGCAACTGGAAATGGAAAGCCACTAGAATATATGGCTGATTTTACTCGTTCACGGCTTTCACGAATTGCGGCATCAGGTAGGCCAACGATGGTAACACGGCTATCACCATCACCAGATGTATTTACTTCTATTTCAACCAAAAGTCCGTCTACGCCGGACAAAGCAGCACTATAGGTCTTTGCAAGCATCTCAATCCCTCGAATGTATTTATATTAAAAACTAAGCATAATCATATTGTAGTCATTATGAAATTAGATACAAGACAAATAAATGGAATAGGACTTAGTATCTATTTATGAAGTAATTGATTCTTCAAGTTCTTGTTTGGGAATCGTTGAAAAGTATCCTAGTGCAACAAGTGAAGAGCCGACCACAATGAATGATATAATACGGCCTATTGAATTAGTTGCTTGTAAATCAATCATTGCTAGTTTTAACACCACAATTGCAATTAAACTAGCAGAAACAAGCCAAATCGGCCTTAGTTTTTTCTTGGAAGCCCAGAACATTCCTACCATACCAATGCATGTCCATAGAATACTAAAGCCTGCTTGTACGCGACTATCTATTAATAAAAAGACTAAATTATATTTCATTGGAGCATAATGACTAAAGGATCTTAACAAATCAAAGTTTAAAGCTGTAAGTGCAACAAGTCCTGCAATGGTTAGCCAAAAATATCGTTCTTTTTGTTTTTCTATATTTTGCCTGATTTTAAGCCATACCCCTGAAAACCAAGCACATAAAAGCGTGATAGGGTTTAGAAAAGACAAATAGGGCAAGTTATCGATATCTGATTTTTGATAGGCAGCAAAAGCTATAAACCAAAATAGCCAGACGAGCATTAGCATCACACCTTGAGGTGTACTCATTTTACGCTTATGAAAGTTTAATTTTTCTGTTTTAACGCAAAGTAATAATGTAACAATAGATAGAGATGGAATCGGCCATAAAATTTTTCCAATGTTGGTAAGTCCTGTTTGATCTTCTGAAAGCCTAATTGCGAGTTCTTGATTAAAACGAATGCTAATGAGGAAAATCCAAAGGCTCCAAAGAACTGCTGCTATCCTTAATTTTATTTTTTTGTTTAAACTTGTTTATAAATTAGAAAGATTCCAATTCAGAAACACGCTTCTCCAAGTAATCTACTCGTTTATATCAAGAATCTTGCCTATCATCATTCATAATCTTTACCTTTCAAATCCACGGTACAACATAATGCTATATTATACTTTATGTAACACTACTTTATTTATCCATATTATAATTGTTATTTTGAGTGAGTTATGTAGGGTAGACTTCAAGCTTAAATAATCTATATTAATTTGGTTATTACAATTCAATTTTTTTAATGAAGGAAGATATTTTATGGGCAGAACTTTTGAGAATCGTAAGCATGCGATGATGAAGCGTTCCGGATCAGTTTCTAAATTGTATTCCAAATACAGTAAAGAGGTTTATGTTTGTGCTAAAAATAGCGGTTGGGATGTTGATGGTAACCCAGCTTTGCGAAGAATCATTGATAAAGCGAAAAAAGACTCTGTACCAACTTCAGTAATTGAGACAGCTATAAAGAAAGTCCGTGATGGTGCTGGAGAGGATTATCAACCCGCTCGTTATGAGGGCTATGGTCCTGGAAATGTGATGGTAATTGTCGATTGTTTAACTGATAATAATAATCGAACAATTGCTGACGTTCGCAACTGCTTTACAAAGACAGATAGTAAACTTGGCACTCAAGGTTCTGTTTCACGTATGTTTGATCACCAAGCAATTTTTTCATTTACTGGTGATGATGACGAGGAAGTTTTAGAAGCATTAATGATGGCTGATGTTGATGTAGCTGATGTTAATGTAGAAAATGGAATGGTCACGGTTTTTGCACCCCATACAGAATTTTTTAAAGCAAAAACAGCCTTAACAGAATCTTTTCCTGATATCAAATTTGAAGTAGAAGAAATTACTTTTGAGCCTCAAATGATGGCACAGATTCACGATGAAGATATTAAGAAGTTTGAAAAGCTACTTACCATGTTGAATGATTGTGATGATGTTCAAGATGTTTATCACAATGCAGAATATGATGTAGAAGAATAGAGAAAAAACAATTTATCAAGCCCTGAATTTATTTAAAAATTCAGGGCTTTTTTATTTATTTTTTGGGTCAAACATCAACAAAGACATGATCTTTTGTTTTAACAACTAGTTTTTCAATATTTAGTGGCAACTGAAAGACATGTCCATCTAAAAACGAAGGTTTGGAATTATCCTATTTCACAGCAGTAATAAATCTCTGATGGCATATTAACAACAAGTGAGGCGAGATAGAATCTTCATTCAAAGTAAAGAAGAGTTTGCTTTGGGTCAATAAAAGTCAAAATTGTCTCAGTCTAAGTACAAGCATATTTGTTAGTAATTGATAAGTAAAATCAGTAATTAACTATCACTTTCTGAGCGGTCTAATTTCTAATTCTCTAATACAATTTTGAGGTGATGTTTGTAACATAGATAAAACAGCTTGACCGACCTCTCTTGGTTGAACCTTCCAATCTTGTCCGCCATTATTTCTTGAAGCGGAATAGACGGAACCTGGAAAGATAGTTGAGACTTTTATACCTTGGTCGCGTAGTTCCATGAATAGTGATTCAGAAATGCCAGTGAGGGCATATTTACTTGCAGCATACCCTGCTCCATTCGGTAAAGGTAGTTTTCCGCTAATAGATGATATATTGATGATATGGCCAAACTCTTGTGCTTCCATTTGAGGGGCAACAGCCTGAGTTAAAGCCAGTGGAACTGTTACATTGACACGCATCATATATTCAAACTGTTGCAGGTCAATATCAGCTAAAGAGCTTCGATCAATTACCCCCGCATTATTTACTAAGGCATCAATTCCTCCCATATGCAAAATCAAACGATTTAATGCACGAACGGCCTCTGCAGGATTTATAAAATCAACTACATCCCAAAATAAAGAAGATGTCGCATATTCCTTTGAAAGTTGCATCATAATGTCTTCAGAACGTGCTAAAATTCCTACTTCGTGACCATTTTCAATTAATTCTTGAACAATGCCAAGGCCAATTCCTTTTGTTCCGCCGGTAACAACAATTTTCATTTTTCTTCCTTTCAAAGTCATTTTTGAGGCTAAATCGCAAACTAGACGTCCCCTTCAACCACAAAATATAGACAAAATCCGACAAAAATCGTCAAAAAACTTTTGTAAGCTAGGAATTTAAGACTAAATTAATAGACGTGGTTTCTACAAGCCTCCTTTTGCCTCCTTTTGTAGAAACCATTTACAGCCTCCAGCGCTCCCCAAGCCTCCAAGGGGAGCGCTTTTTTTTATCCTAATGTTTTTAGGGTAAATAAAGTTGTTGTTGAATAATGAAGTCTTCAACCCTTTTGGGCACTAATTCGTGTATAGATTGTCTATTTAATATTGCTTCTCGAACTTTTGTAGAACTCACATCAAACAATTTTGCTTGAACGAGTGAACGTTGAATTTTTTCAAATTCTTTTTCGGTATAGTATTCAAGTATGTCCTCAAGTTGATTACCATCTGGGTCAGGACGTTGATAGATAAGAACCTCAAATTCATTTATGATATTTTTAAAGTTAAACCATTTATGAAAATACCAGAGGCTATCACTTCCCATGATAAAAACAATTTTTTTATTAGGAAACTGGTCCCTCAAATGAACAAGTGTTTTGTATGTATATGAAATGCCTTCATTTGCGATTTCATAGTTTGATACGGTCATATGAGGTTGATTACTAATCGCCAACTGAATCATTTCAAGTCTAGTTTTAGAATCTACTAGCTCTTTATGTTGCTTATGAGGTGGGATGGCTGCGGGCATAAAACATACTTCATCAACCAACTTTAATTGCAAAAGCTGCTCAATTAAACGAATATGTCCAAGGTGAATTGGATCAAAACTACCACCATATAAACCAAATCTTTGCACAGAGACTTTCTACCCTTTTAAGAAACCATTAGAAATTAATTCAGCCTTACTCCAGCAATTTAAAATTCGACTTTGAGGAATACCTGCTTTCCGCATGAAAGTAATACCTAAGTCAATAAAGTCTAAGTTTTGCGGAGAGTGTGCATCTGGGTTTACAGTACAAATCAAGCCTTTGTCAACATAACGTGCGAGCGTATCCCAAGATAAATCTAGCCGCTTGGGGTTACAGTTCAACTCAATTGCCACTTTATTTGCAATTGCCGCATCTAGAACCTTTTCTACATTTAATGCATATCCTTCACGACGCTTTAGTAGACGTCCTGTGGGGTGTGCAAGAATTTTACTTGCTGGATGCTCAATTGCTTTGATGATTCGCTTTGTTTGATCTTCTTCTGAAAGTGTAAAAGCATTATGTACAGAAACAATCACGTAACTCAGTTTTGCTAAAACATTATCAGAATAATCTAACGTACCATCTTTATGAATATCACACTCAACGGATGCAAATGCTTCAAAGCCTGTATAGGTTTGATTGATTGCTTGGATATCCTCAACCTGTTTTAACAAGCGCTCTTCGCTCAAACCATTTGCTTGAAATGAACTTACGCTGTGGTCCGTTATCCCAATATACTGATGCCCAAGATCTTTTGCTGTTGCACACATTTCCGCTAAAGAAACACTTCCATCCGATTCAAACGTGTGATTATGAAGCGAACCCTTGTAGTGATCCTTTGTAATAATATTTTTTTGAACATCTGAAAAGTCTTCCCGAAGTTCAAGCATACCTTCACGCATTTCCGGTTCGGGATATATCATACCTAAACGTTCATAAATAGCCGCCTCTGAGTCAAGCTCTATAGGAGTCTCACTGCCATCTTTAAATAAACCCCATTCATTTAAACGAAGCCCCATTTTATTTGCAACTGAACGAACATAAATATTATGTGCTTGGCTTCCAGTAAAATATTGAAGCGCTGCTGGGTATGAAGCTTCTGGTACTATACGTAAATCGACCTGCAAGCCCGACTTTAGGCGTATAGAAGATTTGGTTTCACCTTGTACCAGAATGCGTTCTATATAAGGGTCTTCCACCAATGCCTGCATTGCCATTTTAGGCGTTGAACTGACACCAAGCAAATCCATATCTTTCGTTAATTCTTTTCCACGCCTTAAACTACCGGCAATGGATAACTTTTCAAAAAGTCCAGTTTTTAGCAACCTTTCAACAATTTGTTTTGCATAAAGCTGTGTATCATAATATAAGAATACACTCTCAAATCGCTCACGTTCATCTATTGCAACTAAAATTTTATCAGCAGTTTTTTGACCTGACCTTGGTAGGGCGGCCACTCGGCCATCCTCACAAGCTAGTTTAAGCTCTTCAACGGATGTAACCTTTAAAGTTTCGTAATATTGTTTTACCTTTTTAGGACCAACACCATTCAATTCTAGAATCTCGGAGAGTGTGGCAGGAAACTTACCTCTCAAATCTTTTAAAAGTTCTGGTTCACCGTTATCAACAAGCTCCTTTAAAAATCCTAAAATCCCTTTTCCCACTCCCTGTTCTTTCACGATAGACCCATCTTCTATAGCAGCAATTAAATCACTACCAAAACGATTTAAACTGCGGCCCGCATTTTCAAATGAGCGAATTCGAAATGGGTTCGCACCATCTAAGTCTAGTAGTAAAGCTGTCTCTTCAAGACGTTTAACAATCTCTTTGCGATTCATTCGATCTCCTACTTTATGAAGGGGTTTAAAAGCGACTCATATTGCCATATTCACTCAATGCCCAATTACAAAAAAATCAACCCTTTTTCTAAAAGAAAAAAAATATTCATGTGTTAAAAATTCGTAAATTTCGATAAATCAAGCAATAACAAATTTTGTAAAAATTTATTGAGATTTTTTTTAAAACAAAGTTATTGAAAATTATTTGCATGTGCTTCTTATATCGGTAAATTGAAATGCGTAACGAGATGGAGTCTTCAGAAAGTTTGAATGAGTTTCACCCCCCTTTTTACGCATCCGACGAAACACCTTATCCAGTTTCATTTATTTATATTATTATGATGTAGGTTTTTATTAATCATATGTTTGAAGTTAAAGAGTTATGGAATAACATCAGTCAATCATTATCCAAGCGAATTGATACTGAATCTTACGAGCGCTATATACAGTCAATTGTGCCAGTGTCATTTGAAGAAGATCAAAACACAATCGTATTAGGCGTAGCAAACGAATTCCTAGCACTTTGGTTAAAGTCAAATTATGCTGAAAGTATCGAAACTTGTATTTTAAATACATTAGAGATTCCTTTAAAGGTTCGCCTTGTTGGCGGTTATGCTCCTCCCAAGGTTGCTAAACCGAAACCTAAAGTTGCAATACCTGTCAAACAATCCTCAGTTGCACCATTGAAAAGGGCTAAAGTAGATTTAGGACGAACTACAGTAATGAGACTTACGCTTCGTCCAGATTACAATTTCAATTCTCTTGTTGTGGGTCATAACAACCGTGTTTGTGTAGCAGCTGCAACAGCAGTCGCAAATTCTCCTGGCACTGAATATAATCCATTATTTATATATGGTTGTTCAGGTCTTGGAAAGACACACGTTCTGCAAGCAATTGCGAACCAAGTATTAGCAGAAACCCCAGAATCTAAGATTGAATATTTGACTTCTGAGGAGTTTGTTAATTTATATATTGAAGCAGTAAAAAATAGTTCACTGCCAGAATTCCGAAAGCGTTTTCGTAATTTAGATATGTTACTAATTGATGATGTACAATTCTTCAAAGGTAAAGTTGGTTCATCTGAAGAGTTTTTCCATACTTTTAATTCATTACATAACTCCCACAAGCAAATTATTTTAGCAGCAGACCGAACGCCACATGAAATTGACTTAGATGATCGTTTAATCAGCCGTTTTGATTGGGGACTTTCTATTGAAGTGCTCCCACCAGATTATGAAACTCGCTTAGCGATTTTAAGGAAGAAACAAGAAAAACAGGCAGTTACTCTAAGTGATGACATATTGAAATTAATTGCAGCTCGAATACAATCCAACATGCGTACACTTGAAAGTGCTCTAACAATCTTAGCGATGAATGTTTCTGCTTTAGGCTGTGATATGACACTTGACCTTGCGGAACAACTACTAAAAGATAAGTTTGAGATTGATGAACCAAAAGCAATCACGATTGAACAAATTCAAAAGGATGTTGCAGCTCACTTCGGCTTAAAGGTTTCTGATATATTAGGTAAAAAAAGACCTCAAAATATTTCCCAAGCTCGAATGGTTGCGATGTACTTATCACGCAAGTTAACGAAACAGTCTTATCCAGTTATTGGTGAAGCTTTCAATCGTAATCATGCTACTATTCTTCATGCAGAGAAAACGATTTTAGAGAAGATTGCAGAAGATGATAATCTACAAACTTCTGTTCATTCTTTAGAAAAGAAATTTAAGCTGTAACGATGCGCATCAGGACAAGCCTATACTTAGCGCTTCGCTACCTGAAAATCCGTCGATCTTTTACGTCGATTTCTACACTTTTGTCTATTGTAGGTCCAATTATTGGTGTAGCCGTTTTAGTTGTAGTTATTTCAGTCATGAATGGATTTCATGATGAAATTCGTAAAAGACATTTTGGGTTCATTGCTCATTTATTGATCGACAACTACAATGAGCCTATCGATGATCCAGATGAAGTACTAGATGCACTCAGTCAATTTGATTTCCAAGGAACTCCTGTGATCGAGGGACCCGTGATGGTTCAAATTCATAAAGACCTCAAGCCAGCAGCATTAGTTGGTGTCGATACAGATACTGATCGCTATGTAACAAAGATCAGAGAGCGTTGTTTAGTTGAATATAAAACGATTGATGGTGAAGTTCATACCCAATCTTTTCAAAATGCGTACGATAATCTAATTGATGGTGAAATTATCGTAGGTTATCGTTTTTTAAGACAAAATGGTTTACGTATTGGGGATAGGATCGTCATTCATTCACTAGGTAAATTAAAAGATAACATCGAATATAGAGAAGATGGTTCGGTCAAGTTTGTCGAAGCTGAAAGCAGTTATCTACCTGAAGAGCTTGAAGTCGTAGGTGTTGTTTCTTTCGACATGGCCGATTATGATTCTAATGTAATTATCTCAACTTTGGATAAAGCAGCAGATATAAAAGGCCTTGCTTGGGGGCAAGCAACTAGAATCAAAGTCAAAACTTCTGATCCATTCCAATACTTTAATTATATTCCTCAGATGTATCGTAACCCCACTTTAAGCAAATACCAGATTTGGTCTTGGAAGGAAGAGAATAAACAATTCTTTGCAGCACTTCAGATGGAAAAAACGATGATGTTTATATTACTTGTTTTAATAGTTGTTGTATCTGCTTTTTGTGTTTGTGCAACCTTGATAACAATTGTGTTTCAGAAGAGCCATGAGATTGGAGTAATGAAAGCAATGGGTGCTTCGCCCATGCTTGTGACTGAAATTTTCTTTTTACAGGGTGCTATAATTGGAACAATTGGTGTTGGCGGCGGTCTACTTCTAGGTATTTTTATGACGCATATTCGAAATGATTTTTTAGCCTTTGTTCGTAAAGTATTTAGCTCTGACATTATGCCTGTAGATCTGTACTTTTTTACGGAACTACCTGCCAGTATTCAAAGTTCGGATCTATCTATCATTGCTATCAGTACGATGATTCTTTGTATAGTTGCAGGTGTTTTGCCTGCCTTTATGGCAAGTATCATTTCGCCCAGTAAAGCTATCAAAGGTGATGCATAATTTAGAGTCTACTCACCCAACTTCGCCTATACTGATTTGGGGATTCACCAACTTGCTTCCTGAAAAAACGTATAAAATAATTACTTGATGAAAAGCCAATTTCCTGGCTTATTTCCTCAATACTTTTATTTGTTTGTAACAAAGCACGAGCCTCATCTAACTTTCTTTTTGACAAGTAGCCTCCAGGGCTATCTCCAAAAGCATCCTTAAATAAACGAATTAAAGTTTCTTTTCTATAAGGAAGTTGTGCACAGAAATCCCCTACTCTTAAACCTGTTTTACACCCATCATCCATCAATTTTTTTAAGGCTATTACTTGCGGATGCAGTGCACGTTCCCCATGAATTCTCCTAATAAACCTCAAGTATATTTGATAGGCATCAATAGCGTGGTGGTCTTTGAAACTATTTGATTCTCGCAAACCTATTAAATGAAGGAAGCGCTTTAATAATGGGTCACGCTCGGAAACCCCTAAGACTGGATGAGGTTTAAAAAAGTCTGGTAAAAATAATGATGGATCTCCAGGTATCTTTATACTTAAATATGCAAACTCCCATGGATTTCCATCACCTTTGTAGCCATATTTAAACTCTGATGGTCGTGAGATCAAAAAAAGATCTCCCTTTCGAAGCGTGATCTTACCGTCTGGAGTCCACAAAGATCCCTCACCAGAAATCGTATATTTAAGCAATATTCTGGTTGGTCCATGAGGCCCTCTAGAGCAGTCCAAATAATAATCATTGCAATCTACAGACTCAATACCTGCATGATAAAGTTTAATAGGTGGAGACCAAATCAAATCAATATTATCCTATTCTTGTCAAGTTTTTCATATAGATATCTTTAAAATAGGTATATAAAATAAATAGGTCAATATCAATAAAGGAACATAAACATGAAAAAGAATGTTTTATTCATAACTTCAGACCAGCAACATTGGGATACTTTAGGCTTTAGAAATGCAGAAGTATCAACCCCGAACTTAGACCGTTTAGCAGCAGCTGGCACAACATTTTCTAATGCTTTTACAGTCAATCCAACCTGTACACCAACCCGTTCAAGTTTGCTCACTGGCACCTACCCGAGTCAACATGGCGCTTATACATTAGGCACCAAACTTCTTGAGGACCGGTCCGTAATTGGTGACATCTACCAACAAAATAATTTTCGTACAGCTCTCGTTGGTAAGGCACATTTTCAGCCCTTGCTTTCAACAGAAGAATACCCAAGCCTAGAGGCCTATCCTATTTTACAAGACTTGGATTACTGGCGAAAGTTTAATGGTCCTTTTTACGGTTTTGAAGAAGTAGAGTTAGCTCGCAACCATGCAGATGAGGCACATGTAGGTCAACATTATGCCATTTGGTTAGAGGATGAGAAAGGTCTTCATAACTGGCGTGATTATTTTCTAAAACCAACAGGTAATTTAACTGCCAGTGAACATGAGTGGAAAATTCCAGAAGAATGTCATTACGGATATTGGATTGCCGAAAAAACAATTGAAAAACTTACGCGTTATAAACAGAATGATGAGAATTTTTACCTATGGGCAAGTTTCTTTGACCCGCATCCTCCCTACACAGTTCCTGAGCCTTGGAAATCAATGTATAATCCAGAAGACCTTACATTACCAGAAATAGTACCAGGGGAACATGACAATAGTCCATACCATATTCAGCTAACACAGACAGAAAACCCAGACTTTAGCTTTTTAAGAGACCCTGAAAATCCTGGTACTGTTCATGGTGCTGGCTCTCACCTTCATAATAAAGATGCTATGGCTAAGAATATTGCTATTTATTATGCAATGATATCCCTAATGGACAAGCAAATAGGAATGATCCTAGATAAGTTAGATGAACTTGGTTTGACTGAAGATACTTTGATTGTTTTCACTTCTGATCATGGACATTACTATGGACATCACGGACTCGCAGCAAAAGGGCCTTTTCATTATGATGATGGGATTAAGGTACCTTTTATTGCTAGCCTTCCAGGTAAAATTCCAGAAGGTAAAATTTCAGAGAACCTACAGTCATTGGTAGATATGGTTCCAACTTTCTTAAGCGCATCTGGCATTAAGCCCCCTATTTATATGACAGGTAAAAATATGCTACCTGAATGGACAGAGGAAAGTGCTCCAATTCGTGATCATATTATCTGTGAGAATCACCATGAGCCCTATCATGTGCATATGAAAAGTTATGTTAATAAAGAATATAAGATAACGGTATATTATAATCAGGAATACGGTGAACTTTATGACCGAATCAATGACCCTAAGGAGTTAAATAACCTTTGGGATAACCCCAAGTATCAGCATATTAAAGGCCAACTATTTCAAAAGTTTTTATATGCAGAAATGGGAAAAGAACAGTTAGCTATGCCAAGAATCACTCATGCATAAGTCTAATTTTATATAAAAACGAAGTTTATTGAGAGGATTAATTTTAAAAATAAAATATCCGTTGTAGAAAGAAATGTATTAAAACGCAGGCACCAAATAAACATTAAACGGAAAGAGAAGAAGCAAGTAATGTGTTAATTCCTATAAGTTCAACCCAAATAATCGTAAAAAATGGATATGAATACTAAACATAGAGTTAGACAATTTTAAAAGTATCATAGCCAATTGCAAAACTTTAGTTTTCGATTACTAAATGAAACTTTGATGCAATCTTGTCAAAAGTAGCAATACGTAGTTTAGGCGTTTCAAGATTTCCTGCCTTTGCTTTCACATAGTAGTAATTCTTAGTTTCAAGCTCAAGCTTAAATGGACGCTTTAGAAGTTCTCCAGCCTTTAAGACATTCTTTTTGGGTTCAAGCATAACCACATCATCTTCATTGACTGTAATCACAATATTCTGAACCTTATGATCAGAAAGCTCTAAATCATAACCTGAGTCGTTTTTGAATACAACAGCCAACTTGTAAATACCATTCTTTTCACTCATCTCAAACCCCATCCAAACGCGTGCATCTGTATTCCAAAAACGTTGGGTACTCGTCTGAGTATCAACCTCTTCCTTATAAGGTAAAGAACGGCAAGAAATAAATACAAATAATGCGGTTAAAAGTAATAATGCCTTGTGCATGAAATTTTGGATCCTCTTTTAAAATAAATAGTTGTCTATAGAGCGATTCAATATAATTCAAAGACAGAACAACGCCAATAAAAACTTAAGATATTAATAATCAATAAGTAAATATTTGATAATCATCAATATCTCGAGTAAGACATATTCCTTAATCGCACTAATAATTAATTACAGGTAAACAAAAAAGAGAAAAAGAATCGTTTCATTGGTACCCTTTTGTGTAATTTCGTATGTCAATAATTTTAAAGGGGAGTAAAAGTTAGAATGTTAGATGTGTATTTTTAGTATCTTACAAAGATTTAATTGTTACTCATTCAAGCACAGATTGTCACATAAACTGCACTTGCCCACATGACACTACATGTGGACGTTGATGTTCATTCCTGAAAAGCAAGCTCTGTTGTAACTCCTCATAATGAATTCCATTGAGCTGTATACGCTAGTATGATTCCTTAAGGTTTAAAATTAGTGATAAAATCTATAAGCAACTGACGAAGATATTTCTTTCGGGATCACTTACAGCTTTTAATAATCTTCTATTTAGGTGTCGCAAAAACAATATTTGTTAATACAGAAATTTGGCAACGCAGTTGCCTTTTGCACAAACAATGAAAGATGAGATTTACTTTGAAAGGTCCATTGCTCTTAACAGATCTTTGCAAGTATTGATTTCTCGCTTTAGGCAATGTAGATGACAATAAAACTAATTATGAAAAAGTAGGAAAGTTCCCGATTCATTGACTGTAAAAAAATATATTTAAAATTAGGAGATGATTATTTATACTCGGAACTACCTATATCAACCCACGTACCTTTGGGCGTACTGATTTAATATACCATTTGAATAATTGTTCGTGAACTTCTTTAGATAATGGAGGCAAGTCTGCAGATTTTACATTAGAACTCACTTGCGATACTCGACTAGCACCTGGTATCACAACTGAAATTTCTTCATGATCTAAAATCCATCTCATTGCTAATTGAGCTAATGGTTCTTCACGACTGATTAAATGTTTTAGTTCATCAACAAGCTCTGTGCCATCATTTAATGTTAATCCTGAAAGCGTTTCTCCAACATTGAATGCATCACCATCTTTGTTGTAATTACGGTGATCGTTTTCTGAGAAGATTGTCGATTTTTTCATTTTTCCTGCTAATAAACCAGAAGCCAAAGGCAGGCGCACAATAATGCCGACTTTCTTATGCTTTGCATAATGAAGAAGTCCATGTGCGGCATCTTGACGCATGCAGTTAAAAATGATCTGTAGACTTTCGACGCTTTTTTTTTTGATACAAAAGTGACCTTCATCAATTGTCTCTACACTCGCACCAAAACGTTCAATTTTACCTTCTCTTTTAAGACAGCGTAATGTTTCCCAGACTTCATCCAAGTTCAAAACATCAGGAGGTAAACAGTGCAACTGCAATAAATCTAATGCATCAACACGAAGGTTCTTCAAAGAATTTTCAACATCTTTACAAAGTTTTTTTGCACCATCTTTATCTTTAGGGTCTATCCAAGATCTTGATTTAGTTATGACAGTCAAATCAGGGTATTTCTCTTTGAATTGGCCAATAAGGCGTTCGCTCCTGCCTTCCCCATAAACAGCCGCAGTATCAAATAAACGTACACCTTTTCTGTAGGCACGCTCCAAGATTTTGAATGCCTGAGATTCATCAATATCACCCCAATCAGCACCAAGCTGCCAACAACCTAACCCCACTTCAGGTACACTTAAATTTTCAAAAAGTCTTCTCTCTTGCATAAAAATACTCCATAGATAGTCTAATATTTTATAAAAAACAATAGGTAAAAATAATAAAAAATGAATAATGCAAGCAGAAAAGTTCTGCAAACCATAATTAATTTCTTTCTTATTTAGAGAAAACTAACTTTTAAAATTTTCTTAACTTTTGGAAATAAAAAGCTAGAGTAAAAATAAGATTTAATTATATATTTTTAATAAGGTGATGCACAATGAAAGTAAATACTGAAAATAATGATACGTTATTGTCGAACATTATATTTACGGATGATCAACGTAATGAAGATTTAACTTTAGACCTATATCTACCAACTGATAAAGGAGATCATACTGCATGCATTATTGTCGTACAGGGTGGCGCATTTTTCCCGCAAACAGGTGATGGTGTCCGGTCTTATGCCGAGTATTTATGTGAACATGGATTTGCGGTTGCACTAATCGGCTACCGTGGACAACCTACACACAAATCTATGGAAACCTTAGCAGATATCAAAGCTTCGATTAGATATGTAAGAAGAAATGCCTCGAAATACAATATCGATATTAGTCGCCTCGCAATTCTTGGTAGATCAGCGGGTGCTTGTCTATCGATGTTGGCAGCAACAACTGCAGACATTCCTGATTATGAAGGTGATCGTGGTAACTCAAGCGAATCTACTCAAGTGTATGCGGTTGTAGCAATAGCTGGTATCTATGATTTTATTGCTAGGTTTAATGACCCTGAACACCGCGACCTTCATCAAGATGTAATTGCTAAACAAGCAAGTAATAGTGGTTGGTTTAAAACGCCCTACTCTATTGATAACTCAGAATGGATTCAAGTATCAGCTAAATTTCAACTCCATAAACAAACTCCACCAACCTTACTAATCCACAGTAAAGATGATCATGTTGTTCCTTGGGTTCAGTCTCGAGACCTCTACAAAAAAATGAAAAAAATGGAACTAGAAGTTGAACTCATTACATTTGAGACAGGTGGCCATAGTGCAATTCCTGTAGATTTGAACAATACTTTAAAACATGCAGTTCAATTCCTTAAGAAACATCTAAACTAATTCCTATCTAATGAGAAGTAGATTACAGAACACTTTTAAACCAGGCTGAAAAGTCAAAGTTAAAGTCTTTATAGAGCGCTCCTGAAAGATAAGTAATAAATAGCAAAGAGTATTCAAATGGTCCCCCCTCAAACTTGTTCAGGTTCCATCTATGATCTGGTTGCTTCACCTAAAAAGTCAGAAAAGTCTGCTGAAGCATGAAATCAGATAAATATTATTGTTAATGGCACGAAGTTTGAGATCAATTAAAAGAATGGAGAGACATTATTGCCGAAAGTAAACTTAAGAATTTAAAAGATTTTGCTATCCCCTAAGGAGGTCATATTGGTCTTAAGGATAAAAATGCTGAAGGTTGGTATCTTAATCTATAGATCAAAGAGTTAAATTAATAAGTACAAAAGTAGGCTAGTTTTATCAAAGAAATTTTATATGAGTAGCTTGATTTTGTTGTAAGGGATAATTTGGTTTAGTCAATTTGAACAAGTTGTTCAATTTCATCTCTAATAAGTGCAGCATCTTCATATCGTTCTTCATCAATTGCTTGTTGAAGTCTTCTTCTTAATGCTCCTAGCTTATTGTTTGGTTTTTCAGATTGATTATCTTCACCTTGCTCCAAAGTATGTTCTGGCAATACTCCCTGTTCTTCGAAAAGGCGTTTTGCCACGAAGATCGGAGTGTCAGTTCGTAGCGAAATTCCAATTGCATCTGAAGGTCTTGCATCCAACAGTTGCGCTCCACTTCTATCCTCCCAATGCAAATTTGCAAAATAAGTACCATTATCGTAGTCATGGATTTCAATCTTTGTAAACTTGACATCTAATTTTTTGGCAAACTGTGCCATAAGGTCATGGGTTAGTGGTCTTTGAAAATTTTTGCCATTCAAAGGAATTGCTATAGATTGGGCCTCACCTGGCCCAATACAAATGACAAGGACTTTTTTTGATTCTTGAGCAGATAGTACAACAATAAAGTTGTAGTTAAAAATTCGAATAGCCTCTACTTCGGCTAACAGATATTCTTCTACCATCATGTACTCCAAGTATTGAAGGGATCGCCCTTCGGAAATTTAAGACTTCAACCAAACTGTTTGGTTTCTGTTTGCAATTTAGCAGTAAATATGTCAATATATTCAGGATGTTTTCTGCTTGCCAACCTCTACTTAATATATAAATATTAGTTATTCCAAGTGACTTGTCAACGAACTACTCAAGGAATTTCGTTTCAGNAGAATTTGATTTTACACCAGGATGAATATTCATCTNTTGGCCTTGTTCATAGCCTTGATTCATAGTATTTTCGCACAAACTAAGACTTGTTTTACTCCTGCGAATGTAAGGATTACGCTTTGCAAAAAATGCATCTAACTTAGGGTCTCCTCGCCAAACGAGGTTGTTATTTGTGGCTAAATCAGTTTGTTGGGCATTTAATTTATCACTAAAGCCACTATAAAGTCCTGTCATAAATGAGCGCTCTAACTTATTATTTTTTGCGCCAATTTTTTCTTTGTAAGTAGTCCATAAGAATTTGCCTTGTTGGAACAAAAAGTCGTAAACATATAAGCCAAGTTCCAAGTTTACAGTTCTTCCGTACATTTCAAAAACTTGAATGTTGCCCTCTTTAGGATGACGGTGGGGATGGGAAATTATTTCAACAAAATAATGATCTCTCAAGATTTGAAAGATCCACCACATGTAAGATGGCACTCTTTTGTATATAGGTTCAAGTAAATAAATGTCATATTCAAGCTCGCCTTCTCGCCCAATTTGCGACAGGTTGTGTTTCAAGCTAAGCTCAGATGCCTTCTTTAAAGCAAGCTCGGCTTCATGATGATTACTTGAGCTACCCATTGCTAAAAGTTTATGTATCTTTAAAACAATTCTACTTTCTTGCCTATCATTCACTGATTGCAAACAGGTATCCGCTTCAATTCCAATTAAGTTACAGGCACGTCTAAATGCTTCACCATGCTCCCTTGCTTGTTTGATACCATAAAGCTCTGAAACAAGCATATGTGCAACCTCATGTAAATAAATATGTATAATAATTTCAAAGCGTGCATTTTTCAGAACCTCTTCTGCCAGTGAAATAAAGCCTGATTGTTCATCCCAATAACCAAGTGTAGTTTGTTGTTTATCTGAAATTCGGAAGTTGGGCGGATTTAATTTTTTAAGCTGAGGCAAACGTTGTTGTAGCTTTAGGAACTCTGAGCGTAAGGTCAAGGACCACTTAAGGTAAAAATTATCTTTCATGAACAGTGTTTTTTATTTACTTTACTGGTAGATTTAAAAAATGAAATCAAAGAATTTACAAAAGGAAGATGAATAGGCGAATCTATGTTAAGTCGTGAATTGAGAGATCAATTTTTGTCTGTGATGGCTGGTGCATCCATACTTGAAGTTGAGCAAGTTCAGTCGCTTTGGAGTGGATACGGTTATATTTATCGAGTATTTGTCAAAGGTGCAGAACAGTCAAGTTATATTATAAAATCAATACAACTGCCTGATGATCATAAACATCCACGTGGTTGGAATACTAATTTATCTCATCAACGCAAGGTAAAATCTTATGAGGTTGAGTTTAACTGGTATAAAACTTATGCACAAAAAGCGCTTCCAGATGCCATTGTTCCTCGCTACATTCACGGTAGTCGCCAAGGAGAAAACATACTCTTAATTATTGAAGACTTAAACGCTCTTGGGTATACACGGCGAGTATCTTTTCCCAAACTTGATGATCTATATAGCGGAATCAAATGGCTAGCCAGTTTTCATGCTAAGTTCATGGGAGCTACAACTGAAGGTTTATGGACAAATGGAACGTATTGGCACCTGGCAACACGCCCTGATGAACTAAATGAGCTCACAGATAAAGGACTCAAAGAGGTCGCTCGGCATATTGATGCTAAATTGACGAATGCTTATTACCAAACTTTAGTCCATGGGGATGCAAAGGTTGCCAACTTTTGTTTTCAAGAATCTGGAACAGGAATTGCAGCTGTTGACTTTCAGTATGTGGGTGGTGGCTGTGGGATGAAAGATTTAGCATACCTTATTGGGAGTTGTTTGTATGAAGATGATTGTGAAAAATATGAAACTCAGTTATTAGATCATTATTTTACGTCCTTAACTCAAGCCTTAAACAAACAACAATCAAATATTCACATTAAAAAAGTTGAAAGCGAGTGGCGTATGCTGTATCCTTATGCCTGGGCTGATTTTCATCGTTTCCTTAAGGGTTGGAGCCCGGGACATTGGAAGATTAACAGCTACAGCGAAAGAATATGTAAGCAGGTGATTAAGGAAATTAAGAATGAGTGAAATTAACTGGCAAAAACTACATCTAATTGCTCAAGAGACTGCAATAAACACAGGTCGTTATATACAATCTGAGGCACATAAAACTCACAAGAACCTAGGAAAGGTTGCAGGTACTTCTGCTTCTTCTCAAGCATTAACTCAAATTGATTTAAATGCTGATGCTATGATTCGTGAAGCATTAGAAGGGAGTACGAAAGAGTATTCAATTGGTTTGCTCACAGAAGAAAGCAAAGATGACGCGACTCGGTTTCATTGTGATTATTTTTGGTGTGTAGACCCTCTAGATGGCACATATTCCTTTTTGCACCAAGAAGCCGGTTATGCAGTTTCAATTGCTCTAGTAGCCAAAGATGGTTCCCCAGTTATGGGTTATATTTTTGACTGTGTTTACGACCAACTTTTCTATGCCTGTATACCTTTAGAAATAAAGTCCCCTATTCTTCCCACTAATAAGAGTAACACCTTTAAATGGTTCCTCGACAGAAGCATGACCAAACAAGTTGATTATAAATACTGGGCTTCTCAGGTCGAAATTTTAGCCGAGAAACTTGGTTATAGTTCTATGGAACAGCACATTGGTATGGGTGCAGCAACAAATGCCATTCACACAATTTCATCTCCCAATGCTATTTACTTCAAAACACCAAAAGATTCCCCAGGTGGTGGTAGTTTATGGGACTTTGCTGCTTCTTCTGCAATTGCCAAAATGCACGACGCACACGTTTCCAGTTTCAATGGAACACCTTTAAACTTAAATCAAAAAGAGCTTTTTATGAATCAAACGGGCGTCTTTTTTGCACAAAATAATACTGCAAATACATTTTTATTAATTCAAGACAAAGCTTATTAGGCCAACACAAAGAAGTTCTAAACAACAAACTCTACGCCCCCTCAAAGAGTCCTAATTTCATAACCACAAGTATTTGTATTCAAAAGCTTTCCAAGTAAATTAATGATAAAATATTATCAAATGTTAAATTTTTAAAAAATAGGTTTGCATGAAAATACAGCAACTTTATTATGAACCACATAAATTATTAGACATTTTTGCAGTGAGCATGTCTTTACTTTGTGCAATTCATTGTTTAATTACGCCCATCTTAGTGGGTTTATTACCTTTACTTGCTACTACGATTTGGATTCACCAAGAATTTCACCTTTGGATGTTGAGTTTAGTTGTTCCAACCACAGCTCTTTCAGTTTTTATGGGTTGTCGAAAGCATAAAGATCGTTATGTTGCGGCTTTAGGTATTTTGGGGTTACTTGCCTTAATTTCTATTGCCTTATATGAAGTATTCAATGCAGCAGGTGATACGCATATATGCCCATCTTGTGCAGGTCAGCAATCAATTGAGTTTGGTCCAGTTTTGTGGGTAAACTTGATTGGTGGAGTATTATTAGCCTCTTCTCATATTCGTAATTTCCTGCTTTGTCGTAAAAGCAAATGTACACCAGACACCTGTTCAGGAAAACATTAGTTTCATTTATAATTTTTAGTATCTTCTGGTATAGTTGTCATTGGCCATTGAATTGAACTCATTGCATGATCATGATTTTCTATACTTACGGTATTAAAAAGAAAAATGTGATAGATTAGACCTGCAAAACACCTGACATAAATTGCTTCGTTAGTTTAATTGATCCATTTCAAATCTCTCAGAAGACACTCCAACTTATGGGTGAAGCAATGTCCTCTAAGGCATACCATTTACTTAAGTATTCAATAATCCTAGATTTATTTTTTAACAGATTTCTGCTTCTTATTAGTCATTTAAATTGATTCCCTCATCCACAATATTTAAATACCCGCCAAAGCCAATACTATTACAGACATTCCAAGTTAAGATAAGAGATTCATAAAAAAAAGCTAAAAAGGTCAAGAATAGCGCTCATGAAAAACACTTCTGATGTTGAATCACTCCCCTATCTGTGATTTGGAAGAAATAGTCTCCCAATAAGTTTGCTTCTGACTTTCGGTGAGTGATATGAAGAGAAGTAATGTCATTCGCACTCGTCACAGATTGAATCAGTTGAATGACATCATCATGTGTGTCATCATCAAGTGTGCTTAATGGTTCGTCCAAACATAATACTTTAGGACGAACGGACAATGCACGTCCCATTGCAGTTCGTTGTTTTTCTCCACCGCTTAAACCAGCAGGTTTACGCTTCAGTAAATGGGTAATTTGAAGTTGCTCTGCAAGCTCTTCCACCCGATATTCGACTTCTTGTTTAGGCCATTTTTGAATACGCATACCAAAGGCAATATGGTCATAGACGCTTAGGTGATCAAATAAAGCAATATCTTGTGGAAGAAATCCAATATTCCGTTCGGCAGGTCTCTTGTGCGTGACATCTTCACCATCTATAAGAATTTGTCCCGAGGCAATTTTTCTAAGTCCGCACACAGCTTCAAGAATCGTCGTTTTACCACTTCCAGTTTTTCCCATTAAGATACCATAATGACCAGTAGGAATTTCGAGATTGATCTCAGAGATCCTAAAATTACCAGCTTGGATTGTACAATTTTTAATGGATATCATAGATACCTCCTTTTCGGCCATCTATAAAGCGCACAAGAAATAATACGGACAATGCAATTGCGACCATGATCATTGAGACAGCTACAGCTCCCTCTAAGTTACCGATACTAATTTCAAGAAACACAGATGTAGAGAGTACTTCTGTTCGCCCTCGGGTAGTTCCCGCAAATATTAAAATAGGGCCAAACTCACCTAAGGCTCGCGCCCAGGCTAAGGCACCCGCTGTGATTATCCCCCGCCATGCAGCAGGTACAGCTATTAGCCAAAACGCTTGTGAGCGGTTGCAGCCTAATGTCATGGCAACTTGTTCTTGGCGAGGGCTCATTTGGTCAAAAGTATTTCGCATGGTTCGGACAGCAAAAGCACAAGAAACACTAAATTGTGCCAAAATAATTGCCGGAACCTTATAGGTCACACCAACAGAGAAGTCAGGTTTTACCCCCTTTATGAGGTAATAAACTTTATTAAAAATGATTACACACCATTCTTCAATACTTGTATCAAATATATAAAATTTATGAAATAATATTAATAAGCTAAGTCCTATCACAAGTGGGGGAAGAATAATGGGTATATCAAGTAATGCATCTAAAGCAGTTTTTCCGGGGAAACGGAACCTTGAGAGTAAATAACCAGTTGGAACAGCGACAATAATACTTAATATGGTTGCAATAAAGCAACTCAAGAGCGTAATTTTCACCGAATATTGAATATTAGGATTTTGTAGCGTTTTTCCTATGTCTTCAAAGCTCGTATAGTTAGCATCGGCGACTAGCATACCTAAAATCAATAGAATATAAAGACTAAATATAAATGCTAATCCTGCGATAAAAGGTTTATCAGAAGGGACTTTTCTCAGTCTTATACCTAATGAATCATTCAACTTTAGTTTGTCTACAGTGTCTGTAGTTTTACTCACTCTTTTCTCCCTCCCAGTGGAAACCTATATCAGTAAATCGACTATGGTCTCTTAGTAGGTGTGCCATTAAACGAGTCAGTAAATTTTTATGCTCATTATTTTTAGATATTGCATATGGTTGAACTGCTTTTGCTTCAGGAACATTAATACCTATCATTTCGCATTCTCTTTTAGCTGACGGACTAGCTAAGAAGTTGCTTTTGTAAATAATAACTGCATCAACTGAATGTAAGCTGATTTGATTAACGAGGAAGTCACCCGTAGGAGAATCTACGGTCACATTTTTTTTAATAGCGTCATAAACATCATTTTCTTGCAACATAATCATAGTAAGGTAGCCCAAAGCAGATTTATCAGGGTGCCCTAATCCAACTTTTACGCCCTCATTTGCTAAGTCTGAAAGTGTTTGAATTTGCTTAGGGTTTCCTTTCTCTACAACAATCACAATGTCATTACTTGTTACATCTGTAGAAGTTTCAAAGCGTTCTTTAACGGCCTCCATGAATTTGCGGTCACAAGCAAAGTAAGCATCTGGTTTGGATCCCGCTTTCATTTGAGAGACTAATATACCACAACCATTGAATGTTGTTTTTATCACAACTCCTTCACGCTTTTCAAATTCATGTATGCTCTCCTCTACAGCTGGTCGAAGCATGCCGCCGCCAAAAAAGTTTATTTCTGGTTTATTTGCCCACTTATCTCCTTTAACGATATTAAACCCCATTTCTTTAAATTTCAGCAAACCTCTGTCTTTTGCAGTTAAATAGCGTGCGAAGTGTAAAGCTTGCGTTGGTTTTTCAGTAAAATTAAGAATACCAATGGTTGTATTTTTGGGTTTATTATCAAACTCGGGCATATGAATAAAGTCAATTTCAGAATATTGAGCAGCTACAGCATCCCAAATAATTGCTACATCAATCGAATTAAGCTTCAAGTTATTTGCAAGTTCATTAACAGTTCCGGTAAATACTCCATCATTTTTGACCCTTGGTTCAATTTTCTTCCAATAATCATACTTTAACAATACGCTTTTAGTGAATTGTCCAACAGAGGCCGCATCTGGATTGGCAAGACCAATTTTTATTTCAGGGTTGTCTATTAGGTCTTGAAGGGTATTAATATTTTTAGGGTTACCTTTAGCAACGGCTAAGCCTGCTCGAAGTTGATTTACGGGAATAGCCTCTGCAACAAGATTCTTCTCTCTTGCAAGCTCGATATAACTATAATCTGCAGCAAGATATAAGTCTCCTTTTTGGGCAACTTCAAGGTTGTTTAAAAGTGTTCCTGAACCACCATAAATGATATTAACCTTTACGCCATACTCCTCTTCATAGTCTTTAACTACAGCAACTACTGGTAGTTTCATGCCCGCCGCACAATATAAATCTAGGCTTTGTGGCGCAGGTCCAGATTCTCCAGAGTTTGTGTTAGATAAGATCACAACTACTGAAACTAACAAAACAACCAAGCCCAGAAAGACGTACTTTGCATTATTCATTTGATTTAAAAAATCCCCAAATATTTTATATGATATTAACCTTTACCTAGAGAAACTTGATAAAACGATGCAAATATCAGTTATAAGGCAAAAAAATAAAAAGGTTAGGCAATAAATCCTTTAGTATAATATTGGTAAATAGCGTGTTCATTTCAAGGAAATGAGTTTTTTTATATCAATAAGAATTACGTTTTTTAGAATTAAAGTCTAGTTTAGCAACTTTGAGTGGGAGAAAAAGTGGTAGATTCTATCAAAAATCCTTAGTTTTTGTGCAAATGTAGCCAGACCATGGCCAACTAAAATCATGGCCCGATCTATAAATCCATCTAATCCTTTACTATCAAATAACTCCCAGTAGAATTAAGGATTATACACTTGAATATACTTTTAAAAAGCTTGTAAGTTTTTTACATTTATTTATTTGCCACTTTGTTTTCTTTGTAACATAGCTTTAAGCTGCGCTAATTGGTCTTCGACTTCATTTTTGGAAGCTGCTCTAAATAGTTCACCTAGACGTTTTTCTTCAATAACATCTTCAGGAATTTCTAAGACAAATTGTGAAGGTATTGTTCGTTCACGCATATTAAATTTAGCACGTAATTTAGAGCGTGTTATGAATAGATGGTGCTTAGCTCTTGTAACCGCAACGTAGAATAGTCTTCGTTCTTCATCTACATCTCTATCTTGAATGGAACGTTCATGAGGGAAGAGTTTTTGCTCAAGTCCAACTAATATGACAACAGGAAACTCCAGGCCTTTCGAAGCATGGACCGTCATTAGATTGACACCATTTTCTTCTTCATCATCATCTGAAGAAGAGTTATCCATATCATCAAGCAGTGAATTCGCTTCCATATAATCTTGAAGGCTATGATCATCAAATTGGTCTTCAAAACTTGCAGCTGCATTGATAAATTCCATTACATTTTCTTGACGTCCAACAGCTTCTTCATGATTTGGATAAATTCGTTTTAAGCCTGTTAAGTAACCAATTTCTAATAAGTAGTCGTGAATCTTTTGGCTTAGTTCAATATCTTCTTTAAATTTATCATGGAATTGCTGGTAGACCTCAAAAAATTTTGTAACTGCGTTTCGGGCTTTTTTAGACATTGTTTCTTGAAAAGTGGGATGCTGAAATGCCTGAAAAAGGCTCATTTTATTTTCTTTAGCAAAAGCGAATACGTTTTCAATTGTAGTCTGCCCTACCCCACGAGTAGGTACATTAATGACCCTCAGTAGCGCAAGATCATCCTTTTGATTTACCATAATTCGCAGGTAAGCAATCGCATCTTTTATTTCTCGGCGCTCATAAAATGCCTTAGAACCAATGATTCGGTGTGGAATTCGATTCTTTTTTAGTTCAATTTCAAAAGCACGGGACAAGTGGTTAGAGCGATATAAAACTGCCATGTCAGCGTATGCAACATTATGGCTACCATGATAATGCCGTAACATTTTAGCAACAACGCGGGCTTCTTCTTCATTATCTGATGCCTCAAAGTAAATAACTTTTTTACCATCATCATTTGCAGGTCGCAATGCTTTTCCATGTCGATGACGATTCTTTGAAATAACACCATTCGCTGCTTCTAAAATCTTTGCTGTAGAACGGTAATTACGCTCTAATTTTACAACCTTTGTGCCAGGAAAAATATTTGGAAAATTAAGGATATTCTCAACATCTGCTCCTCGCCAACCATATATAGATTGATCATCATCTCCCACGACACATATATTATTTTCTGGCATACTAAGCAGTTTCAACAAGGCAGCTTGACAATGATTCGTATCTTGATATTCATCTACCATGATATACTTAAAGCGCCTTTTATAATGTTCCAACACACTCGGTACTCCCTCAAAGAGTTGAACAGACTTCATAAGTAAGTCATCAAAGTCAACCATGTTCATAGTAAAAAGCTTTGCTTGATAGTCACTATAGACCTGGCCAATCACTTGTTGATCTTGTCGCTCACTATTTAAATATACATCTGGTGTCTTGAGTGCATTTTTAGCATTACTGATATGGGCGATAAAATCCTTAACAGTCAGGGAACTATTTTTAAGGTGACGATTATCAACGATTTCTTTAATGATATCAATTGTATCCCTTGGGTCTGTTATGCCAAAATTCTTCTGAAAACCCAAATGTTCAGCATTTTCACGAATTACCCGACAGCAAAATGCATGGAAAGTAGAAACAGTTAGGTCTCTATTTTTAACACCTTTTAGCTGCGATTTTATTCGCTCTTTCATCTCTTTAGCAGCTTTATTAGTGAAGGTCACTGCGAGGATATTTCTAGCATGTACCCCTTTCTCAAGAAGGTTCATGAAGCGGTATGTAATCACGGTTGTTTTGCCTGTACCTGCACCAGCAAGTATCAAAACAGGTCCTTTTAAAGTGCGAACAGCATCTTGCTGTTCAGGGTTCAATCGTGCGATGTCTAATGCCATGAAAAATAAGTTCGTTTGAGTTGCGTTTTAAGTTTTTGTTTACTTGTGATTTAGGAAAATTCAGCTAGATTATAGGTCGGTTTTTCACAAGATTATTGAATAAATACTATGGTCTTATATTGAGAAAAATCAGCCCAGAAAACAAAAATTAAAAAAATAAATTGGAGACGAACGATGGCTGCTACGAATCCGCAGGCCCAGGCATTAAATGATACTATTGAAGCTTCCCACCCACAAGTCTTAGATATGCTTTCTACCCGTGGTAAGAATATTTTCTTTCCAGCAAAGGGCATTTTAGGTCAAACAGCAGAAGCAAAAGGTAAACGTATCAATGCAACCATCGGAACCGCATTAGAGGACGATGGTGGTCCTTTATTTCTTCAATGTGTAAAAGATTTAATTGATGTGCCAGCGGGTGATGCATTTATGTATGCACCTTCTTATGGTCGCCCAGACTTGCGTGCAAAATGGAAAGAGATGATTATAGAAAAAAATAGTGGTATCCAAGGTGATAAAATAGGAACGCCTGTCGTTGCTTGCGCTTTAACTCATTCTTTATCAATGTGTGGCTACCTATTTCTTGATGAAGGAGAAGAAATTTTAATGCCTGACCTCTATTGGGGTAATTATAAACTAATTTTTGAACAAGCATACAATGCAAAAATCGCAACGTTTAATACCTTCAAAAGTGGTTCATTTGACCTCGAGAGTCTGGGTGCAGCAATTGATGCAGGTGGAGAAAAAGTAACCTTGTTACTAAACTTCCCCAACAATCCAACTGGTTATACTGTAACTGAAAAAGAAGCTATTGCACTGAAAGCTCTACTACTGGAAAAAGCTGAGCAAGGCAAAAAATTGGTTGTTTTGACGGACGATGCTTATTTTGGTTTAGTATTTGAAGAGCAAATCATACTTCATTCAATCTTCCAAGACATTTATGATCTGCATGAAAATATCCTTGCAGTAAAGATTGATGGAGCTACCAAAGAAGATTACGTTTGGGGCTTCCGTGTCGGTTTTATCACATATGGTGTAAAGGGTGGATCAGATGCTTTGTACAAAGCTCTTGAAGCTAAAACAGCAGGAGCTATCAGAGGTAATATTTCCAATGGTCCAAATCTTTCTCAAACAATCTGTCTAAAAGCTTTTCAACACCCTGAATATGCAGAACAGAAAAAAGAAAAATACGAAGTACTAAAAAACCGTTTTGATAAAGTAAAAGAAGTACTTAGTTCCCACCCTGAATATAAAGAGTCTTTTGAAGCAGTACCTTTTAATTCTGGCTATTTCATGTGCGTTAAGTTAAACGGTGCAGATCCAGAAGAAGTTCGCCAAATTTTATTAAGTGACTTTGATACGGGCCTGATTGCTGCTGCTGGACTTTTACGTGTAGCTTTTGCTGCTGCTCCATATAGCGTGATTGAAGAACTATTTGAGAACATTCACCAGGCTGTTCAAAAAGTAAAAGCTTCTTAAAAAAACTAGTATTTAATTCAAAAAGTCCTTTTAAGTCTTAAAAGGACTTTTTTTATATCTTAATTTGCCAAATAACGACATACAACCATTCTTAAAACTTTCGCCCAACTTCATAAAATGAGCATTGTAAACCTTCAAGAATGAATTTAGCTTCACTTAAAAGAATCAACTGTTGAAGTTCCTCACTATCCAATGTTACACAGTAAAAAAACAAGCCAACAAAACATAATAGTGATTATAAATAAATGGAATGATCACATCCATTTCTTCCATCTAAAGTATACGATTTGGAGAACAACCAAAATAATTAGAATCAAACAAAACACAATAAATGCAGCTGGTTTTTGACCACCAGGTATTCCACCAACATTCACTCCTAATAACCCGGTCAAAAAACCTAGAGGTAAAAATATAGCAGTAATAACAGATAGAACATACATACGGTTATTCATTTGCTCAGCTAAACGATCCTGCACCTCCTCTTGCGCAATCATAGCTCGCTCCCGAAGAGTATCAATATCCTCAATCACACGACTCATTCGATCACTTGTTTCTTTCAAAGCCAGTCGGTCATCTTCGGTAAACCATGATAATTTTTCAAGAAGTAAACGACTAATTGCCTCGCGCTGTGGAGCCATAAATCTTCGAATACCAATGATCTGCCTTCTCAACTCAGCGAGCTCCACACGAATTTCTTGAGTGATTTGTTCTAATGCACGTTCTTCTAAGCTATCAATTCTATCTTCTAGTCCATCAATAAATGTATAAAGATAGTTTAAAATTTGGTAAGTGAGTTCAATAAAAAAATCTGCGGTATTTATTGGGCCATTTCCGCCTTCAAGCTTTTTGATAACATCTGAAATAGACATAAGTTTTCTATTATTTGAAGAAATAATCATGTCTTTAGTGAGCCATAATCGAACGCATACCATATCTTCAGGATTTGATTCTGGATTTAAGTTAACACTTCTAAGAACAATAAGTAAGCCATCATCTACAACTGTTGTTTTGGGCCTAGTGTCTACTTGTTGCAAGACGCTACAAACAAGCTTTGGTAGTTGTTTTTCTGACTTTAACCAATTTTTATGCTCAGGATTAGAGTAATTAATCTGTATCCAAGTGACTCCTTTAGGGGACTTTTGAGTATCTTCAACTGGCTTATAACCACCTTTACCATCTAAAACATACTCAAAATAATCAGTTTTCGTAGACATAATACACCTCTGATATCATCTTTTAAAGAAATAATAGTTCAAAATTAAAAGGATACTACAGAGAAAATTTTTGTAAATTATTATTAAAAAACTAGAAAGTTTTCTTTAAGTAATTCTAATTATTCAATAATTTGATAGGATTTATTATAATGAAAAGAGTAATCATAGTTGGTGGTGGTTTTGCTGGTATTAATGCTGCCAAAAAATTAGGTAACAAACCAGGCTTTCAGGTAACCTTAATTGATCGTCGAAATCATCATCTTTTTCAACCTTTGCTATATCAAGTAGCTATGGCTGGTTTAAGCCCAGCAGATATTGCAACGCCAATTCGAAGGCTACTTGCTCAATACGACAACATTACTGTTTTAATGGCAAATGTAGACAAAGTGAACCCTAAAGAAAAAACGATAGAGTGCGATATAGGTACGTATGAATTTGATTACCTAATTATGGCTTGTGGCTCTCGGCATACCTATTTTGGAAATGACCAATGGGAGGAATTCGCTCCAGGTTTAAAAACGATTAATCAAGCGACTGAAATAAGAAGACGAGTGTTTACTGCCTTTGAGCGTGCAGAAGCAGCTCAATGCGAACATCAACAAAGGGAAAACCTTACCTTTGTTGTAGTGGGGGGAGGTCCTACAGGTGTTGAATTGGCCGGATCGATTGGTGAGATGTGTAAATATACATTGTCAAAAGACTTTCACCGAGTGAAAGTAAAAAATGCAAGAGTAATTTTACTTGAAGCAGGCCCCAAAATTTTGGCTGCATTTGATGATAAACAATCTGAGCGAGCCAGAAAAGACCTAGAAAAACTTGGTGTTGAAGTTCGTTTAGGTAAAGCGGTTACTCATATTGATAATGACAAAGTTATTGTTGGTAATGAGACGATAGAGACAAAGACAGTTATTTGGGGTGCTGGAGTAGTTGCTGGCCGCCTCGGGGGTACGCTAGGTGTTGATCAAGATCGCGAAAAGCGTATCATTGTTGAATCAAATTTAAGTATAAAAGAGTACCCCTACATTTTCATTGCAGGTGATCAGGCAAACTTTACTGGAAAAGATGGAAAACCACTACCTGGAATGGCTCCTGTTGCAATTCAACAGGGGCAGTATTTAGCTAAATTGCTGATAAACAAAGAAAAAGGGATTGATGTACCTCCCTTCAAGTATTTAGATAAAGGCAAAATGGCTACGATTGGTCGAAAGTCGGCTATTGTTGATGCAGGGAGTTTCAAGGTTAATGGATTCATGGCATGGCTTATTTGGCTATTTATTCACATTCTATACTTAAGTGGATTCAAAAATAAACTTTTTGTCTTTGCTCAGTGGGGATGGTCATATCTATCATATGGACGTGGGGCAAGACTTATCACTGGGAAAAAATGGCGATTCTATGATAAAGACATGCAGAATGGCGTCAAATAGTGAAAAAAGTGGATTATAAAAGGTCGCAATAAGTCAAGCATGACAATTGGGGGCTTAATAGTATCTTGTTCTAAGATTATGATAAGATTGAAAATGGATGTAAATGTCAGTAATTTGAGATAAGTTTGATTTAATACCTGTCATCATGCTGATGATGAGAATGAGCAGAATATGGTTACTAAGAATGATGTACAACATCCATAAAATGGTCTTATGAAGAGTTCATTATTATGATGAAATAAATGTTTTATCATTGCCCATCTAGTCAGTAGAAAATTTTGATATGCTTACTTAAGGTTATCACTTAAACAGACTATATTTTAAAACCTAAATATAAGATATTCTTCATCCAGATAAAGAATACTTGAAATCCTTATCTAGAGTTCTCTATTAATTTGAAAATGTAAAAAAACTAGCAGTTAATTATTGTTTCAAAGTGGAGAGAATTATGAGTTACATAGATTATGTATATCCTACTCAAGGTAGCGATTCAATGCCGCACTTTTCTAAAGGGAACACACTTCCCCAAATATCAATGCCTTGGGGTTATAACTCTTGGGTCCCACAAACTCAACTTTTAGAAGGCGAAAGCAAAAACTGGTTTTACTCCCCTCATTCTTCTAACTTTTATGGTTTACGCTGCAGTCATCAACCTAGCCCATGGATTGGAGACTATGCTGCATTTTTAATGATGCCGCAAACTGGAGAAAAGATCCGAGATGTTCCTCATCTGGGCCGATCAGGCTTTGATCCCCAAAGGACAATAATAAAGCCCAATTTATTTAAAACCTATTTATATCAATCCAATTGTCTTTTTAGCTTTTCTCCAGGCTATACATCTGGTATTGGGAACTTAAAGTTCGACCGTAAGAACGTCGAAAAACGTTTGATGTTTTATCCATATGAGAATATTCAAGGTGGTGAACACTATCCTGGGATGAATGCAATTTCTTTTAATGTGGACCATAAAGTACCGAGGTCTGTTGTAAATAATTTCCCTCTTCACAGTTACTTAGTTTTTGATTGTGACTTTGAATTTCATGAATTGGAAAATAAAAAGGGCTATTACATTTCATTTCCAGCCAATGTTCAAACTATCAGCTTTAAGATTGCCACTTCCTTCATTGATGTGGAGCAAGCATTTCATAACATTAACTATGAATTAAGAGATTATTCCATCGATGATGTCATTCAGTGGAATGCTAATGAGTGGAATAATCTTCTTGGTAGAATCGATGTGCCTAATATCGATGAAGATAAAAAGAAAACTTTTTATAGTTGTTTGTATAGAAGTCTTTTATTTCCTAAAAAGCTTCATGAAATTAATCCTGAAGGAGAAAAGGTTCATCGAAGTCCTTTTGATGGATCTATTCACGAAGGCCCTTTTGTTGCAGAAAATGGTTTCTGGGATACTTATCGAACGGTATATCCTCTACTTTCCCTGGTTTATGCAGATCACTTATCTGAAATTATACGTGGTTGGGTGAATGCATGTGAGGAAGGAGGTTGGTCTCCAAAGTG
>JAKVBE010000005.1:0-88199 GCA_022447755.1 Lentisphaeria bacterium | reverse complement strand
GTGGGAGAACTGGCTTAGGAGACTATATCAACCTTGGTTATGTTCCAGAAGATAAAGTTCTGCATGGAGCCTCTAGAACATTGGATTTCTGTTACAATGATTGGGCTGTTTCAGTTATGGCAGATCACTTGGGAGATACTGAAAGTTCAGCAAAGCTTAAAGATCGCCTATCGAATTATTACAATATCTGGGATTCCGAGCAACTTCATTTTCGTGGGAAAGACAGTAATGGTTCTTGGAGTGAAGACTTTGATGCTTACCGTTGGGGGGGAGCATATGTAGAAGGTTCTGCTTGGCAATGTGGTTGGGCAGTTTACCATGAACCAGAAAAACTCATAGATTTAATTGGTGGCAATGAGGCAACGATTCGTCGCTTAGATCAAATGTTAGGAGATCAGCCTTACTATGAAACGGGTCATTACCCATGCGAGATTCATGAAATGTCTGAAATGGCTGCAATGGACTTTGGGCAGTATGGTCACAACAATCAACCCAGTCACCATATATTATATTTTTATCATCTCGCTGGTGCTCCCCAAAAAGGGAATCACTATATTCATCGTGTTTTAGACGAATGTTACTCACACAGAATTGACGGCTTCTGTGGCGACGAAGATAACGGAGAAATGGCTGCTTGGTATATTTTAAATTGTCTGGGCCTTTACCAATTTTGCCCAGGATCTACTAGATTCATAAAAGCTGAGCCGTATTTTGATAAAATTTCCTTATACTTTGATAACGGAAAAACTTTGACCATCGAGAGATCTTCAGGCCATGCTCAGACTACTTTAAATGGTGAGCCAATTGAAATGATGTTTGAGTACCATGATTTAAGAAAAGGTGGCCAATTATATTTTGAGTAAAGTTAAGTCTTTTATCTACTTAAATCAACTAGTGCCAATTTTTCCTGTAAATCCTTAAGGCGAATTGGCTTTTGAATGAACCCAAGTGCACCATTTGACATAACCTGTTCAATAGATTCACCAGGTGCATATCCAGAAATAATAAGAACCTTTACCTCTGGGTTTAAATTCTGCATTTCTTCTAAAACTCTAGTACCCGTCATTCCAGGCATCAACATATCAAGGATCACAACATCGACCTCTGCCCCTTCTTCTCTAAAATATTCAAGACCTTTTCTTGGATCATCAAAACTTGCAACGGTATGTCCTAAGTGCTCAAGCATATTTTTAGCTATTCGACGTACAATATCATCATCATCAATAACCAAACAACTGAGTCCACGAATTTCTATATTAAGGGGTGATAACTGTATTTCTTCACTTTTCTCTTGCTGAGTATGCAAAGGAATTTTAAAAGTAAAAGTCGTACCTTCGCGAAGCTTAGAGGTCACTTCAACTTCACCATCCATTGACTCCATCGTTGAACGAACTGATGATAGACCTAAGCCAGTCCCCTTACCTAAGGGTTTCGTGGTATAAAATGGTTCAAAGATTTGTCTTTGAATTTGTTTTGTCATACCAATTCCATTATCTTGGATTTTTACGATAACAAAACCTTCCACTGATTCTGATAATACATTGATTGAGCCTGAATGATCAATTGCATCAATCGCATTGATAATCACGTTTAAAAATGCATTAAACAATGCAGCTTGAGAGCCCCAAACTAAATGTTTTTCTTCAGAAGGGATAAAACTAATATCTACGGAAGGGTGCAATCTTGATATCTGATCAACCGCTTCTTTCAGAACACTCACTGTACTACATGCTTCAAAGTGGTTTTTCCGTCTTTGAGCAAAATTGAGTAAGTTGTATGTGAGTTCCGAAGAGCGATTTGTTGCACGTATAATTGTTTTAATCATATCGACAGTCTTATCACTGATTTCGGGTTGCTTCAAAAGAAGCTGTGCACAACCTAAAATACCAGATAACTGATTATTGAAATCATGCGCGATTTGGCCTGCGAGAAGCCCCAGTCCCTCTAAACGCTGAACAGATTCAATTTTCTGTTGCAAATTTTGCTGTTGGCTTCTATCTCTAAAGGTAAGAATAACTTCTTCCGTGCTTGCCACCTTTGGCAACAAGGACCCACACACTTCACACAAGAATACCTGTCCTGATACACTTTGAAAATCAAGCTCAAAAGGTGCGCAAGAACCATTCTTAATTATTTCATCGAAGGATTTTTGAAAAAGACTTTTTTGGTCAGGTGACACTATTCCAAGAGATTCTAAAGTAAAACCAGTATATGACTTCTTATTTCTATAGCGGTTATCACAACTAGAGATTAATTTTCTGGCATCGTCATTAACAAAATAAATACGACCCTTAAAATCAAGAATAAATACAGCATCCGGAAGATGCATCAAGGTTTCTTCAAGTGAAAGGAGTTGATAATTTTTTTCTTTTTCTAAAACGTCGGACTTATACCCTATATTCTTCTGTCCCAATAATTCCTGTTTACAAATTTCTTCGAGACGTTCAACATATTGGATACTAAAGTAATTGGCACTTCCAGACTTCAAAGCTTCTGCAATCAAAGACTCATCAGAGAATTCACTATACATAACAACTGGAACCGATTTTTGATAGGTTTTAAATAGAGTCATCAGGAACTGCCTTGAACAAGATTGAATTTGCTCGGAAGTAATAATGAGGTCATAATGAGTTTTATTCAGTGCCGCTACTAGGTCTTCATACTCTGAAGCTTTAAAAATGTTCATATACATGCAAATGCTGTGAAGCTTATCTTCAATCGTTTGCGCATGTTTATCTGAATAAAATAAAAGTAATACTTTAAATTCTTGTTTTTGGTTCACGAATATTTACCGATATTCTTTTCACGCCGTTGCCGTACGGCTTCAAAAAGAACTAAAGTGGTTGCAGTCGCAACATTTAATGAATCAGCTTGACCAAACATAGGAATAAGTACTTTTTGATCGGCCTGCTCCATCCACGTTTCCTTTAAACCATACTGCTCCGTTCCCATAACAATGGCAGTTGGCCCGGTCATGTCCACATGATCGTAGGCGAAGTCTGTATGCGGAGTGGTGGCTAAGGTTTGCACACCCTTCTCGCGGCACCATGCTATAAAATCTTCAGTAGTTGTTTCTGCAAGCTTCATTGTAAACATTGTGCCTACACTCGCGCAAACTACATTCGGATTAAATAGATCCGTGCATGCATCACAAACTACGACTGCATCTGCGCCAGCGGCATCTGCAGAACGTAATATTGTCCCTAAGTTCCCAGGTTTTTCAATCCCTTCTCCTACAACAAATAAACTATTCTCGTGAACGTCTAGCTCTTCTAGGCCTAAACCAAATTGAGGTGCTACAGCAAGTAAGCCTTCAGGGCGATCACGATAGGCAATCTTCTCAAATACCTCTTTCGATATTTCAAAAACTTTCGTACCTTTTTCAGCTGCTTCTTCAATCATTGGAATTTCATTATGACCTAAGAACCAGTCTGGACAAAAATAGATCTCACTCATTTCAAAACCATTATCTAGAGCCCGGCGCACACCCCGATAGCCCTCAACAAGAAACAATTTTTGCTTGTTTCTTGCACGACGGTTACGAAGTTTTACAATATTTTTTATTCTCGGATTTTGAGTACTAGAAATAAATTGGGATTCAAAATTCATATGTTGTCCAAAAGTTATTTTTACGAAGCCATACAATAATGCATTTCTGCCTATTTTCAACGTAGGGAGTATTCCTATAATTTCATTTAACTCGAATGCTTTCTCCGAGAAATTTGGGATCAGAATGAAGGATATAGACTTGCAGAAATGCTTTTACTCTTGCTAGTTTTTCACGTAAGCCACTATATAAGAGACCTGCACCCGAGACATCCTTTGCGGCAAAACCTTGTACTTTTATTCCTTGAGCTTTGGCAATAAAAATCGCTCGTTCACAATGAAAGGATTGAGAAATAACAGTAAATGATTCTAGCTGAAAAACCTTATGCGCACGAATCATACTATCCAATGTTGAAAAACCTGCATAATCTAATGTTATGTGTGCTTCAGGGATGCCGGCTTGCATTAAATTATACTTCATGTCTTCAGGCTCATTATAACCTTCACGTCCATGATCGCCAGAAATTAAAACTCGCTCAATCTTACCTGAATTATAAAGTTCTACCGTAGCTTTAATTCTATTCAAATAAAATAAGTTAACTCCACCTGGTGCTAGTCGATTACAACCTAAAAGAATACCTACACGCTCCTTTGGGACATAGGAAACGTCCGAATAAATTGGCTTAGCTTTTCGCTTAACCAACCAATCGCAAAAAAACATAAAACAGATTCCAAACGTAATGGTGAGGTAAATAAAGTAGCGAAACTTCTTTTGCTTGAATATTTTAAAACATTTCATACAATACTAATATATTATTTTTGAAAATATCGCCTATTGGTGAATGATTTTTTTACATACTAGTTACCTAAAATCAGCTTTGCATTAAGTAATTTGGGTTTTAAAGCATATTTAGACAATTAAATACAAAGGAGAAGGAAATGAAAGCATCTTTATTAAGTACTTTATTAACCGCTGTAGTCATGTTCACTGGTTGCAAAAGTTCTCAACCTGAATACGTAGGAAAGACTTACCCTCCAACATCAAGTATACAAGTATTTTATGCGATGAAAGATGTTCCAAAGCCAAATGAAGTGATGGGCAAAATACATTTTGAAACCTTCGGTGGAAAAAGTAATGAAGAAATCATAAATGATTTAAAAGTTGCTGCAATGAAACAAGGAGCTGATGCAATTTTGATTGATGGTATTTCTGGTGGTGGTCACGGAAATCCTACTGCATCTGTTGGTGTTGGTGCCGGAACGAATGGTAATGCAGGTATTGGCATGGGTGTTTCGCAAGCACTGTTTCCAAAAGACAAAAAGGCGAATGCAAAACTGATTAAAATTACTAAATAATCACTTTTAAACTGGGAGGTGTTTCATTTGAATCCTATTTTGGAAGTAATTACGCTTACCCTAATTGGTGGACTTGCAATACCCTTGGGAGCAATCTTAGCCCAAGTTGAGAATATACGCCCTAGTTGGATGGAAAATGAACTTCGGCATGGTATCATTGCATTGGGTGGTGGTGCCTTGCTTTCAGCAGTTGCCTTAGTGCTCGTTCCAGAGGGAATACAAAACCTAAACTTAATGGTAATTTGCATTTCATTCTGTGGAGGTGCACTTTTTTTTATGTTAATAGACATTGTACTAGACAAACTCAATAATACGATGAGTCAGTTGATTGCAATGCTCTCAGACTTTATACCAGAAGCCATAGCACTTGGTGCAGCGATTGCAGCCGAAAGTATGTCGTGTTTATTGTTAGCCATATTAATGGCCATACAAAATCTTCCTGAAGGTTTCAATGCCTATAGAGAAATGGCTGGTAAAAAACTCTCAGGGGTAAAGGTCATAATCATTTTTATATTGCTCGCTTTTATCGGTCCGATATTTGGTTTAACAGGCTACTTTTGGTTAGCCCAATATCCTAAAGTTATATCAGTTATTATGTTATTTGCTGCAGGTGGCATTTTATACATCGTTTTTGGTGATATCGCACCACAAGCGAAGTTACAAAAATTCTGGTTGCCACCTATGGGAGCTATCATTGGATTTCTATTTGGAATCATTGGCCAAATATTAACAGCCTGAATATTAAAGCCTTAACAAAAATACTTAAGCTACAACTTGAGACTAATCTAACAAATTATTGGAACTATCTGCTATTTATATCCTTCAAATCGTTTGTAATATAAAATATGATTAAGTATAATAAACAGCTTTCGGATACGTTATTAGTTAATATCTAATATGCCTAAAAATTCATGATTCTTTCAAAATCTGATGGTTATGAGTCACTTAAACTATGGGATAAGAGTACTCAAGATTATGATAACGCTAAAAGCATAAAATGACTTAAAGAGCATTGATAAATCTCATAAAACATACAATATATGGCATAAAAAGAATGAAATTATTTTTAATTAAGTACCTCAAACATATTAGTAAAAGTTGTTCATTAATTTATACCATGTACTTTTCGTCATTCAACAAAGAAAGCAAGTTTGTTTCAATTTAAATTATTATGGCTATTGCCCATTGCAAACTAGTTATCAACCTAGTATAGTCAACATTGCAAATTAACTCAAATAGGGATGAGAATGAAAAATTTATTTATTACCATATTTACAATACTTTCAGTAGCTTCGGTTGGGACCTATATGTCTTTGCCTGAGAAAAAATCAGTAGTTCCCATAATATATTGGGTAACAGATGCAAATCCGGAGCGTGTTCGTCAGGTTGAAGTATTTGAAAAGTGGCAAATAGATAATGGTCACCTTGGTCCAGATGGAGGTCCAGCCGTAAAAGTCATGGTAGATACTGACAATGGAGGTCACAAGAAAATAATTCAAGGTGTGTCTGGTGTTGCTGCTGACGTTATGGATATTGGTGGTAATCAATTAAATTACTTCAAACAAATGGGTTTTTTAGAGAACATCACAGAGATTGCAGAAGAGAAAGGATTTTCTTATAAAACTACATGGCCTGCAATTAGTGAACTTCTAACAGAAGTAAATCCTGAAACAGGCTTAAGAGAACAATATTTATACCCATGTAACATTGGTGCTTCTGCTTTATGGGTTAACAAGAATGCATTTACACGTTTAGGTTTAGAGCCACCTTCAACATTAATCACAATTGAAGAATTTGAAAAATTAGCAAAAGAATTTTCAAAACGAGCCAACGAAGGTCTCAAAAGTAAAAAGTTTTTTATTTCTGCAAATATTGAACGTTCTATACTAGCTCGTGGAGAAGGTGTATCAATGTTTAATGAAACAATGACGTCCACGAATTTACTGCACCCAAGTTATATAGAAAGTAATAAAAGATACATTCGCTGGATTAATGAAGATCGTATCCTTCCAAGTCCATCTGATATGGCTTCATTTAGTTCTGAGTCAGGATATGGCGGCGGAAATATTCAACTATTTATGAAAGGTAACTTCGCCACGACCTATACGGGCCGTTGGGGACTTATCGCGATGCGCCGATCTGGTGCTTTGGACTTGGATGTAATTGTTCCTCCTCACAATGGATTCCCTAATACTAAGGCTGGTACTCGGGCGGCAGCGGTTTATAAAGGTTCTAAACATAAAAAAGAAGCATACTTGTTCATGGAATTTTTAGCGAGTCGAGAATACAGCCAAACAATTATTGATGGTGCTGATGCAATGCCACCTTTACCTGAATCCACAAAGGATGATAGTTACTCAAAACCTGCCAAATATCCAAGTGAATGGGCAGTTCATGACAAGTGTGCTGATTTTCTTGCAAAATATGCCATTGTATCTGAAGATAGCCCATATGTTCTGGGCACGGTTTGTGAACGCTACGAAGCCAAAGCATATGATAAAGCACTCAATAAATTAGACAGCTTAGAAAATGCCTACGAAGAAGCACATTCTTTAATTGAAAAAGAAATCCAATATAATCTTGAACAAAACAAAGCTTTAAGCAAGCAGTATGATGAAGATCTATTATTACAAGCAAAAATAGATGAATACCGAAAAGCCGGTAAGAAAGTGCCTTTATCATGGATCAAAAACCCGTTCTATCAGCGATATTATGCCGCGATGGGCTGGTTGACTGAGGAAGGAAAATAATCATGAATAAAAGAGAAGTTAAAGATTTAGCAGTTGGTGTAGGTTTCTTAGCTCCTAACATTTTAGGTGTAATCTGTTTTACGATGATTCCATTAGTTATGTCAGTAATTATGGCATTTTCAGATTGGGACTTAACAAAACATAATATGTTTTTAGATAATGAACTAAAGTTTGTTGGAATTGATAATTTTACAAAATTATTTGAAACAGGTGACTTTGTACGCTACCTGGGTAATACTCTATTCTTTATGATTGGAATTCCCTTAGGAATGGGAGGCTCGTTACTTGCGGCAATCTTATTATCTCAAGAAGTGAAAGGATCGTCAAGACAGGTTTGGGGGAGTGTATTTGCTTCCTTCATTTTCATTCTTTCAATTTGCTTGCTCGTTTTATTGGGCTTAGGCCAATCTGCAATGATTATTCTGATCGTAGGGATTGTTGGCTTAATTGCAGTAATTGGCATGACAACTGGTGTAAATGGATATCGAACACTTTTCTACACCCCTCACTTCACGGCCGGTGTTGCAACATATATCCTATGGAAAAAAATGTATAATAAAGAGTCTGGGGTAATCAATAATGCGATTCGTGATCCTTTAATGAGTTTTGCTGAATTCAATCAAGCTTTATCTCCCTCTGTAATGCAAGGTGCCGCTGTTTTACTTGGTCTAGTTTTTGCGCTTATCATTTACAAGGTATCAACACATTGGGGGCAAATGTGGATTGATGGCGAATTAGGAACAATGGCCTGGATTATATGTAATGCATTTGTATTCATTCCAGTTATAACATCTTATTTCTGGTCTCCTTTAGGTTTTACGAAATGGATAATTGCTGCTTTGGGAGCCTTCTTACTAATCGTTAATTTCATCCGCTATTTCACAAAAGGACGTGATTTTAATTGTGATAGTTTTGCTGGAGCCGAACTTGCTATCGTTTTCGCTCTCATTATTCTTGGTATCTTATTTTTATTAGTTGGTTTATCTGCAGTAACATTTAACTTACCAGCAATGACTCAAGATGGGGTATTACTTCCTCCAGATTGGTTATTCGAATATAGCTGGGCAAAGCCTGCATTGATGATCATGGGACTCTGGGGAGCAATTGGTTCAAACAATATGCTTCTATATTTAGCAGCTCTTACAAATGTTCCACAAAGTTTATATGAAGCAGCTGATATTGATGGTGCAAATGCTGTACAAAAATTTTGGAATGTTACTTGGCCTTCTTTAGCGCCTACGACTTTCTTTATTTTTGTAATGTCCACAATTGGTGGCTTACAAGGTGGTATGGAAATGGCAAAAACGATGACAGGTGGGGGACCTGGTGGTGCAACAACTACATTAGCATATTTCATTTATGTTGAAGGTTTTGAAACCGGTCGACTTGGGTACTCAGCCGCTATATCATGGACACTCTTCGCACTCGTATTTACAGTGACGATGATCAACTGGAAATTCGGCAACAAGCAAGGAGAATAAAAATGTCATCAGAAAGCAAAAAATATTTTTATGTCGACTTTAGCAAAACCTTTGTATTCAATGTTATTCTTATTGGTTTTAGTTTAAGTTTTATTCTGCCATTTGTTTGGATGCTTTTTACGAGCGTAAAACCATTGGATCAAGTAGAGAATGATAGTTGGATTCCACTGCAAAGTGCGTGGATCACAGAAGCAGATTTTAACAAACCTGAAGAGTTTTTGCAACAATTAGTTGATCATAAAGACCCGATTTCTGCCTACTTATGGGAACATGTTTCGCCTAGTATGCGTGATATACTGAATGAGGCAAAGGAAGAAGGTACACTGTCAAATACTCAAAAGTACTTGCCAGCAATCTCAAACGATCTTAGTGCAATCATGAAACGTCACAACTTTCAAGCTAATGAAGCATTTGCCCAAATTGAGATGACTAAAGATATGACCCGTATTAAAGATGATAACGAGGCATGGCCTTTATTAAACCGGTATTACTTAGATGCATACTATGTTGGTCACTTTAAAGAACCACGTAAATATCAATGGTATAACTACCTTAAAGTTTTTGAGAACATTCCTTATGCTCGTTACTATTGGAACACTATTTTTGTAGCTGCTTGGGTAACCTTTCTTCAAGTACTAACTTCCTCAATGGCTGCTTTTTCATTCGCTCGTTTAAGCTGGAAAGGCCGCGATAAAGTATTTGTTTTATATTTAGCTACAATGATGCTACCTGGCTTGGTAATGATGATTCCCAATTACCAAATTATGGTAACACTTGGGCTTGTTGATAGTTTACCTGGCTTAATCATTCCATCAGCATTCAGTACCTTTGGTTGCTTCATGTTAAGACAGTTCATGCTTGGTATTTCACCTAGCCTTGATGAGGCAGCTGAGATTGATGGTGCTAGTAAATGGCAACTTTACTGGGAGGTCATTCTTCCACTGACAAAACCAGGCCTTGTAACACTTGCTATATTTACATTTATGGGCAACTACCATAGCTTCTTCTGGCCTCTTGTAATGCTTCGTTCACAGAACCTCTATACTTTACCGATCGGTTTGTTAGCTTTTGATGGTTCTTCAGGACAGGAAACAAATTTACTAATGGCAGCAGTGGGAATGTCGGTCATTCCAATGATTTTTGTTTTCGTATTCTTCCAAAAACAGCTGGTAAATGGAATCCAGCTGGGTGGTGTAAAAGAATAATCGGAGACGTGTTTTCGCATAAAGCCTATAGCTTGCGCTATAGGCTTTTTGTTTGTATATATCAATAATACATTTGTAGCCCTAGTATTTTTTAGCAAATAAAGTCATATGCAAAAGGGTGCTTAAGGGGAGGTTTGAGGGCGTCCTGCAGAAATATAATACTTATAATGGTTAGTTTAAGAATTTAGCGATAGTCTGCAATAAAAATAACTAACGTTTAAACATTAGGAGTGTATTATTTCATAACACCTATCTTTACTATTTCTTCAAGGTGTTCAAACTAATATAGAACTATTGATTTATGAAAGAAATAAGGAATAATGTTACCCAAACATACAAATACTAATGAAAGAAGAAATGTCTCAGAAACTAGATATGGAAAGTTGTTCTTTGGATGATACAAACTATTACAATAAATCAGATGTAGAAAAAATTACCCAAACTAACAAAATAGTATTCAACTTGAAAGTTTGGGTTTATAAAACTCTTATGAAGCATTTCAATGACCGTATTAATATAAGCTCACACGGTAATAAGGAGTCTTACTCTTTTAAAACCATGTCGATGCACATCACAGCGGCTACAATTAACTTTCTAGCCACACTGCCTTCGGGTACACTTTTAGAGATTTCAAGGGCATAATTATCGGCACTTGTGAACAATTCTTTACCAACGCCAGACCATTTCTTTGATACATGAGCTAATTCATTATCACCAGCCATAAAACGGAAATCCCATCCAGTCCATTTACCTTTAAGCACACAAACAGGATTTTCCTGAGCATCTAAAACAGTAAACTTCCCACCAATGGAGAAAAATTTCTGTTTAAAACCACCAATATATTGATCATTTTCATCAAAAACTTCTACCTTAGAAAGAAAGATAGAAATACCACGGCTTACCCGAATAAGTTGATTGCCTTGTTGGTCACGAATAATAACATCAAAGGGAGTCATTCTCTTGTAGTCTGTAAAACGTAGTATTTTAGTAAAAATACCTAATTTCTCTTCACGACACTCCATCAAGATTTCACCACTTTCAGGGTGGTGAATATCGTAATTATTTGCGGCCTTAAATATTCCCACATGTTCTTTTACCAAAAAGACATTTTCGCCTAAAGGATCCATACCTATCTCCAATTAATTCTAACTTCATAAACCTTTAAAACACTTACTTTATATTGTATTAATAATTGTTTAAAAGATTTTAAAAAACATTCTCTCAATGTAATATTTATGTGTTGAAATACCAGTCTAGCAACTGTAAGAGATATAAAAAACTAAAAGCGATATGCCATTCCTATAAAATAGCCAGTCATTTTAGCATCTAATATAAATGAGTCATCTCCATTATCAGTATCTATGTTAATATCTAGAATACGGTATCCGCCTTCAAAAGCTAGCCCCTGCCCTAACTCAATGCCAAAACCAGCTTTAAAATTACATGTATGGGTAGCAGCATCACCAAAGCCTAAGGTTCCATAATCAATATAGGAGAATAAATAAAATTTGTTGTTTAACCAAAACTCAAAATCTGCACCAATAAAAGGCTCAATCCAAGTATGTGTATCATCAATATAGCCCCAGTAAGGATAATATGCATAAATTTCTTGTTCAATAGCGAATAGACGACCACCACCAAGAAGGTTGAAATTTACTTTGACATCATCGCTTATTTGCTGATGTATAAGGTTGGTCATTATTGCACCATCAAAAGAAGCAATTGAAACTGTTAAATCAGGTTCATCCCAATCTTCTTGTTCATCCCAGTATCCAAGTAGAATGCTAAACCTGTAGCCTATGTCTTGTTGCCAAAATTTATATTCAACCACCGTCCCAAGACCATCATTATCTGAGTAACTATAATCTGAATCAATTTCAAAACCATCTATTCCAGATTTCCCATCAAAGTCAGAAAACCAAACATCTAACCTAAAAGTGTGTTGAATATCGTCGTACTTTTGGACCTTGTCCTCAGTTGGATCTGGCCTTGGTTGAGGAACTATGTCAAATGCAAATAATGATACGGAGGTATAGATAAAAAGTGAAAAATAACGATACATTTACGACTCCCCTGTAATTTTTAGATTTACAAGGTATTCGCAAAAGAGAAATTGTTCTCACAAAGATAAAATAAAATGAGAGAAAGAATGGCGGAGCTGACGGGACTCGAACCCGCGACCTCCTGCGTGACAGGCAGGCGTTCTAAACCAACTGAACTACAACTCCAATCATAAATTTTGGCTACCCCATCTGGATTCGAACCAAAACAAAGTGGACCAAAACCACTTGTGCTACCATTACACCATGGGGTAAAATCTCAATAATATTTTGGTGGGCAATACTGGACTCGAACCAGTGACCCCTTGCGTGTCGAGCAAGTGCTCTAGCCAGCTGAGCTAATCACCCAAATATCATCGGGGTGATTACTTTATTCCCTAAACTAAAACATGCAAGCTCTTGAAACTAAGTTTTTGGCTATTTTCAGCATTTTTTTCTACCTTTGCGCCAAGGTCAAAACACCACATTGTCCTACTCCGTTTTCTAGCAATGTCTTACAACACGCACGCAATGTTGCACCACTGGTACATACGTCATCAATAACTAGGACTCTTTTTCCTTTTAAACGGTTTACAAAAGTAGGAAATACCTTAAAAACACCATCTAAGTTACTTTGTCGTTGCTGTTTCATCAGGTTTGATTGAGGTTTCGTATATTTGGATCTACGTAAAGCGTTAACAAGGGGAACATCCGTATTCGAGGAAAGTTCTTCAGCTAACAGGTAAGCCTGATTATAAGAGCGATTAATTTCTCTTGCGATATGTAAAGGAACTGGAACAATGAAGTCAAACTTTGGAACTGAACCTTGAGTAAGACGTTTAGCCATGGCTCGCCCAGCAAAGGGTAAATATTGAGTAGCCGAGTTAAATTTCAACTCTTGCACCATTTTTTTTACTTCACCAGTATAATGAAATGCTGCAGCTCTGTAACTCCATGGAATATGTTTTAATTTATGATGACAGCTCTTAAATTGGTGATAGGGGTCATTAATGTCACCACAAACGATACATTGTTCTTCATCAATAAACTGAAGGTTAGATAAACAATCACTACAAACATAGTCCTCTTCAACAATATCTTTACAAAAAAGACAATATTTGGGATATACCAATCCCTCGAAAGATCTTAAAAGCATCCTCTAAATTCCCTAAAAAACATTAATACATAGCAACCAAAATAACAATATCAAACAGATTAAAGTTTCCAACATGCTAAAACCAAAAAATGGCCAATTATATACTAAAAATGATAAGTAGTGGTTGTTTTGTTAAATTTGAACGTTTATTTTGATAGATATATAAATTAAGGAATCAATACTAGTTAAAAGGTTGTCAATGTATGTCAGATAATTCTCAAGAAAAATCGATCCTTTTGAATGAAATTTATAAGATTGTTCAAAATGGTATCGCCTTAGAAGAAATTTTTCATGAAATCGAGACGAAGCTACTAAGATTAATGGATGCAGATCGTATTACATTATACCGCCGAGAAGGCCAAGATTTAGTTTCTTGGTTTTTGTCTGGCAATGATGTTGATACGCCTATTCATGTTCCAATCGCGCCAACTTCAATTTCTGGTTACGTTGGCTTAACTGGGGAACCATTGCGAATTACCAATGTATATGATAACAATGAACTTGAGGCGATTCACCCGGAATTGAGTTTTGATTATACTTATGATCAGAATAGTGGCTACTTAACACGCTCTATGGTTTGTGTCCCAATTGAATACAATGAAACGGTCTTAGGTGCAATACAGTTTATTAACCGCAAAACAGCGAGCGAAGCATTTAGCGACCAAGATGTAATTCATGCCATTGCGGTCTCACAATTAATTTCGAATAAATTCCGTCATGACATGCGTTCAGGTGGAGGACCTTTTGACCTCTTAGTCAAAACAGGAAAACTGCCACCAGAAAAGTTAGATGAACTTCAACTAGAAGCAAATGAACGCGGAATTCCAGTAACAATTCTTTTAAAAAGGCGCCTAAAGATACCAATTGAAGAAATTGGTAAATCGTTAGAATCTCATTATGAAGCTCCTTTTATGCCTTATGATCCAGAGTTTCATCCAGACCATGAAATTTTAGAGAATTATAACCGAAGTTACCTAGCCTCTAACAACTGGTGCCCTTTCCGTGGAGTAGACAATGATTTAATCATCATGATCGACAATCCACAAGATACAGATCGCATGATGGAAATCGAACAATTGCTTGGTTATTCGGGCTTAGAATTTAGAGTAGGAACACGTGAAGACATCCTTCGTTATTTGGGTTATGCTTTTGAAGAAGATGAAGATCGAAAAGAACTAAATTTAGACGAGTTAGTTGATCGCCTCGAAGAAAAAACAATTAATGTTGATTCTTCTGAAGGTGAAGAGCTTTATGACGAAAATGCCTCGGTCATCATTCAATTAGTAAACCGCATTATAATTGAGGCAGTAAAAAGCAGTGCATCAGACATTCACGTTGAACCAAGTAAGGGTAAGAAAGATGCTGTTGTGCGGATGCGTATCGATGGTGAATGTATTGAGAAATTATTAATTCCCCACAACTACATCCGTGCAGTTGTAGCTCGTATCAAAGTACTATCGAACTTAGATATTTCAGAGCGTCGTCGTCCCCAAGATGGTAAGATGGCAGTGAGAATGGAGGGCCGCCCACTGGAGTTACGTATTGCGACTGTTCCAACTGTAAATGGTGAAACAGCTGTTATGCGTGTACTTGCAAGTGGAGGTGCAGCCATGTCTATGGAACGTCTAAACTTCCACCCAACAGTTTTCGACAAGCTGATTGAGATGCAGAAGCACCCTCATGGAATTATCTTAGTAGTAGGTCCAACTGGTTCTGGTAAAACCACAACTCTACACTCAATTTTAGGTAAATTGAATCAACCAGAAAAGAAAATTCTAACGGCAGAAGATCCTGTAGAGATAACTCAACATGGTCTACAACAGCTTCAAGTTAATGCCAAAATAGGGTTAACCTTTGCTTCAGCTCTTCGATCATTCTTACGTGCTGATCCAGATATTATTCTGATTGGTGAGATGCGAGATCATGAAACTGCTTCTATTGGAGTTGAAGCTTCACTTACTGGACATATGGTGTTATCTACTTTGCATACCAACTCAGCTCCGGAAACGGTCGTACGTTTATTAGATATGGGGCTAGACCCATTGAACTTTGCGGATGCATTTATTGGTGTATTGGCACAAAGGCTTGTGCGAACACTTTGTAGTTCATGCAAGGAACCTTACAAACCAAGTAAGGAAGAATTAGATAAACTTGTTCACTTATATGGGCGTGAGCACTTCTCTGAGCTTAATATTAACTTAGATGAGGTGACGCTGTACCGCCCGCGCGGTTGCGAAAAGTGTGGAAATACAGGTTACCGTGGTCGTACGGGTATCCACGAATTAATTGTATCTACTGGAAAGATGAAAAAGTGCATTGCAAAATCAGCTCCAGTTGATCAAATTCGTGATTTAGCAGTAGAAGAAGGAATGCGTAGTCTATTTCAGGATGGCGTGTATAAAATCTTCAAGGGTGATACAGACTTAGCTCAGCTTAGAAAGGTTACAGCAGGCTAATGAAGCGAGCTGATTATATCCAAGCTTTGACAGGCTCAACACAAGTTCCTGTCAAAGAGCAATCTAGCTTTTTTGCACCCAGTAACATTGCTTTATGTAAATATTGGGGAAAGAGACAAAAAGAGTTAAACCTTCCAGTCAATAGTAGTCTATCAATTTCTTTGGGAACTGCTGGAACTAAAACAAAATTATGCTTGAGTACAACTGATTCAGATGAAGTTTATCTAAACAATCACCTTGTTTCAAAAGATCATGAATTCTATAAGCGAATAGTTGCTTATTTAGACCTATTGGGGACTCGCCCTAGCCTTTTAATAGAGACAGAAAATAATATACCAACTGCTGCGGGTGTAGCTTCATCTGCTAGTGGTTTTGCCGCACTAGTTAAAGCTTTAAATGACTTTTTTGGGTGGCAACTATCTCTAAAAGAATTAAGCCAATTAGCACGTGTGGGAAGTGGCAGTGCTTCTCGCTCAATATTTGAAGGTTTTGTAAGTTGGCATGCAGGAGTTTGCGAAAATGGCTCAGATTCCTTTGCAGAGCCACTTAATGTAAGTTGGCCCGACTTTCGAATTGCTTTAATACCTTGTAATTTAGGCCCCAAATCTGTTGGCTCAACTGAGGGTATGAATCGAACAATTGAAACTTCTGAACTTTATGCTGGTTGGCCAAATAAAGTGAAGTCAGATTTTTCTAAAATTGAGCACGCGATATATGAACAAGATTTTAGTAGTTTGGGCCCAGTTGTGGAGTCCAATGCAATGTCTATGCACGGAACAATGCTTGGGGCTAAGCCACCCGTTATTTATTTTCAAGATACATCGCTTGCATCAATTGTAAAAATTCATCAACTGAGGTCTAAAGGCCTTGAAATCTACTTTACCATGGATGCAGGTCCAAATGTAAAAATCATATTTCTTGTAAAAGATTTGGAAAAGATCAGCGAATACTTTCCAGACATACAAATTTTTACACCTTTTGAAAGCACAAATTAAAATGAAATTTTTCCTATTTTCACTTATAGTCAGCACTTCCTTTACTCTGTTTGGAAGTTCAACAGAAGAACGCTTAATGAACTTACCTCCTCATGAATATTTAGAGTTGGCAAGGGACCGAAATATAACGAATAGTTGGGTAAAGATGGAAGGTAGGCTCTACTACAAAGGACCTGAAAGAAAGTTAAAAAAGAAAATTTATATGTCTGCACGCTTTAAACCTGAAAGTTGGTTAATGAAGCTGCAAATTGAAGGTTCTGAAGCTTGGACAGTTCGCCAAGTCCCCTCTGAGGGTATTGATGGTATTTCTGTATTGAAAAGTGAAGGAGCACCAAATTCAGAGCCAGTTTTAGGAGATTTCCAGCTTAGACCAGAAGATTTAACATTATCTTTTATATATTGGAATTTTGTTAGTGAGGAAGAATCAGAAACAGTAAAACTTCAACGTTGCCGTGTTATGAACTTGGAGCATCCATCCAAAAAAGAAAAAGTACGTGTTTGGTTCATGCTTGAATATGCATTTCCAATTCGTGTTCAATGGATAAAAGATGGTGAGACACAAAGACAATTAGATTTTGTTGGCTCGCACAAAATTCAAAGTAGTAGTAATCCTGATAAGTATTTCAGAATGGTTGAAGAAGTTCGAATGAGTAACCGAGGTTGGAAAACGCAAGTTCTTTTTAAAAAATTTGAAGGAGACGAAGTTACAGCAAGCGCTCAAGCTCCAGCAGATTTATTTAATACAATAAAATAGGACTTAACTGTAATACTCATTAAACATGTTTTGAGTAACTTTTTTCATATCTTTACCTTGCCAACGTAACCAAGCAAATTTCCACACATAGTGTATCATTTGTATTTGGTAGCTGCACCAACTAACTTTTTCCCATCTTCTAGTTGAAACAGTCAGCAATCGGTCAAATAATTTTCTTGATGTATATGGTTGTAGCAACATTGACAATTCCACATCTTCCATCAATGGATAGTCTGGGATACCCTCAATAGCCTTAATCAAAGGACGACGAATAAATAGGCCTTGATCGCCAAATCCCATAGAAAGAAATTTAAAACGCAGCTCATTCGATTTCATAATTTTATTGAAAATAGTTTTGTCGCTATCAAACTTATTCCCCAGAGCGCCCCAGCCGAGACTATCATTCTTATTCAAATATTCGACTAGCATTAAAAGACTATCTTCTTCAATAATTGCATCTGCATGAAGCATAAGAAAAATATCCCCTCTGCCAAGCCTTAGACACCGAGCTAGTTGATTTCCACGACCAGGAAACTCCGATTCTCGAACTTTCACACCTGCTGTTTCTAAGAGCTTTGTACTATTATCACTTGAACCAAAAGAGCTTGCATAAAGATTGACATTAAGTTCAGGAAGCTCCTCAACCAATCTTTTTTTGGCCTGATCTATCGAATTTAGCAAACCGGGCAAACGTTGTTCTTCATTATGATAAGGGATTGCAATATCAATAGAGGAAATCGAGCCAAAGTTAGCCAAGCTTTTATCTACAGAATACCAAGAAACTATTTGAATAAAAACAAAAGCTATAAGTATAATCCAAAGAGGAAGACTAAAAAACCATACAACAGCAAAAGCCGCAACGATCAAGAGGTGAAGGCCTCCACGCCAAATAGCCATAAATAAAGCAGTAGCAATGACCGTTTGGTTTTCAGTAAAAATAGCTAAGACAAGAAATAGAGGTAGCATATATGCAACATAGCTTTCCTGCCACCAAATACTTCCTATTAAAAATATTGGCAGTAAGAAAAAGATAATCCAATTATTTTGCAAAAAGCTTTGAAAAGAGTCCTTAACCAAATAATTCAGTCCCATAGAATCACCAGTAGATAAAACAGAAAACCATCCAGGCTGTTTTAAACTAGCCCAAATCAAGAAGGCTCCCCACAAGAAGAAGCGCCATCGTTGTTTTTTGATCAATAAAGGCATTAAGCCTAAAAAGTAGAAATGTTGTGTTACCAGCAACATACCTACACACCAAATAGCTGCCGGTCTAGGGTTATTGTGACGATCAAGTGCAAAGAACATAAATAGAACAGCTAATGTTATATGTATGTTGGTAGACCAATTAAAAAGCCAGGTTAATTGAATTATTAAAGCGGCATAAACAAAAAGCCACTTCATACTTCTTTGAAAAGACTTCAATAACCAACTAAGAAAAAGTAACTGGATTGATAAAATAAAAGCGTAGGCAAAAGCTACGGAAACTTTAGAGGGCAAGTTGTAAGGCTCATTAAAAAACGTGCATAGTAAGCTAGCCACAACTAGAATAGGTCCTCCAGTCTTAAAACTACGAAGCAGGGATGGGCCAAAGATGCATAAAACAATTATAAATAGAACTGAAATCATAAACAAATAATATAGAAAAAAGCTTTTTTGTTCCTAATATATAAGCAAAATAATTTTTTCCTATTTTAAATCTCATTAGAAAGTTTTGACACATTATGTTTAGGGTAAAAAATAATATACCGATCGATCTATGGAACAATAAAAGCCCAATTACATTGACTCCCTATTGCCTTGAGGATGGAGATATATTTGCTGCTATGTTAATCCTGCCTGGCGGCGGTTATGGTATATGCTCCAATCAAGAGGGTGAGCCAGTAGCAGGTTGGCTAAATAGCCTTGGTATCTCTGCCTTTGTACTTAATTATTCAGTACCACCTAAATACAAAGAAGAACCATATTTTGATGCTCGAAGAGCGATGCAATTCATTCGTCACCATGCAACTGACTACCAAGTGAATCCTGAGAAAGTGGGCGTAATTGGTTTTTCAGCAGGTGGACATCTGGCCGCGACTCTTTCAAATTGTTTCGAAAAAAAGAACCCAAGTATTTCTGATGAGCTAGAGAAGTTGTCTGCTCGCCCTTCACTTGCAATTCTTTCATACCCCGTTATTACTTCTGGGCAGTTCAGACATCATGGCTCAATGGTAAATCTTCTGGGTACGGAAACACCAACAAATGAATTACGAGCAGAATTTTCTATGGAGGAGGCTGTTCACAACAATACCCCCTCAACATTTCTTTGGCATACTGCAGATGACGGTCCTGTTCCGGTAGAAAACACTTATTTGTACGCAATGGCATTAAATAAACACAAGGTTCCACATGAAGTGCATGTATATCCCAATGGAGAACACGGGATTGGACTTGCAAGTATATTCAATAGACGTAATTCCCATGCAAGTCAATGGCGAACTGCTGCTGAAAAATGGCTTTATATGAACGATTTCTAGCAAATTCTTAGTAAACTTCATGTCTTTACACGTTTGTAAATCACTGCATTTGGAATAATTTAACATTCTTTAAATTTTTGTGGGGATTTAATTTTAATCAATGATTCGATATATTGGAAAAGCTTTCTTATGATCAATACAGACGACCTTCGTGTAGAAGCCATTTCACCACTGGTTACACCACACGAGCTAAAACAACAACTACCGCTGACAGAGACAGCAAATGATACTGTTGCCCGTGGTAGAAAAGAGATAGAAGATATTCTTGCTGGCCGTGATAACAGATTTCTTGTGATTACTGGTCCATGTTCAATTCATGATGAGGAAGTTGCTTTAGACTATGCTAAGCGTCTAGCAGTTCTCGCAGAAGAATTAAAAGATCAATTATTGATTGTGATGAGAGTATATTTTGAAAAGCCACGAACAACCGTTGGCTGGCGTGGCTTAATTTATGACCCTGATTTAAATGATACTGGTGATATCAATAAAGGGATCTATACCGCAAGAAAACTATTGCTAGAAATCAACAACTTGGGTCTACCTTGTGCAACAGAAATGCTGGATCCAATTATACCACAGTATATTTCTAACTTGGTTTCTTGGGCCGCAATTGGAGCTAGAACTACAGAAAGTCAGACTCACCGTGATATGGTAAGTGGTCTATCTATGCCAGTAGGCTTCAAAAATGGAACAGATGGTAACTCCCAAATTGCACTAGACGCGATAAAAGCATCAAAAGCCCCACACTATTTTCTTGGTGTAGATCAAGAAGGACGAACATCTATTGTAAACACTTTAGGCAACGACCAATGCCATATTATTCTCCGTGGTGGACGTGGCTCAACAAACTACGATGAAGAGAGTGTCTCAATCGTACAAAATGCGCTAAGTGAATGTGGTGAAGAGCCGTTAGTTATGGTTGATTGTTCTCATGCAAATTCAGGTAAAAAGCATACTCAGCAAGAGGTGGTTCTACGCTCAGTATTAGATCAACGTTTATCAGGCAACACAGGTTTATTTGGTGTGATGATTGAATCAAATGTTAATGAAGGTAGCCAAAAAATACCTGCTGACTTAGCAGACTTAAAGTATGGTGTTTCAATTACAGATGAATGTATAAGTTGGCAAAGTAACCAAGATCTATTACGTGAAGCAGCTGAAAAACTAAAGTAATTTTAAAGCCCGAGTTTTCATTCGGGCTTTTTTAAAATACAACACGATTTTCAGATTACAGAACTTGTTTTTTTAAAAAAATCAAAAACGGTATTCAATAAATATAATCACCATCTTTAGTCTAAAACCGTTCAAAGTAAAAGGTTGCATGCTTTACAAGCTGTCTACTAGCCCATCCGTCCCCTCATACAAATCTATAGATAAGCTTTTATCATGCTAAAAAACTTGAGCCTGTTAATTATATATAAGTTCGTATTATGACCACCACATCATCAGGTCGAAATATTAAGAGAGAATCTGCTTATATTAGAATGAGTTGAGTACCTGTAAGAATAGATCAAGCAGATGGTAAGCTCAATTGATCTCCATTTTAAAAAAATGTAAGTCCTCTCTATTGGATATAGTTCTTCGGTCTAATTAATAAAAGTTAAAAATATTATTGGAAATTTAGTTTAGAGCCAAAATGTTGAAATTGAGACGTATAGTTTTTAGCAAAGCTCAAACTTTAGAAAGGTGTTGGCCTTTTAGAAAAAAAAAGCACCCCCATCATATTTTACGACAAAGGTGCTGTAAAGTTATAGAATAATCAATTATTCTTCTATTTCTTCTTCCCCAAGTATTTTTTTCTCTGGGCGCATTTGTGGGAAAAGTAAAACATCTTGAATAGAGTGTGAATCTGTGATCAACATAACTAGACGATCAATACCAATACCTAAACCAGCGGTTGGAGGCATACCATATTCAACTGCACGTAAAAAGTCCTCATCTAAAACCATTGCTTCATCGTCACCTTTATCACGAAGCTTCAATTGGTCTTCAAAGCGTTGGCGTTGATCTACAGGGTCATTTAATTCGCTGTATGCATTACAGATTTCCATACCATTACAAATTACTTCAAAGCGCTCTACTAGACCTTCTTTACTACGATGCTTTTTTGCTAGAGGCGACATCTCAACGGGATAGTCAGTAATAAATGTTGGGTTAATCAACAAGTGTTCAACCTTATCTCCAAAGATTTCATCAATAAGTTTTCCTTTTCCCATTGTTTCGTCTACATCTACACCCATCGCACGTGCTTGATTGAAAATTTCTTTTTCATCCATATCTGAAATATCAAGCCCAGCATACTCTTTAATGGCATCAATCATTGAGATTCGCTTCCAAGGAGTTTTAAAATCAATCTCTTGCCCCCCAAAAGTAATGCCTGTTTTTCCATGTACTTGCTTTACAACTTTTTCGACCATATTCTCGGTGTAGGTCATCATCCAATCATAGTCTTTGTAAGACACGTAAAGTTCCATTGCTGTAAACTCAGGATTATGGCTACGATCCATTCCTTCATTACGGAAATTACGTGAAAACTCAAACACTCCTTCGAAACCACCAACGATTAATCGTTTTAAATATAATTCATTGGAGATTCGTAGATATAAGTCCATATTCAAGGTATTGTGTTGGGTTACAAAGGGTCTTGCTGCCGCTCCGCCATATACAGGCTGTAATACAGGGGTATCAACTTCAAGGTAACCAGAATCATTCATTGTATCACGGAGTGACTGAATTATTTGTGCACGCTTTTGAAAGGTCTGTCGAACTTCAGGATTCACAACTAAGTCAACATAGCGCATTCTGTAACGTTGTTCTGGATTTGAAAAAGCATCATAAGTTTCACCATCTTTTTCACGGACAATGGGTAATGGTTTTAAGCTTTTGCTTAATACTTTTAATGATTCAACATGCAATGAGACTTCACCAGTTTTAGTGAAGAATACGTAGCCTTCTACACCGATAAAATCACCTAAGTCTAGAAGTTTTTTGAAAATTGTATTATATAAAGTTTTATCTTCCTCTGGGCATATATCATCTCTACGAACATATAGCTGTATTCTTCCATTAGCATCTTGAAGTTCAACAAAGGAGGCTTTACCCATGATGCGTTTGAGCATGATTCGCCCGGCCAATGAAACTTTCTTAAAATGCTCAGCAGTTTCATCACAAAAACGTTCTCTAACTTCAGTAGAAGTATGACTCACGATAAATTCTTCAGCAGGATATGGATCAATACCTAGATCAATTAATTTCTGCAGAGACTCACGACGGACTAATTCCTGTTCACTAAAACTCATTATAACTCCAAAAAATTTGTCTAAACAGCCTCACAAATTAATATTTGAAAACTCTAAAGACTACAAAGCCTCTAATATGATTTCACTTTTAGCTTCAAAATTATTTGCGAACGGTACTTTTTTCAATAAAAATTCGAATTAAAATTTTAATTCGAATCATTGATATGTCAACCTATACTGACATATTGAAAATATAGAAATCATTTGAAAGTGTGATTTTACAAGAAAATGCATAACTTCGGGAAAGATATGGAACTTTATATAATGCGCCATGCTCAAGCAGAGCCAAGCTGTCCAAGCGGTCAAGATATTGACCGTAATTTAACAGAAAACGGACTAAAGCAAGCCAACGTGATTGGTCAATTTATAAAGAATAGTCATTGGGAAATTCAACATATTCTATATTCGCCAGCAAACCGAGCAAAAGAAACTGCTCTGCAAGTCTATATGGCCTTGAAGAATAAACCTTCCTTGTCAACTATTGATGAGATGTATATGAGTCCACCAACGTCAACCATATTCGAGTACTTTAGAAAATACCAAAAACTTCTTATTGTAGGACACAACCCATTTGTAAGTAATTTAACTTTCTCTTTAACAGGAAAAACTGAAATAAATTTTTACACAGCGACTATTTACAAATTGGAAGGAGATCCCCAAATTGAAGATAAGTTTTCGATTTGTGATTTTCACCATGTAAGGCCATAAATAAATTGAGGTTTAAAACCAGTGTCCAAAAAGACTAAAAAAGGCAATTTGATTGCGGTATTTGACTTAGGTTCAAGTGCCGTCCGTTTTCTTTTAGCTGAGACCCATATGAACAGCTGGAGAGTGCTTGACAAGGCAGAATTACCCAATGAACTTGGGCAGGACGTATTTTCAACGGGAAAAATCTCACGACAAGTTTTTCAGACCACCTTATCAACTATTGAAAGCTTTATTGAACTTCTTGAGGCTTACCCTAAAACCAAAATAATTGCAATTGGAACAAGTGCTCTCCGAGAGGCCACTAATGCAAGTGCATTTTTAGATCAAGTATACAGACGCTTTGACATAAAAGTTCGAGTTCTCGAAGGTATTGAAACGAATCAGTTGACATTCTTATCTATCATGGAAGCATTAAAACTGTCGAATATTTCAATCAAAACAACGAATGCTTTAATGGTTGAGGTTGGCGGTGGTTCAACAGAGGCTATGCTTGTAAAACGAGGTCATGTTCATGCAGCTCACACCTTAGCAATTGGTACAGTTCGAGTAGATCAACACATTCGTCAATTTGATTTCATTCATGCCTTGATGCGTCAGCGTGTTCACAGAACTTTAGGCTTAATAACTCAAGAAACATTAGCAAAGCGTATTTCAAGATTTGTTGCTGTTGGAAGTGAGATCAGAATAATAGCCGAATATATTGGAAATCAGATTGGCCCATTTATTTATAGAATTGAAAGAGATGATTTCTCTAAATTTGTTGAAAAGTTAAAGAAATGGTCAATTGAAGACATTGTAACCCGTCTAGGTATCACTTATAATGATGCAGAGTTATTAATACCCGCCACGCACATCTACAACTCCTTTTTCATGGATATTGGTGCAAAATTTATATTAGTACCCACCTTAAGTATTCGTGAAGGTATTATTATAGAAGAATTGGAAAACGCTAGCAACAGTCAACAACTCTTTCAAAATCAGGTAAATGCAAGCGTAATTGCTTTGCTAAATCACTATCATGCAGATGTTACACATGCAAAATTAGTCACAAAACTCTCCTTAGAGATTTTTGATTTTTTAACCCCTTTACATGGATTAGGAAGCAAAGATCGAATGTTAATGGAGGTTTCGGGTATGTTACATGACATTGGTTCCTATATTAATACTAGAGCTCATCACAAGCACGGCCAATATATTATTCAAAATTCTGAGATATTTGGTTTATCCAGTGATGAGAGAGAAGTTGTGGGTAACATTGTTCGTTATCACCGGAAGTCAGAGCCAAAGTTAATCCACATTCATTTTGCTACACTAAGTAAAGAAGAAAAAGTAATTGTTTACAAGCTTGCATCTATTTTAAGAATCGTAGAAGCTTTGGATTCATCGCACATGAATCGTATTGGTCAATTAGATTTAAAAATAGATAAAGATGAATTTATAATCAGAGACTGTAACGGCACAGACTTAACCACTGAAAGAAATAGTTTAACTGGAAAAGATGAGCTGTTTGAAGAAGTTTATGGCCTAAAGGTTGTTATCAAATAATTGAGGAATTTCATGTCAGCACCAAAATCAAACTATTTTAACCGTGAACTTTCTTGGTTTTCATTCAATGAACGTGTACTTGCACAAGCCTTAAATCCTAAGCAGTTAACTCTAGAGAAGTTGAAATTTTTGTCCATCGTAAGTTCGAACTTTGATGAATTTTTTATGGTACGTGTAGCTTCCACAATACGCCAAATCAAAGAAGGTGACCGAATCAAGTGCCCTTCAGGGCTTAGGCCCTCCCAAGTTCTTGAACAACTTCAGGAAAATATTCAAGAATTAGTTCGCCAACAATATCTATGCCTAAATGAAGTCATTATTCCCAGTTTGAGAGAAAACCAGTTTACATTTTCAGCATTAGAAGACCTAAATGTGGAAGAATTAAGCTACCTTGAATCATACTTTCAAGAAAAGGTGTTTCCTGTCTTGACTCCACTTGCAGCATCAAGGCGTAACCCTTTAGTTCAAACAACTCAAAACTTAAGCCTATACCTTGCGTTAAAACTTCGTAAAAAAGGCTCTAAAAAGGGGAACACTGATTTAGCGGTTGTCGAAATTCCTGCTGACTTAGATCGTTTTATTTTTATTCCAGGGCGTGAAACAAGAGTTCTGCTTCTAGAAGATCTTATTTTAAGTCATATTGAGTTTTTATTCAGTGGATTTAAGGTCTCTGATCATGTCGTTTTTCGTCTTACAAGAGACGCAGATATGAGTGTAGATGAAAACCGTGATGAAGACTTTATGGAAGCAATGAAAGAAATTCTTCTTAAGAGACGAAACAGTTTTCCAGTTCGTTTAGAGGTAACGAAGGGTGCACCTACCTTGAGGGATGAATTACTGGAGAGTTTTAATTTACCTATAGAGAGCTGTTTTGAAGTAGATGGTCCTGTAGACCTAAAACCATTTATGAAACTCTGCTTTCTACCTGGCTTAGATACTTTACGAAATGACTTATGGACACCAGTTCAGCCACAAGATTACCCTGACCCAGAGATAGACCTATGGGATTCCATTAAACAAAAAGATATTTTCTTACACCATCCTTATGAGAGTTTTTCCATTATTGAGAACCTTGTAAGCTTAGCAGCGAACGACCCCAACGTAGTTTCTATAAAGATGACTTTATATCGAACAGCTGGTGACTCTCCAATCATTGGGGCACTTGCTAGAGCTGCTCAAAATGGCAAACAGGTAACTGTTTTAGTTGAGTTGAAAGCAAGGTTTGATGAAGGGCAAAATATTGAGTGGGCTGAGATATTAGAACAAGCTGGCGTACTCGTGATCTATGGAGTTGCGCAGCTGAAAGTCCATGCTAAAGCCCTTTTAATTACTAGACAAGAGGAAGATCACCTTATTCGTTATGCTCACTTTGGTACAGGTAACTACAATGGCTCTACAGCAAAACTCTATACGGACATGGGGTTAATAACCACTCATGAGCAAATGACATTCGAAATGGCTTTATTCTTTAACTCCATAACAGGTTATACTACAACTCCAAAACTTCATCACTTAGCGATGGCTCCTAATTCCATGCGCCCTAAATTTGAGCAATTAATTGAGCGAGAAATCGACCGTGCTGAAAATGGTCAAGAGGGGCTTATCATTGCCAAAATGAATGCTTTGGTAGATGAGAAAATCATCAATCTTTTGTATAAAGCTTCCAAAGCAGGAGTAAAAGTGCAGTTGAATATTCGTGGTATTTGTTGCCTACGACCTGGTATTAAGGGTGTGTCAGAAAATATAACAGTATTAAGTATCATTGATCGATACTTAGAACATTCAAGAGTTTATTACTTTGATAATGGCGGCTCTCCTGAAGTTTATCTATCTAGCGCAGACTGGATGCCAAGAAATATTGATAAGCGAGTCGAGCTGATGTTTCCGATTTATGAGAAGAAATTTCTCAAAAGGATCAGGTATTATTTTGAAATTACTTTTGCGGATAATACGAACAGTTATGAATTACTAAATGATGGTACTTATAAAAAACGAATACCGAAGCGCGGGCAAAAAAAGCTAAACTCACAAATCTACTTTCATGAAGAAGCAGTGAAAAAGGCACAAAGTGCAAAAGTAAATAAAGCAAAAATACTTCATGCCAGAAGAAAAGAATCTAAATAACAGATGAACTTTTAAACTTTATTTTCCAACTCCGTTTGGATAATTATTTTTCCATTGCTCCTCAAGCTCATTGGTATGAGGAATCAAAACTCGCCAATGTTTTCCATATTTTCCAACAAAGAATTTTGATTCAGGTTCTTCGAACTGCCCCGTTTTGTCCATTCGAGTCATTACCATCATATCTTTTGAAAGACGAATTTGGTCCGTTATTTCAAATTTCCCTGTTCGAACCTCTTGCAACTTTGAAGTTCTAAAGTTTTTAAAGAATTCATCCTCTTGACGTAAGCGTTTTTCTGCAAATGCAGCATCAAAGCCTTCGTCATCTGGTGACATATCAAGAAGTAGTCTAGATTCAAGAGAAAAGCTTTTGCAGTTTAAGAGATTATCATAGTCTTGTCTTAGCACAACTTTTTCATAAGATTCAACAGCAGCTAATGGAGTGTGTAAATTAATTTTAACCTTTTGAACGGATTTAGGTAGTATGTTTGTATTTAAACCAGAAAGAATCTGTGTTGAAAAAACAGTTTCATCAACTTCAGCGATAGAACGCTTCAAAGTCGCCCATTCATCATCTGAAATTTTCTGATTCAAAGCAGCAATCGCTATAGGTGAATCATTGTACCCATATACAAGTTCTGCATGCATATCTGAATACTGTAGGTCATCTCCATCATCGGTATAATAGGTAAGACACAAAACTCGTGACATTTTATGTGTGTTTTTAGGTAAATACATTTTGTTAACTTTAAAGTTACGAACGACATTTACTTCTCGAATATCATTCTTAGACAAGTTTGCTTTAACAGCGATTAAACCTGTATCAGGATTTAAAACATATCCAGGGTTCAATAATGCTCCCTTAATTTTTTTGCCTAAAGTGAAATACTGTAAGGTCATAATACCAAAGCCAGCTACAACAAGTGCGATTCCTGTAATAAAATGAACAAACAATACTGCGATACCTACAAGACCTAGTACGAGAAATCCCCCCACTAAAGGATGTCTACTTAATAATGTAGGAAACCGAACTTTTAGGTTAGCGAGTCTCCTTGTTGGACTAGTCATAAATATAAAAACTCCAAGATTTTTTCTTTGTTTCTTCATCAAAACGATATTGATAGTCGCCCTGTTTGACTAAATATTAATTCCACTTCATATTGAATACAAGTATTTCGGAAGCACTTTACATAAATGATTTTTTTAAAAAGTCAAAAACTTAAGGCCTAAAAAAATAAGACTAAGTGTGCTGCTTAGTTAGGGAGCTTACTCTATGAAAAAACGATATCATATACTTGTACGAGGTCGTGTACAAGGGGTTGGTTTTCGAGCATTTACTAAAATGTCAGCAGATAACCTGGAAATCACAGGCTGGGTTCGCAATGTTGGTGATGGCGAAACAGTAGAAATGGAAATTCAGGGTGAGCGTTTGTCTGTTTATGATCTAATTGAGGCAGTCCGGCAAGGCCCAACTTTTGGAAGGGTGGACCACTTTCAAGAAACGCCTTTAGCATTGCGAGATGAAGAGGAAGGGTTCGAGATTAGAGTTTAATGAAGCTGGCCCTTCATTGCAGTGCCTGTTACTATAACAGCTAAACAACGACCTCCTTTTTTTAAATACAAATCGACTGCCTCAATTCTAAGGTTCCAAACAAACGGAGCATTTGCTTGGTGTGCCTGTTCCATTACGCGGACAATAGCTTCACGCCTTGCACGTTGCATGACATCTTCATAACCTGAGATATTACCACCTACAAGCTGAATCCACCCTGCAATCCAAGACCTAAAGTACCCAACACTCAAGACGACTTCAGAAGTAACAATCATTCCAGACTCAATTAACAAGTTACTCGGTGTATGTCGTTGTTGTGAAACCATAATATGTTTTAAACGTGATTCCCTTGCATTTAGTTTCTTTAAATGAAGGTTCGATATGACTCTATTTACGATAAACCCCGCAACTAAGGTAAGGAATGGAAACCCAAAAATTAAAAATAGCTCAAAACTATTCAATGCTTTTCTCCTTTTCAGAGCTTGGGTATTCAGTAGAAGGTATTGAATCTGCTTTAGTCTCTTGTTCGATTTTTTGCAAATTAACAGCCGTTCCATAAACATAAAGTTCAGCAGCCCCCGCTGCGATAGAGGTTGTGGCATAGCGTACATTAATAATTGCATCTGCTCCGAGTTGGGTTGCACGCTCAATCATTCGGTTCGTTGCTTCCCACCGAGACTCTGCCATTAATTCACTATATTCATGTAGTTCGCCACCAAAAAAGTTTTTAATACTTGCAGTAAAGTCACGTCCTGCATTTTTAGCACGCACTGTATTCCCATCCACAAAACCACAAACTTGACTGATTTGATAGCCTGGTACAAATTCGGTATTTACAATAATCATTCGTTTCTCCTCAAAGTTGGACTAAATGAAGTTACCTAATCAAACCAAATTTCATTTACAAGATTTAGTTTAATGATAAAGTAATACATTTAAGATGCATTATTTCAATATAGTATTTGGAGGTGAAATGAAAATTGTAGTATTAGATGGTCATACTTTAAAACCAAATGAATCTTTTTGGCCTGAACTTTCAAAGTTTGGTGATGTTACAATTTACCCAAGAAGTAGCCCCGAAGAAATTGCAGAACGTATTCAGGATGCTGAAGTTATTTTGACAAATAAAGCAGTTTTATCAAGAATGCATATATTAGCAAATCCACAAATAAAATTAATACAGGTTTTGGCTACGGGCTATAATGTGGTTGATGTTGATGCAGCCAAAGAAGCCAATATCCCGGTAGTCAATATTCCATCTTATAGCGGGCCAGCTGTGGCTCAAACTGTTTTTGCCCATATTTTAAATTTTGCCAATAACTTAGAAAGACATAGTGAGGCAGTTCTCAATAGTAAAGCTTGGACGAATTCTCCAGATTTTTCATTTTGGTTTGGAGAATTGTTTGAATTAAAAGACAAAACAATTGGACTGGTAGGATTTGGGGCAATTGCAAAGGCTGTCGCAAAAATTGCACTAGGTTTTGAAATGAAGGTCCTTGTATATCGCAAAAATACCCTAGAACCCGCACCTGATGGAGTCCAGTATGATTCCCTAGACCAAATTTTCAAAAAAAGTGATTTCATAAGTCTTCACTGTCCTTTAACAACTGATACAACTGAAATGATCAATAAAATTACGTTGCAAAAAATGAAACCAAGCAGCTACCTCATCAACACTGGGAGAGGAGCACTGGTAAATGAAGAAGACCTTTCAAGTGCTTTAAAGAATGGTAGTATTGCTGGAGCAGGGCTAGATGTATTAAGCTGTGAACCTCCCAATGCAAATAATCCATTATTGAGCGCTCCAAATGTTCAAATCACTCCTCATTATGCATGGGCAAGTAAAGAAGCTAGACAACGACTTTACAGCATTATGCTAGGCAACATTAAAGAGTTCTTAGAAAAAAAACCATTATCGAATCAAGTAAATTAAGTAGACCATGAGTAGTGATATTTATAATCTTTCCAGTTATATTCCGCTATATGCAGAAAAATTTCCCCAAAAAGAAGCCATTCGTTTTCCACTTAGTCGCTCAGGTAATCAAGTCAATTATGAGACTTTAAACTTTGCAGAACTTGAAGAGCGTATTCAAACATTTGTTGCTGGCTTTAAAGGTATTGGTATTCGCAAAGGAATGCGTGTTTCTTTGATGGTAAAGCCAGGCCTAGACTTTCTCCCCCTAACTTTTGCATTGTTCCGCTTAGGAGCAGTCCCTGTGCTCATTGATCCTGGTATGGGCCGCAAAAACCTACTGCGATGTGTTGCAGCAGCAAGACCGGAAGCATTTGTTGGAATTCCATTAGCACATGTTGCACGCTTATTATTTGGAAGCTATTTCAAAACTGTCAAAATAAATGTTACCATTGGCAAACGTTTTTTTTGGGGTGGTTACAATACTGAAAATTTAAAGAAATTTGGAAAAAGTGACGCCCATGAAGTTTTGACACCAAATGATCCAGCGGCAATAATTTACACAACTGGTAGCACTGGACCTCCAAAGGGAGTTAATTACACTCAGAAAATGTTCCTAGCCCAAAAGAAACTGTTACAGGAATCTTTCAATTTAACCGATGAAGATATCGATATGCCTGCTTTTGCATTATTTAGTATTTTCACTTTAGCTATGGGGTGCACAGTAGTGATTCCAGATATGGATCAAACAAAGCCTGCTGAAGTAAATCCAGATGACATAATTGGTGCTATCAAAACAGCGGGAGTCACTTTTTCATTTGGCTCCCCTGCCCTATGGAATACGGTTAGTAAATTCTGTATAGAAAATAATGTAAAACTTCCTGGTTTAAAAAAAATCTTCATGGCTGGAGCACCCGTTCAACCTTTTTTACATGAACGTTTGTTAAAAAACATTCTTGACTCTGATGCACAAACATATACACCATATGGCGCAACAGAATCTCTACCAACAACCTCTTTTTCAGGAACTGAAGTCCTAACCGAGACTGCAGTAAAAACTCAAATGGGTAAAGGATTTTGCGTTGGACCTGTTCTTCCAGGAATTAAATTAAAAATTATTAACTTAAGTGATGAAGTCATAGAGAAATTTGATTTAGTAAAAGAACTTCCGCAAGGTGAAATTGGTGAAATTATTGTGCAAGGAGATGTCGTGAGTCCATCCTACTTTGATTTACCAGATAAAACTGCAGAACATAAAATTTATGAAGAAGATGGTACGTTTTGGCACCGTATTGGTGATTTAGGATATATAGATGAACATAATCGTTTGTGGATGTGTGGTCGTAAAGGACATCGCGTAGAATACCAAGGAGAAAGGTATTTCACTGTTTGTTGTGAAGCAATTTTTAATCAACATGAGGATGTAAATAGATCTGCGCTCGTGCCAGCTAGTTGTGGTAAACCAATTATGATTATTGAGCCAGTTGCAGGTAGATTCCCACAAACGGAATTAGAAAATCAAAAATGGCGAGAAGAATTAAAAGATCTGGCTGCAAGCAATGATCAGACCAAAAGCATTCAAGAGTTTATGTTCCATGAAAGCTTTCCTGTAGATATTCGCCATAATGCCAAAATATTTAGAGAGAAATTATCATTTTGGGCTCATGAGGAGGAAAAGAAATGAAAGCACTAGTGACAGGTGGAGGTGGTTTTTTAGGCCGCTATGTAGTTAGAAAACTTATTGCAGAAGGATATCAAGTTCGAAGTATTTCAAGAGGCAAATATCCAATTTTGGAAGAGATGGGTGTCGAATGCATGCAGGGAGACCTGCAAGATGTTGCAGCAACCCTAAAAGCAGTAAGCGGAGTAGATATAGTGTTCCATGTTGCTGCTTCTGCAGATATGTGGGGATCCTTTGAAAAATTTTATACAGCAAATGTTCAAACAACTTTAAATATTATTGATGCCTGCAAAAAACTAGGTGTCAACAAACTAGTTTACACAAGCTCACCCAGTGTCGTATTTCCTATGGGAGATTTATGTGGAGTCGATGAGTCTCAGCCCTATCCTCAAGAATATTCAGCAAACTACCCCCATACTAAAGCAATTGCGGAAAAAGCAGTATTAGCAGCAAATGGACCAGACTTAGCAACAACATCACTACGTCCACATTTAATTTGGGGACCAGAAGATACACATATTGTACCTCTTTTAGCTGAACGCTCTAAAACGGGCAAGTTAATCCAAATTGGTGATGGCAAAAACTTGGTACATTTGTGTTATGTTACGAATGCTGCAGATGCGCATTTTCTTGCGGGAAAATCACTTGGACCAGGTTCTAAGAATGCGGGAAAAGCCTATTTCATTACTGATAAACATGAAGTTAATTTATGGGACTGGGTAAATCATTTACTCACCGAACTAAATCTCCCGACAGTTTCTAAATCAATTAGCTATAAAAAAGCTTTATTCTTAGCAGGAATTATTGAAACTGCCTATAAATTGCTCCCTTTAAAGGGAGCACCTCGTATAACTAAGTTCATGGCTTCAAACTTTGCAACTAGTCACTATTTTGATATTAGTGCCTCTGAAAGAGATTTTAATTACATCCCTCAAGTAAGTAATGAAAAGGGGCTGGCGAATACCATTGAATGGTATAATGAAAACTTTTAAAAAATAGTCGTTAAACAGTCTATAACTAGAAATAAATCCTATAGAAATTGGAGAATAAATATGTCACGTGCTGATCGTTTTTTAAATGCTTGTCATATGCAGTCTGTTGATGCAACCCCAATTTGGTTGATGCGTCAGGCGGGGCGTTACATGCAAGAATACCGTGACCTTAGATCAAAGTATAAAATTCTAGAATTAATCAAAGATCCTGATATAGCTACAGAAGTCACCATGCAACCAGTAAATGCCTTCAACGTGGATGCTGCTATTATTTTTTCAGATATTTTACCATTACTTGAGGGGATGGGAATTGACCTTGAATTCATTTCAGGTAAAGGTCCCGTCATTCATAATCCAGTCAAAACTCATGCAGATATCGAAGCTCTTGCACAGCCAAATCCCGAAGAATCTATGGACTTCACCATTGAAGCAATCAGAAGAACCGTAAAAACCTTAGATGGCAAAATTCCATTGATCGGATTTTCAGGTGCCCCATTTACACTAGCAAGTTATGCTATTGAAGGTGGACCATCTAAAGAATATTTAGGCGTAAAAAAACTGATGCATGGTTCGCCAGATTATTGGCACAAACTTATGGAAAAGATTAGTAAACAGATTTCTCATTACTTGATTGCGCAAGTTGGTGCAGGTGCGCAAGCTTTACAGCTTTTTGATTCATGGATTGGCTGTTTATCACCATTTGATTACCGCGAGTACATTCAGCCACACGTAGCACAGATTATTCGCACCGTAAAAACTAATTGTCGAAATACTCCTCTAATTTATTTTGGGACTGGTAATGCTGGTTTCTTGGATCTATTCAAAGAAACAAATCCAGATATTATTGGAGTAGATTGGCGAATGGACTTACTACAAGCCTGGGACATTGTTGGTCATGATACACCTGTTCAAGGGAATCTTGACCCAGCACTTCTTTTAGCACCTAAAGATGTGTTAAAAGCACAGGCAGCAAGATTGATTGACAGTGTAAAAGGACGCAAAGGACATATCTTCAACTTAGGTCATGGTATCTTTAAATATACAGATCCGGGCCATGTAAGAGAATTAATTGACTTTGTGCATGAATATTCTTCGCAAGGAAATGATTGAAACTAAGAGGGTTTAATTTTCATTTTAAGCAGATGTATGTAATTTGTTTACATAATCATAATAGAAACATGAGGTTATATGCCAGTAAAGTCGAGTAAAGTACCCGCTAAAATAAAAAGCAAGCAATCAAAAAAAGCAGAAAGTACTTCCAAACTATGGCCCAAAGTTAGTATTTGGGCTGGGATCCTTCTTACTTTTATGATGCTACTTGTTGGTATTCACCTTGGGCTACAGAAGGTTTTCTTTAGTTCCAACCCTCAATTTGTACTTAAACATCTCAATATTGATGTCAAAAAGGGTATGATGAAGCCTCAAGAAGTCAGCTTCAGCCTTCAACCCTTTGAAGATTTGAAATTGGTTCAGGGACAAAGTAATCTTTTTGATGTAAATCTTTCTGAAGTCAGGGCAAAACTATTAAGTGACCCTTTGATAAAAGAAGCAGAGGTAAGGCGTATCTTACCTCACACAATTGAATTGACAGTTTTTGGTAGAACCCCAAGCGCTCAATTGAAAAGAAGAGGCGGGCTTTTAATTGATACAGAAGGATACATTTTGCCCCCCAGTAGTAAACAAGAATTACTATCTTTACCTGTTATTACAGGAATACCATTAAAAGAAAACTCCATTGGAGAGCAAGTAGAAAATAAAATGCTCAACAGCGCACTTGAATTTCTTAACCTAAAGGATGAACTGCCACGTGCAAAATTCATTGAGCCCAAGTTGATTCAATGCAACACAAAATACAAGGAGCTTATTATTTACCTTCATGCTAATCGTGAAGCTATGATTAAAGAAGATGCACGTATCATAATATCAACAAAAGATTTACCTAAAGCAATAAATAAGGTAATTGAAACCATAGAACAGAGATCTATAGCAAAGCAGCCGACAAGCCATATTAATGTAACTTTTGACCTGGTTCCTGTTGTTCCATAATTTAATGCTCAGGCTTGACATACTTTACACTCAAGTGTACCTTCAACAAAACAAAATATGATACTTCATGATCAATGAGGTAGGCGACATTTCCTAAAGAAAGGTAACATATGTTCAACAAATTTTCTGCATTATTTTTTTCTTCTTTATGCGTTTTTTTTACAGCTTGTTCAGACTCTGAGCAGGAGCCTAAAACAGAGGGTAAACCTTTGGTTGTAACCTCTAGCCCAATTATTTATGACTGGGTAAAAAACATTGCGAGTGACCAAGTGGAGGTTGTAGCATTAATTAAAAATGGGGAAAATCCTCATAATTTTTCACCTACTCCTTCTCAAGTAGGTCAAATTGGTAAAGCTGCATTATTTATAACAGTCAGTGAAGGTTATGAACCTTGGGCAGATAAAATGTATAAATCATCTGGTAGTAAAGCTGAATTTCTTAAAGCTGAAAAAGCTATTGAATTTTTACCTGCTAGTACAGATGGACATGGGCACAGCCATGACCATGGGGATCATGATGGACATGGACATCATGATGGACACGGACATGATCACGGTGCTAATGATCCTCATTTTTGGCTAGACCCTAAGCGCTCGTCCCAATTTATTGAGAAATTAACGGCTTCGATCATAAAGTTACCAGGTGTTGATGGTGATGTTATAGAGAAGAAGTCCAAAGAATATGTAGATACCATTAATAAACTGGATAGAACATTGGGACGTTCACTCCAAAACATTCCTCAAGAGCACCGTATTTTAATGACTTCTCATGACTCTCTAACATATTTAGCCAAACGTTATGAATTGAAAATAATGGGTGTGATAAACGAAAGTCATAGCGTTAAAGATATTTCTCCTGCTAAAATTCAAGAATTAACTAAACAAATAAAAGCTCAGAATGTTTATGCCCTTGTAAAAGATGGTTCAGATAACCCGCAAGTTTTGAGAATCTTACAGGAGAATACTCAAGTAAAAATTATTGAAGGGCTTTATGTTGAGACCCTATCCTCGGGGCCAGAAGCTGATACATATTTAAAACTCATTGAGCATAATGCGAATATTCTTAAAATTTCATTAAAATAATGAGCTTCGCATGTCATTATGGAAAATGTGAACACCCTAACTCAAATCCAACAGCACCTATTTTAGAAGTAAAAAATGTAACGGTTGGATATACGAATAACTGTGAACCAGTATTAAAAAACCTTTCGCTTGAGCTTTATCCTGGCGACAATGCGATTTTAATTGGCAAAAACGGTTGTGGGAAGTCAACATTCTTTAAAACACTTACCAATGAAATACCATTACAAACTGGAGAAGTTCTAATACATGGTTCCCCTCGTGGCAACTGTCACCATTTATTAGCTTATTTACCTCAGCGCTCAACAATTAACTGGTATTTCCCAATGGATCTATTCCAGTTTGTGTTAAGTGGTAGATATGTTCACTTAGGTTGGTTTAAAAGACCTCAAAAAAAAGATAAGGATATTGCTGAAATTTTTCTAAAAAAAATGGGTCTTTGGGAACAAAAAGATAAACTTACATCAGAACTATCTGGCGGGCAACAACAGAGAGCCCTTTTAGCGAGAGCACTTACACAGCAAGCAGAAATCCTTCTTTTAGATGAACCACTGAACGCCATTGACCAACAAACAAAGGACATTATTGGTCGAGTTTTTGAAGAAGGACTAAAAGCACCTACGGCTGTCATTATGGCTACTCATGAAATTCCTCAATGGAAAGATGTGTTTAATTGCACCTTAAACTTGGTGAATCAAAAGCTTCAAAAGTTTGATAATATAAATGAAGCTCAGCACATTCTTAGCCATGGTGGAGGTTGTCACCATGGATAACTTATTTGATACCCTAAGACAAGACTATGTTATTCGCGCAATGATTGCAACATTGTTATTATGTATAAGTTGCGCAACAATGGGCGTCTATGTTGTGCTTCGTAAAATGGCATTTTTAGGCGATGCGCTCGCACATACAGCATTACCAGGAATAGTTCTAGCCTATTTTTTAAAATGGCCACTTTTTGTTGGAGCACTGTTTGCCGATATACTAACAGCATTAGGTATAAGTTGGTTAGCTAAACGTGAAAAAATAAAAGAAGATACAGCTGTAGGAATTCTATTTTCATCCATGTTTGCACTTGGACTATTTTTCCTTTCAGGTAAAAGCGTTCGACAGGACCTTACTCACATGTTGTTTGGCTCAATTATTAATGTAACCACAAAAGAAATTACCTTTATGGCTATCACTACACTGATCGTTATATCCTTCCTAACGCTCATCGGAAAAGAACTAGCTGTTACATCAATGACACCAAATTATGCAAGACAAATTGGTATTAACCCTGACTTTATTCGAACACTTATTTTACTTGTACTTGCAATTACTGTGGTTTCATCTATTCAACTTGTTGGAGTAATTTTAACTAGCGCCATGTTAATTACGCCTGCAGCCACTGCGGGACTATTTACAAAAAGAATTTTCCCTATGATGTTGCTATCAACGGTATTTGCAATCACAAGCGGAATAGGTGGTCTAATTATCACCTGCATTTACAACTACCCACCAGGTGTGGTTATGGTATTACTGGCAACCTTACTCTTCTTAATATCGTTCAGTATAAAGTCGATTTTTAAAAGAAGCTAAAATTAGGCTGATTAGGCTATTTTTTTTTATGGATTTAGTTGTATTGAATCACTTGGCATAGTATTTGTAGTCCTATTATTAATGTTATCTAAATAAATATTATTGACTTTTGGAGAAAACTGGATACATGAAAAAATTTTTAGCTCTACTATTTTGCTCTGGTTCACTATTTCTGGCTACAGGTTATAAAGAGACAACTCGAATTATTAAACTATCCAAAGATGGAAGTGGTGTCATTCATGTTCGTGTGCTGTTAAACCCACAACTAATGGAAGAAGATTCTGTCTACTTTATGGATAAAGTTTTGGAACAACGTGCTAAATACTTCGGTGAAGGAGTTCGCTATATTGCGGGTAAAGATGCAACAGGAGCAAACGGTTGGAAGGGATATATTGCTAAATACGCATTCACTGATATCAATAAACTTAAAATTCGTTCAAACAGTGAACTACCAGCTGTAGAGTTAGAATTAAACGCTTTAGATGAACCTACAGGTGAACTTCTAGAAGAAGAAGGTGCAGAAGAAGATATTGACCAAGATGCAGATGCAGAAGAGGATGTTGACCAAGATGATTTAGATGAAAACTTAGACGAAGAACTAGACGAAGAAGAAAACCTAGACGAAGAAGAATTCGAAGAAGAAAACCTAGACGAAGAAGAATTCCAAGATGAAGAGGAATTCGAAGACGAGGAAGAAGAATTTGAAGAAGAATTCGAAGATGAAGAGGAGTTCGAAGACGAGGAAGAACTAGACGGTGAAGATGAAGAGTTAGAGGAAGAGGACGATAACATTGGTGGTCAAGATTTCCTAGATGAAGAAAAGGGATGGCAATTTCAGCTTAAGCGCTCTACGCCAATTCAATTTATTATAACACCGCTTTCAGCAGGTGCTCAAAGTCTAAATGCGGAAGACGAGGAAGAACTAGACGAAGAAGAATTCGAAGATGAAGAGGAAGAAGATTTAGAAGAGGAAGAAGAATTCGAAGACGAGGAAGAAGAATTTGAAGAAGAGGAAACCCTAGATGAAGAAGAGGAAACTGAAGAAGCAGTAGAGGAAGATTCCAATGAATTATTTCCTGAGGACTTAGTAAAGTACAACGGTTTTAGAGACGTCATTTACATTCAATTTGATGGTAATGTACGTAAAAGTGCTGTAACCCAAAGCTATTTTTCTAGAAAAAAGCCAAACACAATGTTGCTGAATGACGAGCAATGGATTGTTTTATGGCAAAATGATGAAGCCAGAAAGATTCTGCGTCAAGATAAGTTAGATGTAACCGAACTAGGTAAATTAGAAATTAAAGGCTATCAGGCAGTATTAAAGAAAATGACTTTAATTATTGAATAAATAAACTTATGCTTTAAAGTGCCCTCAAGTAAGCTTGAGGGCTTTTTTTATGTCAATGCTTTGAAAAGGAAACCTAAATGAATCAACTCATCTATGCAGCCAGCGAAAATAATGCTGATATTTTATATGCCACTGGGATATTCGTACCTGATGCATTCCTGTGGGCAAAAGTGGACCAACAAGAATTTATAGTAGCTAGCCCTTTAGAAATCAACCGAATAAAAAAGAGTTGTAAACCGAATACTCAAGTGATTTCTCTCTATGAAATAGCTGAAATCAATAAATCTCAAGGGATGAGCCCCGAACATCAAGTCAGAGCGATCGCAACGCTTACAAATACGAATTTATTTGATGTCCCCTATGACTTTCCTATAGGGCTTGCGATCAAATTAAAAGAACAAAAGATCAATATTCGACCAGTCGACAAACTTTTTCCTCAAAGAGAATTCAAATCAGAGCAAGAAATCTCAAAATTGCGTGAAGGTGTAGAACTTGCTGAAGCAGGGATGCTCCGTGCATTTGAAATATTAAAAGAAGCAAATATTTCCGAAAACTCGATATTCTGGAATAATAAAATTCTTACATCGGAAATTTTGAGAGGTGAAATTGACGCACACATATGTAAATTAGGTGGTCATGCTTCCCATACAATTGTGGCTTCTGGAATTCAAGGTGCTGACCCACATGAAGGAGGACATGGTCCAATAAAGCCAAATGAACCTTTAATCTTAGATATATTTCCACGTGTATCAGCAACTGGATACTTTGGCGACCTAACTCGCACCGTTGTAAAAGGTAAAGCTTCAGAGCAGGTCAAAATGGCATTTGAGGTGGTTAAAGTAGCTCGTGACAATGCGATCAAACAAGTATATTCTGGTGCAAATTCAAGTGAAATACATAAGAAAATTTTAGATTATTTTGAAGACAATGGTTTTTCAACTGATTTAAAGACAACGCCACCAAGAGGATTTTTCCACGGTACTGGCCATGGTGTCGGCTTAGAAATTCATGAAGCACCTAGGGTCAGTCTGCTGGGGAAAGAACTATTAAAAAACCAAGTCATTACTATTGAGCCGGGCCTATATTATATCGAGTGGGGTGGAATTCGACTTGAAGATTTTGTTGTGGTCAGAGATGATCATGCTGAAAATTTAACAACGATTGAAACCTTTCTGGAGATTCCATAAATGCAAAATAATAGGCAAATTTCAGCACTTTCAATTGCAGGCTCTGATTCATCGGGTGGAGCCGGTATACAAGTTGATCTCAGAACTTTTGAAAACTTTGGAGTGCACCCCATGTCTGTAATAAGTGCACTAACTGCTCAAAGTCCACTTAAGGTTAATGCTGTTGAGCCAGTTAGTGAATCCATGTTTTTAAATCAACTACAAACACTAGAAGAGGATTGTTATCTGGATGCAATTAAAGTAGGTATGCTCTATGACAAGTCCAGAGTGGATATTACAAGTCAATTTTTGAATTCACAAAAATGTCCAATTATAATTGATCCAGTATGCGTCTCGACAAGTGGTCATAGCTTGCTCTTAAATTGTAATGCAGACTCACTTTCTGCGTTATTATCAAAAGCAGAATTGATCACACCTAATATCACTGAAGCAGAATTTTTAAGCGATAGTAAAATAATGAATTACATTGATCAATGTAGAGTCACTCAAGAATTAGCTAATAAATACAAAGTTAATGTCCTACTCAAAGGAGGACATGGAAACCAAGACAAAGCTAGAGACACCTTTTGTAGCCCCGGAAATAGTCTTGAAGTCTTTATTGCTCCTTGGATTAATGGAGCAGAAAGTCATGGAACTGGCTGTACATTAAGTTCTGCAATTGCTGCTTCTCGTGCCTTAGGAGAACCGTTACATGATGCAATTAAAAAAGCCAAAGATTATGTTTGGACAGCCTTAAATAACTGCAAAGAAATAGGCCCTAATGCTAAAGTCATGACAACTTCTTTTAAACATATTAAACCAGTGACAACCATTGCCGGAATGTCATAATCCAGCATTCAGATTCTATCGAATTAAACTTCAACTTTCAGCTTCATTTTTGAGGTTCTATTACTAAAACTAGTAGCAATTTGTTGGTGTAAGGTTATACTAATTCTGTAATCTTGCATATGGGGCCTTACATACTCAATTTTTTGGGAAAATCACAAAAACTGGCCTTTAAATTAACTACCAGAAATGAAAGAATAATTTCTATGAATGCACAACATAAATTTGAATCTTCTAAGGCTGTTGTAGATAATGAAGCAATTCAGCCTTTTCCTAACTCTGAAAAGATTTTCATTGAAGGCTCAAGGTCTGATATAAAAGTACCAATGCGAAAGATTACCTTGTCTGAAACTCCTGAATCATTTGGTGGTGGAGAAAATGAATCCATCTACGTTTATGATACCTCTGGACCATACACGGATCCACAGCAGACAATTGATATTCGCCAAGGGATTACTCGCATAAGAGAGGATTGGATCGAGGAGCGTAAAGATACAATCCAACTTGATAGTGTTACATCAAGCTATGGACAAGAGCGCTTAGAAAATGAAAAGCTTAATGAACTACGATTTGAGCACCTAAAACTTCCTCGTGTAGCTAAAGATGGCCAAAATGTAACACAAATGCATTATGCACGTCAAGGCATTATTACACCTGAGATGGAATACATTGCAATTCGCGAGAACCAAAACTTACAAATATACAAAAGTGAACTTCTTAAGTCACAGCACCCTGGTAACAACTTTGGCGCAAATATTCCTGATGAAATCAGTCCTGAATTTGTTCGCGAAGAAGTGGCTTCTGGACGTGCGATCATTCCAGCAAACATCAATCACCCAGAATCTGAACCAATGATTATTGGTCGTAACTTCTTAGTAAAGATCAATGCTAACATTGGTAACTCAGCTGTTAGCTCTTCAATTGATGAAGAGGTTTCAAAGATGTCTTGGGCGACTCGTTGGGGTGGTGATACACTGATGGACCTTTCTACAGGTAAAAATATTCATGAAACACGTGAGTGGATCATTCGGAACTGCCCAGTTCCTGTTGGAACAGTACCTATATACCAAGCACTTGAGAAAGTGAAAGGTGATCCCGCAAAGCTAAATTGGGAAGTTTTCCGTGATACACTTATTGAACAGGCAGAACAAGGAGTTGACTACTTTACAATTCATGCCGGAGTTCGCCTACATTATATCCCCCTTACTGCGAAACGCCTCACAGGTATTGTTTCACGGGGTGGATCAATTCTTGCTAAATGGTGTATGGTTCACCACAAAGAGAATTTCCTATATACTCATTTTGATGAGATCTGTGAAATCATGAAAAAGTATGATGTAAGCTTTTCATTAGGCGATGGTTTACGTCCAGGTTGTATTCAAGATGCGAATGATGCAGCACAATTCGCAGAGTTAGAGACACTTGGTGAACTTACTAAAAAAGCATGGGAGCATGATGTTCAAGTAATGATTGAAGGTCCTGGCCATGTGCCAATGCAGATGATTAAAGAAAATATGGATAAAGAGCTTGCAGACTGCTATGAAGCTCCTTTTTATACATTAGGCCCATTAACAACAGATATTGCACCTGCTTACGATCATTTGACCTCAGCAATTGGTGCAGCGCAAATTGGTTGGTACGGTACAGCGATGCTTTGTTACGTCACGCCAAAGGAACACCTCGGTCTACCCGATAAAAGCGATGTAAAAGAAGGTATCATTTCCTATAAGATAGCGGCACATGCGGCAGATTTGGCTAAAGGATTCCCTGGATCACAAGTTCGTGATAATGCACTATCTAAAGCACGTTATGAATTCCGCTGGGAAGATCAATTCAACCTTTCTCTTGACCCTGACACAGCACGAGCTTATCATGATGAAACACTACCTAAGGAATCAAGTAAAATTGCACATTTCTGTAGTATGTGTGGTCCTAAATTCTGTAGTATGAAAATAACACAAGATGTGCGCGATTTCGCTAAGGATATGGGCCTTGATAGCGAAGAAGCTCTATCCGAAGGGTTAAAACAAAAAGCAGAACAATTTAAAAATCTAACTAAAAGTTAAAATATTATAAATAAAAAGCACTCTTACTCAGAGTGCTTCTTACCTTCTCATGGACTAATATAGATATGGGTATTTTTCTCTTACGATACGCCCATATTTACGCGCAGCCAATTCATCTGTAAACATGATATTTTTTAGTTCCATTCTTGCTGTCTGTCTTAATTTAGGGTCAGTATTTTCGGCATCAATCAGTAAAAATAAAAGTTCTATTTTTTCGTAAAACTTTTCTTTTTCTTCATCATACTTTAGGTCTGAAATTGACTTAAACATTCTTTTAAACTCAAGTTTAATGTAGCCAGTTAGTCCCATAAAGATGGTCAAACACAAAAAGGATAAAAATAAAAACAATGAATGTTCCGCTGTACCTAGATATAGCTCAAGGCCTAGACGTAAAGTGTAAAAGAAAGAAGCGATGAATAAAACAAAACTAAGCCGTTTGAACATTTCTGCAGGTGGGTTAAGAATATCTCTCACAACTAAATCCTCCAAAAGAGATTTTATAATAAACAAAGTAACCAAATGCTCAGAATGCATTTAACTCTCAAAAATCTATTTTATCGAATTCAACTAGCCACTCATCAAGATATAACTCATCTCATCGGCTCCCTGTAATTATAAGAGAAGTAATTCTATAAAACTGTCAACACATGCATCCTTAAAAAACTTTCAAAGTATAAAAATTTGTAGTGAATGTAAATGATGATAGTTTACTATTTTAAACATTAATAAGGATCCTTTATATGCGCCTACTACTTACCGGAGCAATATTTTTTTGTTTGGCTAATTTGTGTTTTGCCTACGACTATGAAGTACTCATTGAAAAAGTCTCAAAAACCGTGGGACAGAAACCACTTCAAAAAATGGAAATGTATGGAATAAAAAATACAAGTTACAGTTATTCTGGAGAATTAAGTTCTCTAAAGCCGATTGTCTCGAGCCAAATGAAGGCATGGAATATTAAAGAAACAAATATTGAAGAACTTGAAAATAGTGCCAAAAACCATTTGAATGCTGCATTTGGAAATCAAGACTTAAAAGGTCTTAAAATGCTAATGTATGAAGTTTCATCTTCACATAAAGTATTGGTTGTAATATACGATATGCAGGGTATGAAGATACTGACGGTTTTAGACTTTGATCAGAAAAAATTTGAAGAAGCAATGAAGAATAATCCTCCCCAAGGAAGCCCAAATAAGTACTAATATCATTGTTCTTTTGAAACTTGTGGGTTTTGCACAAGGTAAAGCCCAAACAAAGAAATGACTTGATTCGCTTCCAATGAGAATAGTGAATACCATTCAGCACGAGTATCACGAGGAATTAAATGGCCATTTAGTGAGAGTAGATAAATCATTGCTAACTGCTCGCCTAAAATTGGTCTAAGATGCTCTAAATCCCATTCTGTTGACTTAGATAGGGAAACAATTTTCTTAAAGTCGACTAGCTTCTCAACCTTTAAAACTAGTTGATCGGACTTAACATCTGGGTTTGTTAATAAATAACACAAGGTAAGCCAATATAATTCTTTTTGATTGAAGTCATCATCTTTCAATACATCAAAACCTAATTGCTTCCCGAGTAAAGTTCTGTTTAAATATTGAAGTAGGACAAGGCTATGGTCCCCTTGAGAAACTGATAATCCCCGGTTAATTAGATCCTGAGATTCAATAAGTTTATCACTTAATAAAGGGTTATGAAGCCATTCCTGAATTTTAATTGTTGCTGCAATCCGGTAATAATCTGCATCCACTTCGGGGTCTAGTTTTTTATAATGTTCAAAGGCTTTTTGTGCCTCCTTAGTTTTGTTCATGCAAAGTCGAACTTGCGTTAATTGAAAAGCTGCATCCTTAAAGGCAGGATTTTTTTTTACGGCAAGCTTTAAACTTTTTTCAGCATGTAGTAAATCTCCTGCTTGAAACAAAATAGCGCCACGCCAATACCAAAGGCGAGAAGCTTTTGGAGCTTCCATCAACGCACGGTTTATCGCCTTCTCAGCACGCGTGTTATCCTTCAACAAATAAGAACAGATTGCTAATTCTGACCAGGCATCACCATGAGATTGGTTGAATACTGTAGCAATTTGAAAGTTCTGTTTAGCTCGAGCTAACTGGTTTAACTCACGCAAAACCTTTCCACGTTGATAATAATAGTTTGCGTCAGTTTGCTCAAGAATGATGGCTTCTGAAATAAGACGTAAGGAGGCATGGAGGTCTCCACTTAAAAATGCATCATCACTTCTTTTTGATAACTCTCTAGCATTATTTGATTCTGCGCCAAAGCTTTGAACAAATATAACAAATAAAATAATAATAAAAAAACGGTTCATAAAGTACATTGAACCTTTATCAACCGTTCTTCAAACTCAAAATGATAAATTAAGCACCTTGAAGTGAAGAAATTAGAGAATTTAACTGCTCCAACTTTTCAGCAAACTCTAAGCGACGTTCTCGTTCACGTGAAACAACTTCTGCTTTTGCACGGTTTACAAAGTTTTCATTGGACAGCTTCTTATCAATGCCACTCAGATGTCTCTCTACTTCATCTTTTTGTTTATTAAGACGACTAAGTTCCGCATCGATATCAATAATACCATCCAATGGCATATAAATGATCCCGTGCTGGGTTGCACCAGAAGGTACTGTATCTGCTGGAGTATAATCCATATCAACATGAAGCTCAGATGCATTTAGAAGCATACGAACAGATTTAGGATCTTGAAGTAACAAAGAAGCAAAACTAGTATTTGTTGGCTTAATTGTAAAAGGTATTTTTTGGGCAGTTGCAATATTGTAACTACCTCTTAAGTTACGACCCCGACGAATTAGCTCAAACTTTTCAACAACAAGTTGAATCGTTTCCGCAGGAATATTTAGATCAAGAGCGGCTGGCCAGTCTGTAACCATAATACTATCTACATCAGCGACATAGCCCAGTTTATGATAAATTTCTTCTGTGATAAATGGCATAACAGGATGCATCATTCGAAGAACGCGTGAGAAAACAAAATCAAAAATGCGCAATGATAATTGTTTTGCTTGTTCATCATCTGAATAAAACGCAGCTTTTGCACTCTCAACATACCAATCACAAAACTCATTCCAAACAAACTCGTACAAGTCAACAGCATATGAATGAAAGTCAAAATCATTAAGGTCTTTAGTTACAGTTCTTAAAGATTCATTTACTCGGTGAAGAATCCATTGATCATCCGGACGCAATGAACTCAATTTCACATCATCAAGATTTTCCCATTTGTCAGCTAATGGCCCCTGCATCTGCCTAAAACGCGCCGCATTCCAAAGCTTGTTAGCAAAATTGCGCCCAATTTGACACTTCTCGTTACTATAACGTATATCCGTGCCAACAGGAGCTAAGTAAATCATTGTGTAGCGCAATGCATCTGCACCATACTCATCAATAACATTTAATGGGTCTGGACTATTTCCTAGGCTTTTTGAAAGTTTTCGGCCAATATCATCACGAATGATAGAAGTAAAGTATACATTTTTAAATGGAATGTCATCCATAAATTCAATTCCAGACATAATCATTCGAGCAACCCAGAAGAAGATAATATCTGGACCGGTGACAAGTGTGTCTGTGCTGTAATAATAATCTAAATCTTTGTTTTCTTCAGGCCAATCAAAAACAGAAAATGGCCATAGCCATGAGCTAAACCAGGTATCTAATACGTCTGATTCCTGTTCCCATGCATCATCGGGAATACCTTCAACACCTTTTGGACGCGTTTTACGAACAAGAGTAACTTCCTCTCCATTATCTTTAGTTGCATACCATGCAGGAATACGATGTCCCCACCAGAGCTGACGAGAAATACACCAATCACGAATATTGTTTAACCAGTGATTATATGTATTAACCCAATGAGGCGGATGAAATTTAATTGAACCATCTGCAACAGCGGCAAGCGCTGGAGCGGCTAACTCTTCCATTTTCACAAACCACTGTTGACTAATTCGTGGCTCAACGGGAACATCTCCACGCTCTGAGTAACCAACCTCATGAGCATAATCTTCAATCTTTACTAAAAAACCATCGCCTTCCAAGTCTGCAACTAAAGCTTTCCGGCAGGCATAACGATCCAAGCCTTCATATTTGCCAGCATTCCCATTCATTGTTGCATCTTCATGCATTAAATTGATTACAGGAAGATCATGACGCTCACCTATTTGATAATCATTAGGGTCATGTGCAGGGGTAATTTTAACTGCTCCTGTACCAAAATCAGATTTGACATAATCATCAGCAATAATCGGTATTTCCCGGCCGACAATAGGCAGTATCAGCTTCTTACCTATTAAACCTTTAAAGCGTTCATCTAAGGGATTTACTGCAACTGCTGTATCACCCAACATTGTTTCAGGGCGAGTCGTTGCTACAGTAACATGACCACTACCGTCTGCTAGAGGGTAGTTTATGTACCAAAAATGCCCGTTAACATTCTTGTATATAACTTCTTCGTCAGACAAAGCAGTTCGTGACTTAGGACACCAATTAATAATTTTTTTACCGCGGTAAATATAGCCCTTTTCGTACAAATGCACGAAGACATCTAAAACTGCTTCTGATAAACCTTCATCTAGGGTAAAACGTTCACGGCGCCAGTCACATGAACATCCTAAAGTTCGAAGTTGGCGAATAATCGTACCGCCATATTGATCTTTCCAATCCCAAACACGCTCTAAAAACTTTTCACGGCCTAAATCGTAGCGAGTTAAATTTTCTTCTTTTTTTAATACTTGTTCTACTTTTGATTGGGTTGCAATACCAGCATGATCAGTACCTGGAACCCAGCAAACATTTTTACCACGCATACGTTCGAAGCGGCATAAGATATCTTGCAAAGTATTATTTAATACATGCCCAAGGTGTAAAACGCCTGTCACATTGGGGGGTGGGATGACTATTGTGTATGGTTCTTTATCAGAATCAGAATCAGAATAAAAGTATCCACGATCTTCCCATTGAGGGTACCAATGTTTTTCACATTCTGCAGGGCTGTATGCCTTTGCCATTTCTGCTGACATGCAAGATTTCTCCAAAAATCAATTTAATTCAAATTATTATCAAAAACGTACTGAATTCCCTCAGCACGTAAGCGAGCCAGACGCGCATTATCGGACCATTCAAGTTTTATCATTGACTTGGCCTCTAACCTAGAAGCGGTAAACATTTCGTCTGGGAGTAAAACAATATATTTCAAATGCGCACCACCTCGATAAAGGTCACGCAAAAGATTTATTTCCTGATTTGTAAGCAACACCATTCCAGCCCCTATTCTACTTTATGTAATCGACAATCTAAATACTATTAAAATTTAGTTACTCAAAATTTACATGAAGGCTATGCTTATCAATAAATAAAGCAAAACTCAATCTAAAAAAATAAGAGATTAGTTTTTATTACGGTAAGTAATACGTCCTTTAGTTGGATCATAAGTAGAGAGTTCCAAAGAAACTCGATCACCAGCTAAAATACGAATATTAAACTTTTTCATACGGCCTTTAGCATGTGCTAAAATTTCATGACCACCTTCAATTTCTACTTTGTAGAAACCGTTGGACATCAACTCCTTCACAACACCTTCTACTTCTATTACATCACTACTCACAGATTACTCCATAATACATTTAAAAAATAAATACCCTTCATTACAAAATTAGGGTATGACGATTCAACTTATAATATAAATTAGAAAATGATAAAAACAATACAGAAATTTCACTCCTTATTTCATACAATAGAATAATTTACGCTGAAAATATATGTGAATCCATATTTTTTTGGGTTGCAAGCAGGCTTTTGAAGCAGTAACTTCATATATATTTCTTAATTTTTCTTATAAATGACTTGCTCAAAAATGACTCTCATAGAAGGGTCTAACAAGAAGGAATCAGATTCAAATGACAAAACTCCGTGCAATTCTTGAAACCGGTGTACAGGCACGTGCATCAGATTGGCATATAAGAGAGGGCTCCACAGTCGTACTTCGCGTAGATGCCCAGCTGGTGGAGGTAGCAAATTTTATTCCAACGCGTGAATTTCTCCAAGAAGCGATAAAAGAGATCTGTGATGAACGTGTACATGATCAATTCTGGGAAACAGGTGATGCCGATTTTGCTCACCAAGAAGAAGGTGTAGGACGCTTTCGGGTAAACCTACACAAACAACGTAATTTAATCAGCTTAACTTTGCGTCACGTTAAAGACCAAGTACCTGAAATTGAAAAATTAGGACTTCCTGAAGTGATCTTAAAAATTGCAGAAATGCACCGTGGCATCGTTTTAGTAACAGGTACAACAGGTTCAGGTAAATCAACGACAATGGCCTGTATGCTTGAGTATATGAACCGGACTATGGCACGTCATATCATTACTGTTGAAGATCCGATCGAGTATACATTTTCAGATCGGAATTGCGTATTTGAACAACGTGAAGTAGGAATTGACACGTTGAGCTTCCATCAGGCACTGGTAAGTTCGCTTCGTCAAGACCCTGATGTTATTGTTATTGGTGAGATGCGCCGCCGTGAAAGTTTTGATACAGCTTTACAAGCAGCAGATACTGGTCACATGGTAATGACAACGCTTCATACAACGAATGCTCCACAAACCATCCAGCGTATTTTAGATTTTTATCCACACGAAGAACGTGAACAAATTCGCATAGCTTTGGCAACAAACCTATCTGCGATTGTTTGTCAACGTTTAATGCCTAGAGCTGTAGGTAAAGGAGTAGTTCCTGGTCTAGAAATCATGTTAAATACACCTGTGATTCGAAAAATACTAATGGAAGGTCATCTTAACCGTCTTGAACAGGCTATTGAAGGAAGTAATTCTGAAGGTATGATGTCATTCAACCAATGTTTACTAAAATTGGTAAACGAAGGACTTATCACTGAGCAGGTAGCTTTAGAGCGTGCATCAAACCCGGAAGCACTTCAAATGAATTTAAAAGGGATTTTCTTGAATACCGATGGTGGTATTATTTCTTAAACTTGTATTAATATCAATTAAAAGAATTTGAAACCATTTTACAAGTATATGCTTGCGGGCTATCTTTAGATACTTGCAAGCTTTGGTCCCTTGAAAATTACGAAGGAGAATAGAAACCTATGGCTTTAGTTAACTATGCCAAAAAAGAAATACAATTCAAAATTGTCTACTACGGTCCTGGGCTTTGTGGAAAGACCACAAACTTAGAACAAATCCACGCTTTAGTTCCTGCTAAATCAAAAGGAAACCTGACGAGTTTGGCTACAAGCCAAGATCGTACTTTATTTTTTGACTTCCTTCCTCTTCACACTACTGTTTTTGAAGGGTGGACCACTAAATTTCAAATGTATACTGTTCCTGGTCAGGTGAAATACAACAGCACACGTAAACTAGTATTACGTAATTGTGATGGCATCGTATTTTGCGTTGACTCGCAGTGGGATAAAATGCCTGAAAATCTAGAATCTTATGAAAACTTGAAGGAAAACTTAGAACTTCAAAACTCAAGCTTAACCCAAATGCCGCATGTACTTCAATATAACAAACGCGACATGGACAACATTGCACCAAATGAATATATCGATTACTTGATAAATAATGGTGAAGTTCGTATACCTGTTATTGAAGCCTCTGCCTTTAATGGTAATGGCGTTCTTGAAACCTTAAATGCGATTGCGAAATTAGTTTCTACTGATTTCCAAGAGAAACAGAACAAGTAAGGGGGGAGGGATTCAATTATGGCTTTTGTATTAAATCCTGCAACATATGAAGTTTTAGAAGCAGATTTAGATGAATTTCTTAAGAACTCTGAAGCCAACGCAGTAATGCTTTGTGACCGAGGTGGAAATATTATCGTACACAGCGGTGAATCTGTAAATGATAGTGTAGACCTAATATCTGCACTGGTTGCTGGCGCATTTGCTGCAACACAGCAGCTAGCAGCAGTACTGGGTGAAGATGAGTTCACGGCGATATTCCACCAAGGCAAACAAACTAGCATTTTTATTGCTGCAGTTGAAGAAGAAGTATTGTTACTGGCATTATTTGACAATAATACAACCGCGGGTCTAGTTAAAATGTATGCATTTAATGCGATCAATAAAATTAGATCGACATTTACGGATGTAATGTCTGGTGAAGATGTAGAACATCATGACCCAACTGCATCCTTCGTAATTAATAAAGGTCCAATTTTCTAATTATCTTTCCGTGTGTGGAAAAGGCTATGTTCATAACTCGTTTATGAATATGGCCTTTTTTTATGCCCCAAACATCAATAAATTAGCTTTAATGCTCAGCCTCTTCCATCGCCTTGATTTTCTTGTCACAGAAAAATGGAGCAAAAGGTATCAAGGTGGCAATTAATAAAGAGAATGTAAAAAACAGCTTCCATTTGTTGGTGACTGCTACTTGCAGTAGCATCATAACGAATAGCACAAACAAAACTCCATGTGCCATCCCTGTATAACGAACCGCCATTGGCATATCTGCAAAGTACTTAAGTGGCATCGCTATAAATAGCAAAAGTAAAAAAGATAAACCCTCAAGTATATTAATTAAACGGAAACGACCTATTTCTGAAGATAACATGATAATATAAACCTCATAATTATTAATCAGCTTACAATATCAAAAGCTACCAAGAGGTAAAGCCCAAAACATAAAAGAATTCGATCTCAACTAGTAAGAATTCCTATTATCAAAAGGATGTTTTTCTTCAATTATCGTTATAGTTTGAGAATAAACGGGCTTCCCCCTAGATAGGTATAAGCGATAAAGAAAAAGAAACTGAACAATAAAGAAGATAATACCGGTGACAATTAATAAAGCTGTAGAAGCAAAAAGGTAAAAGACGCCTAAAAGAATAGAGAAAAAGACAAATGATAATATGCTCAAGATAGCAAAGTTTTTAAACTCATTTACTACAACAGATACTTCTTTTTCTACAAACTCTTCTTCTCCATCTTGCCAGCCACCTCCACAAACAAAACCTGAATACTTATTACTCATAATAAAATATTGTTCCTTAACTTATTAAATAAAATAAAGTTTAATACCTCTAAATTCAAATAAAGACCGGTTAATACAAAAGAAAATTTGAAATTCACACAAATGTTAATATTTTAACATTTATGAATGCACGTCAAACTTCCATTTTATCACTTCTTGAGAAAAAGAATTATTGTACTTACCCAGAATTAGCCAAAGACTTTGATGTAACTGAAATGACTATAAGGCGTGATGCTAGAGCCTTGGCACAAGCAGGCAAACTTCAGCTCAAAACAGGTGGTATTCTCGTCAATCAAGTGAGTGCAACTGATATACGGATCCATAAAAACCAGAGTATCAAAGAAGCACTTGCTAAACAAGTACTGAATCATATAGAGCCTGGAAGTACGATTTTTTTGGATGCTGGAAGTACGATTTTTTATTGTTTGCTGGAAATAATAAATGTTAATAACATAACATTTATCACCTATGATTCGCATTTATCAGAAGCTTTCTCAAGTGACAGTAATTGTCAATTTTACTTAACGGGTGGCCTTTTCTGTTCAGAAACGGGTCATTACACAGGTAGTTTTTCTGAGCGATTTTTAGACAGTTTTGAATGTGACTATGCTTTACTTAGTGCAAACTCGATATCAGAAAATGGAAATTTGGGCTGTATGCATGATCACGAAATACGTTTAAAACAATTAATGATTCAACGTAGTAGAAAATCAATTTTAATTGCGGAAGATTCCAAACTATCAGGCAAATCAAGGTTTACATTTGAACAATTATCAAGCCTTGATTTGCTTATCACTGAGAAGCGACCTAGTAAAAGTTTCTCAAATAACTTTATAGATTCTAAACTAAAATGGGAAGCACTAGAGGAAAAAGAATGAACAGTATTTTAATTACAGGCGGAGCTGGCTATATCGGCTCTCACACAGTAAGGCAATTAGCAAGCAACTACCAAGTCGTCGTAATAGATAATTTGGTTTATGGTCATAAAGACGCCATTGTTGATAGTAACGTATTGCTAGTGGAAGGTGATTTAGGGGATACTGAATTAGTGAGATCCTTATTCACAGAATATGGGTTTGATGCAGTCATACACTTTGCAGCCTATGCATATGTTGGCGAGTCAGTAACAGAGCCAGCAAAATACTACCAAAACAACACGGCCGCTCCTTTGAACTTACTGGATGTAATGAACGAATTTAACTGTAAAAAATTTATCTTTTCCTCAACATGTGCAACTTATGGTAACCCAATATATGTCCCCATAGATGAAAAGCATCCTCAAGCGCCAATCAACCCTTATGGTCAAAGTAAATTGATGCTAGAAAAGATCCTAATGGATTATGATTATGCCTATGGAATTAAGTCTGTACGCCTCCGCTATTTTAATGCATGTGGTGCGTCACAAGATGCTGTCATTGGTGAAGATCATGATCCAGAAACTCACCTAATCCCTTTGGCTTTAATGTCTGTAAAAGGTGAGTTCCCTCAACTAACCGTATTCGGTACTGACTACCCTACCCCTGATGGAACTTGTATTCGTGACTATATCCACGTTGAAGATCTTGGGAGGGCCCATGTACTTGCCTATGATTATTTAACTTCAGGTGGAGACTCACTCTCCTGTAACTTAGGAACTGGACGAGGAGTATCCGTTAAAGAAATTATAGATACCTGCAAAGAAGTAACTGGGCAAGAAGTACCTCATATTTATGGTGAACGAAGAGCTGGAGACCCACCAGAATTAGTCGCAGATCCAACGCTGGCAAAAGAAAAATTAGGGTGGGTAGCAAAGCATAAAGATGTAAAAGATTCGATTCAAGATGCTTGGAACTGGATGGAGAAAGCTCACGGAGGGCGCTATGCAAAATGAATTCAAAGGCTGGGAGCAGCGCTGGCATCCGCTTCGTGAGGAATGGATCGTCTATGCAGCTCACCGTAACCAAAGGCCATGGGATGGTGCAAACGAAAAGAAAGAAACGACAGCAAAATCATACGATGAGAAATGCTACTTATGCCCAGGAAATAAAAGGGTTAGTGGCGAGATGAATCCAAATTACAGTGATGTTTTTATTTTTGATAATGATCACCCGGTAGTTGGCCCTCTTGCACCGGATGTATGTTCTTCTGAGGCAGGTTTATACAAAAAGAAGGCAGCCAAAGGTATTGCTAGAGTTATCTGTTATAATCCACACCATAGTATAAACTTGAGTCAACTAGAATTAGCTGCTGTCACAAAAGTAGTAAAAGCTTGGAAAGATCAAACTCTCGATCTAGGGGAGAGAGAAGATATCAACTATGTGTTGATTTTTGAAAACAAAGGAGAAATTGTAGGGACATCTAGTCCACACCCTCATTGTCAGGTTTATGCTACAAACTTTCCTTTCCAACATACAGTCCAGGAGCTAAAAGCTGTTGAATCATACAAAAAAGAAACTAAACGTAACTTATTTGATGACATACTTCAGGAAGAGCTAAATGATGGCTCACGTATTATTTGCGAGAATGATCATGCTGTTGTTATTTTACCATACTTTGCTCGATATGCTTATGAATGTTGGATTTTTCCTAAAAGGCGCTGTTCATCAATGTCAGAATTAACAGAAGAGGAAGTAGAAGCAATTGCTGATATGTACAGAGAATTGATTCGTCGATATGATGCGCTTTACGATATGCCCTTTCCCTATGTAATGAGTATTTACCAGGCACCCACTGATGGAAAGAACTATGATGACTATCATTTACATTTAGTATTTCTGCCTCCTTTACGCCAACCTGGGATAAAGAAATTCCCCGCAGGGCCTGAAATAGGAGGAGGTAATTTTATGTCAGATACATTGCCTGAAGAAAAAGCACTTGAGTTACAAAATATCAACCTAGAGGAGATTTCATGAAACATCAAGAAGTTTTAGACCTTCTTATTGAAATTGGAGAAGAAGTTTGTGATAGTGCAGTCAAACTTTTAACAGAAAAAACGGATGATTTAACCGCAGTTCACACGCATAGTAATTCTGATGTAATATACAAAATCGATACCTATGCAGAAGACATTATCATTAAAGAACTAAATAAAGAAGCAGAACGCTTTGGGGGTATCGTTTTAGTCGCAGAAGGAATTGGCGAAGACGAAATCACGGTTTACCCAGAACAATATACACGAGAAAATGCAGCACTAAGAATTATCATGGATCCAATCGATGGTACTCGTGGTCTCATGTATGATAAAAGACCAGCATTCTTTTTAGCTGGTGCAGCAGAAAACAAAGGGGACAAAACAAGTCTACAGGATTTAGAAGTTTCTGTTATGGTAGAGATTAGCACGAGTAAAATGTTTACTAGTGATACTCTATTTGCCATAAAAGGTAATGGAACTGGGGCAAGAAGACGCAACCTACATAATGGCGAAATAACTGACTTTACGCCAGAGCCTTCAAAGAGCCCAACAATACGAGGGGGATTTGCCCAAATTAGCAGGTTCTTTACGCCAGGGAAACAACTATTAGCAAAAATTGAAGAAGAGTTGCTAGCGACTTTATTTCCTGATGCTGAAGAAGGTGAGATATTAAGTTTTGAGGATCAATACATTTCTTCAGGGGGACAGTTATACGAGATACTGACAGGTAAAGATCGGTTTATTGCTGATTTAAGACATACGCTTTATACTGCGAAGTCTGATGAGATGCGCTATGGGCACGTATGCCATCCATATGACCTAGCTGCGCATATGATTGGTGTAGAGGCAGGTCTTAGAATCATGGATCCACATGGAAATGATCTTAATGCAAAACTAGAAACAACACTTGCAACTGATTGGGTAGCCTATGCAAACGAGGATATTTACCAGGAGGTAAGCCCTGTCCTAAACTCATTATTAAAAAAGTATAAACTAATTGAAGGTTGAGATGAACAAAGAAACTTTTTTTGATAATAACAGTTATGTAGAAGCTTCTGCTCCAGGAAGACTTGATGTTATTGGAGGTATCGCGGACTACTCAGGTTCATTAGTATTGGAAATGCCTATTGCTGAGAGATGTATTGCTTCCTTTCAAGAAAATAATAGTCATGTTATGGAAGCATATAGTGTAAATGCTTCTTCTCTTGGTGCGTCTTCAAATGTCAAAATAAATTATGCTGACATACTAGAAGCAGGAGAAGTATCTTTCACAAAGCTCAGGGATCAATTAGCTGGCCCAAAATCTTGGGCCCTCTACCCTTTTGGATGCGCATTAATTTTGAACCAAGAAAAACAGACAAATATAAAAGGGTTTAAAATCTATATTGATTCAGCAGTTTCCCCAGGTAAAGGAGTTTCAGCATCTGCAGCCATTGAAGTCGCGTCTATGAATGCAATGAAGAAATCCTTGGACTTAACTTTTGCAGAAACTGAACTTGCTATTCTATGTCAGCGTGTAGAAAATTTTGTTGTGGGAGCTCCTTGCGGTTTAATGGATCAATTATCGAGTGCAAATGGCCGAAAAGATCAACTTCTGCCGATACTTTGCCAGCCTGATCTAATATTAGAACCAGCTCCTATTCCAAATGGAATCCATTTTGTCGGTATCGACTCTGGAGTTCGACATTCTGTAGGAGGCGCTTCATATGGGGATGTTAGGGCTGCTGCCTTTATGGGATACACGATTATCGCAACTCAGAATGGTATTTCTGCAGACGAACTTCGCGCTCAACAAGTTGGGGATGATATCCCCTATTCAGGATATTTAGCTAACATCCCAGTTTCATATTTTGAAAATAACTACAGAAATTTATTACCTGAAAAAATGACTGGAAAAACATTCCTTAATCAATTTGGGCAAACATTAGATGCGCCAATAACAATCATTGAAGAAGATAAAGAATATAGCATTCTTGCAAGTACGCGTCATCCAATTTATGAAAATGAACGAGTAAAAATATTTCGTTCGCTCTTAGGTTTTCTAGAATTAATAGATGAAAATACAGAGCAATTTGATGAAACGCTTCTTCAATTAGGAGAGTTAATGTTCCAAGCTCATGCAAGTTATAATCGCTGTGATGTTGGGAATGAAGTAACAGACGAAATTGTGAATGCTGCAATTTCCCTTGGCGCGGGACATGGTATCTTTGGCGCTAAAATCACGGGTGGAGGAAGTGGAGGCGTTGTTTGTCTTTTATGCAAAGGAAAAAAAGGGCTTGAAAGCGCAAAGCAAATTGCCAAAAAATTTCAAGTAAACGACGAATCTAACTTTTTTATTGGCAGTAGTGAAGGTGCACAATTTAGCTAGAATTAATTGGGGTTGCCAATTAAAAACATTTAATAGCAACCTTAAACTTAATCTAAGAACCAAATACGGCGTAATGAATATTCAAGCGTCATAAGTATCATTAGTAAAATGAATAATGGCCAGAAGGTCCATATGCGCAACTCTGCTTGCATTTCACTAGAACGCCTCTTGCTATTGATTTGCTCAACGATCCACTCTGTATAGCGGCTCAGAAAGCTTGCATCTTTCCAATGCATACCAGAACCATTATTGACTATTTTGATAAGCTCTTCATTGGCTGCAGAAGAATCTTCACTTGCTCTAAGTTCAAAATTTTGGCCATTTGTAGAAACAGCAAGTTCATCTAAGAGTTTTCGGTTCATACCTGCATCCAACAATTCTAAGTTCTCAAGAACCACCTCAAACTCTTTGACATCAGCTGAGTAGCGATCATCTAAAGCTAAGATAAACTTTCCTTCATTTTTAGGGTAATAATCAAATTGATATACACCTGGTTGATCTTTGACTCCAGGAACCTTAACTCGTTCAACATTTCCATCATCTACATCTTTGAGGGTGATAAGCAATTCTAATTCAGGACGAACGACTGGTGAAAAATCCTTATTCCGAGCAATAATTTTTACCGGCATTGTTTCGCCTAACCGTATTTTAAGTCCACCAGGTTGAATATATGATTGTGCTGAGGTACCCAACATATGAGGGAGTCCCATGAACTGAACAAGTTTTCCCCAATAATCATTAAAGTAGCGATTACCATATTCTTTACGCCAACGCCAAGTGGAATTTACGCCCATGTACATAGATGTCCCTTTACCAAAATTTTGGAAAACAAATATTGGTAAATCATCATTCCGCACTTTGCTTTCAACAAGCACTCTTGCTGCAGGCTTGACTTGTACCTTAGGAATTGGTTCATAAAAGTCAGGAAAAGAATCCCAAGCCTTTTTATTCTCAATTGGGTCTGCGTGAAAGCGTAATAATGGACTCGTTATACCGTCTTCAGTAAGCGTCATTCGCTGAGGCGTAGAAAAGCTTTGTGTGACTTCTTGGCGATAACTTACAGGTCCCTGATACTGAAGTAATTTAACAGGTAAAAGTTCTTCCAAAGGAGTGCCTTTCACAGAATAAGGCATATAACGCCCATCCGAACTAAATACAACGCCCCCACCATCAGCAGAAACAAACTCTACTAGATACTCCAAAAACTCCTCGGGAAGCTCATGTAAGTTTATATCCCCAAGAATTACCAGATCATAGTTTTTGTTTAATTCTTCTTGGTCCTCAGGTAGTGATTGAATATATGGTTCAGTCTTGCGTTCAATCAGTCTTTTATCAACGTCCTTTAAATAAACCTTTGGGGTTACACGGCGATCACGCATAAAATTACCAATCAAATAGCGAAACTCCCAAGTTGGAGAACCAAATACAAATAATACACGCAACTTATCATCGATAACTTGTATACGCTTTTTTATAATATTATTGCTATCTGTTAGCTCTCCAGGCTCTGCAGGTATTTCTAACTCTAAGTCGTAAACCCCTGCTTTATCTGCTTTGAATTCAATCTCAACAACATTACCCGTTGTCTTTGTAAAAGTGACCGGTTTTTGTTGAATAGGCAATCCACCAAATTTTACTTTTGGCGTGACTTCTAGCTCATCATAACCATACTGATCAATAACTCCCCAAAACTTAAATTTTTCGCCTGCAAAAATGATAGATTCTCCAAATAAGTCTTGAGCTTGTATATCATTAGCAACAGGTAAGCCCATAGGTACAGGATAAATCGGTATATTACGACGATTAATAGCTGGCAATACAGACCTTATTGACTCTCCAGAATTTTGTGCACCATCAGATAACAATACAATACCAGGTAAAGGCTCTCCACGGTGTGCTTTCATCACATCTTTCAACATTTGATTAACTGATGTTTTCATACCGCTCAGCTTATCAGGTTTTGACTCTAAGTTTTCCAATCCTTCACCATACCAATATACTGGAGCTTCAATACCATCTATAGTAGAAAGATTGTCTTTCAACAAACTTTGCATCTCCTTTGCGACTTCTATGCGTTGTTTTTCTGACATATCAGAAACGCCCATACTTTCAGTAATATCTACTATGACAGGTATATTACCTCGAACAGTAGCTTCACCATTCACTTGAATTGTTGGGTCAAAGAAAATCAAAATAAGTAAGGCGACAAAAATAGAGCGAAGTAACGCTAAGGTAATCCGGTTTTTAAGTGGTAATTCTTTTTCTTTTAAATAGAAGAAAAACACAGATCCAGCCACAGCGAACGAAATCAATAACCATATCCATAAGGGTAAGTGACTATTTATTTCCCATTTATGAATTTCATCCATTTGATCAAGACCTAAAAAACTCATATTAGGCCTCCTTTCTTAAAAAATGAGCATATAGCTCGAGTAATATTGCTAAGCCAAGTAGAATAAATAAAAGCCATGTTAGACTTTGGCGAATATTAGAAACAGTATCTTCTCCAACTTCAAAAGTTTGAATACCTATTGATTTATAGCCCTCTATATCTGAATCAGAAATGACTAACAAATTACTGTCTCCAGATTCTCTATCAACGGCAAAACGAGCCAATTCATCCTGATTTTCTTGAACAGAATAAATTCCCGCTCTCAAGTAGTTTGGTAGCTTAAGTACTACATCCTCTCCTAATCCTTCTGACAAAAGTTGTAAAGGATCACCTGATTCATCCACTAAAGTATAATTATTCTGAGGGTTATAATTACTAACATGAACAAAATCATTAACCAAATTCACTTCAGTATGACTAGCGGGTTTATAGATACTCCAAACAAGACGATTTAAGAATTGTACAAAGTTTGGATTAAAAGCAAAATTACTTGATTTACGGTAAGGAACAAATCCACAAACTGCATGCATGCCTTTATCAACAACCTCTGTATACCCTATACAACCACGGTCAGCAAAAAGCATTGCCTGAAACTGTTTGCTAGGCTCAAATACAAAGGAGTTTTTGAAGCTAATATTTTCAGGTTTCATGTCATCACCATCCATAAATGACAGCCATGTCCCCTGAACTCGTTGACGGTCTATATTTTGAGGTTGAGACTCGGCTTTAAATGGTGCATAAAGTCCTTCAATAGGTGCCCTTTCGGAAGAAGCATCTAACATTGAGATCACGTGTCCACCACCATTTAAGTAGTCTAATAATATTGATTTTTGTGTATCCGTTTCAACGCCAGCTCCTATCATAAAAACGAAATCGTAGTTAGATAGGTTTTCGCTTTCAATATCATAAGTATCTGCAACCTTTACATTAACTTGTTCACGGTTCATGATACTTTTCAGTACAGCCTGTATATAAAGGCTAGGCGGTTCTACTTTTGTGTCACTAGTCAAGATAGAGTCCTGCAAAATCAATATGTCAAAGCCCCCCTTAAGGTAGTAAGTACTTTCTCTTCTATTGTCAAAGGTTAATGCGTCTGAAGTAATGCTTCCAAACAGGTTTATCCACTCTGTTGATTCAATCTGAATAGGAGTTTTAATAACCTTAACTTCCCTTGGATTTAAATTTACAAGTAAGTCTTCAATCACTTCATCACCAAGAAATATCCGATACCGGTTTTGGTTTGCCATATCTGAATGATTTTCCATTTCTGTGTACAACCAACTTTTTTGGCCACTAAAGATACCATCCTCATAGATACTAAAACTATTAAGAGAAATATTGGGTACATCTACTCTCGGATCAACCTGAACAAAGGAAACTCCGTGCTTACTTGTTAATGCCGTAAGCTGCTTCTTAATACCATCATCAATTGCATACCAATCCTGTTGAAAATCAGAAATAATAATAATTTGATCTGCTTTGTTTAATAAAGGCATTCGTGTAGGATTCAATAATTGCAAAAGGCCTTGAATTCCTCCTGCATGGGGCAGTATATCAATTTCCTCAATAGCCCCTTTGACTTGTGTATCACTCAAAGTGAAATTTTCTAGATGTTGCACTAACTCGTTTGAGTAGCTGTAAATCATAACTTCTCCATTATGATCTTGGGTAAAATCTAATACAAATTGTCCTGCTTTAGCTAAACGTTTATCACTACCGACAATCGTCCCCATACTGGGTGAATTATCAATAATAAAAATAACATTTGAAGAGCCGCCATTCCCCTTAAACATAGGGTTCAATAACGCCAAAATCACTGCTAAAATCAAAAGCATCTTACTAAATAATTTTAGCCAGTTTTCTTTCAGCACTTTCTTTTTCTTTTTCAAAACTGCCTGTTTCATCCATGGGAATGCTGCCCAATGAATAACAACCTTCTTGCGTTTCAAAAAGATAATAATTAAAATTGGAATAAGTACACATGGCAAGGCCCAAAGCATACCCGGGTTTAGAAATTGCATAAAAATTAAATCCCCTTTATCACACGCTCATTCATGTAACGTGCCATTGTAACGCCAAAGTTTTCTGAAGTATCACAAAGAACATAATCAATACCAAGTTTCAAAGATTCAGATTCCATATAAGAACGATATTCGTTGAAAATCTTGTTATAACTTTTACGTATGTTTTGTCCCTCAAACTCAAGCTTTTCATCCTCTTCTAACCCATGAAGTTCAACACGCCCTTTCACATTGAAATCCATTTCTATTGGATCAATAATTTGGAAAAGGATGACTTCATTGTGATTATACAGAAGGCGCTTCAATCCAGCAAAAATCTCCTCAGGATCTGCAAAAAAATCACTAATGACAAACACACTTTGCCTGAAACCAATTTGTTCCCCAATATGATTTAAAAATTTACCGAATGAGCTTGGATGTTTAGGCTCTGTATTTTCCATGGTTGAAGAAATTTTGGCAATGATTTCTTGTGCTCCAGTCTGTGGAATTGTCTCAATGACTTTATCGGCAAAGAAAGTGGTAGCCACCAAATCATTCTGACGAGTGATACAACTAGCAAGAGTAACAGCAATAAAGGCCGCATAATCCATTTTTCTACGTCCCTCATACTCAAATCCCATCGTAGCACTTACATCAATCAAAATATTACCAACGAAATTTGTCTCCATTGCATATTGTTTGATAAGATATTTATCTGACTTAAAATATGCATTCCAATCCAAGTGCTTAATATCGTCACCTGGAGAATACTGACGGTGTCCAGCAAATTCCACTGCAAATCCATGGGACGGTGAACGGTGGTTTCCCACTAAGTTACCTTCTACAAGCGATAAAGGTTTGTAGCCAATAGCTGTAATTTTAGAAATTGCTTCCGCGTCGAAATACTTTACAATAGCAGACTGATTAGACATATAATTAAAGACCTACAGATTAATATTTTTCAACATGCTCAACAAGCATATCGATAATCTGGTCTGTAGTTAAGCCTTCTGCTTTACCTGTGTAGTTCATACCAATGCGGTGACGTAAAACAGGATGAACTGCACGAATTACATCATCAACGGATGGAGTTGGTTTACCTTCTATTGCACAAAAGCACTTTGCGGCCATAACAAGGTTAATAGTAGCACGAGGACCTGCCCCCCAATGAAGGTATTGTTTAACAAAGTCTGGCGCATCTGCCTCATTCATACGGGTTGCACGAACCAAGCGGTTTGCATAATCAATGATAGCATCAGAAACTGGGATTTCACGAACGATACGTTGCATTTCCAGGATATCTTCTCCACCACAAATTGCAGAAATACTATCGAAGCTTCTCTCTGTAACTCTTCGAACAATTTCACATTCATCAGCCGACTGTGGATAATCCACATAAATTTTAAACAGAAAGCGATCTTGCTGTGCCTCAGGGAGTGGGTATGTTCCTTCTTGTTCTAAAGGGTTTTGTGTAGCAAGGATAAAGAAGGGTTTATCCAATTTATAAATTGTTCCACCAATAGAAACTTGTTTTTCCTGCATTGCTTCTAATAGAGCAGCCTGAGTTTTAGGAGGAGTACGGTTGATCTCATCTGCTAATACAATATTAGCGAAAATAGGTCCATGTAAAAACTTATATTCACGTTGGCCAGTTTCAACATTCTCTTGAATAATTTCGGTACCTGTGATATCTGAAGGCATCAAGTCTGGCGTAAACTGAATACGTTTATAGCTTAGGTCCATTGCTTCAGCAAGAGAAGAAACGAGCAATGTTTTACCTAATCCAGGAACTCCCTCTAGCAAACAGTGACCTCCAGACATAACCGCTACCAAAAGCTCCTCAACAACATGACGCTGTCCAATGACCTGTTTTTCCAGTTCATCCAAAATTGTATGAAAGGCTGTAGAAACATTTTTGATATCTTCAAAATCTACACTCGGCTCTGCAATTGCATCTTCGCTCATTTTTAACTCTCCAATTATATTTATTTTTTTAGTTGTATTGTTTTTAAATTTGATATGCTTAAATCTTTTTGTTGATCTAGAAAACTCAGAAGCATGTTCTCTCCATTAAACTCAATTCCCTCAATTAAGACATCACCGTTACGCAATGTTAAGACTTGTTGATTAACGTGATCTTTAAACCATATTACCGAAATTTGCTTAAATTCTACAGTAACTAATCCCTCTTCACTTCTAAGTACTAGTTTGTCAAAACTAGAACTCAGTATTTTACCTTGTACTTTTGAATTATTTTTATATAGAATGACCACTTCTCCGTCGGCAAGCTTAGATTCAAAGTCATTTTGATTTGTTTTATCAAAATTAATTTGACTTACTTTTGATAATGGAACTTCTAAAAGTCCAAATACTTGCGACATGAATACAATTTTTTCTTTACTAATTTTCCGAATTGTGCCAGAAACTTTTGACCCGTTCGTTAAAACCAGTTGGTATCCAAAATTATGAACAGCGAAGGCTTCCATTTTTACAGATAATGATGTGTGATAAGCTATTTCTTTCTTATCAACAACTATTTTATCTGCATAAATTTTTGAAACCTCACCTTGAAAGGTCTTACCATCTGCAACAATTTCATCGGCAGCAAATATATTTTGCATGAAGCTTAGGATAAAAACAAACAGAATTCTCATAACTACCTGTGATAAATCGGTGAATAACGGTATGGCACACCTAAAACCATTACTCCCCAGCATGTTTTTATTAATGTGCCGTTAAAGTTCGATTTTTCACTCCACTGCTTCAACGTATCTCGGCTAATCCGCTGATAGTATTGTTTCCATTTATCACCGCCATAATGATAGAAACCAATAGACGCATAATAATGGCCATACCAAAAGTGAGATTTTTTACGATTTGGGTCAAAAGAAAGTTTAGACATATGCTCTACAGCTATTGGGATTATAGGATCCTCATGTAAGCCAACTTGCTGCATAGATACAACACCTGCAGCAATTCGGTTAAAGTTGACTTCTTGAGAATTAATTGTGTAAGCCCACCCTCTTTTCTTAGGCCGCCATAATTTACGAATAAATTTCACAGCATAGTCAAGTGATGACTGAGGGACATATATACCCACGTCACTGGCTGCCTTTAATGCCATTACTTGCATAACAGTAGCAGACAAGTCACCTGCCTCTGGCTTTGGCTGATAACGCCAACCACCTTCATGGTGCTGAACTCGAACCGTTAAGTTTACGGCTTTAGTCAAACACCGTTTCAACTGTGGGTTCTGGCTCATTCCATATGCTTCGGCTAATGCTAATGTTGCAAGTCCATGTTGATACATGGGTCCTTCACCATGACGCTGTCCTAAAAAGCCATTACTTTCTTGGGAACTAACAATGTACTGAACACCTTTTGAAATATGTGCCCCAAAGGGACCCCTTCCAGGAGAGCTACCATTTACCATAAGTGCAATTAAGGCCATTCCATTGAAGCCATTGTTTCCACTCCAAGAACCATTTGTCTTTTGTTTGGATGCAATGTATTTCTGGGCTTTTAAGATTGCTTGTTCAACTTGAGGAGATAAAGAAACTTTCGAATCAAAATTAAAGTCAGCCTTGACGGTTATTCCCCAAGAAAGTATGCAACAAATTACTAATTTTTCGAACACCTTTTTATTCCTCATTCAAAATTTTGTAATAATTTTGTACTTGATTCGAGAATTGCTCAGAACTAGACTCCTTACTTCCAGATAAAATTGCTTTACGCTCACGCTTAGCCATACGGTATTTATAACCTTCTCCTTTGGGTGTTAAGCTATTAGAACCGAATTGAGCACTTTTTGCTTGAGAACTTTCACTGCCCGAATCTTCAGAACTTTGACCTGGCGAAGAGCCACCAGGCGTACTTTTTTGCCCTTGGCCTGGCATCGTCGACATACCGCCCGCTTGTTGCTGTTGTTGCTGTTGGGGGCCATCAGGATTGTTTGGTGCTGAGGGCCCTCCTGGAAGTTGTTGTTCCTGTGAAGCTTGACCTGATCCTTGTTCTTTAGCTTGCTTTGCAAGTTCCTCTGATAAAGCGGCTAATTGTTTGGTAAGTTTTTGTGAGGCGTTTGACAAAGACTCTTGTGCTTTTTCAAGTTTATTTGAATTAGTTTCGGATTTTGCTTGTTCTACCTCTTGGGCAGATTCACCTAATCCATCATTTTTCATTTTCTTTGCTAGTTCATCCATTTTTTCAGTAACAGACTCTTCCGCTTCACCTTGCCCTTTAGCATTTTCTTGTTTTTGTTCCTGGCTTTGCTGTTGCTGTTCTTCTGGAGTACCTTGACCTTCAGCAGACGCCTGCTCTTTTTGCATTTGTGCAACATCTTTTTTAAGCTCCTGAATTTCATTCATATGTTGCTGGATTTGGTTCATTTGATGTTGAGTTTGAGCTAACTCATCACCTTTTAGTGCCTTTTCTAGATCTTCTTGTTCTTGCTGCATTTGTTGCATCTGCTGTTGCATTTGCTGAGCAGCCTGTTGCATTTGTTGAGCAGCCTGCTCAAAGTTTTGTTCTTTACTTTGTTGAGCAGCTTGTTGAGTATTTTGCTGGGCCTGCTGCATTTGTTCAGTTGGCTCCTGCATATTTTCATTTAGTTGGCCTAACTCTTCACTTATTTCCTCAAGCGTTTCAGACATCTGTTGTTGTTCTTCTTCGCTAGCGCCATTCTCAGCCATTTCCTCAAGCTCTTCACTTAAACTTTCAGCCTCCTCAATTTGCTCAGCAAGTTCATTCATTGCCTCTTCATTTTCAGCCATTGTTTCTGCAATGTCTTCCATAAGATCAGCTTCATCTTGCGACTCTTTTTCTGCTTCTTCAAGCGATTGCCTTAAAACCGCAATTGCATCATTTAAATCTTTACGCATTGGTCCAAGGTCATTAATATTATCAAGTGTTTTTTCTTGCGCAGCCTTAACAAGCTTAGTAGCTTCGGTTTCACCAAGTTCATTTAAAGTTTTGATAATATCCTCTAAATTACTTACTAATTCCAAGCCTTTATTTTCTTTTTCAGTCTTTAGCTTAATAGCAGCAATTCTATAAGTGAATCCTATTTGTTCTTCAATTTCTTTTATGACCTTTTGAAGAAGGTCTTCCATTGAATCTTCCGCTTCAAATTGGGGTTGGTCTTCTTGTTGAGTCAAAGCATTTTCTAGTTCTTCTAAAGCATCTTTAGCTGCTAATTCATCTAATTTTTCCGCACTTTTTTCTAATGCTTCTTCAATATTTGAATCCTCTTGTTGAGCTGCTTCATCTCGAAGATCATCGGCAATTTCCATTGCTTGATCAATATCATTTTCGCTTAATTCACCAGCCTGTTCTTTTTCTGCTAAATCTTGTAACTTATCTTTTAACTCATTTAGCTTGTCAGAAGATTTTTCTTCAGAAACCTTTTTCTTTTCAAGAATTACAATCTCAGCAAGTTTTTCGATAATAGACAGGTGACCATCATGTGCTTTTTGTAGGTTATCTTTTTCTTCACCTTCTAGTGCAGCCATCAAATGGTATAAGACCGTTTTCATGGTTTCTTCATCCATTTCTGCTAAACTGGCTTTTACTTTATTTAATGCATTTACTTCTTCATTAGTAAAAACATCACTATCAATCATTGTCTGAGTTAAGACGGAAATTTGTGTTTGTAAGTCCTGCATTGCTATTCTAGTAGACTTTGCGTCCTGAATAAAATGCTGTTCGATATCATTCGCATAAAGACTGCCAGCAAGTATAACTGATGTTACAAATAGTTTTTTCATATTTTGTACCTTTATTTTTCTCCTACTGGAGTTTTTCCAACCGTTCCTTAAGCATCTCAACTTGTCTTTCTTCATCTTCTTGGAGGTTTTGTAACTGATTAAAAACCAGCTCACGGTCCTGTAAGATGAATTCACGCATCTGTTCCTTAGATAAAATCGATAATTCCCACTTTTCAGAGCTAGCCAAGCGGCCTTCCTGCTGCAGTTCATCTTCACCTTCAAGATAAAATTCAATACGATCACCAACTTCAAAATCATACTGACTGAGCAGAACCTGTGTATTCAAGTTAACACTAACTTTGACCTCATCAGTCGCTTCACAAATCACTTTCTCAGGTAATGCAATCTCATCTTCACGGTCATCAAATTCATCTTTGGGGTTTTCTATTGCACGAAAAATTGTTCCTTTAAGAATAATTCTTTTTATACCATAATCATCAGTAGCACGTCCCACAATGGAATAGCGCCCGGTTTTTATCTTTGAAAAACTACTTTCTGGTTCATCAAGACGAAAACGAACCAGTTTGTCCTGAACAACACGAACAGTATAACGTTTTTGAATTAGTTGTTCTAGGCCGTGTATGTCTTTCATGTAAACTTGGTAATCAAATGTTTTATCGATCATATTAAATTGATAGTAAAAAGTTCCATTTTCTTGTTTTAAGTCAACAGTTGTTTCTGCTAAGATAAGCTTACATTCAGCAAGTTTTACATTAGGGGTTATCCGAACTTTAGCAGTTGCACCAGCAGGAACATAATTATTTCCTAATAACTGCTCATCTAACTGTTGGTTCATATAGCTAGGAGCTGTTACCTCTAATATCCCCTTATCAATTCCTGGTGAAGGGTAAACATCTACCTGTTCTTTTAAAGAGGTAGCATCTCCTAATTCAACCCATGCCTCATAGGTATTTTCAGGACGATAGCTAGCAACGTATTGATTATCCTGCCCCTCCATTAATTTTAATTCAATTGCAAACTGCTGTTCACCATCATTGATCCACCAATATCCAGTTTGCGGTAATTTGCCAGAAGCGTAAACGAGTAATTGCTGTTCGTCTCCAACTGCAACAGGAACAGGTGAATATTGAATTTCATCAATGATAGTCCTTGTTGGGTATAAAACCCTCATACCAATTAATCGTTGCATCGCAATTGAAGAATAAGACCAAGTCACAAGTTGAAAAACAAGTAGGCCCAAGATAATAACGATTGCTTGCTTCAGCCGTTTTATACTCTTATCTTCATATAGTTGAATATCACTTGGTTTTAAACCAGATTCACGAGCCTGTTTTATGATTTGCTCTTTTAATGCTTCAGAACCAGTCAATTGTTCATTTGTCCCAAATTGAAGTGCATTAATAAACAGAGATTTATGCTCGGCGGTTTCACGGCTCAAGATCTTTTCTACAAACCGAGCAATCATTTCAGTACTTTCTAACTGCACAATTCTTTTGCGTTTCACTTTTGCCCAAAAGTAGCTGACAGCAGTGAAGATACTAATGGTTAAAAGCAGTGCAACTATATTAGGAAAACGAACAAGAAAATCCATAATGCCTAAAACAAAGAGTCCAGCATAAAGGCACATAATAAAGAAACCACATAGGCATATTTTTTCAACAAGCAAGTACCTGGACTTGGATGTTTCTAACTCTTGTTGCAACCAATCAATTTCATGATTTGACATTATTTATTTCCTTTTTCCCTCAAATGAAAATCTAGTAAAAGTTTTATAAAAATGTGGCGAATTTTCGACCAAGTTATACCACACCCCTGCAACTTTCAAGCGAACACGCAGGGCTCCATCGCCTAATGCATCTGCAATTAATTTATTAGATTCAATATTGAATCTCCAGTTTCGTTGCATATAGAATTCACACTGAATTGTACGACCGTCTGGCGATAACTGTATTTTATATTTATGATTATCTTCTGGTCGGTCTTTTTTAAATATTGCAAAAATTCGCCAATCATAATAAAAACCATCTTTTTTCCAATATAGATCTTGGTTCATAAAAAAGCCGGTTCCATAGCCTGGAGCAATTGTGACCTCAATATCTTGGATATGGCCATTTAGTTCTGATAATGCCTTGACGACTTCTTCGTCTTGGCTCTCTACAGCTAAATACACAGATGTGTTTTCATGATAATATGACGTAAACTGAAAATTAAAACGCCCTTTACCAGTTTTAACAAACGTATTGGCATCCCAATCATCAAAAAAACCATCAAGAATAAAGTCTGTTTTTGCTTCTCTTGGACGATATTGAGTTTTACGAATTGGTAATTTTTTATGGAATGCTAACACAACTTCATCTTTTTTTTGTAAAGAACCATCTAAATCATACCAGTCTTCATTTAAATAACTCGCTGTAAGTAGAGAAGCTGATGGATGTGGAATCAATTTATTATCTTTTGTATGTTCGAGTAAAGCAAAAGGGTAAATCTCCTTATCAATACGACTAGCATGATAACTCCAATTCATTGCATGGTAAATCTTACCATCTATTTCAAAAGTTTGTATCCTATGCTTCTCAGGACGAAATATCGGATGAAAATGATTTAACTTAACTAAGTTCAATCCGTTAATTTTGACTTCTTTCACCGTTTTGTTTAGGAAATGCTTCGCTTTATAATGTCCTTTTTCTGTGGGACCAAAAACATATGCAGAAGGCTCATATTTATTTCGATTCTTTTCAAAACTATACAAATATAAATAATCTTCATGCAAGTAGAATGTAAAATGTGGAGAGAGTTCTAAGATAGCTCGCACCGAATAATTCGACTTGTTGACAATTACAACATTGTTTCTATGATGTCTATTAGAAAATAAAACGAGTGATTTGTTAGATTCAAAAACAGGATATAGATATTCGGGAAGCGTCATATTATTGTTTTTGATTTCTTCAAATTCACCATCTTTAAGAACGTATAAGAAGGTACCTTTTTTTTCTTCCTTTTTTCCTATGTTCCAGACAAGACCTTGTTTATCTACGTATGTATGTATTTGTTGTGTGCCACCACGAAATCCAAAGTCCTTGCGAGCTTTTAATTCAGTTGGGACATTGGGGTCTTTTTCAAGAAAAAACCATTTTTCATGTACCGCATACCAGCCTTTTTCAGGGGTTATTGGGTAAAATGAATGATAATGCCTAGGTAATTTATATAAGACTTTACGCTCGGGCCAAATTTCGCAAACGTAATACAAGTAGTCATCATTCTTGGTCATCGCCATAGCTAATAATTTATCAGAAGTACCCTTCACATCATCAATCAAAAGTGGTACTCCATTATGACTTAGTTCAACGATTTCAGGTGGTTCATTCAAATCTTGAGAATATAAATAGCATTTAGTTCCAAAGACAACTCCCAGTTTTCCTTTTCCATAGCCTAATCTTAATCTTTGATAGTACTCGTGACTGTAGCCTGCATAGTTTGGAATTCTGCGGAGTAAATTTCCATTACGATCACGCCAACGGACCTCTAAAGGTGTTTGTAATATCTTCTGTCCACCTTCAATGGATAAATTTCTAAACTTAGGTGCCCACCAATGTGTAAAACTGCTTTGAGGTGGATAGTTTTTGATTTCAGCGGGTTGATAGTTTAAGCTCTTTTTAGTTAACTGCCCAATTAAATTAGGATGTGATTTGTGGGCAGCCCAAATACCTTCCGCCGTGACTTTTAAAGGAACCCAATTTAAATCCTTTAATGATACTTTTTGCTGCTTTTTAGATGCAAAATCATAGATTATGAAATTATTGGGAGTCCATAACATTAGCTTATCTGAGTCATGTGCAATATACCTAGCTTTCAGAAGTTCTAAGCTCCAAACTTTGCTGAAATCCTTAACGTTATAGCACATAATAAATTTTGAGGTAAACACCAAGACTTGATTGTTTCCTAGGTAATTAATATCTAAAACACCTTTAGGTTCAAGAGATCTTAGGCGTTTACCAGTCTTACGATCTAAAATAAGAGCTTTATATGCCTTAATTGGTTTAACAATAATGCGTTCTTTCAAAACAATGAAATCACTAACGTGATTACCCTCTAAATAAAGTGATTTACTTAAATCATTAAAATTTTGTAACCAAATCAGCTGATCACTTCTAGTGTCATACGCATAAAAACAGCCAGTATTCGTTTGAGCATAAAGAATATCATCAAAGATTTTTGCTGCTTTTTGATTGTATGATGGTTGAATTTTAAGGGGATGATAATTGGGGCCTTTTACTGTAAAGGGATTAGAGGAATTATGGACTAATGTTTCAGAGATAAGTGATCCATCTTGCATAGAAACTTTTGTCAAATAATAGTTAGCTTGTGAGGTATCAAAAACAGGTAAGTATGCGTTTTCATCATGAATAACAGGGGCCCCAACCAGAACCTTTTGGGGGCTGAACTCCCATTTGATCATTCCAGTCGAAAGATCAAAGTTCACAAGCCTGAATCCCTCTTTACTTATAAAGCGCCCTAGAACTGAGTCGTCATTAATCGTTACATCAACTAGGCCTTCCAATGTCATGTATTTAGCTTTATTACGCTCAAAAAGATAATAGTACTTAGTAGATTCCTGAAAGTTGTGACTCCACTGTAACTTCCCATCCTTAAACGCAACAATACCTACCGAGCTTTTGAAAATAATAAAGCCTTCACCTTGGTTCACTTGCCAAATAGGCCTACCCAATAGATTGTCGCGGTAAAAACTATCCTGAAAAACATCACTGGACCCCATGGGAATTTGAGTAAGACGTTGGAAATTTTGAGTTTTCATTAGCTCTATTGCAGGTCCAATATTTAGCAACTCTTGCTTTGGGTCACTCTCTAGAAACTTATGACTCTCTTTTCTTAAACTTAAGCGTTCTTTGGCCTGACTTACCTCATCAGGAGAATTCACACGTGCTAAAACACGTAAATAGGATTTTAGGTAGGCTTGATATTTTCCAACTTCTTCTTCACTCAAAACCTGATTCAACACCGTTTTTGTAGAAACAAAAAGGCCTTTATCTTTTGAACTTTCAATCATTTCAGTCTGTTCAGCAAAACCACGAATTTCCTTTAATGCAGAGCTCCCTTTTTTATCCTTGAGCTCCTCAATCCACATATTGATTTCATCTGCAGGAATAATGTGAATTGGGTAGCCTTGTCTATTTCCTGTCACCTGAAAAATAAACTTTTCAATAAAGAGAGCAACTCTACGGTCATGCTCATTTAAGTCAGTCTGCTTGACGTGAGCCTCTAATTTTTTAAATTCTTCAATTGCAGCTTCACGCTCTTTTTTCATAGCTAAAATATATACAGCAGCGGAATAATATATGATGGGGTAAGATTTCTTAATACGAGGTCCGGACTTATCAATAACTGCTTGAAGATCTTCTGTTTCACGGCTATAGACGCTTGCCGTGTAAAACCGTTCCAAGATATTTTTGAGTTCTTTATCAGTTGCATATGGGTCCATTAAAACCTCTTTGCCAACCTTCAAAATAAAGTTTACTTCCTCCAATTTGGGGGCTCTGTGAGACCGATACAACTCTAACATGGAACAATTGCCTGGATGAATATAGACTGCTTTGTTTAAATAACGACGATACCCTGCAATATCATTGAAACGGTCACAGATCTCTATAAGTTTTTTGTCATAATCTTTTCGCCTATAATGCAAATTAATCTCTGAAAGGCTAAAAACATATAGTTTAGGGACTTGAATCATGACAGTCTCATCATCAACAAGTCGCTTTTGGTGCCCTACAGAAGCTTTCTTGAAAAGAGTTCTAAAGCTAGAACTATAGCTTTTTTCACCCTCAAATTCTGCAAGTTTATTGATATAAAAAACTAAAAAAGGGGACTTGGGAGCAAATTTTTTGTACTTTGCCAACTTCTTCTCGAAGGCTCTGAATGAAGATTTATCCTTAACTCCTTCTAGTTCTTCTACAGCTAATTTTGCAATTGTCCCAGTGCTCAAGGTAGTAGAAGATGGATCATCTGGCAATTGCCCAAATGAATTAACTAAAATGCCCCAAAATGTCAAAATATATAAAAAATTATTCAACTAAACCTCTGCATATAATTATTGATACTATATTATACGTCCTTTAAATAGCTTATCATACTCAAAAAATACCACAAAACATACAAAATATGACACAGCCTGCTAATAAACTATTTATACAAACCATAATTTGTTTATGAATTGATCTATGGGGTCTTTAACTTATATATAGACCACTCCTCTTCCATGAACATGGACTCATTCGGTTGCAACGTCTTGTAAGCACCTAATAATTCGAGTTCAATTATGGATTTTTGTGCAGTATCTTGAGCGACAAAAATCTCTACAGCTGAATGGTCATCGGAAACTTTGCCAGGAGTTCTTTTACCAAGTTGTTTTTTAAACTCCCAGCCTTCTAGATTTGCATATAAAGGCAGATGGTTCTCATAATGAAGCTTACCACTACCATCCTCCACATTAAATATTAAATAACCATTTTCGTACTTTAGACTTGATGCCTTTGCTTTATTCATTTTTAAAAAATAGTTGACATTAGCCTCAGGTTTTAAGTAAAATAATGCCTCGGGTTTTATACGAGTATTGCTCCAAAGCCCCCAAGCAACTGCCTCCTTGCGTTTGTTTGTCGCTGTAGTTTTTATAAGTAAGTTGCCATTAGCCTGTAAATGGAATTCGTGTTCAAATACAAGTCCAGTAATTTCACTTATGGTCCCCTGGAGTTTGAGTAAGTCAGATTTTTGTACAACAGTTTTATATTGCCCATATATCAGATAAGGGTCTGGCGGCCAAATTGCTTTTCTACTTAAACGATCTTGATTAATGGCCTGTTGTGTCCACCACTCAATTTGTGGACTTAGCCATACAATATGGCCTCGAAGATCAATATGAGGTGTTAAAGCATTGGGCTTAAAATTTGTTTTTTTTAATTCTTCATACTTAACTAAATTGAAATCAATGAAATTAGGAGAGTCCTGCAACTGATAGGAAATTACTCGAGCGCCCCACCCTACAAGAACTTTTACCTCAGCAGCATTATTCTTTAAACGAACAATTTCACTTGCATTTGAAATAAATAGACAGAAACAAATACAAATAAGATAATTTTTCTTCAAAAAGACCTCCAAGCCAATCATTATAAGGCGTACTTTCATGTTTTAAATAAAAAAGTAAACTATCAGTGCTTATAATACAAAAAAATGGTATGCTTTTTTAGTTAGAAAGTAATATTTAAAGAGATCAGATTAAAAATATTACCTAATGTACTCAACAAGTTGTCAATATCAGCTATAGCCAGAAGTACAATCAAGGTTTGATATAGAGAATAACTAAGTATTATTAAGGAATTATACTTAGAAAAAAGATGTTTCAAATCTAGGTATTTTATTCATGAGAACCTAATTATGGGATCATTATAAATGTTAAAGAGAAGACTACTTGCATTCAATAGAATCAACTAAAATAAAATGAAAGTTCTTTAGATTCCTAACAGGGATGGTTTGTAGTCTATAAAATCAAGAAATTTCCAAGAGTAAGTCTTATATCTCAGGAGATAATAACTTTACTTCTTACCATTAGTATCCCATTTCTCAACAGGCTTAATCTGATGAAACAAGTTTTCAAGCTTGGGTTTCTTATAGACCTGTATTTCGCCATTCACATCTTGTTGAATTAATAGAATGTGAACATCACCAAATTCTTTACGCCAATCTAAATACTTATCAACGCCAAGTATAAAAGAAGCAGTAGACAAAATATCAGCAATCATAGCAGATTCATGAACAACTGTGGATTGAAGACTATTCTGAACAGGCATAGCAGTTTTAGGATTAATAATATGGCTGTAGAAGTTACCATCAATTTCCATGTAACGATTGTAATTCCCACTTGATGCTATACTCATCCCCTTTAATGGCACATAGCCAATTGTCTTAATATCACTCCAGTTACTACGTGGGTCCTGAATAGAAGGTTTGTAGAATGAACGACCTGTAGGTACCACTTCTAAAAATAGCATATTACCACCTAAATCCAAAACGCCTTTTTTGAGGCCAAGTTCATGCACACGAATCAGCGCCTTATCTAATGCGTACCCTTTAGCAATTCCACCAAAGTCTAAATACATCCCTTCAACTTTGAATTGGACTGTTTTGTTTGATTTATCTAAAAGAAGTTTATCAAAGCCTACTTTTTCCTGTGCCTTTTCAAGTTCATCTGGCGTAGGTAAAGTTTTACGTTTCATACCATAAAAATCCCAAGTTTTAATAATGGGGCCTGCCGTTATATCAAAAACACCATCTGTATAGGAATAAGCATCTTTTGCGTGCATCAACAACTCCCACATCATTGAAGAACAAGCAAATGGCTTTTCGAATGCACTATTGTTAAGTTTGGTTAATTCAGAGTCAGAGACGTAATTATTAAAAACCCTATTTACTTCGTTAAACTCCTGCCAAACAACCTTGGCGGCGTCTTCACTCTTGGTTTTATCTTCTTCCCAAAAACGCACCTCTGCATATGTACCCATGATTTCCAAACGCTCCACATATAAACGTTTTCGCTCCGCCTCAGCTTCTCTTTTAAGGTTATTTTGACGGTAATATCCACCCGCGACTAAGGCACCAATCATCAAAAAAAATAGGACTTGTTTTATTGGGTGACTTGGCTGATCATTGTAACGAGCCATTTGAAATTCTCCAGTTTCATTTATACTGTATAAATAATTTTATTTAATATATTAACTTTAAGGAAAAAATACTATGGCTGAAACTCCATCAAATATGATTCCCCTAGGCACTGTAGCACCTGACTTTAATTTAATAAGCCCAATTACTGGCGAAACAGTATCTTATTCCAATTGTAAAGGAGAAAAAGGTACTTTAGTAATGTTTATTTGCAACCATTGTCCTTATGTTGTCTTAGTTGCAGAAGCGATTAGTGAGCTAGCAAAAGATTATCAAAATAAAGGCTTTGGTGTTGTAGCAATTAGCAGTAATGATGTGGGAAACTACCCTGAAGACTCGCCAGAAAAAATGATTACTTTCGCAAAAGAAAATGATTTCACTTTCCCTTATTTGTATGATGAGACGCAAAAAGTAGCCCATGCCTACAAGGCAGCATGTACTCCTGACTTCTATTTATTTGACGGTGAAGATTTATTATATTATCGCGGCCAGATGGATGATGCTCGACCAGGTAATCACAAAACAAATGATGGCAACGATCTCCGCAATGCAATGGATGCAATTCTAAATGGACACAATAGACCGCAAATTCAAAAACCGAGTTGCGGCTGTAATATAAAATGGTTTAAATAAGCCTACTATGTAAAAAATTTTAAAAAAGATATAAATAGGCCTTTAGTCGCAAAACTAAAAGCCTTTTTATCTTCAAAAATTAATATCTTGCATCTAAATCTTCTAAAGAACAAATACTTGTTTCAAGGTTCTTAAGAATACCGTCCTTTATGTCATAGATTAAACCATGTACAGTTAAACTACCACCATTACTCCAGTGATTCTTGACGACTGTAGTGTTTGCAACGTTCAATACTTGCTCTTTAACATTCAGCTCACAAAGTAAATCTACTTTTTCTGCTTCCGTCATCCCTTCAAATAAATCTTTATTATGCCGATTTATATCTTTGATATGACGCAGCCAGTTATCAATTAATCCATGGTCAGAATCATCCAGAGAGGCAGCAACACCACCACAGCCATAATGACCACAAACAATAATACTTTTCACCTTTAAGTGCTCAACAGCATATTGAATAACCGATAGACAGTTAAGGTCAGAGTGTACAACAACATTTGCAATATTGCGATGAACAAAGACTTCACCTGGAGCCAAATTAATAATTTGGTTAGCAGGAACTCGGCTATCTGCACAACCGATCCATAAATACTCAGGAGTTTGACCTTTGGCCAAATCATCAAAAAAACTTGCATTTTCTGCAGTCATCTCTGCAGCCCACTCTTGGTTGCGTTTAAACAACTCTGGTAAATCTGGCATAATGCCCCCTTTAACTAAAATTCAATTTCTTCATCTTCATCATCATCGCTAATCTCCGGCAAGTTTTCCATGAAAGACAAACTGTATTTAGCAACACGCTTAGATAAATAATAAATGCGCTTCAATAAAGAAACTGTATCACCTTCCAGACGATACGCAGCTTCTTGAACCTCATTACCGGAACGTAACTCCTCAAAAAAAGCAGTGTTGCAAGCGACAGCTACATTTCTTACCACCTTTTTACTAGAAATCACCTGTCGAGCAAGCTCTGGATCACGGTTTTTTAAAGCACAATACATTTGCTCTAAATTACATAAAATCAACCTCTCAAGTTCTAAAATACGCTGTTTACTTAATAAACTAAACTCAACTTTATTGTATTCTTTGAAATAAAAAATCTGCTTACTTATTGAAGCTTGCACCTGAATGATCTGGTTTATATTATTTGCTACACATAGAAGCCGTTCAATCTGGTTTGCGATTTTCGGATCCTCTGTAGCGACACCAAGCTGACCAGAATATTGAATAATTCGTTCATATAGGCGAGCACACCCCTGCTTCATTTCTTGCAATTGGAATAATTCACGGTCTGCTTGACTAAACAATAACTTTGTCGTAATCTCATTCATTTTAAGTGGCCAACTAGCAAGATTTGCAACTTCCAAAGCCATCTGTTCAAGTGCCATCCCTGGATTACTTAAATACATTTTATGAATATGTTTGGGTGCGTATAAATCTGGACTCTCTTCACGAATAGGGACAATTTTTTCAACCAAAGCTGCTAGTGCACTACAAAATGGCAAAGCAATTAAGGCATTTACGGTATTAAACAATGAATGAGCATTCGCTAGCTGCCTAGGTGTTTCTTTGGCTAAGCGTTCAGCTTCCGGCAAATTAGGATAAGCAGGGGAAACATTCGTAACCCAATCAGCCAGCTGAGGAATAAAAAAAATCCAAACAACAACCCCCATCACATTAAATAATCCATGAAGTACAGCAACTTGAAGGGCCTCACGCGGTTTTCCGATTGTAGCTAACATCGCAGTAACGCAAGTACCAATATTGGCACCAAAGGCCATCGCAATACCAGCTTCAAGATTAATAATATTTTGTCCTGCTAAAATGATTAAAAGTCCAGTTGTCGCCGCAGAACTTTGTACAATTGCCGTAAAAATGACTCCTGCAATAACGCCTAGAATAGGACGTTGCATCTCTCCCATAAATTCAATAAATGGTGGATATGTTCGTAAAGGGCTCGAGGCTTGGCTCATCATATCCATCCCAAAGAAGATCAATCCAAGTCCCATTAAAATCCAACCAATCTGCTTTTTACGCTTGTTTCTCACAACACTGCCATAAAAAAAGCCCATTGTAACCATTAATAAGGCATAATGGGTAATTTTGAAAGCAATAATCTGAGCGGTAACTGTAGAGCCAATGTTCGCCCCCATTATGACACCTACAGACTGGGAAAGATTTAGCAAGCCAGCAGAAACAAACCCTACAAGTAAAACCGTTGTCACAGAGGAAGACTGAGTTAAAGCAGTTATCACGGTACCTGACATTAAAGACGAAAAACGGTTGCCAGTCATTTTACCAAGAAATATACGAAAGCCATCACCAGCAAATTTTTTCAAACTTTCTGACATCATGCTCATTCCAAACAGGAACAAAGCTAAGCCTGCAAGCATACCAACAATGATCTCAAACAAATTCACAGTTATTTACCCAATAAAATTTGTGATTAAACCTATACTATACTAAGATAATTAATGGTGATTTTTAAGCAAGGAACTTGTGCTTTTAAGCTGAAGTTGGACATTTACAGGGAATAATATTAAGGATGATGATATGAGCATTGATAAAACAATTGCAACAGGAAATAAAATTGAACCAGTCTTTAAGACCTTAAGCGATAGTATGCTTAATTCTCCATTTACAACAATTTTATCTGAAACAAGTCGTGTCAGAGGTGACAATACGCCATTACCCATTGAAGAAATGCATACGATGACCAATATCGAGACACATTATAATTTAATGGATGAATTTAATTCGGGTGGACAGGGGACAATTCACACAGGTCAAGACTATCTGTTAAAACGATATGTTGCGATAAAATCATTAAGAAAAGAGCTATTAGAAAATGATGATGTTGTTGCAAACTTTGTTCGCGAAGCTAGAATCACTGCACAACTAGATCACCCATGTATAATTCCTTTATATAATATGCACAAAGATGATGATGATGGTCTTCATATCTCAATGAAATTAATACATGGCAAAACACTCGAAAAAATTATTGAAGATGACCGTTTAAATGCGCGCCGTAAAGATTGGACATGGAAAAAAGAACAAGCCGCGCTCAATAAACGACTGGGCTACTTTATAAAAGTTTGTGAAGCTTTATCTTTTTCTCATGAAAAAGATGTGATTCACCGTGACTTGAAACCAGAAAATATCATGGTTGGTAATCATGGAGAAGTTTACGTCATGGACTGGGGAATCGCACAAACGATCCCAGAAGGTGAAAAATTTTATGAGGGTGATATTTGTGGGACTCCATGTTACATTGCTCCAGAAGTAGCACTAGATGCAAGATACACAAAACAAGCAGACCAATATGCAATGGGAATCATACTTTATGAACTAGTTTGCCTTAATGGTGCAAATGAAGCAACTTCTGTGAAACAAGCCCTTCTTAATACAGTACAAGGGGACCTAAACCCTGTTGAACATGTAATTTTAAATCATCCAATTCCTGCAGATTTAAAAGCCATTATCTTGAAAGCAATTTCGCTAGACCCTGAAGAGCGTTATGAGAGTATTGATGCCCTATCAAGAGACATAAAGAACTATATGAGCATGGATGAAGTAAAAGCACGTCCAGATAATTTCTTTAGCTCCATCTCTCGATGGGTTGTAAAAAACCGTGGTTTAGCAACTTTGTTGATGATGTCATTTGCGATATTATTTATGCTTGCTGTAATCGTTGGTTTATATCGCAATAATCAATATATTGAAAAAACCAAGAAAGATTCTATTGCTCTTTTAAACCTTTCAGCTCGAGTAGAGGTTACAGCAGCTCAGATTGATCAGCATTTTGATTTGCTTGGAACTATTGTTGAGAGGTACGCAGACCATGTTGAACTTCAATTGCGCCCATCTCACAGTCCAAAAGGACTTGGCTATGCTGACTACACAGAATTTGCAAAGACAAGAGATCTTCCTAGCGGAACATTCTTATCCCCCTCCTATGGCCAATATGTTAGTGCTGAAATGGGTAACTATAAAATCCCCAAAGGAGCAAAATTAAGCGATTACTCTGAAAAATTATCTCGTACCTATAATATGCCTCAAGACTTACAGCATTACATCCGCAAAAGTGGTACAGAAGAGCAGCGAGCGCGAAATACAAACATATTAAAAGAAACGTATCCAATACGTTGGATATACTCCGGTTTTGAAGATGGTTTACTTTTGAGTTATCCGGGAACTGGTGTTATTGATGCAGATTATGATCCTAGAAAGCGTGTTTGGTATCAAGATGGCCTTCAATATCGCGGAATAAAATGGAGCCTACCATATGTAGATCTTTTTGGTCAGGGTATTGTGGTGAGCGCAACTAAAGCCATTAGAGGTAAAGGAGATAAGCCTCAAGGAGTATCCGCAATTGATATACAAATTGATCATGTTATTAAGTGGATTCAAAATCGAGCTGCCAAAAACTGGTTTATTAAAGGGCGGTATTTAGTAAATAATGAAGGGAAAGTTGTAATTTCAGATCAAATTGATTATTCTTCAGTAATGTCTGATGATGACCTAAAGGTGATACCATTTCCTTATCATAATTCATTAAAGAATCAAAGTGGCAAAAGCGGCCGATTTGAATCCGAAGACGGTAGTTTAATTATTGCGTATAGTCCTGTACATTCCCTAAACTGGTACTATGTAGAAGTTGTTGATAAAGAAAGTTATTTGGACTGAAACCTTTTTAGCCGTTAAAACGAGCAAGATTTAGTAATAAATTGGTTAAGAGTGATTCCTCTTGACCAATTACTTTTAATTATAACAACAACTTCTCAGTAAAAAGATGAGGTCTTTTGTGTACTTAAAGTTCAGCCATCCAAAAATGATAAATTATATCAAATTACTTTATCATTTCCAAGTTGATGAGATCATTTGTATTACACTCAATGAAACGACCTAGAACTATATTACGCAACAAGCAACTATCTAAAAGAGAAATAAAAAGATAGAATTCAATTGCAAACTTTGATGCTTATTTGACACCCTATGCGTAAAAAAAACCGAATATACAAGATTCTGTTTTGATCTCAAATTTTTAGGTTAATATCATATGAGGAGCGACACACACTCTCTTTAAATAGGAGAATATCTAAATCTTTATAAAAGTCAGTAGTAAAAAGCCCTCAAAAAAATTGCCTTAGCCTTTATCTAGATTTTGTATTTTTATTCTGCTTGGATTAGCCAAGCAAGTGCTTGAGTGGCAACTTCAGGAGGCTGCAATTGGTGTCCTCCTTTGAAATAAAACTCTTTAACAATAGCCTTATGCTTTTTAAGTACTTCTATATCGCTCTTCACCCAATGGTTTGCACCCTTATCAGCATCACCATTTACGATAGCCACGCGTAAATGATCTGGATAATTTTTTGAATAAAAGTCCTTTCCGCCGAGCCATCCACCATTCGAAAAAACACCTTTATAATTGGCAGGGACTAGGTAGCTATAATTAAAGGCACGCATAGCACCACCAGAAGTTCCGCCTATAAAAAGACGTTCTTTATCAAAGTTTATATTTTCTGTGATAAAAGCTAAAACTTCTTTATAGCGAGCCAAGAATTCTTTACCTAATTTTTTATTTCGAGAATTTCGGAAAGTCCCACAAGAAATAACTATGACGCTATTAGCCTCTGAAGCTTGAACATAATTTTTTAAATATTGCTTACCATTTCCACTTGGAGAAAAAAGGATTAATGCAGGTAAAGTCTCTTCACTGTTTTCAAAGGCACTTGGATAGTAAATATATAAATCAGTTGGATAATCTCCATCTGTCAGGACTTGATCATACTCACCACCAGACTCAATAACAATTTCCACAAGATCATGTTCAATACGAATCCACTTATCAAGATAATGTTGATCTTCATCACTAAGTTTTGTAATTTCAAAAGATCGTTCTTCATTTTCGTCAATACGGAGAATAACGTCCCCAGTTTCAATATCAACGTTGATGACTTCCCCCCGAAGAACAACCCCATCCTTCGTTGTCCAATTACGAATATTATTATTCGCCAAAACACTCATGCAAAGCACTGATAATAACAATACCTTTAGATTAACCATTCGTTTATTTCCCTTTATTAAGTTAATTTATTTATGAAACAGAAATAACTTCTTGCTCTATAAAATACAATAATAATAAGGAAATCAACTTTTCCCCTTTCACTTAGTTCAAGTTTGGGAGAAGCCAGGAAAGTACGTGAGAAAAATTAACTAACCTTTTGAACACATCATATATCTAGAAAAAACAAATAGATATTACTTATTCTTGCGAAAGAAGTCTGGTGAGTTTCCAGTTACTTTTTTAAAAGCACTTGAAAGAGAAAAGGGAGATTGATAACCACATTCAATAGCGATTTGCTCTAATTTATAATCAGTGAACTTAAGTAAAGTTTTAGCGTGGTCAATACGCATCTTTCGAATTTGAACAATAGGACTACAACCATAAACTTCTCTTATAACATTATGAAAGTGTGGTTTAGACATAAAAGCAAGTTTAGCAAGCTCACCAATAGTCCAGCGATGTTGTAAATTTTTCTGAACGCATAACCAAACTTTTTCAATTTTTTCAACATTATGATTTTTGGGGTTGGGCTCATTTTGTTCCAGGGCTTGCGATAGGTATGCTAAGGTTGTTTGGCAAAGACCTCCAGCTATATTAGCGCTGGAACTATAGACTTTTTGCATTTCACTGTGAATTAACTTACATAAAACTTCGAGTGCCTCTATATTTTGTGGCTTCTGAGTAAAAGGTTCAACGGTTTGAAGCCACTACCACTTAAGGTGACTTGGATCCAACAAAAACCATAAACCTTTCACTTCTCCACCCCAAAGTTCATGCATGTGATATACAGATATAAACAATAAATCACCATGTTTGACAATCCCACTAAAATCATTGCATTGATAATACAGTTCGCCTTCCAAGACAATGAAGACTAAGTGGTCTTCTGCATGAGAGCGGTATACCCTATGCCCCGCCATCAAATGGCTAAATCCAGCCCAAGAGACGCCATTGTGATACCAACCAAGACCATCTAGTTGATTGTTAAACTGGAGGAATCTTTGATTAGATCCATCAGGAATAATTATATTATTGATTATGCGTTTTATATTCTACAATATTCCCTAATTAAATAAAAAAACTAAAATTTTAATATTAATTTAAATAACAGAAGTTTATTTTGTTTAAAAAGAAAACATTTACATTAATTGAGTTATTGGTTGTGGTTGCAGTGATTGGTGTCTTAGTATCAATTCTATTATCAGCTTTACAAAAGGCTAGACAACAAGCTTACAGTACAGAATGTAAAAATCACTTAAAACAAATTGCTGTAGCCGTTTATTTCCATAGTGATGATGGACGTTTTCGATCTATAGATAAATTAGATCGTGAACTGGAATGGAGCAATCGTGGAGCACAGCACTCATTTGAAGGTGGGAAAAAATATTCCATTTGGACATGCCCAACTGCTAGAAGTGACGGAGATGGCTTAACAAAAGATGATGGATCTGATTTAATCACTGATGAACAACCTCTAAGCTATGTATTTAATACTGCTTATGTTCCATGGAATGCGAGTACACACCCCTTTTCTCAGATGGATGCAGCATACCCAAGTGAAACAATTTTAGCAGGCGACGGTAGACTAACGCGGTGGTATGGTGCTGAAATGATCTTACGCCCTTCTGCAAACTCTGATTCAAACGTTTTAGGTGGTTATGAAAGCTGGCGCAATAACCCAAATTCTTTTACAGACAAAGAGACAGAAGTTTATGCTCCTGAATTAGATATAGATGGCTATTTTGCTAGACCAGATATACGTGATCCATGGTATGGACATTTTAGATATAGACATGGAGGAAATGTAAATATGAATGCAAACTTTGCAGATGGTCATGTAGAAACAGTTCGACCTTATGGTCTTACAATAGGAAATTTTACGATTATCTGGTAAAAAATAATAACCAACAAAGTCACCTAAGTCTGGAGACTTTGTTGATATAAAATGATTCAGGATTGGCTATTGCTTTTCTAACTTGGTTAGGCGGATACCATAAAGCCATTCTGTTACATAGATATTCCCATCGGCATCGGCAATCATACCATGTGGGCTATTAAACTTTCCTTCATCAATAACTGGAATAGGGCAAACAGCAGACTCGCTTTTACGATTGGGCCAACCTTCTAATTCAACATATTCAGTTCCGTCACAATAAGTTTCGATAATATTGTCATCGGCATCTAAAATGTGCAAGCGAGCCTTTAACTCTGCAACTACCAGTTTATCATCAAAGGAAGAAAAACCTGAAGGTGTATTTAGCCCTTTTGCGATTTCTCTAAGGAATTCACCCGTTGCACTGTATATAAGAATACGATGATTCATACGGTCAGCAATATAGATTTCAGTATATCCTTTACGAGTATCAGCAAAGATCCAGTGAGGCTGACTTAGATTACCACATACGGATTCGCTACCATCAAAAGAAAATAACAATTTAAAGTTTTTATCAAAGCAATAAATCACATTGCCACCATAACCATCTGCAACCCAAACATTACCATTTGCAGGATCAATGGCTAAAGCAGTTATGTTGAATGGGGCATCTTTTTCAATATTAAAATCTACTTTTGAAAGAGTCTTCAAAACTTCTGCATCCATTGAGCATTTATGAAGTTTCTGTTTGGAAAGGTCAATCATCCATAACCATTCGCCCTCATCATCTTTTGAAATAGCTAGTGAGTGAATTTCTGGTCCTAATACATCATAACTACGTAACTGCTCTCCAGCAGGATTAAATACACGTAAGTATGGTTCCTGAGCAAAACTAACATAAAAATTACCCTCGGAATCAATCGCTAGGTCATTGTGTGAATGCATATCAGTTGAAACAACGTTCGAATTCGTCCAATTAGGTATCCACTTATAATCAATTTGATTTCCTTTTATCTCCATCATTATACCTCTAATTTAATTTTTCTAGTTTCGTTATATGATTTCTAAACAACCACTCATACACGTAGATATTACCAGCAGCATCCGCAATTAGCCCATGAGGACTTTGAAATTTACCTGGTTCAATATCATGAATCGGACAAAGAACTGCTTTAACGACTGTATAGTCAGCTCCAGTATAACGATCGTCACCACCAGCACCCCATATAATAGCATTTTCTAGATCAATTGCTAAAGCAGTTTTATTTAAAGGTTGGTTATCTGCAACTTTAAAGCATTTCTATCAATTGAATGGACAATCTCTCCTTGTATCGTACGTTTAGTAAAAGTATCTGAAACCAAATCAATAGTCCAAAGGTGCTCTGCTTCTTCGTCTTCTAATATTATTAAATAGTGAAGCTCAGGGTTCTCCTGGTCATATGTCTCGATGATTTCTCTACATGGCCTAATTTTAGGAAGATAGGGTTTGTTGCAGAAACTATAATAAAAATTACCATACCTATCAATTGCCATATCATTATGTGAGTGCTCATTAGTACGTTCAAAGTTTGCATTTGATCAATTGTCTACACATTTATATAGAAAATATCACCTTCTAAAATCATTAAATAATTCCCATCTTTGTGATAATTTTTGATTAAAAGTTTAAAAAACTTAAAACCTTGTGACTAAAACACAATTAAAGATATACCAATAAGGAGTTTACTTATAAACTAATAAATTTTCTTGAAATGAATTAGATATTTGAAAATGTGAGCAAAATACATATTTGAGTCGCAAATATAGATTAAAGTGTAATGCACCCCTTTTGTCAAGGGCAGCATTACGTAGTGACCTTTGACAGAGATTGTGTTTGTGTTTAAGATAGTTTAAGCTGCATTTGAAGCATAAAACCATCGTTCATATTCATAAGGTGGAATCTTTCCAATAGAAGAGTGTGGAAACTTCTTATTGTAATCATCCATCCATTCCGTTACAGCGTGACTAAAATCTGAGATATTCTCCCATTCTCTAGGCCAAACTAAATCTTCTTTTAATGTTCTTATAAACCTTTCGGTATCAGCATTTCCTTTAGGATTGTTAAATGATGTGAATACCTGTTGGATATTCAAATAATGACATTCCTTCTGGTAACGTTTTGACGTTGGCTGACATCCATTATCTGATACCAACATTAAGCTATCATGCATACGAATGCCATTAGGAAATTGTCTATTAACAGAATCATTCAAAGCGCATAGCCAATCACTTGTTTTGCTGGTATGACTAACACAAGCACCAATGAA
>JAKVBE010000049.1 GCA_022447755.1 Lentisphaeria bacterium | reverse complement strand
TTTTGGAATCAAATAAACAGTGATTATTTTCCCATGGAAAAACGTCAAAACGTTGTTGGTTGAAAGTGTAAGCACTGTTTTCTTTAGCTTGAACGACTTCCTCTGATGAAGGCACACTGAAATTACTTAGGTATAACCAACCATTCCATTGCGCAGGTTCTTTGATGACCAACTCCCCCAGAAGGTCATATAGGCGTTGTGTTGTGCTGACACAAAATTCTTCTGTATCCTGGCTTCTATCTGGATAAATTGGCTCTAATAGATGTACTACAGGATGCTGATCATCATTCCAATAGGATAATACAGGCACGATAGGTACACGAGTAGCATAGGATAAAAAGGCTACACCTTTTCGTGCATAAATCTGACCTTCTAAAAAGTCGATCACTGCCATTTTATCATCCTTTCGTTCCATTCCTCCTACTCCCGTATTGCCATCGATATAAATGATTAAGGAATTATCTCGCTTTATCTCACGAATCATTTGCAGACCAATGTTTCCTTGTTGCGCATTTAGCACTTTAAAACCAGCATCTGCACCACATTCTTTCATATAATTATTGGCTAGGAAGCCAAATTCCTTCTCCATGTCAGCATAATGATCATCTGCCACAATCAAAGTGAACCTTAGGTCATTTTTAACCAATAAGAAATTGATTAAACGATAAGACCCAATATGGAAAGTGCAAAAAATCTTAGGCTTTCCATCTGAAAGTAAGCTTTGATCACCTACCACAATAGGATGGCGATAAGCATAAGAATGGCGTTGATCTAACTCTGCCCAATCACGGTAGTACCATACATCGTTAAAAAAGTCAAGATGACTTTTTGTCTTATAAGAAGGCAGATAGTTTTTTAAATTGGCCTTGCACTTTAAAAAGTCGTAGTAAGAAGCTGCATTTTCTGGCGAAAGCCCACCAAATCGCTGCTCAATATCGCTACGAATTCCTTGAATATCTTTTAAATATTTTTCGCGCTTCATAATTGGTGATTTCTTATGGTTATTGAATAAACTGGCTCCGAATACGAATAAATAAAGCAGCAAGTGTTTTTCGGTAGTGGACTAACATTATCGATAGTAGCACATACGCAAACCCTATGCTGAATGGGCTAGCTGTCAAACAGGATGTACAGTCGTTGATATGGTAGGCATATAACTGACTAGTAATATCTGTAAGATGCTTTCCATAGGTTATTATAAACCAGCCAAGAAAGACGTAATTGCCATAACTGAAGATGAGAAGTGGAAGTTCTTTTTTCCAATTCCGTGCAAAACCTTCTACAAATTCCTTCGTGTTATAAAATAGGCCTTTAAACATATTTGTTGGATAGGCATAAGCCTTCTGCATCATGTTAGGTATGTCAAATAGGTCACAATAAATCCAGTAGCCATCATTACGAAAGAATGGCGTTAGCGAATAGATCATCAACACAAAATTGACTCTAATCACCATTTGAAAGACATCTGCTTGTTGAGGAATAAAAACAATCCCCAATACTAAAAATACGTGTACCAACATTTGGAAGAGGATACCTGCAAAGTTGATGACTACTCTTTTATATTTATTCAATGCCCAGATCGTGGTAATATTAGTAAAGAGCACTGGAAAAATGAGATAAAAGCCAAACCCTATTTCTTTGGGACGAATACCATACCGTAATGCCCCTGCAGCATGACCAAGTTCATGAAAGAACACGATGCAAGTGATAATACTATACATACCAAAAATTTGTGGCACGGTTAAATCCGAGAAGGATACACTTGTTGGTAAATAATTATAATGGTAGCTGAAAGCACCTGCAAAGCACAATGTTATTAATACCAAAAAAGCAGGGCTAAAGAAATGCTTCAGATATTGTGCAAATACCAGTATGTGATCGGTTTTGATCAAACTAATTTGCCCGTAAATATATTTTGATGATTCACCATCTTTGCTTTCTATTTTATCACAAAGATTGATCAAATTCTCTTCGATTAGTGCTTCTAATTCTTCTTTGTTTTCATAACCAACTTGCTCACTAATATTGGTACAAACCTCCTTTAACCCTCTCTTTCCTTGTATCTCGTAAATAACTTGATACAACAATTCTCCGATAGCGAATGCACTATTTCCATGAATGAGCGTACATCTTTTTCCTTCCTTATGTAATTCAGCGGTGTGGAGTAATTCCAACCTAAGCGTTTTGGTATTCATGATAATGGATTTAAATTCCTGCATATGGGCAATGAAAAAGTAGGTATACTAGGTATACAAATAATACTATCCGACCTTACTGCAAGAAAAATGAATTGTAAAAGGTAACTTTTGGGGCAATTGCCCCAAAAGACCTACTCAATGACCGTTGCGTACCTAATCTTTTGGCTAACAGCTAGAGTTGATACATGAATCTTTCGCCTCCGCCGCACCTGTAAGCTGTACCAGCTCTAATCTATCTTCTAGTTTTTCAGCTTGTAACATGGCTTTAATTTGCTTGATATTGTTCTGACTTTTTGGCTTGTTGTTGTTGCTTTTCATGATACAAAGTTTGGCATGTCGATGAGCTGGGGCTAGAGCATGATGCTCTAGCCCATATAGCAAAGATGGTCTAGATTACTTAGGCTTACACTTACCGTTGATGCATGCATCTTTAGCTGCTGCTGCATTAGCTAATTGAACCATTTCTAAACGGTCTTCTAGCTGTGTTGAATCCAAACCTTTTTTGATTTCGTTGATTGCGTTTTTCTGATTGCTCATGACAAATAAATTAGAAAATTAGATAATAATGTATGAAGTAGCAATAAGGCGTATTGCGTTATTTGTACTCCATACAGGCTTAAAATTCTGAGGCTAGGCCTCTAACGGATGATGAGATTACTTAGTCTCGCAAACACCGTTGATGCAAGCTTTCTTGTCAGCCGCAGCTGCCAATTGAACCATCTCTAAACGCTCTTCTAACTGAGTAGCATTTAGATCTTTTTTCAAATCTTCGATTTTTGAAACTGGATTACTCATTACACACCAATTTTAACAGTAAATAAAATAATTATGCCTACTCGATTCAAGGGTTTTCGGCTTCCCCCTTTTCTTAAATATCTTTCCATTTGACATACTTCTAGTATGATCATAAGTGACAAATAGTCTTATAATTTACTTGCGTATTTAATTTTTTTACTCCAGTATAATCAAGTTGGTAGACTGCTAGGACTATTCTCTATATGATACATTAGAAACGTATTTCAACAATATCTTTTCGCTTTTTTATTTTGTAAACGCCTTGTTGGATTGTATATTTTTGATTCATCCCTTTGCTCAAAAACCTTGGAATTTCAACAGATTCTAAAATGATAAAATAACCACTTCCAAAATGTGCATCAAATACTTCAGGTCTAATTTCTTTTACTTTTACTTCCATTTGAAGTTGTTGATCGACCATCGAAAAAAGAACTCTTAAATACCTTTCACATTTTTCTTCCAGCTGATCTTCAATTTTGCAAATACCATGGTACCTATATCCTTGACTTGGCATTCCAAGTATGATATCTGCTGCTACTTTTGTGGCCACTTTAGGGCCTTTTCCAAATTCTGAGTTAAAAAGTTGATCACTGACCATTTTTCCATTCTTGGTGAATACATTACAAATATCTACCTATTTTTTTTTCTATAAAAGGACATTCTTTCTACATTTCTTACCCTCTTTTTTTTTAAATTAAATCAATAATTAAAAACTATCTAACTTTAAATCAATGACTTATAACTTAAAAATGATAAATAATACTATTATTTTCTTACATTTTATCTGTTATTTAAAAATCAACATCATCTGTAATGACAATATTTACCAAATTTTGCTGCTCTCCATCTGATAAATCATTGAATTCTTAAGGGCTTCC
>JAKVBE010000048.1 GCA_022447755.1 Lentisphaeria bacterium | reverse complement strand
ATTTTTTAAAACTGAAAAGCGGCAAAAAAACTGAGCAAAGAAAAATAATGATTCAATAAAAAAGCCCAACAATTTTGTGGGCTTTTATAATATTCTCTTAAGCTAAGCTCTTAAATATGAATCACTTCATCATAAGCATCAGCAACAGCTTCCATAACAGCTTCACTCATAGTTGGGTGAGGATGAACAGCTTTTAACATTTCGTTTCCTGTAGTTTCTAATTTTCTTGCTGTAACTGCCTCTGCAATCATTTCTGTCACATTATAACCTATCATATGACAACCTAACCATTCACCATATTTAGCATCAAAAATAACTTTTACAAAACCTTCTTTAGCACCGGCAGCACTTGCTTTCCCACTTGCTGTGAAAGGGAATTTTCCAACCTTTACCTCATAGCCAGCGTCTTTGGCAGCCTGCTCGGTGTAACCAACACTAGCAACTTCAGGTACGCAATAGGTACAAGAAGGAATATTCTGGTAATCTAACGATTGGGGGTTATGTCCTGCTATATTTTCGACGCAAATAATACCCTCAGCTGATGCAGTATGTGCAAGGGCCGCACCGGGTGTAATATCACCAATAGCATAAATACCAGGTATGTTCGTACGGTAAAATTCATCCACTTCAATTAAACCACGATCCGTAGTTTTTATGCCTAAGGTTTCTAAACCTATATTTTCAGTATTTGGCGAAACACCGGCAGCTGATAATACCAAATCGCATTTAATTTCACTCGTTGTACCTGACTTTCTATCCTTTACCGTAACCGTACAACCACGACCTTTAGTGTTAACCGTTTCAACGGATGTATTTGCTAGTATCTTGATGCCTTTACGCTTGTAAATTTTACCCATTTCCTTTGATACATCGGCATCTTCACGTGGTAATAAGCCTTGTTCCATAAATTCTACAATGGTCACCTCCGTGCCAATAGCATGATAGAAATAAGCAAATTCAACTCCAATTGCTCCAGCACCAACCACAACCATCTTTTTAGGTTGTTTCTCAAGCGTCATAGCTTTTCGGTAACCAATAACTTTCTTACCATCAATTGGTAAATTGGGTAGTGCTTTGGCTCGACCGCCTGTGGCAATGATAATATGTGTGGCTGAATACTCTTTGCTATTACCTTCTGCATCTGTAACTTCTACTTTCTTCCCACGAACCAGACGCCCTGTTCCTTTTATCTCATCTATTTTATTTTTCCGGAACAAAAAGTTAACGCCTTTGCTCATCCCACCAGCTACTTCCCGGCTTCGAGTAACCATAGCACTGAAATCAGCCTTCGCACCAGTTACGCTTATGCCGTATTTATCAGCATGATTGATGTAATCAAAAACCTGGGCACTCTTTAGTAACGCTTTGGTTGGGATACATCCCCAGTTTAGGCATATCCCGCCTAGCGCTTCGCGTTCAACAACACCTACTTTCATTCCTAATTGAGAGGCACGAATAGCAGCTACATAGCCACCGGGCCCACTTCCAATGACAATCAAATCGTAATTCATATGTCGGATCGTTTTTAATCGCAAAATAGGGTAGACCTACCCTTTAAGGCGCCCCAAATATACCGATGTTCCAGCTAGTGGCAAAATTGTAATCAAAGGTAAAATGGAGATGCGTCAGAATTGAGCAAAAGACATGCATCAATAAAAAAAACTCCGCTATTCTCCCGAACAGCGAAGCTCCTCTAACTTACTGATACTGATATTCTTTATTGAAAAATAACAAATTCAAAAACTAATTTGGCAGTTGTAACAACTTGTGATGACCTATCCTACAAACCGCTACATCCTACCACTTATAAATCAAAAATAGGGAATCAGTGGTCACATTGCAAATATTCAATGTGCAAATTTGTCAGATCATTATTTGATTATGGATGTAATTTTTTTGTTTAATTCATTGTAAATAAATCATTAACATATAGATATAAAACACATTAATTTTATGTTTTTTCTTGTTTTTCATTGATCAACAAGGATATCCGCACCTGACAAAAAGTACGAACCTATGGTTCTGATCCGTACAAAAATAGTGTTACTTCACTTTTTGTTCACAAGAAAAACCTACGGATAAACAAATACTACCCATGTCTGTTAAGTGGGAATAGTCAGTGATATTTACTTTTTAGAAACATCAAATAACTCGTTCTGTGGTTGTCATAGAGAACAGATCCCTTTAATCATGACATGAGGTGTCCGATAACATGTCATTATAGTGAGGTATCCCAGAGTAGAGTATGTAAACTGCCAAAGGTCTTTTTGCAATCATTTTCATGGTTCAATTATCGGACAACGACTCGGCGTACTACAAAAGTAGATATGTGTAAACATGGTGCGACAAGTTGGCATCCTAAAAAAAATCCAAAACGACATTAAATAACTAGCTACATGGAGATATTGGCACATAAAAATGTTTTAATAATAGGCGCGACCGGAGGGATAGGTCGTGAAGCAGCAAAGTTATTGAAGCAATCGCAGGTAAATCTTTTTTTGACAAGTAGAAAACCAGATGAGCTAAATCAGTTGGGTACTAGTTTGGACGTACCTAGTGATCAGTTGTTTCGTTTAGATGTTACCCAATCCGCTGATGTAAATAAGGTAGCTGAGGCCATTCATCAAAAAGTTGAAAAGATAGACATACTGATTAATGCGAGTGGAATTGGTATTATCAAACCAATTGAAAAATTAACGGATGAAGATTTTGATCATTCGGTGGATGTAAATTTAAAAGGCACATTCTACTTACTTAGGGCTTTCCTTCCAGGAATGAAAGCAGCTAAGAAAGGGTTAATTATTAATTTGCCAGGTGTGCTTGGCAAAACGCCTATGGCTGGTGCTGCTGCATACGCTGCAACCAAGTATGGGGTTAATGGTTTGACTAAGTCTGTACGTGAAGAATTGCGTAGAACACAAGTTCGAATAACCAATCTTTATTTGGGTGGAACGGATACAGCCTTTTGGGATGATATTGAAATGAAAGTAAATCGGGACAAGTTTGTCACGGCCAAAGAAGCAGGAAGAGCAGTATGGTTCTTATGCCAGCAACCGAGTTCGGGTGTTGTCTCGGAGATGGTATTACAACCTTTTAATCATCAAGCCATCTAAGAAAAGTCGATAACATGAAAGTAACGTCTTGAAAATGTATAAGGGCATTCTTACTTTTGTCCTTTCATGCGGTTCTAGCATTGTTATTGTATGCAAATTTAGTCACTATGAAAAAAGCTATTTTCATTCTTGGTCTTTTCCTATTTGGATCAGTAGGGCTTCAAGCTCAGGAATTTAAAATTGTTACCGTTGTCGAGTCCATTGTACCAGCTGGGTTGGGACGATCTAGAATAATTGAAACGTTATCCACGCAAGATTCTGATGCGCTAACGACTGAACGTACCCGAGGGAATAAAAGCAGCCAGAACAAAGTCAGGCGTAGAGACGTCAAGGTCGAAAACTTATTAGAGACCAAATTGCTGAACTTTTACAGTTTGACTGGAATCAATTTTCAAAATATTGCTTCCAATGATGCTGTCATTACAGATCGTTTGAATTCACTTGCTGCTGAAGGCTGGGAAATCATGTTTATGACTAGTGGTGTTGAAAGTGATGCCGGTGAAACAGACGGAACAGGGATTTTCATTACCCGCTTTTTATTAAAGAAGAACTAACAATCTATTGGATGTTACTGCTCGAGCAAAAAGCATTTATTTCCTTTGAGAAATGAATGCTTTTTTTATTCTTTTGCTAGGAAATCTTTAAGATGAGCAATTATACAAAACTAAATCTTTTAAAAAAGTATTGTCCTTAACAACGTACTCTATAGGAGTGCCCACCAACCAAATTAAAACCAAAAAAGTATGAAGACGGAAACCGTTTCTCGTATGGATTCCTTTATG
>JAKVBE010000047.1 GCA_022447755.1 Lentisphaeria bacterium | reverse complement strand
AAGTTCGTAACATTTTTTGTCATCAATCGGAATTGTATCTGGGTCAATTTCAACACCCTGAGAACCTTTAGCAAATTCACAGGCATCTTTAATAATGGTTAATGTCTTTAAACCAAGGAAGTCCATTTTGAGTAGACCCAAGTCCTCACAAGGAACCGCAGGATATTGAGTAATCTGCTCATTACCTGCACCACGCGCTAAGGGAATTAAATTAGTTAGTGGCTGATCCCCAATAATCAAACCACAAGCATGGATACTTAAGTTTCGATTAAGACCTTCTAAAGGCTTAGCTGTATCAACAACCTCTTTCACCCAGGCTTCACCACTATATGCTTGTTGAAACTCTTTACTCTCATCCAAGGCTTTTGAAAGATTCACTTTGGGACCTTCTGGAACCATTTTGGTTAAACGGTTACCATTTTCGAAAGGGTGACCCATGGCTCGAGCTACGTCTTTTAACACTGCTTTTGCCTTTAATGTTCCAAATGTACAAATCTGGGCGACTCGCTCCTCACCATATTTATCTCGAACATATTCAATGACCTCACCTCGACGACGCTCACAAAGATCAATATCAAAGTCAGGTGGGCTAACACGGTCTGGATTCAGGAAACGCTCAAACAGTAAACCATATTTTAGGGGGTCTACATCGGTAATTTTTAACAAGAATGCAACAAGTGAACCTGCACCTGAGCCACGGCCAGGTCCAACAGGAATATCTCTTTGACGAGCAAAGTGAAGGAAATCCCATACACACAAGAAATATGAGATGAAGCCCATTCGCTTGATGATGCCTAGCTCATAATGCATTCGGTCCACAATGACCTTATTGTGCCCAGTCAAGCTATCTTCACTACGATTATATAAATTGAGATCAAAGCGTTCAATTAATGCATCTTTACAAAGTTTCAAAATAAACTCATCACGGTCCGTTCCACATTCAGGATTGAAAACTGGATAGTGGTTGACACCTTCTTCGAACTCAAACTCACACATTTCAGCAATTGCTAAAGTATTTGTTAAAGATTCAGGAACCTCTTTGAAAATTTGATACATTTCCTCAGGGCTTTTCAAATAGAATTCTTCCGATGGAAAACGCATTCGTTTCTCATCATGCACACAACGCCCAGTTCCAATACAAAGCAGGGTATCGTGTGCTTTTGCGTGATCTTTACATAGGTAATGTGAATCGTTAGTTGCGACCAAACGGAGGTTAAACTCTTTCGCTAATTGTACTAAATATTTGTTACATTTATGCTGTTCAGACATACCGTGGTCCTGAAGCTCCAAGGCATAATTCTCAGGCCCCAAGATCTGCACATAATCATCAATGATCTGCTTTGCCATCTTTACATTATCTGCCATCAAATACTGATTCACTTCTGAACCAATACAGGTGGAAGTGCCAAATAAACCCTTGGAGTTTTGTGCTAAAACTTCTTTGTCGATTCGCGGGTTATAATAAAAACCTTGCATATGTGCAATGGCATTCAAGCGACATAAATTCTGAAACCCTTCTTGGTTACGCGCAAATAAAACTTGATGATAACCCTTGTACTTTGAATGACGTTGAGATTTTTCATGTAGTGATTCAGGTGCCACATAGAACTCACAGCCCATAATTGGTTTTATGCCTTCTTTCTTCATCGCATGATAAAACTCAAACGAACCATGCATATTTCCGTGGTCCGTAATCGCCAAGGCCTTCATTCCAAATTGGGCTGCTTGCTTAGCTAATTTACTGATTTTACATGCACCATCCAACATACTATAATCTGTGTGGAGGTGAAGGTGAACGAACTCTTTGCTCATGTCTATAATCCTGATGTTTTAGAAGATTTTTCATTTAAATTCATATCTTTTAACATAACCTGCAGAAAGCAAAGTTTAAGCCCTGACTGCACTTGTTTTTAAGAAAATTAATAAAGAAAAATAAGTAAAATACACAAAACATATGAATAAAAATGAGAGAATAACTTCTCCTTATATAAACTCTTTTGCTTCATATGTTTACAAATCTATTTGAAAGAATTATTCCTTTTTTACGTCTTCCCATTATATTGAGTTTAGCAATGAGGAATGATTTATGAGTTTTTTTCACGTATTAAGTATTATTAGTGCTTCGAGTATTTTGTCTTCTCGTAGCTTTTTACCTTTATTTTTGGTTTGTTATATGAGCTCTAAACCGGCCTGGATAATGGAATTCCTACCTCAATTTGTACTAAATTCACCAATGTTTCGTAGTCTTGGGTTTCCAGATGCACTTTCCTTTTTGGGCCACCCAGCCTCACTTAGCGTGATTGCTATCCTAGCGATTTGTGAAATGGTAGCAGAAAAGGACTCAGATATTCAAGAATTTCTTAATACATTTACCGTATACACCCGCACTGCTGTTGCACTTTTAGTCTCCTTGCAGATGTTACCTCCTGAAACTGGACAAATCTTAGTGCAAAATATGGGCGCAACTGCTGATAGTATTGTGCTAGGCATTACACTTATATTGACCTTCTCAATTGCACTCGTTCGACAAAAATTTTACACTTTTTGGATCGATTCAGATGCGGACGATGTACTGGGCTTAAGAAGACTGTTCAGTTGGGTTGAAGAATTTTGGGCATTTGGCGGGATCATGAGTGTGCTATTATTTCCACTTTTGGCAATCATAAGTTTTGTTGTGATTGTTGGTATTGTATTTGTGGTGAATCGCGTTCTAGCACATTTAGAAAACCGCAAACGTATTGCTTGTAAGAATTGTGATTACGAACTTATGGTTTGGGCAAGTCAATGCCCTAAATGTCAATGTCTGAATGATGAACAGCAAGTTTTAACCTGGCATACACTTTTTGCTGGACAGCCAGCAAGTCCTGAACAGGCACATCGTTTCCGGCTTTTGGCGAAAGCTCGTTGTCCATCATGTGCAGAAAAAATGGGCAAATGTATGGCAAAAAGCCCTAGTTGTAAACATTGTAAAACAAAATGTACGGAGGTTTTAGGAAAAGAATGGTTAAAAGAGTATGTCCGATTTGTCAAAAATCGCTCACAAAGACACCTCCTACCCATATTCCTACTATCATTTATACCAATCTTGGGAAGTGCTATTGCCTTAGTTTGGATGAGACTAGTGATTGGCTTGCCACTTCGGCCAATGATGAGGGCGACAACACGCATTCAAAAAAGATTAACTCTACGCATTTTAGCTATCGCGATGCTCCTACTAGGTGCTCTTCCTTTTGTATCTGTGCTTGTAATACCCGTATTTTATTTACTCTATTCAAAAGTATATTTTGGTGAATTTTTAAAGCAGGAAAAAAGCCATTTGCTCGCAGACTATGAGCTAAATAGCATGTCAACGGTATAAGTGTCTGAGTATTTTTTTGATCAAATTCCTTTTAAAGTTTAAAACTTGCCTATACTTACAGAATGTGTGTGAACAAACTTTAGGAGAGTACACCGATATGAAATCATTACCAGAGCATTTAGACTTTATCAAAAAGACACCTCTTTTTAATAAGGTTACAACTCCAGGTGGGTTAATGAAGAATCATTCTACAGGACCTGGCGTTTGGGGAAAGATTATCGTTGAGAAAGGGCAACTCTTATTACGAATTATGAATCAAGGATATGAGGAAGTTCTTCTGGATCAGCATCAGTTTGGCGTTGTTGAGCCTCAAGTACAAAATGAAATTTTACCAGTTGGTGACGTTGAATTTTATGTTGAGTTCTACCGTCAGAAAAACTAAATGATCTTCTATAAAAACCTTTATTGATCACTCGTAGAACCTTTCACTCTAACCCTATATTTTGTGAAATCTTATGGTCAAAATCAAGGAGTTGATATGGCTGTTTATTTGATTAAGGAAAAGTTTTGGACCATAGGTAATGATTTCGAAATCTTCAACGAAGAACGTGAAGTCATATTCAAAATTAAAGGAAAACCATTTTCTTGGGA
>JAKVBE010000046.1 GCA_022447755.1 Lentisphaeria bacterium | reverse complement strand
AGAAGATTTCGAGTGCGGACAAGAGGTTCTTGACTTATACCTAAAAAAGCAAGCTAATCAAGATATAAAAAAACGGCTAGCAGTTTGTTTTGTAATTTCTGAAGTAGAGGAAAAACTGGATATCGTAAAAGGATATTATACTTTGTCCAATACAAGTATTCCAAGGAATCTTATTCCTGATAAGTATCAAAAGAAATTTCCAAGAGCGTATGCTACTATTCCCGCAACCCTTTTAGGAAGATTAGCTAGAGACAAGTCCTGTGCTGGAACTGGGATCGGTGAAAAGTTGCTAATTGATGCGCTTTTTAGAAGTTATGAAGCATCTGCTCAACTTGGTTCATTCGCTGTGGTCGTTGACCCTATAGATGAAAAAGCTGTTTTATTCTATGAAAGGTACGGCTTCAAATTACTTCCAGATAGTGGGAAAATGTTTTTACCAATGACCACTATCAAACAATTATTCTGACCGAATTCTGGTCTAATTACACCTAACGGTTTGCATATGGCTTGTGGCGGTTTCGAAGCACTTTCCCGTTCACCGAAACCAAAGCTGCCTACGAAGCAAAAACCATGCTGGCAGTCGTTCACCCGCCATAAGCTATATGCGTTGTTGTAGCCAGTTTTTACTCAAAATTATATCCAACATGAAATATGACTCCAAAATGTCCTTTAAATCCATTGTCTGCCTTTACGAATTCTTGGGAAAAAGTATCAGGATAATAGTTTATTCCGGGCTGAAGATTGACAGACATAGAAAAGGTGTTAGATATTCTCATAAAAACTCCGGGTTCTATACCAAGCGTCATGGTCTGTATTTTGTCCAACCTATTGTAAGCATAGGTAGAGTATATGTCCAATTGGAGCTTAAGCCAAAAGCTTTCTTCAAAGACATTCAAAAAGTATTTATTGACGACAGCAGTTCCACCAATTTGGCTAAGTCCATCATTACATTTCAAGATTCTGTAGTTCAAAATAGGACGAAGTTGAATTCCCCAATCATTGTTTTCTCCTATGCGGTGTTCATACATAATAGGAAGAATATTTACTTCCACAGCGTCACCGTATCATAGGGTTCAATCAATACTGATGGAATTAAACCTATATAATTAGGTTTCAATGAAGCTTCTTGAGCCTTTAATGAATTGTAAGCCAGCAACAGAAAGCAGGGCAGAAGAGAGAATTTCATCGGATTCATTTATTTTGGTTTAACCAATGTTTCATTCTTTCAAGGCTTTCATCAAAACTCTCTTCCTGAACAAAGTGACCAGACGGAAATACACATATTGTTTCATTGGTAAGCTTTGCTTTCCATTTTTCAAGATTTGTCTTTTTGATAAAGTCATCTTTTTCTCCCCATAAAATCAGGAAAGGTATATTTTTTAAAGTATCTATACTTTCCCATTGCTGTTGATACCAGTCAGAAGAGCCAATGAGAGATTGACCGATTTTTAACAATCCGTATCTTTTGGTTTTATTAGGAAAAGGCTTTGTGTATTGTCTGTGTACTTGTCTATTTAGTTTCTTTTTATCGTGAAATGCCTTCTTCAGTAGTATTTTGGGTGATAAATTGGTTCGTAGGTAAAGGAAGTTACCTAAAGCACTATGCAGGATGCGGTAAATTTTCTGTGCGTCAGGGTCATCCTTAGTACCCCAAAGCCAAGTATTAAATATCACTACTCTGGAAATATTAGAAGCGTGCTTTATTGCGTACGATAGCCCAATAGGTCCACCAAAATCATGCACTACCAAGGTGATGTTCGTTAATCCAAGTGTGTCTATTAATGCTTCAAGGTTGGCAGCATGTGCCTCAGGTGTACCAATAAAGTCAATAGGCTTGTCTGACAACCCAAAGCCTAAATGATCAAGTGCTATACAACGATACTGATTAGAAAAGGCCTTTATATAATTTCTGTAGAGAAATGACCAAGTAGGCGTACCATGGATAAACAGCAATACTTCTCCTTTGCCTTCGTCAATGTAGTGTAGTTTACCGTTTTTGGTTTGTAGGAAGTGGTGTTCAAAAGGATACTCAGCAGTATCGAGCCATTCTTGTGCGTTACTGTTTATTGCCATAATCAAAAGAGTTAAGATGGTGATTATTTGTCTATTTGTTTTCATAAAGCAAAAATCACCAGTTCCACTCTCTTTAAAAATGGTCTATACCAAGATTTTGACTTTCCCTAAAAGTTTACTAAAGTTGGAAGCATCAATTCTAAGATATGAAGCTAAATCCTTGTGTGGGATTTGATTGAGCAAGTGAGGACTTCTTTGTAAGAAATTTTTAAACCTAGTTTCTATATCGAGTGCCATAAGTTCATAATGTCTATGTACCAAACCAAATAGAATCTTCTCAGCAGCTAATCTAAACAAGGTTTCAATCGGACGATGCTCTTGCAGTAATTCCATATGCTTATCGTAAGAAATTTTGAGCAGTTTAGTATTCGTAATGGTCTCCAAATAATACTTAGACGGGGTTTGGGTGAAAAAAGATTCTGGAATACCTGAAAACGAAGGTGCATAGGTAAAGGCGATGATATGTTCCTTTCCATCATTTAGAAAATAAGACTTCTGTATGCCTTCAAATATAAAGTACAAGTCCTTTTGAGTGTTACCTGGTTCGGTGAGAATAGTTTTCCTAGGATGCTGTTGCTCAGTCCAGCTGTCTATGTAAGTCTGTAAAATTTCGCTGTCTATATTGGGGTTTATGGATGTTAAGTACTTATCAAGCATTTTTGTTCTAATTGGCTACAACGTTTGGCTAAAGTTAGGGAATTTAGGAGAAGATGGAAAAAAGTGCGATGGCCTAAATTACCGTGCGAAGTGCGTAGGCCAAACCCCGGACACTGGGAGCGTCCGCCCGAGTGTAGGCTAACCCCGCCTAGGACACGCAAACGGGAGTGAGCGTGCTGGCTAAAAAGGGTGGGCGTGGACTTTAGCTACTGTGTTATGGGTAGTTTTAACTAACTATCATATCTGAGATCAATCTCAGCACCTGTTCTCTGAGTAAAAACGATTGGAAATAATTCTTTAATAATTTCAACGGCTTCGTCTTTATTTTTCGCGCCTAGGTGCAGACAGTTTCTATATTCTCCAGACAACTTATTCAATCTGCCGTTATAAGTTGAAGAGATCAAGTTTTTCCTATGCAGTCTGTCTTTCCAGCCGAATTTTTTGAACTTAAAAATCAAATTGTACCTGTAAATTGGATTAATACCAAATGGGTTTTCAAAAACTTCGACATCTTTATCTCTACAAATCAGGAAGAAGCTCTTTTTTGTCTCTTTATCACTAAAATCAAGTACAGCTCCAGGAGCCCAAGCATCAAAATCGCTCATCATTTGCTCCAATTTCAAGTCTTCTTGATTATTACCCATAACGTTTGGCTAAAGTTAGGGAATTTAGAAGAAGATGGAAAAAAGTGCGATGGCCTAAATTACCGTGCGAAGTGCGTAGGCCAAACCCCGGACACTGGGCGCGTCCGCCCGAGCGTGAGCGCCGAAGCTTTATGCGTAGGTGCCGGCTACCCCGCCAAGTACACGCGAATGGGAGTGAGCGTGCTGGCTAAAAAGGGTGGGCGTGAGCTTCCTAAGTTTGTTTTGTAAAGATTATCGTATAAGAAATCATTAACAGGACAGAACAGAGGAATAAGATTAACGTGAGCTTGGAGAATTAATCTCGTAGGTAAAGAAAATCCCCTCTGTTCTTCTACTAGATTCCGTTCAGTTCTGTAGGCATAAAGCCTGTTTTTAGGAAGTTGGAACTACAGTAGAAATCTGTCCCATTAATTTTTATCAGTTATGAATAAATGTAAAGAATTTGTAGGGATTGACATTTCAAAAGACACCTTTGATGTTTGTTATTCTAATGGAAAGCATGAAAAGTTTATTAATGATTTATCAGGGATTAAGGACTTTATGAAGAAATTGAATAAGAAAAGTCATTGTGTTATGGAGCAAACAGGAAGCTATCATAGACCTTTAGCAACTTATCTTCAAGATCAAGGTTTCATTGTTTCGGTTGAAAACCCATTAGTAATTAAGCGTTTTATCCAAAT
>JAKVBE010000045.1 GCA_022447755.1 Lentisphaeria bacterium | reverse complement strand
GGAACAATTATTTTTTCTATTCTAGTAGTATTTCCCTGATTTGAGTAATTTCCTTGTCTATGATAGAGACTTATTTCATCAATATGATCGGTTATTCCATGTAAGGTTTTATAAGTTATTTCTAGTAATTCATCATTTCTAAATAAGAATATTCCCTTGTTAAATATCTTATCATTGTTACTTCCAATTAGAGAATAGTAAATACTATCATTAGAAATATTTGTGATTTGGATTTTCAGTTTTCCATAATCTTGTTCAATGAGATTACCATCCTGATCTTCTTCCAGAAGAATTGTAAATTTATCTAATATACTTTTATCATTTAGTAGTCTATCGAAAAATCCATCTTGAGTGATTATTATCTTGTTAGCCTCATCAAAGCTATTGATCCAATTTCCAGTAAGTGAAAATTCTTTTTCTGTTTGATTATTACTACATGATATTGAAAAGAGTAATGTCGATAAAGTTAATGTTTTGATTATTAGTTTCATTTTCAATGCTTTATGTGAATTGCTGACAACGGTATTGTGTATGAGCAGTAGCTGGTTTTCAGCGAATACCTTTCGGATTACAATATAGTTTATTTAAACAAAAATAGCTGTTCAAGTTTGCACGTAAGCCGCTATTGCTTATACACCGTGTTAGCACCAGTTTTTACTTCCAGTTTGTCTTTCCTAATATGAGGTATTCATCAAGTAAAGGTAACGCTAAAAAACCTCCCATTTGGCTGTTAGTGAGTATGGTATAGCCCAGTCCAGATGTGTCATAAAAAATAAAGTTACCTATAAAGCCTCTTCCAGTACTACCGCTATGTCCATAACTAATACCATCTTTAGTATCTTCAATTCGCACACCTAATCCCCATTTTGTACCATCATTTCTGATAGAATGTACTTTAAACATTTCATCATAAGTTTCTTTTCTTAAACCTTTTCTTTGATGTAGAGCTAAAGCGAATTTTGCAAGTGAGATACTTTTAGTTTGTAATGTATAAGAAACCATTGTTCTTTTCGCTAAATGTATATCGCTTGGCAAGTATTTTTTATGTCCATTTGCCCCATATTCTTTTATCTCTTCATTTGCTCTGAAGTACATATTCTTAATTTGCAAAGGTTTTAGCACTTCTTCTTGTAAAATCACATCAATGCTTTTTGATGTAATTGATTCAATAACCTCTTTCAAGTATTCATAAGCCTTTCCTGAATAGCCATACTTAGCACCTGGTGCAAAATTGAGTTTAAATTTTCCGCTTTCATTTTTCTTGGGCCAATTAGACATCCCGGTTTGATGGCTCAAAACGTGTCTTGCTGTAATTAACTTGTATCTATCATCATCTATTTGTTGGTGAGGCAAATATTGATAAAGCGGTTTATCTAAGTCTATGATGCCTCTTTCATAAAGGCGCATTACAGCAAAAGCAAAAACAAGCTTGGTAATAGAACCTGCTTCAAAAAGCGTTTTTGAAGTAACTGGTTTACCTGTTTTTGAGTTTGTTACACCATATTCTTTGGTGTAGATTATTTTGTTATCTCTGATGATACTCAAAGATGCTCCCGGGATTTCGAAGAATGCCATTCTATCATCCATAAATTCATCTACTTTGCGGAAGTCAATTTTATCCGATTCCTTGAGCAATCCTATTTTTTGAGTGTTTCTTGGCCAATCGATAGTGTCTAACCGAATGATAACATTGTTTATTGAATCAGGATTGATATTTATTCTTTTTATTGATTTATCACCATCAATTCTAATAAATTCCTCACCCATCCAGTGATAATTAAGCTCAGGAGAAAAACTGTATTCCTCATTTGTGAGATATTGTTCAAATCTCCCTAAAGAATCAACCTTTTGCGTGAACGATACATTTGGGTCAAGAAGAGATGTAATCACAACTTTGTCTGGAAAGCCTGTAATTGATGAATCCTTCCAAACAAAACGACCCTTTACCAAAGTGCTATCCTCAGCAGTTTTTGATGATGTTGTATCGAATTCGATTTCCAATCCAGTGTGAGAAGTAGTTGTTTTGTATTTTTCTTGAATTGTTTCTTTACTAATTCTTTTTATTGAACACTTATAACTCTCAACCAATAATTTGGTGTCACGCTTCATTGGCATACCATTTATAAAGATATTTTTCTCATTGATCAGAAATGTAGCAGTTCCTTTGCCTCTATATTTATTCTCTTCAAAATGGATGATGATTTCATCACCATATAATGTCAAATCGTTTGTTGTGGAAGACCAGTAAATTTCAGAACTGTAGAAATAACCTTTACTTTTTTTATCTGAAAAACTGTGCTTTGATTGCGCATTGAGCACAAAAGAAGTCGTATAAAGTATTATTAGGCAGAAAATGACTTGATTTTGTTTCATTTATTTATATAATGACGATTTTTAAATTGGTGCTAACGTTCCGGCTAAAAAGCGTTGCTGCCCCTCAGGGCACCTATGATTTTTTAGCCATTGTTACCACACGTTATTTCTTCTTTTTGTTATCTGTTTTGACACCGAAATTAGAAGAAGCTGAAGGTTCCATTTCGTTATTCATAACAAGGATAACAGACTTTTTTAAACTTGGGTAGTCAATCTCATCAGTTGACCAACCGTATGGGTAGGTATGATGAACACCACTTTTTTCTCTTTCACATAAAAGGTGTTTTGCTCCATCTTCTTCTAGCTGTATAGTCTTTTCAGTCATTAAAGTTCTTTCAACAGATTTACCATCTTTGCTCAAAAGGTAAATCTTGTACATAATATCGAGAGTCTCTTTAGCATCTTTAAAGTAGCGATACGTTGTGACTTTCTGTCCATTCCATTCAAACTCATCTATTGCTACACTGCCGTATTTTTGATATTCCTCTGATAAAGTTCCTTTTTCATATTCAGTTTTCATTATTTGGAAAAGACTGTCTCCTTCTGAATAATTTTTATTTGCATAGTATGCCTTTATTAATTTAGGATACATATCATAGTTACTTGGGGTAAGTGAAATCATTTCGGAATATGCTTCAATAGAAGGTTCATAATTCTTGAAGACAGTATATTCTAATTGTCCTATTGATTTGAGTAACTCAAAGTAAATTGGGTCTTCTTTGTTTATTAATGAAGCACTTATTCTATATTCTTCAAGAGCCTTGTCAAAGTTTTCCTTAATATGATAAATGTTGGGAATTTTAAGGTAAGGGTCTCCCAACTCAAATTCTAATTCTCTTGCTTTATAAAAGTAAACTAGAGCTGAATCATATTGACTTTGAAAATAGAATGTATTAGCTAATTCTGTATAATTTTTTTGTCCTTGAGGATTTCTGCTAATTGCAAGTTTAAAGTTATCAATTGCCCTATCATATTGTTTATCATATCTTAATGAAAGTCCTTTATATAAGTAAATATGATCACCATCTAATCCTTTTGCAATAGCTTTATCATACATCTCGATTGCTTTCTTATCATTTTCAAGTTGAAAGAAAGCATAGCCGACACAGTAAAGCTGGTCTTTTGTTAGGTCTTCAGATTTGTCAGCAAACTTTATAAGTTCGTGAAAGTTGCGACTATTGTATAATTCCTCAACGGTTTGTGAATAAGCTATAGTGAATCCAAAGCTTAAAGTTAGTATAAGTATTAGTTTCCTTTTCATTTCTTTAATTCTATGTGTGGTAACGGTCGAGCTATGCGGCGTGATGGCGTGTAGCCAGCATGGGCGTCATAGCTTTTGTTGCCTGCAGTGTATTTTTTGATTATTCTCTTTTTTGATCATCTAATTTACATCTTATTTGCGTCATGTTTTGTTAAATCTCAGAACCTTAACTCTTTTCTGATCTTATCCCCTCTTTTTTGTATTTCTTAGAAAATAAATCCAACAAAGTTTTTGCATTCAAAATTTCTTACGCAGTCCCTGTTTCACAGTTTTGAACATCTCCACTATCAAATTTTTCTGAGTCCAGCTATCATCTTTTTTGATTTAATCTCAAGTAGATTGTTCCTTATTCTTTTTTGATGTTTTCCCGAAGTCTAATCTGATGATGAATTGCTATTCAAAAGTCTAATTCTAATATCATCGCGTTTCTTCTTCATATCGAACACTGTTCTTGGCAAGTCTGGGTATCAGGTTACCCAAAAGCAGTAAACAGCAAAAAATATTAGCATTTCACGAATATTTCGATCACCTCAGCTATC
>JAKVBE010000044.1 GCA_022447755.1 Lentisphaeria bacterium | reverse complement strand
CAATCCATCCCATATCGCGCGCCATCATCCATACCTGCCATTCATCTTTCCAAATCTCATGATAAGAAAATTTGAATACGGCTAGTAGTAGAACGACGGTGCCAAAAGAAATCCAAGAATAAATACGGGAACGTTGCATGAATATATGGACTGATGAAGTCGAAAATTAAGGAAATTTAATAAAAAATAGAGGCCTTAAAAATATTATGTTAATACCAAACGGTAGTATTTCCAAGGGTTTAACCAATATATAACGAAATAATAGAAGGTAAATTTACCTTTGAAAGGGTAAAATCTCCTATTTTTAGGCCAATTGATCAAAATATTTTGACTTTCCCAAGAACAACCAATGATACTTCTGAAACTAAATTTCTCTTAGGCTACGACTTAAAATTATAGTATAGCAGTTCTCCAAATATAAAGATGGTTACTTTCTAATTTTAGGTGCCACTATACTAATGACTAACGAAAACTAACATAACATTATCTATAAAACAAATCAAAAAAATGGCGAATACAAAGCAGATTGACTTCGAAAATCAACCCCAGTTGTTTGGGCATCCGATTGGGCTATATGTTCTCTTTTTTACAGAAATGTGGGAGCGTTTTTCCTATTATGGGATGCGAGCTTTGCTTGTTCTTTATATGACAGCAACTACTGCTCACAAGAATGGCGCAGGTTTAGGGTGGACAGAAAAAGAAGCTCTTGCCCTATATGGTTGGTATACGATGTTAGTATATGTTGCATCTATTCCAGGAGGGATGATTGCAGATAAGCTAATAGGACAAAAAAAATCTGTTTTAGTTGGAGCGATTATACTCTGCTTAGGGCACGGGGTACTTGCTATTGAAGCAGTGTGGGCATTTTATACAGGTCTTGGCCTTGTAATTTTAGGTGTGGGCTTATTAAAGCCTAATATTTCTACCATGGTAGGAGGACTATATAAAGAAGGTGACATCCGAAGAGATAAAGGGTTCAGTATCTTTTATATAGGTATCAATCTAGGGTCTTTGTTAGCCACTTTAGTGGTAGGATTGGTAGTAGCTGCTTATGGCTGGCATGCTGGTTTTGGATTAGCAGGTATTGCAATGGTCTTTGGCCTCATTGTTTATATCTGGGGGCAAAAGTACTTGGAAGGTGTTGGTGATTTACTTATAGCAAGTGATGATTCGTCAGATGCATCTGTATTGCAATTATTTGGGAACTTATTTAAATCACAACTACAGCTAATCGTTACCGTAGTTCTTTTGAGTCTTTCTGCTTATGGATGGTATTTATTAGGATGGGGGTATGGCTTACTGTTTGTTTTCCTTTCTGCTATTACAGGTATGATGATGATGATTTATCAGGACTTAAATTCAAGAGTAGATAAAGATCGATTTATTGTTCTACTTCTTTCCTTTATTATGGTAATTATTTTTTGGGGAGCATTCGAACAAGCAGGGGGGTTGATGAATCTTTATACGGAGACAAAAACAAATAGAGTACTATTTGGATGGGAAATTCCTACCGTTATGTTTCAGAGTTTAAATGCTGGATTTATTATTTTATTTGCGACTGGTGTTGCAAGCATTTGGGCAACTAGAAAAATGAATAAAAAGGAAGCTTCATCTATTTTTAAAATGGCAATAGGTATTATTATTATGGGGCTTGGATTTGTCTTCATGGTATTCGCGGCTATGGAGTTTGATAGAGATGGTGCTTCAAGTATGATTTGGTTAGTACTAGCATATTTATTCCATACTATAGGTGAGTTATGTATTTCACCAGTAGCACTTTCTTTTATTACTAAATTAGCTCCCGTAAAGTATGCGTCCTTAATGATGGGGGTTTATTTTGCTGCAACTGGTTTAGGTAACAAAGTGGCAGGTGTAGTAGGTGAATCTGCTTCAGACTATGGAGAGTATAGTATATTCTTAGGTATTACTGCATTTACAGTAATTGTAGGTATAATATTCATTTTCTTATTGAAGCCTCTGAAGCGATTGACGCATGGGGTAGAAGAAATGGAGAAATAAATTGACAAAACAAAAAGCAATATAAACATGTCAGATAACTCAAATTCTTTATACGCAAATGGTAAGGTACTCGGGCACCCATCGGGCCTTTTTGTACTTTTCTTTACAGAAATGTGGGAGCGTTTTTCATTCTATGGAATGCGCGCACTACTCGTCATTTTCTTGATTGGTTCTATCTCTGGTGACAATCCAGGCTGGGGCTGGGAACGTGAAGCAGCATTATCCCTTTTGGGTACTTATGCCTTGATGGTATACCTTACGCCAATCATGGGGGGATATATAGCTGATCACCTGATTGGATATCGAAATGCCGTCGTCGTTGGTGCATTGCTGATGACCTTGGGGCACGCCTCCATGGCCTTAGAAACGCCACTTTTCCTTTATATCGGTATTGGCTTTTTGATTATAGGTAATGGTTTCTTTAAACCTAATATGACGTCTATCATCTCCAAAATGTATGAGGAGCATCCAGAGAAAAAAGATGGTGCCTATACGATTTTCTACATGGGTGTAAATGCAGGTGCTTTCTTGGGTATCATGCTTTGTGGATACCTTGGTGAGAAAGTTGCTTGGAGTTATGGATTTGGATTAGCAGGTATTTTTATGTTTTTGGGTATGCTTCAATTCTATTTTGCCGCGCCTATCTTTGGTAAAATTGGAGATAAACCAGAGGCAAAATCAGAAGAAGAAATCGAAGTCCCTGAAGGGGATCGCTTAAATCCTTTCACACAAGTAGATAAAATATTAATCGCATTATTTGCTATTCTATCTATCGTATGGATTTTTAATGATCCTTTGGACAAGATCGGAGGTACAGCATTACTACCAGGTGGTGCAGAAGGTACCATTGCCAATACCGTAATTCTGGTTGCATTAGCCATATTTTTGTTCCTTCTAATATCTAGACTAACACGCTATACGCCACTAGTAAGAGATCGAATGATTGCAGTAGCGATATTCTCTTTCTTCACCGTCTTCTTCTGGGCAGCATTTGAACAGGCCGCTGGTTCGATGGCGATCTTTGCAAAAGATTATACCGCACGCGCCTTAGATGGTAGTGCCGCTGGTATTTTCAAAACAGTCGATACCATTGTTACCATCGTACCACTCATCATTATTACATGGGTATTGGTAAAATTATTTGGCCAAACTTTCCAGAAAATATCTCTTTCAAATATCATTTTAGGATTCAGTTTTGTATTGATTTGGGGTATTGTAATCTTCAAACTACAAAATGAATTTTCTGATACAGGAACAGAAGTACCTGCAACATGGTATGCTATTCTGAACTCCTTATTTATTATCATGTTTGCACCATTATTCTCTCGATGGTGGGAAAGCAAATACAACCCTACTGGTGCCGTAAAATATGGTATTGGCCTAGCATTACTGGGTATTGGTTTTGGTTTCTTAGTGGTTGGATCTTCTATGATTCCACAAGGAGCAAAAACAGCATCAGTAAGTATGATTTGGTTAATTCTAGCCTACCTATTCCACACGCTTGGTGAGCTTTGCTTATCGCCTGTAGGCCTTTCTTACTTATCGAAGTTAGTTCCCGGTAGGATGATTGCCTTCATGTTTGGTATCTACTACTTGGCTATCGCGATTGGTAATAAGTTAGCCCACTTTATGGGTGGTAAAATTGACGCAATTACAGCGCAGTACTCTTTAAGTACATTCTTCTTAATCTTTACTATTGTGCCGATTGCAGCAGGTGTTTTAGCGGTCTTACTAAATCCGCTATTAAAACGCTTAATGCACGGTGTTCGATAACATATATTAGTGTATGAAAATATGAGCCGCAGTTTATCAATGTACTAACTGCGGCTTTCTTTTTTTCTTTCTATCTTCCAAAGAAAAAAGCGATGCTATGGATATCAAAACAAGCTTTCAACAAACCAATATACTCTACCTCGCCCTATTAGGTGGGCAAATGTTCTTTGCTGCTATTATTTTCTTTGTATTGGGTACTAATGAAAATCCAGTGGACACCGGCTTAGGGCTAGCTCTACCTTTCGTAATGCTTGGTGGAATTGGTGCTGGTTATTGGATATATAATCAAAGAGCGATACAAGGAGCAAGTTTATCTAGCGTAAGCGAAAAAACAATGCACTACAGAGTGAGCAACATCATTCGATTAGCCATGACGGAAGGCCCTAATTTACTGGCTTTAGTTATGGTCTTACTCGAAGGCCAAACCAGTTA
>JAKVBE010000043.1 GCA_022447755.1 Lentisphaeria bacterium | reverse complement strand
ACTACTACGGTAGGCATATGCAAATTCTTTTTTACCTTTATAATTTTGGGGATCAAATTGATCATAGTCATCATATACAGCGGCATAGGGGCGATCGCCAAGGTACCAATTCGTTAAAAACTGCTTTGGCATATTGAACCAAGGGCGTGGATCTGGTTTTAGACGAGTATAATTGAGATTGGGCCATTTATTATTAATTTGGCGATAGGCGCCTGTTAACTCACTGCTTAGAATATCGAAAGTTGCATCCTTCTTTTGAGCGACACCGCTGTAATAGAGTGAACGCGCCATGGTTCCATCTTGGCCATCGCCATCCACGGTTACACAAGAGTTGGTGCGTGAGTGATGATTCGCTCTACTACGGAACTCGAACCATTGTCGCTCCAGTGCATTCACTACAAAGTAGCCTTTTACTGGTGCATGATGACCCCCTTTGATCACACGTGCGACATAATTGAGTTGCAGGGCATCTGCTTCCCAACTACTACGGCTGATCATTTGACCACGAAAATCACTGAAATAGCCTAATGGTTCACCCGCTTCTTTGACTGCCTGTTTTAAGTGTTCACGAATATCTTTTGGGCCAGTCCAGTCTTGAGTATAAACGGATGAGATCATCCAAGATTCCTGTCCAAAGGTGGAGGGGCGCATTTTGGTGTAGGAGAATGTACCTTCTTCGATAGCATGTTTTAGATAGTTTAGAATCGGATCCTTTGGGTAGGCATAGTGAAGTACATTGATGGAGGCGGCTGGCATTTGTGCATTACCACCATTTTTTTGATCATACATCACGATTTTATTGGTCCATGGTAAGCCAATATGTAAATGAAATTTTGCAACATTATTATATAATGCTTTACTAGAGATTATCTTTTTGCCTTTAGGCTGCATACGTGATAGTACAGACATTTGCGTGGAATTGATATTACTTTTTCCCATTCCTTCATAATGCGCACCTGATTCCGGATCATTCATGATTTCTGCACAAGTATTCACTGCTCTTGCTGCTTGATCATAAGTAAACTGACAGAATCCATCTTCACCATAGATGGCTTGTAGTGCGATGAGCATATCGCCGGTGATCCAGGCTTGCCAGTTGGAACGGTTCGCATATAAAGCTGGCATGGCATACATACCAATACTCCAGTTACCTGCTGTAGCGTCTGCAATCACTTTACGAATGATTTTTCTTTCATTTGGAGTCATCCAATTATATAAATAATCATACATCATTTGAGTGGTACGACGGCCTAAGATATTATGATAGCGATGTTGCCAACCCGGATTGTCCTTACTGCGCCAATGATCAATGGATTTTTGTTGCAGCTTGGCAGATATCATCATTTGATCGATCAACTTTCTTGCGAGAGGTTCATTGGCTGTGAGTAAGGCTTCTAGGGCGAGTGCAATGCGTGCACTTGAGGCACTATTATGAGTATGAAAGACATACTTTCCATCAATTTGAAACATATCTTTAGGCGCATAAGCTGGTTTCTTTTCATCCAATCTTGAGTTCGGCGTATAGTTTTCAAGATTTTGCCCAAACTGTGTTCTTGTATAGAGATACATGAAAGCCTGGTTTTGACTACCTTGTTTACTGTTCTGAAAGGCTTGACGTATACGTGGTAGGTCTTCCATGGTCATGTTTAGACGCGGGTGAGTGTAGGGCGCAAGATTTTCACTGTCAAATCGTTGCTCTACAAAGTTTTTGCTTTGGTAACTTGGCGTTGGTTCAGGAAAATATTGTTTGATAAAGTCATCTCGGTAGACCCGCGATGTATAGGGATCATAGGCAATTCGTTTGTTTAGAGCAGTAGCACCGTTTGCACTTTCAAAAATCTTGATGACTTCTTCATTGTTTAGCGTTTTGTCATAAAGAGCATAGTCATCAATGATCGCTCCTTTTAAATTACATAAAAGGCTTGGCTTACCAGATGCATCTTTTTCCAGTGGATAAAGGTTATATACAGATAAACGACCATTTACATATAATTTTCTTACATGTCCAATTTTGGAGTATGTGAACACATAATGAGTCCATTTATTGTTAGGCTTGACACTTGTTGACCCTTGCCACCATTTTACGATAATATCGACAACATGAGATCCATCTGGTTCTTGACGATATTTTCTGTATATATTATTCCAGTAATGTTTATTGTTTTCACCTTGTACTCGAAGCAACTCTCCTCCGACAGGTCCTTCACCATGATAGACCCAGAATGATGCGGAGAATTCATTAGTAAGTGTATCAAATTGACCAAGAGATAATGGATTTTTCCCTAACTGAAGGGCTCCCTTTATCTTTCCTTGTTGAACTACCTTCATCGTTTTTTCATCAAAGGCAATCGTTTTTGCCTGTGCACCGCTAGCTTTAAACTGTCCATCGATCAAGGTGTCAAATGACCAGTAGGAAATGGGTTGTATGGTTTTACCTTTTAGGGCAGCCACTCGTTCAGGATGAATGGCGACCATTTGTCCTTCGATACGTTCTGGAGGCATCGTATATAGTTCGGGCTTCTTAGGACTTTGATCTCTTTTGAAAACAGCAACATGAACCCTTGCTTCATCAGCACCTGTTGCATTGGATGCAGTAAGTTTTAATATATAATTACCAGGTTTGTAAGTGATTAATTCAGTACTTGGATCTGTCTCATCATCAAATTTTGCTTTTCCACCTTCTGGTTGTTGAAGAATGCTCCATTTGTATTCTGTTTGTCCGGCATTTTGACCTGGTATTAATTCTGATCCTTGTAGTTGAATAATTGCCATATCTCGGCTAAACCAACCACCTTCTTTAAACCATGTTGTATAGCCCATTCCTGCATTGGCAACGGGTTGGCGTGGTTCAGATTTTAAATAAGCTTGATCACCTAGTTGAACGACCTCTTTCGCAGTTAATGCTCCTTTAAAAATTCTAAACTCATCATAGTAACCCTCGCCGCGATTATGTGGGGTGCCATTGCGACCGGACAGTGAGATATAAAATTTTGCTTTAGGATTCCATGCCAAGGTATGTGGGGTCGTTTTCGATTGACCATTTAAGTAGAAAGTCACTTGTCCTTTTTCGTAAACAATTACGAGATGGTTCCATTGCTCAGAACTCATTTTCCCCTTGAAAAAACTTAGGATATGTTCTTTTCCTTCATTTTGTACGCGTAAAGTAAAGCTCTTATGTTGGCTGAATGATAATAGGTTTTTGCGTGTTTTGTCTTCATGAAAAGTGAAGAATTTATCGAAGCGTGTTTTGTCTTCTAATGGTTTAAATAAAATGGATAAAGTCCAAGTTTCCGGAAGTGACAATTTATCCTTTGTTGAAATGGTTCCACGCACGCCTTTATGCAAATAACCTGCGCCATTAATAAGGCCGGCACTAGGTCGCCATTGAAAACCACCTAATCCACCAATCCGTTCCCATAGTACAACACCATCGTTACTTTTTCCGGAGGCATCATGCTCAAAGGCACCAAATTCATATGGATTATCAAATGTCCAATGTAAAAGTCGCTCTTTTTCTATAAAATCCCAAGCTATATTGTCCGTACATATCATATAGGCCACAATAATTAAAATGCGTAATTTTTGCATTCTTCTTCTCCGTATTCAATCTTATAAATCTTAAATAATATACCATATAGTATACTTTTGGCATAGTGATTTTCAAACTATAAGTGGTAAATGAATTAAATTTGCTCTAAAATGGTATATGCTTACCTTACCTGTAAGATACCTTTTAGGATTTTTGCCAAGTTGTGCCCCATGAGACTGTGGCCATATAGATCTGGATGGAGCAGGTCTCCGCTTAGACCAGTAAAGTCATCTAAGATTTCGGAACCTTCAATAAAGTGCAAATTCTTGCTTTTATTTTGTTCTACTTTTTCACGTACAATTTGGTTAAAAGCTAATTCTTGCTGTGCTTCTTTGTTGTCTTTTTTTATTGGGTTTATCCAGCCTTCTGTTAAGCAATTCGGATAAATATTAATTGCGATAATTGGTTTATCCTTGTGATCATTAGTGAGTTGCTTCAGGATATTCTCTACACGTTTAGCAAATATTTCAGACGTATGCACGTGTCGCATATTGATACCCATTTCACAAGTAATGAAATCCCATTCACAGCTTTGACTCAGCCATTCTGCCATTACAGGTTCAAGGTGGCAAGAACCTGCTAACCCTTTATTTTGAAGATCTACTTTTAAGCGCTTTGCTGCAATATGGGCATAGCC
>JAKVBE010000042.1 GCA_022447755.1 Lentisphaeria bacterium | reverse complement strand
ATCCGATATATTAATATTCGCTGTTCAACCTGGGCATTTTAAAGATATACTAAAGACTATCAAGCCTTACCTTAATGAAAACCATGTTTTAATTTCAGCAATCACTGGTTTTAGCATTCCAAAAATTGAAGTACAACTTGGAAGTAATCATCATATTGTAAGGGCCATGCCAAATACAGCAATCGCTGTTGGTAAATCCATGACTTGTTTGTGCAGTAATGAAAAAGGTGAAAAACGTGTTAAAATTGCCGAAGCCATCTTTAACCGTTTAGGTCATACGATGATCATTCCAGAGTCACATATGCAAGCGGCTACAGTTGTATGTGCAAGCGGTATCGCTTTTTGGATGCGCCTCATAAGAGCCACCACACAAGCTGCTATTCAATTAGGTTTTGACTCCAAAGAAGCACAAGAACTCGCCATGTTCACTAGTGAAGGTGCGGCCAATTTATTAATTACATCAGGTAGCCATCCCGAAACAGAAATTGATAAAGTAACAACGCCTATGGGTTGCACTATTAAGGGTTTAAATGAGATGGAGCACAATGGCTTAAGCTCTTCCTTAATTCAAGGAATGGTGGCTTCTTTTGATAAAATCAACAACATAAAAGAAGAACAGATATGAGCTTGTTTAATGTGTATCCTTTGTATGATGTCACCCCAACAAGAGCCCAAGATGTCTACGTCTGCGATGACAATGGCACAAAATACTTGGATCTCTATGGTGGCCATGCCGTGATTTCTATCGGGCATTCCCATCCTGATTATGTTTCTGCAATCACCGAGCAAGTTGAAAAACTGGGGTTCTATAGTAATTCTGTTAAAAACCCCATTCAGTTGGAGTTAGCAGAAAAACTAGGATCGCTTTCAGGTTGTAATGACTACCAACTATTCATGTGTAACTCTGGTGCTGAGGCTAATGAAAATGCCTTGAAACTAGCATCGTTTCACACTGGTAAGTCTAAAATATTAGCATTTAAAAATTCATTTCATGGAAGAACCTCTGCAGCCGTTGCTGCAACGGATAACTCAAAAATTGTTGCACCCATTAATGCACAACAAGTGGTGGACTTTGTGGATCTTGGTGATCTAGAAGCTGTGGAATCTATTCTCAAAAAGGATCGAACCTGTTCGGTCATTATTGAGTGCATACAAGGTGTGGGAGGATTAGACCAAAGCTGCTCTGAGTTTTATCAGGGTCTTGAGGCCCTTTGTAAAGCGTATAATACTGTTTTGATTGCGGATGAGGTTCAATCTGGTTTTGGAAGAACTGGAGATTTTTTTGCTTTTCAAAAGCACAATATTTCACCAGACATAATTTCTATCGCTAAAGGTATGGGGAATGGCTTTCCTGTCGGCGGTATTCTAATTAATCCAACAATTGAAGCCTCTTATGGGCTATTGGGCACCACTTTTGGTGGTAATCATTTAGCATGTGTCGCAACGCTCGCTGTTTTGGAAGTGCTAAAAAATGAAAACTTGATGCAAAATGCATCTGAGATGTCACAATACATTCTTGAAAAAGCCAAGGATCTTCCTAAACTGAAAACCGTCAAAGGCAGAGGACTGATGATTGGATTGGAGTTTGATTTTCCCGTTTCAGAAATGCGAAAGCAGCTCATTTTTAAACACCACATTTTTACAGGAAGTGCTAAAAACCCCAATCTTATTAGAATTCTTCCGCCTCTTACTGTTCAAAAGCCACATATAGACACCCTTTTTAACGCCTTAATTACAGAACTAAGAACCCATGAATAATTACAGCTCAATACACGATATTTCAGACCCGTTAGCAATAATAAAAGACGCCATTTCTATAAAGGCTAATCCTTTTCAATTTGAGTCTCTAGGTCAACATAAGACCTTGGTAATGCTCTTTTTCAATTCAAGTTTAAGAACGCGTTTGAGCACAGAAAAAGCAGCTAAAAATTTAGGTATGGATGTCATGGTCTTAAATCTAGATAATGCTTGGAACCTCGAATTTGAAGATGGTACGGTTATGAACATGGGGACTTCAGAACACATTAAAGAGGCGGCACAGGTAATTTCACAGTATGCAGATGTCATTGCCGTTAGGGCCTTTCCAAGTTTAGTGGATAAAACTAAAGATGAAGCAGAAATTGTCATCAATAGTTTTAAATCCTATGCCACAGTACCCGTTATTAATATGGAAAGTTCAACAGGTCACCCTTTGCAGGCCTTAACAGATGCCATTAGCATTTCTGAATTGACTAAAAAGAAAAAACCAAAAGTGGTGTTGTCCTGGGCGCCACATCCAAAAGCATTGCCTCATGCTGTTGCCAATTCATTTGTGAAAATGATGCACCGATTAGATGTGGATTTTCAGATAACCCATCCTACAGGTTATGAGCTCAACCCTGAAATCACGAAAAATACCACCATTAATTACAATCAGGAAGAGGCCTTAAAAGATGCTGATTTTGTGTACGTGAAAAATTGGAGTAGTTATAAGTACTATGGTAAAGTTCTTAATGAAGACCCCAATTGGATGATGGCCAAAAGCAAGTTAGGGAATGCCAAATTCATGCACTGTTTGCCCGTAAGACGAAATGTGGTCGTGGAAGACGCTGTATTAGATAGTAATCAGTCTATAGTTATAGAGCAGGCGAAGAATAGAACATTTGCCGCTCAAGTTGTATTGAAAAAGATTTTAGAAAACTTATAAATACTGTCAAGTCAAGCGCAGTCGAGACCTATTTGACCTCTACTGAGCTCAAGGTGACAAAAAGAAAAATGAAAACACTAAAGATTATAAAAATAGGTGGCAACATTATAGACAATGCAAAAGCGTTATCCGTCTTCTTGCAGCAGTTTGCTACTATAAAAGGTCCTAAAGTTTTGGTTCATGGCGGTGGTAAATTAGCAACTCAACTAGCAGATCAAATAAACATACCAGTGCGCATGCATGAAGGTCGACGCATTACAGATTCTGATACCTTAGATCTAATTACCATGGTCTATGCGGGCAAAATCAATAAAGCAATCGTGGCTGATTTACAAAAGAATGAGTGCAATGCTTTAGGTTTTACAGGTGCAGATGGCAACACAATTATAGCCAACAGAAGACCGATAAATACAATAGACTTTGGCTTTGTGGGAGACATTATATCTGTTAATACCCATATTTTAGAAGAATTAATTAAAAGTGACATAATACCTGTGTTTTGTGCCATCACCCATGATAAAAACGGACAATTACTAAACACCAATGCAGACACCATTGCTTCGGAGTTGGCTATAGGTTTTTCAAAGACGTTTCAAACGGAGCTGTATTATTGCTTTGAAAAAAATGGTGTTTTAGAGCATGTTTCCGATGAGAACTCTGTGATAGAACACATCAATACGGAATCTTACCAAACACTTCTAAATAAAGGAATCATAGCAGATGGGATGCTACCCAAACTTACCAATTGCTTTAAGGCTGTTAACCATGGTGTGCATAAAGTATGTATTGGCAAAACAGCGATGCTTTTTAATTCGAGTGCAACCTATACAAGTATTCAAAAATGATAAAACAATTGACCTCAGATGCTATTACCCTATTAAAGGATTTAATAGAAACACCATCCTTTTCAACTGAAGAGGCACAAACAGCTGAACTCATTGAACAATGGTTCACTTCGCACAACATCCCTTATTCAAGACAACAAAATAATGTTTGGGCTACCAATGCGTATTTTGATACGAGCAAACCGACTTTACTCCTTAACTCGCATCACGATACGGTAAAGCCCAACAAAGGCTACACCAGAGATCCCTTTAAAGCCGTTGAAGACAATGGCAAATTATACGGTTTGGGAAGTAATGATGCGGGAGGCTGCTTGGTGTCGCTTTTAGCAACTTTTGCATACTTCTACAACAGGGAAGATCTCAACTATAATTTGGTTATGGTTGCTTCAGCTGAAGAAGAAAATAGCGGACCAAATGGTTTAAACAGTATGCTTTCCGTTATCCCGGAAATTGATGTGGCAATCGTTGGCGAACCTACTTTAATGCATTTGGCGATTGCAGAAAAAGGACTCGTTGTGTTTGATGCTAAGGTAAAAGGAACGCCCAGTCACGCCGCCCACAAGAACGACGACAATGCTATTTATAATACCATCGAGGTGCTTCAGTGGTTTCAAGATTTCAAATTCGACAAAACATCGGAGGTACTCGGTGATGTTAAGATGACCGTCACACAAATCAATGCCGGTAAACAACACAATGCGGTTCCAGCAGAAGTAGATCTTGTAATTGACGTACGTGTTAATGACAAGTACAGCAATAAAGACATCGCATCGATACTCAAAGAAAAATCTCCTTGTTCAAGCATCACGCCTCGTAGTCTAAGACTCAATTCGTCTTCTATACCAACAGATCATAATTTGGTGAAAGCAGGGATTGCCATGGGAAGAGACACCTATGGTTCACCAACATTATCGGATCAAGCAGCTCTGAGTTGTCCATCATTAAAACTAGGGCCCGGGAATACGCTGCGCTCTCATACTGCGGATGAGTTCATTTATTTAGCTGAAATAGAAGAGGGCATTGAACTCTATATAGAACTATTGGAAAAAGTACTTTAATCGTCAGACACAAAAAAATTATTTATGAAACTTTGGGATAAAGGTTATTCAATCGATAAAAAAATAGAAAGCTTCACTGTTGGCAACGACAGAGAAATTGATTTAGAAATCGCTAAATATGATGTTCAGGCATCAATAGCACATGCCGTTATGTTGGCATCTATTGGACTGTTGAGCTCAGAAGAGCTTGCGCAGCTTAAAACAGCCCTTAAAGACATCTCAGCCGATATAGAATCTGGTGATTTTGTGATTGAAAATGATTTTGAAGATGTACACTCCAAAATTGAATTTGAACTCACAAAGTCCCCAGGGGATGTTGGGAAAAAGATTCATACTGCTAGATCGAGAAACGATCAAGTTTTGGTGGCCTTGCAACTATACTACAAGGACAATTTAAACCTGATTGACTCCAAGATCAAGGTGTTTTTTGAAACCCTTCTGAGCT
>JAKVBE010000041.1 GCA_022447755.1 Lentisphaeria bacterium | reverse complement strand
AAATGTTACAGGTAGTTTGTATGCTGACAAAGGCTATGTATCTGCAAGCCTAAAAGCGGAGCTTGCCGAGCAAGGCATTGATTTTATTACCGGTCAAAGAAGTAATATGAAACGTCAGCCAATATCATCTTGGGATAGAGCTATGCTATCAAAGCGTTTCGTTATTGAGACTGTTTTTGACCAGCTAAAAAACATAGCTCAAATAGATCATACAAGGCATCGTAGCTGTATCTCATTTATGGTTAATTTAATAGCTGGATTAATTGCCTACACTTTTCAGACTAAAAAGCCGAGTATAAAAGTGACTCGGCTTTAATTCTTATACAGATCTGAGGTTAAATACCTTGTTCTAAATTCTTTTAATTCCATGTTTGAATCGGACTGTATAAAGCTCATTGTTAGTGAGGTTTCTAATGCTATTTGAGATAGAATTATATGAAGAGTTTCAAGCTTGTTTCTTTCTATAATAACTTCAGCTTTTACTCGCTCATCAACCAGTAGGTTTTCTTGCAACTGAAGTTCTTTATTTGCGTTTAATTTTGCTATTTCTAGTTGCTTATTACCTGTCACTCTGGCCGTTCTATACGCAGCTAAAGCTCCAACTATAGCCCCTAAAAAAATATACAATTCTTTTGACACGATAAGTCCTTACATCACATAGCTAGATTTGATAAGCCTTACTCTAATTTACCAAATATAATTTATATATTGGTTCATATTTGGCTTTTAAGATCAGGTAGTTTCAAAAGCTGTTGTTTTAATGCCTTTTAGTTTTTTGGAATAGCAATAAGCAAACTACTAATACTGATTAGTACTCCCAAAATACCAACTAAAAAACCCCAAAAAGCTAGCTTTTTCTGTTTAGTGATTTCCGTTTTATTACTTGAATATAAATCAGTCAAAGAGCTCGCCAGCTGTACTATAGGTTTTTCCATATTGGCATTACCTTCTTTTAGAGAGTTCAACTGTATACTTATATTCTCTGGTAATTCTGAAAATGGTTCTCTTTCTTCGTGCTTACTTATTAGTTCTCTGATTTCATTAGCTTTTTGATGTAGGTGCTCGTCTTCAGAGGCTATAGCTTCTGAAAGCATGATCCGCAGGCTAAAAAGTACGGACTGCCTATCTTGTGACCACCTTTCATATAGATGCGGCATGTCTGAGGGGGTTAGAGCTCCATTAGCAATGCCTTTTTTAACTTGCTCTCTGAACCGCTTCCGCCAATTGGTTTCCGCAGAGTCCTTTAGTATTAAAGCAATTCCAAAAACAGTGCCAAAAAGAGCACCTAAAAAGGTAGCAGTATTACTAGTAAATATAGAAGCGATTGTATCTAACATTATTTGAACAAATCCTTAATTTTTGTAATAAAGGAGAGTAATGATAACGTATTGATAATAAAATAGTGTGTGATGGTTATTTAGACTGCTTTATCGAAATAAATTATCTCTGTAGGGATGTTGAGATACTCATAAATCGCTTCGGCTTTTTTCCATAACCTCTCATCTCTAGTTATTAGGCAATTACAGAAACTAGCTAGGGATACATGCATTTGATCGCTGGTCGACCTTTTAAACCCTCTATCTTTGTGTAATGGCTTATCAGGGTAATATCCGATTGTGTTAAGTAAGTTGTATGCTCCTAACACTTTGTTGTGGCGAAGAAAAGGTTGACCTGGCATCAACTCTTGTTTATTGAACATAAAAAAATCATCAATACTATCAATTTCTTTCGGCATGTTTTGGGATTTTTTCATTACTCTCCATATTTGCTGCAATATGTTTGGAGCACTGATGCTATTAAAGTGATAAGGCTCTAACTTAAAGTGTTGTCGAAAGTCTTTGATACCTGACCAATTTTTTTCATCAGTGATGTGTTTTGCCATATTTTGAGTGTTTTGTTTAGATAGTTCTTTATATTCTTGAAGATATCGAGATTTTTCTGCTCTAAGTTGTTGAGCTACCTCGGGAATTTGTTCCTCAATCTCACGAATGTTTTCTTCAAGATAATCCATTAAGCTTTCAAAAGCTTCTACACCAATTTTTTGAACATCTTCTAATGATTCCCCTTGTCTACCTCCTGATACTTTAAAACCAAACTGGTGCATACTTTCTGTAAGATTATTAAATACAGGTTCAGAATTACAAAACTGATGGAAAAAAGTATGTGGATCACCCTCTACTATTCTTATTTGATTAGTCTCGTGGAATTTATCATCCAAAACGATAGACATATGGGCAGCATTGATTTGATTCAACAGATCTAAAAACGCTTCCGAATACTTAGGTGAAGCTTTTCCTGCACGCTTTATTTCATTTAATGTCTCATTGGAGTATACGACCTGAAAGCGATTTGTTAAGGCTTCTTTCAGTTGTATGAGTTTATTATCGAGAAAAGCATCTAATATATTGTGATCTAAATATACAATTGGTAAACCAGAACTGAGAGGCTCTTTTTTTTCGCTGCAACCACTGTAATCCACCATCCTTGAAAAATTCATCTACTAGTCTGCTTTAAACTTTTTTCAGGTGCAATGCATATTGGAAAGTTGAACCAATGAATCTCTATAGGCATGTATAACTTTTTCGTTGATAACCGCAGTGTATGCAGAATTAGTGGGCAATATCCTAGGTTTTAATATGGACACATTATGCTTGTGTTGACACCATAATATGGCCAAAGTGGTCAAATTATGCTTTGATGCACATAATAGTTGGGATAGTTTTAAATGGTGGCCCCACCTGGACTTGAACCAGGGATCTACCGATTATGAGGCCCCATTGGCAAGCTCATATTCCTTTATAAGTGCATGTTTTAACGTGGTCATGACCAGCAACTTACCGATATTGTTACCACCTATGAATTGTATGGTGTAACTCAAATTGATTCTTACCCGTTCTGAACTAAACTTTATTGTGGTAGTATAAAGTAGGATTATATCCTTACGAGATTTCTTTCATTGGAGGTAAATTATGGCAATGGTAAAGAAAAGTATCACAGTAACTGATCAACAAGAAAAATGGATGCAAGCTCAACTTGCTACTGGCAATTATGCTAGTGACAGCGAGTTATTGCGAGATTTGATCAGAAAAGAGCAAATGCGTACTAGCCAAGTAGAAGTTATTCGACAAGAGCTTATCAAAGCAGAGCAAAGCGGTTTCAGTTCTCGTTCTCCAGAAGATATTGTTAATGCAGTGATTGCTAGAAAACAAACTAATGGCGAAGTATAGATTAAATAGTGCTGCCGATCAGGATTTCGAGCAGCTATTTGAATATGGCATTGATAACTTTGGTTTACCTCGTGCTAAATCATATGTTGATGGGTTGATTATTCAGTTTCAAAGCATTGCGGACAACCCGCATCATTATCAGGCTGTTGATCACATTCGTAAGGGATATAGACGCAGCGTGTATGGAAAACATGCTATTTACTACGTCGTTTCTAATGACTGCGTTGATGTCATGCGAATACTAAGAGCAGAAAACCTTAAAACTGCTTTTGAGTAATTAATGTGTCCAGTTCGTTATCAGATAGGCTCTTTGATATTGATAGTCGGCTTCTGCAGCTCGCTGAAGAAAAAGAGTCATTGTTAAATGAACGTAATAGTATTCTTGAACAACAAGAAGTCGAGCTAGCCAAACACTTTAACCAACACGTTTCACCTGAAGCTAAAGTCGATTTATTCATTTCTTATTTTAAAGGTCGAAATGACGTTTACCCGTTTCGATGGGAATCGCAAAATGGGCGAAGTGGTTATTCGCCAGCGTGTTGGAATGAATGGAAACCTAAAATCTGTAATAAACCACGGATTAGTTGCACGGAATGCTCAAATCAACAATTCAAGCATTATGATGGTCAGGTGATATTTGATCACCTGAAAGGCAATCAAACGATTGGGATTTACCCACTTCTAGATAACAACACTACTCACATTCTAGCTGCTGATTTCGATAAGGATGATTGGATTCACTCCGTTAAAGCTTTTTCTGAAGCCTGTGATTTTTATCAAGTACCTCATATTATTGAGCGCTCTAGAAGCGGTAATGGTGGACATGTATGGATCTTCTTTTCGCAGGCTATTGAAGCAGCCAAAGCTAGAAAACTAGGTAACGGCTTATTAACGAAAGCGATGGAAATGTACCCTGCGCTTTCATTTACTTGCTTTGATCGTTTGTTTCCGAATCAAGATGTTATGTCCGAAGGTGGTTTTGGTAATTTGATAGCATTACCTCTTCAACTAGAGCCAAGAAAGCAAGGCAATAGTGTATTCATAGATTCGTCAGGGATACCTTATAAAGATCAGTGGGCTAAGCTCGCTTCCATTCAAAAACTTGATAATACAGTACTTGAAGGGTTGCTATCCGATATAACGTTAATCAATGAAAAAGCTAATAATGAGTTGGCGGATAAACCATGGAAGAAACTCTCTTCTATTGATAATGATGTGATTGCCAATTGCCCAGAAGAAATAACCTTAGTTATTGCAGATCAGATTTATATTCCCATCGATAAATTTCCCGGCAAATTAACATCAAGACTTAAACAGTTAGCAGTATTTTCTAATCCAGAGTTTTATAAACGGCAAGGCCTTCGCTTATCTACTATTGGCATTCCAAGATATATTTGCGCCGCTCATATCGAAGGTAAATTTTTAATTTTACCCAGAGGGTGTTTATCATCTGTAGAAACTCAATTAACTGAACAAAAAATTGAAATAAATTTCGATGATAAGCGCTTTTCAGGTGACAACATTTCCAGAGTTAAGTTTACTGGAAAGCTGAAAAGTCAGCAGAATAAGGCTGTTAATGTGTTATTAGAATCATCGGTTGGCATACTGGAAGCCTCTACGGGCTTCGGTAAAACTGTCACGGCCCTTGCATTGGTTGCTAAACGTAAAGTAAACACATTGATATTAGTTCACAGTCGGCAACTGGCTGAACAGTGGTTAGAACGTATTAATGTTTTTCTAAAAGATACTGAAATTGGTTCATTACTTGGTGGTAAGGAAAAGCTGTCGTATCAGGTTGATGTAGCCACATATCAAAGTTTAGTTAGTCGAAACGGCATGGATATAAAGCCATACATTGAAAAATATGGGCAAATTATTGTTGATGAATGCCACCATTTACCAGCATCAAACTATGAAAGCTTGATCAAGTCCAGTCACGCAAAATTCATTCATGGGTTTACTGCAACACCAAAACGACAAGATGGCTTAGAAAAGCTGATGATGTTTCAACTTGGTGATATTGTTTATAAAGGCGTTAAGTCGGGTTCAATGCTAAACCAGCAAGTGATAGCACATGAAACAAATACAACGTTTCCTGAGGAGTGGCTAGAGCCTGATACTAAGCCTCATATCTCACAAATTTATAAGCACTTAGTAAACAGTGATGTTAGAAACCAAAAGATTGTCGACGATATTCTCAGTTGTATTGATGACAAACGTGCAGTAATGGTGTTAACCGAAAGAAAAGAGCACATCGAACATCTGTCAGCTTTATTAACGCAAAAAGGTCTGCTGGTTGTGGAGCTGCATGGTGGGATATCTGCTAAGCAGCGGCAAGAGCGCATAGCTATGCTCGAAGAAAACAAAGATCTAAGTAACGATAAACAGGTCATTCTTGCAACGGGAAAATATGTTGGTGAAGGATTTGATTTACCATACTTGGATACGCTGTTCATCACCCTGCCTATAGCGTGGAAGGGAATATTAGCTCAATATGCTGGCCGAATTGGACGAGAGTGGAGTAACAAAAATTCAGTTCAAGTTTATGATTACCTTGATAACTTCCCAACACTTAAACGAATGTTTTCGAAACGTGAAAAGGGATATAAAGCACTAGGTTACGAAATCACATACCGTTAACAATACTTGAGTATCTAGCCAACAATTCAATTTCTAATTGGCTATGTTCCCTTAAATTGTTGCTACACTGTATATAACATCAGTGGTTAGGTTTTTATTATGATACCAGCACAATTCAAAAAGCTATTAGTGGCGCTAGAGCATCTGACAGATAAGCAAGTTAAGGACGTGGAGAAGTTTTTAAAAGGTGATAACTTAATTCAGCCAATCATTGCTGAGCTTGAGCAACGTATCATTGATAAACCAGAGTGTCCCCATTGTCATAGCGGTTTAATCAATCGGCACGGTAAGGCAGGAGCCATGCAAAGGTATCGTTGTAAAAATTGTATGAAAACGTTTAATGCCGTGACTAAAACGCCCTTGGCTCGGTTGCAGCATAAAGAAAAGTGGCTAGATTACTTACAATGTATGATCACTGGCAAGGTGCTAAGAAAATCAGCAACCGATTGTGATATTAACTTAAAAACAGCGTTTAGATGGCGGCACCGCTTTCTTCAACTGCCAGCAACT
>JAKVBE010000040.1 GCA_022447755.1 Lentisphaeria bacterium | reverse complement strand
GTGATATCTGTATCGATTACACAATCTTGAGAAACGCCTTGAAAGACTACGTTTGCAGTCGTCGAATTGGGCACTGTATTATTTGCCCAGTTTTGTGGTGATGTCCATGCATTATCGCTTGCAGCACCTGTCCATTTGTATACACTTGTAAATGCAATACCTTGGTTTCCGCTAATATCTGTACAGTTATTTGTTGCATCGATTAACTGTCCTGGACGAGCATCAATATTTTCAAAAGAGGCAAATGCGATTTGGTTTGAGGTAAGCACTTTAATAATGGCTTTATCTGAAGTTGTTTGCTGATAGGATTCAAGCGTAATAGGATTTGCAGCAGTTCCTTGTGCATCTAATTGTCCAATAAGCGATAATGATTTACAAAAAACGACTTTTGCACCTGGGCTTACGACTAAATGATCGATTTTAATTCTATGGAAGGTAAAAAAGGAGAATGTCCCTTGAGTTTGAACATTAATTGTACCGAAACTTGCATTTGCCTTATAAACCATCGCTTGATCTTGGGAACCTGTGAAGCTAATGGTTGCATCCTCGGCATCAATTTTATTCGAGATATCGGAGTAATTTTCTGAAATGCTTATAGTTTGGGTATTAGCATCAATAGCACCTGTATAACTAGCATCTACGGTGATTGATTTTACATTCACTGGGGTGTCGAAATTACAGTTTACTGAGGCGGAGTTATCAAAAATAACATGATCGTTGGCACCTGGTATTCCGTTAGGGCCTGAGCCTACAGCACTCCAGTTTGCTGCATCTGAAAAGTTAGAACTGACCGCACCGGTCCAAGTGACATCTGCGGCTTGAAGGGACAAACTACTGACTAGTAGTAATAACGAAAGGAAAGTTTTCCCTATCATAGTGTTCTCCATAAATAAATTTTAAGATATAAGTTAGGTAATTTAGTAATAAACCATCATAAAAAATTGATGATTAATATCTCCAACACTTCAAACAACTTCTTTAATTATTAACGTTAGAAAATTCAGTATCCTCGAATAAAACTTTGTTTATCAAAGCTATTTATTATTGGAATGAAGATACGAATTTTCAATTAAATTGATTTGTTAGATATAAAAAAAGCTTCAACTGCTTATAAGCAGTAAAGGGAGTGCTAGGGTGTGGTAGGAGGCTAAGAGTTTTAACGCGGAGGAAGAGGAGGAAAGGCAGAGATTAACGCGGAGAAAAGACAAGAAGAATGTTTATGCGTCTGCTCCTTGGGCTTCGCCCTGCCTCGCATGCGCTGAAACGGGGTTCACTTGCCCTAACGGGGGAACCAAAAGAAAGTAAACAACGAATTGAGCAGATTAAACGAATTGGTAAGAGAGCAAGAGAAGAAAAAACGCGGAGAAAGAGGAGGCAAGGCAGAGAAACGCGGAGGAAAGAAAGCAAGAGGAAGAGGTTTATGCGTCTGCTCCTTGGGCTTCGCCCTGCCTCGCATGCGCAGAAACGGGGTTCACTTGCCCTAACGGGGGAACCAAAAGAAAGTAAACAACGAATTGAGTAGATTAAACGAATTGGTAAGAAAGCAAGAGGAGGAAAGATAGCGGCTGCGCCTTAGATAGATGCCGGCAGGGATGCCAGCGCTCCCAGGTAAGAGAATAGCGGCTGCGCCTTAGATAGATGCCGGCAGGGATGCCAGCGCTCCCAGGCAAGAGGATAGCGGCTGCGCCTTAGATAGATGCCAGCGCCCTAGGGAAGAGGCAAGGGTTGTAGAATCGTGATTTTATTGGCTATATACTTTTTCTAAGTAGTGAGTTTTGGGCCACACTCCGTCCTTATCATAGATGTATTCTGAGGCCATTATAATTGAAATTTCTACTCGGATGCCTATGTCTAAAAAAAGTTGTTCATGTATACTTTTAATATCAATTGCTGGGCTCTCTTCACTCAATGGTAGAACCTCAAAAATTCCAAACCATTTTTTAGTGGTTGGATTTTGATGTATACTCGACGCATTTAACTTGTATCCATTGGCCATAAGGATTGGTTTTATTGCGTTCATAATATTGATGTTACTTTCTCGAGCTCTTTCATTTGATAGGTACCAGTCCCTGCGGGCAAAATTAACTGTACCTTTTGCATCTATAACTGTTTGCTTATCACAGCTAACTACAAGCTGAATGTCATTGCGTTTGAGATGCGTTTCTAGTGAATTTTCCAAATTCATAACTTCTTTTGGAAATAATTCTCTGTAGCCTGACACTTTGGCATAAATAAAAAGAATTTCTTTATCATTGCGCTTTATAGGCATTATTTTTAAATTATCTAAGTTAAATGTTTTAAGTGTTCCTTTGAATCTATTGCGAATTGCTTGCGAAGCACTTTCATGAATTGCAACTAGCTTTCTTCCTTTAGATTGATGGTAATCTTCAGGGTCAAAGTCAAAGTGCTGTATAAAATCTTCGGAAAATTCATTTTGGTCCATACTCCCCACAACGTCTACAGCAATTGTACAGCGCATACCGAAGAAGAGATTACTTTTTCCTGTTTTTTCTCTTAATATGCGTTCAATTGCCAATACTTGGATTTGTTGAAATTCTTTTAAAGTTCTCACAAAAGCAAGTACAGATACTCGACCTTCGCGCTGTTTAATGATCACATCTGTCACAGAAGCACTTTTTCTTGAGAGTACCTCTTGCTCAACAATAGTACGAATTTGGTATGCCAGTTTATTACGGTTTCTAAGACGAATTAGTGTTGCTGTTAGGATGATTGTAATCACAAGTAATCCTCCCATTGTAACACGGAAAGGCTTCTGCATTTTGAGCCATTGTTCTCGCCTTTTTTCTTTAGGTAAAAAACCAAATAAGAAGAATAGGCCTCCCGCAATAGAGAAGATTGCCATAAAGTTTGAGAAGAATAATAAGAATGCTCCCATCCCCTCGACAAAGTGTCCCATTGAGAAACATAAGCCACAGGCACCTAAAGGAGGTGTCAGAGATGTGGCAATAGCTACCCCTGTTAAACCAGAGTTAATGCGATCATCAATCAATGCCATTCCACCAGCAATTCCGGCAAATACAGCAATTCCTAAATCTAATAAATTGGGGGTTGTTCTCGACATAATCTCAGATGTTATTTCAAAGGAAGTATATGGCAGGAGTCCCAAAATGACAGCACTCAAGATCGCTAAAAAAACTCCAAAGAACTCACTCATTAATGAGACTTTTAACAATTGAGAGTCCCCCGTAATAATTCCCAATGCACATCCAAAAATTGGCATCATCAAGGGGGAAATTAACATGGCGCCAATAACTACTGCTGCGCTGTTGATAATCAAGCCCAAGGAAGCAATCATAACCGAAAGGACCATTAAGATAAAGTAGTGCGCTTTCGGTGCAGAGCCCAGGCGAATTTCCTCTTCTACAGAATCAATACGCTCAGGAGTAATTGAAAAAATTTCACCTGCTTCCTTACGTGAGTAAATAATAAATCTATCAAGAAGTTTCCAGAAAAAATAAACGATTTTATGTTTCATAGAGTCACTCTTATGGTTGATTATAGTTGATTTCTTTGGTGAAATTATAATTACAGATCCATTGTTGACAATTATGTATGAATTTTAACTGATATAGAGATCATATTTAAGGTCTTTGATATCAAACTTAATGAAGTCTTTAAATATCTGAACTAGTAGAAACATTTTATGATTTTTTTAAATACTCAAGACAAGTTGCGGCTTATAAAGGGATTGTTTTACAAATACAAAACGATTGCCTAAAAGGTAAAACTTAGATGTCTTAGCCCAGAAGAGTCCATGAAGTGTTTTAGTAAGTAGCCGAGGCAAGTAAAAGATTACTTAAGTATTCATTATAGTGACTACCAGAAGCACATTCACTCAACTTTGATTAAGGTAATAGATATAAAAACGTGTAGTTTGAATTTATAGAAGGGAAAGGTTGCTCAATGGAAAGAAAGTATTCCAAAAAGGTACATAGAAATTGCTTTAAAAGCATTTTGATTAAGTAAAAAATATAGTTTAAAAGTTATCTTTTTAATTTTCATTAGTTGGATGTTGTAAGCTACCTATTAGGGTCTATAATGGTTGCATAGTTGAGTTTGGGAAAACTGGTAAAAGAATTTATCTTTCCAGAAATGTTAACATAATGTTTATGTTATTTTAGGAGTTAAGTAATGAAAAAAACTATTTTTGGTGCCCTTCTTGCTTGTACCGTTTTAACAGGATGTCTTGGGACAAATGCTTTAGGGGGAAAAGTAAGGAAGTGGAATCTTAAGGTTGTGGAGCATCGTTGGGCTCGTGAAGGTGTTTTCCTTGGTCTAACAATCTTCTGGGTTTACCGCATATGCATGGTATTGGACTTGTTAATTTTCAACTCAATTGAGTTTTGGACAGGGGAAAATAATATAAATGGTAAAAAAGCGCTTGCAGATATTCCAACTTGGAAGGCAGAAAAGCTTGGTTTACACAATGTAAGGGATGCTAAAATTGAGCGTCTTAGTGAAACAGAAGCCAAACTGTATGTTGATTTTGAAGATGGTGATAAAGTCACTTTTGATGTAATTCGTGTTGATATGGAATATAGCGTTCAATATCAAGGTAAAGAATTCTTCAAGGGTCAAATTCAAGAAACAGCAAGTAATTAAGTGGGAAGGAGCAAGATCATGTTAAAGAAAATTTATTTAAAAAAGTCCATTCTTTGTCTAACAGCTTTAGTAACACTTGCAAGCGGCTGTATGGGTCATAATGGTCTTTCAACTCGGCTGTTGAAATGGAACCTAACTGTTGTTGAACACCGCTGGGCTCGTGAGGGTGTTTTCCTAGCACTGTGGATCACATTAATTTATCCTATCTGTGGTATTTTGGACTTACTGATATTCAACTCTATCGAGTTCTGGACTGGTAAGAATAACCTACTTGGTGGTAAGCCTGCAATCGTAGATATGCCAATGTCTCAAGTAGAGAAAATGGGTTTTCACCAAGTAAAAAGCGCACAGGTAGAACGGCTGAGTTCAACAGAAGCAAAACTATATCTAGACTTCAAAAATGGAGATATCATGACCTTGGATGTAATCCGAGAGGATATGGATTATTACGTCTATTATAAAGGTGTAGAATTCTACAAAGGTACAATCAACTAATATAGATCCACTATTTTACACAAGGTTGAGTTCATTTTTACCTCTGTGTTTGATACTCAAATGAATGTAGTTGTTTTATTATTTTGTTTGGCAGGGTTTAATGAATTTGCTACTTTTGTTTGAGTGTATTCCAAGGTAGATTTGATTACTGGACTTCTATTTCGTGAAAGATTGAACCCCTAAATACGTAAGTATTGGAGTACTTAACCTAAAGGAAAAATTTTTATGAGTATTGAAGATTCATGTCCACCGCCAAGTATTGAGGAGCCTGTCGCACCGCCTCCATCCCCGGAACCAACTGAAACTGAAAAAACTGATGCTATGATTTGCCACCTACTTGGGTTGGCAGGTTATGTTATTCCACTTGGTGGTATTATTGGACCTATCATTTTCTGGAGTATGAAAAAAGATAAGTCAGTATATGTAGATCAGGCAGGTAAAGAGGCTATCAACTTTCATATATCGATGTTAATTTACTTGGTCATTTCCATGATTCTTACTTTAATTTTTATAGGTGTCTTTTTAGCAGTTGCTGTGCTGCTGGTCGAAATTATATATAGTGTAATTGTGGCTTTAAAAGCCAGAGATGGCATTGCTTCCCCATACCCATTTTCAATGAAATTTATATAAATATATAAAAGTAAAATATGCGATTTATCTTAGCTCTATTCCTGGTTGGTTCAGCTTATGGTTTCGAAATTGTTGGTCCAATGGTCCAATTTCATGAACATGCAGCCCATAAAGCAACCGTCACTTGGTTAACTCAGGTAGGCAATAATATTCCAACATTTACAACCACAAATGCCCAGGTCAGGCATACTAGGAATGCTGAGTTTGGAGATTTGGTTTACTACATTACTCAGGTTCATTTAGATGAGTTACCAACAGGTAAACGTTGTGATTTTCAGCTTGCTGTTGGTGATATAAAACGTGCATATTCCTTTAGGGTGCCACCTATGGATCAACCAGATAACATCAGCTTTGTTATTGGTGGCGACATGGGTCCAGGTGATCAGGCTCGCTCATTATTAATAGAAGCCAAAAAATTAAACCCTGACTTTGCTGTTATTGGTGGCGATATTTCTTATGCACATGGTAATATTGGGCAAGCACAACCCAAAGTCTGGGTAATGTGGCTAAACCTTTGGGCCGAGACTATGACCTCTGAGCAAGGCGAAATTACGCCCCTATTGGTTGCTATTGGTAACCACGAGGTCGACGGAGGTTATAGGCGCTCAAAAGAGGAAGCGAAATACTTCTATCAGCTTTTTCACTTTCCCGATAACGAAGCATATTACGTTGCAGACATTGGCGATTATTTGAGTTTTATTATGCTTGATACTTGGCATATCAGCCACCCAAAAGATCAAGTAGAATTTTTAAAAGGAGCATTGATTCGTGAGAAAGATGTCCCTTATTTGATACCTGTTTACCATTTTCCTGCATACGGAATTTTGAAAGGAGGCTATGATGCTTGGCAAGCTAAAACAATTCGTAAATATTGGACCCCCCTCTTTGAAGATAGTCAAGTACGGGTCATTTTTGAGAATGACCACCATATTTATAAACGCTCAAAACCAATTTATCAGGATAAGGTCAATAAGGAGAAAGGTATATATTATTTGGGAGATGGTGCTTGGGGAAGGTTGCGTCCCTTAAAGAAAGAGCAATGGGAAAGTTTATGGTATGTGGAAAATGCTGCGCCGCTTCTACACTTTATGCATGTAGTTATTACCAAAGAAAAGCCCCTTTCAGTCAAAGTAATAGATCCACAAGGGACAGTCTACGAGAGCATACAGATTGAGTTAAAAAAGTAAGTTTAAAGGTGAAAGTTAAATTCCCTAACAGCTAATGCATTCCTCTCCCTCTGAATATGATAAAACGAATCCAATACTTTTTATTTGTTACTCATTCCGCATCTCCATTGCCAAAATCATTGATCACTTAAAATTTGATCAATAATAAT
>JAKVBE010000004.1 GCA_022447755.1 Lentisphaeria bacterium | reverse complement strand
CTTTGCGTCTTTACCGCTTCGCTCTCGTCGCTGCGCTTCCTCGTTTTGCCTTTGGCTGCTGTCGTTGGTTTCTTTTTCTTAAAAGTGGACCGGGTGGACGGAGGATTGCGGCTGCGCCTTAGATAGATGCCGGCAGGGATGCCAGCGCTCCCAGCTAAGAGAGGAAGAGGATAGTGGCTGCGACTTGGATAGATGCCAATGCTTCCAGAACGCTTGGCTTAAAAGATGCGTGTGTTGTGTATAGGGCTTAGAAATGGATTTTTTGTCCATCGAATGCAAGTTGTATATTTTTTGGTAAGGTTGCATTTTTTTCTTCATGTTTTCCCATAAAGTGTGTAATATGAGTTAGGTATGCTTGTTTTGGTTTATAAGTTTGAATAAGAGAGACTGCTTCTTCTAGGTTCATATGTCCAGTGTGGTTTTTTCCATCGTCCCATAATGCATCAACAATCATATAGTCTACATCAACTAAATATTTTTCTGTTGGTGGACAGATTCGTTTTGTATCGGTTAGATATGCGACTTTTGTATTATTAGCTTCAATTAGGTATCCAAGTGTGTGGTAATAACCGTGTTGAACGGGTAAAGGTGTCACTTTAAATGGTTCAAGTAGAATTGTTTTTTGATCTTTAATTGGGATAAGTTCGAATCTTGGGCGATATAATCCCGGTACTTTTTTACCTAAGGTATAATTAAATACTTTACGAAAGCTTCTTTCCATGTGTTGTGGAATATATAATGGAATATCTTTTTCCATTAGTCGTACATATTTTCTTGTATCATCCATTCCTAGAAAGTGATCCGCATGAAGATGCGTCAATAAAATTGCATCTAGCCGATATTTTGGAGATCTCAGCATTTGTTGTCTAAAATCTGGTGTAATATCAATGATATAGTTATGATGTTCATCATATAAGGCTAGGCTGCAGCGCAAACGTTTATCATATGGGCTATCACTTGTACATACATCGCAATCACACAGAATTTCTGGAACGCCTTGTGACGTACCAGTCCCTAAAAACTCAAGTATCATGTTGTAAGCTTTCTTGTTTTAGGTTTTTGCCTTGCCATATAAACAAGCAAAGCATCATGAGCACTGGTAAGATTATGGTTAGATAGCGTTGGTCATGGTTCAGCTGCATAACTTTTGCCATTGCATCTGGCCTCATGAAAGCAAATGTCATAAATAGCAATAAGATAGTCTCAAGCCAATTGTTTTTTCTTCTAAACCAATTTTGAGTTGCTGCAGCAAACATAAAGTTACCTAGACATGTAGAAATTAATATTAGGATTGCGAGTCCCCAGTTTTGTATGAGTTGCGAAGTTGGGATGCTCAGGTTTTCTTTCGGAATTAGTTCTATACCATGTAGAATGATATCTGCATTAAAGATAAACATAAATGGTAAAATAGCAGTACGCACATCATATAAGAATGCTTGAACACCTGTTGGGATTGGGGGTGATTTTGCAATAGCTGCTGCCGCATAACTTGCCAAGCCAACTGGTGGTGTATCATCTGCTAAGATCCCAAAGTAAAAGCAGAATAGGTGTGCTGCTATCAAAGGAACAATAAATCCTTGAGCGCCACCGACTTCCACAATTGCTGGAGCCGTTAATGCAGCCATCACCACATAGGTTGCAGTGGTTGGCAACCCCATGCCAATCATTAAACTTACTAGAGCAGCTATAACTAACATTAGGAATATATTCCCCATAGATAGTGCTTCAATAATTGAATTAATTTGACTACCAAGTCCGAGCCCCACGACAGCAACAATGACTCCTGCGCCAGCGCATGCTAAGGATACAGGTACCATATTTCGAGCAGCATTTATAAAACCACTTAGAATCATAATTACTGCCCCCCATAGTCCAGCTTTGATACCAGCACCATCTTTGTGACTCGTCACGATATTTTTAATTAGAATAATCACTAATAGCGCTATTGTTGCTTGGAAAGCAGCTTTTTCTGGTGTGCTTCTAAAGATCATTAATTGTGTAATTAAGAAAACAACTGGTATGATGTAGTAAAGGCCTTTTATCAGAGTTGGCCAAAATTTTGGTAACTGTTCTTTTGGTAGTCCTTTTAATTTTAGCTTGCAGGCTTCTAGGTCTGTCAGGTAAAATAAGGTTGCATAGGATGCAAATGCAGGAATTGTTGCAGCGATAACAACGTCTAAGTATGAAATATTTAATGTTGCAGCAATGATAAATGCTGCAGCGCCCATAATGGGAGGCGCAATTTGTCCATCGGTTGAAGCAGCAACTTCTATTGCTGCCGCTTTTTTCGCGGGGTATCCTACTTTTTTCATAAGTGGGATCGTAAATGTACCAGTGGTTACAATGTTGGCAATACTGGATCCAGAGATCATTCCAGTAAGACCCGAGCCGACCACTGCAGCTTTTGCAGGACCGCCTCTAAAGCTTCCCAGCAGGCTAATGGCTAATTCGATAAAGTAGCGCCCTCCCCCAGCAACTTCTAGCAGGCATCCAAATAGTACAAATAGGAAGACGACTTGTGTTGAGACTCCGAGTGGAATTCCATAAATCCCCTCAGAAGAGTTTACCTGACTAATAAAATACTGTAATGAAGTTGCTTGATCTGCAATAAAGTCTGGCCAATGTGGAGCAGTAAAACAGTAGAAGATAAATACGCCCGTAACAATAGTTAATGCAGGTCCAACAACGCGTCTACATGCTTCTAATAATAGAATTACTAACATTGAAGAAAAGAAAATGTCTCTAGGAAGCAATTTGATTCTGCTATCAAAGCCATTTTGTAGCAGTGCTGCCGTTTTCTCAGTCAGTTCAATGCCCATTAATTTTGCAAGGTCGAATGCCCAATAGTCTACCACTAGATACAGAGCACAGAATGCTGCCAGAAGCGCAAGTATTAGATCCATGATTGGAATACGATCCATCACTGCTAAATACTTCATTTTTAGCTTCGGCTTTTTAAACATTGGAAAAGCACTAAAAGCGATTGCTAATGCAAATGCTAGGTGTATAGATCTTCTAATTTTAAAATCTAATATTAATAAAGAGGTTGCACTGATAAGCTGAAATAGACACCATAAAATCGCAAGAGCTGGAACGAGATGCTTAGTCCAATTTTTTGGGACACGCACTCCTTCCAGCTGCTCAACTTCCTCTATATTAAAAAAATCTTCCGAGGAAGAGTCTGCGGTCATTTTTCATCCTGTTTTGGCTGTAGTATCTGAGGCAGGAATTGTACCATATCTGCTTCTTTATAATACTTCATTGCACCAGAGTGAACGGGTGCAGTCATTCCTGCAAGTAGATCTTTCGGTTTTAAGTTGTTGAAAGCTGGGTGTAGTTTTGTAAACTCAGTGAAGTTTTCGAATACTGCTTTTGTTGTTTTGTAGATTGCGTCATCATCCACTTCAGCAACAGTGCACATCGTTGCTTTAACGCCAATAGTTGGAACATCTTCTTTATTTGCAACGCCTGCATATGGCGCAACAGGTATTGTTGCATTTGCATAGTATGGGTTATCTGCGACCAGTTTTTCCATGCTATCAATAGGAACGAATAGAACTTTACGAGCCCCAGTAACGACAGACTTTAGGTCACCATTCGGGTGTCCTACAGTAAAGAAATAGGCATCAATTTTACCGTCTTGTAAAAGACCTACAGCTTCTTGTGCACTTGCCTCTTGTTTAGTGAAGTCTATATCAGGGTTTAAACCAGCATTATTCATAATATCCAGCACATTTTGGCGTGTACCAGAACCTTTAATTCCAATGTTTACGACTTTTCCTTTAAGGTCAAATAAGGTTTTAATTTTTGTATCTACAGCTGCTACTAGAACAACTGTTTCATAATGCATCGAAAAGATTGAGCGAATATTATCTTGTTTACCAGCAGACTTCCATTCAGCTAAGCCATTGTATACTTGGAATTGTCGGTCTGACTGAGCGATACCCAATTGAATGTGACCAGCTAATAGTGCATTAATATTTGCAACAGAGCCTTTTGAAGAAGAAACAGTACATTTGATTTCAGGATATTTTTGATTAATGAAGGATCCAATTGCACTTCCAGTTGGGTAATAGACACCTGTTTTTGAGCCTGTACCCATTTTTAAGAAAACTTTTTTATCTGGGACATCACTAACGCCTGTCTCTTTAGGAGCAGCCGTTTCAGCATTTCCACAACCCGTCATAACTAGAGCACCTGCTAGAATAAAATAAGAACCAATACGTTTTAACATGCCATTTCTCCTTTATTAAACTTCTTTAAAGTAAAATTCATATGCGTATGTCATGCACATAAATGAAATAGGCCCAGTAAATATAAAGCCCACACAAAGTGCAAGTAAACCAACCATAGCAATAAAGCCAATTACAAATGTAAAGATCAACACGCCCAAATAGTTTCTTTTGACCATTGTTACAGCAACGCTAAACGCCTCACCAGCGATTAAGCCACGATCCGCCATTAAGATTGCCATCATCCAGGCAATGAAATTGGTATATGACATAAATATAATCATAAAAATTACCATCACAAAAATTCCCAACAATATTAACACTTCCATTCCAGAAGAATCATTCGATACTACAGTGGCCCCTCCCAAAATCATCGCAAATAAAGGTACCATGGTAAGGCACAATGCAAGAAGCATGATTCCTCCTGCAATAAGCGAACCGATTGTCATGTTTTTCAAGTATGGTGATTTGAAGCCAACGAAACCATCATTAACGGTTGCCGTTTGTCCACGAAGTATAAGAAGCGATGGTATTGCAAATACAGCAATAATTTGAAGCATCAGAAATAGGTTAAGAAATGGGATTTGTCCAGCAGCCATATTAATGATATACATTAAGCAGAAGCTCCCAATCAAGATACCTGGAGAAGCTTTGAATGCCTCCATCGAAACTTGAAGAGCCTCCCCTACTGGTGTTAGTCCCTTTTCATTTACCGCTTTTTTCAGTACGAATGGGTCCGATGATCTTTGAAAGGTATTTTCTTCTTGTATTCCAGGAGCATAATCAGCTGGAATTTTTGGTGCAGGACTGATATCCAACAGGTGTTGTAGTTCATTCACATTCCTTAGTACGGTCCAATCCTCCATTGATTCGTTCCATACGTGGGTATCTTTGTTAATTGCGCCTTGAACAATAAGTTCCCCCAAAGCATTTTCCGAAATGGGCCCTTTTGTATCTCCATTTCCATCAACGTAATGCCAGTTCATAAATTCAATCCTATGTAGAAAATTTTATAAAAGTTTTTTCTTAAGTTCATTTAATGTAATTGCGTAGGTCCCAACTTTTGCTACGACCATCCCCGCGGCCTCGTTTGCGATAGTTGCAGCATCTAAAACGCTTGCTCCAGCGATCAACGAAGCGAAGCAAGTAGAGATAACGGTATCACCTGCCCCTGATACATCAAATACTTCTCTTGCGACAGTTGGGATCCAGTGAAATTTTCCTTCTTTTGTAAAGACAGCCATTCCTTGAGCACCTAATGTAATCATTAAGATTTTCGGTTCCCATTTACTAATAATTTTTTCAGCGACCTTCATAAGAGCGGTGTCATTTTCTACAGGTGTAATGGCATCCGTATAATACATACCGGCCATTGCAAAAGCTTCCACTCTATTAGGTGTCATAAGGTGCATACCTTTAACGGAAAAGAAATTTCCTGGGTGTGGGTCTAGTGCCACAGGCACTTTATTGTGACCAGCAATTTGCATAATAGATTCTACAAATGATTTTTCGATGCAGCCTTTATTGTAGTCCTCCACAATAATTCCAGAAAGGCCTTGCTCGCAAAGTGACTCAATATATGCGCAAATTTCTGTTTTTTCGTTTTCGGTAATTGGAATTAAATCTTCATCGTCAATGCGGCAAATTTGTTGTCCATCGGCAATGACTCTCGTTTTAACAGTAGACTTTCGGTCATCTGAGAATGAAATGCCATTCGTTTCAATGTGTTGTTCCCTGAAAAGTTGCTGCAGAAGAACCTTATAATCATCTTTTCCACTGATAGATGCCGCGTAAGTTTTGATACCCAATGCAGCCAGGTTATTCATTACATTTGCTGCGCCACCCAAAACATTTTTTTGTCTTTTAGCATGAATAACAGGAACAGGTGCTTCTGGTGAAATCCGTGTTGCTTTTCCTTTGATGTAACGGTCAATCATTACATCTCCAACCACTAAAATCCTTAAATTCTTGAATTGATTTAAAGTTGTTTCTACTGAGTTCTTATTCAAACTTTTCTAGCTCCTGTTTCGCTCTCAAATCCAAGTATGGTTTGATATCTAGCTTCATTGCTTCAGGAAATACACTGCCCTGTGCGAGTTTATCTATTAATAAATTATAACGGTTCAAATCACTACGAATCTGCTCCAATGTATCTAGCGAAACCGTGTAGCGATTTCTTCTTAAATAGAATGCGATTTGATCTGCTTCATAACGCACAAGGTTAAGTGTTCTCATGTCTGAGACATTTTTTCTTGCGATAAATGCTTCTTCGGTCGATAATGCTCTTGTGCGGTTCCGCAACGTATCCAGTAGCGAGTATGTTTTTTGTCGAACGAGTTCTTTTCCCCATAAGTTTCGTTCTCTGATTTGTCCAGGTAGCCATGTGATCACACTAAATTCCACAAGCACAACAAAGATGAGCAATGCCAATGTTGTTTGAACGGATACTTTTGCAAAGNTAGACTGTTTTTTACGTTCAAAGCCTAAATTAANTGTAATGGCATATTTTTCGTATGTGATTTCATCTGCGAAGCCTACTTTTGGAATTTCATCGTTAACATTTTGGCCATTAATTTTTAGGTTTGGATCTTGTTTATTGCATTTGATGAAGAGTCCTGCATCAGGGTCAATTCCTGCGGTAAATTTGGAATGCGTCTTGTTATCTGTTTCCAGAACAATATCAGCATTTTTATCTGAGCCAATGGTCACTTCTTCTTTATCAAAAGAGTATGCCTTAACTGCTTCTTTTAAGTTTGCCTGATTTGTCAGGTCTTCTACAATGATCTGTATGCTCATATTTTCACTTCAAAGTAAAAGTTTAGAAACTTTCTAAATCCAAATCTAATCCAGGAATATTATTTTGTTGTTGAGTCATTACACTCGAAAATAAGACATAAACGCTCAAATTACCAATGCGACTGTATAGTTGTGGAGTAAAATTAATCTGCTTTTCTGCCATTCGCATTTTCAGTTCAGGTAAACTTTGGTAACTGATCCACCATATTTGTCCATCTTTAATCGCGTTATGTTCCATTAATAAATTAAATTTATCCACATTTTCCACCTCAGGAGCCACAAATATGAAGGGTGGGATATTGTGATTATTAGCCGAATAACGAATACCATCAATTAATGGTTTGTCCACCCAAATGAGTTGTGGTTTTATTTCATGTTGTTCAAAAAGCATAAAGTTTACAAAAGAAGTCGCTAAATGGTTATTTTTTCGAAAGTCAGCTAATATTCCTTTGGGAAAATTTCCGGTTCTTAATTCTTGTCTTAGGTATACGTCTCTAAAATTATTAAATGCTAAGACATTGCCTAGGCAAATTAACAGAAGGTAATAGAAATGTTTATTGATTTTAAAGTGATTACTTCTCCAAAAATACAAGATAACAAAAGTCCAAATCGGAATCAGTAATAATGGAAAAGACTTTGGTAAAATAAAAATTAGTGGCAAGATCAAAATAATTAGTATGCTAAAAATAGAGAAAACTTTTATGATGCTATGAACGGATACTTGCCCATTTTTATGAATATATTTTTTTCTATGACTATAAATGAAGCAACACATGAGAGCCAGTACGATTCCACCATGCGTCAGCAAAGCGAACACCCAATTTGTTAATTGAGTCCATGCTAGTTTGGAAAATGGTTGTAAACAATTGTAGCAAGCATCAATAAATGGATCTAAAAAGATAAAAAGGGTCGCTAGTAGTGCAGTATTCAAAGCTACGACATAGACCAAATTTTGCCATAATGCTTTTTTCATGGTTAGATATACAAAAATAAACGCTAAGTATAGGATCACAACTAGGATTCCTGACAAGCTTGCCGCAGGCACAGCAAATATCCCCAGTAGCACATAAAAGAATCCAGTTTTAGTTCGTTGTTGTAGGCAAAACTCAATCACGCCTATAGAAAAAATTGTACTTGTCAATAGCATAAGTGCGTCTGGTCCAACTGAGCTAATGTTTTGAACAACCATAGGACTGAAACATAAAGTAAGAGTAGCCACTATCGCTGCTGACACATGGTGAAAAATTTTGCGAAAAGAGAAGAACATAAAATATACTGTAAATAGTGCAATAATTACGCCTGGTAGTCTTGCCATTGTGGGGCTTGCGATGTTGCCTTCATTAAATTTGTACCATCCGCCATACACAACTGTGAATAGGTAACTATTAGAAATTTCAGGTAATTTAATTGATGTATTCACTGAAAGAGCTTTAGCAATCCATTTTTGTTCCAAATTGAAGAGGTCACCATTTATATATGGAAGAAGCATAATAATCAGGCAAAGTGTAAAGAATACAGCTAAGCTGGCGGCAAAGCGGCTATTGAATGCTATTCCTCCAGAACGAGAAAGTTCTCTCAGAGGTAACAAGTCAGCCTCTCGTTCAAAAATTGTGGTATCATTGACCATCTAAAATACGGTCCTTTAATTTAGAAAACCTTGGGTTCGCACTAACATTACGTACAGCCATTTCAATTGCTTTCTGCCCACCGATTAATATCAGTAATTTACTCGCTCGAGTCATTGCTGTATATAGCAATTTTCTTTGTAGCATCATGAAATGGCTATTCAAAAGTGGTATAATTACTACGGGGAATTCACTTCCCTGGGACTTATGTATTGTAATAGCATATGCATGTCTAATTTGTTCCAGTTCCTCGAATTTATATTCCACAAATCCCTGATCGTATTCAACTATAAATTTTTGTGTTAATGTGTCTATTTTATATACGAAGCCCAAGTCGCCATTATACACATTTAGGTCATAATTATTCATAATTTGCATAACGCGGTCCCCAGCCGAGAACTGTCTATCACCATTTTTAAGAAATGGCTGAAGTGGGTTGATTGGGTTCAAACTTTCTTGCATTGCTAAGTTTAAGTTTTTTGTTCCGCAGACACCACGTACCATTGGTGCTAAAACTTGAATATCCTGCAATGGGTTATATTTGTAGCGTTCTGGAATTCGTTCTTTACAAAGTTTTTGAATCATCTCAAGTACCTGTTCAGGTTCGTCTTGTTGAATCCAATAGAAATCTGTTAATTCCTCACTTGATTGTTTCGGTTGAATTGGGCTTTCACCTTTATTCACTTTATGAGCATTGGTAATGATATGAGAGTCTGCTGCTTGGCGATAAACTTGGTGTAAATGTGTAACTGGAACTGCTCTTGTTGCTAGAAAATCTGCTAGAATGCGCCCTGCCCCAACAGAAGGTAACTGATCTTTATCACCAACAAAAATCACTGCTGTAGTAGGCGCTAATGCTTTTAATAGTGAGCAGCACAAGGCTAAGTCAATCATTGAAACTTCATCCACAATCAAAAGGTCACATGGAATTGGTGCATTTTCATGATGTCTAAAGCCTGAGGTGCCTGGGTTCCATCCTAATAATCTATGAATCGTTTTAGCTTCTTCACCCGTCGATTCTGTCATTCGTTTCGCCGCTCGACCTGTAGGGGCACAAAGTCTAACGTGTTTGTCTAATTTTCTTGCTGCATGGACAATTTCTTTAATAACTGTTGTTTTACCAACTCCGGGACCTCCCGTCACAATTCCTAGGCTTGTATTTAGTGCCATTGTTACGGCTTTTTGTTGCTGACTATTCAACATCTTCCAATTATCTGAGTGTGGAATTTCTTTATCTAAGCGGAAAGACACGTTAGCAATTCTTTGTTTAACAAAGTGTGCGACTTCACACTCCAATTGATATATAGAGCGTAGGTAGAGTAAATCTTGTTCAGGAAAAAGAGTACCTTCATTAACAGCTGCTTGAATTCCAAGTTTTACATGATCAAAATCCACATCTAAAATTTCAGCTGCTTTTTGTATCACCACTCCTCTGGGCACGCAACTATGGCCATCTCTTTCACAAAACTGCTTCAATACAAATGCAACGCCAGCGCATAAGCGTGACGGATCCTCTTTACGTATGTCCATTTTTTTTGCTACACGATCCGCGAGTTGAAAGCCAATGCCACGAACTTCAGTTAATCGGTATGGATTTACTTGTATAATAGCCACAGCTTCTTGACCAAATTGTTTATATACACGTGTAGCATAGGCAGCGCTCAAACCTATCCCATGAAGAAAGACATCTTTTTCACGGTTTTCTTGTTGATGTGACCAGGCATCTCGAATTTGAACCAGTTTGTTTTTAGAAATGCCTTTCACTTCAAGTAGGCGTTCTGAGTAATTGTCCAAGATATTTAGTGTATCTAATCCAAAGTGATCCACAATACGTTCAGCAGTTTTCACTCCTACTTTTGGTAAGATTCCACTCGAGAGGTAGCGTATAATTCCATCATGGTTACGAGGTAAAACTGCTTCATAAGTTTCTACTTGAAATTGGCGGCCATATTCTTTATGTTTGGTCCACCTTCCTTCAGCTTCAAAGTCTTGTCCTTCGTTCAGGCCACTAATTGCGCCAACAATGGTAGTAGGTTCTCCATGGTGTTCTAGAGCACGCATGACCACATATTGTCGATCCTCTGACATATAAACAACATGTCCAGCAGTGCCTGTAAGGCGATGATTGGGTTTCTGTTTAGATTCACCCGTTTGAAGAGGTAAATCCCCTTCTTTCCAACTCATTGAGATATACTCCTGAATTCCTTGTTTCTCCCCTCATTCATACTTTTTTAAAGTATGACTATTATTTGTAATAAACTATTCGCTACATATGGTAAAAGGCAAGTAAAATTTAAGCGAAAAGGTTAAGTAATGTCTAGTTCTTCATTTCCTGTAAAAATTTTAAGCTATATTCAAAATTTCAATAAGGTTTTATTTGTCTGTCCTATTTGTTTTCAGCAGCAGTCAGTCATGCTTGCGGACGGTGAGACATTTTCTATTTTGCACAAGTGTTCTGTATGTAAGCAGGAGTATATAGCCGATGTTTCAATATTGAATGAAACGAATTAGGTTTCAGCCTTTAACTTGAATACCAAGTTCACTAAAAAGCATTGTTGCGTATGTACCTGAATTCAGAGAGAATTGCCATCTTTGTGTATGTTCATCCAGCAATTCAACTTTCAGAGTATGAGGTCTTTCTAGTAGTGCTCTTCTAGTTCCCGTTAATCTTAATTGTTTCAGTTGTTGTTTATTGATGCCGAATTCGGTTAATATTTCGTTTTCTATATTTGCGCCAGCGCCTTCGCCCTGCCTCATTTTAAAGCCAAAGATTGGTCCAGTTAGATACAGTTCACCAGCATCAAAGCGTGCTTTTTCATTAGCAAAGTTTTCTTCCTCAACTTCAAACATTCCATTTGTTTCCACCTTCTGAACAACATCTCCAGGTAATATATCATTTAGTGCACCCAATTCATGGCGTTTCATGATCCAAACATGAAATAATGCACTTTGAAAAGCATTACACAAGAGTTGACGTTTATTGCCTTTACGCATTCTTTTTTTACCTAAAATCACTTGTAAGCCAGCATGAGCATTGTCTTTATAACGTCCAAACCTTTGATTACCAAAAGCATTCAAGTATCCTTGATTTAGTATTTTGTCAGCAATATTTTGGAGAGTTTCATTTGAGATAGGGTTACAGTTTCTTAGTACAATATCAAAAGCATTTGTTTTCACATGAGCCGTTTTTAGTTTATTGATGTGTCTTTTATATTGTTTTACTTGCCAATGATCTCCCTCTCCCAGACGAACCATAAAGGCATCTGCATCATCTTTGATAGGACAAGGCAAAGAGAACCATTGCGTCGTAACGCCTACTTTATCTTTAAGTCCGGCAAAGCCTACACTGATTTTGGGAATATTTAATCGATCAGAAATTTCTTGTTGCAGGTCCAGAGTCGTCATATTTTTTTTAGTGACTTGTATAAATAGGTGTTCTCCCTCACCCGATAATTCATATGGTAATTCTTCATCCACAACAAAGTCTTCTGCTTGTGTTTTTAAGTCCCCGCCTAAAGCAGGGAAATCTGGATGTACTTTAGGCAATTTTTCAGTTTCGCTAGCAAGAGTCAGGTATTCATTAAGCTTTTCTTCGCTCATTTTGTATCTTTCATTTTCAGTATCATTTTCGGGATCAGTCTCTTAAGGACTTCTAAGCTATATCCACCTTCAAGTATAGATCCAACTCTTCCTTCAGCATACTTATTTGCATATTGGATGAGTCTGTCTTGTAATTTAAGGAAATGTTCGTCTTGGACATCAAAGATAGCAGATGGGTCTTGCTTGTGTGCATCAAATCCGGCAGAGATCAAAACATAATCTGCTTTAAATTGCTGTTCAATTTCATCAACCATGCTTAAAGCCGTTTCAAGCCATACCCTACCTTGCATGTGTATGTTACCACATTTATTTAAGGTGAAGCCCTCACCCTCTGCTTCTCCCACTTCATATTCGTAACCCGAATTCGGGTAGAGAAACTGTGGAGATGCATGTATCGAAGCGAAAAAGACTTGATTATTTTTATAGAAGAGGTCCTGTGTACCATTTCCATGGTGGACATCGTAGTCAAAGATCAATATTTTTGCGTTGGGTTTTTGCTGTAGTATTATGTTTGCAGCCAGTGCGACGTTATTGATAAAGCAAAATCCCTCAGCTTGTTCATAGGATGCATGGTGTCCTGGAGGGCGGGCCAGTGACCACGCCATTTTATCATTCAATAATGATTCTGCCACAGCAGCAGCACTTGATGCAGATGCTAGAATTGCATCAAAGCTATCATGAGAAATTTTATTGTCAGCCACTTGAAAATATGGTTTATTACTCAGGCAGTGTGCCTCTAATTGTAACAGATATTTTTTTGAATAGAAATTATGTATTATTGCGGAGTCTATATCTTTTGCTTGTTGAATCCATAATGATTTTTCTTCAATTAGGCCTTCTAGGATCGAAGTAAATCTAAATACAGATTCAGGGTGACTTGCAGGAGTATCATGAACCAGGCAATTAATATGAGACCAGATGTCTAGCTTGCCCTTTTTCCGCTGTTTCAACTCATTAAACAGAGCAAGTGCTTGTGTAACTCTCTGGGTTGTCATGCTTTGTCCCCAGCCTCGATCATTTCGATGCTTCTTGCAATTCCGCCTTTATGTTTTTCGATAATTGCCAAAGCACGTTTTGCAAGAGCTGTAGCTTCGTCAGGCATTAGATAAAGCTTCGTAATTGCCGCTACTAATTCATCTATATTGTTAACTTGCCAAGCACCTTTATCCGCATCAAATATACGAACGATATCTCGGAAGTTTTGCATTTCAGGTCCGTGTATAACAGGTTTTCCAAGCAGAGCTGGTTCAATTATATTATGTCCACCATCTTGGTTAAAGTCAGCCAAACTTTTTCCCACAAACACGTAGTCACTTGAGGCCATAAAATTCATCAATTCGCCTGTCGTATTGACAATTAAAACCTCAGCATTTTCTGCCATTGTTTTTGTTTTTTCTCTGTAATCAGTAATTAGGTTTCCAGTTATTTCATTCTGTTTCATTAGGCTTGCGACTTCTTGTCCCCGCTCATGGTGTCTTGGCACTAGGATAAACTTTAAATTTGGACATGCTTTTTTAAGCTCTTTCCAATGATTCAATAACATTGCTTCTTCAGGTGCATGTGTTGAAGCTGCACAAAAAATTTTAGTTTTATCATTTACGGATAATGTGTCTTTTAAAATTTCATTAACATCACTTGCATTGATAAGCGGAAGTTGATCAAACTTCATATTGCCAAGTACGCTTGAATTTGCCTTTGGAGCGATTTCCTTGATTCTCCGCAAATCTTCATCTGTCTGAAGCCCCAATGCAGTAAAGTTTTCAAAAAGTGGGCCAAAGAATGCCCTGTGTTTTTTAAACCCCTTAGCAGAATTATCAGAAAGACGCCCATTCAATAAGTATAATGGAATATTATTTTTTTTGCAGAAGTGGATCATATTGGGCCATATTTCAACTTCAAATATAATTAATTTAGTTGGTTTGAGTAATTTAAAGAATCTTTTCACCCAATGATTTAAATCAATAGGATTGTAGATACATGTCACACCATCAGGGGCCTTTTTACGAGCAATTTCCTGACCAGTACTTGTTGTAGAAGATAGCACAAAGTTAAGTTCTGGTTTTATCTTCAACCAGGTTTCAATAAATGATAAAGCCACGACAGTTTCTCCAACGCTCACAGCGTGTACCCAAATAGGTGCGCCCTTGGCGTGAATTTGTGCCAGTTTTTTAGAATCAATTTTACCAAAACGTTCGCCAAAGCCCAATTCATAGTTTCCACGTTTTTTAATTTTACGCAGGTAAAACGGCCAATAAATGGCAAAAACAATTGGTGAAATAATTAAATAGAGAAATCGATAGAGGCCATATAGCATATTGGGTTGGAAACTCCTAAAATTACGAGTAATGTTAACCTTGGTATAGTAGCCTGCAACTCAAGCTTGTAAACTAACTATCAGTAACTATGTGACAACAATTTTACCGGAGGATATGAAGATTGCCATACACAGCCCGTGCTAAAGAAGTGATCAAGACTGAAATTGAAGGCCTTAATTATGTACATGATAATTTAGATGATTCCTTCGTAAAATTAGTTGATCTTTGTCTTGAGACATTTGAGCGCAAAGGCAAGATCGTTATGTGTGGTGTAGGTAAAAATGCACATGTTGGTCATAAAATTGCTGCTACACTATGCTCCACAGGTTCTCGCTCAGCATTTTTACACCCTGTTGAAGCCATGCATGGTGATTTAGGTATGCTTGATGAGAGAGATTTATTGGTTGCCATGAGTTACAGTGGTGAAACAGATGAGCTTTTACAGGTTTTACCTGCAGCAAAACGTTTTAATATTCCAATTGTCGCTTTAACTGGTAATCCATCCTCCAGCCTTGCAGATTTTAGTGACCATACGGTTTCAATTAAAATCCCCAATGAGGCTTGTCCATTCAAAATGGCACCAACAACTTCCACCACTGCAACCATGGCACTTGGAGATGCTTTAGCTATGGTCTTAATGCAACAAAGAAAATTTTCTTTGGAGGAATACTCCATACTTCACCCATCTGGTGCAATTGGTCGTTCCATTACTTTACGTATTCGAGATATCATGCGTCCTCAGGAGCGCACTCCCCGAATCGAGATCGACAAAACGATTAAAGATGCAATTACGCAGATGACTTCTTGCCGTGCTGGGTCTGTTTTGGTTGTGGATAGCGACCATAAGTTACGAGGAATTTTTACAGATGGAGATTTTCGTCGTAAGGTAAGCAATGATTTATCTATTTTAAATGAGCCAATAAAAGATCATATGACTGAGAATCCAATTTCTTTAAAGATTGATGAGATGGCCATTGCTGTAATGTCTATTTTAGAGGAGCGTGAAATTGACGATATTCCCATTGTTGATGATGATGGAGTCGCTCTTGGTTTAGTAGATATTCAAGATCTGCCGAAATTTAAGCTCATGTAAGTTCTTTTTTTATGGGCTCGCGATTTGATGCTTTTGCATTAAATTAGTGTGTCCTATTTCTTTGAACTAAATTGAGAACCATTGTGTCAGAAAAAAAATCTAGTGTTTTAAAAACGATTTTAAAGTTAGGCTTCAGCTTTTTCTTAGCTGCAGGTTTAATTTATTGGATCATTCCCGTTAAGCCTGAGGCGGATGCTTCTGTTGCACATCGTATCAATCTACATTTCAGTTGGTTAAAAGATTTACTTAGTGGTGTAAGTATCTTTTGGTTTGTGTTGTCTTTTCTTCTTCAAGGGATCACTTGTTTCATTTGTTTTTTTAGATGGAAACTCCTATTAAAGGCCAGTAAAATCTCGATTCCCTATTTAACGGCAAGTAAGCTTGGTTTGATTGGTTTATTTTTTAATAGTTTTCCTGGTGGTATGGTGAGTGGAGATTTTTCTAAGATGGTTTATGTGGTAAAGCATTCTCGTCAGAATCGGACACAGGGCGTAATGAGTATTATTGTTGACCGTATTCTTGGTTTAATGGGTTTATTTTTTATTGCCATGCTTGCTTGTTTAATGATTTTCAATCAACTTATATCCTCTTCCCCCGAGATGAAAACTTCTGTTCTAATGATGATAGGCTTAGGAGTCTGTAGTATCATTGGCTTAATAGTCATCACAAACAAGTCATTTTTTGACAGGTTACCGCCTGTACATTTAACACTTAAACTTGCAGAGAAGTTTTTGCCAAGCAAAATCTATACTATGGGGATGAAGTTGTACACAGCTTTTAACGACTACCAAGATAATAAGAAAATTGTGATTCATGCGTTTCTTTTGTCTTTGGCAGTTCATTTCATTGCTTCTTTAGCTGTTTTTTCTGCAGCCATTGGTTTAGGTGAAACTCAGATTCCTTTAAAAATGTATGTTGCTAGTACTCAACTTGGAAATTTGATGGGGTCAGTCCCTATTTTCCCTGGAGGTATTGGAGGACGCGATGTTGTCATTAGTCAATTTTTATTAAAAAGTGGAACGGACATTAGCCAAACAATAGCAGCTGGAGTACCGATTCTTTATACTTTCGTAATTAGTCTTTGGAGCGTAATAGGTGGTATTGTATTTACGACTCAAAAAGGAAATATTAATATTAGCTCAGACGAAGAAGAGGCAGAAAAGCTTTTGAATGAGGAGAAAGCATCATGATTATTTTACAGACTTTTGAAGAGGATCAGGCCACCTTTGATGGTGTAGCAGATTTTGCAGCGATTGACTTTCAGGCTCAGGTATTAGGCAATTTATCTCCTGAAAAATTTGATATGGTAGTGAAAGAACAAGATGTATTGAATTTGAAATCTAAGATTGCTCTAAATGGTTTACATGCTGATATGCATTTATATAATGGTCAAATATCGATTGAAGACTTAATTCGTTATTTTCAACTTCTCTGCCACCGCTGTACAGAGCTTGGTATTGATGGTGTTGTTTTGGATTTAGCAACCGCTTACACCATTACTGAAGGGCTTTCTAGAACTGAAGCCCAGTCTCAATTCGCAAACGCTCTCAACCAATTAATGGATGCAACAGAAAGTTTTAAAACTAAATTTTATTTAACGAACAATTCTACAAAGTTACAAGATTTTAATTCTGACTTAGAGGACTTAATAGAGGTCATTGAGATTGTTGGTAATCATCGTTTAAGGTTAGCTGCCGATTTAGAAACATTAATTGAGCAGCAAGCAGATCCAGTTGATTTAATGCGTTTTGCTTACTTAACAGATTTGATCATTTTGAACCAAAATGCCAAAATTTTATCAACAGATATTGCTCCTGCTTTGGTACCTTTTCTTGGTGCGCTTCAAATTGCCGAGAAATCTGTTGATGTTTTAATTAAGCGTTCCCCTGAAATTGATGAGCATGCAGTAAAGGAAGCAGTAGAGATTTTGCATCAGCTACATGAGTATGTAGAGTCAGAATTTACAGCAGATATGCTATTAAGCCTGAATGTTGAAGAAGAATAGTTGTTAAGAAAACTGTATTTCTAAAAAACATCTTTCAGTTCATTTGCAACTTCCTTGCTTTAGAAGCATAATATCTATATCTTTATTTTGAGCTGTGGTTGGATAAAAGAAAACAAATAGTAAGTGGAAGAAAATGCCACCAAGTAATTTTTCATTTAAGGTAATCAGTGGTCCTGAGGAAGGTAAAGTTTTTCCATTAGGCCGTGACATTATAACAATCGGTCGTTCTTCAATGGCTGATATTTTTTTAAATGACCACATGCTTTCACGAAAGCACATACAACTTCGCTTTGAAGAACAAGGTTGGATGATCGAGGATTTAAATAGTACCAATGGAACTTGGATTACAGGCGATCGTTTATATTCAGAACAGTTTTTGCCTCCAGAAGTTACGGTACGTATTGGTAGTACTATTTTTACAATCATTGATGAAGAAGATATTAATGTTTTACAATTAGATGAAAAGCTTATTGCCCATAAGGTTGCCCCTCTTGGTGGAGAACAAATGACTATGGAGATGACGGAGACGCAGCCTAGAATGCAACCTCCAGGGAATTCCGAGCAACAACGTCTATCGGCCATCTATGAATTACAAGGAATTTTAGGAACTGAGCAAGATGTCAGTACTTTGAATGAGATGATTCTTAAAGTAGTGACTAATTACTTGCCTGCTGATTATAGTTTTATTTTATTACCAGATCAATCTGTTGGTGGTTATATTCCTGTAAGCGAACGTTCACTCAATAAAGCTGTACCGATCAAAAATGCTCATTTATTGAGTAGTACAATTTTAGAATATGTGATTTCTGAGAATGAGGCGATTATATCTATTGATACAGTAAATGACGAACGTTTTCAGGGTGCCTCGATTGCTGAGCAGCAGTTAAACTCTGTCATGTGTGCCCCTATGGTGGGAAGTCATGGAATAGCAGGTATCATTTACTTAGTTTCACCACAGACAAAACGTAAATATACTGTCAATGATTTGCAGTTTTTGAATATCATGTGTCATGCCGCAGGTATGGCAATTGAAAATATGAATTTATTTGAGAAGACAGTAGAATCACAGCGAATGGCCGCGATAGGAACAACAGCTGCAAGTCTATCTCATTATGTAAAAAATATTTTGAATGGTTTAGAGGGGTCTGTTTCGCTTTTACGAATGGGTATTGATAGTAAAGATATGGACCTGATGGATCAATCTTGGGATATTTTAAGTAAAAATCATAAGCGACTTTCAACCTTGGTATTAGATTTGTTGAATTTGGCAAAAGAAGATAAGGTATCTATTGCTAGGTATAACTTGAGTGAAATCATTCTTGAAACGGTAGATTTAGTCCGAAAGCAATTGGAAGAGAGTAATATTGAGATTCGTTTGGGAGCGAATATTCGTAGTTTAGAAGTGACAGCATTTTTGGATTCACAAGGGATTCACCGAGTTGTATTAAACATAATTCAAAATGCGATGGATTCTTTAGAAGAGAAATTTTTAAGTGCTACAGGTGGTTATTTAGACATTCAGCTTTCGCATGTAAAATCAAGTAATGAAATTTGTATTGAGATCACAGATAATGGTGTTGGTATCAAGAAGGAAGATATAGGTAAAGTTTTTGAGAACTTTCATACTGGAAAAGGTAGCCGTGGGACTGGTCTTGGTTTAGCAGTATCCAAGCGCATTATCAATGGCCATAAAGGACGAGTTGAAATTGAAAGTGAGTATGGCCAATTCTGCCGATTCAAGGTCTACTTACCTCAAGAGGGGATTGAATTTGATAAAACCCTAGAACTAAGAAGAGAGATTCTTGGAGAGGATATTTAAATAAATGGCTGTACAATTTATCACAGGTTTAGGTCAAGAAGATCAGCTTGTAAAACTCTTAGCCAATGACAATCTACTTGGTCACAATGAACCGCGATTTGCATTTTTGGGTCGATCAAATGTAGGTAAAAGTTCATTATTAAATGCGCTTACCCGAACAAAGTCAGCATTTGTCAGTAAAAAGCCTGGCCATACTCGTGAGGTCAACTTCTTTCTTTGGGAAGACATGAAGGTCGTTTTAGCTGACTTACCTGGTTATGGTTTTGCAAAAGCCACTAAACAGGCACGAAATCAGTGGTCTCAGAATATCGATGCGTATTTGCGTAACGATAAAGGTCTAAATTTGGCGTTTATTTTATTGGATGCTCGTCATGGTCCAACTGACTTGGATTTAGAGTTGTTTAGTTACTTATCTAAATTAAAGATACCTATGTGTCCAATTATGACCAAAAACGATAAGCTAAAAACGCAAAAGTTACGTCATCAACGCAAGCAATTTGTTAAAGCTGCTTTTGAAGAGATGGGTGTAAATCCTGAAGCAATCATTTGGTCATCCAGTGAAAAAGGTCATGGGATAAATCAAATCAAATCATTGATCCGTGAGCGTATCAGCTAAGTCAGGGTGTCTGTCTAAGTCACCTAGATTTGGAGAGAAATCAAAAGCGGCATTTCTAACTGGATATACTCTACGAATCGCCTTAATATTCTTACGGTTAAAAGCGTGACGTTTCTGGTTACGATCTATTATCACCACAAAATTATCTTTTTTGCTACCAGCTCTAATACCCTCATAGCGTTTTCCATTATTGAGTGTGATCAGTGTATCTACTTGATGAATCGTAAATTTGAATGAGCGAACTTTATTTGATTTAATCACTAATTTTTCACGAAGCGTTTGGCCATTTTCTGCGACTAATTGTAAATCCACTTGTTCGCTAGATATTGGCCCAATAAAATAACTTTTAGGGAACCCAAACTCGTCTACAGTTGTCCTTCCATGAAGTTTTCCGTTAACGTAAACTTTGACATTTGCTGGTAAAACATTGATTTCAAAGAAGTCTGCTCGATCCAGTATTGGTTTCATGACAGCCAATGCTCCATTATTGTGCATAGGAACTTCAAAGTTATACACTTTATCCTGATAGCCATAGTGACGTAACAAGATACTGTAATGACCACTAACAAGCTTTGCAGTTTTAAATGGCGTTACGCCAATTTTTTTACCTTGATGCCAAACTTCAGCTTCAGATGGGTCGCTTAGTATAACTCCATCATACTGGGCTAAATTATAGCTTGAGGTATATTCTTTTGGTTCTAAAACTTTTAGTACGAATGCTGCAATAATAGCGAGACAAGCAGCAATAAGGACGCGGTACCGGTGTTGATGAAAGAGTGATATTTTTACCCCTTCACTGATCACTCTAAATTTTGCATCCCCTACCCTAATTTTGTCTCCGTGAAGTAAATTATATGGTTTATCAATTTTTTCTTCATTGACGAAAATTCCGTTCGTACTTTGGAAGTCCTCAATCCACAGAATGCCTTCATTGATAAAAATTCTACAATGTCTTCTTGAAACTCGATGACCAGGTACTTGAATATCACAATCTTCTTCACGGCCAATAATAAGTCCAGATTCTGGAACTAAACTGTTTGGGTAGTTTTGATTATTAATATAGACTTGAAGCCAATAACGATTGATTTCCATTCATTAATCCTATTTAAAATTCATTTTGAAATTTTACATCTTCATAAAAGGTATTGCAAGAGTAAGATTTCTAATAATAAAATAAGACTTCAAAAAACGTATTTTGTTCCACTGAGCCAATTATTGACGCAGGTTCATTTTTACTTAGAGTTTTAATAGTCTACCAACTTTGCAAAAGGAATTATGCATGAACACAGAAAAAAGAAAATTACCTTTAGCTTTATTGATATGCTTTGGTATTGTGGCTGGGATTATCTGGGCAATTTTTTCGATTCAGTTTGGTTTAAATCAATTTACATTGGATTACATAAAACCTTTTGGAACAATCTTTTTGCGTTTTTTAAAGATGATTGCTATTCCGATGGTCATGTTTTCAATCATGACAGGAGTTTTTAACCTTAAAGATATTAAACGCCTTGGTCGTTTAGGTGGAAAAACATTAGGGATTTATTTGTGTACAACCTTACTCGCAGTAGGTATTGGTTTAATTTATGCAGATTTAGGTTTTAACTCCAAGCCTGAATCTGCTTCTCAAGAGCAAATTGATAACCGTATTCGTTATGAACTATGGGCAAAACAAAATAATATTCCTCTTGCAGATAAGAAGTCATTTTTGACGGACCCTAAATATAAAAAAATGGTTGAAGGCGTCCAAAAGTCAGATGGAGAATATCACTCTCATAAGATTCAGAACTTAAAAGATAACTATACTCGGGGTAAACAGCGTGGTCCTTTACAGCCCTTAGTTGATGTTGTGCCAGACAATGTCATTACAGCATTGGGTTCGGATAAGCTCATGCTCCAAGTGATCACATTTAGTATCTTTTTTGCTATATGTGCTTTGTTATTAAAGGATGAAACTGCTGCGCCAATGGTAAGCGTTTTCAATAGTATCAATGAAACACTAATTATGATGATTAATGTGCTTATGAAAGGTGCTCCTTTCTTTGTATTTGCATTAATGGCAGGTGTTTTGGCTGAGACAGCCGATAGTTTTGATTCACTACTGGCAATGCTTCAAAGTCTCTTAAAATACTCATTTATAGTTTTAGCAGGTTTGATTTCTTTAGTTTTAATTTATACTCTTGTCACAAAAATCTTTGTGAAGCGAATGGGGTGGACTTTTATCAGGCGTGCTTTACCTGCTCAAATGGTTGCATTTTCTACATCCAGTTCAGCAGGAACATTGCCTGTTACAATTGAAACCGTCGAAAAGCGTTTAGGTGCATCAAAGAGCTGTACTTCCTTTGTTTTACCTATTGGCGCAACAGTGAACATGGATGGAACCTCATTGTATCAGGCAGTTGCAATCTTATTTTTAGCAGACATGCACTTAATTGACTTATCAATTGCTCAGCAGTTAACAGTAGTTGCTACAGCAACACTTGCTTCCATTGGTTCCGCAGCAATACCAAGTGCAGGCTTAGTTATGCTTATGATGGTTCTTTCTTCTGTAGGACTGAACCCAGCATGGGTTGTATTTATCTTGCCTATTGACCGTATATTAGATATGTGTCGAACAGTGGTTAATGTTACAGGTGATATGATGGTAACTACAATTGTAGCAAATTCTGAAGGGGAGTTTCAGCTTGTCAAAATGGATCATTTAGAAGATAAATATGATATTCCATTTGAGAAGCTAAATACACAAGCTATGGATTTAAGAACAGAAGACTTACAACGACCTTCAAAAGATGCATAGTTTTAAGTGTAGATACTTTTCAACCTTATTACACGTTCATTCATAATTTCCTCCAAAATGAAGAATATTCAGTAATTACTGCTTGTATGTTATAGTGATTATTGAAGGGCAAATGCCCCTTCATTTACCCTTATGAAATGCATGGTTCTTAAGTGTTATTAAATATAGGTTTTCGAATTATGGAATTATTTAAGAAGTTGTTTATTTAAAACTGTCCACATATGAAACATGTGATCGTACTTTATGCTGAGAATATAAAGTATGATTTCATTTGGTAAAACCTAGTGTTCGTAATTTGTACAAGGTATATCCATTACAAGCTAGATTATTAGAATGATAGTTTATAAAAAAATTTTTAAAAAGTCTGCATAAAGTTTAAGCTAAGTCCATATGAATACTCTCGACCATCCGTATAATCTTTAAACTCCCAAAATGCATTCAACTGCAATTGTTCTGTCAGCGTTGTTTGGAGTCTTGTTCCAAATATATGTCCATGTTCTTCTACACTATCCCGTTCAATTGTTTGATTAATCGCCTTTACTTCTACATCATAGTTTTCTTCCTTCCAATTATATTCATAGCCATAGTATATGGAAGGGATAAAAGCTCGCTTTAGTTCTTCTGAGTAGAAGACACGGTAAAGCTCAACCGTATAGGAGCTACTTATTGCGTAAATATTTTCTTTATTTCTCTGACTTTGATTATTCGCCTGATTCGTTTCCTTAGTTCTAAGATTCGTAAAGTTATTTTGGACTTCATTGGAAATCGCTATATTTTCAGCGATAAAGGTTGTTATTCTGACTCCAGTTTGAATCGAATCAATGTCTACCTTTAGGTCTTGATCAAATCCTATATCGTCAATAGTAAAGCTATCTCGCATGTGATTATCACCTGCTGAATAGCTTAAAGTAAATGAATAATTAATGGCATCATTCCAGTGGTTAATATAGAACCCTGCATGAACCATATCTAATTTTTCATCTCTATCTGAATCATTTGAAGAATCTTTTTCAGCATAGCTATATCCGGAAAATATGCCTGACTCGGTGATTAAGGATTTTTCAATCGTAGCGCCTACAAGTGATTGTGAAATTTTAAAGTCGAAAGTGTCTTTATCATTCACATCTTCTAGACTTCCGCGAAAGTAAATGGTATCAATCCAAATACCCTCTTTTGGTTCATAAAAATTAACCAATAGTTCAGAGGTAGCAAAATGATGTTTTGCATTTTCATTTAGCAAAAAGTAGCGGTCATTGTGATTTAATACGCTGCGGTTTACAAGCCAGCTTTGCTGTAAGTCGACAATCAGATATGCCGATACAGGGTCTATTCTAGATGGAATTGCATGGCAATAAAATGAAATTAGAAATAAGTAAAATAAGATTCTCATACAATAAAATGTAAGCCAATACTTAAATTATTTTAGCAGTTGAAGTAAAAATATATATATCTGATTCGTATAGGTTTAGAGTGAATTAAAAGATGTATAAAAAATTATAATTTCATAAAAATAATAAAAGATGAAACTTTTTTTTATTAATGGTGTCTTAAACACTATGCTTAAAAATAACGAAAAAGGAGAGAAGGCAATGATGAAATATATGAACTACCTATTATTGTTCTTAGTAGGATTTAGCACTCATACATTTGCAAATGAGAAAACGATTCCAGATACGAATATCATGGCTGATAAAAGCGTAATTTCATTCATTGTCATGGTTGCAGCAGTTTTGATATTTTTTATTGCTTCTAGCAAATCTCAAAAGAGCTAAGCTTAAAATTTAATTTAACTCACTCTATTCATAATAAAAAGCGGTAGGTATTTTTGATATCAGCCGCTTTTTTTTTGTATTTACAATGCTTAGAATACATAGGTAAACCATGCTTCAACATAGTTGATATCTCTTCCTTCAACACCACTCTTTTCGTCTGCAATCACACTAACAAAGCGTGCTCCAATATTTAGATGCTCCGTAATGTTTGTATTCCCCCCTACTTGAAGTTCCCAAATGTCATCCACAACTTGGCTTTCACTTGGTTCATAATATGCAGCAGATATACCTAAGGCCCAATTATCAGTATGATAACCAACCCGTCCAAAGTACATATCCGTACTTTCTGCACCATAAACACCATTATAATCCATTACTTCTAAACTACCGTAATCTTCGTAAAGGACATAACTAAAATATTTATATCCCCAAGATGGGTTATTAAAGTATGCGTTATCACCAAACTGAGAAAAGCCTAAATCATAGCGCCAGTGTTTATAATGAAGAAAAGGATTAATACTGTAGTTCCAGCTATTTTTTTCAGAATCGTCTAGAACATCAGATTCAAGCTGAGAGTCAAGGAAGTATGCAAATACAGAAGTACCATACTTGGTCTTTTCTTCACCAAATGTAAATTTAGTGTCAAGGCCATACCAACCAACATAATTGTCTTGGTAGTATATATATGGGTTAATTTGAATATTCTCATTTAATTCCTGTTTATATTCTGCAAAGATAATAACATCATCAACATCATCAGCGGCTTCAGGATCTCCGAAGTCATAACGGTAATCCTCATCCACGCCTTCAAAATCATAAACTGAGTCATTCCAAAATGATGCAAACTTATTCAATGCACCTAATTGGAACTTGGTATTATTATCATTTTCGTATTGAGCTAGAACTCCTTGTCCATATTGTGGGTCAAAGCGATTTGAGATCTCACGCACATTGAATCGCCCCCCCTGAATGTAGAAATCTTCAGAAAAGTGAAACTTTAGGTATATATCAGTTAAATAGATATGTTCATCATTTTCAATTCTTTCCTGATAGGTATCTTGTAAATCCCAAGTTTTAAAATTCGCGTAGGTACCGATCCCCAATTGGAATTCACCTAATTTTCCAGTTTCGTAGAAAGCTTCAAAGTAGGTGTTTGAATATGCGATTGTTTTTTTCCCAGTCACTCTCCCAAATACAGCAAAATCATCATCCTTTGCTTTACCGAAACTAGTAAAGTTACCAATAGCAATCCTGGATTTCCCCTCTTTAAGTGCTTTAACAAAGTCACTATCGTTACTAGCAGTTGTTGGCACAGTTGCTTCCGAGTCATCAACAACGTTTGCTTCTTCTTGGGAATATACTTGATTCATCGACAACCCTAAAATGACTACACACACACACAAATATTTCATTCATATCTCCTCTATGTATTCACGAATACAAGAATAATGCTTTTGCAACAATCCACACCAATGTCTCTAAAAACAAAATCAGAAAAGGATTTCTTTCAAGTCTTTCACCTCATAATTATGTTTTTCTTCAACAAGTGTTAGATTTTATGACTACACCTCAAATATAAGTAATAGTTATAATGAAAGTATATGTTTTTTATGAATGAGTTATCCATCAAGACTTATGGCGATTCTAGTTCCCCTGCTCTATTATTTGGTCACAGTTATCTATGGGACCATTTCATGTGGTCAGAAATGGTTGAGGTTTTAAAGGCAGATTATTATTGTCTTGTTTTGGATTTGTGGGCGCATGGTGATGCAGGTTGTTTACCTGAGACGGTTACAAGCCTTGAAGATTATCCGAAAGAGATTTTAAATGCTTTGGATAAATTAGGCGTGGATCAGTTTCATATTATTGGTCTTTCAGTTGGTGGTATGTGGGGATCATTGCTAGCGACTAGTGCAGCTGAACGCGTTCAGACCTTAACTTTAATGGGTACATTTTTAGGTGAGGAGCCCGAGACAACAAAAGCGCAATATTTTGAGATGCTTCAAGCCATAGATCGTTTAGGCTACATACCTCCACCAATTGTTGATCAAGTATCTCGGGGTTTCTTTCATTCAGAGAACTTAGAAAAGATGCCTAAAAAGGTAGAATACTTTCATCAAAAACTAAAAAACTATCCTGGTGATAAAATAAATGATCTGGTAAAAGTTGGTTTTCATATTTTTGGGCGCGAAGATCATCTAGGTATTTTAGAACAGATTCATCAGCCAAGTTTGGTTATAGTAGGTCAAGGAGATATTTACCGTCCTCCCCGTGAAAGTCAGCTAATGGTAGCGAGACTGCCTAATTCGCAATATGTTGAATTGCAAGACTGTGGTCATATTTCAGCTTTTGAAATGCCTGAGCTATGTAGTTCAATAATTAATAAATTCCTAAAAGAAAATATTAGATGATTTTGGAGGTTAGTCTAGGCTTTTAATCGCTAACCTTCATCCTATGCTATGCTTCATTTTCATGGAAAATTAGGTATTGCGCTTCAATTGCCTGAGATATCACTTCTATATCGAATGATACCTTTTAGCTGAAATGATTTTGATTTAATGCTGAAACAGTTAAGGTAGCCGATCCAGCTTGTGGCTTCGGTTTCATTTACAATTATTGTTTTAGCCAATGAGTTTGATAGTGCTGTGATGATTAGGTGAACAATCGCACAACAAAGAAATGGATTAATAGTAGCGAATTAGAGCGGATTTAAGTTCACTCTACTTTAAGATAATCAGGCTACCTTCGTAACTCTAAATCTTCCAAAACTTCTTCTTTTGTTGAACCTTCAATAGACTCAACATGCCCATCTAAAAATAAAACTTGATATTTACCTTTATAGCAAGCAATTTTTTCAATCATTATTGGAGTAATATCGGCTTTATCATTATGGTCATATAATCCTCCACCTAGATATTCATAATCAGGGTGTATATAATCAAATTCAGCATAATTAGCTGAACTTTTATATTCAGCAGAAGGGCAAAATATTGGATAATCAGTATCTACATATCCTTTATCGACTAACTCTTTAAAGTCATTAGGTAATCTTCCTTCATGATCGTAAGAAAACATCAACATAGAAACTCCAATCATTTTCATATTTGAAGCACAATTCACAGACCTTGCCTTAGCTCGGGCTTTACCTAAGGCTGGCAAAATCATTGCAGCTAAGATACCAACACCAACAATTCCCATAAAAAAGACACCAGCAATAACACTAACTATGATTACTACTGTATTTTTCTTCTTGGGTACTTCTTGAGCAGACGCTTGTTTTTGCGGCGCTTGTTGTGGCACAGGAGGGGGAGTCGTCATAATGATATCTCTTTATTTATGTAATTAAAAATTTTATCAATATACTACATGATTTCTAACAAGATTCCAACTTATTTTGAATTATTAAATCAGACTATCTTAATTCAACTGCCAACTTGGCTTCTAGCCCTTTACGTAGCATCTCGTAGGCTTTATTCACTTCTTTATCTGTAAGCGTTTTCTTGGTCGAACGGAAACTGAGTGAGTATGCCATACTCTTCTTGTCTGCCCCAAATGCTTTCTCATCCCTGTAGACATCAAACAATTGAACATCTTCAAGAATTTTTACTTTGAATGATTTTATTGCATCCAAAACTTCTTTGTGGGTCAGTTTATCAGAAGCAACAAAGGCGATATCACGAGCCGTTTCTGGAAATGTTGGTAACTCTTCAAATTTTGCTACCTTGTTCAGCTTTTTCAGTATTGGCTTTAAGTTAATTTGAGCCACAAAGATGTCATGTCTTGCACGCATTCCTTTTGTGAGCTTGCGTGATAGTTTTCCTGCATAGCCAATACTACGTCCATTAAATTTAATATCAGCAGAAGCAGATGCATCCAACACCGGGTGCGAATTTACCTCAAATTCAGGAAGTGCCAAACCAAGTGAATCAAACAAATCAACAATAGCCCCACTCACATCATAAAAATCAATCTCCTCTTTTAGCTGAGAAGAGTATTGGTCAGGATGAGTTAAACCACTTATTACCATGCAGATTTCCAATTCTTCAAGCTCACGGCCTTCACGCTGGGCAAAGCCTTTACCGATTTCAAATAGCTTAATGTCGTGGTTGCCATGAGCAATATTGCGTTCAATAGTGGCAACTAAAGAAGGCATTACACTTGGACGCATGATAGCGTACTCCTGCCCCAATGGGTTGTCGATACGTACAAGCTCCTCAGTTTTATAATCTGTTGCGGCTAATGCATCTTTTTCACTAGTAACTGCAACATGTACACATTCATCAAAGCCAAGACCAACTAAATTATTACGTACATTTTCGACAGCGTAGTAGCCGTCTTGGACGATGTCACCACCTAATACACCCTCAGGTGTTTTGGCTGGAATTTTGTCATAGCCATAGAGACGAACAACTTCTTCAATTAAATCAATCTCACGATCAAGGTCACGACGGAAACTTGGAACAGCCACAACAACTTCACTAGCAGTCACAGAAACAATACCAAGCCCAAGGTCCTCAAGTAAAGAGTTTACTTTATCATCAGGCACTTTAATACCCAGTATGCTGTTCACGCGGTCATACCGTAAAGTTAATTGATGTGGTTCATAAACTTTTGGATAAACATCTGTAACACCATCAACAAGTTCAGCGTCTGCTAGTTCAATTAATAGTTGTGAAGCACGTCTACTTGCCCATTCAACCATTTCAATATCGCCACCACGTTCAAAGCGATATGAAGAGTCTGAAGAAAGACCAAGTTCTTTTGATGTTTTACGAATGGATGGGGCATAGAAAGCTGCTGATTCCAAAATCACCTCATTAGTATCTTCAGTGATTTCACTATTTGCACCCCCCATAACTCCAGCCAATGCCACTGCTTTTTCTGAATCGGCAATAACTAAATGGTGAGCTTTCAGTTCATGTTCACCATCATCTAATGTTACCATTTTTTCACCTTCAGATGCAGTACGCACAATGATGTGGCGGCCCGCGAGTTTTGTTGCATCAAAAGCGTGTAAAGGTTGTCCACATTCTAGCATCACAAAATTTGTAATATCAACAACATTATTGATTGGGCGAACACCTACAGCATTTAAACGATCCTGCATCCACTTGGGGCTAGGCTTGATTGTAACATTTTTAAGTGCGCGAGCAATATAGCGTGGACAAAGTTCTGAATCTTTCACTGTCACTTTTACAACGTCTTCTGGTAAACTACTGCCAGTATATAAAGGGACCTCTGGCTTGCAGTATTGACGACCTGTCATTGCTTGTATTTCACGAGCAATACCAAGATGAGATAACCAGTCAGGCCGATTCGGCGTAACTTCCCAATCAACAACAACATCACCTTTTAAATATTCTTTAAGTGGAGTACCTATTGGCGCATCTTCAGGCAGAATCAAAATGCCATCTGATTCTTCAGCAAATCCAAGTTCAGATTCTGAGCACATCATTCCAAAGCTTACTTCGCCTCGGATTTTACCTTTTTTAATTTTGAAATCACCAAAATCAGTACCAATAGTTGCTAAAGCAACCTTTGAGCCAGCATCACAGTTTGGCGCACCGCAAACAATCTGAAGTTCTTCTGAACCAGTTTGTACCTGACAAACACTTAAATGGTCTGAATTAGCATGAGGTACACGATTTAAAATTTCAGCAACAATGATACGTTCGTCATTAATTCCCTGAGTTTCAATACCCTCTACTTCTAGACCTGCCATTGTTAGTGAATCGGTCAGTTCTGCAGTTGTTTCAGTAATCTCAATGTAATCCTGCAGCCAAACTGTCGATGTCTTCATATTTTTCTCCGTCAAAAATTAAATTAGTCAAAAATTGTTCAATCTGTAAATTTAAAGTTATTTTCAGCTTTTGCCACCCAATGAGAGAAATTAAACCTATAGAGGCCCTTACACAAAATCGAGCGTCAATAGGTAAAACTAAGAACTATTTTGCAACGATATTGACTAATCGTCCAGGTACAGCAATCACTTTACGAACTTGCTTTCCATCAATCTTCGTCTGTACTTTGTCATCAGCTAACGCAATGGTCTCCATTTCGTCTGGCTTTGCAGCGGCCGACATCATGATTTTATTTGCAGGTTTACCATTCACCTGAACCATAATTTCGGCTTCGTCTAGCTTCAGATAGTCTTCGTTCCATTTAGGCCATGGTATAAAAGTCAGTGTATCTTCGTTACCAAGGCGTTGCCATAGTTCTTCACCTAAGTGAGGTGCGAATGGCGCCAGCAATTGCACATAGGTCTGCATTGCCTCACGGTTTCGAGATTTTGCTTTTGAAAATTCATTTACAAATACCATCATCTGTGAAATCGCTGTGTTAAAGTCTAATGACTCTACATCTGTGGTCACTTTCTTGATGGTTTGATGAAGTACCATACGTTGCTCTTTGGTCAATGGTTCATCAGAGATGCTTGGTGCAAGTTCACCATCATCACCAATGATCAAACGCCAAGAACGTTGTAAGAAACGATGAACACCGTGAACACCGTCGGTATTCCATGGTTTTACCGCATCTAGAGGGCCCATGAACATTTCATAAAGGCGTAAGCTATCAGCACCAAAATCATTTACAATGTCATCAGGGTTCACAACGTTTTTCAAAGTCTTGGACATCTTGGCAACAATTTTATTTACTTCTTCATCAGTATCAATTCGGAAGAATTTCCCATCACGTTCTTCGACTTCGTCTGCAGGTATTTTAGAACCAACTTCATCTTCATAAGCAAATGCCAAGATCATGCCTTGGTTAAATAATTGCTGGAAAGGCTCATCTGTTGACACAATTCCTAAGTCAAATAGGACTTTGTGCCAGAACCGGCTATATAATAAATGTAGTACGGCATGCTCTGCACCCCCCACATATAAATCGACTGGCATCCAATAGTCTGCGACTTCTTTGTCGAAAGGTGCATTTTCGTTATGTGGATCCATATAACGTAAGTAATACCAGCAAGAACCAGCCCATTGTGGCATAGTATTTGTTTCACGGCGGCCTTTCATCCCTGTCTTTGGACAAGTCACTTCTAACCAATCACCAGCATTTCCTAATGGTGACTCTCCACCATCTCCTGGCTCATAAGCTTCAAGCTTTGGTAGCTCTAGGGGTAGATCTTCGTCTTCAACAAGCGTCATGGAACCATCTTCCCAATGAATCACCGGGAATGGCTCCCCCCAATATCGTTGACGAGAAAATAACCAGTCACGTAACTTAAAGTTAACAGTTGATTCACCTAAGCCTTTTTCAACAAGCCAGTTGATAACTGTTTCAACACCTTGTTTCTTATCTAAACCATTGATATTTAAACCTTGTGCTTCATTTTCAGAACGAATATAGGCACCATCTTCTGTCCAACATGCATTTCCAGCAAGAACTGCTTCTTTTAATGCATCATCATCGGTTGCTGGTTCCATGATGCAAATTACAGGTAGGTCAAATTCTTTAGCAAATTCAAAGTCACGGGTATCGTGAGCAGGTACAGCCATGATTGCACCCGTTCCGTATCCAGTTAGAACATAATCTGCAATCCAAACAGGAATCTTTTCACCATTAATTGGATTGATTGCATAAGAACCAGAAAAAACACCAGTCTTATCTTTCGCTAATTCTGTACGTTCGAGATCAGACTTTAATGCAGCTTTTTCAATGTAATCTTCTACTGCTTCTTTTTGATCAGCAGATGTGATCGCTGTCACAATTTCATGCTCTGGAGCCACAACCATGTAGGTTGCACCAAATAAAGTATCAGGACGAGTTGTATATACGCGGAGATTACCAGCACCATTTTCTAGTTCAAAGTCAACTTCTGCACCGGTGGATTTACCAATCCAATTACGTTGCATTTCCTTGATACCTTCTGGCCAGTTCACGGTATCTAAACCGTCTAATAAACGTTGGCCATATTCAGGAATACGTAATTGCCATTGCTTCAGGTCACGACGTTCAACATCTTTAGTTCCACATTTTTCATGAGAACCATCATTTAAAATTTCTTCATTAGCACAAACTGTTTTACAGTGATTACACCACCATACCTTTGCATTATCATAATAGGCTAAACGGCGGGATGCGATGTATCCATTAATAGCATCTTGCCCCTGTGCTTCAATTTCTGCAGGAATTGGCAATTCACTAATTGGGCGGCCTTTTTGTTGATCTGCATCAAACCAAGTATTGAATAACTGTTTGAAGATCCACTGTGTCCATTTGAAGTACTTTGGATCCGTTGTATTAATCTCACGAGACCAATCATAGCTTAAACCCAAGTTTTTAATTTGTTTGCGGAAGTTATCACAGTTTTTCTGTGTTGTAATCGCGGGGTGTGTACCCGTTTTAATCGCATATTGTTCTGCAGGTAAACCGAATGCATCCCAGCCCATTGGATGTAATACATTATAGCCTTGCATACGCTTATAACGACAGAAAATATCAGTTGCGGTATAACCTTCTGGGTGCCCCACATGAAGTCCAGCGCCAGATGGGTATGGAAACATATCTAAGACATACAACTTTTCCTTGGACTTATCCATCTCAGTTTTAAAGGTTTCATTCTCTTCCCAATACGCCTGCCACTTTGGCTCAATCGACGCTGGATTATACTGTCCTTGTTCGCTCATTCTTAATTCTCCAAAACGATTCTATTTAAAATTCTATTGCTTATTTGCACGGATGCTAACGGCTCTTGCATGGGCATCCAGCTCTTCAATTTCACCAAAGGTTTCCAGGGCATCTAATTCTTTTAGAAGCGACTCTTCAGTATATTGAACTTGGCTAATACGGCGGAAGAATTGATCCACCGTTAGACCATTAAAATATTTTGCTGCACCACCCGTAGGTAATACGTGGCTTGGCCCCGCAGTGAAATCACCAATCGGTTCCGGGGTCCACTCACCAATAAAGACTGCGCCAGCATGGGTTAAACGTGGTGCTAGCTCTTCAGCATTGACCGTATGCACTTCTAAGTGCTCCGGTGCATATAGGTTCGATAGCTCGACCGCGTGATCATAATCACGCGCAATCAAAGTAAAAACACCATTTTTCAGTACTTCACGAATAGTTGCTTGTCGCTTACGCTCTTCAAATTGTTTATCCAACTCAACTAGTACTTTTGCACCTAGAGATTCATCTGTCGTTACTAATATTGCCTGTTCTTTTCCAGAACCGTGTTCGGCTTGTGCAAGAAGATCTGCAGCAACCCACGCAGGATTTGCAGATTCATCCGCAATGATTAAAACTTCACTTGGTCCCGCCACCAGGTCAATGGCAACTTGGCCATATACTTGACGTTTCGCAGCCGTCACATAAGCATTACCAGGGCCAACAATCTTATCCACCTTTTGAATGGTTTCAGTTCCGTAGGCCAAAGCAGCAACGGCATATACACCACCAAGCTGGTATACTTCTGTGGCGCCTGCAACTTTTGCAGCATAGAGGATTGCAGGGTGAATTCGCCCATTAGTGGTTGGTGGGCTGGTTACCACAAGGTCTTTTACCCCTGCGACACGTGCCATAGTAATCGTATGTAATACGGTGGATACCAGCGGTGCTGTTCCACCAGGGATATATGCAGCAACACGATCTAATGGTGCAAAACGCTCTCCTAAGGTCACACCTGGACGTGGATTATAAGACCAAGCTTCTGGTAAGCGTTGTGCAGAAAAGTCTGCAATATTCGCAGCTGCTAATTCAATTGCCGATTTCACACGTGGTTCCAAGTGGTCACCAGAATGAGCCAATTCTTCATCCGAAATACGGAATTCACCATGACTCAGCTTAATGTTATCAAATTTTGCAGCATAAGCTGCTACAGCTTGGTTACCATTTTCACGTACATTTTGAATCATCTCAGCTACCGCCGCATCAACATCTGCGGTGAAAGCTGAGCGATTAAATAGAAATGAAGCAGCGTCAACGCCCTGCTCTGTTCGACAATCGATAATCTGCATACTGCGAGTACCTACTAAAAAGTTTTACAATTATTCGCCTTGTGGCGCATCCGCTACTGCGATATCCCATTCTGCACCACCATCAACAATACAAGCTGCAGTAACAGGACGTTCTAAGTCTGCGAAAGTTCCCTTGCCAAGCATATACTGGCAAGCATCTGCTGCATTGGCAGCATCATAGTTCAAATCATTTAAGTCTGTAGATGGTTTGTTATGCTCATAAGTTGCCACATAGAATGCCTGACCTGGCTCTAACTCAAATGTTTCAACATGTAATGCATCATGGCGTACGATTCCTAGAACACCTTTGTTCGTTTTACGGTCTACCATCGCAGAAATACGTGGCGTATTTAAATGATCATGCTCGTAATCCATCCCATGAAGTACCGCAATCGTTGCATCTAGCATGCTGTAACCAGCATCTACTTTGTTGGCCAAGTGATCCGTTTGCGTTCCATTGGAAACGATCGCAATATCGCCGCTTACACGTAGACAGTTATAGGCAATATAAGGGTTTGTATAGATGTCATTTTCAAAACCTGCTTTTGGAAGAATCGCAACAGCTTTGTCTAAAATCTTTGCTTCACGATTCGGGAAAGAACGGCTAGAAACACGGTACAAAGCACCAACTTTACCTTCAGCATTACGGCTTACAGCAACAATACGACCAACGTACATATGAAAAACTCCAAAATTGAATGTGTAAAAGACTTAAATAGTCGAGAAAAAAATCAAAAGAAAACAATACTGTTTTTTACCTAAACTGCAAGGTTTTATGACAAGGTAAGCAAGATGAAAAATCAAAGTGAATTGTTAAGTTAGAAAAGAAGGTAGACTCCACAATCAGCCTATAACACAAACTCAATAACTTGGTTGTAAGGGCGAGTTATCTGAATGGATGGAGAACTAGATTCCTAACGTTAGCTGTTGGAAATTTTTTGAAAAAGGCTGTTAAAATGGGCCACAAGTTTATTTTCCATTGCTAAAGTTTTATCGCTAGGATTTTGAATCTCCCTTTGGATCACACGAATTTTTTCAATTAAGGAATTCAAATCAAGCAGAACTAGCGATTCTTTTGGAATTAAAAACAATACTGAAAACAGAACGTAAAAGTCAATTAAATAACGCCTCTTTCGCTCTATGCCCGAAGCACTATTAAATAGAGAATGAAGACTATCAGAAAGTTCAACATTTTCTTTTTGAATCAAAGCTTTGAGGTGGTCTAAGTATGTAGTAAACTCATTAATACAATAAATAAACTGCTTTTTACGCAGATAGTCTTTGGATGCCACCTCAAGCAGGTTTGTAACATCTTTTTTATCTTTAATACGGCAATTAATTCTTGTATTTCTGATATAGTAAAATAGGCTACTGTAATCTTGCCGATACTTCTGGTTATAAAGAATATAGATTAGAAGTGTCATCATTTCTTCATTCTGCATTCTGTCTGGACTTCGACTTTCCTTAACTTTTTTATATATAGAACCAATCAATATTATTTTTTGTTAAGTCTCTAATAGGTGAAATAATTTCATTGTCTACAAAAGAATTCCACATTTCAAATGAATTCTCTTTAATCGGATAAGGTTTGTTGTTTAACCGTATAAATAAGTCAACAGGATTGAAATACTCATTAACACTAGCATCTATTTCAATGATACTTAGCCTAGCATCTAAAATTTTGTCTTGAAGTTTTTCGGTTAATGAATCAAATCTCTTCCCTTTTAGTTCTTTCAATATCTTTAATCTACTAAGCTTGAAGTTATTATGTTTTGAATAATGAAGCTCATTGTCAAGACCGAGATATTGCTTCCCAAGGAAGCCAAGAATTGATAAAAGGCGTTGTTGGCCATCAATAATTTCTTTAGTTCCACTTGGGTTTTTATACACAAATATTGGGGGAAGTTTGATATCAAGGAGAATGCTCTCAATAATAGCTGAAGACTTATAAAGGTTAATCTTCTCTTGCCGTTGATAGCTAGGACGAATTAAATAACGGTTAGAAGACAGCTCATTCACCAATTCATCTATTGGGATAAGTGATGGATCGGGTTTGTTAACCCTTAATTGAGAAAGTTCATCCATTTTATCTTTAGCTTCATCTTCACTCTGCTTCAAAGCCTTAATTTTTTCACGGAATGAGCCAATGCCATCTAGGTATTGTCCCAAGTCAATGTTATACATGATCGATAAAGAATCCGAAACAACTTTGAACCGTTTATAAATAGGTTCGTAATAAAAGTTAAATCATGTCAGGTAAAGATACAACTTCATCCTTGAAATAGGTCAATAAGATAGCTAGTTTGCTACATTAAATAATTCATGATAGGAGGAAAAAGTGGTTAAGTATGGTATCACCTTGTGTTCGGTGTTTGTATTGGTTGGTTGTGGTGTAAGTGAAAACACCAGTAATGAAACTGGAGTCACAGAAAGTGTTGTTGAAGAGAATGTAACTGAAATCAAACACGAAGATGTCAGTTTAACGAAAGAAGAGTTAACTGGTTATTGGTTTGAAAAACTAGAAGAAGGTGGGGATCAACTAGATTACTTTACCGAATTCCGCGCAGATGGAAGCTACTACATTAAGTCTATTGATATCTTCAATGAAGACAAAGCCTATAATTTACTTGAGGTCGACCGTAAAGGTCCTTGGAAAGTGGATGGCAACAAACTGTATTACGAAGCCCATGATGACGAATACTTAACCTTGATCAAAAAGACGGATACCACCTTAACCTTTTTGTTAGAAGATGGTGCCACCACCATGAGTTTAACTAAAACCAATAAAGACTATAAAGTGATGTCTCCACCTGAGGGGTATACAGGAAGCAAAAATTAATATTTTCTTGTATTCATTTTTGAATTTAGGATTAAAGATTATATATGGATAATTTTTAACAAAGTCTGACTTTTTTGATACTGAGAGAAAAAATGAAAAACTTTATACTGATCACATTATTATTTACCTTATTTTCTTGTTCAACAACTTCCTCCTCGATGCCAGATAAAATATTTGTAAGAGATAAGAACTTTGAAATTACAAAACAGATACAAAATAGTCAAGAACTATCGATATTTCATGACTTCTGGAAAGAGCGCGAATTAAAAGCTCAAAAGGCACCAATAAATTATGACTACCGCTTTGATGTCTACGTAAAAGGTAAACCCTCAAAGTGGCTATATGATTCTAAAACAGGGCTTTGTTCGTTATTATCTGGCAAGAACAGCGAAGTTTATTTTATTCCCAAGTATGTGACTTTGAATGCAAAGTTAAACCTAAAATAGGCTTTGCCCTACTCTACTGATGCTCTAATTTCAGAGATTACATCATAGTCCAGCCATCTAGATGCAAGTTCAATAGCTTTCTCCTGTTTTTTAGCATCCGGAATGGTCGCAATATGTCTATGTATGTCGTGTACTTTACGTCGTATTTGTTGTTTAAGTACAGGTGCAAGTTTATAATTACGTTTTCGGCTAATTTTGTCAACCAAATCACATACTTCAAAGAAGCGAACGATATCGACCCCTTCATAACGTAAGTCTAAGCACATTGCAAAGTAGATATTAAAGTAAAATCTTGCCTTTTTTGAACTACCCAAAAGTGGGGGTAATAATTGGCGCATTAGGCGGTATGTTTTTTCATCTCCATTAAGCATGTAAAAGGTATTCATGTATTCAATACAACTTGAGCGAGTATCTTCACGTGCTTCTTTAAAAATTTCTTTAAACTTATTTACATCAAGTTCTGGGTCATTTAAGTCAATTCTATAGAAGTCTTTGGTAGAGTCTACACTTACAATTTCTCTATTGGCCCAACGTGACCATGGTCTAAAGTCTAATTTAAAAGGTTCTAGTTCAACAGTTTTGTATTTTTCAGGTACATAAACGACTTCTTCCTCAAAGTCAAAGTCATAAAAGTTAGTAACTTTGCCTGATGAACTAGATTTAGTTTTAGATTTTTTCTGTTTTTTAGGTGTAGTTGCATGGAAAGAGAAAGCTTCTTCTTCATCAGAGATTTCATCTGTATCTATTTCTTTAGCAGCTTCAGCAAAAGACTTTTGAGCTTTAGGTACAGAGCCCACTTCTATTTCAACATCATTCAAAGAATTATCTTCATAGGCTCCTTCGTTTTCTTGAGCCATTTCTTTAACGGGTGGTTTATCACTTTTTAATAGCGAAATCGCAACAACCCAAAAAGTTATTGCGATTAATACACAAATCATACCAACTAAAATCTTTTTGATTAAATCAAAATTCATATTTTTTATAACTCCATATTTTCATGAATTTTATTTAAACCCTCCGTATCAACAAACTATATCAACTCAAAGATTACCCTTTTCGTGGCGGTATATACCGTTCATGAAATGCTTTCCTAAAGGCTTCAAAGCGGTTTTCTTCTATTGCTTTACGAATTTCTTTCATCAAAGTCAAGTAGAAGTGCACATTATGTAAAGAAAGTAGTTGCATTGCCAAAGGTTCCCCAACATTGATAAGGTGTCTTAGGTAGGCTTTGGAAAAGTTCTGACAGGTGTAGCAAGTACAGTTTTCGTCAATGGGTGTGAAATCATCTTTAAAACGTCCTGCTTTTACTTGAACCATACCATCCCATGTGTAGGCACTTCCATTACGCCCAACGCGTGTAGGTAGAACACAGTCAAACATATCTACCCCCCGAGCAACCGCTTCAACTAATTGAGGTGGTGTACCGACTCCCATTAAATAACGAGGTTTATCAACTTGCATATGTGGCGTGCAGTAATCTACAATTTCATACATTGTTTTTTCAGGTTCTCCAACTGATACGCCTCCAATTGCGTAGCCATCAAAACCAATATCCATGAGTCCATCCACAGATTTTCTTCGAAGATCTTCGTAAACTGATCCTTGCACAATACCAAACACCAATTGTCCGTCAGCACGTTCTTGCTCTTTACATTGAGCCGCCCACTTCAACGTCAAATCTAAAGATTCAGCTGCTTGTTCATAGGAACATGGCCATGGAGGGCATTCATCAAAAACCATTGCAATATCAGATCCAATAATTTTTTGAGCACGCATTGCTTCCTTAGGACCTAGAAACATTTTTTGTCCATCAATATGGGAACGGAATTCTACGCCATCCGGAGTCATTTTTCTTAAGCCAGATAAAGAGAAGACTTGATAGCCTCCGCTATCCGTGAGAATTGGGTGTTGCCAATTCATAAAATTGTGAAGTCCTCCACACTTTTCAAAAATTTCTAATCCCGGTCTGAGGACTAAGTGATAGGTATTTCCTAAAATAATTTCAGCTCCAACATCGATCAAATTCTGAGGTGTAAGTGCCTTGACAGAAGCCCTAGTTCCCACAGGCATAAAAACAGGTGTTTGAATTGAACCATGCTGAGTAAGTAACATGCCCCGACGAGCACGACCCTCTTCACAGATTAAATGAAAGCGTTTCATAAAATGACCTTAGATTATTGTTCTGCATAAATGCATAAGAGTTTTAAAACTAATTTTACATGATCTACATTAGTGCTTTTTTTCAATTTGTTGACCGCTCTTTACTTTTTTTTTTGAATTTAGGCTTAATGTTATCAGCAAGAAGATAATGATATTTCGGGAGGACATATGGTCACAAAAGGTTTTGTATATGATTCCAAGCCCACGGCTAGGATTACCACTAAAATAGGAATCTTTTTCCTAATCGTGGTTATTGGGCTTGGAGCAGGAATTGGTTTTTGGGGAATTCCAGCAATACAAAAAATAATAAAAGAGCGTGAGGAAAATTACGCGATCAGTTTTTTGGAGAATGAAGCTAACGCTAATAAAGAATTAAAATTCAATCAAGCGTTATCAGAAAAACAGGAAACAGATTTACTGACTTCCTTAAACCGTCGTTTTCAGCGTTACTATTTTCACCCCAGTGGACGTCTATTTATTATGGATCAGAATGGTGATATCATTGTTGCTTCTGACCCTACTTTAAATGGTCGTTCGGTAAACAACTTCTGGACTTATGATGATGGTAAAAAAGGCAAGCTTCTTTATGACATCCAGCAGCCTTCTCTTGGTGGTTCTCCGAATCTTGTAAAAAAGTTTAAGCTTGAAGATGTAGATAAAGAAGAGGGTAAGATTGTTCAGAAAACTTTATTTGTGACCAATATTGCAGGTACTAGTTATCTAATGTGTATTTCGGTGAATGATGAAGATCTATACTATCAAGCCAACAGTATTCGAATGATACTGATTTTAAGTTTATCTATTTTACTCCTGGTTTTCTATTTGTTTTTTCATACATTTTATACCCGTTTACATAAACGTTATGAGCGTGTTGTGGAATCTGCCCAACAAATCGCCAGAGGTAACTATGAACTATCTATTCAAGATGATCGCAATGACGAAATTGGTATTTTAGCACAGACAATTGATCATTTAGCAGCGGACCTTCGAATGAAGCAGTCCTTGGAGAAACAAATTCGTCAAGTACAGAAGATGGAAGTTGTGGGAAGTATGGCTAGTGGAATTGCGCATGATTTTAACAATGTTTTGGCTGGTATTTTGAGTGGGATTGAACTTTGTACTCAGGAAATTCGTTCTCCTTCCAATGGAAAAGTTGCTGACATTGAATTAATAGAGAAAACCTTACATGTAACTGGCGACTGTGCGATTCGTGGTAAGAATACAGTAGACCATCTTCTAACCTTTTCTAAAAAGAAAAGTAATGAAATGGAAACTTTAGATCTGAATACGGTCGTAGAGCAAATACATAGTTTATGCAAGCACTCCTTTGATCGCCGTGTCAATCTACGTTTCGAAAAGCATTCATCACCGATGTTTATTGATGGTGATATGACCTTACTTGAGCAGGCACTTTTAAACCTTTGCCTTAATGCTCGAGATGCCATGGAAAATAATGGTATTTTGAGTGTGCGTCTCAAATTAATTGAGAAGGTTCCAAAAGAAATGAGTAATTACTTCACTCAAGCCTCAATCTACTGCCTTGAAGTAAGTGATACTGGAGCTGGTATGACAGATGAGACAAAGCGTAAAGTTTTTGAACCATTTTTCACGACTAAGCAAGATGGTACAGGTTTGGGTCTTGCGATGGTATATAAGATTGTGACGACTCATGGTGGCTGGATTGATATCAAGTCTCAAATTGGGCAAGGAACTTCTTTCAAACTATTTTTTCCCAAATCTTCATCTTCTCCTAAAACTGAATCACCTATTAGTGGTTTAAAGATGGGGGTAACGGAGACTCAATTTGCCAATAAGGTCAATGAGCTCCCCAAGGGTACCGAGAAAATTTTATTGATTGATGATGATGAATTCATGCAACAAATGACTAGCGGAATTTTAGCAAGGCTAGGTTACGAAACAACTGTTATTGGGAATGGCCAGGAGGCGATTGATTTTTTTAAAAAGAATCATAAAAAAATAGACCTAGTTTTATTAGATTTGATGATGCCGGAAGTGCCTGGAGATGTAGTATTTGAAAACATAATAAAGTTTCAAGCTGAAACAAAGGTTATTTTAATTAGCGGTAGCAAGCGTGATCCACGAATCATGGACCTTCTTGCAAATGGTTGTAAGTCATTTCTAAACAAACCATGCACAATAGAAGACTTATCTCAAGCGATTCGCGAAGTATTGGATGCCAAAGAATAAGTTATTTCTTTGCGGCAATAATAGCAAGTTGAGCCTGTAATACAGATTCATTTTCTTCAGATAGTATTTTACTACCATAGTAGATATCGCAATATGTTTTAGTTATTGATTTTATTTCTGTAATCAATGGATAGCCTTGTTGACTTAGGAATTGTGCGAATTCATTTGGCGTCCATGCTATTGGTTTTTCATATCCCTGTTTGGCTAAAGACCTTAAAAGTTTTCCATAAAATGACCTTGCTTTAAGCATCGATTCCGCTTTTTGCTCCTTAGGTGTTTTCTTCTTAAGTTTGACTTTTTTAAAGTTCTTTTTGATCATATAAACTAAATAGACAATCACACACACAAGTACAATTTGCGGAAGTGTATTAATAAAGGCATTGACTACAGGTGTAACAATCCCTTTAGAGAACTGAATTAAGTCACTTCTATCTTCTGAATCAAACTCAACGATCCTATTAAACCAAAAGTAGCGAAATGATTCAATTAGGGTAAACCCTAAACTTTTTTCTTCATAAGGCATTAATTCTTCATAAGGAGTAGCATCAAACTGCACCCAACCCTTGCCTTGTATATAGGCTTCAGTCCATGCATGAGCATTTTTTGTTCTAACATTATAAAATCCCGCAATATTATTATATTCTCGGGGGACATAGCCAAGCACAACCCTACTTGGTATACCTTTTAATCTTAATAGCAGCGCCAAGGTCGATGCATAACGTTCACAATGCCCCGTTTTTTCATTAAACATAAAATCATCAATCGCGGAAATACGATCTAATTTTGGAGCTCCTAGTTCATAAGTAAAATTATCAATGAAGTAATTTGTAAGAAAGTCTGCGGTCTCTTGGTCCGTTAAATTTTTTGGCATCTGTGTGTCTAAAAATTGTTTTAACTGATTCGAGACCTCAAATCCACCGATATTAAGGTATCTTTTTCTGAATTTTTTATTCATTGGTGATGGTATTGGTTCATTATAAGTCCAAAAGCGATATGAAGGATTATCATGAAAGTTAAGTGGCGTCAAAGCACCACCGCCATCAGCAAGATAAAAACGATTTCCAGTATTTATATCCATTTTCTCAACCCTACCATCGACAGGAAGTGAGTTTCGCAACAGACTTGTGCTAATAATCTTGACACTTCGTTCCAAGGAATCTTTAGGTATTGGTCCCCAAATTGATCGTTTAGTATCAGGCAATTGAATCCAAGTACTTTCTTCCCATGCACTTAATCCATCAAACTTATCTAATGTTACAGTTCTTAAATATCCAATTTGCTTTCCTTCGATCTGAAAAACCATTCTTTCACCTCCCCCATCAACCGAGTTTGAGGTATCTGCTTTTTTCTGTAATTCTCCTTGTCCAGCAACTGCATTTTGCAGAGGGTTAAGAGACCTAGAAAGTTTAATCCTAGGCAAAGCGACAAATACAAGAACTGCGACTAGAGAAATCGGCAATAAGTGGACTTTAGGAAATTTAAAAACACTAAATAAGTTTCGAACTGGGAAGTACAAATTTTCTGTTTCGGTCAGTGCTTTTGGTAACAAGAAAATACTAATAGAAAATATGAGAATAAAGGGCAAAAAGTTTGCGATAATTAATAATCCCACCCAAACTTGAGCTAAACATACAAGCATGGCTAAGCGAGATTGTCTTTTTGTTCTTTCGCAAGCTAGCCTAAAAAGTTGATATACAACGAGTCCATTTGACATAAAGATAAGTTGATTTGCCCCAAGATAGGCTCCTAACCAATAAGAAACAATGATACCAACACACAACAAACCAGCCTCAATATTTTTGTTCACATGTTTTATGTTCATTTTATAAACAGCATAAGCGACTATGCAATATAGGATAGAAAAAATTGGAATTGGAATTTCAATGGAAATTGGTAATTCTACTGAAAGCCCAGTGCAAAAAAGTCCAAGAAATATAGATAATATTAAATATTTATTCACTTTCTGTATATTTCCTTATTATTGTAAAAGTATACTCTTACATTTTCTGATAGGGTGGGATTGTCAACAGATTCAGGTATGTATACAGCAACTTTTCTTTTAGGGAATAAGCTTCTAATCATATCAAGCTCTGAGTTAGGTGTGTGGAGTGCCACAATACAAATAGAAGATTTAGACGGTAATTTATTTACATCTAACAACAGCGATTCCATATCAATGCCTACTTTTGATGCTTGAACAGCAGCGAGTTCATCCAGCCAGTCTCTGCCATCAGAAAATGGTGGAACTTGAATTCTATTAGTTCTTCCCGCGATAATAGCATCAAGTTGATGGCCTGCCTCTTGGGTTGCATTCATTAGAGAAGAGCAACATCTAACAGCATTTTCAAAAGTTTCCGAATCCTTATTTTTAATCTGTGGCAAAAATATGAGCCCTACTCTACCTGCAAGTTCTTCCTCAAACTCCTTGACCATAATCCCTTGACCTTTTGCAGAAGTTTTCCAATGTACCTGGCGTATAGAATCAGAACTTACCATCGGACGTACCCCAGAGAATTGGTCTCCAGAAGCACTTTTATTTTGGCTTTTTAATCGTCCTCCAACCACAGGTTCAAATCCAGAAGCAGGTGGAACCTCACAAGGGTAACTACTAGGATGTACAATTAACTTTTCATCCAGTTTGATAGGTGTTTTAGACAACCACAAGCCAAATGGATATGAGCTTCCAACCTGAATTTTTGAAAATGGATAAATGCCACGCTTTGGCAGGCGTAATTGCGGAGATAAGGAAACTTTTTCTTCTGGACCTAGATACTGTATCTCTAAGATTTTCCCAAGTGAAGATGTTAGGCGAATTTGTCCAATACCATAGTTAAACGGATTATGAATTTCCCAGCTACTAACTAGGTTACGTCCTTCTATACCTCGTAAATCGCCAGGTGCTTTAACTTTTAGTTGTCCTGCGACACGAAATGCCATCCACATATTATAGACTTGCAGAGCGCATAGAAAGGACAATCCAAACAAAGGAAGATTCGTAAAAGCTTGTAATGCTGCAATGTAGGCAACAACTGACAATGCAATGGTCATAATGCCAAAACGAGTCGGGTTAAGCTGACGGGTCAACAATCTCATTTATACAGGAACCGCTACCTGATCAACAATTTCTGGTATTAGGTCACCTGCACTTAGACTTTGATTACCCGTACCTCTTTTAATCACAATTCTATGATTAAGAACCGTTAAGGCTGCGTATTTAATATCGTCTGGCAGAACGTAATTTCGGCCTTCATACAATGCACTTGCCTGTGCAAACTTAAGCATATCCAGACCAGCTCTGGGACTTGCACCTACATTAATATGGTTATGGACTCGACTAGCACTTAAAATTTCCACAGTGTAATTCAATAATTCCGAACTAATTTCAATTGTGGGTACAGCTTCCTGTATTTCTTTCAATTCTTCACATGTAATTACAGAAGAAATATTATCTATAGGAATATCATGTATTCTGTCTTGAAGCATTTTAACTTCAAGTTCTTTCTTAAGGTAGCCCATAGAAAGTCTTGTCATAAAGCGGTCCATTTGAGCGAAAGGTAATGGATATGTGCCTTCAAGCTCAATTGGATTTTGAGTTGCTATCACCAAAAATGGTTTACTTAACGGGTATGTAACCCCATCGACTGTGATATGGTACTCTTCCATTGCTTCGAGTAAGGATGATTGCGTTCTAGGTGTAGCGCGATTAATTTCATCTCCTAAAAGAACATTTGTAAATACAGGACCAGCTCTAAATTCAAAAGTGTTTTCACTTTGATTAAAAATGTTCACACCACTAATATCAGATGGTAATAAATCAGCGGTAAATTGAATACGTTTAAATTCACCATCAATAGAGCCTGATATTGCACGCGCCAACATCGTTTTACCAACTCCAGGGACATCTTCTAATAGGATGTGTCCACCAGCTAACATTGTTACAATTGCAGCTTTAACAACTTCATCTTTACCAACAACTACTTGGCAAATATTGTCATTAAGCTTGTTAATTTTTGATACATACTCTTCAGTCATTGTCTCTCCTAAACCGTTTACGATAACTTGTGCAATAGTATTCATATAGACTTCCTAATACTTACATTCTAAAATTGAGATGAATCAAGTGATAATATTCATAATAAATATATTATAATATTGTCTGGTAAGATCTAAAAAAAAGAGAAAATTAGGAGATGTTACGAAATTGATACAATCGCAAACTATTCGATAACGAGCGCAGCTAAGGTAATGTCGTCTCCACTACCATTTTCAGTAAAATAATCTAACCATTCAGGCAGTAATTTATCTACAGCGTCTACACCATCTTGACGAATCGCTTCCAATAAGCCAGGACCAAGAGCCAGAAAGTACTCTGGTTTCAAGAAAGAATTATAGAGACCGTCAGTACTTAACATAGTAAACGCAATTAGTTCTGCCTCAATAATAGTTAATCGAAAGTTATTAGCAGGGTTTAAAGATGCCATTGAAAAAGTAGCACCAGGTTTGAATATTGGTTCATCCTCCTCATCATGGTGAACGATTGAGCCATCAACGCCAACAGTAAGAAGGTTTCCATCACCAACTGATGCGATCCACAAACGATCCTTCCAGTACATACAGCCTTGCAAAGTTGTGCCATAGCGTGTATAAATGTCATAATCTTTATGATCAAAGAAAGTTTCACCAAGGCGCTCTTCTGCATCTTTAAGACAAAGGCACTGCCAACGGTCAACAACCATTTGTGGGAAATTAGCTTCAAAAGCACGTTCCAATTCAGATTGATCATGTCCATAACTATCAATAAGTACTTCAAATTGGTCATTCAATGCTTGAACGGCTAACTCTGAACCAAATTCACTTAAATCATGTATATCAGCCCCATGCCCGTCCGCAACGCTGACACAACTGTAGCCTTTACTTTCATAGGAATTAACCCCGCCCCATGAGTCCTGACAAGGAGTCTCTGTTTGAACATGATGGTGCCCTCTTCGTGAACAACCAACAATTTTTGGGAATGTTTTCTCTAACTGCTCTGACAAAATATGATTCAATGTTGTTTTTTGTGCGTTTTAAATAAAGCAAATCTTAATCTTTAAGAAAAACTTATTCATTTTTAAAAGTTTATTAACTTACAATCAAGATTATTATTTACAATCACTATATATAAACTTAAACTCAGTAAAAATGCATATTATTTATATAACAAATGGCAAAATCTGCAATTTCAAAAGAGTAAAACCAAACAAAATCCCTATTTTGCACCAAAAAACCCAATTTTTGGTCACATTCTCTCGCATTTAACCAAAAAGTAGGTTGCCAAAACCAAGTTTTTGCTCTAAATTACCAAGATCAACTTAATTTAATGGAATATTCTTGCAATTTTTCAGCAATCCTATTTTTTACAAAAACAAAAAACACAGGAAATAACCCAAAATGACAACAAACACAATGACAGGAGCTCAGGCGATCATTGAAAGTTTGCAAATGCAGGGAGTTGAATACATCTTCGGCTATCCCGGCGGAGCAAACATGCCAATTTTTGACGCGCTATTAGATTCTCCGATTCAATTAGTGTTGACACGCCATGAGCAAGGTGCTACTCATATGGCAGATGGCTATGCGCGTGCAACTGGTAAGGCTGGCGTAGCATTAGTTACGTCTGGTCCTGGTGCAACTAATGCAATCACTGGTCTTTTGACTGCTCATATGGACTCTGCCCCAATGATTGTATTATGTGGACAAACAATTACCCCAAATTTAGGAATGGATGCATTCCAAGAAGCAGATGTATCTGGTATTTCTTTTGCTGTAGTTAAGCACTCCTATTTATTAAAAGATGTAGAAGATGTCCCACGTGTTTGCAAAGAGGCACTTCATATTGCAGAAAGCGGCCGTCCGGGTCCAGTATTAATTGACATACCTAAGGATATATCTTCTGCACAATTCACACCTGACTTCTCTGTTGACATGGACCTTCCAGGTTATGTAATTCCTGAAAAGGCATACTCTGCAGATGTTCAGGCAATTGCTGATTTACTTCAAGATGCGAAAAAGCCTGTTTTATTAATAGGTCAAGGTGCAATCATCTCCAATGCAACGCGTGCAATAAAGATTCTTGCAGAGAAGATGCAGATTCCGGTGGTTACCACTTTACTCGGTAAAGGCGCTTTTCCAGAACGTCATGACCTTTCATTAGGTATGCTAGGAATGCACGGAACGCCTTATGCGAACTTTGCAGTCAAAGACTGTGACCTGATTATGTCAATTGGCTCACGCTGGGATGACCGTATAATAGGTAATCCAAATACTTTCTGTAAAGATGCCAAGAAAATTCATGTTGATATTGATCTAGCAGAAAAGAACAAAATGATCAAAGTAGATGTATTTGCTCATGGTGATGCTAGACTGGTAATCGAGGAGTTAAATACTCTAATCCGGCCTGGTGACACAGCGAAATGGGTCAAAGAATGTCAGCGCAACAAGAAAAAATATCCATTAAAATACCGTAAACAAGGTGGTTTAAAAGCTGAGTTTGTTTTAGATGTTCTAGATAATCTATTAGAGGAAGATGCAATCATTACCACTGACGTAGGCCAGCATCAGATGTGGGCTGCTCAGTTCCTTAAGACCTCTAATCCACGTAACTGGATTTCTTCTGGAGGAGCAGGCACAATGGGCTTTGGTTTTCCATCAGCAATTGGTGCTCAACTAGGTGCTCCTGGCCGCCAAACACTTACTGTTGTTGGTGACGGTGGGTTCCAGATGACCATGTGCGAGATGTCTACGGCAATGCTTCAGAAGACACCTGTTAAGATCTTAATCCTTGACAATAAGTACTTAGGTATGGTACGTCAGTGGCAGGATCTTTTCTTTGAAAAGCGATATGCTGGTGTAGACATGGAAGGGAATCCAGATTTCATCAAGCTCGCAAATAGTTTTGGTATGAAGTCATTCCGCATTCGTCGTAATGCAGATGTAGAACGTGTTTTAAAAGAAGCACTTGAGTATAATGATGGGCCTTGTTTAATTTGGGCTGAAGTTGAAAAAGAAGATAATGTTTATCCCATGATTCCTTCTGGTTTAGATTATAGCGAAATGCTATTAGAAAGACCAAAAGAGAAAATGGATGCACCTCCGGGAAGTACCTGATATGAAAAATAATAACCAACACACTATTAGCTTGCTAGTTAATAACAAGCCTGGCGTGCTAATCCGTATTGCACTAGTTTTTGCCCGCCGTGGTTACAACATTGATTCTTTAGTTGTATCACCAGCAAATGATAGTTCATTTTCTAGAATGACTATAACTGCTACTGGTGAAGTAAAAACTCTTGAACAAATCATTAAACAATTAAACAAAGTTGTTGATGTTATTCATGCAACTGATCATACTGATGATGTTGTTGTAGAGCGTGAGCTTGTTTTAATTAAGCTTTCAATACAACCAGAACAACGCTCTGAAGTTCTTCAAGTTACTGATCACTTTAAATGTCAAAGTGTTGATATCAGCAAAGATACACTCACGATTGAATCTACTGGTTCAACAGAGAAAATCGATGCTTTAGTGACCATGATGCAAGATTATAGTATTATGGAAGTTGTTCGTACAGGTAAAGTATTAATGTCCAGAGGACTTACAGCAACCTAAGCGTATTCGAGCTTTTAAAGCCTGCCCTAAACGGCAGGCTTTTTTTTATGGCTGATCATTAAATTTTCATCATTTTATTCATTAAAAGAACTTGCAGTATAGTATCTTTCCCCTAAAGTAACATTTCAAACGCATATTTAACAATTGATAATAGTTATCAGTATCGGTTTTAAAATTTAAGAAATGTATTGTCTGAGATCATGAAAAGTTTATGTAAGTTAAATGGGAAAAAGAATTCGAAGGAGCTACCGTTTATTCTAAGTACTTTGAAGAGTCCTAAGTTTGTTTGTAGTAAGTGTTTACGTTCGAATGAAAACCGTAAAATGCTTTGTAAGCCCCAAAAGCTTTAGTAATTGTTAAGCTATTGTGCATCCGGAAGACTAGCTTGGATGTTTGTAGGTAAAGGAATTTGTTTTTCAAATTTAGTATCTACGAGGTATAATTTCTTTTTACCGTTAAAGTATCTTGAGCATAATACATGTCTTCCATCTCCCATCCACGATGGGCTTTCCCAGTCACCCGCTGTAGATGTATGAATCTTAAATCCTGCTGATGGTTTTGTCATATCAAGACTTGCAATCACATATTGCCCACCATACCGCAATGAGAAACATACTTTGTTACTAACCACACTCCAGTCAGGAGAAGTGGCCTCATATGCGCCAGCCATAACTTTTGTCGGTCTACCACCAGACAATGGGATTGTGTACAAGCCAGGACGGCTACTATAACTTCCAACAAATAGGATTTTACCACTATCAGGGCTCCAACATGCCGATGCTTCCGGTAGGCGATCATTCGTCAATTGTTTCATTTGACCATTGTGAATATTTTTTACATACAAATCTACTTGTTTACCTTTACTTAAAGTCATCACAGCGTAAGTCCCGCTAGGGTCTACCTGGCAGCCTGCATTGAGACCCTGATAGCTTGCTAAACGCTTGGAGCGGTTTAGATTCAAATCCAAAACCTTAATGTCAACACGAGTTCTTAAATAACGTGTGTAGCTTAAAAAGCGCCCTGCTCCGCCCCAATGGGGTTCTGTTGCAAGGTGATTATGTTTCGTTTGGCGAACTGCATTTCGTCCATCTACTTCTGCAATAAAGATTTCCTTTACGACACCGCTTTGGCCAACAAAAGCAATTTTTTTTGTTAAATAGGGTCCTGTTTTGAATTCTGCATGAAGCAAAGAATCAATAAGGTATTGGAACAGGTAATTCTGATTCTGGTTTGCGTGCTTTAATACGTATGTGCGATTTGGTGATTCTACATTTAGTTTAAGTTCCTTTCCATCGTAGACACCAGTTAATTTATAGTCCGCCTCTTTTGTTGTTACGATGTCAAACCAGTCAGCAAAACGAAGCAAGTGTGCAAAATTATTTAATGCTTCTTGCGGGCCCTCCCAGCCAATAATTGCTAAGCTGGGATTTTTTTCTTCGGTACTTTTTTCAATAACAATATCATTTGCTTGAGTAATTAAAGAAAGTCCTATGGTGATCAAAAGCATAAAATAGCGAAAAATGGATTGCATTAGTGGGTCCTAAACTAAAAAATTACAGCCTGTTTTGTTGAATCATGGTCAACTCAATAAATATGTAGGTAAAATGCTTGAAAAGTTAGTCTTTTCAAACTATATAAGCGGTAAGATTGAATTATAGTAATGTATTCATTTTTTAATCAATAAATAAGTAATTTATAAAATTTGTCAGCAAGGTATCAATAATGAAAGAATCACATCTTAACTTTTTATGCGATGTTAATGCGCTTAGCGCACTACTTGTGGGCTCAAGTGACTTGGATTCATTTCTTCAAAAGATTGTAGATCTTGTTGCAGATCATATGGATGCAGAGGTGTGTTCTATTTATTTTTATGATGAACATAAAAATGACCTTTATTTAAAAGTCACCCATGGTCTAAATCAAGAAGCCTTAAATTCGGTTCGCCTAAACACGGATGAAGGTCTTGTTGGCAAAGCATTTTCTTCACGGCATTTTTTACTTGAAGACAAGGCCAGTAGTAACCCAGCGTACAAGGGTTTTTCCAATCTAAATGAAGATCGTTATGAGGCATTTTTAGCGGTGCCTATAGTTCGAGGAGAAGAGACGGCTGGAGTAATTGTAGTTCAACGTCAGGAAAACTACTCTTTTGATTCAGAAGATCGTCTCACGTTGCAAGCAACGGCCTCTCAACTTGCATCTGCAATCGAGAATGCAAGACTACTTGTCTCCTTGAGTAATGATAATACTGAAAGTATCAAGCCCCCTCACATACAAGAATGTGGTAAAGTTTTAGCAGCCCAAGTTGCATCTGATGGTTTTGCGTATGAAAAATCTTTATTATTAGACAAAACATTAACAACCTGGGAAGATGTCAATTATACACCTGTCAATCAGCTTGAAAAAGAGGATTTCGAGCTTGCATTAGTCAATACGCAGCAGCAACTTGAAGAACTTGAGTTTCATCTCGAGGAAAAGTTACCAGAAATGGCAGCAATGATTTTTGGGGCACATTTGATGATGTTGAAGGACCCTGAGTTCACTGGTGCAATGTCCAAATTAGTTGACTCAGGGGTTGCACCTAGTATTGCAATCAAAAAAGTTTGCCAAAAATATATCGAAATTTTCCAAAATAGTAAAAGCCCATACATCCGTGAAAAGACAGCAGATGTCAAAGATTTAGGGAGACGCTTGCTTGGTAACCTGCAAGGTAAAGTTTATGAACCTACTACAGACTGTGCTCATAAGGTCGTTTTTGCGCATGAAGTTTTTCCCTCTGACTTAATCAAACTTGCATCAGAAAATGTTGCAGGTGTAGTATGTGAAACGGGTGGAATTACGAGCCATGTTTCAATTTTAGCTCGTTCTTTAAAAATACCAATGGTAATCCTTCAGGAACCCGTGCTTCACTTACTTCCAAAAACAAGTATGGTTCTTTTGGATACGACCGTGGGAAATGTTTATATTAACCCTCAACAGGAGATTGTTGATACGTTTCTTGAGGGGCAGAAGCTTAAATCTCAAGCAGCAAGCTATGAAGTAAAAGCAGAAACTTTCACTTGCTGTGAAGAAAAAGTGAACCTTTTAGCCAACATCAATTTGTTAAGTGATTTAACACATGCATGTAATTTACAGGCAGAAGGTATTGGGCTATATCGTACTGAATTTCCATTTATCATTAGGAGTTATTTTCCCGATGAACTAGAGCAACTGAAAATTTACGAGCATTTAATGCAGAAAATGCCTGATAAAATAGTCACGATTCGTACACTTGATATTGGTGGTGATAAACTTTTAAATCACATGCCTGAGTTGTTAGATGAAGAAAACCCAGCAATGGGTTTAAGAAGTATTCGTTTTTCACTTCGATATTTAGATATTTTTAAAACACAAGTTCGTGCAATTCTTCGAGCCTGTCCTGATCATCGTGGTTTGCGGATCATGTTCCCTATGATTTCTAGTTTAGAAGAGCTTATTCAAGCCAAAGCGATTATTCGTGAATGCCAGGAAGAATTAAAGGATGAAGGTCATGCCTTTCATCAGGATCCAGAAATTGGTATTATGGTGGAAGTACCTTCTATTATTCCAATTATAGATGATTTAGCAGAGGAATCAGATTTTTTCTGTGTTGGCACAAATGATTTTATTCAATTTTTATTAGCTGTAGATCGTGTAAATGATCGCGTAGCAAAATACTTTGTACCTCACCACCCTGCTGTGCTAAGAAGCTTAAAAGTCATCACTGACTCTGCATTGAGGAATAATGTCAATGTATCTATTTGTGGCGAGATGGCCCATGAGAAGCTTTATGTGCCTTACCTACTGGGTCTCGGTGTTCGATCCTTAAGTGTTGACTCGCGCTTCATTCCTGAAATGCAACAATCTATTCAAAAAATGAAACTTGAGGAATGTAAGGAGTTAGTAAATAAGGTCAATAAAGAGATTAAAATTAACCGAATCCAAGAACTTCTGGAAGCTTTTCCAAATTAGTAAAAATTTAGAGAGATTCATTAATCACTCAATTGACTTTTTGCTTGAATAACCATTCTAGTGGGATGTAGTTCTACCTCAAGGTTATGATAAGGCTCAATATTACTTAAATTATGATTAATGACTTCTTGTAGCCAATCAGGAGCTTTGGAAGATACATCAATTTCTCCAAAATCTTTTTCGTGGGTTACTAGCTTAGTTTTAGTAAAGCCTTCGGTTGCCTCAAGCATACCTTTTGTTCCAAAAATACGTAATTCTTCATAGCCCCATGTCTCAAAACTTTGAGGTTTCAAGTAGTTTGAAACTACACTAAAAACCCCACCATTAGTTAGGGTTCCCATCATAGAGGATGCCATACGCAAATCACTACCTTCTCTCGTTTCTCCCTTCATAGTCTCAACGGCTTGGATCGTATTAACCTCCACGCCAGCAACGTGTTCGATAAAGCGGAGAGCATGAACACCACACTGCATCGTAAGACCTCCATCAATCACCTCGCTTTTAGGCCGCCAATCTCCATATGGGTATGACTTTTGTGCATAGACTTGAACAATATCCCCAAGGACACCCGACTTCACAAGTTCATGCATACTCCAAAGTGGTTGTTCAAATAAAGTACCCGACATTTCATGAAAATTTGCAGTACTATTCTTTGATGCCTCAATGATACGATCTAAATCACTTTCTTTAAAAGCACATGGTTTCTCAGCATATACATGAATACCTTTAGCTAAAGCGTGTATCGATTGTTCAACTTGCTCTTCACGAAGAGCAGAACACAAACTAATCATCTCAACATTAGGGTTAGCCAAAACTTCTTCAAAACTCTCAAAGAAAATCGCATCTGGGTAATGATCTTTTATTGTAGCCGGGTTCTTGAAGTTACCGTAACCAATTAAGTTTAGTTGTGGGTAATCACCTAATATCCATGAAATTTGATGCCCTGCATCTCCCCATAAAACAATATTTAAAACTGACATATAAACCTCTTTCTTTATTTTCTTGCATGCAAGAAATGTACTATAAACCAAGATAAAGGCAACAGAATTATTTATTTAGTATAGATAATATATCTTTTGAAATTCACCTTTAGTATATAATATCTTACAAATATCTAAGTACAAATTAATGAATTAAAGCTTAAATGATGCAGTTTTGTCATATTAAATGGTGTTCTCAAAACCACCTTATGAATATTACTAAGAATAGTAAAATATAAAATGCAGGCTTCCTAGTTTTGGATGATAGTTTAGGCAAAGTGCCCAATTTGAATAACGAATTATTGATTATCAATGATGCTAAGTGATGTAAAAAACACTTAGCCATCAGAGAAATCTAACAATAGAAGTTCAATTACAAACAAATTTTTAGAGTTTAAAGCCCCACAGAATATCTGCGGGCTTCTGTATTTATTTATTTTGATTCTTTGCCTCTTGTTTCAGCATTGTAGCAACTAATGCATCTAAGTTTGCCTGTCCACTTCCACCGGCCAAAACTGTAGGGACTTCACCATTCCATTGTTCACTAATCATACGAAGTGCTTCAAGTTTTACAAAGTTATCCACACCGCCAAGCGCGTCCATTTTCTTTGTATAGGCAGTAGCTTCACCTTCGGCTAAAGCTATTTTTGCAGAAGCCTCAGATTGAGCAATATCAATTTTTGCTTTTGCTGCCTCCTTAAGCTTTTCCTGATCAGCTGCTTCTTTTGCCTTCACAACATTAGCACGAGCCATTTCTGCACGCTCTTGCTCTTCATATGTTTCCTGCTCTTTTTCAGCAATTTTTTTGTCAGTCTGAGTTTGCAGTAAGCGTTTTCCTTCTTCAGATTTATCTAGTCCAATGTCTGCAATATATACTGCGTCAACATTAATCTTGAACTTATCCATATCTTGCTCGAAGAGTTCAAATGCACTTTGCTCTATTGTAGAACGAGAGCTGACATAGCCCAGTGCTTCCTTATCTTCAGCACTATTTCTAAAAATTGAGCGTAAACTTGGTAGCACAGCCCTATTTTCAAGTTCATCAAAACCGTCTTTGTTTTGGTCTGCATCCGGATTTGCCAACATGGCAACAACGTAAGGTGCATTTTCTGCAGAAACTTTAACTGAAACGCGCACATCTACAGGAAACTCAAAGCCATCTTTTGTTCGAACACGAATACTATTGTCTTGTTTGTTTTTATTGCCCTCATTATTCACATGACTCGCAGTATATGAATAGACACGCTTCACAGTTTTAACCAAAGTAACTTTGTATGCATCAGGGTGGAGGTAATAGGCGTTTGGTGTAAGCGCGTTATTCCAGATTCCTCGAAAACCATTCGGAACAATTGGTACCCCGTTTACAATATCTGGTGCTGTTTCACCTTCGCCTTTAAATGCTTCACCTGCATTTGCTTTTATAACCGCCACAGTGCCAATAGGAACCTCTAAAGCTTCTTGAACATCAACCTGAAATAATCGTGGATTATACCTGTATTGACCTGGCGGAAGAACCGTCAACTGAGGACCTTTTGCCCCACCCTCTGAAAGGAACTTTTCTCCATCCATCATATCATTAGGACTATCCCAAGACTCAGCAAAAATTTCACCGTCTGGCAATGTTACACCATCTCTTGCAGTCACTACACCAATTTTTCCTTGAGATATATCAATATTATTTACGGCAGTTAGGTCATACATCCAAGGCCAGTAAAAAAAGTGCCATCCAGGAGGTAATACATAAGCCTGAGGTCCCTTTTCTCCATCCGTAGCAATTATCTTACCAGATGGCAAGTCTGTACCAAATTTTTTGACGATTATTCCTCCTTGGTCATCCTCAACGTATAAGGCTGTGGAAACAAGCCCTAAAACTATACTAGCCACAAAAAGTCCAATAGTTAAAAGTAGAACACCAATTCCATTTGCGAGTTCAGTTTTCTTTCTAATAGATAACCAAATGATACCAGCAATAATTGATGCAATCATGCAAGCAAGTCCTAAGACAAATAATGTCATTCTTGATCCTTTCTAATTAAAGATTTACATATATAAATCCATACGAATAGATTAAGTAATTCTGTCATGTTAAACAGAAAATAAGACTGATGACGTTTATATAGAAGTACAATGGTTGATTTACTTGACAGTAACCTTAAAATTCACATAGTATTAAGATTAAAATTGAATCAAGATATGGAGTAAATATGACGAAAAAAACTGATGATTCTGATGACCATAAAGATATTCATAATAAAATCAAAAATATCTTCGCTGTGCCCGGTGGAATTGGCATTGACTTAAATGCAGCAGCCATGAATAATCCTCAATTTACTAATCCAGATGGTGAAGAAGAAAAAGATGCAGAAAATCATATAGATGAGATTTTGGAACGAGTTCGTAATTTTAGTTATAAGCCTAAAGAGATTCGTGACTATTTAGACCGCTTTGTAATTAGCCAAGATGAGGCCAAAAAAGTTTTATCAGTTGCGATTTGCGATCATTATAACCATGTACGTCAATGCATCAAAGATAGCCGTATTCGTGAACGAGATTATGCTAAACCTAACGTTATTCTGCTTGGACCAACAGGTGTAGGAAAAACTTATTTAGTTCGAACTATCTCTAAACTTATTGGGGTACCTTTTGTAAAAGCGGATGCGACAAAATTTTCAGAAACTGGTTATGTCGGCCGAGATGTAGAAGAGTTGGTGCGAGATTTAGTTAAAAATGCGGATAATAATGTAGATTTGGCTGAGTATGGAATCATCTACATTGACGAGATTGACAAACTTGCCCGTAAAGCCGGTAAGAATGGTGGTATGGATGTTTCTGGTCGTGGTGTTCAGATTAATTTATTAAAGCTAATGGAAGATACGGAAGTAAGCCTTACTAGTCAAAATGATATAGCAGGTCAAATGGAATCTATGATGGCCATGATGAATGGTGGTAGCGGCCCTAAGCGTAAAAAGTCGATTAGCACCAAACATATTTTATTTATTGTTAGTGGTGCATTTGATAAGCTTGATGAAAATATCCGTGAACGTCTAGTGGGTAGCGAAATAGGTTTTGGTCGAACGCCTAGTGGTGTAGACCAGGATACATCTGATTTTCTAAAAAAAGTTGAGACTAGGGACTTGGTTGAATATGGTTTAGAGCCCGAGTTTGTAGGTCGAATTCCGGTGCGTGTTATTTGTGAAAAGCTTTCTGCTGGTCATCTATATGAGATATTGAAGAATTCAGAAGGTTCTGTACTAAAGCAATATCAGTCTGAGTTTAAAGGTTATGATATTGATATGAGTATTAGCGAAGATGCACTTCAAGATATTGCAGCACGTGCTGCAGGAGAATTGACAGGTGCTCGTGGTTTAGTAACCATTCTTGAGAAGATTTTCCGAAACTTCAAATTTGAACTTCCCTCAACAAACATTAAAGAGTTAGAGGTAAGTGCCAAGACTATTTCAGACCCAGAAGGTTCTTTAAGTGAAATACTTGATACATACAAAGAGGAACTACCGGAACAGCTGTTAAAAGAAATTCAAGAGTTTGCAGATCGCTTTGAAAGAGAAAATCAAATCAAACTAAAATTTACAGACAAAGCAATGCAATTACTAAGTAAAGAGTCAACTGAAACAGATAAAACTATTCGTTCTATTTGCGAACAAAAATTCCATGATTACCAATATGGTTTGACGCTTATTGCTAGAAATTCAGAGCAAAACACATTCTTACTTGATGAAAATGCAATTGAAAATCCAGATGAAGTTTTATCCAAGTGGATTGTTGAACATTACCGAAAAGAAGGAGCAGCAGAATGAACATCGATGGATTTTCACTAGGTCTGCTAGGAACAAACTGCTACATTTTTTCAGATGACGACAAGAATGCCGTAGTTATTGACCCAAGTGCCGAAGCACAATTTTTGCTAGATCATATTGAGTCCAATGATTTGAAAGTAGTCGCGATTTTGTTGACTCATGCGCATTATGATCATATTCAAGCTCTACCTGCTTTGGAGGAAGAACTGGGTGTACCCGTTTATTTACATGAAAATGACTTGGTCGTTTACAATAGTGAAGATAATTGTTATCCGCCCTTTATTCCATTTTTAGAAGAGCGGCCAAAGACGACAAACGTCTTCCCTTCACTTCCAGAAAGTTTTAATTTCAAATGCTTTGATACGCCTGGTCATTCGCCGGGCAGTGTTTCTTTTTACCATGAGGGGGAAAAACTTGTATTTGGCGGCGATGTTTTATTCAACGGTAGCATTGGCCGCACAGACTTACCAGGTGGTGACTTTTCTACATTAGAACGATCAATCAAAAATAAACTGTACGCTCTTCCTGATGAAACAACGGTTTATTCAGGGCATGGAGAGCCTACAACGATTGGGAAGGAAAAGGCTAGCAATCCATTTATAAAAGCTTAAATCACTTCACCTAAGGTTTTTTGGTTCATGGCTTCAACAAATGCATGTAAGCCTTCACCAAAAAGGCCTGCAAGGGTACAGTTTCTTGTTAGTGGACAAGTATTTTTTTCATGACTCATACATTGAACAAAGGCCATATCTGGTTCTAGGTCCACAATAAGTTTTCCAATTGGAATATTTTTAGTTTTTTCATTAAGGATAATTCCGCCGCCATACCTGCCACGTTGTACGTCTAAATATCCTTTATGTTTTAAGATATTTACAATCTTATTAACATTTGCTTGGGTAACTCCCAAACTTTCAGAAAGTTTCTGAGTTGTCACACGATTATTCTTCATGCGCCCAGCAAAAATCATAATACGGAAAGCATAGTCCGTAGAAGAAGTTAATCTCATTTTTATCTACTTTATTTGTTCGTAAAAGTACGAAAATTCACTTTTATACTTATTATGACCAATCTCCACAATAAAGCAATAACTATTATATTGGTTTATTAAATCCCAATTTCAAAATTTCACAACACACATAGTTGATAAACATATGGTATACTAAATAATAAATCAATAGGTAATTAAATAAAGTTAGCCCAAAAAATAGCTTTATTATTAATCTTCTTTTTGTTTCGTCTTATTTAAATAAAACCCAAGAGCAGAAATAAACAGTGTTGCCAAAAGTATTGCAATAATTCCTACAATTTTTATTCCCATCACTATCATAGCTTCAACATTCATCATTGTAGGATTAAAAATGATTGTTTGCTCGCTATCATCCAATATAATGGGAAAGTCTTGTACTTTAATTTTGATAAGATAATCACCTGGAGAGTTAAGCATTAAATAGCCAATCATACGATCCCCTTGGATATATTGATCTTCAATTTTTAAATCATTATAGCCCGGCGAACTTAAAGTACCATTTGGATTGACAACATTAAATTCAATCTTAGCTTCAGAGACATCTACATCAGACCTGAGTAAAATTATGATAAGTTCATTCTGAAGATGTTGAATATTAACGGGGATTTCAAATTCAGGGTTCTTTTGAAACTGCACTTTATGATTAAATAGTTGCTGTAGTTCTTTCGTTTTTGCCTCCAATTCAGTTGACTGATTATTCGTAAATATAAAACAGCCAATACCAAAAAGTAAAAGTAGTACGATACTAAGCGTAGAAATAAGTTTAATCGTTTTGCTGGACAAAGTGACCTCCTAATCATCTAATTTTTAGATAATTTAGCCTAAATCAAGAGCAAGTCTACAGCGTAAGTTTTTATAGTATCCGCTTAAAGTTCTGCAAGGCCTGTCGCATTTTATGAATATCAAATGCTTCCGGAGGAACTTCACCATATGAATAGCTAGGGTAATCTTCTAAAAATTTACCTTGCCAGATATATGCGAGTAACTCCTGCACTTTTAGGTTTTCCATTGAAATCCAAAATGATTTTTCTTGATCTACCTTTGTAAGCACAACTTTTGCAGAAGCAGGTACATTATGTTTGATGTGCATATTAGAAGTAATTTCCGCATATGAAACTAAGGTTTTTCCTTTAGAATTTTGAATTTCTAATGCACCGTCAAGCCATGGACTGCCTTCTTCAAATTGTAACTCTAGGCTTGTAGTTACTTGCTGAAATTTGAAGCCCTCAGGATGTAAGTATACTGGGTTTGATATTGCATGATTTTTAACATCTTGCTGATTCATTGTATAAGGAGAATCATTTTCACCAAATGTTCTAGCTAAAATATATGATGGGTCAGAAATACCATTTAGTTGAAATTCATATGTTCCTGCTTCACAATTTTCAAAAGCAAACAATACTTCTCCGTGTTTAGAAATAATTTCAAATAAGCCTATTTTCTCTTCACCATCAAAACATTCAATCGTACATGTTAAAATATGGGATTTTTTTTCTGAAGTCTGGCAAATGCTCCCCATTTGAACCCCATCTACATCTATCATAATTCCAGCATTTGTAGTAGCGCAGACTTGGCCAACCCGAGCGGCATTCAAGATTTCACCCAGTTGAGGCTTACATGAGATATGCATTTTATTAACAAGCACATGCTTTTGCGTAAGTAATTTTTTAGAATTATGACAATTATCTGTTTCGGCAAAGCCGGGAACTATTGCACCTGTATCTAATAAATAGAACCAAAGTTTTTGATAAAACTCATGGTATGCATCATATCCCATAACAACCAATCCATCTAAATAGCCATCAGCCAATAGATGCAAATGACATTCAGCTGCAATATTGGTAATAAATTCATCTTTGTCCCCCCGCCACCAAGAGGTAGGATGTGCCCAAATAGCTAATGCTCCCTGTGCTCTTTGACTCGCAACGACTTCCATATAAGCCCTTCGCTTATGCGGAAGACCTGAGATAGAATTAATTTCAACTTCAGGATCTTCATCATAATAAGAAATAGGGCTATTTTGGCTATAATCATGCCAAGCAGGAAAATCATAATTCCATCCAAACCACCAAATATGGCCATAGCGACATTTGGGGGTTTCATTATCCATGTAAAATAATGTGTGCCCACAGGATCGATGATTTAATTCATCAAATAAAGCTTGAATTGGTTCTTCATCTTTTACAGACTGACAATCAAAGTCACCTGAATAATATAAATCTTTCCCCTCACCTTCATAAAGGCTATAATTTTTTGCGGAAATTGGCTCCCAAGGAGAACCTAAGCCTAAAGCACTTACAGTATTAGATGAACACCAATCAACTAATTGCTCATTAGTATCTGAAAAGTTTAACTCACCAGTTCTTAAGTGGTGCGTATGCGTTACAACCTTTTTTAAATCATTTAACTTTGAAGACGAGGATGTATATGATAAAAATCTCATAAATTTCTGCTTACACCTTAACTAAAAAGAATATTAAACCCCATAAAAAATGAAATCTATCCCTAGACTCCCCATTGCGCTACTTTAACCATAAAAAGAACAACCTGCAAGCCAAATCTTCACTATTATTTAACATTTCATATTTGCAAGCAAACAAACTAATAGTTAGAATAAGATCATATAGTTAATTTTTGATAAAATGAGTAACCAAATGATTAAGTTATTTAAATTTTTATTCTTCTTCGCGACCACTACATTCATCTATGCCGTTTCACCAGCGAGCCAGAAAATAGAAACGATACTCCCCTTGACTAACACTTGCTTTGTTGTGGTTATTAATAATCAAGCTGAGATTATTGCTGAGATCAACCGATTAAGCAATAGTGAGCTACAAACTATGGTTGATCGTTGGGAGTCAAGTATGCCAGCGGGTAATCCACCTGATTGGCATGCATATAAAGCAAGGGCAAAAATACGGAACAAGTATCTTCATCAGGCTCGAGAGAATTTAAAAGAAAGAGACTTTGCCCAAAAAGGGTTTTACTCGTTAAAAAGTAAAGGTAAAACCTCCCCTAGTGTTCTTGAGGTGAATATAACTTATGTTGGTGTGGATGCATCTGACTTACCTGGGGACCATCAATTTAAATATGGTATTTATGCTTACCTTGAATTAGATTCCCCCATGAAAAATGGTCAAACTTATACGATATATGCTCCCAATAAATTAGAAAGGACATTTAACTATAATGAGAAGATGCAAATTTCTAGAGCTATTAAAGTCAATCAAGTCGGTTATCTGCCCAATCAAGCCGGAAAGTTTGCGTATTTGGGAGCATATATTTATGGCAAAGGGCCTTTAGATTGCAGTAAAGCAAAGAAATTTCATATTATAGATGAATCAACAGGTAAGTCAGTTTATGAGGGTGAAATTTCAATTCGTGAAAAAGATCCAAGGTGGCATAATGAAAATGCCAAACGAATCAATGGTGAAGATATTTACCAAATGAATTTAGATGATTTCAACGAATCGGGACATTTTCATATTTATATACCAGGTGTAGGCCGTTCTTGGTCATTTATTCAATCAGCAGAGGTATATGGGGAAGCATACTATATTGCAGCCAGAGGTTTTTATCACCAAAGAGCAGTAATGGAATACCAAGAACCTTATACCTTTTGGAAACGAGATCTTGCACATACGGAAGATGTTTACGAATGTGATTTAATTCCCTTTGGTTTTGGAGCAAAATTTGATGCACCTAAAACAAGTAATCTGCGCTTTGATGTTATTGGCGGTTCAATTTCATCCCGATTCCCCCTTAAAGAAGAAGAGACCTCCATTTTGGATGAATTGGAAGAAGATGGAGCAAAAGGGACTCCAAATGTTGACGGAGGTTGGTATGACGCGGCTGACTGGGACCGTAACATCCACCATTATACACCTATTTTCGCTATGCTTTACGCATATGAGCTAGCACCTAAAAAATTCATTGATGGACAACTTAATATACCTGAATCTAACAATGGTATTCCAGATATTTTAGATGAAGCAATGTATGGTCTACGTGTGTGGGAACATAGTTTGACAGAAGAAGGTGGTGCAGCAGGTTTCTTAGAGACTTGGACGCATCCAGAAATGCATGCAAAAGTAGACTATGCATTTTCTGTACGAACTCGCTGGGCATCTTTAGCTTACTCAGCTGCAGCAGCACAACTGGCCTATTTATTAAAAGATATTGCCCCTAAAATAAGTCAAAAATATCAAAATCAAGCATTATTAACTTATCAATATGGTAGTAATCCTGAAAACTCTCTAGGTGAATTTACTATGCGCGCAAAAAAGCGGAGAGGCGCTGGAGATGCATATCAAGTGAAGTGGACAGAAAAGGACGAAATGAACTATCCTTATTTAATCCATGCAAAGCTTCGTTTATTCTTATTAACTAAAGATATAGCCTATTTAGAAGATGTTGAAAAGCTGAGTACAAAGGTGATAAAACCATATGATTGGCCAAGCCGTCCTGCTCAAGCAACCCAATGGTTTTATTTTCATTTAACCCAAATAAGTGAAATTTCAGAAATAACTCGCGTTGCGTGGCAAAATTATTTTACAGAGTATGCAGACATGCTTGTTGAGAATAGCAATAAAATGCCCTATCGTCAAAGTTGGTGGCGCAACAAAGACTTTCATATGGGCTGGGGAACGACCACGATGACAAACTTTAACCAAGCGTTATTTATAGCCAATGTGATCAGCCCTAAAGCTAAATACATGAGGGCTTTTATACAAAATTGCGACTACATGCTTGGCTGTAATCCATTAGGAATGAGCTGGACAACAGGTATAGGTAGTCAGTATCCAGTTATCATCCAACATGAAATCAGCGAAAAAGATGATATTTTGGACCCTATACCTGGTATAACGCCATATGGCCTAACAGGCAACTGGACACAGCACAAGTTTAGGGAAAGTGTTTGGCTGCTAACAAAAAATAAAAACAGCCCCACCCCCTTTTACAATCCAGACGAATTACCTATAAATAGAAGGTGGATGTCACACCCAAGTATTAATACTGCACAATGCGAATTTACAGTTCATGAAACGATGCCTGCTACTCTATTTTCTTACGCAATGTTAGCCCCAAATGACTGGAAGCCAATTGAAGAGGTCTTGAAAAGCAAACCTAAAACTCGTAAAATGCTATATGGATATTGGTTTTTACCATAAAATAATAGTTGGGAAAATGAAACATAAATATTTTACATTAATTGAGTTGTTAGTTGTCATAGCAATTATTGGTGTTTTGACATCATTAATTCTACCAGCTGTTGCTGAAACTAAGAGAAAAGCAAGATCAATCATGTGTATGAATGTGCTTAAACAATATGGTTTGGGGCATGCGATGTACGATAATGAAACCGATGGCCAATTCCCATCTTGGCCCTCAGTTAATTCCTCTGGAACTTATGAGACCTACACATCTGTAGCAGATGGTATTACTACTGGTATAGATACACAAATATACCTTGCTGGCTTTTATCTTGCAACAAAAGACTATTATAGTATAGCTGGTTCCTGGTATAAAGATTTGAAACTTGTTGACAGTGAGCCAAATATAGCGGACCTGAGAAACAAATATATTCAATCAGACTTAACTTGTCCATTTAACATTATGTATTATGAATCAGGTGACTACGATAAAATCAGTAATACAAATCTTAAAAATAGCATGCGACCTGCTAGGAACGGAAGTTATGAACATGCAGCGTTTCAAAATTGGGATCAGCACCCACAATCAAGGTTTTTTGCTGCTGGTGGTAGAAAAAACTCTCAACTAACTACCAAGCCCTCTCAATACTATATAATGAATGACCGTGGTTACGATCACCTTGATAGTGATTCAGAAGAATTTTATTTCAAAACACATAGCAATGGTTGGAATGTACTATTTCTGGATGGGCACGTTTCTTTTGAAAATGAGCGGAACCCAAACACAGTATTTGGAAACTATAAAAATGGGTTTCTTTCCTCTTTAGAAGAGTTACCTGCAGGATGGTAAAAATGAATTTATATGAAAGTGCAAAAGAGCAAAAGATTGGCAGTGCTCAAATAAAAGATTCAGAGCAGTTGGACTTTAATGATGCAATAGCCAGAAATCGTCAACGGAAATTACAATATCCCTTGTGTGATGATGAATTGTCGAGCTACAAAAAGAATGGGTTCATTCACTTAAAAAATGTTTTTAGCAAAGATGAAGTTCAACAGCTTTTGCAAGCATCTGATGAGGTTCAAAATAATTCTGATATCATTCAGCCTAACAACATACGATTTGAATGCTTTACAGATAGTGAAACCAATGAAACTAAGGTTTGGAAGGCAGATCCAATTTCAGATTTGAGCCCGGTTTTTGGTGCTTTGGTTCGTAGCCGCAAGATTCTAGATCCACTAGCAAGTATTTATAATGGCAATGAACCATTTCTTTTTAAAGAAAAACTAATCTTCAAACCACCTGGGGGCCGTGGTAGTGCTCTCCACCAGGATTATAATTGGTGGCAAGGTTTCCCTGAAAGTTTAATAAGTGTAATGATTGCCCTTGACCCTGCAGATTTAACAAATGGTTGCACACACTTAGTACCTGGCTATGAGGATGGTTTTCTAACAAAACCAGGTGAGTTTGGAGATTTAGAAGAGAGACAAGTCAGAATGTCCGAGGCGGTTCCAATCATGACGGAACCAGGTGATGTTGCCATTTTTCATTGCTATGCACCACATTTCGCAGGTGCAAATAACTCCCCAAACATACGTAGACAAATCTTTTTGACTTACAATGATTCTGTAGATGGTGATCACTATCAATCGCAACGCCTTCACTACGAGTGGTATGTAACCCGTTACCGTGATGAAGATTCAAAACAAAAAGTTTTCTACCTATAAGTGTTAATTCAATAAATGAAATTGTAACTCTCATTTACTTGCACTATTGTTGTGGACTAATTTTAACAACAAAACAGCTAACCTTATATTTATTTTTCGGAGAGTTACATGGACCTTATAAAAGCAATTTTTGCACTCACATTATTAATTCCGATCACTTATGGTCAAATCAGGCCTTTTTTTCAAACTGAATGTGAAATCACTGAAGGAAGTGATCACTTACTGGTCAATAAGGGAAAATTAACTATTTCTCAAAATCAAGTTGATGCAATCAAGTATACTTACATCATTTCTTTTATGGAAACAGAAACTAGAGAAGTCAATTGTGTTATCGGTTTACAGGATGCTAGAGATTTCAAAGCAGAGTTGAAACGCTCTTTAAACCTTGCAAAGATTGCGGAACGAGATGAACTTAACAGAAAAAAGATACTAAAAATCTTCAATTCTTCAGAGGACTTTCGTAATCATGGCTTAAGTTTGCAATTAATATCACAAGAAGATGGCAGAAAAGTTCGTATTGGAATAAAGATCACGATTCCAAGAAGCGTTACTCCACTTCGAACCTGCAATTTAACAATTGAGCAAGTCCAACATACGATTGATGCATTAGAAAAAATGCCAAAGCTGAAAACGCCCTCCATAAAGGGTAAATTTACGAATCGTCAGCTAATTCTGAAAAAAAATAAAAAGATTGGCTTCGATATTTCCTTTGAATTAAGTTCTTCTCAATTTTTGATTCAAAAACCGATTGTCAAATATGCATTTTTGGTAAAACAAAGAGATGGTAGTGTAAAACGTATTGGTAACTTTCATATGCCACAAAGAAGTCATCAAGTAAAAACGAGTGAGTTCAAAAAGGTTTCAATTAAGTATGGAACACCAGGTAGTGCGACTAGTACGTACATATTAAGATCTACAGACCAAGTAATTGCTTATCAAATCAAACTATTTTCAGGGGATATTCTTTTAGACGATTACAACTCCTTGAGCTATAAGAAGCGTGTTCAGCTGAAGATACCACATGATTGGGCCACATCTAAAAACTTCACGATGTTCTAAGAAGTAGAAGTTTTATTTGCTAAGGCAGTTAGAACGTGGTCGAGCTTTTTAGTGATTTCACGATTAAGTTCTTCTATATCTAATTGAAAAACTTTAAATTCACCTGAATATTTTATGCATAAATTATGCATTTTTATTAACAACCTATTCTCAGATTTAAAAATTGAGATTATCTTTTTTCATATATTTTTAGTTAATCTAAATAAATACTATTTTAAATTATTAATAAGATTTTTCGTAAAAAATGTAGAAGGCATGAAAAATATTAATGAATAGATTGATTAATACGAAATCTTTTCAATTCTTGGTATATAGACTTAGCAAGGTCACCCTTTTCAAATGCAAGAACTTTGGTTCCCTTGAAGTCAAAATGTTCTTCAATATCAGTTTCTTCATAACATTTTATGACTGGATAATACTTAAATTTTTCACAAATTTCTTTTTCACTTTTTTTGCTAATAGAGTTAGTTAATAATACAAAGTGCAGTCGATGTTTGTTTTTTTCGATTGCTTGTCGCCCAACAATTAAAATTTTAGCTCTTTTAACAAAATTAAATAATCTTGAAGTATATTTTAAGACTTCTTCATTTGTCATTTGATCACTTTTTTCACTCATAAAACTATACTTTCTTTTAAAGTTTTATTAGGAAAAAGTGTGTCTAAAAATTCGAATTACAAGGTATCTGAACCTCATTCAACTTTTACTTCGAAAAAAAATGGTTTTAGCTATTGGAATTTAGGCTTAATGTATTTGCTTAATACTATAAAATGCCTATTGTGTTTTTGTGATTTTTCATCAAAAATATGTAATGGTTAGGTTGCAACCATATATAGTAAATAAAAATCATATTTATAGAATCATGCACTGCTTATAAATTGCAACTATTTGCGGTCATTGTATGCTTGTGAGTAATTTTCCACGATATAATTAGCTCTGAAATTGCTTACAGATTTTTTAAGGTCTTATTTGAGAGAATTTTTTGATGCATCAAACTCCTTTAAATCAAAAACATCTTAATCTAGGAGCAAAACTTGTTCCTTTTGGTGGTTGGGAAATGCCCGTACAATATGAGGGTATTTTAGCAGAACATATGGCGACTCGAACAAAGGTTGCTATTTTTGACATCTGTCATATGGGTGAATTTATTGTTGAGGGACCTGCAGCTTCTCAGTTTGTAGACCTTGTAGTCAGCTCAAAAGCTGGCACACAGAAAGTTGGAAAGTGTAAATATGGTTTCTTGCTAAGTGAAGAAGCAAAAATCCTAGATGACCTAATCACCTACCGCTTAGACGATAACAAATTTATGATGGTTGTAAATGCAGCCACCACTTCAAGTGATTATTCATGGCTTGAACAAAACCTCATTCCCAATGTCACTCTTTCAGATATTTCTAAAGAAACGGCTAAACTTGATGTTCAAGGACCAGAATCTCAATCATTGTTACAAAATGTTTTCAATATCAATTTAAATGACCTCGGCTATTTCTCATGGTTATATATTAATTTTAAAAACACGCAAATTCTACTTTCACGCACAGGATATACTGGTGAACTTGGTTATGAGCTATACTTTGATGTAAAGATTGTAGAAGAGCTGTGGGATTTAATAATAGCATCTGGAGCAACTCCAGCAGGCCTTGGCGCTCGAGACACACTCCGCTTAGAAGCAGCATTACCACTTTATGGCCAAGAAGTAGATAATACACTCACACCAAAAGAAGCCAATTTAATGCGTTTCGTTAGTAAGAAAAAAGAGTATATTGGTTCCAACATTTTATTAGAGATGGGTGAAGTTCCCTTCACACTTGTTGGTTTTGCAACTGATGTTAAACGTGCAGCCAGACATGATCATCAAGTTTTAATTAATGGTGAAATAGTTGGACGAGTCACGTCTGGTTCTATAGCTCCATCATTAGGCTATTCAATAGGTTTTGCTTATGTAAAAACTCCTTTTGCTAAACCTGGCCAAGAAATAGAAATAAATTTAGGCAAGAAGATATTAGCCGCAAAAATTGTTGAACTACCTTTTCTAAAAAAATAAAATCATAAATGGGAGATCATTACTATGGTACCAGAAAACTTATATTATACAGAAGAGCACGAATGGATTCGTATTGAAGATGGTCAAGCAACTCTTGGCATTACCGATCATGCCCAAAAAGAACTTGGAGACATTACATATGTTGAACTTCCAGATATAGATGATGAGTTTGACTCTGGAGATGACATTGCAGTTGTAGAAAGTGTTAAAGCTGCTGCAGATGTTTATGCACCTTTAAGCGGTATCATTACTGAAGTAAATGAAGGTCTTGAAGATGAGCCAGAATTGGTAAATGCCTCTCCATATGAGAAAGGTTGGATTTGTAAGTTTTCAGATTTTGATGAGAACGATTTGGAGGATTTGATGAGTCCCCAGCAATATAAAGATTTCATTGAAGGATAAAAACTAAACAATGCCTTTTGTTCCCCACACTCCTCAAGATGTAGAGGAAATGTTAGAGGCTGTTAACTTACAGTCTGTCGACGATTTATTTGAAGATATCCCTAGGCAATTTCGTTTTGAGAATTTAGACTTACCCGATGGTAAGTCTGAAATGGAAGTTTTTGAATATATAAAACGTTTATCTAATCAAAATGCGACTCAATTAACTAGTTTTCTTGGTGCAGGTTTTTACGACCACTATATTCCAGCAGCTATAGATCCAATCGTTACTAGAGGTGAGTATTTAACAGCATATACTCCTTACCAGCCAGAGGTTTCTCAAGGTACACTTCAAAGTATTTACGAATATCAATCTATGATTTGTAGGTTAACTGGAATGGAAGTGAGTAATGCTTCATTGTACGATGGTGGAACCGCTCTTTACGAAGCAATAATGATGAGCATGCGCGTAACAAAACGTAGCAAAATTTTGATGTGTTCTGGGGTGAATCCAATTTATCGAAAGATGATTGAGACTTACACAACTAATTTAAACATAGAATTGATTGAAACGCCAATCAAACATGGTCAACTTGAACGCGATGTTATTGGTGAACAACTAGACAAATCAATTGCTGCAGTAATTATGCAAAACCCAACTTTCTTCGGTTCAGTTGATGATTACTCTGATGTATGCAATATGGCGCATGAAGTTGGTGCCTTAGCAATTATGTCTGTCTATCCAATCTCCTTATCAATCATTAAAGATCCGGGAAGTATGGGAGTGGATATCGTAACTGGCGAAGGCCAATCACTAGGGATTCCACTAGGCTTCGGTGGTCCTTACTTAGGTTTTATGGCAACGCGTAAAAAACTTGCTAGGAAAATGCCAGGACGTATTTGTGGTACAACTGTGGATTCAAAAGGAAGAAAGTCTTATGTACTTACTCTTCAAGCACGTGAGCAACATATTCGTCGTGAAAAAGCAATGAGTAATGTTTGTACAAACGTAGGTCTTATGGCGCTTCGTAGTGTTGTTTATATGGCTTTAGTAGGTAAACAGGGATTTGTTGAAGTGGGGCAAGAATGTTTTAACCGCGCAGAATTTGCGAAGGAAAAATTGAATGCGATTCCGGGAGTACAAGTCAAAGAAAGTGCACCAACATTTAATGAATTAACTGTTGAGTTACCCGTGCCAGCCAAAAATATTATGCCAGATATGATTGAAAAAGGTTATGCTGCCGGATGGCCATTAGACCGTTATTATCCTGAAATGAAAAACTATATTTTAATGGCCTTTACAGAAAAGCATACACAAGAGCAAATCAGTGGAATGTGCAACGCCCTAGAGGAGGTTTTATGTCGGTTTTAATTTTTGAAAAGAGTCAGCCAGGCCGCCGTGGTATTACTTTTAGTAATAGCTCAGATCAATATAAGACTCGTATTGATAAACGTTTTTTACGCGAGGAGCCTCCTGCACTTCCTGAAGTATCAGAGTTAGACGTTATTCGGCACTATACTTCGTTGTCTCAAAAAAACTTTTCTATTGACACCAACTTCTATCCATTGGGTAGTTGCACAATGAAGTATAACCCAAGACTAAATGAGAAAGTTGCATCTTTAGAAGGCTTTGCAAACTTACACCCATTAATGGCGCAATTACAGTATGGTGGGCAATTAACACAGGGAGCACTTCGTCTCATTCACGAAATCGAACAATACCTTTGTGAAATTTGTGGTATGAAAGCTTTTACTATGCAGCCAATGGCTGGTGCTCATGGAGAATTAACTGGTTTATTATTAATTCGTGCATATCATGAAGATAAGGGAAATCAAAAAACTAAGATTTTGATACCTGATGCAGCACACGGGACTAATCCAGCTTCTGCAGCAATTGCAGGATATGATTGCATCACTATTCCAACTGGTGAAAACGGATGCATGGATATGGAAGCATACGAGGCAGCGCTTGGCCCAGATGTTGCAGGTGTCATGCTAACATGCCCAAATACCGTAGGCTTATTCAATCCAAATATTGATAAGGTTACAGAATTAGCGCATAAGCATGATGCATTAGTTTACTATGATGGAGCCAATATGAATGCCATTATGGGGCGTGCACGTCCGGGAGATTTAGGTTTTGACGTGATTCATATTAACCTTCATAAAACTTTCTCCACGCCACATGGTGGCGGTGGGCCCGGTGGTGGGCCTGTAGGAGTTAGTGAGAAACTGATTCCATATTTACCTATTTCTCAAGTAGAGAAGCGAAAGGATGGAACATTTACCTTGAATTATGACTGTCCCAAGTCAATAGGTTACTTGTCTGCTTTCTATGGTAACTTTATGGTTAACCTACGTGCGTATACTTTCATGCTTCGTTTAGGTGGTAATGGTATGAAACGCGCTAGTGATATGGCAGTATTAAATGCTAACTATGTACGTGCAAAACTTGCAGACAAATACAACTTAATGTATCCTAGGATTTGTATGCATGAAGTCGTTTTTGATGCATCCAAGCAAGCTGAGAACGGGGTTCATGCACTAGATATTGCTAAAGCTCTATTAGACAAAGGTCTTCATGCACCTACTATGTATTTCCCATTAGTAATTAAGGAAGCATTGATGATTGAGCCTACAGAATCTGAAAGTAAACAGACGATTGATGAGTTTATTGAAGCAATGCGTGAACTTGCTGATATTGCAGAGACCGATCCAGACTGGTTTAAGGAAACTCCTCGCACAACTCGTGTATCAAGAGTTGATGAAGTAGCTGCTGCAAAAAACATGGATTTAGCATATTAAAACATAATAAAAAAGGCTCCTGTATTTTTTTAGGAGCCTTTTTTTTGTTCATAAAAAGATCTATATTGGTTTTTTATCAACTTTAGGTTCTTCTAAAGTTACACCATGAATATTTCCTCCTCTACCAGCAATACAATCTATATTTAATTGAATTACTTCGCGGTTCGGGAAAAGTTCACTTAGTTTTGCTTTAGCTTTTGCATCTTTCTCAGGGTCACCAAATTCTTGTGCAATTACAGCACCATTACATAAATAGTAGCCTAAATAACTAGTTGCAAAGTTTCTAGAACGGAACTTTTTGCGTATTCTCGCAGGCCCTTCAATTTCAACAACATTAAGCTGCGTACCTGCTGCATTTGTTGCAGAAGATAAGGTCTCACGATTTTTTTCAGTAATTTCAGCTAAAGAGCTTCTTTGGTCTACATGTAAGATGGCGGTATCTCCTTCACCAAAGCGAGCGAAAAAGTCGGTTTGCATAGAACGCGAACCTTTATTCCAATCATCTTCTAACCAAATAACTTTATCTAAGCCTAAGTTATCTAACAACCTTTTTTCTATAACTTCTTGAGTCATTCTAGGGTTTCTTCTTCGGTCAATAATTGCATATTTGTTTAATATCATAGTCCCCTTACCATCCACTTCAAGCGCACTACCCTCAGTTGTAATTTCTGATGTCAGCCTTAAACAGGGAGTCGTTTTACAGATAAATACAGTTGCTAAACGATCACGGTCATAAACTTGTTTGTGCCCCCACGCATTGTAGTTGAAATCTCTTGCTGCTTTACGGTGACCTTTAGTCACATAATTAGGGCCGAAATCACGAATCCACATGTCATCTAGTTCGTGCTCAAGAATACGTACTTTTGAACTCAAAGACATCTGAGCGGCTGAGACATCACTTGGTCGGACAATTATATTAACCTTTTCAAATTCTGCGATTGTGTTTGCTACTTTAATTAAATCCTTTTGAGCATGTTTGTAGTACTTTGCCCCCCATATGTCTCGTCTTGCTCCAAGCGCCATCCATGTGCGCTCGTGTAGGTCTCCCTCAAATCGTTTTGAGTAAGCACTTTTTTGGTCATTTGCATTAGTGGAAAGTAATAGGCCTGGACAAACACCTGCAAAGCCTGCTGCAATGCCCGTATTTTTTATAAATTCTCTTCTATGCATCAATAATCTCCCGGTATTTCTAATAAATAAAACTTTAAATATCTAATTAATTCCAAAAGCTATATCAATATTTAGATAAAATATAACTTTATAAGCACACACAATACTAATCTTTTATACACAAAGTTTCCGGCGATATAAAAAGATGATTAAAGTTTAGTAAAAAACTTAAACAATATTGCCCATCAAAAAATAAAAACAAATCTTCAAACAAAGAGAAATCATTTTTTAATAACTCTTACAATTTGGAAATAGTTTTTTAGCAACAACATAGAAACACAAGTTTAATTTAAGACCAAAAATATTGAACTCAAGCAGTGCTTTAAAATAAAGCATAGAAAAGAGACTATAACTAAAGCTTTATTAACAAGAAGATCATCTAATATTGTTTTATTAGGTGTTAAAGATTAGATCAAATAATTGTAGGAGATTATTTTTCAGTAATCTCAAGAAGCTCAGGTTCTAACTTGCACTGTAAATTCCAAGTTTTACAGCCAATTTTTATAAGGTTAGCGATGGGTATATTGTTTAAGTCTAGGTTCAAATTCATAACTTTTTTTTGTGATTTGGAAACCAGTAAAATATTAAGTTTTTTTCCACTAGGGTTGTTTTCATGAAAAAGAGTACGAACGAGTTCAAAATAATCTCTTTGAGAAATTTGTTTAATTTCTATGTGAGCAACCTTGGTATTGCGAATATCATTATAAATAGTTTCAACGCTTTTCTTAGGATAATCTGTCTTCCAATAATCTTCAACAAAAGTTCCTTGAGCCAATAAATTTCCCAGAAGAAAACATGTAACAAACGCAACAAGAATTTTTTTCATCCTTCAATTACTCCTAATAACTTAATTGATTCAACAAATAAGAAGAAATATGCCACAGCATTTATTAATTGATCTACCTTTTCAGCATTCTTTGCCCACTGCGGATACTCCAAAATTTGTTGAATTGGTCCAAGGTGAGATTTCTTTGCTAAACGTGAACTAATAAAAGTAATAATAAAGACTTTAAACAACAGAAAAATCGCTAAGGCCATATAGTGCTTTATTGAAATAAAATGCATGTTAACCCATATTTCAGCTCCCATATATATAAAGGCAACGAAAGAGTACTTAGAAAGTCTAGACACAAAGCTTTTCACTTCTTCTTTTGGTTCTTCCTCGGGACTTTCAAGGTATAACTCAGCAGCTTCAAGAGTGCCAGTCTCAGTAGACTGCACTAGTTGAAAAATTGGATTTCCCATAAACAAACGTTTCAGGGATAATACACCAAGCCCCCAAGTTAAAAAGACTACAAAAGTCAAAGATTACTCCTTTGGTTTAAAGTTCTCATCACTTACTTTAACTACATTTTCAACAGTTAAAAGTGGTCTGCTAAATCCTTTCACCCATTGTTTTTGCCCAGTGACAATAACTCGATGCCAATCCTGAGCTTTTAAGAGGTCTTTTGGATCCTCCAAAAACACAATGGGGTAAAAGATCGTATTCACATGAACTGCTAATGCATATTTCCATGGAATCTGGTGATCTTTAGGTACTTCTACTATAATGCCTTCACGTTTTAACTGCACAGGAGTACCTAAAAACTCTAGATCACCAATAGCTTCTCTTGGTGGTGAAATCTTATGAATACTATAATCTTTTGGAGGACCAACCACTATTGTTTTAGGTATGCCAAGTTTTGTAGTTGGATTTGCCTTTTCAATATCCGTTTCGTTAAAGCGGCTTTTTTGCTCACGGTCAATACGTTCCATGACAATAGGTTCAATTTCTTTACGATATTCTTCAGGAATTTCCACATAACCCATATAAACCCATAAACGGCCTTTAATCTTACCCTTTACATAAGCCCACTTTTCTTGTTTTACTCGAATAACTTCCACTTTAGTATCTTTTGGAATAATACCAAAATTTGTAAAAGCTAGGCTAGGTCCTGTATGAACTTCAGCATCCTTGGTTACAACCCCATCTTTAAGATTACTAGTTGAAATCCAGACCTTCAAGCTTTCCGGAGGAACAATCCCACCCCAAGTATTTTTGAATTCTTTAATCGTAACTTTATCTCCAGTATTTAATTGCACAACAGTTTCATACCCCTTACCAGGATAAGCACGTACATTTAAGCGGTTCACCATGACTGTACCCTCTACTGTAAGTTCTTTAGCAAATGAGTATTGCGAGACTGCTGCAGATAAAGCAATAAATAAAATTGTTATTCGGCTCAATATTCGACTCCGTTTTGTCATATAAAAATAGATTTTTTAAATTTATAAACCACAGGGTTCATTGTTTTAGTTTAATAATTTCTCCTTGCACAAATTCAACAGGAGATAAAATGCTTTGCCCATCAATTTGGCTAAGTAATTTATTAATGGTTAATGTTGCAAGTTTTGATGTGTCAAACAGGTATCGATGAACTTGTATTGGGTAAAATAAAGGTACAGCAGTATTTCCTTCTACTAAAATATCTTGACCTGATAACTTTAAATTGCTAGTTTTTAAATAGGCTTGTAGAAGACCTTTTCCAAAAATATCATCCCCCACAATAATTGCGTCATATGCAATATCATTAGATGCCAGTTCATCAAACCATCGAAACCCCTCTTCTTCTACAAGGTTTGTAAAGGATTTTTCACTACTTGAGTCAGGAGCAGTACAGTCATAAAAGTAATCATGAATTCGTAAATCACCAAGTTTTCCGCTACTTCGCAAATCATCAAGAGCCTTCAGCTGATCTTCTGCACTAACTATAAACATCATATTTTTCTTACCACGATTCGCAAAAAATTGGATAGATTCTTTAACAAAGTGATCCCAATTCAAGCCAACAATTGCTGGAGCGAACTTTGATTCAGTCAAGCCAACTACAGGCAGATTTTTCTCACCAGCATCTTGGCAAAGTTCGGGCATAGTATCAGTTCCAAGTAGAATCAGTCCTTTAAGGTGTTTTCTTCGAACGTCTAAACTTAGTGAAGGGTTTGGATATGGTGTATCTTTCATCATGTAGTCTTGAGCAACATAAAAGTTTGCTAAGTATCCCTCATCTTTTAGTTTTTCACGTAAAAGATTAACAAGAGCACTTCTAAACATGGGAGCTGGAACATTGAAGATATCTGAGCCACACAAAATACCGATTCGCTTACCTGGCAATTCACGACGAACGATAGTACCGCGACCATGCTCGACAGAAACGTACCCCTCCTCTTCAAGAATATGCATCGCTTTGAGTACGGTCATACGGCTTACTGGATACACTTTTTCTAAGCGGTTTATTGCTGGGATCGCCTCTCCTTTGCTCCATTCACCAGACTCAATACGTTCTATCATATCCTTTACGACAATACGATAACGTGGTTGTTTTTTAGAAGATTTTTTATTCTTCACATTTATTTCCAAATTTAATTAAATTTTCTTGTACCTAAACACGAGTTTTATAGTATCCCATAGACGCGATTAAGATTACCATAATTAATATAACAATAGTATATTTTTTTACCAATAAAAAGTACTTTGCTTGCAATGTAGAAACAGAAAATGACTTAACCACTCGCATTGGTATCATTTATTGATAAATGTATGTTACTTATATCATGGATTGAACTATTTTGTAAAATAATTTTAACATATTTAAAAGGGTATTAACATGAAAATCGTTGGCTACACAAATAAAACCCCACTAGATTCACCTAATTTTTTAATTGATTTAGAGGGACCTAAACCAGTTGCAGTCGGTAAAGACCTTTTAGTAAAAATTGAAGCAATTTCTGTAAATCCAGTAGACACAAAAGTACGTGAGCGAGTTACACCGGAAACTGAAGAAGTTAAGGTATTGGGCTGGGACGCCGTTGGTGTAGTAGAGTCGCTAGGTGATGAAGTCAGCTATTTCAAGGTTGGGGATCGAGTTTGGTATGCTGGGGATCTACTTCGGCAAGGTTCCAATGCGGAGTATCAATTAGTTGATGAAAGAATAGTTGGCCATGCCCCTAAATCATTGAGTCCAATTGAGTCAGCAGCTCTTCCTTTAACTACTATCACTGCATGGGAGCTTTTATTTGATCGTTTATGCTTGAATGAAGAAAGTAGTGGTAAGCTTCTAGTGATAGCAGGTGCTGGAGGTGTTGGTTCAATATTGATTCAACTTTGTAAACAGCTTACATCAATAGAAGTTATAGCAACTGCTTCACGGGCTGAGTCCACTTCCTGGGTAAAAGACATGGGTGCAGACCATGTCATCAATCACCATAAGCCCTTATCTGAAGAACTTAGTAAAATTGGGATTGGTGAAGTTGACTATATTATTAGTCTAAATCAAACCGAAAAACACTTCGAAGAAATTGTAAAATCAATAAAGCCACAAGGTAAGTTTGCTTTAATAGACGATCCTGTAGAACCATTAAACATCAACTTATTAAAACAAAAGTCAGTCTCTCTTCATTGGGAATTTATGTACACGCGGTCCATGTTTGAAACAGAAGATATTAGCGAACAGCATAAGCTTTTGAATGCAGTAAGTAGTATGATTGATAAAGGCAAGATTAAGTCTACTTACAAAGAGAAATTTGATAAAATCAATGCAGAAAATATAATGAAAGCTCATAAAAAACTAAAGAGTCATACATCTATCGGAAAAATAGTACTTGAGTGGTAGGCTTTTTATTTAGTTTTCTTCCGTTTCTTTAAGCCTTCAGCCTGAGGGAGACGGTAGACTAAATATTTTTCTAACTCTACGCCTGCATCGTAAAATCTCTCTTTTGCCATGAGGTTGGCAACAACAGATTGTGCAACTTCATCCATATCTTCAGAAGTCGGAAAACGATCATTCTTATTCCATGCAAGCATCTTCTTCATGAACTTCATAAAGTCTTTATTTTTTCTCATTTTTTTAGGTAGGAAGTCCCCAAAGTCATCATAAAGTTGAATTTTAAAGTCTCTTATGACCTCCTCTGTAGAATAGTCATCAATCAAGCTTTCGCCCCAAAGTAATTCTAGAAGAACTAATGCAGAGCTATATAAATCAACTCTTTGATCAAAGTCACCTCGTTCATGCATTTCTGGTGCCATATACATTGGGCTAGCCAGAAACTGTTCACCAGGGTCTTTAATCAATGTGGCTCGACCAAAGTCAACAAGTTTTACTGTGCCAAAGCGGTCTGACATCACATTACTTGGTTTAATATCGCAGTGAACATAGCCTGTTCGGTGTAAAATTTCTAAACCGCGAAGCATTTTTCTAAATATGTATAGAGCAATTGTTGGCTGTAAACCTTTCCCATCTTCTTGAAAAATAACTTCATGTAGATAGTCCCACTCCTTGTGCGAAACTTGTGCTTGAATTTTGTTATGTGCTTCAGGATCTAACATCTGCTTTAAATCCAAACCATTAATTAATTCCATCAATAGCATTCCAATACCATTAATTTCATAAAATGCTTCACATTGTACCAAATTGGGGTGGTAAAGTTGCTGTAAAACGGAAACCTGCTTAGCTATTCTTAGCATATCAATATCATAAGAACGATTTGCCGCAAAAAGCGATGGATCAAAAAGTTTTAGTGCATGTTTTGTAGAACTTCCTAAGAAGCCATTATTATAGCCCTCAAAAACGACTCCTTGTCTTCCACGACCTAAGCGCCGTGTAATTTGAAACTCACGTTGTACCGGCACCGTTTCTAGATCTAAAATCAGGCGACCAAATTCACTACACAAACTTTCATGGAGAACTTTCCCCCCTTCCAGAAACTCTGGTTGCGTGACATCAATCAGCCTAGTTTCACTAGCACTTAGTTCATCCATAGTATCAATAACCTAATTTATTTTTCCACACGTAATATTTCTTTTAAAACTTTAGTTTTAAAGTAACGGATTTCAATTTTTATTACTAAGCTAACTGCCTAATTTTTACTTTTAATTTAATCAAGCGTTTGTAATCTTTCTCAGGCCCATAAATCACGCGACTGTATTCATCAATCATCAATGCCAGTTTAGGGTCTTGCAAGTCATGCATAACTTTATTACTTAAATCATTCAGTGAATCCTTCTCTTCAATAAAAAGGTTCTTTTTTCTAATATACTTAAACAATAACCTTTGAACTTTATTTAGCTCTTGATCAAATTTACTATTTTTACCTTTTGAAGTTTGCTGAACATTTTTTCTTTTATATAATGTCCATATAACGAGAATAAGAATCGGCCAACTAACCCATGCATTTGTTCCTGTAAACAAATTGCTTAAACCTTGTCCTATAGCTCCTAATACTTTCCAAATTGCCTCTGCAAAGTAGCCACGTTTTAAATCTGAAAGCACAGATGCAAAAATTAAAGAAACTTTTTCTTTCCATACTTCCAAAAACCATTTTTCATACTGTCCTGTAGGAATAGCACTTGCAGGTGTGGGTTCAAACAAGACCCAACCTTTACCATCTACCCATGCTTCAACCCAAGCATGTGCATCTCCCATGTGAGCAATATAATCATCTTTATTACCACTATTCTGAAATGTAACAAAGCCAGACACGTATCTAGCTGGAATTCCCATCTGCCTAAAAATCATAATGTTAGCGCTAGCGAAAAGTTCACAGTGACCTCTTTTAGTCTTTGTTAAAAACTGAATAACAGGGTCAACACCATACTCGAATTTCTGAGGCTCCAATGAGTAATCAATGTTCTCGCGTAACCAAGCGGTAATGAATTGCATTTTTCTCTCTGTAGGTAAATCACTAGATACATTAATCTCCGTCGTAAACTTCTGAATGCTGTCCTGGATATTTTGGGGAACTTCAAGATAAGTTTTTGAAGGTTCACCTCTTGGAGAAGCAGCTTCTTGTTTAAAAGGATCGCCAGCGACATTTGAGAATGAATAACCTGCAGACTTATCCCAAACTTGTGCTTTATAAACGCCATTTCCATTTGTAGAAATAGATTCTGCAATTAAGTCAATACGGTTGACATTTCCATTCGTATATAATACATCCGTTACAAGGTTTCTTGCTATGAAAACATGAAGTTGTTCCGCGCTCGATTTTTTTTCGGATAAATTGACTTGACCAATGCTCAATGATTCATCTAAGTATTCTACGGGTTTACGGGTAAATGCCTCTGAGTTTTTCCAAAGTCCATCTTTGTATGTGTCATAAGTCCTGCCTCTTAAATATCCCGGCGCAATTTTACTTTTGATGTAAAGAGCAGGTTTTTTCATCTCCTTTTCCTGCTTTAAATCAACCGTATGATTCAAACTTACCTGCTCAGGGAAAAAAGATCTTGAATTATTCCTCTTTGAGTATTTACCCGTATATGGTGCAATTAACTTTTCTAAATACGGAAATACTTCAGGCCATCTGTAACTAGAGAAAATAGTTAAACCCAAAACAAGGGTTAAAGAAGTCCACCTAATCAGCCATTTTTTATTATTCACTTTCTTTTTAGCATCAATTGATGATTCATGCATATGCCTGTACATGAGTAAAATTAGGAGTATCACCTGGCTAGTTACAGTAAATATGAATAGGAAGTGCCGTAAAGGTAAATTTTGTTCAAAGAAAGGATTTGAGAAATTTTCAGGTTCATTTAATGCAGACCCCATAGCCAAGTTACTCATCCATACACAGGCTGTTAAAGCACAAACTGTCAGAAATCGTTGTCTTAGGAATAAGCAACAAATACCACTGTAAATATACAATGGGAATAAGAAGTCAACAGGTAAAAAGAAGGGAATACTTGATAATTCACTTAACTCGCGAGTAAAAAATGCAGCGACCATAGCAATAGTAAAACTATAAATAATAGAACGATTACTAATACGTACAGTTTTTTTATTCAATAAAGCTAGAAGTGAGGCTACGAGCGTAATAATTAGTAGTAAAATATGACCAGTAAACAGGAAAAAAGTATAGCAGGACACAAGCAACATTAACGACATATAAAAAGTAATGAGCTTTGAATAATGATCAGGTTGAGGTAATGAATTTGTAAATAACATTATAGTTCTAAAAAATCATCCAATTTTGAAATAGCAATAATATGCTTACGATTAATAAGTATACTCTTCCTTGAAACTACTGCTGCACCTAGTTTTACTTCATAGAAAAACTCTTCTGCAGAAACTTTAATAGTTGACTCATCGCAAATGGTTACATCTTTCAAAGATAAAAATTGTTTATCAAAATTTTCGAGTGTACCTATGTAATGAATTCGGCAATCTAACTCAACAATTACAACTTCAGTACCAAGTTTCTCAAGTAACTTCATCTACAGTCCTTCATAGGTTAATCTGTATCATTGTATGTGTGCTTTCCTCAAGCCAAGAATTAATAGAAGTCTTAAATTCATTTAGCTGATTAATTTCTTTAACTTTAAGTCCAAAACTCTTGGCGATATCTACTAGATTTTGTTTATGAGGTGTAAAGAAGAATTCTTCAAAATGTTTTTGATTTGTAGCAATTGGTAACTTTTGAAAAATTCCTCCGCCCCCATTATTTGTCACAATGAACAGAACTGGAGGTAGTTCTAGTTTAGTTAACAAGGCCAAGGCACCAATATCATGCAGAAAACTTAAATCCCCAAGTAATGCAATAGAAGGTTTGTTTATTTGGGAAAGTAAGCCTATTGCTGTACTTATATTACCATCAATACCACTCGCTCCACGGTTTGCATAATATTGCCCCTTATGGATTATTTTCATTGAATTTAAAGCTCGAACCATGGTACTATTACCAACAAAAACAGGACATTGATGATCAATCGAAATCAAAAACTCTAAATAAAGTTGCTCATCAAACGAAAATGCCTGCTGATAGGATACAGGGCAAATTTTATCATTATCAACTGAAAGGAAATTTAATGCCTCTTCCAGATAACCATGAACTTCAATCTGTGAACGATTGAACTCATTATAAGTTTTTACAGATGGATGAATTCTATAATAAGGTAAATCAGCTTTTGCTAAATAAATATTGAGTTGCTTTGAAACGGTAAAACTGCCAAGGTGTACCACCCATCTTAATTTTAGACCATCAAGAAAGTCTGCACTTTCATATTGCTGTATTTCATAAGTGCCAAGTTGGCCTTTTAAGCAACTTAAAACATCTGCAATAATATAACAATTTTGATCAGCGAGCCAGTTTTTCACAGCCGTTTGTTCATTCTCCCCCTGGAGCTTTCCAATAACAACAAGCCCCTTACCTGCCAAACTAATTGCATCTAATTGCTTAGAGTCTATATGTTTTACAAAAGGGCTAGTTAGATTTGGTTCCATATCTAATGGTTCAACACTGAAAGGTTCTCTAAACTGACAATTAACATGTACTGGACCTTCATTTCCTGGAATCTTTGAGCAATAATGTGCAAAATCTAACCTTGTCTTTAGATAGGCCTCATTAATTCCGCTATCAGGTGGTGGAATGTTAACATAGTGTCGAATATAATCTTGAAAAATATTCTGCTGTTGAATGCTTTGATTAGCAAAATTGCCCAATAATTCAGGAGGTCGGTCTGCCGTAAATAATAGTAACGGTATATTCGATTGGCTAGCTTCGATCACAGCAGGTAAAAAGTTTGCCAAAGCAGTGCCAGAAGAACAAATTAAAGCAACTGGCTTTTGGGTTACCTTAGCAATGCCAAGAGCCATAAAAGCCAAACTTCTTTCATCAAAATGGATATATGACTTCAGATTAGGGTGAGAGGCAACTGCAAGTGCTAAGCTTGTAGATCTTGAACCTGGGGCAACACAAAATTCACTTATTCCTAATGCATCACATTCGTAAGCAAACGTTTTAATAAAAGCTTTATTTGCCTCAATTACCTGTTGACTCTTTAAGGACAATTCTCATTCCTTCCATTTTGTTTTGAATTTCATTCCATTCAGCTTCTAAGTCAGAATCTTCAACGACTCCTGCCCCAGCATAAATATAAGCTTTATTATCTGTAATTAAAGCAGAACGAATTCCAACGCCAAAACCTGCACCATCAACCCCAAACCAACCAACAGGGCCCGCAAACCAACCACGGCTAAACTCCTCATGCTCGGCGATAAACTTTTTTGCTTTCAAAGTAGGTACACCACAAACAGCAGGTGTAGGGTGAAGTAAGTTCAACAAGTCTTCATCCGTTACCTGATCTTTTAAAAGTCCAGTCACTTGCTGTTGCAGGTGCTGAAGACGGGATAGTTTTAATAACTGAGGTTCCTCAGAAACCTGCATGATTTCCATAACATCTTGCAAGTGATCTGTTAAATATTCTGTAACAAAACGATGCTCACCAATATCTTTTCGTGACTTTAACAAAGAGTTACCAAGTTCAAGGTCTTCTTCTTTTGTTTCACCACGTACCCTAGTACCAGCAATTGCTTCTGATAAAAGCTGTTTACCTTTTCGGTAAAATAGCATTTCAGGTGTTGCTCCTAAGAAAGCAGTATCTTGCTTAAATTGAAAATAAAAGTGATAACAGTCTGGTGCAGCTAGACGTAGGTTCGCAAAACAGTATTCAGGGGAGATTTTCTGATCAAAAACCATTTCTTTGCAAACAGCTGGTACAATTTTTTGACTTTCTCCCATTGAGATAAAGTTCTGTATTTCTTTAAAGTAACTTCCCCACCCTATTTCATTTGGGGTATTAGATTCATTTAATAATTTACTATTATTTTTAGCCAAAGACTTTTCATTAAAGAATAACTTATTCGCTGATAACTTAAGAAAATCAATGTAAAAATCGAGATCTAATTCATGGTTCCATATGCAATTACAAATGAAATACTGACCTTCATCATGTCTATCATGAACTTCAAAAAGAGGGATAAAAAAGTGACCTAGACCGAAGCTTTTCCATTCAGTGACAATTTCATGATCAAAATCAAAAGCAAAACCTCCATAGACTCTAAAGTCCAAGTCTTTCTTTTGAAGAAGGGGTAAAATCTCAGTATATAAAGAATCTAGTTTGGCTTTACTATCACAGATGAATTCTGTTGCTATGCCCAAGGCAGCCATTTCCATTTTAGCATTTCGGTTTGCCAAAAATGCTTTTGCATCTGATTGTTGGGCTACCCACCATTCTGTTAAATTCGAAATTTGAACAGGTAGAATAATGCGATATGCAGATAGATCAGATGTAACCTCACTTTTCCAGTGAGTTCTTAACGCATCAAGCTTTTCATTTAGTGCCTTTTTAAATGCATCCCACTGTGAATCCTCACTCATTTAAGGTGCCTCTCCTTCATAAATGTAGGCAACACCAAAAGTAAGTGAATGTGATTTGACGTTCTTAAATCCAGCATCTTGCATAAGTTTTACGAAATCTTTTCCATATGGAAAAGATTCTACTGTTTTGTTCAAATAAGCATATGCTTCATAATCACCAGAGATTATACCACCGATATAAGGAAGTATATAACGGAAATATATTAAATATGGCCAACGAATAAAAAACAGTGAAGGCAAGCCAAACTCTAGGATAAAGGTTTTTCCACCTGGCTTTAACACGCGGCACATTTCTTTTAGGCCAAGTGGAACGTCAGAAACATTACGAATCCCGAAAGAAATAGTCGTCGCGTCAGTAATATTATCTGGTAACGGCATTGCCATTGCATTTCCCCTTACCATATAGAGTCGGTCATCAAGATTCTTTTTTTCAAGCTTAATTTGACCTTCTTGAAGCATGCCAAGAGAATAATCAACTCCTATTGCTTCTTTACAGCTTGGAGCAGCTTTAAACTGAGCAATCATTTGATCTGCGGTACCAGTAGCAATATCGACCATATGCTCAGGCTTACCTGCAGCAACCATTGTGGCGACCTTGTTTCGCCATAAGATATCTTGCCCAAAAGAGCAAATACGATTAATACGATCATAAGTTCCAGCAATGCGATCAAACATTGCCCAAACTTTGTAGCGTGATGGACCATCACTTGATTGTTCAAACTTATTTTTTTTTGCCATTTAGCGGCCTTACTTACCTGTCTCCACAGTAGCAGAAACAACAGTTACATCTTCTTCTTTATGGAACTTAGCATAAGCCCAAAGCATTACTGGAACAGCAACAAAAATCGAAGAGTATGTACCAACGCCAATACCAATAATCATAATGGCAGCAAAGTCATTAATTGGGCCACCACCAACAAAATAAAGTACTACCACAACTAATAGCGTTGTAATCGATGTTAAAACCGTACGACCTAAGGTTTGATTAATACTTTTATTAATTAAGGAGGGTAATGACTCACGGCGGAATAAGCTTACATTTTCACGAATACGGTCAAAAATAACAATTGTATCATTCAGGGAGTAACCTATAATCGTTAAAATCGCAGCAATAGCCGTTAATGAAATTTCACGGTCAAAGCCAAAACCCCAAACCAAAAAGATTCCAGTTCCAATGATTACGTCATGAGTAAGAGCAGCTACAGCACCAAGAGCGTATGAGAATTCAAACCTAAAACTAATGTATCCAATAATACCAATTAAGGCAAAGAAGATTGCATATAAAGCCTGTTCCTTAAACTGTTCACCAACTAAACTCCCAACAATGGAAGTTGAGCCTGCTTCAAAATCGGCATCTTTAATAACACTATTTAAATAATCTGTAACAAATTGAGATGCATCCATATCTTCAGGAAGCTTCTCTTGTAGAATTAATTCCAGAGTTGTGCTTTCACTTACAGCAGAATCCTTCTTAATTGCCTTTGGGTTTTTAAAACCTTTTAAATAAAAAATACTTGGATTTTCAATTGTTGCACCTTTAAGAATTTCAGAAATACTTTGAGCAATTGATTCGGGAGTATACTTAGCATCGAGTGTACCAGGGAAAAAGACTTCAACGTTTTGCTTTTGGTCATGCCAACGAAGATATGAAGCATCTAGGCCTTTAACTTTGAGGCCAGCAAGTAGGTCTGCATCTTTTACATTTGTTCCATCAAAATCAAAAGATGTACGTGTAATAATTGCTTGATCCAAAGCTTCTACAACATTTTTTGTAGATACATCTTTTGCACCGTCGTAGCTCATAGTAATCAAAGTACCACCATTGAAGTCAATACTTAAAGCACTTCGGTTACGAACAGCAAAAACAATGAAAGAACCTACAATTAATATTGCAGAAAGCGTTGTGGCCATGCCTCGGTATTTATTGAAATTAATATCATCAAAGGTCTTTGTTTTTCCATTTTCATCTACACGTATATGAAGTAGTTTTGGGTTATCAGATTTGATAATATTTAGTGCCATGAAAAGGTCAAACAACCAACGGCTTAGAAATAAAGCAGTAAATAATGTGCCTAAAATACCAAATGTTAATGTTACAGCAAAACCACGAATTGCACCACTACCAAAAAGATATAAGAAGAATGCTGTAAATAGAGTTGTTAAGTTTGCATCCACAATAGTAAAGAATGACGCTTGGAAGCCGTTACGAACAGCTGTTTCAATAGACTTACCATTATTCATTTCTTCGCGAATACGTTCAAAAATCAATACATTTGCATCAACGGCCATACCAATTGTTAAAACAATACCTGCAATCCCCGGTAATGTTAAGGCTGCTCCTACAAGTGTTAAAGAACCAATAATCAGAACAATGTTTACAGTTAAAGCGATTGCAGTAACGATACCTGCAACACGGTAATAAATCAAAACAAGCATCAATACTAATGTTGCACCAATGGCACAAGCATATACACCACCTTTAACCAGGTCTGCGCCCAGCGTTGGCTGTGTAGCCATTTCACCCTCAATCTTGATAGGAACAGGTAAAGAACCTGAACGAAGTAGTGTTGCAAGTTCAACTGCAGAATCTTGAGTAAAATTACCAGTAATTTGCCCGCTTGTACCAAATGGACCTTCTACCGAAGGCGCACTGATAACAATACCATCTAGAGCAATCGCTAAACGTAATTTATTGGGTTTATGGTTTGCTGCATAAGTAGTTGTTTCAAGCATGTAACTACCACCCTCATCATCAAACTGCCAACTAATTAACCAGTTACCAAATTGTCCCTGAGCAGCGTTTACAGTTTTGATATGCTCACCATTTACCTTTTCGGTCTCACGCTTGATCCAAATTGGAGAGTAAACAACATTACCTAGTTCGTCTGCATTTTGTTCTTGAGCAAGTTTGTAACCTGGAACGATACGCTCATTAGAACGAACAAGACTGTCATTTTCAGGGTGTACTAGGTGGAAAGTTAATTTTGCAGACTGAGTCAACATTTTTCTTATACTATCAACTTCAGCAGGATCGACGCTTGGCGTTCGTAAAGAAAGTGCATTGTCGCCATTGGCACGAATTTCGATTTCCTTTACTCCCTCTGGATCGATACGTTTTTGTAAGACTGCACGAATATCGTCACGGATTTGAATTTCGGAAGTATTTGCAGGAATGTCATCAGGATTAAATGCAACTATAAACTCCGTACCACCACGTAAATCTAGACCTAAGGCAATTTTACCTTTTGTAGCAAGTTTCAGATAATTAATAACCTCTTCATTGCTTGGTGTTGATTTGCCATAGACTTTATAATAATCTCTTAAATTTAATTTACGCCGACGAATTCCACCATCTTCCACAATCTCATTTGAAACATCTAAGAATGCTTTTTCGAAAGAAATTACATGCAAATGTGGAACATTTTCACCGCGCTCACGTGCTTCATCATTTGCTTTTGCTTTTGCTTGGGATTCTTCAACCTTTTTTTCTGCATCAATAATTGCTTGATCTAATTTAGGGTCATTTGCAATTTGACGTTCTATCAGAACTTCTTTGAATGGTTGATCTTTGTATGGGAAAATAGATGCGACCCAACAACCGACAACAGCGATAATAACGAGTGCACGTAACTTCAATGATTGCTTCATATTCATGTAATAATTGTATCCTTAAATAAATTTATGAAGATTATTTTTCTTCTTCACCCTGCTCTAACACTCGGGAAATACTATTTTTATCCATCTCGAAACGGGTCTTCTCATCAACCTGTACTACAATTGTCTTATCTTTTACAACAAAAATTTCACCATAAATACCACCAACAGTTACCACTTTATCACCAGATTTCAGTTTACGTAACATTTCTTCATGACGCTTTTGCTTTTTCTGTTGAGGACGAATCATAATAAAGAAAAAGATCGCAATCATGAGTATGAATGGGATCATTGAAGTTATTAAACTTGGTTGCCCGGCTTCTGCTGTTTGAGCAAGTAAATAATTAAAATTGTGAAGCATAAAATTTTCTCCTGTGACCACAGCCTCAATGCTATGGATTTTATGTATAACTCTTCAAGCCTCCATGAAAAATCATACTAATATCAAAACATGTTAAATTGACGATTGCAAAAATTGCAAAGAAAAAGAATATAATATAGCCCCAGCTAATATCAATATCTAGTGGTGATATTAAATAAGTCTATGTTTAGTTTTTTCGGTTTATAGCTCTTTTGAATGACTTATTGAATTGAGATAAATAACTCGGCCTTGAGTAGATGTTATTTTTTAAAGCAGCATCAAAACACTGATTTAAAAAGAAATTTTGATCATCCATATTCAATTTATCGTAAAAGCCAAAGGTTAATCTAGCTAAAAATTTCACATAAGTTTTTCTATAACTTCCCCATACTTTATGGCGTTTATCTAGATCAACAACCCAAAAACTAAACTGTACTTTTTCATCTGGCTGTGCCAAAACATTTCGAGAGCACAAGTGACAATTATAGATACCTTTGCTGTAGATTTCGGCAACAAAATAAGCAAACGCTTTCAATAGTTGTACCTTAGTTCTACCTTCAAAATGAAAAATAGCCTCATCTAATTCTATTGCATCGTCCAAATATTCTCTCACAAAAAAAGAAGAATAAGATTCTGAGCGTAGATCGTAGCCAGTAAAAATAGGTCTAGGCGTGTATAGGCCGATATCCCTAATGGCGCATGCTGTTTCAAAGTAAGTTTCGGAGGCCGTCATCCAGCGGCCAAAGATACGCTTCCACCATTTAGATGGAGAAGTTTTTCTTGCGAAGATTTTTCGATCAGAACAGTTAGCAATGAATGATTCAACATCTGAAGTACGGCAAAGAATTTCCTGATTCTCTTTTAAATAAGCACCATCAGAGACAATAAGCTCTTTTGCTTCGCTTTCCGTCAATATTTCCCTGTTGTAGGAAAATTTGTAATGACTCTCTGAAACTTTATGAATGTCCATCTAGACTCTGCACCGTTTAAATAGTTAAAAATTTAATATTCTAAAAAATATTTTAAAGAATAAATTATATCGAATGGTACGCTTTACCAGATATAAAACATCACTAAGTTAAAGTAAAAATTAAGGTACATTATATTATGGTAGCAAATTTCGAATTAGAATCTAATTATGAGCCATCCGGAGATCAGCCAGAAGCGATAAGTAAACTGGTTTCAGGAATTCAATCAGGTGAGACTCACCAAACTTTATGGGGCGTAACCGGTTCAGGCAAAACTTTTACACTTGCAAATGTAATCCAAAAGCTAAAAATGCCTGTACTTGTTCTATCTCATAACAAAACATTAGCAGCTCAACTATATAGCGAATTCAAGCAATTTTTTCCTAACAATGCCGTTGAATACTTTATCTCGTACTTTGATTATTATCAGCCTGAAGCTTATATCCCTCAAACTGACACTTTTATCGATAAAGATTCCAAAGTAAATGATGAAATCGAAAAGTTACGTTTATCGGCCACCAGCTCATTAATTGAGCGTGATGATGTTATTATTGTAGCTAGCGTATCTTGCATTTACGGCTTGGGATCGCCTGAAGATACAAAGCAAATGACAGCATTTATTCAAGTTGCGGATTCCATTGACCGAAATGAATTCCTAAAAAAACTAATTGCACTTCAATACACACGGAATGATGTTGCTCCTGAACGCGGTGAATTTCGAGTAAACGGTGATACGGTGGACATTTTTCTTGCTTATCAAGATGAATTCCTACGAATCGAATTTTGGGATGATGAGGTTGAAGCCTTGTCTAGACGTGAACCTCTAACGGGGAATTTCATTCGTGACTTAGAGCGCGCAAGCATTTTCCCTGCTTCACACTTTGTAGTTTCTAACGAAAAGGTAGAAACGGCAGAAGAAGCAATTATGAATGAACTAAAAGAACGTGTTGCTTATTTTGAAAGTAAAGGAAAATTAGTAGAAGCGCAGCGAATCTATCAACGCACAAGGTATGATCTTGAAATGATGCAAGAGATGGGATTTTGCCAAGGTATAGAAAACTATTCTCGCCATTTGACAGGGCGTGAGGCTGGAGCACAACCTTATACATTATTTGACTACTTTAATCAACCATTTCTAACGATCATTGATGAGTCACATGTTTCAGTGCCTCAGGTCAGAGGAATGTTCAATGCAGACCAAGGTAGAAAAAAAACATTAGTAGAGCATGGATTTCGCCTACCCTCTGCACTTGATAATCGCCCTCTAAATTTTCAAGAATTTGACAAAATCACCCAAAACACCATTTATGTTTCAGCAACTCCTGCAAACTTTGAGTTTGAACGCACGGAGCCCGTTCAGCAAATTATCAGGCCAACTGGACTGCTTGATCCGGAAATTGAAGTGAGACCTCTAGCAACTCAAATTGATGATCTTATTGCTGAAATTCGAGAAACTGTACCCAAAAAAGAAAGAATACTTGTCACAACCTTAACGAAGCGAACAGCTGAAGACTTAACGGATTACCTTCGAGATTTAGACATTCGGGTTTCCTACATTCACTCAGGTATTAGCGCTTTGGAACGAGTAGATATATTAAGAGACCTCAGAAGAGGAGAATTTGACGTTATCATTGGCGTCAATTTATTAAGGGAAGGTTTAGATTTACCTGAAGTTTCTTTAGTTGCAATACTTGATGCAGACAAGGAAGGTTTTTTAAGATCCGAAACAAGCTTGGTTCAAACTATTGGTCGAGCCGCCCGTAACGAGAATGGCCGTGTGATTCTTTATGCAGATCGGCAAACTGACAGCATGAAAAAAACAATGAGGCTAACCAATGAACGTCGTCAAAAACAGATTGATTACAATGAACTTCATGACATTACCCCAACGAGTGTTCATCGTGCAATTGAAGAGAGTATGCATATTTATGAAGAATCTCAGGCAGTCGTTGGTAAAATAGCAGAAGATTCAGGTACAGAATATGAGGTTGTAGCGATCATTGGACAAATGGAAAAAGAGATGTTAGAAGCCGCAAAAAGCCTTGAGTTTGAAAGAGCAGCTATCCTTAGAGACCAGATCAAGAAACTCAAAGAATATCAGATGTAATATTTATTTAATCAATCTCCCTCACTAAAAAAGATGCAATATCTTAATTTTTATATATATTACCATTTTGCATGAATTATTTTTTTTCGAGTTTTGATATCATGTAAATCATCACAATTGTTTATTTAAATTTTAGGTTATAAATATGATTATAAAAAAACATTGGTTACCAATTAGCTGTTTAGTTATTGTAGCTTTATTGGGTGGCCGTATGACAAACCAATTCTTTGAAAAGCGTAATGAACAACAAACCCTGGAAGCGCTGAACCTTCCGACGGAAATGAAAAGTTACAAAAAGGTTTTCGATAAAAATAAAGTAGACATAAGCAATGAATTAATGGCAGGTCTATTCTTACTGCAAGAAAAACCTGAAATGGATTTTTCAAAAATTAAGGAAAATTCTGAAACAATTAACTTCCAGGATATTGATAAGAAACTAGAAAAGTACTTGATAAAGACTAACAATATTCCAGAAAAAAATAGAGTTCTTATCATAACAAATGCTAATTATAACTATGCTAAAGCACTAGCGGCATTGAAGTCTGGAGATACAGAACTGGCAATTGAACTTATTAACAAGAATTTGGACTTAACCAGTGAGCTATCTAGCTTTAACAAATTTCATTTTCAAACAAAGCTAAACCTCCAAGGAATCAGTGTAGAATTTTTAAAACATGAAGAAGTAAAGAGTAATCTTACTAAAGATCAATTTATAAAAATCGATCAAAAACTAACCAATGGCTTAGCCTTAAAAGACATTCAAAATTTTTTAAACTTTGAACGTTTGCAAGTTAATACAATTTTAAATCCAAACTATTTAATTAAGTCAATAAATGAAGAAGGTTTCATAGAATATGTAAAAGCACCTTCTATTAATGGTATCTTGACTGACAATAGTGATGCTGAACAATATAATAAAGAAATGCTATCAATCATTCATCCGGAACAAGCGGTGTCATTAAATCAGGAAAGCCTACAAGCTTATTCTTATGCTAGAAAATTTTCTCCGACTTCAATCGTAGTGGCTTTGAATGGGGTAGATTCTTTTAAAGCAACTCAGGAATACTTGGGGCAAAAATCAAGTAACTTATCACAATAGCCCTAGCAATTTATGTTAGGGCTATTTTATTTCTTTAAATTCACCTTTATTTTTTGATATTCTGGTGGATCAGGAATTCCTACGCAGCACTCTTCAACATAAAGCCTAGCATAAAAAGGTTCGGTACTTAGGCGAAGCATCTCTTTAAAACTTGATTCTTTACAGTCCGCTCCAATAGAATAGGACAAAAAAGGTAAATCAGTTACAAGTTCATCTTCTAAAGTTGAAAATAAGCGCACAGGTGCGTGATAAAAAAGATATTTAGATGATTCATGTTCTGAGCTTGTTAGCTTTAAAGATATCTCCTCAAAGAACTTTTTTGACTCCTGCATGCGTAAACGCGCACCATACCTTGATTTACCTTTTGTCTTAAGGTATGTAAGTTGCGCTTTCCCTTGACCTTTGCGCACCATATATTTGCGAACTGTTGTGTGAGATTTACAAGTAACAGAATTAAGATCATAGTAGAATTGACCAATTGATGCGCGACCAGCTTCCATTAATAGCATTGTAAATAGAAAAGACTTTTGCTCACAAGATGTAAAGTCATTATAGATAGGACGCCAAGATAAAGGAAGAATCAATTTAAACAATACTTGTCCAGATTCCTCTGCAACGATCATCGATTTATCAGGATCAATTCGCATAGGCACACCTAGTTGATTTAATGACTGAAGATAATCAGCCAACCATAGCGCAGGGAATTTATATAAACGTGACAACTTAATTCCGAATCCGTTTATTTTGGAGATCCTTAAACTCTGCACTCATCTTATAAAATGTTCTTCGCTTTTCGCGTTTTTCATCGCCATCTGGCAAAGACTTTATTTCAGCTGTTAATTCATCCATTTTAATTTGTAAATAATGAATACTAATCATACTCATGCATCCATCATAACAAAGTTGTAAGCGGTCTTCGTCTTCAACTTCCTTAAAAGAAGGTTCAAAAAGTGCTATTGCTAAATGTGCCGATGAATACTCTCCTACCTTTTCGCTAAACACCTCACTCAATAGTGCCCATTCTCCTTGGGCTGTATAGGCTAATAAATCATTTAAAACTTCCCCAGTAGGAGTGGAGCTAATTCTCTCTAATTCTAGTTCATTATTAAGTTTTTCTGCAAAGTATTGATTATGAAGGCATAAATCAATAAGATCTGCTTCTGCATTGATTACAGACTCCGGAACTCCGGGTAAGAGTGATTTAGCATTAAATTCTATACTAGGGTCGACATACTTCTCCTCATAGTGGCCCTCTAAAGCCTCAAAGCTCTCATCATTCTGCGAAAATTCTACCTCTGCAGGGAAAGGAGGTGGTTCACTTGAATTAAATTGTTGTTTAGGAGGCTTTGCCGAAAAGTTCCTTGGTTTCATTTTTTGAGTTGAAGTATCTTTAGAAGTTGCTAGTGGATTCTTATAGGAGGCACGCCTTTGATCCTGCAATAACGACTTCTTTAGTTCATCAAAGATTAAATCAGCAGAAATAGAAAACCTAGCTGCAACTTTATTGATATACTCACTTCGTGCAATTTGATTATCGATCAATTTAAGTTTACCAACTAAAAGTGTAACAGCTTTTGCTTTTCCTTGGGGGCTAGTTCCCTCCTGTTTCTGCAATACGTCAACAGCAAAGTCAAAGTAATCCAAACAATTTTCAAAATGATCCTTTAAGAGAGAAACACCACCACGCTTCAAAATGCTATCAGGGTCATCTCCCTCACTGAATTGGCATACATCTACTTTAAAGTTTAAAGGAAGAAGTGCATCTGCACTCTTCATATTAGCTTTAATTCCTGCTTGATCTGAATCAAATGCCATCACAACATGATCTGTATATCGTTTCAATAATTTTGCTTGCTCAGGAGTAAAAGCTGTACCGCCTGGGGCCACAGCATTAGAGATTCCAGCATTATGACAGGCGATAACGTCCATCTGCCCTTCACAAACCACACAATTCCTAGAATCTTTTATGCCTTTTCGCGCTAGCGGTAAGGCATACAAAACATTACCTTTTGTATATAAAGGGGTTTCGGGGCTATTCACGTATTTACCACCCGGTTGATTTTTATCTAAAACTCTCCCAGAAAATGCAATAACCCTCCCCTGTGGATCCCAAACAGGAAAGATTATACGGTGTCGAAATCGATCATAGGCACGGTCTAATGAATCGTTTTCATTTTTTATAGAAAGTAAACCGGAAAGAAGCATCTTCTCTAAAGGAAAGCCTTTGTGAATTGCTAATTTTTTTATCGTGTCAAAGGAGTTTGGTGCATAACCAATTTGAAACAGCTTAATTGTTTCATCATTTAAGCCACGCGAGTAACAATAGTCAAGAGCCTGTTTTCCAATGTCACTATATAGGCAACGCTGGTAATAATCATTTACAACTTCATGAATTTGAAGTAATAAGTCTCGCTCTGTACGCTTTTTTTTACTCTTCTCCTGATCAATTCCTCCCTTGAGGTATGGTTCAGGGTCAATATTAAGAAATTCTGCTAAAAATTTTAACGCAGCAACAAAGTCTAAGCCTTCATGCTCCATGACAAAATGAATGGCATCTCCACCCTTTTGGCATCCGAAGCAATAAAAAGAATTTTGGTCAGGAAATACATTGAATGAGGGTGTTTTTTCATTATGAAAGGGACATAGTCCTTTTAGGTTGCGACCTGCTCTTTTTAGCTCAACAAATTGCTGTATGACATCAGCAATCTCAGCACGTTCTTTTATTTCGTGTTTAAGCTCTTCAAGACTCATCTCATAAGTATAGCCAGTTCTCTCATACGGTTTTGTACTTCAATTCTGGCTTCCAAGTTACTATTGGGCTGAGAACCTAATTTAAATAGGTATTTTTTATAAAACTCTCTAGCCAATTTAGGGTTTCTGATATGTTTATCATATGTGATTGCAATATTTTTGTATATTGCAGGAACTGCATCTGGTCTTTGTAATGCAGTTGTAAACTTGCGAATCGCTTTAATATGTAAGGAGATTTGTTGAGCTCTTGAGGGTGTATTTGCTCCTTTTTGATTTAAATAGATACCCCATTCATTATAAAAGCAGTAATCATTACTAAATTCAGGCAAGGTTGCTGCCTGCTCAAAGAACGAATCTGTTTTGGGGTTTTCACTTTGGGCAGCACTTTGTAAAAGTAAAGTCATCGCAGATGGATCATTTTCTTTAACCATTATTGCACGTTCTAGATAGGTGGTTGCTAAAACCATACGGTTATCATCAAAGTGTATTTTTCCTGTCATATATTGTAACATGAAATTATCAGGGAATGTATCGGCTAGTTGCTGTGCATAATCCAGTGCTTTCTCATCTCTATTTGTTTTCACCATTGATTGTAAATAAAATGCATAAAAGTTTGCTGCACCAGTTGCTTCTTTGTCCACACCATATTTTGAGTGTATTTCATCTAAACTTGTATATGCTTCTTCCCATGCCTCATGGGTTCCGACTTGAGCCTTTTGACGTGCAGTTTCTAGAGTAGCCGAAACGTCTGGTTTACTGCATGCAGTGGTAAATAGCAACATTGCTAATGTTGCGCAAGAAAGTGATTTTTTCATGGTTGCCTCCAAAGAAAAATATAATATAAATTGCCTCATTATAAAAATAGTACGAATTCAAAAAAAATCATTGAATAATTTTTAATTTTTTGCAATTTTTTGTTTTTTTTATTCATTTTTAATTATTAAATAGAAATTGACTTTTAATTGATAAGAAATAGCCAATTCATTCATTTGTTCCTAACAATGAAAGTTTACTTTCTTGAAAAGCTAGAAATCAATTTTTAATATGTTCATAAAATAGTTGATATACATTTATGGTACAGCCATAATTAATTCTAAGGTAATAAGTTACCTAACATAACCTATTCTGCCTATGTCAAAAAAAAATAATTGGGAATATTGTGTGAAATACGAATGTCTTTGTAAGCAGAAATGACTTTAGTGTCATATCAGTTAACCTGGCACTAAAAGTTTTGCAGAAGATGTCCATATCGAAAGAATTCAAGCATTGAGTTTATTGAGTGAGGAGAAGCTTCTCCGATTATTACAAATGGTTTTGCAATTAATTTAGAGGTTAAATAATTTCAATAATCACTCAATTAATAAGGGCTGTAGGGCTCTTCCCAAAGAAATCTTTAAACTGCTTTGAAAATATATATGGATCCGCATACTGTAGGTCAAAAGCGACTTGCTTGACCGATGCATTTAACTCCACTAACATATATTTTGCATATTGCATTCTAAGTTGTACCTGAAAATGCTTCGGAGTACAATGGAAACTTTGTTTAAAAAGTTTAGTAAAATATTTAGTTGATAGCGTTGCTTTATTCGCTAATTCATCAATACTTGATCTATCTAATGGATTTTCCTGCATCCACTCGTAAACTTTTAAAAGCCTGTAATCAATTTTTTGACTATTTAACTGATCCCATTCAGTCAAAACATTCTCTAAAATGACATTCATATAGCTTGCAATTAGACCGTCTTTATCATCAAAACCTCTCTGATTCAGTTGAAAAAGACCTTTAAAAAGCCCTTCTAAGAAATCAATTTTTCGTGATACATAACTAACTTCCAAAGCTTGGTTAAAGCTACTTAGACATTGATCGTTTTCACGAGATTTGAATTCAAATCGAATTGGAATTATTACTAGAGGATCGTTTACATCTTGCACGGCAGCGTATTGGGTTGTTCCCCCCAGTAAAACAACTCTTCCACGACATAAAGGGAACCCTTTTCCGTTTATCCAATATGTGCCTTTTCCACGACAAACAAAAAGTAAATGAAAATCAGGAATCACACGGGGTTCAATAAACCATTTTTCAGGAACCTTTAAAATATTAATACGGGTTAATGAGACATATCCATCCAATGGGAGTAGTTTTCGAAGTTCACGAAACTCTCTCTCACCTAAATTATTACCCTTTTTAGACATCTAATTTTCCTTTAAAAACATTATACATATACTTAATTAAGTTTATTTTACAACATATACTTAATACAAAAACAACATGATAAATACGAAAAGGAAACTATCCAAATATGACTAAGCCTAACGTTTTGCTATTTTTTACTGACGACCAACGATTTGATACAATTGGAGCATGGGGAAACAAATCTATTAAGACGCCACATATGGATGCACTTGCAGCAGATGGTACATCTTTTAGGCAAGCTCATATCCCGAGTGGAACTTCTGGTGCAGTGTGCATGCCTAGCCGCGCTATGTTACATACAGGCCGAAGTTTATTTCACTTAACCAATGGTGGATCCACAATTTCTCAAGATCATAAAATGATGGGAGAACTACTAGGAGAACAAGGCTATGATACTTTTGCTTGTGGGAAATGGCACAATGGTTCTGAGACTTTTAACCGAGGTTTTAAGGATGGAGATAATATCTTTTTTGGGGGAATGGCTGACCACTGGAATGTGCCTTGTTTTACCTACGATTCAGACGGAAAGTACGATAAACGAATCCCTTATTGCATCAATGCATCTAAATCTAAAGAAGTTCGATATACCCAAGCTGATTATATAAAACATGGCGAACATTCTAGCGAAATCTTAAGTGACTGTACAGTAGAATGGCTAGCAAACCGAAAATTAGGCAATCCTTTTTTTGCTTACGTTAGTTTTCTAGCTCCACACGACCCACGAGTGATGCCTGAAGAATTTCAGGATATGTATGATCCAAGAGAAATTGAACTCCCCCCCAATTACATGGGTGGTCACCCATTTGAAAATGGAGCTCTTCATATACGGGATGAGGAACTAGCTGCTTTTCCACGTGAACAAAACGAAATTCGTGAACATATAGCTGATTATTATGCAATGATTACACATCTGGATCACTGCTTAGGCCGAGTAATACAGCAATTAAAGGATAATGGTGAATATGAGAACACAATCATTATCTTCGCTGGAGACAATGGTTTGGCACTTGGACAACATGGTCTCATGGGAAAACAAAGTCATTACGAGCACTCAATTCGTGTACCATTGATTGTATCTGGTCCTGGTGTCCAAAAAGGGCAAGAAACAGATACACCAGTCTATTTATTTGATATATTCCCAACCTTATGCGACTTTCTAAATATGGACATTCCTAGATCAGTTGATGGGATCTCTTTTAGTCATGAACTTTTTGGAGAGACTAAGAACACACGTGAAACTATGTTTTTTGCCTACACGGACTGTCAAAGAAGCATCAAAAAGAATAATTGGAAATACATTGAGTATGTCATTGATGGGCAAAACAGCATGACACAATTGTTCGATCTGGAATCAGATCCATGGGAATTGAGTAATTTAGCTTGTGATCCTAATCAACTATCGCGTTGCAAAGAAATGCTAAGCGATCTGCGTTTTCAAGCAGAAAAATGGGATGATACAGAAAGCAAATGGGGCAAAGTATTTTGGGCAGGTTTGCAAGAGAATAAGTATGACTAAGAGTCTAATATTGGCCTGTATTCAACATTACCAGAGTGCAGGCTCGAAGGGCTTGTATTCCATTTCTTTCTAGCTCAGTTTCAATATTAGGGTCTTCAGTTCCTAGATTAAAGATAACGCGCTTTGGATTTATTCTGATTATTGATTCAAGCATGGGTGCTAACCTTCTTGGATTAATATAAAGCGTAATTGTATCGATGGGCTCCTGTATTTCTTCCAATGAATCGTAGCCTTTGACCTCTAAGACGTTTTTTGCTGTTGGAGAAACTGGAAAAACTTCGTGACCATATTCCATCAATAATTTTTGTGCTTTATATGCATAACGGTCTTCTTTTGAACTCGCACCAATAATTACAACTTTTTCCATATTCGTCTCCATTTAAAAATTTAAGAGTTAATATTAACAAAGTATTTTAAATTATAGTTTTTTGCTATATGGAGACTAAGTTTAATGCTATAAAATTTTAGTATTAAATTTTGTAAAACTGAACAGTTTTAAAGCAATATTGGAACCATCATATCATTCGTATGTTTTAATATCTAACACTTGTTAATATCCCGTAATGAGGCCAATATGTCTTCGGTATTTTTCTTATAACAGACTGTAAAAACTCCATCCCATAAACATTTTTTTATAAAACTTTGATACAATAAAGAGATCTACATTGAGAAGCTATTAGAAATTTATAGGTAGAGTCTCTAACATTTTTCTAAAAGTTATAAAATATGTCAATACCTGTGACTTAAATTCGTAATTTAAAAATCATCAGCAATATTTAAAACTATGAAGAATTTTTTATTACTTTTAATTTATGTACCAATTTCGACCTTTCTGATTGCAACCACTCTGCTTTCTATACCACATTTGGGTTTGGACTTAAAAAATATTTTTCTAATATGGACAGGCATTGGATTAATTGGAGGAATAGTTGTATTTGCTAGCAATAACTTCTTAATGCCCTTTTACGTCTTTGCACATGAACTTGCTCACTGGCTTGCAGCTAAATTAATGCGTAGAAAAACTTCTGACTTTACCGTTGGTCTTGATAGCGGCCATGTAAAAATTGAAAACCCCAATACATTCATTGCTTTAGCCCCTTACCTTTTCCCTACATATCTTGCATTATGGTTTATCCTATGCTCTATCTTAAAACTTTTTTGGAACCATCCACAACTTCCCAAAGTGTTCTTTATAGGCCTAGGAGTTTGCCTAGCATTTCATGTTGTGTTTACAATTAAGGTAATGAAGTCTGAGCAAAGCGACTTTGATTACGCTGGTAAAACATCATCTTTATTTTTAATTACTGCGGTTAACTTAATCGAAGTCTATTTCTTTTATGCAGCACTCACAGGTAGTCTGCACAATGCCACGAAGGCCATTATTGCAAGTGCACAAAAAGTGAGCCAAATCATAATAGATTTTTTCTAGTTTTGAACAATCTAAAAAGATTGTTATACCATTAATGACCCCTTTTAGTGGGGTTTATAGAGCTCAGATTAAGTGAAACTAATAAGTTCAATAATTGAAGAAAGGGACCCTTTTGGGAGAATCATTGAAAAACAAATCTGTCACAGAAAAATAAATGGTAAAAAGTCCCCAAAAGTACTAGCTGTTCAGGTAGGCTCAATTATTTTTTCAACTTGTTCAAATATAACTTGAAGGAAAAAGAAAAAGCCCAGAAATGTAAATTATTTCTGGACTCATTTTTAAGGGGGGAGAATGTGTTTTATTTATTCAAAATTTGCTTAATATGCTCAACATATTTTTCTGGTCCTCCAGATTGGTAACCAGTATACTTAATTGGTTGTCCAGATACTTCAGCAATTACAATTGTTGGAAATGCACTAACGCGATATGCCGCAGCCAGTTGTTCATTTTGTTTTTTAAGTTCTTCTGCCTGTGGCTTTGCGCGTGGAAAATCAACAAAAACTAAAATTAGATTATCTTTCGCATAATCTTTAAAAACCTGTGTATCAAAAACTTCGCTATCTAGCTTTATACACCAACCACACCAGTCTGAACCTGAAAAATTTAATAAGACTTTCTTATTTTCTTTCTTTGCCTTTTCTAATGCAGCTTTGTAGTCAGTCATCCAGCCATCATTTGCAAATAAAGTAGAACCTAAAGTTAGGAATATAGTAAATAGTAATAATTTTGATTTCATAATTTCAACTTTCTTCATGCTTGTTTTATACTTTTACAACGCCTTTTTTATCGTGTTTGTTTAGGTTTATTCTTTGAAACATGATTATTATGTCAAAATATTTGAAAAAAGTAGAAAATATTGATTACCTAGGCAAGAATTGAACCTACAAGAGCATACCCTACAACAACATAGGCAATTTGAACCTTGAGTGTTCTTAAAAAATAGAAGCCTGCAGCAACGAGTGCCATATCTACTGTGTTCTTTACAGCTGATTCAAATACGGGATCATATAGTGCAGCAACAAGCAAACCAACAACTGCAGCATTTATTGCTGCAGCAGCACCAGCAATAGCTGGTTTTGAAGCAAGTTTTTGCCATGCGCCTTGCAAACTTAATAATAAAAGAAATCCTGGGACAAAAATAGCTAAGGTTGCAGTGAGTGCACCAAGAAATGGTTGCTCAGGGGTTAATACTGCACCTAAATATGAAGCTAATGTAAACATTGGACCCGGAACTGCTTGTGCAGATGCATATCCAGTTAAAAACTGATCCGAAGTCATCTGGTCACCAACAATTTGTTGAAGAATGGGAAGCACAACATGACCACCACCAAAAACCATACTTCCTGTCGAATAAAACTCCGTGAAGATTTTAGCAAATGTATTATTTGAGAATATAGGTGTTAGCAGGAATAGAGCTAGAAATAGTATCATTGGAAACAATTTAAACTTTTGAGATTGATCCACGACTTCATCTTTAGTTTCAGTGTTTCGAGTCATGCCTACAACAGCTGCTAAGACTAAAAATGCCATTTGAACCCAAATACCAGGCATAAGCAAAATACCAATTGCAGTTCCGGCCGCTAAAGTATACTCAAACACCCCATGACAAAACTTATGTGACATCTTTAAGCATGCATCTGCCACAACCACTACCGCTAGAATTTTTAGACCATGTATCATTCCTTCAAACCAAGGCTGTTGCATAAAGGTTTTATTAAAAATAGCAACTAGATATAGAAGCAAGAAAGATGGAAATGTAAAACCAAGAAATGAACATATAGCACCAGCGAGTCCGCCTCGCACATAACCTATAGCAAAACAAAGTTGGCTAGAACCCGGACCAGGTAAAAATTGACTTAAAGCAATTAGCCTTGCGTATTGTTCTTCTGGAAGCCATTTATATTTTTCAACAAAGGTTTGTTGAAAATAGCCAATGTGAGCAGCTGGACCGCCAAAACTAATACAACCCAAACCAAAAAACTTAAATAATATTTCTAAATAAACCTTCATACCCTTAATCCTTATCATCCATTTCAAATACACTTAAATAAAATCAGAATTGGCAAGCTGTAAAATACTGAGTACATTTATTTGTGATATATATTAATATTTAAAACCAATTACCATATATGAATTTAAGAAATAACCTAGAAAATAAAAATTAAATGATGGTTAAGATCTGCCAATTTTCAATTTCAGAAATAGCCTATGACTATGAGCATGTTCAAGAAATGCTAAACAAAGCTTGTGGGCGCACACCTCAAAAATATAGAGTTGTGGGCGTTTGCCAAACACGTGAGGGTATTTTATTTAATCTTGTACCTACTGAAGTCAAGGCCACCTATATTTTGGCACCTTTTAGTGGTGAAACTGAAGAAGAAATTTCTGCTGATATTCGCAGCAGGTACCAAGGTAAATATCAAACATTAGGATTAATTCGTTTACCTGAACTATTTTTAGGTGTTTTTTCAAAAGAAATTGAACTTTATGTATAAAGTGATCTTTTCAATCGAACACCAACTATTATAGTATTAAAATTATTTTCATTAAAAAAAACTTATAAATAACAAAAAATGATAAGGTAAAATTTATATGTATCCAGAAGAACTAATTGCGCCAATGCGACAGGAAGCAGTCCAAGCAGGCTGTGAAGAACTTAAAACATCTGAAGAAGTACAAGATGCTTTAGATGACCTTGAAGGTACCGCTTTAGTTTTTATCAATTCAGTATGTGGTTGTGCAGCGGGAATGGCTCGTCCAGGTTTAGCATTTGCTTTAAAAAATGCCCCGAAAAAACCTACTCACGCATTTACTGTATTTGCGGGTAATGACCGTGAAGCAGCTGCAACTGCACGTGAATACTTCACAGGTTATCCTCCATCATCTCCATGCATGGGACTAATTAAAGACGGTGAAATCGTGGCAATGGTTCAACGTTTGGATATTGAAGGCCACAGTGCTGAGCAAGTAGCTCAAAAGTTAACTGATATCTTTAACGAGTACTGCTAATTAGTAGCTCAAAATTATTGCCGTGAGATTTGTTCTCACGGCTTTTTTTATATGAAAAATTCTTCATCAGATACAAAGATTTATTTTTGCAATGGCTGCGGTGACTGTTGTCGTTGGTCTGGTCATGTGCATGTCAACGAGAAGGAAATTACTGCATTAGCTGGTTATCTAAATATGCCAGAGTCTGAATTTATTGATCAATATACAGAAATTACTCAAAACCGAAAAGGCTTAAGTATTATTGACAATGAAAAAGGGCATTGCTACTTTTTTGATGATGAGGCAAATGCTTGTGGAGTTTATCCAGTTCGTCCAAAACAATGCAAGACTTTCCCAAATGATTGGACAGTCAAGGACTTAGAGTCCATTTGCCCTGCCCTACCACTCAAATACAAATTAAAACGCTTAAACTCATAAGCTTTAATCTTTTGCCAATATTTTGAAGAGATTTTCCGAAATAACTCAAAAAAGTAAGAAATTAACTAAGTTTTGTTTATGAATAAGCATATGCTCTACTTCTAAAAAACGTTATTGATTTTTATATCAAACTTCTTCCAGCTAGTTTTTTCTATGATCTGAATTTAAATTGATAAGATATCTAAACCAAATGTCTTATCAAACCTAGGGGGGAATATTAAAATTTATTTATATACCTGAACACGAAGCTCATCAATATAGCCTTCAAAAGCGCCAATCGTAAAAGAAGTTGGTTTATTTAGGTAACCTGTAGTTCTGATTGGAAACGACAATTCTTTACCTGCAAAGTGATAGGTTGCCGTTTTATTCTCTATATCAAGAATGATCGTCAGTTGATGCCAGCCTGGCTGTGCTTTAATTAAGTCAATAAGAGCTCTTTCGATCCTTACTTTTTGCAATTCATCATCAATTGGAGCAGTGGCTTTAGGTGGAGTATATTGTCCACGGAAACGGCCAAGAATCATCGTCCAATCATTACGAATCATAAATTGATATGCATTTTTGTCTTGTTCATAAAAATCAGATTCATAATTTACGAAACAATCAATTTGCACCTTTTTAATTTCAGGTGAAGCAAAGATATTTTGGTCAAATTTGTATTGAATACCATTCCATAAACCTGTGAATGTGACACTCTGCCCTGTTGGAGTTTTCATCCAATTTAAGTTCTTGGTAGAAAGTTTGGCATTTTCTACAATAAGCTCAGCTCCAGTCACTTCATCTGTAAACCCATTATCAAAATCGAAATAAGCAACGGTTTCTGATGAGCGCTTTAGTTTTTGCCCCGCATTAGGCCTTTCTTTTAATTTTTGCCTTATCAATACTTCCACGGTTTCATAGGAGATCCATCCATCTTCATCTGTCACTGTGCAGGTAATAAAATGTTTTCCTACCTGATTAAATTGGTAGTTAAAGGCAGCATCATTCGCAAAATTTTCATTATTAAAGTCCCATAAGTATTCACGTATTTTTTTACCATTTTTTCCCTTAGCCTTGGCTTCAAAACGAATTTTTATTGGGCCATTACTTTCAATTTTCTTTTTCCCATTCGCAGTGACGTATAGACTTGGTTTGCCTCTACGTTGTGTATCTTTTGCTAGCATTGCATAGGTCATTGTTGTCGTAGCTAAGTTTGGCACAGTAAATTCCATCGAAATAGTCCATGCATCAATGTAACGATACATGATGGGAGCCCCCCCATAAGTGAAGTCCCACATAGGAAGCTTACGGTCATGCGCACCTGCTTTTGCGGGAAAAAAACCACCGGGGATACCTGGAACAGGTTCAACGATACCATCAAAACGGCTATTCTGATGAACGTGATCTACTATACGCTTATTACCGACTCCAGAAATTGCGACATAATGATCAGGATTATTACCTAGCTCCATGTCAACATTATTCAAAACAGCCTCAAGATATAAGGCAGACTTTTCTTCATTGACCAAACTTCTTGCCAGTAATAGGTCGTAGTTGGCAACGTCGCCTAAAAAGAACCATCCCCAATTCTTATAATTATATGCTGCAGTAGGAAAAGATACTGGGTACAACCAATTTTTTTGCCAAGAAGAAGTAGCATCTGCTGCTTTAATAACAGTCTCTTTAAATGCATTATAAATTTGTGTATTTTTATTATCCGCTGGTCCATAAACATATGCACGAATTGCCATTCCGTATGACTCATGTAAAGGCCACCAACTCCATAACCAGCTTGCCGATATCAATTCATCGATATCATACTTCTCTAGATAATCATGGTATTGTGGATTTCCAGTAGATAACCATAGTTCGATAGCCATCCAGACATAATCATCTATGCCGCCATTCTTGGCACCATAATGATGCTTACCAATTAAATCATCTGCAAAGCCATCAACGTCCGTCTTATCCATACAAAACGTCCATGCCTTTTCGGCTTGTTTTAGGTATTGCTTTGATTCTTCAGGATATAATTCTTTAAATGCAGGTGTACGAGCTGCTCGAGCTAATGTTGCAGCGACTGCAGCGGTGACATGGTGCTCTTTCCACCATAACCTTCTTGGGAAGTCAGCTTCTTCCGTTGGTTCGCCTGATACATTTGCCTCATAGTAAACTTTTGTTGGTTTTACAATAATGTGAACACCACCATCATCTGGGTCTTGCATACGTGAAAGCCAATCAAGCTCCCACTTTACCTCCTCAAGTAAATCAGCTTTACCATTTCCACATTCCGGAACAGGCGAATTATCAAAATTTAATTTTTCAGGATAAACCTCAAAGGGCAACAATAATGAGCTAGCGAATAAGGCCCCATTATAAGCGTACTTACCAAAGTCACCCGCATCATGATGCCCATGTTGACATGGCCAATCAACCATAGATTTTTGCGGGTAATAATCTGCTGTTTGATCTTTGTATAAGTCTACATCCGGAATGAAACCATCTGTATTATGACATATTGGATGTGTATGGCGAGTCCATTCTTTTGTTAATGCTGTACCACAACGCTGATGATACATACCACGCATCATCACGCCAAAAATCTGATTATAAACTTGTGGAGAAATTTCAAATGGATATGATACTCCTACTCCCGGGACATAAACACGGAAGCGACCTATTTTATTAAATTCGCTGAAATTTAGTTCCCATACACGGCTTTCCGAAAGTGCACTCTTTCCATCTTTAAAGGAACTGATCTTTACTTCGCCTGAAAAGTATTTTTTGTCTAGTTTTTCAGCATCTATAATGTGAAAAACTGGATATTGACTGAAATCAATATCTGTATTTTCTTTCTGCGCATTTAAAACACCAGCAAAGCCAGTCATGTATGCCACTTTGCGTTGTTTTGGGAAATACCCGACTTGATTTACCGAAATATGATTAGATCTAGAAAGATCACCCTTAAATTTAAAAGACAACTGAGGAGCTTTACCATATTCTTTGGGAAGAAAGGTTGTATTTTTACCCAAATGGTAAACGCGAGTATCCTTTAATTTAACTGTATAATGGCAATCCTTAGTCAATTTACTTGGCAATCTTAGGAATAAAAACTGTCCCTTATACATACCACCCCCAGGTCTAGCCGAATAACGTATAGGACGCCCCCATAAAGAAAAGCTTAATGGTTTTTTGCCCCCTTTGTACGCTGGGTCTTCAACACTCTCAATAGAAATATTCTCTAGCTTTAAAACTTTGTGAGCTTTCTTGTAAATTTTATTTACTAGTTGATAACAAACCATCTCGTCGTTTACAGCGTATAAACGATCCTCAAGACGCTCTAAATCAGAATCCAAGCCTAAAACAGACAAAGCCAGACCAAAACTAAACAAAAATAAACGCATAAAAAAACTCCCACATTTGTCAAGATTAAATCAAAGTAAATTAATAATCAATTGTTTATTTTACAAATATTAAATGTTTAATTTTGCTTGAAAACATTTAAGAAAAATGTCTACATTGTAAATAAAATCAAATAAAAAAATGGATCTATTTCATTTACTTGCTTTGAGCGTAAATCGGTATATTTTTTATTAATGAATTTCAGTTAATATTTGATGTGTTTAGGAAGACAATTTATGGGAACTTTTTTTGGGACGGATGGAATTCGCGGTCGTGCGAATCGTTATCCAATTACAGCCGATGTAGCATTTCGAATTGGACAAGCACTCGGTCAGATGCATTTACGTAAAAATCAGAGTGGCTCGATCGTGATTGGCCGTGATACTCGTTCATCGGGAGATATGCTTGAAGCAGGTTTAATTGCCGGCCTTCTAGCTCAAGGGATGGATGTATATCGTACGGGTGTTCTTCCTACTCCTGCAGTTGCTCATATCACCCGAACCACGCAAGCAGATTTTGGTGTCATGATTACAGCAAGTCATAATCCTTCCTGTGATAATGGTATTAAGATTTTTGGGAATGATGGTTATAAGCTGCCAGATCGCTTAGAAGAGCGAGTTGAATCTTACATTATGAACCCAAGTCGTAAAGACTTACCAGAACGTCCTGGCCGTGTAATTCCGCTTCAAGCCCCTCAAGGTAGATACATTGATTATATCAAGCGTTCCTCTCAAGGTTTAAAACTTAATGGGATGAAAATAGTTCTTGACTGTGCGAATGGTGCAGCTTATGATGTTGCGCCATGGATTTTTCAGGAATTAGGAGCAGACTTGATTGTCATTGGAGATCGGCCTACAGGTCAAAATATAAATAATAATTGTGGCGCAACTGCACCGGAGCAATTGGCTAAAACAGTTAAAGATAATAATGCGGATATTGGTTTAGCTTTTGATGGGGATGCAGACCGGCTAGTTGTTGTTGATGAATGTGGTGATGTTGTTTCTGGAGATGCTTTACTAGGGTTATGTGCTGCAAAATTAAAAGAACACGGCGAGTTACGTGGTAATACAGCAGTCGTAACTGTGATGAGTAATTTAGGGTTGCATAAATATTTAGAGTCAAAAGGAATTTCAACCATAGTGACAAATGTTGGTGACCGAAATGTAATCAAAGAGATGCTTGAAAACGATTTTAACTTTGGTGGTGAAGAGTCCGGGCATATTATTTTTAGTGACTATGCCAGTACAGGTGACGGTATTGGGAGTGCAATTCAATTACTACACATCCTGAGTCAATCTGATCAACCAATCTCAAAACTCTCAAAGGAAATAGAATTATTCCCATCCAAACTAACGAATCTGAATATTGGTCATAAATTACCGTTAGAAGAGATTCGCCCTCTACAAAAACTCAATAATCAGTTTGCCAAGGAACATGGCGATAGTGCTCGGTACTTAATTCGTTATTCTGGTACTGAAAATAAAGTTAGAATACTTGTTGAAGCAGAGACGCAAGAAGATGTGGATAAGTGGTCTGGTTTGTATGAATCTTGCTTGATAGAGGCTTTGAAAGATGAAGTTTGAGATACTACCAATTGCTAAAGATGATATACCTAAACTATATCCTCTTACTAGCAATCGTTCAATTGGCACTTGGCTTTTAGGTAATAAAAGTATTTCAGCTATTCAAAAGGAAATTTTCAATGCATCTATATTACTTAGTAAAGTTACGACTTTAACTTTATATCTATATGAAAATGTTTGGTTACCATTAAAAGATTTAAATTCTTTGTCTGCCGTTCAAGAAAATGCATATATATACGATGCGGATGATCGCTTGCTTGGTTTTATTGCAGATTCTCCTGTTGTCCCAAATAAAGGAGTCAACTATCATTGTCCCAAAGCAAGTTTTATTCATTACCCCTGGGACCTACTAAGAACTAATGCCAACTACCATGAGCATTATGTAGATGACAGTATAATCGAAGGTAAGGTTCATGAAGGTGCTCATATTAACGGTACGCTTCTCTTAGGAAAAGGTAGTGAAGTGCTCCCCGGAGTATATATTGAAGGTACTGTCATTACTGGCGAGAATTGCCGCATAGGTCCCAACTGTTATTTACGAGGCCCTATTTCACTGGGAGACAAATGTAAAATCGGAAATGCCTGTGAAGTAAAAGCAAGTGTTTTGTCATCAGGAGCTACAGTTGGGCACTTGAGTTATGTTGGCGACAGCATCTTGGGGGAAAAAGTAAACTTTGGTGCAGGAACCATCACATCAAACTACCGTCATGATGCAAGTAATCATAAAAGTATGATAGAGGGGACTTTGATAGATACTGGTCGCCGTAAATTTGGAACAATTATTGGGGATCATGTGCATACTGGCATACACACAAGTATTTACCCAGGAAGAAAACTATGGCCAGGTGTAACGACTGTTCCGGCAGAGGTTGTTAGAAAGGATATTAAAGCATGAAAAATGAGTACTCGATTGGTATTATCCCAATTAAGAAAACAGTACAAGGATTAAAATTTTTATTAGTACAGCACAACCAAGGGCATTGGGGATTTCCAAAGGGACACCCAGAAAAAGGCGAAACTGCCCGCGAAACTGCAAAACGAGAATTTGAAGAAGAAACCGGCATTACAACGTACAACATTCAACGTTCACCTGCTTTCGTTGAGAGCTATTTCAATCCTAAGCAAGAGCGCATGAAAACAGTACTTTATTTTATTGCCTATGTAGATGAAACAGACCTTGTTATTCAAGAAGAAGAGATTCAAGGTTATGGTTGGTTTAAAGTCAAAAGTGTCCGAGCACAGATTAGCTTTGATGAAAGCCGAAATATGTTTGATGACATCTTAGAATACCTGGAACAAACTCAACAATTATGAATGATCGTCTTCAGCATATATTTGAAGCTTTTGATACGCTCAACCCTGATATTGCTGTACAAGTACAAAAGCCTTATCTTGAAATTTGTTGTGATGCTCAAAAGGAAGAATCTGCTGAGATTTTCATATATATTGAAAAAGTACTACACGATTTTTTAAATAGCGAAGTTAAGGTTGCTGAAAAAGCAATTTTGAGTGAGTTCAATTATTTTGTTGATCAAGCGACTAAGAGCTTAGAAAATGAAATAAAGCCAATCGCTTATAGTACTGAGAGCTCAATCGTTCCAAATAATTTTTATTCAAATTCAAATTGGTTTCGTCTTTTAAATCGTGGGTCTTTTCCAGTTACACTCTTAAATGCTATTGAAGCAACACAACGGCGAAATGAAGAAATATCATCTATTTTTGAGACCTTATTCCGTGGAGCATTGAAACTAAATCCGGACCAAGCCAATTCGATTTTGTTAAATTTTCTTTCAGAACATGAGGACGCTGATTTAATTCGTGATTTAATCCGTGCTTGGGAGGCAGAAGACCATGTAAGTAGTGTTGCAATTGAACAGGCTTTGACTTGGTCAAGCGATAAAGCGCTATATCGTCATTGGCCCACAATCTCTAAGTCTTCAAACCGCTTTTTGATGAAAGTTGCATTAAAAAAGTATTTCAAGCAAAAAGATGTGCGTTTACAAGCAGAATTTTCACTTCAACGCCAAGCTCCTTTTCATCGTACAGATCGACTTGTGCGGTGGTTTAGAAATACGATTAACCAGCTAGGAGATAATACTAAACATTATCTATTAACAGTAGAGAAACTATTATCTACAGAAGACCCCATCGAAAAAGAGCGCTTACAAAATGAAGCATTTCGAGAATTAAATTGGTTAGTTGAAGTCTTTCCTCTAATTATTTTGCTATCTGACTTATTTCTAAAACAACCTGAGGGAACTTGGCATTTAGCAATGGCAACGTTTGGTTTCAGTTCGGACTATCTTCAAGAATGGCGAATGATTCTTCATCAAAAGTGTGAAGATACAATTCGTAGGACTTTTATATTTGAACATATCAAAAAGAAAAAGCCACAAGAAACGATCCATATGCTTAGTTTTGGCGACGTAGATTTTGAACGCAATGTAAATGCAGAATTAGACTATGTAACTAAAAACTTCGATTCACTAAATCAGCGTGATAAAATCGTGACAATGTTGGCATATAACTATGCCAGCTATCGAGAAGATTCTTTGCGCAGTCATGAAATAGGTCGTAGATACCGTAACTATATGCAAATGCTCCACCCTGATAAACTGCAGCAAATCTTTACTCAAAAACAACTTGAGCAAATTCAACAGAAGGATTCACTTCAAGACTTCACTGACTTGATCACTGCTTCAAGAAAATATTTATCTATTCATCGTTCTTTACAGAAAGATATAGAAGATTTGGCAGCATCTGACCTTGAATATATGGACGATGTACAGCAAATTAGAACCAAATACCTTAGACGTTTATTTACAAGCACTTAGGAGATTTATAATGAAACTGGCATTATCAAATGGGCAAAAACGCCTTGCTAACTATATCAAAGACATTGCTATTGGACCTCATCAAAGTAAAGATCTTACTAGAGACCAGGCCTGTGATGCCATGTCAATTATTCTTTCTGGTGAAGCCTATGAAGCGCAAGCAGCAGCGTTCTTCATAGGACTTCGAATGAAAAGAGAGACCGAAGAAGAGAATCTAGGAATGCTAGATGCATTAAACTTAGACCTTCAACAAGTTGAGAGTGGACTTGATCATCTTGTTATATTATCAGACCCTTTTAACGGTTTAAAAAGACATATGACAGTAGCTCCTTTTTTGCCTGCTTTACTTGCAGCGGCTGGTCTTCCAACGGTCCTTATGGGCACAGACCAACAAGCGCCCAAATTTGGCATCACTCCAAGTCAAATTTATTCAGAGGCAGGTAAACTTGCAAATCATGAAACGGCTCTTCAGTACCTAAATAATCCAGCAATTAGTTGGGCATACTTACAGCAGGAAAATTTCAATCCTGGTGTTTATAAAATGCAACAACTACGGCAATTAATAGTAAAGCGCCCTGCTCTTGCAACTTTAGAAAAACTCGTTCTACCAGTAAAAGCTAAACGGACAACACTTGTTACGGGATATGTACATATTGAATACGGGGAAGCTCTACAACCCTTGATCGTAAACCAAGACATCGATAAAGGAATTATCTTAAAAGGAATTGAAGGCGGGATTATCCCGCCAGTAAACGGACGTTTAAAAGCTTTTATATTAGAAAAAGGTATAAAGTTACCAATAGAAGGTATTCGTCTTGACTCTAATGAACTTGGCTTTGAGTTACAAAGTGAACGTGCAGAAGATATGCCGGCGACGATAAATGATATTCTTGAACGTGGGATAGAAATATTATCTGGGAGTAGTGGACCTGCTTATGAGGGGTTACTTACTGCTGCAACATTAATTTATGCAACTGCCAAAAGCCAAGACTACCTATCTTCAAGAAAGAAGCTCGAAGGTCTTTTAACTACTGGTAAAGCCAAGGATTATTTTAACGCCTACTCATGATCAGATCTCTTCTCATTCTTTTTATTTGTTCAAAGACAATCGCCGTTGAGGTTGAAGAAATCAATTTGATACTGACAGGCTACTGTGCTTGTGAGATATGCTCTGGGTGGGAAAAGAACGATAAAGGAGAGCCAGTTTTTAAGTATGGTCGCAATAAAGGTAAAGTAAAAATCATTGGTCAAACATCAAGTGGTGCAATGGCCCGTCAAGGTACACTTGCAGCAAACCTAAAGTCTTTTGCAGTTGGTACAGAGTTTATTATTCCGGGTTATGGTTATGGCATTGTTCAAGACACAGGATCTGCAATAAAAAAGAACCAATTAGATTTATTTTTTACAGACCATAAGCAAGCAATCAATTGGGGACGAAGACTCGTTAGAGTTAAAGTAATAAAGAAGTAATTCTGATAAAAAGCTCTATTCAAAATAACAGGGCTTAAAAATCAAAAATGCTATTAATTTTCTAAGTAATTGACTAATTGCTCAATTGCTTGCTCAGGGACAACTTTCTTAAAAACTTTTAATTGCTCCAAAGTTTTCAAGTTTGCATCAAATGCTTCTTTATGATACTCTGCCTGTTCAGCATTAGTAAAGAACTCAATATCACCTTCTGTATTGATATGCTCCATATAATCCATGAGAATACCAGTGAAGTTAGAAGCGACCTTCCAGTTTTGGGCATTTACGTAATCCTCACTTTGTGCTTGGAGAACCGTAGGATATGCAACAAGAACATTCATTATCTTTAATTTTGCCAAATAACGGGTTTCTTTACGTGCCCATTCTTTCATCTCCAACAAACTTAATATGCGTTCTTTCTTTAATTCTGGTTGTGGGTTTTCAGGAAAACTTTCTTTTGGCATAACTGAAAGCTTCTGCTCTTCAACTTTAGTAAAGTTCGGATCAATACTTTCATTTATAAATTCACGTTTTAAAGACTGGCCCAAATTAATCCGTACGTTTGTACTTTTATCTTGAAAGTTAACCTTGAAACTTAGACGAGCATTGGCAACCGCTTCAATACTTTCACTTGTTACTGTATAACGATAGAGCTTTTGCTTGTATACAAACTGGGGGATATTAGCACGCTGAGATTTTCTAGCATTTTGCCAATCTTGATTTGTATGTTTTGTGACTTTCCCTTTCAATATCTCCAATTTTTGAGATCGTTGTGGAGGGCCATATGATGCATCTAAATTTGGGTAAATTCCTTTTGCAATCACATAATCTTCACGGGTCCCCTCACCTTCTTTCATCTTAAGACCATAAAGAAGAGGATGATTTTCAAAGATTTCAGCAAAATCACCCTCCAGTTCATTTTTCAATTCAGTCCCTAAACCTTGCTTTGGGTCAATATCATTAATCACTAAACTACGACTAAGAAACTGTTTGATAAATTTTTGAGATTCTTTCTTTAAGATACTTAGTTCTCTCAGCTGTCCTTTAAATTGATCTGTTTGTGATGTATCTGATACAACAAGATATGCAATCATTTCATCACACATACGATAAATAATTACCGCTGAACCATGACGTTCTCCCTGTTCGATATTCTCCTGCGCTTGAAGAACTAAGAATTCAATAGCATCAGGTAATATCGCACGATAATAAGACCATACACCCGCTATTAAAACAGGTTTTTCAAGTGGGTGTGCTGTTTCTATCTCTACTAATTTTTCTTGATGCAGCTGATATAAAGTCCAATAATAGTTTTTTGCTTTAAGCTCTTCAAACTCATTTGTAATTTTAATTAGTCTGGATTCAGCAATCTTTTCCCTCACTGCCATATACTGGTCTTTTAAATCTTTAGTAAAGACAGCAGCAAGTGCAGGACTTACTGAAACAGATTTTTCCAACTCTATTAATGATTGATTTGCTAAATCAATATTTTCTTGAATGCTGAAATCCATAGCTGCAGCAATACGAATAGTCTGTTGAATATAGTTGAAAGCAATTTTGTCAAAACCTGGTTTAACCTTATCTTCAAATGGCGAATCTGAAAAATTTTGTTGCAACTCATTTACCAAAGCAAATGCTTCAGGCAGCTTCGATTGAGAAAGTAGATTTTCAGCATCAATTAAACGAGAGTCAATTCGGTTATTAATTTTTTCGTCTAGCTCAGAAGATACTGAAGGATTCTTTTTGCTTAAATTTATTGTTAAAGGGTTTCCTTTTGCCCAGCTACCAAAATTACTTTTAGGAAGTCCTTGAATCCAAGCTAATGATTCTGCTCGCTTAACATTAATCTTAACAGGGATATCTTTATGATATTCTCGATATAGTATCATTAAATCTTCGTCAGTCCCCTCTTGGGAAGTTAGACCAGCGGTATCACCTAAAAGCGCTACAGATAATTCGCCATTTATTGTTTGGGTAATACCAGCAATCACTGCTGCTTCTGCTTTAGATAGGGCTCGACTAGCCTTGGACTTTTGTTCTGGCTTAAGATTTGGATCTTGGTATACCTTACTAAACCAATAGCAAACAGCATAGTGCTCATTCGCAGACTTCGCGCTGATATTGTTGATCATCTGCTGTTTTTCTTCAACTAAGTTAACTGTTGAAGGCGTACTACAACTTGCTAAAAAAGCAAGAATTGCAGTCCCATATAAAAACTTATCTTTCATAAACAATCACTCCCCTTAAAATATATTTATGATTGGCATCATGACCCTAAAACCAACATCTTTTCGCGGGTCATCGCTATATAATTCACGTTCAAAGTTCTCTGCAACATTCTCTTGTAAATAACTAATACCAAGGACTGTCTCTTTTTTAACCAGGTTCCCTTTTAAGTTACGGGTCAACTCTGAAAGATTTCCATAGAGAGCACTAATAGCAATGGCATTTTCAGTGGTCGGCATTTTAGACTGGACTGTGAGTTCTTGAACGTACCCTTTATCTTGAGATTGATCAAATGCAACATACCATTGTGCAATAGTAGGTAGACTAAATCCATTTGAATCAATAAAGCGCAATGACTTTAAGGATTTGTTTTTGGGTATTTCAAAGGCTGGCTGAAGGCCTGTATTTTTGCTTAGCCAATTGCAATATTCAGCTATGGTTGTGTAGGATTGATTATTTACGCAAACCACAGCATCATCAAACATAACTTTCTGTAGAACTGTCTTGGAATATTCCCTAAACGATCGTACACCTGTTTCATGAACAGCGATGTAAAACGGTTTTGTAATTTCATAATTTTTTGTGCTACCTGAAAGAACTAAAGTTAAATCCAACTTAATTCTTTGATTGCTTTTACCATCAGGGTCAATCGCTACAACGATATGCTGTGGGTACACTTTTTGCATTTGACTGGATGGTGACTTGGTATATGTAAACGATATTACTTTAATGCCAGGGTTTATCATCTGAGCAACCAATTTATGCTGAACATGTTCTGGAGACTTTTCTAAAAACATAGAAAAGTTGTGATTGGGCTTTTTCTTTGACAAGCCTTTGTTAAGCGAAACATGATATACCTGTGCGGCCCTATTCATTAATTCTGCTAATGTACTATTCTCTGTTTTTGAGGACTTTGCCTGCTCTACTAAGATGAGTGTTTCATCATAGTATTTTTCCCAAGGCTCAGCAACTGGAATTTGGGTAATTTTTTGCTCAATGTCTGTCAAAACTGCAACTTGCTCTTTCGTAAAAACTTCCGAGCCTAACTTGTTCACCTCTACCTTATTAATCAATTTAGAAAGTGCATTAGATGCTCTCTCTTTAGCAGCTAGATCTCCAAATTTTACAGGAAGTTGAACCTCACTATGAGACGCAACTTGTTTACGTAAAACTTGAGCTTCTTGATTTACTTTTGCAAGGTCGGTTAACTGTTCCTGTAATTTTGTAAGCATTTTATCTGCTTCAGAATCTATTTCAATACCATCAATATTACTGGTTCTTTGTTGTATTTTAGCAATGGCTTTTGCATCCAACTTTGCTTTTTCTTTCCAGCTAATTTCAAGCAAATCAGTCTCTTTTTGTTTTTGCATTAATAAAGCAAGAATTTTTTCCTGTGTTTCAAAATGTTTCAATTTATTCTTAAAACGAGTTTCAAGATGTTCTTTTTTGATTTCTATAGTCTTAAGACTTGTTAATGCAAAAGGTTGAATAATCTTAGCATCTGCTAAAAAAGCATCATATTTCGTAATAAATTGATTCGTTTTTTTAATAGAATCATGATTAATCGGAAGTTTTAATAACTCCTTAAAATCTGCTTCATAAGTAAGTGATTCTTGATTTGCCCCATCTAAAAGAAGTGATTCTACCTTTTTTGTCTTCAACTGAAATGATTCTTCTTTTTTGGTTAAATCGCTATCTTTAAGTATTTCACTATATGCATGCATTATGGGAAGCATTTCTGAATATGCTTTTTTCAGATTCTCCCAACCTGTTATTTTGATATATTCCTCGTAGGCTTTGTTAAATACAACCTCTTCTTCAATCTCAATAGGGGCAACAAGCTTATCTACTTTTTGTTCAGTTGAAATTTCAATAGATTCACTGACAACCTCAGCCATTATTGTGTCAGTCTCTTCGCTTTCCACAAGTTTAGGTTCAACAATTTCACGCTCACCTTCTTGCTCTTCTAGGCCTTGGATAGGTTCATGATTATCTATTTCATCTTTAGGAATCAGGATAAAAGCGGCAGTGACTAGTAGAATAATAGCAACCACTATATAAAGAGAATTGCTTGATTTTTTCTGCTGAACAAAATTTTCAGGCGGTTCTTTTGTTGCAATTTGTGACACTTTCTCTTCGGGGATTACCCCCGTTATATTCATTTGAGGAGAATGGACTTGATTAGCTTGGTCTATAACAGGTTTTTCAATGATCTGCGTAACACCTTCTGTATCCACCCCTTGAAATCCCATAGAAGATGTCAAGGTTGAAAAGTCTTGCGTCAATTCATTTAAATCATGCTCTAACTCATCCCAATTACGGAACCTGTCTTCACGGTCTTTTTCCATCATCTTGCACATGATGTCATTCATCTTATCAGAAATACCCAAAATCCGGTCTTTAGGTGGAGTTAAGGGCTCGCTTAAGTGTTTCGTAATGACCGAGATACTGGACTCACCATCGTATGGCTTTACACCTGTTATTAAGTGATAAAGTGTAGCTCCAAGAGAATAAATATCACATCGACAATCTAATTCTTGATTATTCATGGATTGTTCTGGGCTCATATAATAAGGTGTTCCTAAAATCATTCCAAATGCTGTCAAGTCAGTTGCTTCTTCGGTTCCACCATGTGTTTTTGCAATTCCCATATCCATGAGTTTGACTTCATTTGCAGAATTCACCATGATATTTGCAGGTTTAATATCACGATGAAGCATACCAAACTTTTTCCATGCATAATTTAGTGCTTTTGTAATTGAAAGCGCAACATGAAGCACTTCAACTTCACTCATCTTGCCTTTTTCTAGTCGAGAGGAAAGATCATAACCATCTACATATGACATTGCCAAATAATGATATGGGCCCTGTTTACCTGCATCAAAGGCTGTAACAATGTTGGGGTGTTCAAGTTTTGCAGCAACCTCAACTTCTCTAAAGAAACGATCTACAGCTTGTTTATTTACCGTGAATTCAGGGTTTAATACTTTTAATGCGACTTCACGGTTCATTGCTACTTGCTTTGCCAAGTAGACTTCTCCCATTCCCCCTGATCCAAGCTGTTTTACGATTTCAAAGCTTCCAACTGTATCACCTGGAATTAAAGGTTGGTTCTGATCCTCTAATGATAGTTGTTGCTGATCATCTGTCATAGTGGTTTATATTCTCACTAAAAATTGAAATTTCATCCATAAGAGGTCACTCCTCCCTCAAATATAGTTACGAGCTAAATTCGTAATTTTCTTCTATACAATAAGATGATACCCTTCATTCAACTTTCAAGAACTTCTAATATACTAAATCACTCATATTCAATTAATTTCATACTATTAAGAATGATATGCTTCAATCAAAAAACACACGCATATCATTTAGAGATTTCTTGCTGAATATTCTGAATATATCTAAAGTTGGGTTGCAGCTCATAAAGTTGCCAAAGTTTAAGATATTCCCCACGCCACCCAATTTTTTCAACGTCACGCTCAAAAAGTAAAAGAAGAGTTGCTTTATTATCTGTAAAAAATTGTATAAACTCAGGATTATGCATCCAATAAAGGCTTAAGAAACTACTATCATTATCTTTCAAAACATAGATCCATAAAGGGTTTTGATACTTTTTAGAATTTGCTTGTGCCTGTGCATAGTCCCAAAAGAAGGTTGCTTTGGGTTTTGGAGCTTTTAATTTACTTAAACGTACTTCTTGTTTTTCAAATTGAGGTTTATCAAACTTTGGCATATGCTGTATACTTACAAATTTTGGGATATAGCCCTCTTTTGAGACAACAACATAAGTAACAATGATCATTGTAGCTGGTAACTGCAACCATTGACGCTCATAAATTGGGTCAAAGACAACGAAACCATTTTGATCGGTTTCTAGTTCAGCAAAATTATTCCAGTGATCTCCACAAATTGCGACCTGTGCGCCCTGCAATGGTTTTGAATTTGCTGAATCAACGACTTCCACTTCAATACCTGGTGTTTTAACAATCGTAGAAACACAAGACTGAGAAAACATAGCTAATAAAATTAGCCAAATGGTTGAGCGCATATACTTTTTCCTTTAATAAATTCTATCAAAGGTATAGTAGCATAATTTTATAAAAGTGCATCATTAAATGACATATATGGAAGATCTAAACTCTCTGCAACTGCTTTGTAAACAATTGATCCATTATATGTATTTAGCCCTTTGCTAAGGCCTTCATGTGCAAGACAAGCTTCCTCAAGTCCATGATCTGCAATACTAAGTCCATGCCCTAAAGTTGTACTTATAAGTGCTAATGTAGACGATAAAGCCACAGCCCCAGGCATATTTGCAACACAGTAATGTACAATATCATCAACAATATAAATTGGGTCATCATGTGTTGTTGCTCGAGAAGTTTCAAAGCATCCACCTTGGTCAATTGCAACATCAACAAGAACTGTTCCAGGCTTCATTAACGAAAGATGCTCTTTCGTTATTAATCTGGGTGCAGCTGCGCCCGGAACCAATACTGCGCCAATAATTAAATCAGATTCACGGCAAATTTGCTCGATATTGCTTTCAGTACTATATAAAGTTGTAATACTTGCGCCAAAAACATCGTCCAAATATGCCATACGACTGGCGTTTAAATCTAAAACTGTTACCTGTGCACCAATACCAACTGCAATTTTACATGCGTTTGTACCTACAATACCACCGCCAAGGATTGCCACTTTACCACGACGAACCCCAGGCACGCCCCCCAATAAAATACCACGACCGCCAAATGGTTTCTCAAGATACTTTGCCCCTTCTTGAACTGAAAGACGCCCTGCAATTTCACTCATAGGGCGCAAACAAGGTAGTAGATGGTCTTGGTCCTCAATAGTTTCATATGCAACCGCTTTTACTTTTTTACGTAAAAGTGCTTCAGTCAAAGGTTTGTCTGCGGCAAGGTGCAGGTAAGTATATAAAATTTGGCCCTCGTGAAAAAGGTCGTACTCTTGAGGCAGAGGTTCCTTAACTTTGATCACCATATCTACCATATCAAATACTTCTTTTGCTGTAGCTAAAGGCTTAGCTCCCACTGCCTCATATTGGTCATCCGTAAAACCTGTAGAATCCCCTGCTCCACTTTCAAAGTAGACATCATGTCCATGTTTAATGTATGCATGTGCACAGGTAGGGGTCATACCAACACGGTATTCATGCTTCTTAATTTCATTTACTGTTCCAATTTTCATAACAACCTCAATTAATATTTTAGATTCATTATTATTAATTTAATTCTAAAATTGAAGTAATGAAGTGATTATGGCTATAAAAAAAGCACCTCATGCCGAGGTGCTTAATAGAACTTAAAGCCAAAGCTTAATAGAACCTTATTGTAAATACAACTATTCATCTTCTGGCTGATATTTATCATGACCAGATCTACGACCTTTTTTCAACTCTTTTATTGTAGCTTTTGCTGCCGCAACATCCTCTTCTTCAAGGTTTTTGATTAGCTTGTCACATAAACTAATAGACTCATCAATTGCTTTTTTGTATTCAGCGATCATTTTAGTTTTATCATCACCATCTAGCATATCTGCAACCATTGGTGGAATTAAATTTTTAGATTTAATAAAACTTTCTTTGAGTTGTTTTGCCGCAGCAACTAAGTCCTCTTTATCATCAATTTTCCCTTTACGAGTTGCGCGATCAATTTTTTTAAACACAGTTGCCATTGAATCCATCTCTTTAGCGAGTGGAGACTTTTCATCATCCTCTGCATAAACTACAGCAGATAATATTAATGCTAACGTAGTAATTATTCTTGAAATACTTTTCATTTTTTTCCTTTAAAACTTTTTTTATGTTTGTAGATGAAATCAATTAAGATAATATTGCCATACACTAACCAGTTCAAGTAAATCATTAAAAAGGATACGTTCATCCAAGCGTTTTCTTACAAAAATCAATTCTCAGTTGAATTTAAGTAGGACAAATATTCATTATTCAATCAAAAAAAAGCTCACAGCAAGAGCTATGAGCTTATAAATAATTTATTGTTTAATTAGATAACAAAGTCACTATCATCTTGTAAAAAGTCAGCAGGTTCACGAAGCATACCTGCAGCGACTGTTAGATTTGTACCTGGATCAATAATAATAAATCCACCTACCTGCCGGTTCTTACGGTAATCATCAAACAATAAAGGGCGTGCTGTTTTAATTTTAACATAACCAATTTCGTTCAACTCTAATGTATCCGCATCCTCGTTTTCCAATGTAGAGATATTCACTTTATAATCTAAACCACGAATCATACATTGTGTACTCTGTGTTGTATGCTTAATAATGTACTTTTTCTTTAGCTGAAGAGGCCGTTCATGCATCCAACAAAGCATTGCTTCTACCTCTTGTTCAACAAGAGGTAAGTCACTTGGTTTAACAATCATATCGCCACGAGAGACATCAATCTCATCTTCCAATAAAATTGTGCAAGAATGAGGTGGGTATGTCACTTCAAGTTCTTGATCCTGAATAAGAATTTGCTTAATCTTTGATTTTTTATAAGAAGGTAATGCAACAATATCATCACCTACGCTAAATGTACCAGATGCGACTTGACCGGCAAAACCACGGAAGTCATGGTAGTCATCATCACGTGGGCGAATCACCCATTGCACCGGGAAACGTGGGTTCTCAAAATTCCGGTCATTGTTGATATGAACAGACTCAAGGAAGTGCAGCATAGTTGGGCCTTCATACCAAGACATGTTCTTACTTTTGTTGACAACGTTATCCCCCATTAATGCACTCATAGGGATGTATGTGATATCCTTAATATCCAAGTTAGAAGATAGTTTTTCATAGTCACTAACAATGTTGTTAAACACTTCTTCGCTGTAATCTTCCAAGTCCATTTTATTAATAGCTACTGCGATGTGCTCAATTCCTAAAAGACTTGCAATAAAGCTATGACGGCGGGTTTGCTCAATCACTCCTTTACGTGCATCAATTAATATAATTGCTAAGTTTGCAGTTGAAGCCCCCGTGACCATGTTACGTGTATATTGAATATGACCTGGAGTATCTGCCACAATAAACTTACGTTTTGGTGTATGAAAGTAGCGGTATGCAACATCAATTGTGATTCCCTGCTCACGCTCTGCTTTCAAACCATCTGTGAGGTTTGCTAAGTTAAACTCACCACCAAGTTTAGATGCATTCTCTAATGCTTCAACTTGGTCATCAAAAAGCATTTTACTATCAAAAAGTAAACGGCCAATCAGAGTACTTTTACCGTCATCCACACTACCACATGTAGAAAAACGTAGTAATTCAGTGTTGTAATCGTCACTCATTCTAGAAATATCCTTCCTTTTTACGCTCTTCCATCGCAGCTTCAGAACCTTTGTCATCGGCACGGCCGCCACGCTCAGAAATACGTGCAGCGGCTACTTCAGCAATAATATCATCAACAGTTTCGGCACGAGATTCAACAGCACCGGAAACGACCATACATCCAACAGTACGGAAACGCACGTCACGCGTTTCAACCTTTTCCCCACTCTTGAGCGGTAGATATTCACATGCGGGTAACAACTGCCCATCTCGTTCAAATACATCACGTTTATGTGTAAAGTAGATTGGTGGTAACTCAATATCTTCACGTTTGATGTACTGCCAAACATCCATCTCGGTCCAGTTTGAGATAGGAAAGATACGCATATTTTCGTCTGGTGCTAATTTGGCATTGTATAAGTTCCAAAGTTCAGGACGCTGATTTTTAGGGTCCCAGCCACCAAATGCATCACGGTGAGAATAGATACGTTCCTTGGCACGTGCTTTTTCTTCATCACGACGGCCACCACCGAAACATGAATCAAACTTATTTTCCTCAATTGCATGAACAAGTGTTGGGGACTGTAACTTATTACGACTTACCACACCAGGTAACTGTGTTGCGATACCTTTTTCTATTGCTTCTTCAACAGAAGCCACAACTAGGCGTTCACCAATTTTATTAACAAGGTTATTTCTGAAATTAATAACTTCAGGAAAATTGTGACCTGTATCAACGTGCATAATTGGGAATGGAAATTTTCCCGGGCGAAATGCCTTCAGCGCAAGGTGCACTAATAAGATGGAATCTTTACCACCTGAAAATAAAATGACAGGACGCTCAAATTCAGCAGCTACTTCACGGAAGATGTGAATAGCTTCAGCTTCTAAAGCATCTAAATGTGAAATATTATATTCTTCCATTAGAAAATCCTTTAATAATTACGCGTTCTTACGAACTAATTTGCCTTCTACTACATGAAGACCACACTCACGCTTGGATTCCACCTTAGTAGGATCAAAATAATGTTTTTCATCTGGTAGGTTATGCTCAGCTAAATATGCCTCCATCATCTCATCATTAAAGTGATAAACAGGACTTAGCTTAATGACACCATTTGGTCCAGGAGATGCGATATCAAGAGATGCTCTATGTTCAGTTTGATCCGCCCGAATTGCAGTTAACCATACTTTTGGCTTTAACTCAGCAAGCCCACGCTTGAATGGCTCAATTTTTGTTTGCTGCGTAAAAATATCATGAGCGTCCTGATCGTCAATACTTGGAACTGGTCCAAATAAAGCTTCACGTCGTGCAGCAGTTAACAACGGATTATAAATCTTCATGTTCAGCTGCATTTCGCTCATTAATTTTTCTGCAAACACATAAGTTTCTTTATATGCATTTCCACCATCAGCCCACAGAATTGGCATTTCCGGCATAACACTTGTAGACATATGAAGAATTACGGCTTCTTGAGGGCGAAAGTTCGTCGAACAAATGACTTCGCCACCACTATATTCCACAGCCCATGCAACAACCTCAGCAGGGGTCATGGCATTCAGCTTCTCATTAATTTCCTGATAGTCAATTTCCATCATGGATTCCTTTCATTTTTTTTAATAAATCTCAAATGATATAGTCCGGAGCTTGTTTCAACTCCTGTTGTATAATGCTCTCGAGGGTAATCGCAGATAATTCCTCACGAAAACTATCCGAAAGCAAGTCAAAAACTTTTGCGGCAGCTTGTGCCTCCCGGGAATCTCCTACTTGGTCATCACCTAAGTCAAAAGGGCCTTCAAGGGATTCAATTATATCTAGTAAACTTATAAAATTCGCTTTTTTCGCTAGAGCATAACCGCCATTACGACCTCGTACTGTGCGAATCAAACCAGAATTTTTCAAACGAAGCATGATCTGCTCAAAGTAAGCATCATTCAATCCCTGGCAAGAAGAGATCTCACGACCATTACAGGTTTTATTATCTTTGCTCTCTAAAGCAATATGTAACAAAACTCGCAATCCGTAACGAGTCTTTGAAGAAAATTTCATACTTTAAAAATCCAATTCCATAAATGTTTACAGAAATATAAGACTTTAGTATAAAAAACGCTTTTGTAAAGCTTCTTTGACTATTTTCTTAGTTAAATTTAAGTTCATATAGTTGTTTTTCTATTTGATTTTTTCATATACTTATTGAGATATACATATCCAGGAACCGTAATTAAAGTTAGAAGAAGCGAAATCAGAGTAATGTGGGGTCCTAAAAATTTGTAAGTAAAGAGCCCAACAAAGCCGAATATGAGTCCACGTACTCCAGTGAGTGCTTGATGAATTGCAAAGTATTGTGAATCTCTTTCTGGCTTAGAGAAATAAGCATGCGCAATACGCCACAAAATTTTGCCTGATCCCATCGCAATCCCGCTACAGAAAGAAGACACATAAACCAACAACATGCTTTGATACAGAATACCGATATATAACGCGACCCATGTAAATGAAAAGCAACTTGCAGACAAAATACGTGCAGCTACAGGGCCTATTTTATCAACAAGTCCTCCCCAAAAATAAACAGATATTAATGTTGCTACAGTTGGAACAACTAAATCAATCATTGCATGTTGACTAATTGTAATATTGCCAAATTCGTAATCCAAAATAACAGGGCGATTAATCAAAATCAGTAAATTTGCTGCTCCTAAAATCATTTGAAGTAACTGATATAAACCGTATTCTTTGTCTTGCCAAAGTAATGAAAATCCACCCCACAATGATTTAAAAGGGTTTCTTTGGGCTTTACTCTCATAGTCCTTTATTTCTTCAGGTACACGAACAAAGGAATAAACAAATAACGAAAGTAAAATAAATGCGGCGCTTCCAAAGTAAGCTTCCCTAGGCGTAATACGCCCATTCTCAATAAGCTTTGTCGCAGTGTAAGATAAAGTTATCAAAATAGTCCCCACAAATGCAAATAGAGCCGCAACCTTACCTAAGCGATCCCCGGGGTATAGAGCGCGCCATAAACTCATACGAGCGTTTTCCATTAATTGTATACAAAGGTTTGCAATTAAGGTAATCCCCACATACGCATACAGGATCACTTCATTGGTCGAACTAAGAATCCCGCCAGTAAAAAAAGATAAACTGGCAACAATAAGCCCAAAGGCTAAAAATAAACGTCTGCGATTTACCTGATTAAAATAACCTGCAAAAACAACCACGAGTAGATTGCAAGCAATAATGCTAGATCGAGCCAATACAGCCAGCCAGTCAGGTCCATTGAACACTTTCAAGACCATCAATTGGGGAATGCTTGTTATGAAGAACATGGTACCAATAGAGAAGAAGATGGTATGAAATGTTTCAACTTTAAGGTTAAATTTAAAATCTGACATATAAAACCTTGCTTAAAAAGATAATAAACTATTATAATAAAAATACACCTAAAAGGTAGTCTTAAAACAGGTAGTTTAAGCAATAAAAAAGGCCTCTTCGAAAAATAAAGAGGCCTTTCAAAAAACAAAATTTTATTTAGTATGAAGAGCCAGCGTCTACAATACCAATAACAAACTGAAGAATATAGACTAAGAAATTGAAAGCCAAACCCAAATAACCAATGATTAGTGCAGCCTTTGCAATACCTTTATTTTTATATAGCTCAGGGTTTTGATTAATACGATTCAATGAAGTATGAGCCATAACAATTCCTGCAATTCCAGCTAAACAACAACACAGAGAACCTACAATACTTAAAATCAAAGCCCATAATGCTAGAGGTTCATCTATTTTTGAAGTCTGTGGTTGTCTTGAAGGGATGGAGGATGCGCTCGGAGCATACTTTGGCTGGGAAGCGGCAGCATTAGCAGGCTTTACCAATGAAGAAACGTCTATGACTGTTGAAAGCGCAACCCACTCAGAATCTCCAACTTTAGCAACTAAAGAAGATTCATTTAAAACACCAACACTTGTAAGATTCGACAACTCATCCTGTGAGACAGGACCTTGCGCTTCATTACTTGCATCTAGATAATAATACTCCATCATATACCTCTATAAAAAATTTTCTCAACTATTACTAATCATTGCAATAATTATTATTGTGTGATAAAAAATTGATAATGCACCTAATAAAATCCCTATCCAAGCATGGATTTGCCCCTTAATAATAGAATTTTTACGATAACGGGAATAACCACGAATTCCAAGAAAAAATGCTGCAATTGCAAATATAAACCCAATGAAAGGCAATAAACCAACAATACCTAAATAATATGCAATTAATGCACTTGGGTTTTTATATGGTATTATACCACCGGTTGCATCCCCTCCTTCACTTTGATTCGGCGGTGAACAAGGAACTCCAGGACTTGGAGGCGGAGGAACGGGGCGACTAAACTGTAAACCATCTAACTGATGCATCTCAATCCAGTTCTCTAAACCAGAGTGCCAAACAAAAGCCCGCTCTGCAAGAGTATCATCGGAATTTATCATCTCTTGTAATTTAGCTAAATTGAACGGCCCACTTCGTTCACCATTTATACTCAAATGTATATCCATATCATAATCCTTCTAAAAAATTTTCTTAGATGACAATTTAACTTGAATTCAATCAATCTCAAGCTAAACGATGTTATTCTCTCTGAGAACGTAAATTAAATCAATTTCTTTCAAGGATAATGAATTTTACTTGCAAAATAAGCAATCTTCATTAGCTTGAAATTGCTAAACAGAAATAAGCATACGCCCCAATAAAGTAAGTGTTTAGAAAGAACGATAAGGGTAAAATCATGAAAAAATTCGAAGTAGATCGTGATGTAATCATGACCATTTTAATGCCACCAGAGAGTAGTAACTTCAGCGGGAAAGTTCATGGTGGAGCAATGTTAAAATATCTAGATCAAGTTGCTTATGCTTGTGCATGTCGTTACTCTGGTAATTATGTTGTCACACTATCTGTTGATCAGGTTCTATTCAAGCAACCTGTATATGTTGGTGAACTTGTGACCCTCAAAGCTTCCGTTAATTACACCGGTAATACATCCATGGAAATTGGTATACGTGTTGAAGCAGAAGACATCAAAAGCCGTCAAATCCGTCATACGAACTCTTGCTATTTCACAATGGTTGCGGTAAATGACCATGGCCATCCAGTACCAATAGAGCCACTCAAACTTGATACAACAGATGCTTGTCGCCGTTTTCGTGCAGCGGAAGAGCGAAAAGCATTACGTAAAGAAGTGCAATTGCGTAACAAACAGATTCGTAATGAAATGACTAAAGAAGAAAAGGCATAATCATGCAGAGGATTGGGTTTATTGGAACTGGGGTAATGGGAAAGAGTATCTGTAAACATCTTTTCAATGCGTTTGGTTCTCTGAAAATCAATTCACGCACCCCTTCAAAGGCAACAGAACTGATAGAGATGGGTTGTAAATGGCTTGAATCACCTGCTTACCTAGCAAGTGAATGTGATCTTATTTTTACTATGCTTGGGTATCCACAAGATATAGAAGATGTCTACCTTGGTGATCATGGTATCCTTGTCCACGCACCAACTGGTGCTTGTTTAATTGACTTAACAACCTCAACGCCATCTTTAGCGATGAAGCTTGAAAAATTAGCTATAGCCAAAGGTTTAATGACTTTAGACGCCCCTGTATCAGGCGGTGACATTGGGGCATCAGCCGGAACTCTATCCATTATGGTAGGCGGGCAGCAGTCAACATTTAATGAGTATTTACCCATCCTAAAGGTATTTGGGAAAAATATTGTCTATCAGGGAGCTGCAGGAAGTGGTCAACATACCAAATGCTGTAATCAAATTGTAGTAGCTGGTAATATGCTTGGTGCAGTTGAATCTATGATTTATGCTCAAGCAAATGGATTAGACCCAGAACAAATACTCAAGAGCATTGGAGCAGGTGCAGCTTCTAGCTGGGCATTAAATAATCTAGCACTTCGCATGACAAAAGGAGATTATGAAGCAGGCTTCTTCATCAAGCATTTCGTAAAAGATTTAAAAATTGCTTTATCAGAAGCAAAAAGTCAAAATCTAAAACTAAGCTGCCTCGAAAATGCTTACCGTGTGTACAAACATTTGGAAGATCAAGGTTTTGGGGAACTTGGCACACAGGGCGTAATTAAAGCTTACCTTTAAGGTGGATTATTGTCAGAAAGAATACCACTTAAAACTTCCATAGCATCTGGCAATGATGGGCGCTTAGAAACATCTTTCTCTAACATCTGCATAATCAAGTTAACAAACTCAGGTGATATTTGAGTTTGAAGTGTACTTAAATGAGGTGGAGCTTCATTCATTTGTTGATGAAGAATTCTAGCAAAGTCATTGCCATCAAACGGTTTATAACCAGAAACAATATAATATAAACTAATTCCAAGTGCATATAGGTCGCTCGCAATCGTCAAACCTTCGCCGCGAATATATTCTGGTGAGACAAATTGTGCAGTTCCTTTAAACTGATCTTCATCCAAGGATAAAGTTTGCTCATTCTTTTGCTTACATAAACCAAAATCAACTAACTTAATAGCACCTTGTTTTGTAATCATAATATTGTCTGGTTTAATATCACGATGCAACATGTCTTTCTGATCGAGGTAATTTAAAACATCACAAAGTTCAAAAGCCAAAAATGCAGCATTCACCTCATCCATGGGTCCATTCTGCTCAATTAATTCATCAACTGGCTCACCATCCACATACTCCATTGCAATAAAGATAATGCTACCAAACTGCCCAAAGTCATGAATCTTCACTGCTGCTTCATGATTTAATTTACAAAGTTGATAGGCTTCTCGTAAAAAAGAATACAATTGCTCACGGGTTGATTGCTCTGTAAAAGGAAAGTCGAAAACTTTTACTGCATACATAATACGATGAACAGAAGTCACATCTACAGCTTTGTATACGTTGGAAAAACCACCAGAGTCAATATGTCCTACAACTTCATAGCGCCCACCGACTCGACACCCCAAGGGTAAGCCACCAAAACGGTCATTCATTTTATTAAAAGTATGCAGAGCAAAGGAAATTTTAGCAAGAAGCTCTTGATCTGAAATTGGTTTAATTAGGAAATCTGAACCTCCTACCCCAAGGCAGTATAAAATTTCACTTTCGTCTAGTTCAGCAGATGTAAAGATTATGGGTAAATTAAAGTATTCAGGAATTTTTCTAATATCATAGCAGATATCAGTAGCATTGCGGTCCGGAAAGTCTGTAGACAAGACAACAAGATCCACCAGCTCCTCTGAAACAGCCTGATAAAGTTCATTCGGGGAATTTGAAACAATAACAACATATCCACGATGCTCAAAAATTTTTTTGCAATAAGCACAAAACCCAGGATCAGGGTCTGCGATTGCAATAATAAAAATCCTATTCATTTATAACCAATACTATTAAATTGCCACACTACGATGTGCCAAATTAAAAACCAATTCACCCATCCTATAACTTGAACTATAACATTACTCGCTTTTAACTAGAAATTATAGTTTAAAAAATAAAATATACTAAAAAAAATAAATAAGTAGTCATTGAAGCCCATTTTTGTGCTTCAATGACTAAAAATATATTAAAAGTTAGCCTTCAATAAGGCAACCTTTAATCAGCGAATTTACTACAGCTGGATCTGCTAATGTGGAAGTATCACCAATTTTATCAGACTCGCCTTCGACAATCTTTCGCAAAATTCGACGCATAATTTTACCAGATCTTGTTTTTGGAAGTCCAGGTGTGAACTGGATAAAATCGGGTGTAGCAATAGGCCCAATTTCAGCCCGAACTAACTGTACAAGCTCCTTTTGTAGTTCTGGTGTTGCTTCAATTCCATCATTTAAGATTACATAAGCATAAATACCCCAGCCCTTAATTTCATGAGGAACACCAACAACAGCAGCTTCTGCAACCGCATCATGGAGAACTAAAGCACTTTCAACCTCAGCAGTTCCCATACGGTGACCAGAAATATTAATCACATCATCTACTCGACCTGTAATCCAGTAATAGCCATCTTCATCTCTGCGGCAACCATCACCTGAGAAATAATAACCTTTATATTGTGAAAAGTAGGTATCATAAAAACGTTGCTGATCGCCATAAACACCACGCATTTGACCTGGCCATGGCTCCTTGATTGCCAATACCCCTTCTGTAGCTCCTTCTAGTTCTTTACCAGAAACAGGATCCAGAATAACAGGTTGAACACCAAAGAATGGACGTGTTGCAGAGCCAGGTTTTTGAGGGATTGCACCTGGTAGTGGAGTAATTAAAATACCGCCTGTCTCGGTTTGCCACCAAGTATCAACAATTGGACATTTACCTTTACCCACATTTTCAAAGTACCACATCCATGCTTCTGGATTAATAGGCTCACCTACCGTACCAAGAATACGTAACGTTGATAAGTCATATTTTTCAACATATTCAGTACCTTGAGCAGCCAAAGCACGAATCGCAGTAGGCGCAGTATAGAAAGAGTTAACTTTCCACTTGTCACATACTTCCCAGAAACGTCCTGCATCTGGATATGTTGGAACACCTTCAAACATAATAGTAGTTGCACCATTTGTTAGAGGACCATAAACAATGTATGAGTGACCAGTAACCCATCCAATATCTGCAGTACACCAATAAATATCTTCTTCATGATAATCAAATACATATTTATGTGTCATGGCAGCATATAAATTATAACCACCTGTAGTATGCAACACCCCTTTGGGCTTTCCAGTAGAGCCAGACGTATAAAGTAAGAATAAGGGCGCTTCTGCATCCATTGGTTCTGCAGGGCAGTTTGCATCTACTTTTGCGACCTCATCGCTCCAAAGTAGATCACGACCTTCAGTCATTGGTACATCGTCACCAGTATGCTGATAAACAATAACGGTTGAAACAAAGTCAAGATCAGCAACAGCAGTATCAACTGTTGTCTTCATGGGTACGCGCTTTACTCCACGCAATAAGAAATCTGTTGTCACGACCACTGAAGATTGACAATCTTCAATACGCCCGTTAAGGGCTTCAGCAGAAAAACCACCAAATACAATAGAGTGAACCGCACCAACTCGTGCACATGCAAGCATCGCAATTGCTAATTCTGGAATCATTGGCATATATAGTGTAACTCGGTCACCAGCCTTCACACCATTATTTTTCAAAACATTCGCAAATGTACAAACCTCAGTATGAAGCTCTTTATATGTTATAGTTCGGTCAACACCTGGCTCATTACCCTCCCAAATTATCGCAGGCTTATTACCTCGTAACTCTAAGTGCTGATCCAAGCAATTATAGGATACATTTGTCTTACCATTCAAGAACCAAGCAATCTCTGCCTTATGATAATCAAACTCACGTACTTTGTCATATGGTGAAAACCAGTGCAAGTATTCCTGAGCACGTGCATCCCAAAACGAATCTGGACTCTTAATACTTTCATTATAAATAGCTTCATACTCAGCCATGTTTTTTACATGAGCATTCGCACTTACAGACTCTGGTGGGTTAAAAATAAATGACATAAAGGCACCCCTTCATTTTGTTATATAACTTAAAGAGTGGGCTCAAGTTTCATGTAATGTAGGCATTCTTGAAATTCCGCACCCTCAACGAATTTTATACGGTCTAAACGACCGCCACAAACACAGTCAAATAAATTAGCATGCGAATAGAAAATTATCTAGTAAAAGGAAGGTATAAAAATCCAAGTGTTCAATTTGTTAATTGAATTAACAATTAGGCAAGGTATTGAGAGTTTATGAGCAATCAATCATTTTAGTTTCATGGAGTATAACATTGATAACAAAAATTCTAGATATCAAAAAAAATATTTTGCGAGTTTTACATGTTTAAAGAATCTTGGACATATTTATTTTCGAATCATTGAATAAATTTGTTCAAACTTAAAAATTTTATAAATAAAAGAGTTCCTTCGTCAAGTTTGAAAATATTATTTTAATTGATTTCTGTCGCATATCATTAAAAAATTGTCGTAAGTTCTCATTTTTTAATAACTAAAACTGTTCATATTGAGATATTGAAACTCAAACTAATGATGTTTTTACAGCTTGGACACTTAATATGGGCTAATATATTTATGAATAATACATGCTTGACTTTTAAACTCTCACTTTTACTTATGTTTTCATTTTCACAATCTTCTAATGCGGATGGTGTATACGGTAAAGAAAATGCTAAAATCTATGAAGTACCAGAAACTTTAAAGACTTTATTTAAATATACCAATTCAAAATATTGGCTCTTCACACCCGCTACATTAAAAAAAGGAGAATTAGCTCCATTAATCATAAACCTGCATGGCGGAGGACAACGAGGAAATAACATAGAGAAGCTTAAATATCGAGGAAACCTATTTGCTTCTGCACCATCTTTAGGGTTTATAACTGCAGTACCTCAATGCCTAAAAACCCCAAAAGATCCAGATGGTCGAAAACGCCCCTGGGACCCCAAAGAGCTAAATCAATGGTTAGAACATATGAAAAAAGTTCACCCAATTGATCCAAACCGTGTATATTTAATGGGTTTTAGTATGGGTGGATATGGCACATGGGTATGGGCTGCAAATCATCCAGAACAGTTCGCAGCGATTTCACCTAATGCGGGTGGATTAAGTGATAAAGGGCCCAAAGAAATTAGTAATGACATTGACGAATGGGCACAAAACCTTGCCGCAGTTCCAACTTGGGCAATCCATGGAAAACTTGATAAAATCGTAACTTATGAACGATCTATTTTAATGATTAATACTATAAAAAAATATAATCCAGTAGATGCAAGACTATCCATTTTAGAGGATCAAAAACATAGTGGTATTATCACACAAATTGTCAATAAAGATGATACACTTCTGAAATGGTATTTAAGCCATACTAAAAAGTAAATATATAATCATTTAGACTTTAATTATTTTAAGTTGAAATTCTTCTAGCGTCCACATTCATTTATTGCTTGATTGGCTCCCAAAATTAATTAATGTAATGAGCTAATCAAAAGGAATTTCATGTACACTATTGCTAAACAACACCAATATACAGAAGAAATCAAACGTAGTAAGTTTATATGCATGGCATTCCCTATTCAATCAATAACAGAAGCGTTTTCCTTATTAGAAAATCATCGTGATCTTTCAGCTAGGCATAACTGTTGGGCATACAGGTTCGGTTCAGAATTTCGTTACAGTGATGATGGAGAACCAGCTGGCACTGCAGGAAAGCCTATGTATATGGCCTTAGAATATGCAGCTATAACGAATACTTTGATTGTTGTTATTCGTTGGTTTGGTGGTATCAAACTTGGAACAGGTGGACTATGTCGTGCATATGGTGGTATTGTTAGTGAAACATTAAAAAAATGTGAACTGATAGAGATAAAAGAATACCTAGAAGCAAAGTTTCTTTGCCCTTTTGATCAAACCGGTACACTATATCAAGTTTTAAAACGTCATAACGTAATAGTAAAATCAGAAAACTATGAATCAGGTGGTCTAGTATGCCACATTAAAATAGAAAAACCTTTTTTTAATGCTTTCAAAATAGATTTAAGTGATAGCAGTCGAGGAGTTATTGCAGTTGAAACATTTAATCCAAATATGCATAGCGGCGTTTAAGAAAAACCTGGTACCAGGCATTTTCTTACAACTTTTTGCGATTCTACTAGTTGGTAGTTACTACCAAGTTCCTGGTGTAGCTGAAAGTCTTGAGTCCGTAGTGGAAATTAAGCTGTATGGTCCTTACTTATTTTCTGCAGTCACAACAATGTTTTTTGGTGGCCTAATGCCTTTAATAATTATGCATATGATGGGACGCCAAAAATATGATCACAGACTTTTAGTCTTCACCATCGTACTTTGGAGCTGGAAAGGTGCAGAAATCGAAGCATTTTATGAGCTACAAGGAATCATTTGGGGAGTAGGTAATGCGGCACACATAATCAGTAAAAAAGTATTATTTGATCAGTTAGTTTTTAGTGCTTTTTGGGCAGTACCCTTTACTTCTCTTGCCCTTTTATTCCGTAATGTCAATTATAATGTCTCAAGATTTAAAGAATCAATCAACAAAACTTACTTTAAAGAAGTCATCATGCCCATGCTATTAGGGAATTGGATACTTTGGTTTCCAGCCTGTACATTTGTATACATGATGCCAGGCCCTCTGCAAACACCATTATTTAGCATTATACTTTGTTTCTATGTTCTCATGGCTGAATTCATCACTTCAGGTAAAGAGAGAGAACAAATGGAGTTGAACGAATCTAAAGTTAATCAAGCCAATTAAAGGCTTATACGAGTATTCGTTTCAATCTTTTTAATAGAAACTCCATGCCTTGTTAGGTTTTCTGGTTGGGGTAGCTCTTTGGGAACATTTTGATAAACCTCAAAAACACTTAACGAATTTCGGGTTCGGTTACACTCACTCAAGAATGACTGGCGTTCCTCTATCAAGTCTGGACCGATATAGATGCAAGAGCCAGATTCCGCAATCTCCTTATGGAATACTTCATTGACATAGTCAAAATGTGCATCCTTAAGCCCTTGTACACGGCTCAATAACTTTAAAACTTCTACTTTTGTTGGTGCTGTTTTCTTGTGAACAGTAACTTTACCTTGATCAATAACCGCAGCAACTAAATTAAAATTAATACCATTTCTTAATAAATAATCAGCAATTGATGCTGTTAATTTCAAGATCGCTTCGAGGCGTGGGTGAGGAATGTAAAAGAATGGGCTTTGCATAGATTTCAAAAAGAAACAATCAACAACCAAGGTTACTTCAGCATGTAATTCATCAACAAACTCTTTAACCACTGGTTTCTGAAACTTTGCCCAAGAGCGAGCATGAATGAAGCGAGTAGAATCCCCGTACTGAAATTCTCGACAACCTGCAAAATTAACATTACCCTGATTACGTAAGCTTCCAGTTTGCTGGCCACGACCACTACCACGAACTGGAATCGGAACATGCATTTTGTCTAGCTTTGGAAAATCAGGAAATGCATACAATTCTTTAAAGCCTTTATGTATTCGAAATGAACGTATAAAGTGAAAAGGAAAAGAGGTCGCACATACTACTTCAGGAAGTTGAACATAACATCGGCGTGTTGCCACAACTTCTACCTCCGTAAATACCTTTTCACCAGGTGATAAATAACGAATATTCTGAATCCCCATTGGTCGATGTAAACAATTGTGATGCAAGATATCAACCTCTAAATCCCAAAGTGCTTTGCTACCTTTATTGTGAATATTGTACTGAACCTTGAAAGGTTTATTAGGAATTACAATTTCAGGAAATTTTCTACGAACCCTAATTTTTTTAGGCCGTTTTCCCCAGGCAACCACAAAATTAACTGCAAGTAGAAATATTATTGCAAAAGCTAATATGTAAGCTGGCATAAGCGGGGTTGTCGCACCAGCCATACCAAATAGAACAGCAAGTGCTAAAGTGATTCGTCCTATCAATGTTGTATTTAAAACAACAAAAGTATATGCCCAAATACTGATAATGACGTTGGGAGAACGATATCCCATTAGACGATTTCCAGGACGGTGGTAACAACGAGGGCCCGCATAGAAGGCTCGGATAAAACGCTTAAACCAAGACCTAACTCTTCCTCCAGAAGATGATTTTACTTCAGCCACATTTACTTTCAACTAGAGATTTTAATGAAGCGATCGATTTTAAAGAATCTGTTTGAATATCTGTGGGTTCAAAACGTATATCTAAAGTTTCTTCAATTGCAACAATCATTTCCATCAACATAAAAGAATCAATTCCGTATTCAATTAAATCTTTATCACTATCTATAGAGGCTGGCTCAATATCTAAAAATAAGCGCTCGACAATCAAGTTTTTCAATTCTGTTTCCATGTCAAATAACCTTCCTTTTTTCATATTCAAAAATCATAGCATCTAAATTTTGACACAATTAAATATCATTAGTTTCAAATTTGAATAAATAAGAGTACCAGAAAAGATGAACCAGCAACTATGTTTATGAAGATAGTTGATTAAATTTAAGTCATTATTGAAATATTATTAATTCATCATATCAGCTTACACTTTAGGAGTTATTTATGTCTAATCAACTATCTCGTGCATATTCAAAGGAACTTTCTATTCGCATGACCCATGTCGAATGCTCAAGCTTATGTAATGAAATTGTTATTCGCCATGACAACGATCCAGTTGCTGCTCACAACCTATGCCGTTCAATCGGAGCCGGTCTTCTGCTTCAACCTTTCTTAGAAAAGGAAGAACGCCTAAGTCTTAAGTGGGACTATAAGGGCACCTTAAAACAAATTTTAGTTGAAGTTAAACAAGATGGTGGTGTTCGTGGTTTAGTGCGCCCACATCAATTAAATGATAGTGCTAAAACTGAAGAAGAGCTATTTGGTAAAAGTTGCCAAATTACAGCTATTCGTTTATTTCGTGATAAGATTTTACAAAGTGGAATCACAGAATCAATCATGCGAGATCCTGTTGAAGACTTAGGTTATTATTATAGCTACAGTGAACAGATTGAAACGTCATTAGCTGTATCTGTTGGTTTTTCTCAAAACCCAGAACAACCGATCCAGCTTTGCCAAGGAATCTTACTCCAAGCAATGCCAGGTTGTGATTTGCTACAATTTGAGAACATCCGTAAACGCCTATTAGACCCGGATGTAAAAAAAGCTTTAGCAAAGGCTCCCAAAATTGATAATTTTTTTGAAAAGGTCCTAATTCAAATTCTCGATCCTACTCATAAAAAGACAGATCTTGAAATAATAAGTTGCCCTGCCCCATCAGCATATTGTACATGCACAAAAGAAAAAATTTCTACTATTGTAAAATCTCTACCCACAGAAGATCAAGAAGACATTATTGAAAAAGGGGAAGCCTTAATCATCCGCTGCCAGTTTTGTTCTAAGACATATGAAGTGACGATTGATGAATGTAAGGGAATTTGGGCAAAGTGAATGCTGAAGAAATCCTTTTCCAAGACGAAGAACTAATCGCTATTCACAAGCGTGCTGGTGTTCTTGTTCATGCAAACAAGAACTCAAATGACGAAGATGAAATTGCTATGAAGGAAGTACGCGACTACCTTGGAAAATATATATACTGTATTCATAGGCTTGATCGACCAACTTCTGGTATTTTACTATTTGCACTAAATAAAAAAGTCCAAAAAGAAATGTCTATTCAGTTTCTTCAAGAAAAAGTATCTAAGCGTTACTATGCCCGTGTTGCAAGTGAAATTATTGATTCTTTCTCCATTGACCTGCCCATATACAGAGAGGGGCAAAAAGCTGCCACTCCTGCTCTAACTCACTTCACCCCTATTGAACACCAGTCAATAAATCAACAAAAATTTACACTCCTTGATATAGAACCTAAAACAGGAAGACATCATCAAATCAGAAGGCACTTAAAATATGCTGGTTTTCCAATTGTTGGCGATTACCTGTATGGTGATATTGAGACCAACAATCATTACTTACACCTATTAAATAAAAATAGAATGCTTCTACAAGCTTATCATATAGAATTCACACACCCCAAAACGAATCAAACAATCACTATTAAACAAGCATGTGAGATCTAATTACCCTCTAAGCTTTTCTTAGAACCATCACCACAACCCCCTTCACCAGTGGAGCGAAGATGCATTGCAGTTACATCTTCGGTTCCTTTATAAACATAAGGATCGCTCCCTGCAATCATGACAATATCCCTAAAGTCTAGTGTAGCAAACGGAGTTTCTTCCTTAAACTTCCAGGGCAATAAAGAAGACGCACTCATGTAATGATTCACTAAAACACGACGGAAAGTTCCTTCTGGGGCTCTATTTTTTAAAGAACGGTGTAATAGGTAACCATTGAAGAATAATATAGTGCCTGCTTTTACTTCTAAGGGAATTGCTTCATCATCTCCATAAGGAAACTTTGACTCTCCAGAACAGTCGAATTCAGGGTTTGTGGTAAATTCCTGTGGCCAAAGAACACCAGGTTTATGGGAGCCCGGGATAACCCAAAGACAACCATTTTCAATAGTTGCATCGTCTAATGCCATCCATGCGCCGATAAGAGTTCGATCCCTTGTTGGAATGTATAATTCGTCTTGATGCCAAGCTTGCCCAGGCTTTCCTGAAGCCTTCATAAATAACATCGATTGCATGCATTTGACATCTGGACCAATTACACTAGTCAAAACTTCTTTAATTGCCTCTTGGGCTAAATATTCATACATTAGTTTTGACCCCTTGTGAGGGAAATGAATACAAAGAAATTTTTTGATCACTTCGTGGTCTGAAAGAGTTTCGTCAGGAAATTCATCAATACCCGAAATTTTACCATATTTCCCACGGCAAATACTAACTGTATCGTCACACAAAGCATTAATCTGATCTGTGCTCAAACCATTCTCAACGGCAAAAAAACCATTCTCATGATAAAACGCTATATCTGCGTCTGTCATTTGCTTTTGATGCTTATAATCCATTGAACCTGATGAAACTATTTTATTCATAACCAAAACCTATTTTTAATTCAAACTTAAACGTTTATATTTATAATAAACAAACTATATTCAAATAAAAACACACTAAAAAGAACAAAACGATATCAATTCATAACAAAACTTCATTATTTCTAACATAGGTTTAATTTTTAATGAAATATTTCACTCATATCTATGGTAACTTGGTTATATATCCACCTGGTAGCAGTTTAAGCTGGCGGAAGTTAAATGACTTTGAATTTGTATATATCCACCGCGGTTCAGCAGAGTGGCAGTTTCAAGACCGTGAGGGTTTTACATGCAGGTCTGGTAGTTTAGTTCTTCTTCAACCGTCTATGTTAGATTATATAGTATGGGATCAATTGAAGGAAACTCATCATTCCTTTATTCACTTTAATTTGACAGAATTGGGAAAGAAAGAGCTTTCACTTGCAGATTTGATTTCTTGGCCCATACACAAAACAGAAAGTAGTAAAGTTCCACTTTATGAGCCGCTTATATTGCAAGCAGTAAAACTGATTATAGATGAAGGAGACACAAAGCTGCTTGAGCTTAACTTATTAAATTTAATCGCAAACTTTATTGGAGATTCTCATCCTCAAGACATATTTATCAAGCCATCCTTTCCTACTCAAATACAAGCATTTTTCGAATTGTTAAGTCTATACTGGTCAAAAGGAACTCTAAAAGACCCTGGT
>JAKVBE010000039.1 GCA_022447755.1 Lentisphaeria bacterium | reverse complement strand
TTATGTTATTTTACATATCCTGGTGAGTAGTCAAGTAACTACAAAAGAAAGCTATACAGAAATAATGACTTTAAATTTGGAGAGTGAATGTATTTTTTTGAGCTCGTTGTTATCATTGCCCTTTACTCAGATGGAGTTTAATGATTTTAATTTGGGTATTGTTTGTAGGTAGGGGTATTTCCTGAAGATTTTAGGGACTTTTAATGTTTAGTCTTCACAACTCATGCCCCATGTGTTTTGTGCGCTTTTAAGCCAGAGTGTAAAAGATTAACTCGGGTCGTATGATGACTCCAAAGAACCTTCTCTTTACTGCGCTTCTGTCTTGAGAGACTAAATAATAGAGGCAACAAAATCAGTCAATTTTAAATTAAAACGGTCGCGAAGATGAACCAATTAAGACAACTGAACAAAAAAACCGATTTTAAGATTAAGCCACTTTTTTGAGGAGATCAAAACACGGACATTTTTTACAGCGTTTACTCTCTGACTTTTTAAACTTTTTGCAACAACGCGATTTAACCTTACCTAGGCTTGCAGGGCCGTCAACCTTTAGTTGCTTTAGGCGTTTATCTTTCAGCTTAGCACTTTTCTTTTTACCCATGTATTACCGCAATAACGCGGCAAAAATACATATTTATAATTAATCTAATTAAAAATTTTAGAGTTATCCCTCAAGGTCAGGTGCAGCACTACTGACTACGGAAATTTGTTGGATGTCCCGGTCAAACAGATAAAGCCCTCCTTTATCATCTCCAATCATATTAATTTTATCAAGTATAGTGCGTGCTGTAGCTTCTTCCTCAATTTGTTCGGAGACGTACCATTGTAAGAAATTGTGTGTGGCATAGTCTTTTTCTTGCAAGGTAATATGAACCAACTCGTTAATACTTTCGGATACAAAAATTTCGTGTTCCAATAATTTCTCGAACATTTCTTGAAACGAATTGAAGGTGACGTTTGGTGCATTTAACTCAGATACATGTGCATGACCACCGCGTTCGTTTATAAATTTCACCAGCTTCAACATATGCTCTCTCTCCTCGTCAGATTGGTCATACATGAAGTTGGAAATACCCTCTAAGCCTTTCACTTCGGCCCACACTGCCATTGCAAGATAAACTTGAGAAGATTCAGCCTCTATTCTAATTTGCTTGTTTAATGCAGTTTCTATACTTTTTGATAACATGTCTTAGTTTTTGACAAAATTAAGGACTTAAAATTTTAAAATAGACAAAACTGCACTTGATCACGTTTAAATTGCTCTAATTCAGATTTAATCTAATATCAGTTTAGTAATTTTATGGGTCTAAAATTCACTGTCCTATGGCAATTCAACCCAAGTTGGCCCGCTTTAATACAAATGTGCTTCAAAAATATCAGGTGTACAATGGCATATTTATGACTCTGCCCTTTGATACCTTGTCTAAAACTGTTGCTTTGTTGCCTTTATTTTATGAGACTTGCAAAAAAGGATTTGAAGAAGGGGAGGACCCCACTGCTATCGTAGAAACCTTTTTTAAGAAATATCAGGGCCGACGTTCTGCCAAAAGTCAAATTAATTTATTGTTTCGATTTATTCAGTATATAGAGCGGCAAGTGGTACTTTTTGATGCTATTGAAGATGCTGCCTTTCCCATAGTTAACAATATGGAAGGGCTGGGAACCTTACGTAATTTAAAGGAACGGGCTGTTGCCGAGAATAAAATTCCCCAACTTCAAGAGCTATTGGAAGGGTTTAATGTGCGTATTGTGCTTACCGCACATCCAACTCAATTTTATCCAGGTGCAGTATTAGGTATTATTACAGACTTGTCCAAAGCGGTTAAGGAGGACAATCTTTCAGAAATCAATAGCTTATTAGCCCAATTGGGAAAAACACCTTTTTTCAAGGAGCATAAACCCACGCCCTATGACGAGGCTATCAATCTTATTTGGTACTTGAAAAATGTTTTTTATTATTCATTTGGTAGAATTTACGATTACATCCAGCAAAATATTTTTGAAGAAAAACCCCTGAAAAACTCTATCGTTAATATTGGATTTTGGCCTGGTGGTGATCGGGATGGAAATCCTTTTGTAACTCCTGAAATTACCCTAAATGTGGCGGTAAAACTCAAGCAAAGTATCTTAAAAAAATACATAAAAGATGTTAAGTATTTGCGACGTCGTTTGACATTTAGAGGCATAAGAGAGCGTATTACCGCCTTAAATAGCCAATTGGTAGACAACCTTGAAAATGCTGAAAAGGCGCCCAAACTTGCTCTCGATGATTTTATTCGAGAATTACAGACTATACGACAAATGCTTATAGATAATCATCAGTCATTGTATGTAGATGAGGTAACCTCTTTGTTAAACAAGGCAAGCCTTTTTGGTTATCATTTTGCAAGCTTAGACATTAGGCAAGATAGTAGAGTTCACGATCAAATGTTTAGAGCGGTTGTAAAGGAAGCTATAAAAGCGGGTTCAACGGTATTCCCATCAAATTTCATGGACCTTGAATTAAGGGATCAGTTGGATTTCCTTGCTGGAATTCAAGGCTCACTTGAGGGTATTCAGTTCAAAGATGAAATGGCTTTAAATATTTCCCAAACAATTAAAGCCATGAAGCAAATTCAGGATACTAATGGAGAAATTGCCTGTAATCGATACATAATTAGTAACAATCAAACCACCTTGAATGTGTTGCAATTATTTGCCATGCTAAAAACACTGGCTTTTACCGACATACTTACTGTTGATGTGGTTCCTCTTTTTGAGACCGTAACCGACTTAGAATCTTCCCCATACGTTATGCAGGAATTGTATGAGAACAGGCATTACCGCGAACATTTGGTCAATAGAGGTGATACACAAACCATCATGCTGGGCTTTAGCGATGGAACCAAAGATGGCGGTTATCTAATGGCTAATTGGGCTATTTTTAGAGCAAAGGAGGCTTTAACAGCCATGTCTAGAAAGTACGGCATTGAAGTTATTTTCTTTGATGGACGGGGGGGGCCACCAGCTCGAGGTGGCGGAAAAACACACCAGTTCTACGCCTCTTTAGGGCCAAGCATTTCAAATAAAGAAATTCAGTTAACTATTCAGGGGCAGACCATATCATCAAACTTTGGGACGCTTGAATCCTCTCAATATAATATGGAGCAGTTGATAAGTGCGGGGATTTATAACCGCTATAACAATAGGAGTTTAAAAATGACTGATTCTGACGTTGAGGTTATGAATGACCTTGCTACTATCAGTTATCGGGCCTATGTAGACTTTAAGAATCATCCTGCGTTTCTAAGTTACTTGCAGCGAATGAGTACTTTAAAATATTATGCGAAAACCAACATCGGCAGCCGACCTTCCAAACGTGGAAAATCTGCAGAATTGGTATTTTCAGATTTAAGAGCCATTCCTTTTGTAGGGAGTTGGAGCCAGTTGAAACAAAATGTACCTGGATTCTTTGGCGTAGGAACGGCACTAAAAGTATATGAGGAGCGCGGTGAATTTGATAAGGTAATTCATTTGTATCAATATTCTAATTTTTTCAAGACACTCATTGAAAACAGTATGATGTCTCTAACAAAGTCGTTCTTTGATTTAACACGATACATGTCTGAGGATCCTGAATTTGGTGATTTTTGGAAGTTAATTTACAGTGAATACGAGACCACGAAACGATTAATACTTAAACTAACAGGCTATACTGAACTCATGGAAAATCAACCCGTAGGCAAAGCGTCAATTGAAGTTCGTGAGTCTATTGTTCTGCCGTTACTTACTATCCAGCAATTTGCACTTAAGAAATTACAAGAACTTGAACAAGAACAACCACGAGATTTTGAACAGATAGCAATTTTTGAAAAGATGGTAACTCGTTCGCTCTTTGGGAATATTAATGCCAGTAGAAATTCTGCCTAAAAGAAAATTTCCTGAGCCAGTCTGAATGTATTGGCATGGGCTTCAACGATGACATTAATATCCGGGGAATATCCGCCTCCCATGCTGCACATGACTGGAATCTGTCGGTTATGACAAAGCTCTAGAACAAAACGATCTCTAGCCTTGCATCCCTCGAGGCTTAGGCCTAATTTACCAAGTTTGTCTGAAGCTATAACGTCTACGCCACATAAATAGAATAGAAAATCAGGTTGGTGCTTGTCTATGAGTTGCGGTAGAATAGAATAGAGCTTGTTCAAATAAGTGATGTCGTCTGTATCATTTTCCAAAGCAATATCAAGGTCACTTTGTTCTTTCTTAAAGGGATAATTGCTTTTGCCATGCATCGAAAAAGTAAAAACACTGGGGCAGTTTCGAAAGATTTCAGCTGTGCCGTTGCCTTGATGCACATCCAAATCGACAATTAAAATCTGTTGTGCCAAGCCTTTATTCTGAAGGTAGCGTGCGCCTATGGCTTGATCATTAAGTAAGCAAAATGCTTCACCTCTATTGGTAAATGCGTGATGAGTACCACCGGCTATATTCATGGCAATACCATATTTCAAGGCAAATTCACTTGCTTTAAGCGAACCGTCTGCAATTATGACCTCCCGTTCAACTAATACTTCACTCAAGGGGAATCCAATTTTTCGAGCCGCACGTTGCTCAAGAGTTATATTGATGAGGTCATAATAGTATTCTGGCTCGTGAACAGCGAGTATATATTTATCATTTGGGCGCTCGGGTTCAAAAAAGTTATCTGCAGTACAGGTACCCTCATACAAAAGTTGCTGAGGTAGTAACTCGTATTTGTCCATAGGGAATCTATGGCCTTTTGGCAAAGGATGGCAGTAAATGGGATGATAAGCTATCTTAAGCAAGAACTAAATAATTTAAGGTAGAGGTGTTCAAGATAAACGACGAGTTCTGAATGCTATTTTACCGTTATGTTTTTCTTTTTTAATGACTCAATATCTAAAGAGTTTTGGATACATTATGGCCTTATGAAAACAGAATGACTTATAAAGTAAAATTAAAATAAATATTCTGCCAAAATAAATTGCAATAACAACCGATAAACCAGTAAATTAATTAATTAACTAAGCTTATTATGTTGGTAGTTGATTTTAACTATTGTAAAATAAATCTTATATGGTTTATCTTTCAACTAATCTTTAAGCCGTTAGCTGTTTTCTCATTTTCTGGATTTACAAACACCAATTGTCCATCTGCAGTTTCGGTCATCAGAATCATTCCCTGACTTTCGACACCTCTTAATTTTCTTGGGGCTAGATTTACCAAAACGGTTACTTGCTTACCAATGATTTCCTCGGGGCTGAAACTTTCGGCGATTCCAGAGACAATAGTTCGCTCATCAATACCTGTATCTACCTTTAGGACCATCAACTTCTTGGTTTTTGGCATTTTTTTGGCGTCCAGAATGGTACCCACACGAATGTCCAGTTTCGAGAAATCATCAAAACTTATTTCGTCTTTTTGAGGCTCAGCAGGAGTTTCGGTTGTTTCATTGGCTTTAAGCGTAGCTGCCAACTTATCTAATTGTAATTGTATAGTACTGTCTTCAATCTTGCTAAATAAGAGCTCCGCCTTACCTATTTGATGGCCACTAGGAATTAAAATTTCACCTCGGTCTATACTATCCCAGGAGGAAGATTCAATAGTGTTGAAGTTGAGAATAGACTTGAGCTTAGTGGAGGTGAATGGTAAAAACGGTTCACTTAAAATGGCCAATGCAGCAGCAATTTGAAGTGCTGTATGCATTATGGTTTTAGTTCGGCCTTCATCGGTCTTTACAGTTTTCCAAGGCTCTTCATCAGCTAAATACTTATTGCCAAGTCTTGCAAGATTCATCAACTCTTGGGAGGCTTCCCTAAAGCGGTAGCGCTCTATAGAACTGGAGATTACTGCAGGGTAGGCCTTTAAGGCAGCGAGCGCTTGAGTATCTACCTCTTGTAAGTTAGAGGATTGAGGAACTATACCATTGAAGTATTTGGTGGTTAAAACCATTACACGATTGATAAAATTGCCAAAAATAGCTACCAGTTCATTATTGTTTCTGGCTTGAAAATCACCCCAAGTAAAATCGTTGTCTTTTGTTTCTGGCGCATTGGCTGTTAAAGTGTAACGCAATACGTCTTGCTGGTTTGGAAAGTCTTTTAGATAGTCCGGCAACCAAACTGCCCAATTTTTGGAAGTTGATAACTTTCGTCCTTCCAAATTGAGGAACTCATTGGCTGGAACATTTTCAGGCATAATGTAGCCACCATGCGCTTTCAACATTGAGGGGAAAATAATACAATGAAATACAATATTATCCTTGCCAATAAAGTGGATAAGCTTGGTATGCTCGTCTTTCCAGTAATCTTCCCAATTCTTACCTTCTGCACTGGCCCATTCTTTAGTGGCTGAAATATAGCCTATTGGTGCATCAAACCAAACGTAGAGCACCTTTCCTTTGGCCCCGTCAACGGGAACAGGAATACCCCAGTCGAGGTCTCTTGTTACCGCTCTTGGTCGTAATCCATCATCAATCCAAGATTTTACCTGACCCAATACATTAGGTTTCCAATCTTTTTGATGTCCCACTACTATCCATTTTTTAAGAAAGTCTTGGTATTGGTCTAGTGGCAAGTACCAGTGCTTGGTTTCTTTTAGGGTTGGGGTATTGCCTGTTATAGCTGATTTTGGATTAATAAGATCTGTAGCATTATGACTGGTTCCGCAGTTTTCGCATTGGTCGCCATAAGCTTCTTCATAACCGCATTTTGGACAGGTACCGACAATAAATCTATCCGCTAAAAACATAGCGGTCTCAGCGTCATAAAACTGCGCGGAGGTTTCTTCAATGAATTTACCGTCATCATACAGCTTTTTAAAAAATTCCGATGCCGTATTGTGGTGGTTTTCGTTGGAGGTACGCGAATAATTATCGAATGAGATTCCAAAATCTTCAAAAGACTTTTTAATGATAGCATGGTATTTGTCTACGATAGCCTGAGGACTTACGCCCTCTTTTTTGGCTTTAATGGTAATGGGAACGCCGTGTTCGTCACTACCGCATATAAATGCCACATCCTTACCTTGCAATCTT
>JAKVBE010000038.1 GCA_022447755.1 Lentisphaeria bacterium | reverse complement strand
TCAAACAGTAGCTGGTAATTGTGACTTGTGTTTCTTGAAGGGGCGCAAAACTCTCAATGCTTTAATGAAGGAACGACCTGATCTAGCAGATTGGTGGATTGCCCAGGAGAATAGATTTGGTAATGAGTCTGGCGCAACCTTTCGATCTGATAGGCCGCCCTACATTGAGCTCGTTGAAGAGGCAAAAAATCCTAAGATGTTGGATCTATTTGAGGACGATAGTATGTCGTGTTTTTGTCATGATTAAGCTAAAAAACGGTTGTGCAACGCTGATTGGCGATTTTGCACAGTGTCTGAGAAAAGTCAATAAAATCAATGACTTAACGATTGTGCGGTTGTGCAATTGCACATGCCTGCACATGCGCACAGCGTACGCTGAAACCCTTATGTTTATTGGGTTGTGCAGTTGTGCGGTTGTGCACTTCTATAAGAAGGGAAAGAGTGGGGATAAATCCCACATTCCCACTCCCTTTTTCTTTCTTAATTTAATTAATAAAACAGTGAGGTAAAATATGGGAAAAGTAAAAGAGCTATACATGGATGTAGAAAATTCAGCAGCAGATTATTATGATGATTATCTGAATAACAAAGATCTAAGTTTGCAAGAATGTAGAGATAAGTTTGAAGCTGAACATGGGTGTGACGCTATGCAAATATTCGATGAGATATTTGAAGGTGCAGAAATATTAAAAATGAATGGCCATAAATGATAGGTACAAAGATAAGGCATAACGGCACTTTGTCGCAAAAAACTTTAGATAATATAAAAACAGGTGTGAACAGGAGGTTAAATGCGAGGCAAAAACAAAAAGCCAGAGCTGAACGATGAGATTATTCATACTGAGTACACTTACAATAGAGTTAATCAAGGAAAAGTAATACAATTGTTGGACATGCAGTTCTTGTATCAGATGAAAGATGGTGCGATTAGACATTGCATGTTTGATGAAGACTGGAGATTTGTAGTAGATGGCAAAACCAAAAAAGAAACTAACTAAAATGCAAGAGGTCTTTGTAAACCTGATGGTTTATCAGGATCTCAATCAAAGTGAGTGTGCGTTTCGTGCAGGTTTTAAAAATCCAGAAGTTATTGCGAGTCGTATGATGAACAATGAAGAATATTCACATGTCCAGGAGAGGATTAGAGATATGAAAGCTTTGCAAAGGAAAAAGTATGATATTACTTTTGAGAATGTAGCTGGGAAGTTAGCAACAATCAGAGATGCAGCTGCGGCTGATGGCTCATACGGTCCCGCTGTAAATGCTGAGATTGCCAGAGCAAAATTAGGTGGCCTCATGGTTGATCGTAAGGAAGTGCGATTTGGTAAGATTGACTCCATGAGTAGAGAAGAATTAGAGAATAGATTGAAACAACTCATGGAAGAAAATCAAATCAGATCCATAGATGGAGAAGCTAGAATAATAGAGGACGAAGATGATAATACAAAAGATAAAAGACTATCTGGAAGAAAGTAATTCTCAAGGAATACTTATCAACCCAGAACAATTATTAGAATTAATTGGTGAGTGGGAAACAGAAGAAGATTAATCTTCTTGTGCGATCTTAAGATACTCTTTATGCAACCAATCCAGATTATTTATTAAATATACTTCGTAATCTATTGGCTCTTGTTTGTAAGCTCTACGTTCTGTTAATGCGTCTGCGTACATATTTCTAGTGTAGGCAGAAAAAGGTAAGTCCATAATCATTTTTTCTCCTCGTGCGTTTCAATTAATTTATTTAAATACCATCTTGCTTTGCGCAAATCATCTAGCATTTTTCCTTTGTATTCATGACGCCAGACGTATTTCATAACATTACCTTTGAGATAACCTTGAAATTGTCTAGTGGTCATTGAAGCTTGAATGGCCTCTATGCATTCAATATCTCCAGTATTGTAATGCGATGGATTATTTATCAGATCTAGCTCTGTTAGTTTTTTATTCGCCATTTGGCACTACCCTCCTACGAGTTTTCATATAACAAGTTTTACAAAATCCTTTTGGATATTCATGCGGTCTAGTCATTTCACCATTTACCCAAAGACCTTCATCTTCTGGTACTTGCGCCTTGCAACTATCACAATAGTATTCAACTGCTTGAACGCCTTTCTTCCAAATAATTACTTCCATTAGTATTTTTCTCCAAAGATTATATTAAATTCTTCATCTGTAAGATCCAAACGAAGTTTAATAATATCCCAGGCATTGTCAATTTGTGCGTCTTCTTCAGTATATGGCTTTGCTCGATTGTCAAATAGTTTCTTCTCGATCACATTTACAGCTTCAACTGGCGTCATTTTATTTTTCATACAAGAACTCCTCTATCTGTATTCACATATTTTTTAAAGGCAAAATCTCTTTCTTCCTCAGTGCAAAACCATTCTGCATCTAAGATAGACTCAAAATCATCTTCTCCTATTTCAATGGTATAAATGCCAAATGGCATGCCTTCGTTGTCTTTCCAAACTTTTTCAGGATAACCATTATCTTTATATTTTCTATCTAGTTCTTCGGTTTCCCAATGTACTTTTATCATTTTATATTTCATGCGTCCTCCTTAAACTTGCGCTCTATGTTTTTAAATAATTTTTCTGTCTGATTTTCAGAAAATCCAAGATCCTCTTTCATGTATTGAGTAAATAAACTATGTCTTGCATAAAAATCACCTGCGTTGATCTCAAAACATATTTTCAGTAAATGTAATTCTTCTTTGGTAAATTGCATTGTCTCTCCTAAATTAGTTCTTTGTTGTGGTGATACTCGCCTTCGTTCATGCTTTCAACCCATGTCCATTTATTTTCTATTCTGTAAAGAATATCTTTGCAACAAGATACTCCATGAACAACAAGCGCAATATCTCCAGCCCAACCTGGACTGTCAGGCATATAACTTTCTAATATTGCTACATTGCATAAATGGTTTTCTGTTATTTCATGACCGCCATAATGGTCGTTTAATGCTTGTGCGATTTCTTCGTAATCTTTTTCTGTGGGTATGCTCATATTTAGTCCTCTATTTTTTGTATTTGTCTTATGTAATTAAATAATTCTGTTATGGTATCTAGCCCAACAGTCTCCCAATGTTCGTAATTATTTTCGGCCAGTCGTATAAAGACAGCAACATGCCATTTGTCCCCTTCATAATTTTCAGTTATCTCAAGGTCAAACTCGTTCTGTCCAGTCGGCTCTGTTTGTAGTGTGATGTTGAAGGACAAGCTCATTGCTCGTCCTCCTTCCATGACTTACAGTCTGGAAAAATATCAGCGTATAGCTGAGCAACCGCAACCATTTCTGGAAACAGTTTCTTAACTAATTCTGTATTTCTGCCATCAAGCAAAGATATTGCTTTGTGCATTTGGGTTATGGCTTTGCTCATTTCAGGTGTTCTAGTAGAAGCAAAACCTTTATCTACTAAATACATTGCTACTAAATCGTCAGTAGCTTCAAAGTAATTTATAAATTCATTACTTTTTTCTGTTTTGTAATAATCTGCCATGTTTATTCTCCTTAAAAAATGGTTAATTAATATGGTTATATTGCCTGTTTTCGTACAAAATGTCTATATATTTATGAGGTTTTTCAGATAATAAAAGTTAATAAACTTTTTCGCATTTTATTGATATAGATTAAAAAATACGATTTCGACCGACTCGGACGCATAATCAAAATGTTTTCGGTTTCGTGCGTGCGATCAGACGTGCGAACTTCGTGCGATTTCGTGCGATTTTTTCCAGATCGGAAGCTGAAACGATGTGCGACCGGGCCAAATCAGATCTGCAAATGTAGAAACCCCAGGTTCCGAAGAGCCTGGGGCACCATTAGGAGAACAAATTTGCCGAGAGAGCTCGACAGGTGCGAGTTTAACATCATAAACGTGCGAATTGCTACAATTTTTAATCGAGCCAGTCCGGAAGGAAGGGCCGGGGGGAATGGATGGGCCCTTCCAGGTTTGGTAGTAGGAGTGCAGGTGGCTATTTCTCCTGCTTCTGCGCACAACCAATCTTCCTACTACCAAAGATCTTATGCGTTGATGAGCATTTCGGTTGGGGTAATTCTAATTCTGAGCGGTTGCCCTTTCGCAATGTTTAACAATTGCGCCTTGGTCAACGGTACGGCTTCTGCAAAGTCGTCGCCACTTACAGCATAAGTTTTTTCCCATAGGTCTTCTTGGTCAGGATCAAAACCTTTTGCGTATGCGACTTTGAACTTCTTCGCTTTTGCGTCCCATAGTTCTTTGTCGTGTGCGGCTCCGCTCATGACATAAATACCATGGTCTTTTACCAGAGTAAAACAAGGGGTCCTTTGACCTTCGTCAAATTCTTCTTGAGTAATGTGGCCTTCTTTCAACATGAAGTCCGCGTAAGGAACGTGGAACTTGCGCTTTTTTAATGTGACTTGTGCGATTTCTTTTAATTCATCGCCCATGAATATCAAGTTTGTTGATGTCATATATCTTCTCCTATATGAAAGTTAATTAATACATTTAGTATAGCAATTTAAAGTTTTGATTTCCAATTTCTTTCCTTAAAGTCGTAGCTGTCAAGAATATCTGCGACCAAGAAAAACCATTCTTGCGTTGGGCCATTAGGTGATTTCATATCGTCTTCATCAAAGTTGCCATACTTTTCTGAGGTATTCCAATAGCCACCATAAGTACCGCCATCTAATTCCGCCTGGTCCAAGAAGAAACTGTAATCAATAAAGCCATAACTATTTATATGGCCATACATTTCAAAAGTTCCTTCTGCGAGCTCTAATTTAAAACTGAGAGGACTGGCGCCATCTTCAGTTCTATATAAATATTCTTCGTTCATTTCTTCTCCGATAGGTGTGCGGTTGAGTTTTGTATTAGGGAGAGCTCAACCGCACGTGGTTGGACTAAGTTAAATCCTTAGTTATTTGGGCAATGATTTCTTCTAATCTTTCTCTGAAATCAGGTGCGATTAGAGCTATTGCTAGTCTGCGTTGCACATCTTCTTTCAAAGACCATTCATTGAAATCGAACTCTAGTCTGGCGCCATATTGACTCCATTGAAAACGCACATGTTCTTCTTGATTATGTGCATTCCATTTAGAAACTTCTGAGTCAATCGTATCAGAAGTCTTGCGCCTTTTGGTTTCAAGCTCTTTGATAGTTTCATCAATACTTGCGTATTCTTTTGCTATCTTCTCAAGCTTTTTGTATGCACTAGTTTTTCTAAGTTTCTGGTGCGCCTTAGTTTTAGATGTCTTCACATCTTCTGCAATGCGGTGTGCGATTGCGTCTATTTCAAAGCGTCTAAGCTCTTTTGGTTGTGCCATAATAGTCTCCTTTGTTTATGGGTTTTAATACTTGAATTATTGCACATTTTGTCCGATAATCATAATATTAATTAACCATTTAGGAGTAAAAAATTATGGATAAATTAAGCGGTAAATATTTACCTGACCTGACTTCAAAAGAAGTCACCAAAGAGGAAGCGGCAACCAGGTTGTACGAAGCACTTAAAAAAGAGTGCAAAGAGTGGGGCCAAAATCCCGATTATGAAGTTATTATGACTTCGGACCATACCAAGTGCGACTACATTACTGAGGGTCAAATCTGGGTATGTTGGGAAGCTGGACCTTATGACTGGGGCGTTGGCTATTCTTTAGGATCTCATCCGGATAGTTATTCCTGGCCTAAGACTAACCAGGATTGGTACTTAGAAACCTATTATGGTTTTGACGTAATATTCTCTGACATATAGTAGTCCCTATATGGGAAGGGCACCTTAATTGGTGCCCTTTTTTTTGGTGCGATTTTAGATCTAAATCTTGCGGCTTAATATCTCATAGAACATAACAGCTAGTGCGATTGATAATCCAAAAGCTACGCCCACTACAAAGATAGCCCAGCCAGCCATAACTGTGAACATGTGTGTCTGAATTAATGCATGACCTATAACAAAACAGATAACAGCAAGAGCCGAAGATCCACCGAACACTAATAAATTTAATTTCATATTTACTCCCATTGGTTAATTTATTTATACACATTTTCCACATTTTGTACTAAAATACAAGTATTCATTTTAATTTTAATTACTATAAGGAGGCAATTATGGGAATGGATGTATTTGGCAGAGAGCCTACAAAAGAAAAAGGTGAATACTTTAGAAATAACGTTTGGTGGTGGCGTCCACTTTGGGACTTCGTTGCTCAAGTTGATGAATTGTATTCGGAAGAAAAAAATGCTAATCGCTTAATCTCTGAGGAAATGTATCATAGTGGTCATTGTAATGATGGCGTTGGGCTAGAAACTCAAGAGGATTGTGATGAGTTATTAAATCGTTTAGGTTGGGCTATTGAAGAGGGACTTGCTGACCATAGAGAAAAGGAAGTCAAAGAAGAAATGGAAAAAGCTAAACAACATAATAAGTTCATTGAAAAACAAAGGAAAGACTTTCAAGCTAAGATGAAAAAGAAACTAGGCAAGGAGGTCGCACCTATTAAATATCCTAAAGAGGATTTAAAAAAGTGGGAAAAGATAAGTATGCAAGAAGATTATTCTGCTCATTATCCTTTCACAAAAGAAAACGTAGAGGAGTTCTGCGAATTTCTTGAAAACTGTGGAGGATTTTCAATTAGTTAAAAATCCAGTCCTATGGTGGAAAGGGCGACTTCGGTCGCCCTTTTTTTTATTTGTGCGACCAAGAAATTAAACTGGCATTTTTTTCTGCTAGTCTTAAATTTTTTCATGCCAGACTTATATCACGCGTGCGTTGTCTTAAATTTTTTTCACGCCAGGCCCATTCTCTTGCGTTGATCTTGCGTATCTTGTTCAGATCTGGAAAAAAATAATTAAAAAAAGTATCTAAAAATAATTATGAAATACGTTAATAATCGGTGGACATTTTGTATTGAAAATGTAAAAATGTATTCATACATTTTAATCATTAACACCATATAGGAGAAAACAAATGAAAAAAATTGTAACTAATAAAGAATTAAATAATGCAGAGGCAGATATTTATATTCTTGCAAATGACAGAACTTTTCAAAAGAAATTGAAAGTCTGGGAACAAGCACACAAAGTAAAGAAAGATTATCTTTCTATGCTTAAAAGCTTAATAACGCCTTATACTAGATTTATTAAATCTGGTATATCCATGAACAAAAATCATAGAGATAAATTGATTAGAGAGCATGGAATAACAGTTGCTACTTTTGATAATCAAAATAATCAAAAGGTAGCGACTCAATGCTTTAACGTATGGCATGAGAACAACAACGAATTCAACGCTGTTTCTTTTGCTGGAGTAAAAGAGCATGAAAGGGTAATCAGCAATCACTTGAGGGAAATGCCAAATAGAAAATTAGAAATTGGTATTGCCCCACAAGATGAGGTTGATATCTGTTAATTAACCAAATCCCGCGAGGAGTAATCTTCGCGGGATCTAAACAGGAAAACAAAAAATGAAAAAATTAACAACAAAGCAAAAGAAAATACTTCATGTAATTTCAATGGATACTGATGTTCAAAAACTTTGGGACTTCATAAATGATGGACTAGAAAATAAAGATATCATTATCTGGAAATTAGCTTTCCATCTTGCCCGAAAAGATTTATTAAAAATCTATGGCGGTGTTCTTTTTGATAAAGCTGAACAAGAAGGTAAGCCAATTAATATCAATGGTTTTTTTACTGATGAACTTGATTTCGCAGGGTGGGGATTTACAAATCCTGATGGAAAAAAGGTAATCAAATATCTTCACGACTATGGACTAATCAGAGAAGACGAAAAAGGAAATCTGATTTACTAAAAAAAATAATTCCTTTAGAAAGCCCGCCATTTTTTTGGCGGGTTTTTTTTTGGATACCGCCCCCCCCTAAAAACCAACTATGTATATGCGCAGGTATATAAATAACAATCAATATGTATAATTACAAAAAAATGAAAAAGGGACCCCTATCAGATCTATGAAATTACAAGTAATACCTATCTCTTTGAGGGAAGCAAACGAATTTGTTATTAACTTTCATAGACACTCTAAAAAGACTAGGGGTCATAAATATTCAATTGGGGCTTCAGATGGAGAAAATTTAGTAGGAGTTGCTATAGTAGGCAGACCAGTAGCCAGAAAATTAGATGATGGATTTACTGCTGAAGTGTTAAGAGTATGTGTAAAAGATGATTCTCCTAAAAATACTTGTTCTTTTTTGTACGGTAGAAGCTGGCGCATTTGGCAACAAATGGGTGGCAAAAGAATGATTACCTATACTTTGCAAA
>JAKVBE010000037.1 GCA_022447755.1 Lentisphaeria bacterium | reverse complement strand
AAATAAGACTCAGGTTGACTTTTTGCTGTTTTTCTTTGGCAGATTCTTGAATTTTTCGGGCGCACGAGACCTTAGTTTTTTTTTGACTTCTTCAACATCAGTCATTCCAGCTTCTTCACACCAAATTTCTAGGAAAGCTTTATCAATCATACTATCAACGGATTGATCTACAATCACGGCTTCAAGTTGTTTGATACGCTCTTTTAGCCGCTTGATTTCATCAACATCATTTTCACTTTGCACAATGATTCTCCTAGGTAATAAATCAGTTCGTTGATATTTACGCATCCAACTTTGAATGGTTGATCGTCCATGGATGCCATATAATTCACGAGCTTCTGCAATACTGGCAAATTTGCCTTCAGAAAGTTCTTGGATGACTTTCATCTTAAATGATTCACTATAACGGATATTAGTACTCATGGTAGAGCTCCTTTCAATTATAGTGTCAACTTATATCAGGACTCTGCAGGGAATCTTCAGTCCGGCGTCTTGGGTCTGGAGTGCGCTATCAGGCCCGCACAACAGATCAAACAAAAAGCCCCTTGGTTTTCACCAAGGGGCTTTTAAGCTTTGTCTAAAAGAAGAATTATTTCTTACGATCTGCGTATTTCGCGATCAAATCCTCTTCTACGTTACGTGGAACTGGCGCATATTTGCTGAATTCCATTGTATACTCTGCTTTACCCTGAGTAAGAGAACGCAGGTCACCAACGTAACCGAACATTTCAGATAAAGGTACATCAGCTGTGATTTTGCTGAATTGATCCTCTTCCATAGTACCAACAATGATACCACGACGAGAACTAATGTTACCTACTACAGAACCTTGAAATTCTGTTGGAGTTTCGATCTCAACTTTCATTAAAGGCTCAAGAATAACTGGCTTAGCTAACTGATAAGCTTGACGGAAACCACCGATACCAGCAGATTGGAACGCCTGATCAGAGGAGTCAACCGCGTGGAATGCACCGTCTTTTAAAGTCATTTTAACACCAGTAATTGGGAAACCAATTAAAGAACCTTCTTTCATACAAATCTGGAAACCTTTGTCAACAGATGGGATGTATTCTTTAGGAATGTTACCACCCTTAATTTCATCACCAAATTCGTACTCTTCTTCTTCCAATGGCTCCATTGTTCCTTGGATACGACCATACTGACCAGAACCACCAGACTGTTTCTTGTGGGTGTAATCAAAGTCCGCAGGAATAGAAATAGATTCACGGTAAGCAACCTGTGGCTGACCAACTTCTAACTCACAGTTATACTCACGCTTTAGACGCTCAATATAAACTTCAAGGTGAAGCTCTCCCATTCCAGAAAGTACAGTTTCACCAGACTCCTCGTCAAAACGGACACGGAAGGTTGGATCTTCTTTCATGAAACGGTTTAGGCCTTTAGAAAGATTCTTACTAGAATCTTTAGATACTGGCTCAATCTTCATATCGATTACAGGATCAGGTACATGCATAGACGTCATATTAACACGTAGCTTATTATCAGTGAATGTTGTACCTGTCGCACAGTCAATACCAAATACAGCAACAATGTCACCTGCATTGGCTACATCAATATCTTCAGCCTGATCAGAGTGCATACGAATTAAACGACCTACGTTGTGCTTCTTACGGTTCGTCATGTTGAACATGGTTTCGCCTTTTTTAAGTGAACCCTGATAAACACGCATATAATTCAACTGACCATAAGCACCATCTTCAAGTTTGAAAACATAACCAACAAATGGCTTAGAAGTATCTGTATCAAGGACGATCTCTGCTTCGTCATTCTCAATATCAAGTGCAACGTTTTCAACATCATATGGACTTGGTAAATAATCAGACACTGCATCAAGAAGTTTCTGTACACCAACGTTTTTGTACGCAGAACCCATAAATACTGGAGTAAGATCCATAGATAGAGTTGCTTCACGCACGATATCTTTTAGCATATCTACTGGAATCTCTTCTTCCATTAGAATAAGCTCTGTTAAATCATCAGAAAATACAGATAGAGCATCAAGCATTTCTTCACGCTTCTCTTCTGCTTGATCTGCTAGATCTGCAGGAATTTCGCCTTCAATTACATCTTCACCATTTTCTCCTTGGAAAAGGAAAGATTTCATAGTGATTAGATCTACAACACCTTTTAATTGATCTTCAAGACCAATTGGAATCTGCATAGGCACTGCGTTGTGACCTAGCTTCTCACACAACTGGTTCGCAACATTAAATGGATCTGCGCCAGAACGGTCAAGCTTGTTTACAAAAGCAATACGTGGAACGTTATAACGTTTCATCTGACGGTCTACTGTGATAGACTGAGACTGAACACCAGATACACCACAAAGTACTAAGACGGCACCATCAAGTACACGAAGAGAACGCTCTACCTCAATAGTAAAGTCCACGTGACCAGGAGTATCAATAATATTAATTACGTTGTCTTTCCATTCTGCATAAGTACATGCAGAAGCAATCGTAATACCTTTTTCACGTTCAAGGTCCATACTATCCATTGTTGCACCAACACCGTCTTTACCACGAACTTCGTGAATTGCGTGAATACGACCGGTATAGAAAAGAATACGCTCAGTCAGTGTCGTTTTACCCGAGTCAATGTGGGCACTGATACCAATATTGCGGATATGATCAAATTCTCTAGCCATTGAGAAACTCCATAGGTTTAATACTTAATTGCCTTTAATTAAGGCAGATGTTCAACGCTGTACGCCCAGAACTGATTACAACTTATAATGCATAAATAGTCATGGAAGCTGTAAGACCCTGTAGACATACAAAATTTAAAATTGTGTAAAAGGTTGAAATTTAAATGTTTTTCGACTTTTTTCAACCTTTAAGAGATAGTTTTCGAGCATTTCAGTAAACAACTTCAATAATTATACATATTTTTAGTCAGATTCAGCAACTCTGACTCGAATTATATTTGTATTCAACTGATGCATTGTTACTATTGAAATAGCCTTGTGCGGATAAAATTTTCACGGAGTAAATTACCTCTTATGGCAAATCAGCAAACGTTACGTTGGCAATACATTTACGAAATGTTGAGAATACGTCGCTTTGAAGAACGTCTCAATACTTTATTTTTGGAAGGTAAAGTTGCCGGCACAACCCATTTATGTATTGGTCAGGAAGCCTGCAGTGTAGGCGTAAGCCATGCTTTAACAGCGCCTGACTGCGTCTTTAGTAATCACCGTGGTCACGGCCACTTACTCGCACGGGGTGCAAGCTTAGAAGGTGTGATGGGGGAGATTTTTGGTAGCCCTCTTGGCTATGCTGGGGGGCGTGGTGGTAGCCAACATATGGCAGTAGCAGATGTAAACTTCATGGGTACCCATGGCATTACTGCTGGGACAATTCCACTTGCAGCTGGTGCCGCATTGCATAAAAAGCTACAAAATGAACCTGGGGTGGGTGTGGTCTATTTTGGCGATGGAGCAGTGGGTGAAGGCGCATTCCACGAAACCTTAAATATGGCACAAATCTTCCAACTTCCTGCCTTGTTTGTTTGCGAGAACAACCTCTATGCAATGAGTACCGCTCATGAACACATTTCACCGGTTCCTAACGTGGCAGATAGAGCAAAAGCATACAACATGAAAAATAAAATACTGAATGGCAATGATGTAGAAGAAATCGCCTGTGAAGTCAAAAAAATTCACAAGGACATTACCTCGGGTGGCGGCCCTTGGCTGATTGAGCTCAAAACATTCCGCGTTTCAGGACACTCCCGTGGCGACCGCTGCGAATATCGGACTCGTGAGGAAGAAGTACAATGGCAAAAGATGGACTGTATTGAACTCATTCAACAGCGCTTGCAAGATGATGGCGCATGGTCAAATGAAAAATTAGCAGATATTGAAGAAAAGATTCGCCTTGAGATTCAGCAGACGGAAGAAAAAGTAATGGAGAGCCTAAAATGAAAGTAGATGAAATTTCTATGTCTGCAGCATTAGGCCGGGCACTTGAACAAATATTAAATGAAGATCCAAAAAGCTTTTTGATGGGTGAAGATATTGGGGTCTATGGAGGTGCATTTAAAATTACACGTGGCTTTGCTGAAAAATACCCAGGACGCATTATTGATACCCCCATCTCAGAGAATGGCTTCACCTCCATGGCATGCGGTGCAGCATTGATGGGCTCTCGCCCCATCATTGAGATCATGTTCATGGATTTCCTGGCACTAGCCATGGACGCAGTCATTAATGTGGCTGTAAAATGGCAAGAAATCTATGGGGATCAATACCAAATGCCAATTATCATTCGCTGTCCTGCCGGCGCAGGCAGATCCTATGGCCCAACACACTCACAAAGCTTTGAGGGGATCCTACAAAATATACCGAATTTGGTGATCTGTTGCCCAAGTGATGCCACCAGTGCTGCAGAATTACTGCTAGGCGCATATGAAAATAAAAAACCAACGATCTTTATTGAACATAAAGCCCTGTACGCACGTAAGGCACCCGTGCCAGAAATACTAACACCTGCACCCATTGGACAAGCAAAAATTATAAAACCAGGTAAAGATTTAAGCCTAATTACCTACGGAAGACACCTAACGCCATCTTTGGAATTAGCACAAGAAATGGACTACCAAGGGATCTCTATTGAAGTGATTGATCTTAGAACTATTAAACCGATTGATCAAGCCACTATCATCGAAAGTGTAAACCGAACAGGTAAAGCACTCATTATTGAAGAGTCACCAGTCATTGGGGGAATCGGGGGTGAAATTTCTGCTATCATCATGCAAAACTGCTTTGAATATATAGAAGCACCCGTAAAACGCCTAGGTGCAGCAGAAATGGCCATTCCATGTAATCCCAAAATGGAGACAAATTGTTTCCCAAGCCCACAAAAAATTACGAATACTATTCACGAGCTTTTAACCTATGGAGCATAATATAAAATAATTATGGAACGTCTGTTTTTGGATGCAACCATAGTCCGTACACCACGCACGGGCGTACAAAATAGTGTACTGTTTCAGGCACAAGCATTGATGCGAATCTATCCTGAAAGGATTGGCCGCGTTGCCTGCTCAGATGAAAAACTGCTGGACACAGCCATGGAAGCAGAAATTCCAACATGGAGCCTTTCACCATCATGGAGCAAACCCATGATTCGACTACCATGGCAACAAACAAGACTACCAAGAATTGTCCGAGAAGAATGGCTATTCGCAATGGGGTACACTGCACCTGTATCAGGACTTAAAGCAAAACTACTGCTGCAAGTACATGACTTAATTGCACTGCTACAACCAGAACTATGCAGAACAAGAAATAGTATTCATTATCGCTCTTTTATGCCTGCAGCAATACGCAATGCAGAAAAACTATTGGTATCAAGTACCTTTGTGGCAGACCAACTAATTCAAAAATTTGATGTGGATGCTAAGCGCATTGTTCGCATTCCAATGGGGATCAATCCAGTGCTATTAGACCCTAAAAGCTCAACGGATGGACCAGAACCCCCAATTCGAAATCCATATATCCTTCACGTTGGTACACTAGAACCTAAAAAAGGAATCATGACATTATTACGCGCCTATGCCAGAAGCCAAGCAGCTAAAGAAGGCGTCATCTTAGTCCTCTGTGGAAAGGTTGGTTGGCGCTGCAGAACAGAACTTAAATTTATTGAAAATTATGATGGTCCGGGTAAAATAGTACGTGTAGGTTATGTACCAGATGACTCTTTAGCTAAGTGGTATCGCAGAGCAAAATGTTTTGTCTTTCCATCTATTACAGAAGGCTACGGACTCCCCATATTAGAAGCCATGTCACAAGCAACACCCGTATTACATTCAAACATATCCGTGCTTACGGAAACTGCTGGAAACGAGGGTATACCCTTCCAATTAGGCAGTGAAAAGGACTTGCAAGACAAAATAGATGAAGTAGTACTAAGAGGAGGGTTTGATACAACATCGGCAGAAAACTTTGCCAAAACTAGAACGTGGAAAAACTGGGCAGATCAATTAGATCAAGCAATCGATTCGGAGTAAGAATAAAATGGCAGAAACAGAATTATTCGGTTCAAACCGACAGCTTATCATTCAAAACTTAAAAGATCTTAAGGAGGCATTGAGCCTACCTCTCGCCCATTGGGTTGCTACGGCTGCACCTACTCATGTATTTGACCTACCTGAAGAATTTATTAAACTATTAGATCCAAATAAATCTGGCAGTATCCACGCACAAGAACTACAGGACTTAGGCAAATGGTTCATTCAAAAAGTAGAAAGTGAAAGTGTTCCAGATTGGGGAAGTACAACCCTTACATTAGAATACTTGAACCACACGGACAATGAAGCAATTGAGCTAAAAAAACACGCTGAAGAAATTTGTAAAGATAAGCTGGAACTAGATAAACTGAACAAGCATATCGAAAGACTTACAAAGCAATACCTGGAAGGAGATAATATCATCCCGGGCAATAGCTTGGAAGAATCGAAACTTAAAAGCTTGTTGCTTTACCTGCAAACACTCTATCAACCAGTAAAAGACGCATCTGGACTTGATGGAATTGATGAAGCTACATTAAAAGCATTCTATCCAGATGCTGAAAAATTTTTGAACCGTGAACAAGTTCGCAAGCAGGTAATGAATGGCGAAGAGCATGCATCTTTTCCATATGGTTGCCAAACTGAAACATTCTACGGAGTCTACCAAGCACTAAAAGAACCCATGGATCGGTTCTTTGAAGCATGTGAATTGGCTTACAATTGCCAATATGAATTTGATCCTCAAAAAGACTTGAAAGACACTTCAATTTCAGCGATGTCTTTTGAAGAATTAAAAGCAGCTAATGCACACTGTTTATTACAACCGCCAACAAAAAACTGTGCCTTAGACCTCACAAAGCCCGTACACTTAGACTTTGAAGAAAAAATTTCAGACTTAGCGTTAAAACTAAGCATCAAAAATCAGGTATTTACTCGTGAACAATGGTTAAAATTCACGACAAATATGACAATATATGAAAAGTGGTTAGCAGATGCACCAAGCGCAAGTTTTAAAGTAGATGATCAGCTTAGACTGGAAGAAATGCTAGAAAACAATCTCGTAGCTGAATTCCAAAATATCCTCAATAATGAAAAAAATCTACAAGAAAAAATACTTAAATTTCAAGCATTAAAAAAGATTATTTTATGCCAGCAAAATTTACTAAAATTATCACGAAGTTTTATCTCTTTCCATGATCTATTAGATGCTTCTAGACTTAGTATTATTCAGGCAGGAACACTAATCATTGATGGAAATTTTTATAATTTAAATCAATTTATTTTAGATATAAAATCGCACAAGAAAATATGTCAAACAAGCAACCTTTGTGTGCTATATGTAGATCTACCCAAAGAAATATTTAAAAATAAAAAATTGGCATGTGCAATTACCAATGGGTCAGTACTAAACCTATTTGTGGGCAAAAAAGGTGTCTTCGTATTTAATAATAAAAATTATGAAGTCAGCATTGTCGATATGATTCGTCAACCTGTTTCCATTAGCGAAGGCTTACGTATGCCTTTCGTAAAATTAAGAGAGTTTATTGAAAAACAGACAGAGAAGATTTCCTCTCAGAATTATAGCATACTAGAAAAAAATATATCGGCTGGCTTAACCGACTTTCAGAAGAAGAAAGAAGAAAAGAAAACACCAACATCGAGTGCTTTAAAAGATTACCTTTTAGGAGGGAGTGTAGCCGTTGCTGCTTTGGGTAGCTCATTCGCGTATGTGTTAAAAACTTTTGCAAATCTATGGCCATGGAAAATGATCTCAATCATATTCGGCGTGTTTTTAATTATCTTTATGCCTTTTGTACTAGTCACATGGTTTAAGCTTAGAAAGAGAAGCCTAGGCAGGTTCTTTGAAGCAAACCAGTGGGGAATCAACGCAAACTTATCTTTTACAACTAGAATGGGATTATTGCTCAGCTATGAACCAAAATGGCCGGAACATATAGAACACGATTCCTATGATATTGTGCCTGAAATTCTTCGAAAAGTCCCCTATAAAGTAAAGAAAATGGATGTCTTTCTACGCGGTATCTTGGCTATCATTGGAATTTATATTCTCATCAACCTATGCATTTGGCTCTATCACAAAAAACTAGAACACAGCCAGAATCAAAAAGTCGAGCAAAACATCGAGCAAATCGTACCGCCACCCCAAGAACAACCAACGCAATAAAAAAGTCATCCCTATCTGCTATAAAGGATATCCAACACTGGCTCACCCGCCAGGGCATGGAGCTACAACTGAGGCAACGCGCAACGAGACCGAAGTTATCTTCCTGCGCGTTAATTTCTTATCTCTCTTCATTCGTGTCTTATTCGTGCCTTTTTGTGGTCTCTCAGGTTAACCCGTTAGGGCAATGGAGCACCGTTTATGCGAATGCGCAATGTTACCTTCCGAGCCCCAGCGAGCGAGTAACATCAGCAGACGCATAAACATTCTTCCTCTTCCTCTCCGCGTCAACCTCTGCCTTACCTCCTGCTCCTCCGCGTTAATTTCTTATCTTCTCTTCATCCTCCTACAACTCAAAGAACGTCGCTTTTTTACTATTTTTCGTCAATACTTTCCTATATCTAAGGTTAAATTTCGCCTAAAATAAACCTTTAGAAAAATATCAGTGTGGAAATGACCAATGAATAAAAAATATAGATTTAGTTTAATCGAACTTTTAGTTGTGATTTCAATAATTGGGATATTAACAAGTTTACTTCTACCTTCCTTAAGCCAAGCAAGAGAAGTCGGACAAAAAACAGTTTGTATCTCAAACAGTAAACAAATCCTCCTCGCAATGAATGCTTATGCGGCGGACTATAATGATTATGTACCTTGGGTTGTACTTGATGAAGCCGGCGTCTATTTTCCTACAGTTACATCACTAAGTTTTGATGACCAATTAGCGCCTTATACAAAACGCTCCCTCACTCAGGAACAAATCGCCAAGATCAACTTAAAAATTTCTGATCTTGAAGATGATAAAATAGGCGTTTGGCAATGCCCTTCTGATAACAGAGAATTCGGAACACAAGAATATATGCGAAGATCTTATGGTATTCATGAATCTAGACAAGCGGATTCACTTCCACCATGGCATTGGAGAGACC
>JAKVBE010000036.1 GCA_022447755.1 Lentisphaeria bacterium | reverse complement strand
ATTTCCTCCCACAATATCATAGTCTGCTACATCCTTGGTCACCACTGCACCGGCAGCAATTAAAACATGATCACCGATACTTACACCATCCAAGATAACGACATTGGCACCAATCCAAACATCATTACCAATGGTAATCCCTTTAGTTGTACAGGGTTGATTACGGAAAGACTTTCCGAGCTCCATACCATGATTAAAACCAAAGATGGATACATGACTCGCAATCCGTACTTCATCCCCCATCTTGATCTTACCAGCCAATACAGCGAAGGGATTGATGCTGCAATGTACGCCCATTTCAATATCACCACGAATGAAGGCATCAGCAGCAGCATAAGAATCTGCTCCACAAATAAAGCGATCAGGAATAAAAATTGCCTCCTCAGAAATAAATGCATTATGATCTATTTCTACATGATCCAATTGATTGAGCTGTTTGATATAAAGCTGATTTTTTTCACAGTCTTCGCTTGTTCGTTCCCAGGGTTGGTAATCTACACGAGCTTTCATATGCACCTCTTAATACAGTATTTTTAAGACCCTATTATTATAGCTTACTCCAAGTAGTTTTCTAAAACGATAATAAGCAAATTCGAGTTCAAGTCCCAATAAGTAGTGGCTAAAACTAGTCGTGCTGAACTTTACCGCCCTAATTCAAGACAAGGATATTCTCTATTCATATACCAACATACACAGTGTATGGTATAATGAAATATTATGTATCTCCACTAGCTGTAGGAAATTCTTTGAAAAAGGCCTATAGCGAAGTCTCCCCGGGCGATCGAGTCATTATTGGGAAAGGTCTTGGTTGAGCAACGATTGTGAAAGTAATACCAACTCATGAGTTTAAAACCTTCAAGGAGGAAAGCAATTACGATATCTAGTCAGTTTTGAAAAATGACACTGATAGACTAACCTTGCTTACTCTCGGTGCCCGTTCGTGAGTTGATATAAACCCTAAACGTCCAAATTAATGAAACAATTCCGACTTTCATCATCTGCAACTTTGTATACCCAAAAAGTTCACTTAAGTTTATTTCAATACACGAGGTGGAATCAATAAGCGCATATTATCCGCAGTTGGGTTTTTGAGACGCCATAAAAGTTGCCTTGCACAAGCCATACCAACTTTTTCTGGATCTAGTTGAATTCGTAAATGTTGGTTTAGTTTTTTTTCAGGAATAGCCAAGTCCTGGGTCATAACTGCAACTATATGACCAGCTTTATTTATTTGCTGATATAAATCAATAACTTGGCAAATTTCAATATCATGACCCGCAATGAAAATGGCGTCTATGTTTTTCAAGTCTTGTTTTGGCATATCTTCAAGCTTAATGGTATGATTTGAAATGTTTGCATCGCCTAATAGACTTTTACAAATGAAGCTTCGTATAGATAAAGATAAATTGCCTGTATCCACTTCAATGATTGCAACATTCTTAGCTGCTTTGCCAATAATAAAGTCTGCAGCAAGTTGGCCACACAATACATTGTCAACCATAACATTATCTGTACCACTTATCAGATCACGGTTTTGAAAAGCAATAACACTTGGAATTTTACTGATCTGTTGTGAATTGATATTATTTGATGAGCGAATAATAAGCCCATCAATTTTATTTTTAGTAATACAATCGGGAAGGTCACCGTTTTTCTTTAAGTTTAATAAAGATAAGTAGCAATCATGATCATGTAAAATATTTTGAATACCACTAAGTAAACTTACCGATAAAGGAGTCTGCATTGAACTTGCTGCTTTATCAGGAATCAGCAAACCAATCTGAAGGTTCTTTTTATTCTTGGAAATATTCTTCTTGCGTAATTTATTACGGCGTGGAGTATAACCTAGGTCTTCAATAGCCTGACGAACCGCATTAATCGCCTTCTGACTTTGTTTACCTGAATTATTCAAAACACCTGATACTGTCGCCGGACTAACACCCGCTTTCTCAGCGACATCTTCAATACTTAATGACTCTTCATCCATAATATGAATCACACCTAATAAAATTTTAATTATGTACTTTATTAAAGTTTAATTCCAAATTTAAACTTTTACAAATCATACTTACTGCTAAATAAAATATATAAAAACTAAACAATAAAACATTAAATATAAAACAACTACTACAATCAAAGAAAAATTAAAGTTTATTAAAGTTTTTCTTTTATATCTACTTGCGCTCATATATTGATGTTATATAATAAATTAATTATATTATTTAAGGAGTACAAAATGTTTAAATCTCGAGCTTTATCAAAGAGCTTAAATGGTGTATGGAAATTTAACCCTGATCCTTATCAGCGTTGCCGTCAACAAGCATGGTGGAAAAAAGAGGGTGATAACAGTGGCTTTTTTCCGTGTTTTAATTATGATGGCCTTTGGGATTCTAATGTTCCTAGTACTTGGAAAAAGGAATTCCCAGAACTTAAATGGTATGATGGACATGCGAATTATGCTTTGGATTTTACGATTGAAAGTCTGCCGGAAGGCCATGAAGCATTTTTATGTTTTGATAGTGTAACATATCGCTCAGAAGTGTATTTAAATGGAGAACATGTAGGGGATCATGAATGGGGTTATTCTCCATTTCAGTTTAATGTAACTGAGTTAATTAAACAAGAAAATCGTTTATTTGTCTTAGTAGATAACTTTATGCAAGAAGACCGTGTTCCGGGTATTCGAACGGACTGGAATAATGATGGAGGAATTACAGGAAGTGTAAAAGTCATTTTTGTTCCAAAGACTTATATTGAGAACTTTCGTACCCAAACAAGGTTGGATGGTGAAGATGTATTTATTGACGTTGATGTTTATGCACAGTCTACACAAGGAGCAACTATACTTCCTATTTCCTTTGAGATTCCAGATCTTGGCATCCAGCATGATGCAGAAGCAGTCGTTGGTAACAAAACAAGTTTTACTATTTCATTGAAGCGTCATGAGATTGATCTATGGGACCAAGAAAACCCTAAGCTTTACTTAACTAAGCTTGTTAGTACAAATGAGACTTTAGAAGATGAAATTGGTTATCGTGAAATTAAAACTGTTGGCCATGATATACTTTTAAATGGTGAAGCTATTCGTCTTTATGGGGTTGCAGTTCACTCAGAGTTTCCTGAAACTGGCCGTGTCCCAACTCCTGAAGGGATTCAATTGATGCTTGATAAAGCTCGTGAATTAGGTTGCAACTTTTTACGTTGTGCCCATTATCCATATGCAGAAGAATTTGCTAAGATTATGGATAAAGAAGGTATGCTCTGGTGGGAAGAAATTCCAGTCTATTGGCTTCCTCAAATCCACCTTGAACCCCAACTAAATAAAGCCTTAGGTATGCTTGGTGAAATGATTCGTCGTGATTGGAATCGTGCTTCATTGATCTTCTGGTCTGTTTCAAATGAATGTGCAGGAGATGGTAGTGCAGCAGGTAGCAACTCTGACCTAACAACAGGAAATTACCCATATTGGGACAAGGCCTGTAAACTAGTACGAAAATTAGACCCTAGTCGTTTAATTAGTTCAGCAGATGCGGGGCACCGTAAAACTATAGCAGATACAAATTGGAGTCCGGATGCTGGTGATGCATTTGATACAGAAATCAAAAAGCAACAATGGTTACCTGGGCATCCCGATGCATTTTATAATTTATTAGATGTCCTTGGCGCAAACCTTTACGTTAGTAGTCCTGGAGACAACCCTACTGCTACAAATAAATTTGTTGACATGTTAAAACGCTTTAATAAACCATTGATGATTACCGAGTTTGGATCTATGTCGACTGCTGAAAAAACAGATAGACCAGAAACCGACCTTGGACACCCCAAACGTCATGAAATCATTTTACGAGAGGGGTATGAACCCTTCCATCGCCACCCTGAAATTGTAGGGTATGTGCCTTGGGCACTAATGGATTGCCGTGTTCCTATGCATTGGCGTTGGTACAATCATGGAACAGGTACTTTTGCCTATGGCATGCTAGACAATAATTATAAGAAAAAGTATGTGTTTGATGTTGTTCAAGATGAGATTTCAAAACTTCGTAAAACTTATGGTGACGACTAAGCATTAAGTCTTTTAAAAGAATACAATGTAGTATTTTTCATTGATCTTTGATACTGATATTTAAATTATGTATATAAAATACCTGAAAAGTTCAGGTATTTTTTTACATTTATGCTTTACTGTAGACTATTTGATCCCCCGGTAACGAAAGGTACGGTGACTGAAGGTATTATTATAACTAAAGCCACCGCTTACATACATATTTCCATTAATGTTAAAAGCACAACCCCAACTAAGTTTTCTGGGAAGATCTATTCCCCTGCGCCACTTCTTTGTTTTAGGGTTGAAGATATATGTAGCCGCTTCACTTTCTTTATTTCGACCACCCATCACATAAATTTCACCCCTATAGTACCCTACTTGTGGTGAGCGCGTTTTGTTTGGAACTTTAGTTGTAGACCAAGTTTTTGTTTTAGTATCGTAGATAACTAAGTCACCTTTGTCAATTACAGTATATAAAACACCGTCCATTTGCGTACCATAAGAAGAGCCGTGTCCAATTGGCCCATCTTTCTCTTCAGTCCACTGATTCTCCCCTACCCCAATACTATATAGTTTTAAGGGGGCATTTAAGCCTTTACTATACCCTAGAGTATAAAGACGATCATTCACATTGTAAGAATTAGCCGCGGGTAATTCTGCTGGTAATGTAGGTCCAAGACTTTTTTCTCCTGAAACAGGATCAAAAATCAATACTTCCTGAGTAGAGTAACGATTTCCCTCTTTATCAAGAGCATCTCCACCAACAGCCCAAATCTTCCCATCTAGAAATGAGGTTCCTCCATAGCCCCTTGGGTAGCCATAGTCTGCAAAAATTCGCCAACCACTTTTAGGATTAAACTCAAGAATTTTATTATGAAATTTTCCTGTTGATGGGTAACCAAAGTCTCCAGAAATTGCCCAAGACATATAAAAGCAGCCATTAAAGACATCACCACTTAAGTCATGACTACCACCAGGTAAAAACCAAACCTGTTCCCAATAACGTTGCCAAGCATTCTCTGATGCTGCTTTTTTAAATACTTTATTTCCCTTTAGTTTAAGCCATAAATCACCATTTTCATCTGTAACAATATGCCGAACATTTTGTGGTGATTCAAAAACTGTAATTTCATTCTGAAATCTTTTTTGATTTTTATTATAAGATCTATGAGCTTCTACAATTTTTCCAGAACTTAGAGCAAACATCATTTTGCCATTGGGGCCCAGCCCCATTGCAGTAATTTTTCCTTCAGGGAAAGTACTGTCTGCAGAAAAGTTTGCGGGTCCAATTTGCGGCGTTTTAATATTAATACGAAGTACCTTCAGTCCATCACTAATCCAGATAAAACCAAACATGTCTGCCGCTATCCATCGCCATTTACCACCTTCAACACCACTAAAAGTATCCTCAACCCAACGATTAGGTTCATTAGCTTTAAGCACTAAGACTATGGTTTGGCCTTTTTTCTTTTTTGATGGAGCTAATGCCCAATAGTTACCGTGACTTTCAAAGGCAGTGTCAATAGCATCATCTGGATAAGGAACTGAAGGCCCTATCTCCCATTTTTTTTCAGATGGGAATAGTGTCTTATCTACCTCCTTAAAGTCATGTGCTATTGTGCTTGCACACAAAAAAAATAAACAAAAATATTTGACCATGTATCTCTCCTTGTATCACGAAATATCTAATACACTAATTTTTCAAAAAATATGACAAAAAGGTTATGTTCTATGAGAATTTACTCTTTATAATTTCCATATATTCTAATGTCCTTCATCTCAGCATTCAGTCCCTTATTAAAAATAATTTCATTAGAGACAAAAGTTTGGCCTACTGTATTTTGTATTTCAAGTTTTTGTTCTCCAGACTGAATAATAACTTTCTTGGGGCCCAAAGAAATTACAAAATCTTGCCACTTTTCTGGAATAAGCTTAATTTCTCCACCTCGTTTATTTATGCGAATTGTAGAAAAGATATAACCATTTTTGTTCACCTTAATCCTTGCACCATAACGCCCTGATAACTCAAATAGTGAACCATTAAAATTCTTTAAGGGTTTTACTTTTAAGCTTATAGTCATAAAGTCAGTAAAATCATGATTCTGTTTGATGATTTTTTCTTCTGAAAAAGTCACTGGTGATTCTAGGATTATTTCATCATTTACATTTTTACCAGGGAATTGAAGCATTGACTTTCCAGAAAGATACTTCCGCTGAACAAGAAAACGGTCAATATCTAATAAGGCTTGAGTTATCTCTGATAAAGTTGCACTATAACCATAAACGATGAAAGCATGTTTCGCTGTTGGATATTCAATATATTCAACATCTGCATCGGCTTCTTCTAATGCTTGATAATAATTTTTAGGCTCATCTTTTAACCAGTCACTTCCACCTGCAAGGATCAATACAGAAGTATTTTTTTTTGTATTATGCATTGGCGACAACGCTTTGGCTCGCCGCATACGTTCTTCATCTTCACCAATATCTTTACTTTCAAATCCAGGTGTTGGTTTAACAAAATCAGGGCCAAAACCTGTTGTCAAGTCTGAAATAGAACTACATACTATTAAGGCATTTATGTGTGTCTCTTTATCAGTTATAGAAGCAAGGCAAGCAGAAAGGTGAGATCCGGCAGAATCACCTATCGCAACTATTTTTTGTGGATCAACCCCTAGCGCACTGGCATTTGCTCGAATGTAACGTATGGAATCCTCAAGGTCATCCACTAGGTCTTTTAGTCCTGGCCCAGAGATAAAAGCATCCATCCTTTCTTGCTTTTTCTTAGAATTTTCAGCGGACGAGAGTTTTGGGTTGTGTTTATAGTTGACGCTACTCATAAGGCGGTATTGAACACTAAAGCCAACTGCACCACGCTCTGCTGCATAACGCATATGTGGATGTTTTGCTTCAGGCGCACCAGCAGTCCAACCACCTCCATGCACCCAAACTATGGCCGTTCGCTTCTGACCGATCTCCCAATCATCAGGCTTAGAGACATGTAGTTCAAGTTCAAGATCTCCAATTTTTTTATAAATTATTGTTTCAATCTTTCGCTGTTCATACTCTGTAATTTGGCGTAAAGTTTTCGTCTCGTCACTCAAAGCATTTACTCCTAAACAAAATATCAAGAGTACACTTAAATTTAAAATACTTTTGCATAATTTCATTTCGTTTTCTTCTTAACTATAATTATAAATATACATACCCTAGTTTATTTCTACCTCAGTTATTCCTTGTTCATTTTTTATAAATGAAATGTTTTTAATTTGGTCAGCAATTTTAATGGTGACTTGATTTTTTGCATCATTCCATTGAATTAAAGGTTGTGGTGCGCCTTTCGAGTATGGATAAAGTAACGTCTTGAAGTTAGGTGTTAGGGTTCCCTTTGTTGTGATACGAATCTGGGTCACTTTCTTGCCATTTTTCCCACCAATGATGCTATTTAACAAAGTAGGTTCATGAGCGAGACCATCAGCCTGAAGAGCAACAACCAACAATTCATTCCCCTTATCCAGCTCATACTTTTTCTTTAAAAGAACCCGATCTTTTTCACTCGAAATTTTCTCAATAGATCCTATATCAAAATTACCTACCCATGCATACTCATGCGCTTCATCATCTTTTTGAATATCATCCACAATCAAAACAAATGGATATTCCCCCTTCACAAGGATCGCACTTCGATAGGCACGCTGTACCGGATTATATTCGAATAAGTGTGTTTTCGATCCATGACCGACAATTAAAGGTTTGGCATAAAACTCTCCATAATCACTTAAGTTTTCACGACTTTTGCCATAAACAACGTCCACCCATAAAAGCCCAGCCTCTTCATGTGGAACAGCTTTTAAACGCCCAGCATTACTCGGTGTCCAATCATAAGTTAACTTTGCATCTCCAACAGCATAAGACAGTTGCTCTGTGTCTTCGAAGTGAACAATATGCCCTGGCATATTTGGCCAACTAAATGCGTCACTACTACCATTGGGACCACGGCCATCAATCAAAATCACTTGATGACAATCACTATAGTTTTGATATTTACCACCGTCATTAAACCATGCGGTTCCATTATGATATAGCTCAAAACTGTTCACATCTGCATGCATATGACCTAATGAATATTTATCTTGACGACTTCGAAAGACTAGATTCACCGCATCCTCATCCCAAGAACTACGTGCATTCATATATCCTTTATCTGGACAAAATTTCGTCACAGGGAGATCTTTATTTTCCGCAGCTTTGGCTTGGCTAGGATATTCTTTTTCAGCGACTGGGAACAATACTGCAATAAGGTGTAAATTTTGATCATTGCGGTATCCCGTTTCAAATAAATACTCTAAACGCTTACCATATAAGTTTTGGACTGCTGGGTCTTGTTCCCATAGAAAGCGATAAACATAATCAATAGACGACATACCTTCGACTCTTGTAGAGCCATCTCCATGCCCTGTAACCCAGTGCATGCCCGGTGGTGTTGAACGGAACATCATCAATGCTGCAGCATATAAGTTGGTGGTTTCATATAGATTTTCACCTAGACGACTCAAGGCTAATGCAGACAAAGAAGCCGATTCCATTCCCATGCGAAAGTAAGTATATCCTTCATGGGCATAGCCAGAATTATAAATACCATGTTGGCTAAAAAAGTAGCGCAATTTTGTTTTTGCTTGCTCAATCATCTCAGGATCTTCTCCCTCTTCCCCTTCAATCGCTAAGGCACACAAAACAATTTGATCATGATGGGTAAGCCAATTAGTGGAGACCTTACGCTTATCACCGCGTGCTTCCGTCCCTAAACTTTGGCGCCATTTACTCATTTTTGATAATAAAGCACGTGGTGCTTTGCGTTCTTCTTCTGTCATGTGTGCGGCAGTAAAATCATAAGCTAATGCCAATCCACCGCTTGCATCATGAACCAACTTATTGGGGTAATTGGGTTTATAATACTTTAGGTGTTCTTGTGTCGCACGTGATAGAACAAGGCCAATTTCTTTCAATTGTGCTTGATTATCATCAATTAAGGCAAGAGCCGCAGCCCCAGCTAGAGATCCATAAAAATATTTAGTTCCCTGCCAATAACTACGTGTATCATTAGCACCAACGACTAATTTAACATCAACATCTTGCTTACCATCTCGCAGTTGTTGATATACGAGCCCTAAAGAATGTTTGGTATTAAACAATGTTTCCTTATATATTCTTTCTAAATGTATGGCAGCCCGTTGTGCAATAGGATCTGCTTGAAACTGCTGGCGCATACGAGGTAAATCTTCTTGATTAAAGAATAAGCGAGGATGTACACCTGGAGCAGGTGTTTGGCTCAGCTGTTTGGGTCGAGGAATATCATTCTGATAGAATATAACCGCAACTTCATCTTGAGACGAACGGGCAAATTCCCCTTGTCCATCTTTCCCTACTAAACGAAAAACAT
>JAKVBE010000035.1 GCA_022447755.1 Lentisphaeria bacterium | reverse complement strand
ATATTGGGGAACTAAGCCTCGTCTTTCTACTCATCTGTCTCATATTGCTCATTGAAAAAATATCAACTCTTAAATTTAGACTCCATTAGCCCTGAGTGCAGAATGAGTTACTTTTTCATAAAGAAAGGATATTTATGAAAAATAAAAAGCTGGTAAATATCCTCATCAATCTAGTAGGCTCTTATTGCCTTTTTACTTATTTAGGCTAAAACGAGTCCCACAGTGTATGTAGACGTGCCTATTATTATCCATAACAATAGTGATTTTAAAGGTATCAAAATTAGGCGCTTTAATCCCTCGCTTTCGTTCATTTCCATTACTTACAGGGGGCGGAAAGATTGAACAAACTAATAGTAGATAATAAAGATTTTTTTATGGTCAATTAAGCTTTTATGAATTTGAAATTTATAGGTAAATTTAATTATTTTTTTAAACAAAATGAAGACTCTAAACGTTAAATATGTATGTAAAAAAGTAAGGTTTGTTGAATTACAAGTAATTTAGGCATACATTATGAGCATGAGATTTGCTTTTTCCATTCTATTTTTATGTAGTTTTCTTGCAGTGAGTAGTTTTAGTCGTTTACCGCTATGGCAGTGTAATGACACAGGTCTTTTGTACACTTCCCCTGCTTGTAATATGGAAGCAACTTCTAAAAAAAGTGAAACTGGATGCTGTGTATCACAAACTTTTTACAGTGCTGATAATTGCTGCGAGGAAATCCATTTGGATTCCTGTCATACTTTAAAAGAATTACAGTTAGTTAAAACCTTTAAGCAAAGTTTTTATCCTACAAATGTTGTTATAGTGAGTGACCATCAATCAGTCGCCTTTGAAACTGAGTATACACCATATCAGTTTAATTTACCTCCCCCTCCATTCCAGCTAATCAAGCAGCAACCTGCATATATTCAATTTAATTCATTCCTTTGTTGATTCAGACTACATCAATCTTGTAGTCTAGTTTTTTTTAAACAATAGGATCTTTACAATAATTCATTTGAAGATCCCACTTTATGAATCAATAAAGGAATTTTTTTGTGAGTAAATTATTTTCTCCTAATAGTGGTTCTACGAAAGTAAAAGCACCAAATCGTAAAGCAATTTTTGCGATACCTATTTTTCTTCTTGTCGGAGTTTTGAGTGTATTTGCCTATTCAGGTAAAGATATGTTCAAACAAAAAATAACTGTTCAGTCAACTCGTGCCCAACTCCAAGAAGGGGGAGGCGCAGTTGTAGAAGGTAAGGCATTATTCCAAGCTGCTGGCTGGATACATGCAGATCCATATCCTGTTCAAGCAACTGCATTTATAAGCGGTATTATTTCTAAAATACATGTTATTGGTGGACAAACAGTCAAAAAAGGACAGTTACTAGCTGAACTTGACCCAGTAGATGCTGAAATTGCATTAAATTTGGCAAAAGAACATTTACACCATTACAAAATGGATAAAGAATTACATCAATCAGAACTCAAAATTCTAGAAGCTCAAATTAATGAAGTCATGACTTTAGAAAATACCGCTAAAGCTCATTTAAAGACAGCAATTGCAAAAGCGAATCGTTTAAATCAATCCGGCTCGGCTATTTCGATTTTTGAGCGCGAGCAGGCAACTTTAGAAGCTGCTGCCTCGCAGGAAAAAGTAAAAGAGTATCAAGCTTCTGTTGAAGTTTTAAAGGCCAAACTTTTAAAGCAGCAGAAGCAAATAGATGTAGCCGATGCTTTTGTGCGTACTCAAGCAATTGCAGTCGCAAAAAAGCAGTTAGACTTAGAACGTTGTAAAGTTTACTCACCAATCAACGGCATTGTTCAAACTATGCATGCTCGTGAAGGTCGTAAACAAATGTTAGGTGCGGATAACCCTTACTCAACTACCGTTGCAGAAATTTTTGATCCAAAACAAGTTCAGGTAAAAGTCGATGTACCCCTGAATGAAGTTGGAAAAGTAGTACCTGGTCAGAAAACGCGCATCCATCTTGAGGCGATTGATAAAGTATTAGATGGTGAGGTTTTTGCCTTAGAAGGAAAAGCGGATTATCAAAAAAACACCTTAGAAGCTTTGGTTAAAATCCCTGGTGGACACGCTTCTTTACGTCCTGATATGTTAGCGCAAGTAGAATTTTTAAGCCAAGGTCAAAAGGTCACAAGCACATCAAAAAGCTCTCGTACTTATATAGATCCATCAACAATTGTAAATGGTAATCAGGTATTTGTTATAAATGAAAATGATGAAGCAGAGTTAGTTACGGTTGAATTAGGTGACAAAGAGTTAGATGGTTGGAAAGAAGTGATAGCTGGGGTAAACCCTGGTCAGCGTATAATTACGAATCCCCCTGCTGGCTTAGAATATGGAACACCTGTAGAAGTTGGAGGCCAATAATGTCTAAAGAAACTTTAATTGAATGTAAAGAAGTGACGCGGATTTACAAAAAAGGAACGCAGGAAATTCGCCCATTATCAGGACTAAATTTAAGAATTCAAGCAGGTGAATTCTTAGCATTAATGGGACCTTCAGGAAGTGGTAAAACAACTTTACTGAATATTATTGCAGGTATTGATGCTCCTTCTGAAGGACAACTCATTTTTAAGGGCAATGATATTAGTAATTTAAACCGACGTAAACTAACACAATTTCGCTCCGAGAATATTGGATATATCTTTCAACTATATCACCTAGTACCTGTATTAACCGCATATGAAAATGTAGAATTGCCATTACTTACCCATTCGATGACTGCGAAACAAAGACATGAGCGAGTGGCAAAAGCATTAGAACTAGCTCATATTGCAGACCGTGCAGATCATTACCCAAGGCAATTGTCAGGTGGTCAAGAGCAACGTGTTGCAATTGCTCGCGCTTTAGTCACAGACCCACCACTTATTGTAGCAGACGAACCAACAGGTGATTTAGATAAACAATCGGCAGAAGCAATATTAATACTGTTGAAACGTTTATGTCATGAACTTAATAAGACGGTTGTAATGGTGACACATGATCCACAGGCAGCAGAAATGGCAGACCGGACATTACACTTGGAAAAAGGTGTTTTAAATTTGGAGGATCAACATGTGGCTTCTTAATCTTCTAAAGCTTTCTTTTAAACAGCTCAGAAGACAATGGCTACGAACCATACTTACTGTTCTGGGCACTGCATGCGGTATGTTTTTATATCTCACTGTAGAAACTTTTCAGGATGGACTTCGCAATGCAACTGAGGTGCAAGCGGGTGATAATACATTAGTCGTATATCAGGACAAACGCTTTTGTCCTTTCACAAGCAGATTACCAGAGGATTATATGCGTCAAATTAGCGAAATTCCTGGGGTCAAAAATGTAGTACCGGTTCAAGTGATTGTGAATAATTGTGAAACCAGTCTTGATACTGTAACCTTTAGAGGAGTGCCAGCTGACCTAATTGGAAATTACTTTTCTACGGATCAAGTCAAAGCAACTGATTTAGCCACATGGAAACAATATTCAGATGGTGCACTTGTAGGAAAAGAGTTAGCCAATCGACGTAATTTGAAACCCGGTGACCGTCTAGATGCCGCAGGTATCACCGTTCGTATTGCAGGAGTCATTGAGTCTGAGGATTCACAAATCGTTAATAGCTCGATTGTACATTTGGACTTTTTACAAAAAGCTTCGCGTAGAGGCTTAGGTGAAGTTACCCAATTTAATGTTCAAGTCGAAAACCATAAACAGCTTGAAACGGTTGCTGCAGCTATTGATGATCGATTCCGTTATGACCGTACACCCACTCATACACGCCCTGAAAAAGCATTTGTTGCTAATACTGCACGTGATATGGTCGAATTAGTTGGTTTTACGCGTTGGCTAGGCCTTGCTGCGGTTGTAGCAGTTCTATTCCTAATTACGAACACAATTATTATTGCCGTCCGTGGACGAATTAATGAAAATGCTGTGATGCAATCAATTGGTTTTCAACCTGAACATATTGGTTGGATGACTTTAGCTGAAGGTCTACTAATAGGGGCTATTGGCGGTGCATTAGGTTGTATTTCTGCCTGGGCTTTTCTACAAACTGGACACTTTGCTCTCTCCTCTGAAGGTTTATCAATAGTATTTAGAATAAACCCAATGTTGATTCAAAAAGCAGCTATAATCGCATTAGTTCTTGGCTTAATATCTGGTATTTATCCAGCTATTAAATCCATGAGCGGAAACTTAACAGATACCCTAAGGAGTGTTTAATGTTTACCTATACCTTATTAAATTTGATTAAGTCGCCAGTTCGTACTTTTCAGTTAATTTTAGCTGCAACAATTGTGTTGTTGTTGATGTTAACAGCTGGTGCATTTCAGGAGGGGATGAAACAAAGCCTGTCAATTTCTGGTGATAGTAAAAATGTCATTTTACTGGGTGTTGGTAGTGAAGAAAGTATGGAGCGTAGTGAAGTTCCTTTTAGTGCAGTATCCGCAGCAAAAACGATTCCGGGAATAGAAGAATCATTAGGTTCTCGTGCTGTTTCTCCTCAAATAATATTTAATTCAGTGGTTACTTTTCAAGGAAAAGATTTTGATGCTATACTTCGGGGAATTACACCTGAAGAACTATTAGTTTATCCAGCAATATCTATACAAGAAGGTCGCTTCCCAAATAGTGGTGAAATTCTTGTTGGAAAAATGGCTTATCAACGCCTTGGTATACCTAAGGAAAACTTAACCATTGGTAGTGAAATCAACTATGAAGGTAAGACTTTTACCATTGTTGGTACATTTGCTGCGCCAGGAACAACCCTAGAGTCAGAGATTTGGTTCAACCTAAATGATTTAATGGCAATCACTCAACGTGATTCAGTTTCTGCAATTATCCTCCGCTTGGGCGATGCTGAGTTTGATGATATTGATTTATTTACAAAACAACGCTTAGATTTGCAGCTAAGTGCAGTCAAAGAAAGTGACTATTATCAAATGCTAGACCGTTTTTATCAACCAATTCAAACGATGGCTTGGATAACCGCAATTTTGATTGCAGCTGGTGCATTGTTTGGTGGACTAAATACCTTTTATGCAGCACTTATGAGCCGTAAAAAAGAATTTGCAACATTACAAGCAATTGGATTTTCAAGAACAAAAATTCTAATGACAATCGTAGGTGAGTCCCTTTTTGTTCATGTTCTAGCATTCCTAACTGCTGCAATTATAGCACTGTATTTGTTTCCGGCCATTCATGTTGGTTTTGGAAGTACTTATTTTAGCTTAAGTTTGACGCCAAGTTTGATATTAGCAACGTTTTTACTAGCATTCGCTATGTCCGTTTTAGTTACTTGTATACCGGCATGGCATTGTCTAACCCCACCATTAAATAACCTATTAAAAGATTAACCTAAATTCGAACCCTTAGAGGATTATATGAAAAAGATAATAATGACCACAATAGTTGCCGGGCTAGTGCTTGGCTGCTCACAAAAAGAAGAAACAAAATCAGAAATTCAGGCTGTGGAAACAGAAAAAATAGAACTGATTTCTGCTGACTCATTTGGCCATATTGAAGCAGAAGAAACTTTAACAGTTACTCAAGCACGTAACAAAAATGCTGGTGACAGCATTATTGTTAAAGGGAAGATAATGGGCGCAATAAGTCCGTTTGTTGAAAGCCGAGCAATGTTTATTATTGGAGATCCAGAAACAATAACCAGTTGCGAGCTGATGGGGGCTGATGACCACTGTAAAACCCCTTGGGATACATGCTGTGAACCAAAAGAAAAGTTAGCAGCTGGTACAATTAGTGTACAGCTGGTAGATGAATATGGTAAGGTGATCAAGCAAGGCTTACAAGGTCAATATGGATTAGATAATCTTAAACATGTTGTAATCCAAGGAAAAGTTAGCGAGCTGTCCAATGCTGACACAATGACAATTGTTGCTGAAAAAATTATGGTAAAATAATAGATAATATAATTGCCTAAGCCTGATCTAATTGATCAGGCTTTTTTTATACAATAATTATAGGATTAATAGGACTTAGGACACAAAATCCCAACGCTTATTTAATTTATTTATTTTGTAATTTATATATAAATACGTAAAAAGTATAATCCATACTCCATGAAAGCGTTCTGTGCGATCTATTTGGTAGAGTTTAAAGTGTTTGTTTAATTTGTAACCAATGCGAAAACTTAGAAGTATTGCTAGAATTGCCCAAATAATTGAAAAATATTGGTTTAATAATAATAAATCTTCTGGTAGTTTCGTCCATAGTTGAGATAAGGATGTAAACGCAGTAAAATAGGATAATAGAATAAACACATATACTTGTATGTAGCCGATTTGTTGTTCTTCTGCCGCAATAATTTGGTTTGTTTTATCTACTATTCTTTTAATATAATAAGCTTGATAGATACCAAATGTACAAATACCTTTTACCAATAATAAAAGTGTTGGTTGGTCTTGTAAATATTGAATGTCTTCATGCTTTTCCATTTTAAGATGCCTGTAAAATTAAAATAATACCAATAAGTAGCCCAATTAGTGGCAGCGCCTTTATACGTTTATTTTTTTCCTTAAATATATATCCACCAAGGAATACTGTAATAAAGAGTTGGCTTCGTTTTATTGCAGATAGCATACTAATCATAGCATCTGGTTCTTGCAATGCTGTGAAATAAAGAAAATCTGCTAAAATTAAGAATAAACTAACCAGTAGTATACTCCACCTCCACGAAAAAAGAATACAATTTTTATGATATTTTTTTAAAACCACTATCACTAAACCAGTAAAAATTGTGATATACAAATTGACCCAAAATAAGATAGTTAAAGGACTTAATCTATGAAACTGGATAATATACTTATCATATAATCCACTCGCTGCTCCAAGCAATGTCGCCACGATGATGCATGCAATATAAGGATTTCGTAAAAAGTCGATGCCCTCAAGTTTACCAACTTGAGCATAAAAAATTGCAGAAAACAAAATTAATAAAAACCCTATTAATTGGAGCCAATTAGGTATCTCTTGGTATAATAAAATAGCACCAATTAAAGTAAAAAAAGGCCCAGATGCGCGTATGGGGGCTACGAATGTGATCGGGAGTTTTTTTAGTGCTAAGTAGCCTAACAACCAAGATAAAGCCATAATCGCTGCTTTAATCATCAACAATAGATGGTCTGAAACTGTTAAAGGCGTAAACTGAAATGCAGCAAATTGATCTAAGTTTAGGCTATGGCGAAGAGCTAAAACCGGTAAAAGCATGATACATATAAAAAATGATGTAAGACAGACAACGACTGCTACTCCATTCTCACGCACTGCAAATTTTTTATTGATGTTATAAATACCAAGAAAAAATGCAGCTCCTAAACCTAAGTATAACCACATAATAACTCCTAAAGTACTTACTATATCGTTATTTAGAATGATGCCAACAAGCAAGAGTATATAAATAAATGGTAATAAATGACTGTTTATAAACATAAAAAAGCCTGGTAAAATATGATTACCAGGCTTTTGTTGTCTTGAGGGAGAGACTTAATTTTGTTCTTTGTTTAAACGTCGTTGTTCAAACTTTTGTTTACGTTCTGCACGCTTTTCTAAAATTTTTGCAAAGTTGTCTGCACCAATAATTGCTTTGATTTGTGGGTCATATTTTGAGTGTAGAGAATCACGGGCTGCTTTTTTCTCTTGAGGGGTCCCATCCATTTGTTTAATTGCTTCTCTCTCTGGACGAATCTTATCCATTAAAGCTTTGAATTCTTGTCTTTTTTCTTTACCTAATTTCATCTCTTTAATAAATGCACGGTGTTGACCATCAACATTCTCATTAGCCTCTGCATAGATGCTTGAATAAAACGTAAATAATGCAACAAAACATAATAAGGATAACTTTTTCATAATCTTAATCTTTCTAGTTTGGTTAAAAGTAAATGATCGGCCGTTCATCAGGTATACGCCACCAAATCAAACTTTATTGTTCAAAATGAAAAAAATTAAATAGTAAATCATGCTGACTAAATTATACGGTAGTTTCTAAGCTAATTTCTGATAAGATATATAGAGTTGTTTATGGCTTCTTTCATCTCCTATCTTCAACTATTATAAAGGGGACTTATTCAAAAAGATACCTTCTAGACCGTATCTAAGTAAAAGTAATTAAATAGTTTATTAAACAACTTACTTAATTATTGCTTGGTTTTGCCATTAATAAAGTAATTTTGATGGTACCATTTTTAGCTTTAAGCTCTACAGGCTTTGTTAGAGTATGATCTTTTAACACAATACGAAGTGATTCTGTGTCATGAAAGGAGACTGGACTATCTTTTAGTTCAATTAACCAAATACGAGGTGCTTGCTTTATTTTGCTTAATATAAAATCCTTTTTTTCTGGTTCAAAACGATATTGAAAAATATGATAAATTGGGTTATTTATAGCTTTTTTATCTAAGTAAATTTCTAATGGATATTCTAAGTAAAATGGAGCTGTGAAGAATATATCCCCTGGCTCTATTTCCTTATATATCATATCAACAGAATAATTCCATGCTTCTTTTGTGCCTGTTTGACTCCAATAGCGTGTTAAGGTCATTAAATTTGTTAAAATAAGTACTACTAGAAAAAAGCGGCTTATGATTGGCCATTTTTCGGACAAATTGAGGCTAGAAGAAAACAAAAGGGCAATTGGAAATAATAGGAATATAAGGTGTTTTGATTCCACAATATGTGGCTTTAAAGGAAACAAACTGATACATAGAATTGGTATAAAAAATAACAGCAAAATATAGATATTTTCTATATTTTTTTGTTTTCTAAATTTAGAAAAAATTAAAAATAGAATAATGCCAATAATACACAAGGATAAGATGGAAAGACCTGTCCATACAGAACTATAGAACTGATAACCTGCCAGTATTTCCCGAAGACATTCTTGCAACTCACCAGGAGTAGCGAAACGAAAATTCATATTGGCTTCATTTTGTTCCAGTTTATTTTTCATCTTAATGATTGTTGGCACATAAAAACTAAATAAAATGCCTGGTATAACAAAAATTGACGCCCATTTGAGTAAGTCTTTTTTTATTGTCTTCCAAGAAAATAGCAAAATGATAAAATGCGCTATAGCTATAAATAATGTATAATAAAATGTATAAAATGATGCGGTTAACGCGAAAATATATAAGCAAGCATCCTTTACATTAAATCCATCTTTTATCAGCGCTAGAAGATAATATGAGGCAATCGTTGAAAACATAGAAAATGCTATATAATGTCTGGCTTCTTGACCAAAATATATAAAAAAAGAACTAAAACATAAGAAGATACCTGCTTGTGAGATATTAACCTTTGGAAATAGTTTTTTTTCTGTCTTAATCGTATATATCAACATCACCCATGCACAAATAGCAGATGGAAGTCTTATGGCTGTTTCAATGGGTAATAATTGATTTAAAAAACCAAGTATCCAAGCAATCAAATAATACCCAGGGGGGTGAGCATCATTAGCGGCAATATTTTGAAGCATAAATGAAAACTCATAAGATACTCTACGTACTGATGTTGCTTCATCTAACCATAAAGCATGATAACCAATACGAAAGATGAGCATGAAGGCACCAACGAGCAAAATACAGAAACTACTGCGCTTGAAAAAATTCGGTGATTTGCTCGTTTCTTCTTCCATAATACCTAGCTAATAAGACTTTCTTTTTCTGGAAAATTGCAGACCTCAAATACAGGA
>JAKVBE010000034.1 GCA_022447755.1 Lentisphaeria bacterium | reverse complement strand
ACTATCTTAAACACAAACACAATCTCTGTCAAAGGTCACTACGTAATGCTGCCCTTGACAAAAGGGGTGCATTACAATAGCGCTAGGAACCTATACATATACGCCTCCAAAAGAACTCTTGTAGATTATAAAATATAATTATAATTTAAATTTTTATTATTTTTGATTGAAGTTAATTGAAGTTTATTTTCGGTTGTTTGGATGGATAATAGGATTTATTAACCATTTATTAGAATATAAATTGTATTATTGTACTTCCATTGAAATAAAAAAGATATAACTCTTATTTGTTTAAAGTTTTTTAAATTTATTTGATAATTTAATGGAACAATGTTAAATTCCTATTGATCTAATCCACTATATACTTGGAAGGTAATCTTAAAAAGGATTCAACTTAAAAGATGAAATATGTTATTCCCGCAATTATGGTAACTCTCATATTGGCCCCAACAATATGGTTTTTGACTGTCTATCCAGACAAAGCCCAAAAAGTACCAAGGACATATGTTGAGTGGAATCAGTTAGTCGATGATGATAGCCAAGTTCTGGAGTATGAGATTACGGTTCCGACTCGTCACTTTGAGAAGGAGGCATATCCCATTAAAGTACTTGAGCGCGTTGGCAATATTAAAGTCAATTTTAACAGTATTGAGCCATCTGAGTACGCTCGTAAGAAAGACCTCATGCTTGCCACAGGTAATGTCCCAGAAATTTTTGATATGGAAGCCATGGGGGTCGCAAGGTATGCAAAGCAAAATGTGTTGGCACCTGTACCTCTGAATATGCTTAAAAAGTATTGTCCCTCTTATGTGAAGCTAGTGAATAAATATGCACCCTACATTTGGCTAGGGGGAACCTATGAAGGTGAAAATTTTGGGATTCCTCTTTTATGGATAAGTTCACAGTTCCCTAGAACAGGTGTGTGGCGGAAGGATTGGTTGGAAAATGTAGAGATTTATGAAGTCCCTGAAACTTTGGATGAAATGGAAGAAGCATTTAGACGTTTCCGAGAAGAAGACCCAGATGGTAACGGCAAGAAAGATACCTACGCACTTTCTGGTGATATGGAAAATTGGTATGCTTTATTTACTGAAGTCTTTGGAGCCTATGGTGTAATGCCGTTCAATTGGATGTTAAACGAAGAGGATGAGTTTGTATATGGAGGTGTCCAACCTGAAGCAAAACTTGCATTAAAACGCTTGCGTAGTTGGTTTGAAAAAGGCTATTTACATCCAGAGTTTCAGACCGATAAATGGTATCGTGAAGTGAACCAAAAGTTCACCAGTGGAAAAGTTGGGTATGTGAACTACATGGCTTCTTACGAGTCCTTTGATCCCAACAATCCACAATCCAATTATAATAAGATCAAAGCTAATGGCGGAGAAATTATTCCAGCAATCTTACCTAAAGGTCCAAATGGAGACCGTGGTCACCGAGTTTGGGGGGCAGGTGTTTCATACAAAGTCTTCTCTAAAAAACTATTAGAAAAACCTGAGAAAATTATTCGTTATTTAAAGGTTATTGAGCGTTTTATGAGCAATGAACAAGACTACATTGAATTCGTATTAGGTAAACAAGGTGTTCACTGGGATTGGCGTATGGAAGGTGAAAACAATATGGGGGCAATGGGGCTTAAAGGTACATTTGATGATGAAGAAGTTGATTATGATTTACTTGAAACACGTAATCGTCATGGTTTAGGTCAATTTATTTTTGTTGAAAGAGCAAACCTCCATGTCGCCTATTTGGACTTTGATCAATCCGATAAATACCTAAACCCTAACAAAGTAAAGTTTCGTAATACCTACACTCCTAAAGAATGGGGGATTCAAGACTTACTAGGCAAACCGAATATGGTCAGTAAAACTAATAGTATCTTAACTCGTTTACGTCAAAAACAAATTCGTGTATATGTGGAAATCATCATTGGTCAGAGTTCCTTAGATGAGTTTGATGATTTTGTAAAGGAGTGGTATGAAGAAGGTGGACAAGAGTTACTCGATGCCAGCCGAGACTACTATAACGATTATAAAGAGATTGCCGAACAAATGCAGATCGAAGAGGTCACAAAATGACTGAGAAAGAATCCATCTTTTCAAAATATTGGCAGAAGCGTGGCCTGCTGATCATGTTACTTCCATGTATCATTTTCCTATTTATATTTAACTATGTACCTATGGCAGGCTTATTACTGGCTTTCAAAGAGTATGACATTGAACTGGGAGTTCTTGGCTCTAAATGGGTCGGTCTCAAACATTTCCGTGAGTTATTTATTGGAGGAGAATTCGTTGGCGTACTATACAACACCATTAAAATTAGTCTTCTAAAGATGTTCTTTGGATTCTTTACACCCATTATTTTTGCCATACTACTTAATGAAATTCGCATTCACTACTATAAATCATTTATTCAAACCTTATCTATTTTACCTCACTTTTTTTCATGGGTAATGTTAGCTGGTATCTTTAGGCTATTTTTTGCTCAACAAGGATCGGTTAATGAAGTGATCATGGCTGCAGGTTTCGAAAGTATCAACTGGCTAACCGATGACTTCTGGTTCATTTTTATGTTGATTGTGACTGAACTTTGGAAAGGCATGGGGTGGGGAGCCATTGTATACCTAGCATCTATTGCAGGAATTTCACCTGATCATTATGAGGCAGCACAAATTGATGGTTGTAACCGTTTTCAGCAAATTCGCCACATCACGATTCCAGCACTGGTTCCAACTATGATCACACTTTTAATCTTGTCACTAGGTGGAATCTTATCTGCAGGTTTTGACCAAATCTACAACTTATATAGCCCAACCGTTTACGATGTATCAGATGTTATTGATACCTACGTTCTTCGAAAACTTGAAGGGGCAGAATTCGAAATTGGTGTGGCAGCTAGTTTATTCCAAAGTTTGATTGGATTGTTTCTTATTTTGGCTGTTAATAAAGTGAGTAAAAAACTGAGTGGTGGTGAACAGGGGGTCATGTAATGAAAATTAAATCTTCTCCAGCTGAAAAAGCTTTTGACTATTTTAACTATTTTTTAATGTTCATGCTGATTTTAAGCATGCTTTACCCATTCATCTATACAGTAAATATTTCTATAGCTGCTCCTAAAGATGCAGAGGCTGGAGGCTTTTTTATCCTACCAAAATCTTTTGAATTCACTGCCTATAAGCAAATCATTCAGGATGAGATGTTTTGGATTGGCTACCGTAATACAATTTTAAGAACTGTGATTGGTACCATACTTTCAGTATTTATGACTTGCTTATGCTCCTACCCCTTATCGCGCCGTGATCTTCCACACCGTAAACTTTTTACATTCTTGGTTCTGTTTACCATGTTGTTTTCAGGCGGCCTAATTCCTGCCTTTATTCTATATAATAACTTAGGGCTGATAGATAATCCATTGATCTATATCATCCCAGGTATGATTTCTGCTTTTAACGTGATTCTAGTCAAAAACTATTTCCAAGGTATATCCAATAGTTTACATGAAGCAGCCTCTATTGATGGAGCCTCTGAATGGTTTATATTTTCACGTATTTACTTACCTTTGTCCAAACCAATCATTGCAACAATCGCATTATTCAACGCAGTTGGACATTGGAATTCATGGTTTGATTCATTGTTATTTATCAATTCTGAAAACAAAAAAGTAGTACAAACTTTCCTACAGCGTATAGCTGTTGAAGGGGACACAAAACTTCTAGAATCTGGTCTGGCTACAGATATGGTGCAAATGACACCAGAAAGTATCAAAGCCGCTACCGTAATTGTAACTATCGTACCAATGCTTTGCGTATATCCATTTGTTCAGAAATTCTTTACCAAGGGTATAATGCTTGGAGGAATTAAAGAATAATTTTTCGTGCTGAAGGACGAGAACTTCTTAGGGCTTTGAGTTACAGAAGTTTTACCACTTGGGAACTACGATCCAGACACAGGTCTCTTGCACAAAATCTTGCAACTTACATTCGGTAAATGAATAGTTCAACCAAATCTCGCTATTTTTCCTTGAAAAAACATGTAAGGTGATAGTATGTTAATGTGTATGATATATTGATTTTTTAAGATTAAAGGAGATGAACATTTATGGGAGACATACAGTGATACAAAAGTTGATTACGATGACAATTGCAGGTTTAATTGTCTGTGGTGTCACACAAGCAGATCCTGCAAAGCGATACTCCGTTTTACCAGGTGAACAGCCTGCTGAAGACATTTTAAATGGCGTTGATTGGTGGCCAGCTTCACCCAAAGCCGATACTAGTAAAGTGGAGAATGAGTACTTTGTTGCGGATGCCTTTGGCAAAGCACCAGCACCAGGTGTCCACCCAAGAATTTTAATTTCCCCAGAAGATTTGCCCGCATTACGTGAACGTATCAAAAATACCATTAGCGGACGTTTCTTCTATCATCAAATCACCTTTAATCAAGAAAAGTCCATTCGTAAAGAAGGTACCTTTTCCTACCTAATGTTAAAAGCTTTAGCTGCTGGGAATATGGATCAAGCGAAGAAAATGATTCGTGGTGAAGTGAAGACGATTCAAGGACAAAAATATAGTCACCGTTATGGTTTTGCTTATGTACTAATGAGTGAAGCTTTTGATGTCATGATTCGTGAAGATGAAAACATGGGAAAGGAAGTCTCAGCAGCCATTGTAACACTGGCCAAAATATACATGGAACGCCTGGAAGCCATGGATAAAGGTTTTGAGACCGCAACAGTTATCTCTTTAGATTCTGAGTCCCAGGATCGTTTTCATGGCTTCCGTATGAACGAAGCCAAAACGCAATTTAATAGTGATGTGTGGCGTAGTGGTCGCCGTGCAGCCATAAATGGTGAACCTTGGTTAGCCTTCATGTATGACTATGCCTACAATTTCATGACAGAAGAGCAACGTGCGACCGTTCGTGCAACCCTGAATAAATATCATACCGGTAAAACAACCATGGGCTCACATATGCCACCCCATTTTCGCAATTGGAATTGGGTTCCCATTGGAGCAGGGGGCCTATATCTAACAACTCTTGCAACCGAAGGAGAACAAGGCAATGATGCTCGGGTTATTCAACATACACAAAAAATCCTTGAGGACTTTGTGAAATATGGGTGGTCAGATATGGGCTCTTCCAATGAAGCCATTTCCTATACCTCCTTTGGACTACGCTGGGGAGTTCCAGCACTCGTCGCCATGGCGCGCCGTGGTGAAAATGTCTGGGGCTGGAAACGCTGGCGTGGTTCAGTGGATTGGTACGCTCACTCTGTACAACCGAATGCTTTAGACAAACCTCATGGTGTTTCCCAGCGGTTTATGAGCCACGGTGATGGTGGGCAGGGCGGTCCTAGTCCTATGACCATAGGGGCCTTCAAACGATTTTATCCAAATGACCCACAAGTGGACTTTGTCGCACAAATTGCTGGGCTAAAGAACAAAGAAGATCTGGATGAAAATGGGCAATACAAAATTCCTGATCGTGGATTTTACAATGCATACCCTGTAGAAGATTTATTAATGTTAGGCTCAGATGCCTCGGCAACAGATCACCAAGAGGGGCGAAACTTAAACTATCCGAATACTTTCTTTGATCCTGAACGTAATTCCTTAATCACCCGTAGCGAATGGGGGCCTAATCAAGTACAACTGCAAATGGAAGCACGGAACGATAGTACCTCACCCAACCACATGCATGCGGACAATGGTGCCTTTACACTCTCTGGTGCAGGACGTGTTTGGGCAGATGAACGATTCCGAGGTGTTGAAAGCCGCCTGCATAGTATGGTAATCATCGATGGAAAGGGTCAAGGCTATTTTACGCCACCAGCAGATTGGCTAGGCCTTGTTGACAATGAGCATATAACTATTGGTGCAGTTGACTCCTCATACTCTTATGCTTGGGCATGGCCCGGATTCTTATGTGGATTTACCAACCCAAAAGATCCACGTCGGATGTTTGATCGATGGAAACGCTTTGCTGTTGATGTGGACAAATATCTCGCTAAAAATCCGGACTATAAGTGGCGAGACCATATTGACCGTCACCCTACCGTTGAGAAATTTTACAAAGGTTTTGAAAAAGGAGATCCACGTATTTGGGATGAATATGGTCGTCCACAGCGCATTGAACACAACCCAGTTGAAAAAGCTATGCGCTCTGCCATGCTAGTACGTGGCAAATTCCCTTATGTTGTCATTACAGATGATATCAAAAAAGATAACCAAATTCGTTTATATGAATGGCTCATGATGCTACCTGATGAAGTTGAGTTAGCAGAAATTGGAACCCACCGCGCCGTATTATTTGATGCTACTTATGAAGGCGTTGAGTTAAGAGCGGGATTTCAACATCATCACCTACCCAAAGGCACTCCCAAGTGTCTCATCACAGTATTGCAACGTTCCTTACCAAAAGGTAAGTTTACCAATCCTGAAATGCGCTTTGAAATTATTGAAGAACGAGAAGCGCGTAAGTGGCCAAGCGAGATCAAAGAAGTGAAGATCGCTAACAAAGGTGGACATAAGCAGAAACGTTTTGTGATTCCTAGTCGCTCTGTAGAACCCAAGTTCAAAGTACTTTTATATCCACATCGTCAGGGTGATAAAACACCTCAAGTAAAGTGGAATGAAGCCTTTAATGAAGTGACTATAACCATTGGCGATCAAGTGGATGTGATTTCATTCACGGAAATGGGAAAAGCCCGTACGAAAGTAAAAGTTAGCCGTAATGGTACAATCTTAGGAGAACTTTAGACTAAATATTATAATAAATAATCAAGAAAACACTATATGATGACAGTTAAAATACCTGCATGCCACTTAATTTTCATACTATTACTTGTAGGGTTTGCGACAACCTATGCAAAGGAAACGGATGTTTGGCAGTGGGCAGTAGATGCGCCCCTGGACAAACATAAACGAACTAGCAAGGCCTTTATGTGGATTCCTCCTAATACAGAATACGTTCGGGGTATTTTCTTTGGGCAGCAAGTGATTCTTGAAAAGGCAGTTTTTGAAGATCCCCAAATTCGTGCCGTTTGTGCAAAAGAAAATATTGCGATCGTTTTTGTGGTTCCTGGACGTATTGGTTATGACGACTTTGGACCTAAGAAAGGGCAGACAAAAGGAGAGGGAATCAGTAAAGGTGAAGAGACCTATAGTAAAATCATCGGTGATCTGGCAAAGAAATCGGGTTACAGTGAACTGATTCATTCCCCCTTTATCACCATTGGTCATAGCGGCGGGGCACTATGGGCATGGCGTATGGGCTATTGGCAACCTGACCGTTGCTTCGGTGTGATTGGACTCCGTGCTGCACCCATTAGACCACCCGCACACGATCCTAAAGCTCAGCTTCGTGGAGTTCCCGTTCTTGTGATGACAGGACAGTTTGAAACTTGGGGGAACCCAACAAGGGAACAGTGAACATCATTGGCGATGGTGCCGTGGGGACATGCTAGCTTGGCGCGCAAAATGGAAAAATTTCTTAGGCTCTGTTCTCGTATCCCCTGGTGCAGGCCACTTTAATTGGGATGAAAATGCAGCTCGTTATGTAAGCATGTTCATTGAAAAGGCTGCTCAGGCACGTATTCCACAGGGAAATCCTCCTGGTGATAAGCCCCCTGTCCTCAAGCAGCTAAAGGAAAAGGATGGCTGGCTTACCGATCATAGCTTAACAACGCCTTCCAACGTTAAAACTGCAGCATTTGATGATTTTAAAGGTGATCCAAGTATGGCCTTCTGGCATCTTGATGAAGAACTCGCTCGTGCCAATGAAGCATTCGGTCAAACACATGCTAAAAAACTTCAGCTGGTTACGCCAATTGACAAAAATGGTGAAGCCGTAAAACCGGGTTGGATCGTGAATACAGACTTGAACCCTGAAGCGGATGGCGTGACCTACAAGGTTAAAGCAACTTTCGTAAAAGAAACGCCAGAGGTTTTTACCTATCCGAATCCACCCCAAAAGCTTGATCATGTGGATACTGCCAAGGCTGGTCCTATTCAATTTCGTCTCATTGGGGGCTGGGCTGGCGGAGGTGAACAGGTCGATGCCACAACCTTCCGTATAACATATGATCGCTTTACCTTGGCGAAAAAACAGCCAGGTCTTATGGTCATGGCCTATCACCCTGGCGATGAAGAATATTTATATGCTGAACAGCCCTTCAGTATCAAAATGCCGAAGTTTAACAAAGAAGGCAAAGATCAAAGCATTAGCTTTGATGCTATTCGTAATCAAATGGTTGGAGCAGCCCCCATTACCTTAAAGGCCAAGAGCAACGCAGGTGATGAAGATATAGTAGTTCGATTTTGCGCGATTGAAGGACCCATTACTATTGACGGAAATACAGTATCCTTTACGGAGATTCCACCAAGAGCCAAATTCCCCATTCAGGTTACCATTGCTGCTTATCAATGGGGAAGAACTGTTGAACCAAAAGTAAAATCCGCTGAGACGGTCTATCAGACCTTTTTTATAGAAAAATAGAAAATGTAAAAAAGATAGTGATCGTTTGCAGTATAAAAGTCATCGGTCATCGGAAAGAAAGTTTCAGTTGATCAGTGTTGGGGACTGGTTCTCGCTAGCTCAATTGGAGAGAAGACCATTAGAAAGAAACAACAGCCAGACGCAGTCCAAACTAATCCCGCAGGTGTTGAGAGATATTATGAGACAGCAGGGAGAGTGAAACTGCTGTCTAAAACTTGACATGACAAAAAAAATGTTCTCCCTTGTTAAACCGCAATCATCTTGGAGATGTTGCATAAATGATTAATCAAAGGAGAACAAACATTTGTAAAAAGAAAATACTCTCAAATTTATATATTGGAGTCGATCTTGGCGATAAAACTCACTTTTTTTGTATTTTAGATGCTGATGGAAATGTTGTGAAGCGTGGAAAAATAGAAAATGACCGTGTATCCATAGCAGAATTTTTTAGTGATTATCACAAGTGTAAAATTGTAATTGAAAGTTCTACTCATTCTCTCTGGATCTATCAATTATTAACAGATATGGGTCATAAAGTTTCTGTTGCTAATCCCAGTAAAATCCCACTGATTTATAGAGCTGCCAATAAAAATGATAAAAATGATGCTGAAAAATTAGCTCGCTTATTACGACTAGATCCACACTTACTATGCCCGATACAACATATCAGTATGAAAGTGCATGCAACTTTAGCGATTCTTAAAACTCGTGGTCATTACGTTTCTATGCGTACCGAGATGATTAATTTCATAAGAACAACTGTCAAATCTCGAGGGCATCGTCTAACAAGCTGTGATGCGAAAGGGTTTCACAAGCGTGTTAAAGAAGAAATCCCTGAAGATCTTTTACCTGCAGTAGCTCCTTTGCTGATAACTTTAGAACATACTTCAAATCAAATAAATGAAATCGATAATGAAATCAAACAGATCTGTTTAAATAATTACCCAGTTGCTGAGAAATTAAATCAAATTCACGGAGTTAGTTATATTACTATTTTAACTTTTATCCTAACCATTGAAGATCCTGGTCGTTTTAAGCAGGCAAGGAATATTGGGCCATACTTAGGTCTTACTCCAAGGCAGTTTCAGTCTGGTGATAAGGACCACAGAGGACATATAAGCAAATCTGGTAATAAAACGCTAAGAACCTTATTGGTGAACTGTGTAAGTATTATTTTAAATACGAATGGGAAGGATTGTGATTTAAGGCGATTTGGGATGCAGCTCATTGAGAAAAATGAAAACAAGAAAAAGAAGGCAAAGGTTGCTGTTGCTAGAAAACTCGCTGTAACGATGTTAGCAATTTGGCAGAATGACATAGATTATGATCCGTTTTATATGAGTAAACTATCTGCATAATTTCCCTTTTCTTAACAAGCAATTAAAGCCTTTTACAGCCATCCCAGAACTTTAGTAACC
>JAKVBE010000033.1 GCA_022447755.1 Lentisphaeria bacterium | reverse complement strand
CAATCGTGCCGCATTTTCACTGGCACCTTTACCACCAAGTTTTTGTTCTAGCTCATAGTAGTCTAAAAAGAGTTCTTCACGTTTGTTGTTACTTAATATAGCTTCAAGCTCTTTCTTTAAGCGTTTTCTGTTTAAATCTCCTTGGATTAGTTCGGTGACTACTTCGCGATCCATAATGAGATTGACTAAAGAAATAAACTTTAAGGTAATAATACGTTTTGCAATTTGGTACGAAATCCAGTTGGCTTTATAGCAAACCACTTGTGGCACTTTAAATAATGCTGTTTCTAAAGTTGCAGTACCGGACGTTACTAATGCAGCGTGCGCAATACTTAAAAGATCATAAGTCTTATTTGATATAAAACTCACATTAGCTTGTTTGATAAAGCTTTGGTAGAACTCAAAATCCTGACTTGGTGCTCCAGCAATGACAAACTCGTAATCCTTAAAGTCGTCAACGAGGCTTAACATTACATCAAGCATTTTTGTGATTTCTTGCTTTCTACTTCCTGGTAAGAGGGCAATAATAGGTTTGGCTCCTAATTGATGTGTTTCTCTAAATTTATTTTCATCGATTTGAGTACGGTCGGCAATGGCATCTATTAAAGGATGGCCAACAAAATTCACTTTATAGTTATAAGACTTGTAAAATTCCTCTTCAAAAGGAAGTATGCAATACATGGCGTCAATGTCGCGTTTAATTTTTTCAACACGGCCAGCTCTAGATGCCCAAACTTGTGGAGAAATATAATAGTGGGTCTTGAAGTTTTGTTCTTTTGCCCATTTTGCAATTCTTAAGTTAAATCCAGAATTATCAATAAAAATAATGACATCAGGTTGGTATTTGTCTATATCGGTTTTGCAGAATTTAATATGACCTGAGATTTTTCTGAGATTAAGGATTACTTCAGCAAATCCCATGAACTGACGTTCTTTATAATGCATTACCAATTCACCACCAACAGCTTGCATGAGATCTCCACCCCAAAATCTTATCTCAGCAGCTTTATCTTCTTTTAATAAAGCCTTCATAAGATTTGAGCCATGTAAATCACCTGATGCTTCGCCAGCTATGATGTAGTACTTCATTAATAGAAAAATTTAATAATCATAGTTGCAATAAAAACTAAGATTGTAGCAATGAGTACTCCTTGAGCCCGTTTATCTTGGTTCTTTTTAAGGAATAGAAAAAAAGCACCTAAGTTTAATAACGCTCCAATACTCATCAATTTTGTTAAAGAACCACTAGCAATGGCTTGCTGAATCACTTCTCCCCAATCATCCGATTTTCCAAAAATTTGGATAGCGAAAACTAATCCAAAGACTGTTGCAATTAAACCAACTCCAAAACCAATTAAAATCTCTTTTTTCATAAGGTAAAATTCAAAACCATAGTTAGTTTAATTTCCATGTATTTAGTTTCTGAATGGCGTGATGGGCGGTCAAATCAAATTGAACAGGAACTACAGAGACATAACCATGTTCTAAGGCCCATTCATCGGTATCTTCACCATTATCCATATTCACGAATTTACCGGCTAACCAGTAATAATCTCGCCCCATAGGATTGGTGCGCTTATCAAATTCTTCGACCCAATTAGCGCGTGCTTGTCGGCAAATTTTTATCCCCTTAACATCTTTTCTATCAAGATTAGGGAGGTTTACGTTTAAAACGACTCCATCTGGTAAACCATGCGCTAAGACTTGTTTCGTAATGGTTTTAATAAACGATTTACAATGTTCAAAATTAGCATTCCAATTATAGTCTAAAAGTGAAAATCCAATAGCAGGTATACCTTCAATTCCAGCTTCAAGAGCAGCGCTCATGGTGCCAGAATAAATAACGTTGATAGAGGAATTAGAACCATGGTTTATGCCTGAAACACAAAGATCTGGTGTTCGATCCAGTATTTCTCTAACGGCAAGCTTAACACAATCGGCAGGAGTACCAGAACAACTGTATTCGGTTTGCTTACCATCAATAGAGACCTTTTCGATATGTAGTGTGGAATTCACCGTAATTGCGTGCCCCATGCCACTTTGAGGGCTGTCAGGTGCCACTACTACAACATCTCCTATCGTGTTCATAACAGAAATTAACGCGCGTATTCCAGGAGCAGTAATACCATCATCATTAGTAACTAAAATCAAGGGACGTTTAGACATAATTTTATAGAGGTTTAGTAGGGGTAAAAATACTAAAAAGCTTACGAATACTCGGTAATTGTATCTTTAACAAAAAATTAGTGCCGTGATTTTTTATGGCATGGTTTTTTCTGCTATTTTAGTAAATTATAGGAATGCCTACCTAGTACAACGAATTAAAATTGAAATAATGAGAGGGAATTACAAGTTTTTACTATTAGCCTTATTGATAGCATTTGCCTCATGTAGCTTCACGAGCAAAACATTTGACAATCCAGATAAAGATAAATTACTCATTCAGTTAATTACCTATGTTTTAGATCAAGGTCATTTTGACCCACAAGAAATTAATGACGCTTTTTCGGCTAATGTTTTTGAGGACTATTTAAATCAATTGGACCCATTTAAGCGTTATTTTTATGAGTCGGATATAAAGGAATTCGAAGCCTATAAAAATCAACTTGATGACCAGATTAAGTCTTACGACGTCACCTTTTTCAATTTAACACATGAGCGACTATTAAAGCGTATTAAAGAATCGGAAGCGCTTTATGCAGAAATTTTAGAGAAACCATTTGACTTCACTAAGCGAGAAGAGTATTCTGCAGATTATGAAGTATTGACTTATGTGAAGAACAAACGTGAAATGAAAGAGCGTTGGAGACAACAACTTAAGTTTTCTACTATTGCTAATTACGATGATGCAATTTCGCAACGAGACACAGATCTTGAGGCAAACAGTTTACCGGAACGTGTTTTCTCCCCTAAGAATGAAAAATCAAAATCGGATGAAAGCAAGTCTTTAAAAGACCTAGAAAAAGAGGCGAGAGAAGCAACAAAACGTTCTCTTGATGAGCTTTACGACTTTATAGATGACAGACAGCGTAAAGATTGGTTTGCGGTTTACATCAATGCTATTGTTGAAGAGTTTGATCCACATACCTTTTATTTTGCACCTGAAGATAAAGACCGATTCGATGTGGCGATGTCAGGAAATTTTGAAGGTATTGGTGCTAGACTTCAAAAGCGAATGGATGCTGTAATGGTTAATGAGATTATTAGTGGTGGACCAGCTTGGAGAGCTAACGAATTAGAAGTTGGTGATCAAATCTTAAAGGTACGTCAAGAGGATGAAGAAGAGCCTGTTAATATAGTGGGGATGCGTTTAGATGATGCTATTAAATTGATCAAAGGACCAAAAGGAACTACTGTAGTGTTAACGCTTAAAAAAGTAGATGGAACTATTGAAGATATTTCAATTACTAGAGATATTGTTGAGCTAGAGGAAACTTATGCAAAATCATCAACGGTAGAAAAAGATGGAAAGACCTATGGGGTTATTAATTTGCCAAAGTTTTATGTGGACTTTACAAGCTATGACAATAGAAATGCAGCCTCAGATATAAAGAAGGAAATCATCCGATTAAAGGAACAAGGTATGGAAGGTTTAGTACTGGATTTAAGAAACAATGGTGGTGGTTCTTTGCAAACTGTAGTGGATATTGTTGGGTTATTTATAGAAGAAGGTCCTGTGGTTCAAGTCAAAACAACGGGTGAGCCAAAAGAAGTATTGAGTGATAAGGATAGTTCAATTATTTGGGATGGGCCTTTAGTTGTTATGGTTAACGAATTATCGGCTTCAGCATCAGAAATTCTAGCGGCAGCAATGCAAGATTACAAGCGTGCTATAGTTATAGGAAGCAAGCAGACTTATGGAAAGGGAACGGTGCAAAATGTACTGGATTTAAATAGAATGGTGCGTAACAACTCAAATGGAGATATGGGGGCACTAAAATTCACAACGCAGAAATTTTATCGAATCAATGGTGGTTCTACACAGTTAGAAGGTGTTAAAAGTGATGTTGTTGTTCCAGACCGTTACAGTTACATCAATATCGGTGAGAAAGATCAAGAGAATCCCTTACCATGGGATAAGATTGATGCTGTTGATTATGAATTTTGGGGTAATTATTTCGATTACGATGCAACAATCGAGAAAAGCAAGGCGCGTATGGCGGCTAATGAGCAATTAAAGCTTATTGATGCTAATGCACAATGGGTTAAAAAGATTAGAGACCGTGAAGTATATTCTTTAAATTATGAAGAGTATAAGAAAGCGATGGAATTGAATGAAGAAGAAGCAAAACGATTTGAAAAATTATCAGAATATAAAACAGATCTGACCTTTAACTCTTTACCATATGAAATAACCTTAATGGAACAAGATTCGGTCTTAAAAGAAAAGCGCAAGCGCTGGCATGAGAGTTTGGCTAAGGACGTTTACATTGAGGAAGCTTTAAATGTTTTAAATGACTTAAAAATGACTTATGCTATAAAGAACAACCTTGCAGATGTGAAGAATTAAATATATGGGCCACCAAAATAATTCATTAACGAGCTTAGCGCTCCAAAAGTTTAAAAAGAACTTTTGGGGCGTTTTTAGTTTAGTTATTATTGCTGGTATTGGGTTAATTTCGGTTTTTGCTTATGTCTTTGCACCGGATGCTTCAAAGAATGCGAATCAAATGCACTTGTCCATTCATTCAAAATCTCCTGGTTTTGAAGTACAAATGCTAACAATACCTTCAGGTATTGAAAATAAGCAATCCTTTATATCAAAATTACTCTTTGGTCGTACAAATACCGATACCGAAGTTCCAATTACCGCTTATGAGGTTGTTAATGATCAGTTGCACTACACAGAGTACGCTTCAGATGGATTAAAAGGGCTGGAAAAGCAGATTGATTTGAGTGTGTTTCCTAATTCAGCATACAGGTCTTATATAGAAACCCGAAATTTTATTTTTGGAACTGATAAATATGGTCGAGATTATCTGAGTAGGATTTTAATTGGATCTCGAATATCGTTTTTTATTGGTTTTGTTGCGGTTTTTATATCGCTATTGGTAGGGTTAATAATGGGAAGCCTGGCAGGTTACTATAGTGGAAGAGTAGATGCCATTATTATGTGGATTATTAATGTAACGTGGTCAATTCCAACATTGTTATTGGTTATTGCTATTACGCTGGCATTAGGTAAAGGCTTCTGGCAGGTTTTTATTGCAGTTGGCTTAACCATGTGGGTTGAGGTAGCGAGAGTGGTTAGAGGACAAATTATAAGCTCAAAGCAGATGCAATATGTTACTGCAGCCAGAGCGCTTGGGTATACAGATTACAGGATAATCACTAAGCATATTTTACCTAATATTTTTGGACCTTTAATTGTGATTTCGGCGGCAAATTTTGCGGCTGCTATTCTTATTGAAAGTGGGTTGAGTTTTCTCGGAATAGGTGCACAACCACCTATGGCAAGTTGGGGTGCAATGATTAAGGATCACTATAATTATATCATTTTAGGTAAACCATACTTAGCCTTAATTCCTGGTATTTGTATCATGATTTTAGTCATGGCGTTTATGTTGGTAGGTAATGCTTTGAGAGATGCTTTAGATGTTAAATCTTAATTAGAAACTATTTCTTATAACAAATAAAAAGGGAAGCTAATGTTTCTGATTACAGCTGTTATTGTTATGCTGCTTTGAAAACATAGTTTTTAGATTTTCGAAATTACACTTATGGGTGTTCTAGTCACTACTTTGAGTTGTGTTTTAGCAGTTGTAATAATCAGTTTTTACAAAACACGAAGAATAAGAAGAATTAGAGTCTACTGATTTCTTAGTTGCTCAATTTCCTCATTCGTCGCTTCAATGAAATCTAATACATCATCTTGACCAATCTTTTTGCTAGATGAAGTCACAAAATAGGGTGGTAATTCTTCCCACGTTTCTAATAATACCTCGCAATAGTCATTCACATGCTTATCTATAACGTTGGGCTTTAACTTATCAGCTTTAGTAAAGATAATCCCAAATGGGATACCATTTTCACCTAAATATTGCATAAACTCTAAATCTATTGATTGAGGATTGTGTCTGATGTCTACCAAGACAAAGGCTGAAACCAGTTGCTGTCGTTGTTCAAAATAATTGGTGATGAACTTTTGAAAGGTCTTTTTAGACGTTTTAGAAACACGTGCATAACCATAACCCGGTAAATCCACTAAATACCAATTATCGTTGATTATAAAGTGATTAATAAGCTGTGTTTTTCCAGGCTTGCCGGAGGTCTTTGCTAAACTCTTACGATCCGTAAGCATATTAATCAGCGACGACTTCCCAACATTGCTTCGTCCTATAAATGCATATTCTGGAATAGGGTTCTTAGGGCACTTGGCCACATCAGAATTACTCATCACAAATTCAGCGGATTTTATTTTCATTATATAGCCTGTGATTACAGGTGACTTTAGGTTGCGCTTGTGAATTAGAAATTACGACTTTCTAACCAACTATTTAAGAGTTTATTAAATTCTTCTGGGTGTTCCATCATTGCTGCGTGGCCGCATTTATCAATCCAGTACAGATCAGAGTCTGGTAACAATTGATGGAATTCATCTGCAACTTCTGGCGGTGTTACATTATCATTTCTACCCCAAATAATGCATGTTGGCGTCTGCATCTTTGGTAAATCTTTAGCCATATTGTGTCGTATGGCACTTTTTGCAATAGCTAAGGTTTTAACAAGCTTATTCCTGTTGTTCACAGTTTCATAAACTTCGTCAACTATTTCTTTTGTGGCAACTGCTGGGTCGTAGAATACATCTTGCGCTTTTTTCTTTATAACCTCATAGTCACTACGTTTAGTGTAACCGCTTCCCATGGCACTTTCATAAAGTCCAGAACTACCAGTTATAATTAAACCCTTGACTTTCTCCGGATACAATTTTGTATGATACAATCCAATATGGCCACCTAGTGAATTACCGAGCAGCAATACTTCTTCAAAACCTTTGAAGTCAATAAAATCTTTGAGATAGTTTGCAAAATTCTTAACGTTAGTTTTAAGCAGTGACATGCTGTAAATTGGCAACTCAGGAATGACAACTTTATAGCCATTTTTTCCGAAAAATTCGGTTACAGCATTAAAATTACTTAAGCCACCCATTAAACCGTGAAGCACTATAATTGGTGTGCCTTCTCCTACTTCAATATAACTATAATCCTTTTCTTTTTTTAAAAGGTGTGCCATCTATAAAGTTAGTGCTTTGAGTTAAAAACAAAAGTACATGATTTTTTTCATTTATGATTTACAACTTAAATGAAATAAAATACATGGACTAACGCAGTTCTTCTTGACGTAAATATAAATTTTGTAAGCTTTATTGCAAAATTTATTTGTTAGAGAGAACAGGTAACTAAATCCTTTTTTAAAGCAAACAGAATTATTCCTTTTCTCTACCATTTTTATCTCCTATAAATGTATAAAGCTGTTGATAAACATCACTTTGAAAAGATGATTTAATCTTCTGATTTTCTTGGTGTATGGTTGATGTTTTTGAGTTGCGCGTCAAAACTTATCAACAAAAGTGGGAGAATGTGGTAAAATGTGGTAAAATTTTCAATATATTTGATTCTTTAACGTTAATGTGGGAAGTCAATAGTATTGAATTCATTTATAGGAACATACGAGTGCAAAGCAGACGCCAAGGGAAGGTTGATGATACCAGCTGTTTTAAAGAAACAGTTGTCAGCAGCTTTGAAAGATGGCTTTGTTCTTAAGCGTGCTGTATTTCAGCCATGCTTAGAACTGTATCCTATGGCTGAGTGGAATTTGCTCATGGCTAAAGTGAATAAGCTCAATCGATTCAAGAAAAAGAACAATGATTTTATTAGACGATTTACTGCTGGGGTTAAAGTGGTTGAGGTTGATAATGCAGGTCGATTGTTAATTCCTAAAGATCTTTTAGGGTTTTCTTGTATTACAAAATCGGTGGTTTTAGCCTCAGCTGTAAATATTATTGAAATCTGGGATAAAGAAAAATACGAACAAGCAATTGATGATGCGGCTTCTGACTTTGCAGATTTGGCAGAGGAGGTGATGGGACAAGATGATGAGGATGATGGAGTATCATAATGCTGTATTGCTTACTGAAACAGTTGAAGGTTTACATTTAAAACCTGATGGTATTTATGTCGATGTGACCTTTGGTGGTGGAGGGCATAGTAGAGCCATTCTATCTCAGCTTGGGCCTCAAGGGAAACTTTTTGCTTTTGACCAGGATAAGGATGCTTTAGTCAACACAATAGACGATGATCGCTTTGTTCTCATTAATGAGAATTTCAGATATATAAAAAGGTTCTTAAGATTTTATGGAATAAAAAAGGTTGATGGTGTTTTGGCAGATTTTGGTGTCTCTTCTCATCAGTTCGATGTTGCAGAACGTGGTTTCTCTACGCGGTTCGAAGCTAAGTTGGATATGCGGATGAATCAGGAAAGTAAATTGTCTGCATTTGAGGTAATTAATGAGTATGAGGAAGAACAACTCAGGGCTGTATTTTATCAATACGGTGAGTTAAGACAAGCACCTGCTATGGCAAGAGTTATTGTTTCTGAACGTAAAATAGCGCCAATTGAAACAGGTAGGCAATTAAAGTTGGTTCTAAAACCATTTCTAAATCATAGAAAGGAAAATAAGGTGTTAGCTCAGATTTATCAAGCCATTCGCATCGAGGTGAATCAAGAGATTGAGGTGCTTAAAGAGCTGCTATTGCAAATGCCAGAGCTTTTAAAAGTAGGGGGTCGTCTGAGTTTTATTTCCTACCACTCTTTAGAAGACCGATTGGTTAAGCGATTTATTCGAAATGGATTGTTTGAAGGAGAGCCGGAACGTGATGTATTTGGAAATTTTGAAGTTCCATTAAAAAAAGTTGGTGGCTTAATAGTGCCAACAGCATCAGAAATAAAAATGAATAATAGAGCAAGAAGTGCAAAGCTTCGAATCGCTGAAAAAATATGAAGAAAAGTATCTATGGCATACTAAGAGGGAAATTTCTAGTCAGTGATGATTCGTTCAAAAATTGGCGCATCATCATTTTTATTTCGTTTCTGGCTATAGTTATGATTGCGAGTTCTCATAGTGCAGACAATAAAGTACATGAGATTGCAAAATTAACCAATGAGGTTAAAGAGTTGAGATCTGCTTTTGTGGATGGTAGATCAAAACTAATGCGATTAAAAAAAGAGTCTTACATGGAGGTGGTGATGAAAGAAAAGAATATTGGGGTATCGCTCAATCCACCGACTAAGATTAGGGTATTGAGCTCAAAGAAATAATTGAAGCTACATACTATAACACAGAGCTAGAGAATAAATATAATCATAGATAAGTTCGATTATCGAATAAAATCATCAAATCAAAATTACACCTTGGCAACGACAGAAACCAACATATTAAACAGATTGTACTTCGTGGCAGGGTGTATGTTTGTCTTTGCGCTTGCTGTAGTTTTCAAGCTTTGTAGTATTCAATTCATTCAAGGCGATGCCTATAGAGAATTGGCTGAAAAACGTACAGTTAAGCATTTTGATATAGAGCCTAATCGCGGTAATGTTTATTCAGCAGATGGTAGCCTTTTGGCAACTTCAATTCCAAAATACGATATACGTATTGATGCTATACAAGCTAAGGATGTGGTGTTTGAAGCACACATTAGCGGCTTGGCAGATTCTTTGTCAGCATACAAGGGGAAGCCAGCTTCGTATTATGCTAATATCATCAGAAAAGCACGAAAAAATAAGAATCGTTATTTCCTATTAGCACGCAATATCAGTTATTCGGATTATTTGCGAATGCGTGATTTTCCGCTATTGAATGAAGGTGCTATTGGTGGTGGGTTGATTGTTGAGCAGACGACAAGACGCGAACATCCTATGGGCGAAATTGCTGCAAGATCCATAGGTTATGAACGCATTGATGAGAATAATTATGCGACTCGCGTTGGTATTGATGGTGCGTTTGGAGAGAAGTATTTAAGAGGGTATAAAGGAAAACGTCTTAAACAAAAAATAGGTAATGGGCAATGGAAACCAATTGCCGACTATGATCAAGTAGAGCCACAAGATGGTTACGATTTGTATACTACCATAGATATTAATATTCAGGATATAGCGCACCATTCCTTGTTGGGGCAATTAGAAAAGTATGAAGCAGAGCATGGTTGTGTTGTTGTGATGGATGTAAAAACAGGTGAAATCAGAGCTATTTCTAATCTTGCAAGAACATCTAAAGGGACTTATTATGAAAAGTTGAATTATGCCGTTGGAGAAAGTCATGAGCCAGGTTCTACGTTTAAGACTATGGCCTTGATGGCAGCTTTAGAGGATAAGGTTATTGACACATCAACGGTGGTTGATACACAGAATGGTACTAAATATTTTTATGGAAGAACCATTAGTGATTCGCGTCGTGGAGGATTTGGTAAAATTTCAGCGGCTAAGGCATTAGAGCTCTCTTCAAATATTGGTTTTGCTACAATTGTTGATGAACATTATTCAAAAAAACCAAATAAGTTTTTAGATCGTCTTAGTGCGTGGAAACTAGATCAACCGCTTGGAGTGTCTATTATTGGTGAAGGAAAGCCTGATATTCCTAGACCTGGTGCAGCC
>JAKVBE010000032.1 GCA_022447755.1 Lentisphaeria bacterium | reverse complement strand
TACTAAACCAGAACTTTAACCCTGTTGGTGCTAATCAAGTTTGGGCAGGTGATGTGACGTACCTTAGAACTGGTCAAGGCTGGATGTATCTTGCGATTGTGATGGACTTATATTCTCGCCGAATCGTTGGGTGGCATATTGATAAGCGCATGACTACAGACTTGGTGAGCAAAGCCATGATGAAAGCTTATAACTTACGTCAACCGCCAAGGGGCTTAGTATTTCACTCGGATAGAGGCTCACAATATACGAGCAAACGATATCATAAACTGTTAGCTGGTTATGGTATGAGAGCGAGCATGGGGGATGTTGGTGCTTGTTGGGATAATGCTGTTGTTGAAAGATTCTTCGGCAGTTTAAAGCATGATTGGCTGTTGAAAGTGCCACAACCAACTCGTGAGCATATGAGAAATGATGTAGCAGCGTATATGCGTTATTATAACTTAGAAAGACTTCATACGGCTAATGGTGATCTATCGCCAGTAGAGTATGAGCAAAATTCCTTAAGAAAAGTGTCCTGATTTAGTTGCGCAGAACATACCGTTACAAACTAAAGAATAAAGGTGTAAATTAGGTTGTTCATTAAAGTGGTCTTTTCACAGTTTTTATTTTTTCGAGATTCGGTTATTCGTTTCTTTTTTTTGTTCATTGCTTCATCTATATTCTCAGGCATTACTTTAGCCCAAGAGCAGATCAATACTTCCTCCAAAAATTCAGAGATAATTATGGGGTATTACCCTCAGTGGGGGATTTATAGTCCAAATATTCATATCCATGATCTTCCTTTGGATTTAATGACTCATTTTGTTTATATGAATGCAGGAGTAAATGAAAAAGGGGAAGTTTACGTTGGCGATCCTTACGCTGATATTGAACATTTTTATCCAAACTCAAACCTAGAAAAAGAAGCTATTTTAGGAAGTATTGGTGAATTATTAAAACTAAAAGAGAAGCTACCAGGCTTAACTACCATAATTAGTATTGGTGGATGGAGCCGTTCCCATAACTTTTCCCAAGTAGCATCAACAAAACAAGGAAGACAAAAACTGGCTAAATCTGCAGTTGCCTTCATGAAAAAATATAAATTTGATGGTGTAGAATTAGACTGGCAATTTCCAGTAGAACCTAATCACGAAACAAAGCCAGGTGTTGTTACTTATAATGAGAGTGATGCAACCAATCTTAAGCTTTTGGTAAAGGAAATTCGTAAAGAATTGAATAAGGAGCCAGAAAACTATTGGTTTCAAATGACAATTTCTGCCCGCGCATTGACCGTTCCTTGGAAAGCAGAGAATCTCGACGAAGATCTTGATTTAATAGTTTTAGACGTTAGTCAATTGGCCGGAAATAATGAATTGGAAGTTTACCATTTAACTCCTCTTTATGGTGACAGGCCTAGAAGAAGTTTGAATAGTGTCATTCTTGAGCTAGAAAAACGAGGTTTGTCTAAGAATAAATTGGTACCTGGGGTGGCTGCTTTCGCTTTAGGGTGGCAAGGTGGGTTGCAAAACAAAAAAGTCGCTGGACAAATTGCCGATGAGGTCAGTTGGGGAAGTTGGGATAGTAAACAATCAAGGCGTAGCGGATTATATGCCTATAATACGCTAGAGTACATTCGAAAACAGGGTTCTTATGAAGAGTTATGGGATCCTCAAGCTCATATGAGTTACCTTTTTAGCGCTGAACGATTTGGAGGACATTTCGTCACTTTTGAGGATAAACACTCCATCTCCGAAAAAGTCGCTTATATCCAAGATAACGAGTTAGCTGGAATAGCGGTAAGGCAACTAAATAACGGCAATGAAATTTTAATAGAGTCATATCTAAATTTTCATTTGATAAAAGGCTTGGTTTACCAAACAAAGATGTTTTGGCAAAAGAATCAACATCTACTCATATCCATTATTCAGCTCTTAGTTATATTGTTAATTATGTCGATGTCTAGCTTTATATTTTTTAGTAAAAAGAATTCCCTCATTGCACAAGAGAGAAAGGAATTTCACAAATTACAGAAAGACCTGATAGACCTTGAGTGGCCTTTGTTAAACTTATTGAGTCTCTCTCCAGTATTGTATCAAAAAAGAATAATTGAGGAGGGTTCAACAAAACGCTTATTGACAGCCTCTTCGCAAATTGTAACGACTATTTCTAAGATCTTGTCTCAAACTAGGTTAGGTCGAACATTTATAAAACACGTGAATGAACCCATAGAATTGCAAAACTTGATGGAAACAACCGATAGCTTTCTTTCAATACAACGTAATCAAAGAATAAGATGGGATAATGAAATAAATTGCCAGTTGTACACTGATCGAAATCAACTCCAACAGTTAATGCAAAGTATTTGTCTCTTCTTGATAAATGAACCTGGCTGTTTAGGTGATATTTCAGTAGATATAACTTTGAGAAGATCCTATGCAGAATTAACCTTGAGCGCTGAGAATAATGATAAGAAAAATAAATTGAATCATTCACAGCTCAAACCATTATTTGCATTGGCCAATCTATTAGATGTCAGGTTATCGCTAGTTGGCTCCAATAATGAACAAATAATGCTTCTGGTGCCGACAACTAAAGACCAAGATGTGATGGTACCAAAAAAAGTTACTTTTATTGAACAGAGCGATCCAATTGAGAATTTAATAGGTGAAGGTAGTTCTGAATCGAATAAATTTAAAGAATTTTCATCAACAAACCAAAGCTTAGATAGTGAAGTTGAAAGTATATCGAGTTGCTCAGCAGCTGAAGAGAACGATGAGTTTTTGTTAAGTAAGCTCGCATCATTTAATTTAACTGAAATAGCAGGTAAAGACATATATAAAGGTTTAGAGCATGCTTGCCAATTTTTTGCAGAATATATAAATCAAGATTCCAAAATATCGATATACCAAAGTGAACAGCTGGTGACTAAACTTGGAAAAGATATTGGCGCTTCGGGGCATGAATCAATTTTTAAAGCTGATGAATTCCATATCGAAGTCATTTCTAGCAGAGTGTTGTCTATAGATGAACGCCAACTTTTGAAAGTCTTAATTAGTCAAATTCAATTGATTCAGAAAGCATTAAAATCGTTAGTCAGTGAGCCTTATTCTTTGGCTGAATTACATGAGATTACTCAACAAAAAGACAAGATATTATATTTAAAAGCGGAAACAGGCTATACGGGAATTTATACTCAATCAAGAAAGGACCCGCGATATATAGCCATGCGACTTCGAACTATTAAATTGTATTTTGACGACTCTGCTTTATTACAAATTCATCGTTCTTTCCTTGTAAACCCTAAAAAAGTAAATAGCGTTACTCATGTCTCAAAATTAAAATTTGTCATGAACATCGGAAAGGAGTCAATTCCAATAAGCCGAACATATATTCCGCTACTTAAAGGTTTACACCCTGATTGGTTTGACAATTCTAAGTAAATAAACTGTTAACTAAACCTCCAATATCTCCTCTTCCTTCCCATTTGGTGAGACTGAAAAAAAAACACCTTCAAAAATAAAATTTTTATAAACAATAGTTTATGTGGGTTGGTTGGTACATTTCATGATAGTTGCGCCTGAATAGGCTATTTTTCTTCCACCTCTCGTTGATAGAGTAATTCCATCTTGAAAGTTTAACGAATAGGTTCGTATTTTTGACTGTTCTGCATGGAGTTTAGAAATGATAATTAAATTATTGAAGGCAAGGATTATATGCCCAGTTTTCCAGTTTTATTGTTACTGAAGAGCGCTTGTAATCTGAGTGAAATAAATAAGAAAAGGGAAGTTTTAAGCGATAGTGAATGGGACATAATGATCGTTTCAGCTCATCCCTATGAGGTGACGTTATGTTGTGCAGGTGTTATTAATCAAACACTTTCGGCGGGCGAACACTTACGGCGGGCGGGCGAACACTTACGGCGGGAATGAATGAAAGTAGGCATTGTTGTTTTAACAAATGGTGATGGAGATCAATTTAGTGTTGGGGACTATCATAAAAATTCAATTAACGATGCTAGTTCTAAAAGCCAGTTTTTATCATTGTCAGAAGCCCTACAAAAGAGCCTACTTAACGCATTAAATCTGACCAATCAAAACTTTCATGATGTCATGTTTTTGTCTTACCCAGATGGCATGCTCAATGAGATGTACTTTGCAGCAGAACATGTGGTTCATCGTAACTTTTTTACTGGAATAACTGAAACCTATTCAGCTGCAGTTCAAGATTACAACTCTGCAATTAATGGCCATAGTGCTGTTTATTCAAGACACAATCTGATGTCAAACCTTGTAGAAATCATCAGTCAAAAAAACCGAAATCAATATTTGTCTCTAATCCGAAGGATGCTGATAGTGATCACAAAGCGGCGTATAGATTTACTCGTGATGCTGCGATTGAAGCAGGATATAAGAACATTTTATTCACTTATTTAATTCACAATGGCGATCACATCTCTTGGCCTAAACCAAAAGGACAATCGATAGATAGTGATTTTGAACAAGTTCCTGCGGTTCTAGCTGCAGTAAATTCAAAATTAAATTGGTCGGCAAATCATGTCGTTGAGTTAACGCCTGAGCAAGAAAAATTAAAACTTAAAATGATTAATCAATATGAGCTAGAGGCTTTGTTCAATAAAGAGTTTATGCAAGCTTTCGCAAAGTCTGAAGAATTATTTTGGATCGCTCCTTATCCCTTTGTATCGCAAATAGATGGTGTTTATTACAAGGAAAATAAGAGGTTCTTAAAGAGCTATCCAAAAACAGATATTTCCATTATGGCTAAACATTTCGACACTGAGTTCTATACATTAAAGCTCTCGGAATCTAATGAAGTGTCAATGTGTTGTAAGTATTTAAATTGTAAAAAATTAAATGAAGATTAAAAGTGTTGTGAACCAAAAAGTTCATGGCATCTTTTACGAATTAAAAAGCATTCTATAGAAGTAGCAAAACATATTATTGAAAAGCAGAAAAACAAAAACAAGCTGCTAATCGCTAGTTCTCCCTGTTGTGGACAAGGATGTTCATAACTTGATCGTATTTATCAAAAATGCGAACGCATTTTAGATAAATGTTTTTGACGGCGCTGTCATAAACAAGTTATCTGTCGAACGTTATTGGCTCGATGGTAAGGAAATAACTAAACAAACGAAACGTGAAAATATAAGGGTGTTAAATACATGTCTAGAATCTTCAAAAAACATACGTTGTCGGTTGCGGTATTGAGTGCATTATCGTGTTCAGTTTCCGCAACACCTTTCGATAATAATAACGAAAAAAGTACAGAAGAAACGGAAGTCATTGAAGTAAGAGGGATGAGAGGAAGTGTTGCTTCTTCACAAGAAATTAAACGTCTATCTGATACGGTAAAAGACGTTATAACTGCAAAAGATATTGGTGCACTACCTGATAAAAGTGTGACAGAAACATTACAGCGTGTACCTGGCGTCACCATTGAGCGTTTTGAATCAACTACTGATTCAAACCACTTTTCATCTGAAGGTACGGGAGTCGTAGTTCGTGGACTTAAAAGGATTCGCAGTGAAATAAATGGACGTGATTCATTTAGTTCAAACTCTTATGGTGGAGGACTTAGTTATGCGGATATTCCAGGAGAACTTTTAGGCCGTATCGAGGTTGTGAAAAATACCACTGCCGATTTAGTCGCAGGTGGCGTAGCAGGTACTGTTAATTTGGTGACTCGTAAGCCTTTTGATTCACAAGATATGATTGTTTACGGACAGCTAAAAGGTACATACGGTGACCATCGGGAGGAAGTTACACCAGCTGCTACTTTAATGTTTAGCAACGTATGGGAAACTGAGAATGGTAGGTTTGGATTTCTAATCGGTGGAACTGACTCAACTTATAAAGATCGCGGTGATGGTATTGGTGTTGAGAGTTATTATGAACGTAGTTCTACGGCAAGGGAAACTGAACATTTTGGTGCCTTTGGTACAGCGATTCCTGGGATGGAAGACCGCACTGTGTTTACTCCTGCTGGCGTCGCTATTCGTAGCTCAGATTCAGATAGAACTCGTACGGGCTTGGTGACATCTGCTCAATGGGAAAACACAGAAAAGAACCTAAAGGTAATGGCAGAATATATTTTCTCTGACGCCGCTAGAGAACGGGATGAGCGAGTTGTTCAGTATGCTGAACAAGGCTTTAGAGTAAATCCTAATAATATTGGTTTTGTAAACGGTACGTTTGATGATGAAGGGTTCATGACCGCTGGTGAAGTGAATACTAACTGGCTGACAAATGCTTCAAGGTTCAACAAGGTTAAAACCAGAATTGAAGATTATAGTCTTCATGTAGATTATAGTCCAACGGATTATCTAGATTTGGCTTTTGACTACCAGCACGTAGACTCATCAAACTCTGTAGTAGATTGGACTTATAGCAGCGTGATGTTACCTACTATGGCTTCGTGGTATAACTTTGATGGCGAAACGAACCGTCCTGCTACTCAAATTATTAATACGGGTGTTGAGTTCGACTTAAGCGGTGATTTACCTCGTGGTATTCATTATACAGGCGAACCCGCAAATCCAATGTTTAATGAACAGGCTTTTATGCGCTCTAAAATGGATCATGAAGAAGATAATGAAGCAGATTTAGACGCGTTTTCATTTGATCTAGAATATCACATTGAAGATAGTTGGATCACTTCGGTAAAAGCCGGTGCTTACGCATCTAAGAAGACCCAGTTGTCTAGAAATTCTGACTGGAACTGGGGAGAAGTTGGTGGCGCATGGTCAAATTCTTTTGAAACCAGCTATCTAAAACATCCAGAACTATACGAGTCGTACACGTTTAAGCAAAATGAGTTTTTCGGAGGAGGTCATTTAAAAAGCGACCAAACGTTTTTATTTCCTCGTTTTGCAGACGTTCATAACTTTAGAAACTTTGGGGAATCAATCCGCGATATTTCAGCTGGTGCGCCAGACTTGGATGAGCGAGCAAATACGGTTGACGGGTATCTAGATTCAGAAATGACAGAAACTAGTGAGGAAAGACTAGAGTTATACGTGCAGGCCAATTACGAGTTTTTCGACTTAACTTATCCAATTAAAGGTAATTTCGGCTTACGATATGTAAGTTGGCAAGTAGAGTCAGATGGCGCAATTCGATTTCCTGCTCCATTTGGTTGGGATCCTCAAGGCACTGCGGCAACTATTGCTGAGTTTTACCCTTATGAAAATGCATATGCCAATGGGGCGGAAGGCGCTCGTTCATTTATTAAGGGTGATAGATATTCAAAACTACTTCCTAGTTTCAATATTAGTATGGAGTTAAATGAAGATTTAATCGTGCGTTTTGCCACATCTCAAAATATATATCTTCCTACGTTTAGTAATTTTCAGAACTTTAAGAACATCTTTAGTAGTCGCGTTTATGACTATAACGTAGCGCCAGGAGAATTAGATGTTACGTCTGTGAGTTTTTCAGGACAAACAGGTAACCCTAACATCGAGCCAGAAGAAGCGCTTAATATGGATTTGAGCTTAGAATGGTATTTCTCTGAAGCAGGTTCAACAACTTTAAGTATATTCAGAAAAGAGTTAGACAACATTATTCGTAAGCGCTTGTTTACCGAAAACGTGACTAACCCTGAACCATTCAATGGTGAAGACAATACCATGCCGGTAGATTTCCAAACGGATACCAATGAAGGCAGCGGTACTATCACTGGGTTTGAAATTGCTTATACCCAGTTCTTTGACTTCTTACCTGGTGCATGGAGTGGCTTAGGCCTATCGGCAAACTACACCTTTATCTCTCAATCAGATGTTGAAGATAAAAAAGGTTTTGGTGAAGGCTCAGCAGGTGCTGGTGGACGTAACAGTTATCGCGCATTTAAGAACCTAGATTTACCTGGCTACTCCGACGATACGGTTAACTTAGCGCTGATGTACGAGAAAGATGATGTTGCAGCTCGTTTGGCATATAGCTGGCGCTCAGACTATCTATTGACTCGTAGAGATGCTGACCAGTTTGCCCCAGTTATTGCTAAAGCAACAGGTCAACTTGATGGTTCAATCTCATACAAGATAAATGACGATGTCAAAGTGGGTTTTGAAGCGACAAACCTGTTAGATGAAGTGATTGAAACTGAGTTGATGTATGAACAAAACGGTCGTCAAACGCCGCGAAATCATTTCAAAACAGATAGAAGATTTGGTGCTTATGTAACCGTTTCATTCTAAAAATACATTAAAGGTGGTGGGTTGTTTAGGATAAGTTTCTCTTTCCTTACACACGATTCGGTCCACCACCTTTTTTGTACCTCTGCAGAAGCACCGCTTTGCGATGCTTCTATCAACTAACTTGCCTCGGTAGGTAAAATGAAACAGTCCATACTTGAAAAAATTGTCATTGTTGGTGGCGGTAGTGCAGGCTGGATGACCGCAGCAGCGTTATCAAAATTTTTGCCCAAAGACCGTTATTCAATTTCTTTGGTTGAATCCGATAATATAGGTACGGTGGGAGTAGGGGAAGCAACGATCCCCCACATTCGGCTATTCAATCAAATTTTAGGGATTGATGAGGCTGAGTTTATCAAAGAAACAAATGCGACTTTTAAACTCGGAATAGAACTCAACAATTGGGCAAATAAAGGTGATTCATATTTTCACCCATTTGGTGATTTTGGGGAACCCATCAATGGCATCAGCTTTCATCATTATTGGCTGATGATGCAGAAGCAAGGAAATGTACCTCCGATCAGTGACTTTTCTGTCCCCGTTGTTGCTGCAAAAAACGCGAAATTTTGTCACCCCCATTCTAACAAAGAGTCCCTGCTTTCAATGTATAGCTATGCCTATCACCTAGACGCAACTAGCTATGCAAAATACTTACGGAAGTATAGCGAAGAAAGAGGTGTTATCCGCAAAGAAGGGGTGGTTACGCGAGTAATACAAAACCCAGAATCTGGTGATGTTTCACACCTGACGCTTCAGGATTCATCGCAAATAAAGGGAGACTTTTTTATCGATTGTTCTGGTTTTATCGGCTTACTTATCGAGAAGACGTTAAAGACTGGCTTCGAAGACTGGAGTCATTGGTTTATCTGCGACAGTGCAGTTGCTATTCAAAGTGAATCTCATGGTTCGCCTTTACCTTACACAAAAGCGACAGCTGTTAGTGCTGGGTGGATGTGGAAAATACCTTTACAAAATCGTATAGGCAATGGTTATGTATACAGCCGACGATTTTGCGATGATTCAACGGCGGAGCAGGAATTGTTAAAGCAAGTCAGAGGAAAACTTTTATCTGAACCTAAAGTTTTAAGGTTTATGCCGGGAATTAGGAAAAAATCGTGGAATCATAATTGTGTCGCTATCGGACTTTCTGCGGGTTTTCTAGAACCATTGGAGTCAACAAGTTTATATCTTATCCAGGTTGGCATAATGAAACTGTTGGAGTTTTTACCGCTGGCTGATGCGCAAAATATTATGCGGGTTGAATACAATAATGTGATCGCTAACGAATACCATAGAATAAAAGACTTCCTTATTTTGCACTACTACGCGACAAATCGAAAAGATTCGCCATTTTGGCGACATGTAAGAACGATCAATATTCCTAAGTCATTAAAAGACAAAATCCTGCTGTTTCAAAATACAGGGTACGTTGAAGATTATCGCGAAGGATTATTTTTAGAGCCTAGCTGGTTAGCCGTATATTTTGGGCAAGGTATATACCCTAGGTATAACAGCCCTAAAGCTCAAAAAATTGACATCGAAAAGCTGTATATGTTTCTTCTAGAGCGAGCTGAGGCTATAAAAAGTGCAGTCAGTGCTATGCCTTCTCATATCACCACGATAAATAACATAAACCAAGCACATCCCAAAATACGTTTAGCCTCAAATATGAGTATGTACGGTGAAAACTATGAATAATTTACATGATGATGAAGTGGCAATTGTGATAGTTGGTGGCAACATTATTGGTTGGAGTTTCGCTTATGCCATTAAGATGAGTAGCCCAACGACAAACGTGTCAGTAATTGAATTGCCAAAGAAGTTATGTAGCTCTTCTATTTTTTCTACCATAGAAACCACCTTGCCTTCGTCAGTTGATTTTCATCAAAGTATTGGGGTTAGTCAAACCGAGTTATGCCAATATGTTCCTACAAGTTTTACATTAGGGGAGGTTTATAAAGGGTTTTCCAATCACCAGCGAAACGAGTTTTTTTGTCCTTATTCCGACCACGGATTTATCTTAAACGGTATTGAATTTTTAGATAGTTTTATGTGGTCAAAACAATCTGGTCAAACAAATAGATTTGAAGATTATTCCATCAATAAACATGCCGCCACTTTAGGAAAGTTTTCACAGCCATCAAAAGATCCCTCTTCGTTATACTCTCTTCTTTCTCACGGCCTCACACTTGATGCACCTAAGTACAATCAATTTTTAAAGAATAAAGCAGTTAACATAGGTGTAGAGGTGCGCAATGCTCAATCTGTTGAATTAGTCGAGACTAAAATCGGCCATTCTTCCGTTGAATTTAAAACTAAAGATAAGAGCAATAATAGAAAACAAGCTGATTTAGTTATTGATTGTAGTTTAAACGGGTTGCCAGAGAAAAAAGCGAGTAAACAAATTACTTTACCTAAATCCAATCCACTTCAATACGTCGTCATTGAAGCTATAGTTCCTGCAACCATGGCAAATACCCCTTTTACTATTAATAAATCTTTACTTGGTATACGGGGGGGGTGGAAACAAGTTCAATACTTGCCTGAAAAGGAACAGCACTTGTTCTACTTGCCTAATGAAACACCGGATTCCGATATATTAAATATTATCTGGCAGAATTTGGATAAATATGTAAAACCGTCATCAGTACAGTTGGTATATCGTCATAAAATCGATTTAAACACTAGTGAATGTGAACCTGCTTGGCAAGGCAATGTAATAAAAATGCAGGGACACAAATTAAAAAGAAGTGGCGTGTTCATACCAAAAATTTCGATGATACACCTTCAAATTCAACAGTTTTTAAAACTATTTCCTAAAAAACAAACGTTAGATGTTTGCGCGGATTATTTTAATCGAATGGCGCAATTAAGTGATACGCAAAATTCAATCTACCATGATTTTTTAACACTGATCATTCAAGAACGTTTAAAAGAAGTTTGGCAATCATTGTTTGTGGAAGATATTGATAAAAGATTGTTTCACAGACTTTTACTCTACAAAGCAAGAGGCAAAATTGACGATCAAGAAGGTGAAGTATTTTCCCATCAACATTGGCAAGCCATTTTAATGGGGCTCGGTTATGAACCGCAAGATTTTGACCCATTAGCTATGAATGTTGATCAAAAATTCATGGTACAAGAACTAGAAAAAATTAAACAAACACTCTATCGAGCTGCCTGTCAGTTACCGACATTAAATGAATATTTAGCTATAAATAAACAATAGCAGGGGGCTGAAAATGTCTAGTTCTGTAATGAAAGTAGTCATTGTAGGTGGTGGTTCTGCGGGCTGGATGACCGCTGTCGCTCTGGCGAGTTTATTGTCTAAAAAACAAGTAGAAGTAGTTGTCGTCGAATCGCCAGATGTTGCTAGTGTGGGTGTTGGCGAAGCAACCATTCCTGAAATAAAACTGTTTAATGATCTCGTTGGTATTGACGAGATAGATTTTGTTATAAACTGCCAAGCAACCTATAAATTAGGTATTGAATTTACTAATTGGGGGCAGAAAGGGCATTCATACATGCATGCTTTCGGTTCGCTTGGTACCCCATTAGATAACTTACCATTTTATCAATATTGGCAAAGGCTTTACCTTGAAGAGCAAAACCTTGATTTGAACGATTTTTCAGTTTGCGCTCAAGCGGCAAGACAAAATAGGTTTATGCCGCCAACATTAGGAAAGAACACTCCATTAAGTCAACTACGATATGCCTATCATTTTGATGCTGGGCTCTATAGTGACTTTTTAAAACGTATTTCGCTAGAACGAGGAGTGTCTTTAATTAAGCAACACGTTGTTGGGGTCGATTGTGATATTCAATCTGGAGATATTAGTCACCTCAGGTTAAAGGATGGTCAATGTGTATCGGGTGACTTGTTCATCGATTGTACAGGCATGAACGCGTTGTTAATCGGTAAGGCCTTATCTGTTAAGTATATAGATTGGCGTTCATTGTTACCTTGTGACTCAGCTGTGACTGTGGCTAGTTCAGTTTTGTCTGACTTACCACCCTATACTCGCTCGACCGCACATTGTTCAGGGTGGCAGTGGCAAATTCCTTTGAGGCATCGTACTGGCAACGGCCATGTTTATTGTAGCCAATTTATTGATGACGTTTATGCTCAACAAATTTTATTAAGCCATGTTGAAGGTGAATGTATTTCATCGCCCAAGTTAATTAAATTTACCACAGGAAGGCGCGAAAAATTTTGGTATAAAAACTGTGTTGCTATTGGTTTATCTAGTGGTTTTTTAGAACCATTAGAATCAACTAGTATTCATATGATTCAAGAAAGTATTTTTAGATTACTCGATTTGTTTCCTGCTAAAGATGAAACCGGCCTTTATCAACATCGCATTGAACGAGAGAAATATAATCAACTCTTAGCAAATAAATTTGAATCAATTCGTGATTTCATAATTATGCATTACTTTGCAAATTCTCGAAAGGATAGTCCTTTTTGGTCATACTGCCAGCAGCTACCTATTCCAGAAAGCCTAAAAGAAAAAATAATGTTATATCAATCGAGTAGTCGAATCTATCGAGATAGTCATGACCTGTTTTCCGAAGAAGGGTGGATAAGTGTTATGCATGGTCAAGGTATTAAGGCAAAAAATTGTCACCCTATCGCTAAGAACAGGTCAATAAGCGTTGTAAAAAAACAGTTGCTCAGCATTAAATCAGTCATTGATAAAACAGTATCATACATGCCCAAACATAAAGATTTTTTGCAACGAAGAATAGAATAATAATAGTTAAAAGGAGAGTTTAGTTTCATGAAAAAGTTAATGAAAATTCAACATCTATTGCTGCTTGGTTTAACGTTGAGTTTATCAACATTTGTTCAAGCACAAACACAAACACAAGCACAAGCAAAAGTAATAGGTTATATTCCAAGTTATAAAGGGTTAATAAACGCAATTGATACTGTCGATTTAAAACGAAATACGCATATTAATATTTCGTTTATGAATCCAAATGAAAATGGACAACTTTTATCTAATGACAGGTTCTTGTGTTTTTCAAATGGTGAAGGCGATAATACATCGGCCGAGCAACTTAAATATGCTGTCGATAAAGCGCACCAAAATAATGTAAAAGTACTAATTTCATTAGCTGGTGGCGTTATTCCTGGTTGTTCAGGTGATTGGGCTGAGTTTCTGAAACGGGAAAATCAAGATGATTTAGTTAACAATCTTATGGCAATTGTTGATGAGTTTAATTTGGATGGGTTGGATATTGATATTGAAGGTGAGTTACTTACTTCAATTGACGAAGCGGGCAATTATACGCCTTTTATTGAAAAGCTTTCAAAAGGATTGAAATCAAGAAATAAACTACTTACGTGTGCAACTGCTTCCTACGTAGGAGGTATGGTGCCAATTTCTTCTTTACCTTATTTTGATTTCGTCAACATCATGTCTTATGACGCAATTGGTCCAAGCTGGGGAACACCAGGTGTCGAACATGCGACTTATGAACAAGCGGTTCAACACGTTAATCTTTGGATCGAACGTGGATTAACAAAAGAGCAGTTGGTGCTTGGTGTACCTTTTTATGGTTATGGTTTTGGTCAATACAAGGCTAATTATACCTTTGCAGAAATTGTTGAAGAATTTGGTCAAGGAGGCGTAACTAAAGACTTGATTGGTAAGGCTTGTAAAGGTTGCGATTATATTACTTATAATGGTGTCCCGACCATTATTAAAAAGACTCAATTAGCTTTGGAATTTGGATCCGGCGTGATGATTTGGGAACTAACTCAAGATTCGAAAGATAATACAAGTTTACTTCAAACTATTGTTAACGAAATGGTTAAAAGTAACGGTGTGACGGGGCTAGATAGTGGGCTTTTTTTGATGCCCTCTCATACAAAGACCGTGAATCGTTTACATTAAATGGTTGGGAAATTTATGAGGGGGCTAGTGAATACGGTCTACAGGATACCACTTGGCGCACCGAAAACATCACTTTTTTATCGAATGAAAACAATGTAGCCAAGAGCCAAATTAATTTATACGCACATACAAATGTGTCTGATGCCAATGTTTATGAGGACTCTAGCAGTCAAGGAGAAACGATAGATTCTGGTGTTTTAAACGAAAAACTTAATATTGAGTCAAATGATGAATCTAATACCTCTTCTAATGAAAGTGTCAATAATACCGTTAAAAACTCCAATAATAATTCAGGTGTAAGTATGTTTTTTTTAGTTGTCAGTTTAGTTTAAATTTGTAACGTACGACTAATTAGTTGAATTGCTCATTGGCAATAGAAACCAAGTATAACTAACGCGTTTCGGGTACCATTCATGATGTGTTTCAAGTAATGGTTTTTTAAGTTATATCTATAAAAAAAAACAATTACTTAGATGGTTCTTGAGTGCAAAGTATGAGTATGACTAACTCTCTGTGTTTTTAGTCGTCGCCTTACTTGTTAAATTTGATAGGACAAAGTTTTTAAGCTTTGACTTATCAAATTTAACAAGAGGTGGTTTTAATGAAGCTTGTATCTTTAGTTTCTGTGAGTTTTCTGCTTGCTGTCCTAGCTGCAGCGCCTATCGCTGCAAAGCAAATTGAGCAATCTTCCTTCAACGAGTTAAAAGGAGTTTCTCTGCATTCGCTAAATAACTGTATAGAAGCACTAAGGGATTAATCAATATGTATAAAATTTCTTTGCTTTCACTTTCGGTGGCGATTTTAGCTGGTTGCAATTCGGGAGCTTCAACTTCGTTGATTGAAGATAATAGTCAATTAAGTCGACAACAACAGTTAAATGCGTTTGCAGATACGCTTGATGTAGATATAGAAATTATTGCCAACAAATCGGGAAACTGTACTCTGGCAGGAAAGACATTAGAAGAAGAGCTTAATAGTAAAGCTGCTTGTATGGAAGCAACATGGACTTTAATACCTAAAACAGAATATGTTGGTAACGACTGGTCAATATATTTTAGCCAAACCGATACAGTGAAGTATCCGTTGGGAGAAAATTTTGATATTGAATATATCAATGGCGACCTTCATCGTTTATACCCAAAAAAGGAGTTTTCAGGATTTGTTGCCGATCAACCTATTAAGTTCCATATGATTGGTAAAGGGTACGTAGTAACAGAAGCTGAATTCATGCCAAACATGTATATTGCAGAAGAAGGTTTGTCTCCAGTTATTATTAAAGATACTCAAGTAAAGCCTGATGCAGATACGGGATTAGAAACTAGAAGCTTTGCTAGAGATTTATCTAATTACGCAGCAACGTTTAAACGTGGCGACTCAGATCAAACAATTTTGGCGACAAGCAGCCACTTGTTTGATAAATATAAGAATAATGCCGATAAGCCAGAATGGGTTAAACAAGGCATTGTACCTACGCCAAAATCAGTTGCAGTGCTTAGCAAAGGATTAGTTGATCTAAATAAGGGGATTAATTTACACATTAATCAATTTGAAGGACCCTCTTTAGTAAAAGCGTTCGAACGTTTGGATTTCTTAGGTGTTAAAAAATCAAAGAATGGTATTCCTGTTGTTATTTCTCAACTAGAAACTAATCCTGTTAACCAGGAAGGTTATGAGTTAATTATCAATGATAATGGTATTGGAATTAGCGCGTGGAGTGAAACTGGCGCATTTTATGGAGTCATGTCACTAGCGTCTTTAATCAATATTGATAATCTAACTATCCCTAAATTATTAGTTCGAGATGAACCTAGATTCGAATATCGAGGTATGCATGTTGATGTGTCTAGAAACTTCCGCAGCAAACAGTTTGTTTTGGATTTGCTGGACCAAATGGCGGCTTACAAACTCAACAAATTGCATTTACAAGTGGGCGACGATGAAGGTTGGCGTTTAGAAATAAAAGATTTACCAGAGCTCACTGATATAGGTAGTAGGCGTTGCCATGATATGACTGAGTCGACTTGTTTACTCCCTCAATTAGGTGGTGGCCCACTGGGGAATAGTGATAATGACGGTTATTACAGTATAGAAGATTATATTGAGATTATTCGAGCAGCAAATGCCAGGCATATCCAAGTTATCCCTTCATTTGATATGCCTGGCCACTCTAGAGCGGTTGTAAAGGCTATGGAAGCTAGATATCGCCATTATTTTGCTCAAGGTGACGTTGATAAAGCTAATGAATACTTATTGTCTGATTTTGACGATACAACTGAATATCGCAGCATACAAAACTACAACGACAACACGATCAACGTGTGCATGGAATCAACGTATCATTTCCTAGATAAACTTATTGATGAGCTTATTGATGTGCATAAAACGGCAGGTCAACCTTTAACTCAATATCATTTAGGTGCCGATGAAACCGCTGGAGCATGGAAAGAATCACCCGTGTGCAAAGCGTTTCTAGCAAACAATCAATATGGTGTAAGAGAAGTTAAAGGTTTAGGGCCATACTTCATTGAACGTTTTTCTCAGCTTTTAGAAGCAAAGGGCGTTCAAGTAGCCGGTTGGAGTGACGGTTTAGGTCACACCAATGTTGAAAATATGCCGTCATTTGTACAATCAA
>JAKVBE010000031.1 GCA_022447755.1 Lentisphaeria bacterium | reverse complement strand
ATATTAAAATTTGGCTAATTACCTGCTTTTTGCCACCCTTGCTTTAACTGTTTGGATAACATTTGAACCAATTCTTTAGCCTGTTCCTGATTAGCAATATTTTGGGATTCTAATGGATCATTTTGCTGATCATATAATTCTTTGAAGACGACTTTCCCTGACTCAATTTTAGTCCATTCAGTGTAACGATATTTTGCTGTTCTTATCGAATACCCCATGATATTGGATCCGCGGTTATATTGAGAAAATGCTGCTGTTTTCCAATCTAGTTTTGGTGTTTTTATGAGTGCAGCAAAAGATTTTCCCTCTAAGTGCTTGGGTTGTTTAAATCCTGCTAGCTCAACTAAGGAAGGATATATGTCAACAAGCTCAACGAGTGCATCTGTGCGTTTGTTTCCCAGCTCTCCTGGGACTTTAAGAATGAGGGGGACTCGGTTGTCTATTTCCATATTACTATGTTTGCACCATGCACCATACTCACCAATTTTAAAACCGTGATCACTCCATAGAATGACAATAGTGTTTTTATCAAGACCCGTTTCTTTCAAAGCTTCCATCAAACGACCAATCTGTGCATCAATATAAGATACGCAAGCTAGGTAACCATGACGCAACTTAGGTATCATCTCTTTAAGCATTGGTCCTTCTTGAGGAACACCTTGATAGGACCGGATTTCTCCCCATTTTGCCAACGTAAATTTGTCGTGAGAGTCTTTAGGTGGAACCGTTATTGCTGGTGCAGCGATTTCATCTTCATTATACAAGTCCCAATATTTCTTGGGTGCATTAAAAGGCAGGTGGGGTTTATAGTAGCCCATTGCAAGGAAAAAAGCTTGTTTGTTCTTAGCGAGAGATTTAAGTTGGCGGATTGCAAAGCTTGTGTTTGCACCATCATTATAGGCATCATCAGCGACATCAACGGATTCATAGGCTGGCCCCTTTGTTGCTAAACGTAAGGCTTTTCCTTTTAAGCCTTTTTCTTTCGCAGTTTTTAAACGTTCTTTGATTGATTTTACAGTAACAGGATTTTGATATCCCCCCAAATGCCCCATACGCGTTTTTTCTGTCCAGCTAGGCTTATCATCTAAACCACGATGATAGATTTTACCGATGGCTTGTGTCATATAACCTTGTTGCTTGAAAAACTGTGCTAATGTCACGACATCTGGTAATGCTTTTCGAAAGTGTGTTTGTAAATTCATTACTTTATGTGTTGCAGGGCGTACTCCCGTCATGACAGTTGTTCTTGCAGGAGAACAAAGCGCAACTTGTGTATAGGCATTATCGAATACTAGCCCCTCTTTTGCTAACTGGTCAATATGAGGACTCTTTACTGGAGTTTGACCATAGATGCCTAACTCATTGCGCAAATCATCTATTGAAATAAACAGAATATTTGGGTGATTTTCTGCTTTTAAAGTGACACAAAATAATAAAAATAGGGTGCAAAATTTAAACATGATTTATCCTTCTATAATGATCATGGCATGTCCATCTAAAACAGTTACAGCTGTTTTGACATAACCATCTTCGTAGTTAAATTCAAGATTGGTACCTGCTGGTGCAAGATAGACTTGTTGTGGTGAAGTATCGGATTTGATCCAAATACTTTGATTGACAATAGGTAATGGATCTTCAACAACATCTAAGCCGACTTGCTTGTTGGCAACCATTCGGATGAATGATGCACCACGCTTTTCTACCGAAAAACTTACGATATGCACAATGGTACGATGATCCTTTTTCATAACGGTAGTTTCCAAACGACTATGAGCGTCTGGTGTTTTCAATAAGGAATTCGGCATTAACAGATCCATACAATTGCCAATGATTTTACGGTAAATGGGTTGAGCATGGATTCCATAAGCTTTAAAGATAGGCATGGAAAAGGTAATCACATTGCCATGGTGAATAATGCCAGAAAAGGCACTTAATTCATTTTCTGGCGTATACTCATGCCCGGAGAAATGATCATAATCCCGTTCAAAATAAGGTTCGCCTATTTGACAGAGTGACTTCGCACCAGCGACAGGCTTGAGTCTGCGGCCATTTTCATACATCACATGTCCATAATCCATGATGTCACCACGAATGGTCTCATCCACATGCATAAAGGTATGAGAATAGGGACTGACTCCAAAATCTTCTATACCTGCTTCATTTAATAAGAGTGTCTCCCTTTCGTCTATTACGCTATTTATACTGAGCAACAATTTTCCACCTTGTGCGATATAGGTAGAGAGTTTATTGGCTATCATTGAATCTACTGGTGTGCATTCAGGAATGATCAGCATTTCGTAATCAGTGAAATTTGCACTAGGAGGGATGATATCAAATTGTTGTCTTAATTGTTGCAAAGTACTTGTGGCTCCCATTGCTGCCGGACCTGGTCGATCCCCTAGCTCGGGTGGAACCACCAAGCCAACCTGACTTACGATGTTTGCTTTGTGGGTATAGCTCTGACATTGTTCTGCATATTTGTAAATTTTGCCAATCATCTCATATACGGGTTTGGCAGGAACACCTTTTGGTGGAAGTAAATCCCCTACCCCAAGTGTAAGTCCTAAAGCCAATGTTTGGCAACATTCATATTTTAAAGCAGCTTCCGGCTTGATACCTTGATTATCTCCCCAGGATTTAAAAAATTTACCGGTATGACTTAATGTTGGTAAGCCTAAAGGTCTAACAAGCCTTGCAACATAAGGGAAGTAGCTATATCCCCAACCACCTGTTGGTAAACACTCTACCTCAACACGAGAAATATATTTTTTCTCTTCAATTAAATTTGCCTTTGGACGAGAGTTATACCAAACACCAAATGATTCACAACCATGGCGCTCTTCTGCTTTGCGAATGATTGCATTATAGCGTTCCATGTAACGGTGAACATTAAGTCTTGCATAAGTAGCACGATCAGCTTCTGATTTAGGATTTAACCCCTCTTCTTTCATTGCCTGAATGGCCCATTTGCTAACACTAGGCTGATCCCAACACATATCCATAAAGATTCCATCTTCAGGGGAAAATGTTTCCAACACTTCTTCTAATTGCTCAGCAACATAATCTGCATATGGGCTCGACATATCCAATATTTGCCAACCTGCAGTCAGCGCATCAGCTCCCCATTTGCGCATGGCATTCCCTTCTGGGTCAACAACAACCCACTCCGGATGTTGGTCTGCACAAAATTCATTACACTGCACAGTAAAGTACAAGGGGGCACGGATACCTACAGCATGCAAAGCATCAACTTGCTCACGAAGTAAATTTAACCCTTTGCGCATACCTGGATGCCTTTCTGGACGCTTGGTATTCCAATAGGCATGGCCGTGGTGACAGGTTGCAAAAAGTGTTACGCTATCGACATGTGCATCCTTAAAAGTTTGTGCAAACTCTTGTGCGTTGAAGTCCTTCCCCACATCATGAACATGAGGGCCTGTATGAAAATCTAGATGAATGGTTCGTTGTGGGAATTCTAATGAAGTTGCCATATTGGGTTCCTTAGGGATTATGAAAAGTACTTATTTTGTAGAGCGAGTAATTCGGGAAATTTTATATCGGTATCGCCAACAACTCTTTTAAGTTCTAGCAGTTGATGTTTAAGTTCAATAAGAGTGTTTTGGTTTGCTGGTTCATGAGCTAGGTTTGTGGTTTCAAGTGGATCATTTTCCAGGTCATAAAGTTCAAAGCCCGGATCAGTATTTTCACTCCATTGTCCTTCTTTAGGGCAGCCTTTCGCATCCAGTTGCATTCCATAGAAAAAGACGAGTTTATACTTTTGAGTCCGTATGCCATAGTGAGCTGGTACCCAATGGTGCGCCATATGCATCCAATAACGGTAATACACTGCATGTTTCCCAGTTCCGCCAGGAAACTTCAGTTCGTCAAGAAATGATTTTCCTTGCACATTTTCAGGGATGTTTGCACCAGCTAAATCTAAAAGAGTAGGCATGAAATCAGTATTATCGACCAATGCGCTAGACTCTGATCTAGCAGGAATAAGGCCTGGTAGCTTAGCTAAGAAAGGCATTCGTTGTGATTCTTCAAAGATCCAACGTTTATCAATTTTATCATGTTCGCCCAACATCATCCCCTGGTCACTGGTATAAATGACTAAGGTATTTTCGGCTAAGCCTGATTCTTCTAAGTAGTCCATCAAGCGGCCTACATTATCATCGACCCCACGTACAGCACGAAGGTAAGCTTTTATATATAACTGATAGGCTTTCTTTGTTCTTTCTTCTTCGTTAAGGCCTTCAAAGCTAATGGGACCATATTGCGGTAGATCACCATTGATCAAATGCTGGACTGCATTTCTTGGTTCCCATCGTTGGCTAACGGTTGTGCCATATTTACGTGAAATTTCATTAAGAACTTCTACGTCTTCAAATAAAGTTTCAGGTTCTGGTAGGTCTGACTCTTCTAAAAACTCTGCTAAATGCTCTGGGTAGCCAAAGAAATCGTGCGGTGCTTTATGATGACAGCATAAGAAAAAAGGCTGCTCTTGCTTTCTTTCCTTTAACCAATCAATGGTAAGGTCCGTAATAATGTCTGAAACATAACCTTTTATTTGTGCTGGATGACCAAATTGATATTGAAGGCCTTCCCCTGAGTGATAGCCTTCATAGTCATCCAGTGTTTTCTCCGTCCCTGGATGGCGATCATGGGCATCTTTATAATTAAAGAATGGATTGAAGTATTCTCCTTGGCCAGGTAGGATTATCCACTGATCAAAGCCTTGAGGCTCTCCATGTAAATGCCATTTACCAATCAAACCGGTTTCGTATCCAGCTTCTTGAAGGTAATGTGGCAATATTTTATAATCCGTATCTAATGAGTCAGCAAGTGTCCGCACCTGATTGATGTGGCTGTGTTGACCAGTTAGTATATTGGCACGACTGGGCGTGCAAATCGAATTGACACAATGGCAATTATCAAGGCGAATACCCTGCTCAGCAATTCGGTCAATATGAGGTGTTGGCGCAACATTAGCTAAAATACTTTGATAGCTACTTATGGCATTTGATGCATGATCATCTGACATAATAAATAGGATATTCGGTTTCATTTATCCCTTCTTCATGATTTGCGTAAAGGTTCTACCTTTACTTTTCAATACCTGATTTTACGCCTAGAATTTCACCTTTGGGGTAGCACTGATTAAATTCATTTGATTGCATACGAAAGTCGTAGCGATTCACATCCTGCAATTGGATCTTGGTCTGAGTATTGTTTTTGCCAACAGACAACTCTTCTTCAAACGCAGCAAAGTCTTTATACTTTTTGTGTTTCACCCATTTTGCTCCCCACAAGATAAAGTCGCTGCCGCTTTGTGCATCCACAATATTATGTTCAAAGTGAATATTCAGATCTTGCAACGAAGCACCAGTAGGTTGACCATCTGCATTTTTAGCAAGATAATCTTTCATGATATCGCCTTCTTGCTCCGTTTTCCTTTCACCTGATTCAACTTTTTCATTCGGCCAATAGCGTTTATCGGGAACCGCAGCCCACATTCCAATTTCATAGCTTTGGTTATGGACCAAAATATTATTGCGGACAATGATGTTTTCGTTCCATATTGGAATTTTCTTTTTGCCACCTTCAATAGGACTTGTGGTGCGGTATTGCTCACGAAACTGAATGCCTTCTCGATTCATTACCACCAAGTTACGTTCTACGATACAGTCAGGTGAACTTGAAATTGAGATTCCCCCATTGGCACCCCATGAAACATGGGTTGCGACTAAACCATTACGAAAGACGATATTATCGTGAATATGCCCACTGTAGGAGATTTCGTAAAAGATGCCGGCTCCTTCATTATCATGAATAAAGTTATTACGAATCACTGCTTTTTCATTGGAGATATCAAACCAAATTCCGCAGCCACGATTGTTACGAAAGATATTCTGCTCTAGGATTACATTGCGGGCAAACCCAATCTTGGATGCACCAGCTTCCCAACCTCGTTTATACCCCTTTGTATTATTATCCTCTACGATACAGCCTTTCATGTGTAGACCATGAGATTTAAAGCCTTTGAAGCCCATCTGCCCATTATTTCGGAAAATACAATTTTCAACATAGTTATTTTCACCTTCAAAACGCGCACCAGAACCATTGGTACTTTCGATGATACAATCTAAAATTCGATTATGGTCACCAAAGGTTTCAAGAACACCACGTTGTGCAGCGTTTGTCCCATAACGGAAGGTAATTCCCTTAACTTCAATATGGTTCCCATCCAATTGTAGAAGAATCGAACGGTTTGGGATAATGACTTGCTTTAACTCGCGATTCCCAAAATCTTGGAAAAATACTTTTTGTTGATCGTGGTCCACATAGAAAGTTCCACGTGTTACTTGATTGCGCTCTGCTACTTGCAACAAACGAATTCGGTCAACAAAAATTTGATCAGTTCGACCAACAATGAAATGGTAGTCATCATTGGGGTGAGAAATATTTTCTAAATGTTCTTGAAGAAAGCGACTCTTATTCCAAGAAGCTTCATAGACAATATCCTTAGAATCTGCATTGACTTTTGTAAGTTTTTTTACAACTTCTGCACCATTCATTTCTACATATGCATAGCGTGCAGCATGAATTTTTATGGGTTCTTCTTTTGTGCCCAAAGCTTTCACAACAACAGACTCACGATAGATACCAGCATGAATCACAAGCGTATCGCCAGCGCTTAGTTTTTTGACTGCAGCACCAATGGTTTTATACGGTTTATCACTGCTACCACTTTCATCTTGATCTACTGCATTAGGATGTTGCTGCGCCACATGATATGTCGCTGCATATGAAAGCTGTGAACAGCAAATGATGTAAGCAAGTTGTTTTACAAATTTCATAAAAGGGGCTTTCTAGTTATTCAGCAGATTTAACAACTACGGTTAGAGTCACTGGTTGATCTTTTTTCACGACGATTGTCTGCATGAATGGCGTGTCATGATTAACGGAGATAGTAGAGTTTTTGCCATCTTTTGTGAAGCCTTTAACATTGTTACTGTACCAGCTAAGAGGCAAGCCATTCTTTCCAGCCTTAGAAAAATCTTCATTTTTTACAGTTGCTCCTTTAGCAGAAACTTCTTTATATAAAAAGTTACTCTTGTTATCAGACTTCAAAATAATCCGTACTTTTCCATCTGACTTTGGGGTAAACGAAAAGCTAAATGTTTCCCAGTCTTTACATTCATTCTTAAAAATGACATATAAATTGGCAGCTTTTTTCTCTGCATCTTTTACCCAACCAGGGTGCTTGACTCGGCTATCTCCTTGCTTAGGTTCTGCCTCAAGCGGCTGGTAATTGAGCATAACTAAATCAATTCGTGCATGATTGTCTCCTGCGAATACATGACTAAAAGAAATCAAACTAAAAATCAACATCCAACGCATAAAAAACTCCTTTAGCACTTTCAAAATATTTTAATAAATAAGAATTAACAACACTTATTATTATAAAGTTTGTTTCGTGTTCAAAACATACTTATTTTTAAAAATGAAGGTATGATTGTTTCTTATTTTTAAAAACCATCTGTCATGAAAGCAACAATTATTGTAAAATTTTGGGTAATCGTTTTAGTTAATTGGACATCAAGTTTTCACTCATTAGATTGGCTTTATAAAATAATGATAAACATCAAAGGAAGTACAAATGCCACTATTTGAGCCTCATGTCGTAGTGTGTAATTGGGAAAAAGTCGCCAAGCATGGTCTTGAAGGCGAAAAACGAAGTCTTGCTTTATCACATTTAAAACGAGATGGTTTTATCATTCTTCGTTCAGCGATCAATCCAGCACGCATAGCGACTTTGCAAGAGAAGATGTTTGAGGATTTAACAACTATTTTATCAAGCAAAGAAGAGCTACCTGAGCAGTTTATAGCCATGCATATTCAGCACAATCCCCCACCCACCCCGCCATATTTATTTACTGACATCATGTGCAATGAAGCAGTTATTGACATTTGCTCGCAAGTCTTAGGAAAAGGCATGAAAAATAACTTTTATAGCGGTAACACGAACTTATCTGGTTCAACGGATCAGCCTGTTCATATTGATACTCCTCTTCTTTGGCAACACTTAGAGCATCCATATCCTGCTTCGTCTTATATCATCAATATCCCCATGGTTGATTGTGATTCATCAAGTGGATCCGTAGAATTATGGCCAGGCAGTCACCTAAACATTGATCCTCGGTTACCATCGGATGGAAGTATTGTGATCTGTGAAGAACTGCTTGAAGAGCAACGAGACATATCCGCACCAATACAGCCTCAATTGCAAGTAGGTGATTGCCTTATTCGAGATGAACGCTTGTGGCATGCTGGCAAAGGTCATAACTCCGGTGTAAATCGTCCAATGATTGCACTGATTTATTCATGCCCATGGCGCCAATGGGAAGGCCTTCAATTAGAAAAATCTGCAGAAAAATTACTTGTGCATGAGCACCTAACTCAGAATGCACATTTTTTTAGCGGAGACCATGATTACTTATTCTGTAATAGTTCCTATATTGAAAAGTGAGCAAACATAACTTAAAGAAATGTGGGGCTACCCATTTTATATCCTATTTCCTGTATGAAGATGAAGGAAAATGACCTTATTCTTTAAAAAATAATAAAAATAGCATATTATTTTTTAAAGAACTATAATTCTTAATTCATATAATAAGGGTATTTTATTATTGGAACAATGTCATAACAGGAGCCATAGATGCAATCCATTAAAACTTTTTATTTGGTTTTCTTTTTTCTTTATTCAGCTTTTTCAATAGCTAAGGAGAAAAAGCCGAACTTCATATTTTTTTTAAGTGATGATCAACTAATTGCAGATTATTCGACCTATCAACAAATTTTCGCCACCTATAATCCACCTAATTTAACCCCCGTGACAGATCAGCTTGCTAAAGAAAGTCTTGTGTTTACGAATATGTTCACCCCACAACCGATTTGTGCACCTAGCCGTTCTTCACTATACACGGGATTATACCCAATACGTAACGGCTGTTTTATGAATCACCAAAAAGTGAGAAAAGGAACAAAATCAATTCATTTTGCACTTAGCAAATTAGGTTATGATGTGTCGCTAATAGGTAAAAGTCATGTGGGTCCTGATAGTGTATTTAAGTGGGATACGGAGGTCGTAGATCACAAAAATAAGGAGCTGCCAATTTCAGTAATAGATACATATTTTAAGAATCATGCAAAGCCATTTTGTTTATTTATTGCTTCCCACTATCCACATGGTCCTTATCCTCGTAACCCTAAATTCCCCTTAGATAAAGTGACAACACATCAACCATTTTCTGACAAGGTAGGAATAAAGCGTAGAGCAGGATACTTTGATTTAATTCATAAAAAAGAAGAGGAAGTAAAGCAAGTTTTAGAACTTTTAGATAAACACAAACTGAAGGAAAATACTGTATTCATTTATTCCTCAGACCATGGAAGTAACGGTGGCCATAACAACCTTAAAGCAAAATATCGACTTTATGATAGAGGCTTACGAGTTCCTTTCATAATTAGGTGGCCTCAAAAAATAAAACCTGGAAGAACAAATGCTCTTAGTAACTTTATAGATATCGTCCCCACATTCATAGAACTAGCTGGTGGAAAAATAACACAGCCTGTTGATGGAAAAAGTTTTGTTAGTGTACTAAAAGACCCCAAAGAGGACAATCATAAATATGTCTTTGCAGTCATGACACAACAAGGAGTTCTCACACCTTCAGTCTTCCCCATACGCTCAGCAAGAGGAAAACGTTTTCATTACATACATAATTTTAATACGATTGAAAAAATAAATCGTGATGAAGCAAATGGTAAGCCTATTGATCCTTTCCACCGTATAGGTGCTGAACTTAATGCTGGCACGCCTGAAGAGGAATTATATGATACTCAGAAAGATCCATGGGAATTAAACAACCTTGCAAGTGACCCCCAATACAAAGAAATCAAAGAAGAACTGAAAAGTGCTATGTTTAAATGGATGAATGAACAGCATGATTTTTTAAGTGAAAATGGTCCTATCCCATATTTAAAAAGTAAGCATCCAGTAGATAAATCAGGTAGACTATATACATGTCCCCCTAAATTAATCGGTACCATTAAAAAATTTGAAGATCCACATAAACTTACAACCCCTATATATGAAGATTAGATAAACATGAATCAAAAAGTTTCCCAAGTACAATTTAGGCTTTTAACGGCTTACTTACTTACTTCCTTATTATCCTTTTCTAGCTATAGTTCGGATCGTCCAAACATCGTACTTATTATGGCTGACGATTTAGGCTATGAATGCATAGGTGCTTATGGAGGGACTTCCTACCGAACACCAACGATCGATCAATTAGCCCAAAATGGCATTCTTTTTAAGAATGCTCATTCCCAACCAATCTGTACGCCCAGCAGAGTCCAAATTATGACAGGAAAATATAATGTGCGCAACTATATTGGTTTTGCACATTTAGATACCTCAGAGAAGACTTTTGCAAATTACTTTCAAGATGCAGGTTATCAGACTTGTATCATTGGGAAATGGCAGTTAGGTGGAGGCGCTAGAACCATTAAAGACTTTGGCTTTGAGCACTATGCTCTCTGGCGTATAGGCAATTCCCAAAACAAAAGCCGTTACCCGACCCCAGCATTCTTAATCGATGGACAAATCAAAGACTTTCAAAATGGGGAATATGGACCAGATGTTCTCAGTAAATATGCCAAGGAATTTATTCTAAACAACAAAGAAAAGCCGTTTTTTCTTTATTACCCAATGCTTTTAGTACACAACCCTTTTGAACCCACTCCTGACTCTAAAGACTGGAACCCTAAGGCTAAAGGATTAGATAATGAAAAAGGTGGTTTTAAAGGTAAGGATGACATAAAATATTTCTTAGATATGATGTCCAATATGGATCTACAAGTAAAAAAACTAATTGGCTATTTAAAAGAAGCAGACGTACTAGAAAATACCCTAGTAATTTTCACAGGAGATAATGGAACCACTCGAAATATTGTTTCAATTGTAAATGGTAAAGAAATACATGGCGGGAAAGGGTATACTACGGATGCAGGAACGCATGTGCCTTTGATTGCCTACTGGCAAAGAAACATACCTAAAGGTCAAGTATCTGAAGATCTCGTAGACTTTTCTGACATTTTGCCAACGCTGACAGCTGCTGCAAAGATTTCAATTCCTAATGAAGAAACCAAAGAACTAGATGGAAAAAGTTTTCTACCACAACTAAAAGGCAAAATAGGCACACCACGTGAATGGATTTATTGTTGGTCGCCAAACCGACTAAATATACAAAATGTGAAACAATTTGTAAGAAACAAACAATACAAACTTTATGCAAGTGGAAAATTTTATGACCTTGAGTCGGATATTTATGAAAAAAGCCCAATCATTGCTTCTAAATTAAGCAATGAGCAGAAACAATTAAAATCTAAGTTCAGTGAAGTTTTGGCATATTATAAGAGTAAACGGACCCATGATATTAATTCAAAGGTAAAAGCCCTTGAAGACAAGCGTCAGAAAAGACAGCAAAAGAAATCAAAGAAGCCAATGAAATAATTTGGATAATGCAAAAGGCATCCTATTTTGTATTGAACTAAGAATGAGGTTATTTTTTGAGAAATTGGAAGCGTGTTTTAGTGATTGCCAATGCACAATTCGGCAATCACAGAAATTTATTAAAAGGTATAGCAGAGTTTAGCCAAGAAATCGCCGACTGGGAGGTTGAAATTTCCTCGGTTGAAGATTTAAATAGCGAATATGACCCGGGGATTGTGGGCTATATTGCTCCACAAGCAGCGATACAAACACCATGGTTTCATCAGTTGATGCAAAATAAGACGCCACTTGTTTTCTATGGTAATCGAATCAACCAACCTCCCTTTAATAAGGCTAGTCAATTTTTCCCAGATGAAAAGCAAATTGGTAAGCTAGCCGCGACTCATTTGATTAACAAAGGCTTTCACGAAGTTGCATATATTAGCCATGATACGTGGCCATGCTCGGAAGAACGTGGTCATGGATTTGCAGATATTTTTCATGATAAATCACGTGATATCAAAACCTTTTATTTCCCGAAAAATAATGAAAAAAAAGCATTCCTAAAATGGTTAAGTCAGCCCGGTGGGTCAAAAGCAGTTTTTTGTGTTACGGATATTGTTAGTTCACAAGTCTTATTGCTAGCGCGTCAACATGGTTTTCAATGCCCAAAAGATTACTCCTTATTAGGTGTAGACAATAATGAGTTGCTATGCACACTTTCCTACCCTTCTTTATCTAGCATTGCGACCAATTGGTTTGGAATGGGATATGATGTTGCGCAACAACTCAACAAAGAAATGAATGGCCCCAGCAAGAGTGTGAATAAGACATGTCCCCCAGATCAGGTGATTACACGAACTAGTACAGACTTAATGGGAGTTGATGACGAACTGGTACTCAAGGCATTTCAATACATTCAAAGAAATTTTAAAAATGCTATTTCAACTGAATCTGTCGTTACCTTAATGCATGTTTCTCGCCCAACTTTGGATAATCGTTTCAAGAAAGTATTTGGTAAAAGTGTCAGCGAGCAAATCAACGATTTACGAATCGAATTTGCGAGTCACCTGTTACGAAGTTCGAGTATGAACATTCAAACGATTACGAATGAGTGTGGCATTTTAAATAATGATCGGCTTTACCGTCTGTTCCACAAGCGTTATGGTTTAACTCCCGGTGAGTATCGCAAGCAACATTTAAAAGAAGACTAACGAGGAACTTCTTCTAGTTTGACTTTCTTGCTATTTCTTGGATTCACATGGTCTGTAGAATGATCCCCGAACTCCCAGAGAGTCGTCTCATTTTGAAATTGAGACAATTGTATAGGTCCAGGAAAAACCTTAGTAGGTGTTCTTTTTATTCCTTTAAAGTCTTTGTCGAAACAAAAAGCAGCACCATCTTGTTGTTCAAATAACTGTTGAGAAATTAGGGTTTTTCCTAGCAATTCGCTTGTAATTATGGGGCAAGTCTGTGAGCCCCAATTAGGTAAAAACTTAAACAGTAATTTTACTTGTTGATTATCTTGGATCACTCTGAATCTAGTATCTGCTTCTACATCACACAATGGTGCCTTTTCAAGTTTTGAGGGGCTTGCTAAGAATAAAAAGACATTGCCTGCCATTGTGATAGGTTCTGCATGCTCATCATAATGAGCCAATCCCTTATCATGCATAATAATATTATTGTAAAAACGTTCATCGCCATCTGAAACTTTTGAAGTACCCGCTAAGGTAGTTGAATGAGGTTCAAAATATTGGGTGCTTCTTTCTGCCTCTTCGCGATACTTAATTTCTCCAGCAAAAAGATTGTGTACATAGGCACCACCTTGAGCAGAATCATGCAGCGAAATTTTTGAAAGTAAAAAGTTATGGTCCACCATGTGCGGGCCATGAGCAATTTCTATAAAAAGATCCCAATCAGCATTGTCATACATAACGTTTTGACTAACACGTGCCCCTTGAGTCATCCAATCTAGCCAAACGCCCATATTGCAGTTATAAATTAAGTTCTTTTGAATTAGGGTATCTACAGGAGCATGAAGTTTAATGCCGGCCATTTCAAGACCACTAAAAAGCTTTCGAGCATGAATATCGTGAATCACATTATTCTCAATTGTACAAAATGCACCACCGTGACTGCCCACAATTCCTGCTTGTTCACAATGTGCAATGTAATTATGACGAATGATGTGCCCACCAATATTTTCTTTAGTCCAATCTCCTTTGGCCAAAACACGTTCTACAGTTTGATAATGTGCATTAAAACCAAACTCAAGTTGGCCATCTTCACGATCAAAATATTTGCCAAGCGTAATACCTGTGCAACGAGAATGCTTAATGCGATTATGTTCAATGATCCAACCCTTGCTCCAGTTAACACCAATTAAGCCAATCTGCTCGGTTGTAGGAGGTGACCAAGGAGTTGCAGCTTGACTTAAAGTAAAACCAGAAACAGTTATAAAATTAATACCTGGTTGGGAAGGATAAAATACCGTTTTACGCTTATTAATTTCAACGAATTCTTCATTGGGGTTACAATTGGGAAAAGTTGCCCAAATACGTGTATAAAAACTTTTAGATTTAGCAAACCACGCATATGACATTCCCTCAAATAAATCCTCTAAATGACTAGCTTCATTAAAAGCCATATCATTTAGATAGACTGCACCCGTATGGTGTTTACGGCCTTTATCTAAAAACCAATCACCAGAAATTAGATTTGCATAAGGATTAAAAGTACCAAAATAATCATTTGGAAGGGTCAACAGCCAAACATCGCCATCTTGATGCTGCCAACCTTGGGCTAACTCAGAACCCTTAATTTCAACACAATCTCCTGGAAATGCTTGATAACTTATACGTAGATCATCTGAAAGTCCCCCACGTGGAGGATTAATTGCTTCACGATAAACACCTTCATGCACCCAAATGGTATCACCTGGTATTGCCAAATTGGCTGCCGCTTGTATCGTCAATAAAGCTTGATCTTCTTTTAAACCTGAGTTAAGATCGTTGCCGCTTTTTGTAACATGATATTCATTATTTTGCAAAAGAATGTCCTGAACTATTGTTTCTTGATGTTGTATTCGATAAACGAAAAAGAATAAGGTGGAAGCTTATGTGGGCCCCCTGCAATAGGAGTTAAGGAGTACTCTTTTGCATCCAAGCTCATAATAGAATCCTCTATTTTCTGACCAGCTGGAGGATCATAGACAGTCCCCCCGGTGACAATGGCTAGCTCTCCAGTATCTAATTGAAGTTCATTTACAGTATAATTCGTAGCAAATTTATTATAAACAAAGAGAGTGCCTTTATTGCCATTTCTAAAAAAGTGTGCATCGACTTCTGAGTATTTTCCGGTGAAGCCACCGTCTCCTTGATAGGTCTTAGCTCCAAATATTTTTGATGGAACATAGGTTTCTGCACCTAAAATCATTTTTCCCATTAACTTCATTGCTTCAAATTTGCGGTGCATTGTAAATTTGGTCTTGCTGGAAAACTCCCCCTCCCATTTAAAAAAGTGAATAATTGAATGATAAGTTGTGACCGTAATCTCCTGATCCGCAATTAAGCGTGGCATCATCGACATACCGACTAAATTCCCGATAAAGGTTATTGTTCCTTTATATTGCCTGAAGTCGCCTTTACCAAACTGATTCATGTTATATTCTGTGACCCATACTTTTTTGCCGGGAAATGTTTCCTTATATTGGGTCAGTGCATCCTGTAATTTACCGTCTAGATGCGATAGACCATTCAAATAGGCTTGTTCATAAGAGACCATATCTTTTAGTTTTGTATCATAGCGCATCCCCATGTGTGTATACAAATGAACAATGATTGCATCATAAAAATTTTCTTTGGCAATCGCCCGGGTCCATTGGAGCTGATAATTTATCCAATTGTTTTTACCGGCATCATCTTTTGGTAAGCCTTTATCAAGATAAATCTTATTTGTATAATATAAAGATGGAACGACAACGCCCAGCTTTACCTTTGGAAATACTTTTTTGGCTATAGCAGCTAATTCCTTTGCCTGCTTAGGATAATTCGGCATATATGCTTTGTAATTTGGAAAGTATACTTCATTGCCAAGTTCTATACGACTGGGTTCTATTCCACGGGCTTTCATCTTCAAGAATAATTCGTGGTTTTGTTGTGGACTCATGCTGGCAAGGTTGGCAACATAAATCCAATCCGCTCCCGTTTTCTTAATAAAGTCACTAAAGGGCGTAAGCTCTTTGCGTTTTTCGCCAAAACGTTCAAGCAATAATGCATTCAAGTGTTGAAACTTTTTACCTACTTTGATGCCATTGTAATCAACAATGATTTCACCGGTTAAGGCATTGAAGTAATTGGCAGTTGTGCCACCAGGATAACGATAATATGGTTTGCCTAATTCAACATATTTCTCCATGAAACGAGGATCATTTGCATGAAACGGACGGTAGATCAAATTATTATTAAAACCAAAATTATCCTTACTTATGACAAATTCTTTTTCTGTTTGAAGCTCTACTGATAATGGTAGAGATTTTTCTTCAGCTTTGCAAATTGTTACAATAAGAACACAACAAATATATAAAATTTTCATAATAGACTCCGATTTATTAAATCAAAAGTATCACTACTATTGATAAATTATTTGTATGCGTTTACAATGTTAAATTTAGTATTTCAAAGAAATAATACCTATTCCTATTTTTAAAAAAATAAGAAGCGAAAAGCCTTATTCTACAAAAAGGAACTCTCTAAACAACTCATTTTTTAAAAAATCATAGAATTCCCTGTAAATTTTTCAAAATCAATAATTCACGATATTTATTTTTTAACGTAAAATAAAAAACAGGAGAATCATCGTGACCCAAAAGAAACTTCATTTCACCCTAATCGAGTTATTAGTTGTAATCGCTATTATTGGTATTCTAGCTTCCCTTCTACTTCCTGCTTTAAATAAGGCACGAAAAGAAGGTAAGTCGGCAGTTTGTCTAAGTAATTTCAAACAACTGAATATTGCCCTAATGCTCTATGCAGACAATAACCAAGAGCATTATCCAGTCAATGTTGCGACATCCGGAGGCAATATCACGTGGGATGACCGTCTTGCCAATGGCTATGATGGTCGCACACTTACAGAAGATCAAATAAACGGTAACCAGCCAGGTCGATCAACACCATCAACAAGTGATGCAGATGATCGTGCTTACCCAATGTATTTATGCCCATTAGATACCATTGCACCTGTAGGAGCTAGCAACGTGAATACCAGAAGAACCTATACACCTAATCGTGGTTTTCCTCCCGGCGCAATTAATGAAGTTCAGCATACAGGTATTATTGATGGAGGAAGTGGAATAGATTCTGTAGACCCTGGAGATGAATGGTCATTAAAAATCAGTAAACTGTCGAATCCACAGCAGAACATAGCGATAGTTGAAGTACCATTAGAAAATAATATGATGGGGAACAACAATAAATCTGCGATTAATGCAAGAAACTTCTATAATTTCAGTATATCGAGTCCGGAATTTTGGCTTCATGGTAATCAAACCAATCAATACTTGTTTGGTGATGGGCATGCAGAAAAAGTTGTATTTCCAGATACATACCTAGGCGTAAGAGACCATACACTTCCAAACTCCACATTCACCATGTGGGATGCTCGCACACGCTAAACAGCCCAACCTGTTTACTTAAGTATTTTTCTAATTAGGCCAAGCAGCAAAAAGATATTCAAGGCCTCTTTTAAAGTCTTATCTATATGTAATATTAATTGTGAACAATTCATTAAAAGTTGAATCAAAGCATATCTATTACAATCTTTAAAGGAGTCATCATGAAGCTTGAGACAAAATGTTTACATGCAGGTCAAGAACCTGAGCCAACAACCAACTCCAGAGCTGTTCCTATTTACCGAACTTCATCTTATGTTTTTAATAGTACCGAACACGCAAGAAAACTATTCTCTTTAGAAGAATTTGGCAATATTTACACACGTCTAGGAAACCCAACACATGATGTACTAGAGCAACGTGTTGCTGCTTTAGAAGGAGGGGCTGCTGCACTTGCACTAGCTTCTGGTACAAGCGCAATATTTTATTCCGTAATCAACCTTGCTCAACATGGAGACAATATTGTTTCAGCTAATAATCTCTATGGAGGAACTTATACACAGTTTAATAATATTTTACCTCAGTTTGGTATTACAGCTAAATTTGTAGACCCTAAAAATCCCGACAACTATCGTACTGCAATAGATGAAAATACTAAGGCCCTTTATTGTGAGGCAGTTGGTAACCCTGCACTAGATATTTCCGACATTGAAGCAATCTCGAGTATTGCACATGAGCATGGGATTCCACTTATTGTTGATAGTACATTTACAACCCCTTACTTAATGCGCCCTATTGAATACGGGGCAGATATTGTGGTTCATTCTTTAACGAAATGGTTTGGTGGACACGGAACTGGTATTGGAGGGATTGTCATTGATTCAGGAAAATTTAACTGGGGAAATGGCAATTTTGCCTTATACGATACACCTGACACCTCATATTTTAATTTACGATGGGGCCATGACCTACCAGAAGAACTACAAGCACTAGCCTATATTTTGAGAATGAGAACAGTTCCGCTAAGAAACCTGGGTGCTTGCATAACTCCAGATAATTCATGGATTTTCCTTCAGGGGATCGAAACCTTACCCTTGCGCATGGAACGACATTGTGAAAATGCCCAAGCAACAGCAAACTTCTTGTCCAAACACGAATGTGTAGAGTGGGTACGCTACCCAGGGTTATCATCAGACCCCAATTACGAATTGAACCAGAAATACTTAGATGGTAAAGGTGGTACAATGATTATTTTTGGAATTAAAGGTGGTGCAGAAGCAGGTGGCCGTTTTATTGATGAATTACAAATGTTCAGTCACTTGGCTAATGTGGGGGATGCAAAATCACTAGCAATTCACCCCGCTTCAACGACTCATAGCCAAATGACTGAAGAACAACAAATGTCTGGTGGTATTTACCCAGAAATGGTCAGACTGTCTATTGGTATAGAACATATTGATGATATTTGTGCGGATCTAGATCAGGCTCTACAAAAGTCGAAGTAAATAATGCATCAACATGAGAAAATAAATTATCTTGAATTTCCAGCAAAAGACCTAGGTCGAACAAAAACATTTTTTAGTAAAGTTTTTGGCTGGGAGTTTGAGGACTATGGACCTGAGTATACGGTTTTCAATCATGCAGGACTTGATGGTGGCTTTTTTCTTTCAGAATTATGTTCCCAAACAAAAAATGGAGCTGTATTAACCGTACTTTACAGTACTCAACTTGAACAAACTCAAAAGAAAATTACCCAAGCAGGCGGGGAGATTGCACGAGAAATATTTTCTTTCCCTGGTGGAAGGCGCTTTCACTTCACAGACCCAAATGGAAATGAATTTGCAGTCTGGTCTGATTGTTAGAGAAAACAAAAAAGGCGTCAGTTTGAAACTGACGCCTTTAAATTGGCGGAGAGGGGGGGATTCGAACCCCCGGTACACTTACGCATACGACGATTTAGCAAACCGCTACCTTAAACCACTCAGCCACCTCTCCGTAGCTTGTAAAATTAAGCGAATATAACTATAATGAATGAGTAAGCTTTTTGCAAATGCTATAAACAACATTTTTAAAGAAAACTTTCATGAAAACCAACTCAAAGTCAGCTCATATTCAGAAATTTTTGCGCTATCTTTCGACGGAAAAAGATGCAAGTGAGCATACCGTAAGTGCGTATCATTCAGATTTGAAGCAATTTGCCCGAAGCACCCAAGAAGATGAAGAAAACTTTTCTTTTGACTTAACCAACTGCAACCTAC
>JAKVBE010000030.1 GCA_022447755.1 Lentisphaeria bacterium | reverse complement strand
TTAATAGCCCAGAAGAAATGCTTGTATGTAGTGAAATCGCACCCGTAACTGTACAAAGTGGTAAGACAAAAAATATCCGAAGAAGATATCTGTGTGATAAATTCACACAGCTTACATTTACGGAAATAGCAGAACTATTTAGGCTAAATAGTTTACTCGGTCAAGCCATGTATCATCATGAGAAAAAGGTCAAGAAAAAAACACATCATGTTGCGTTAAGAGCAATTGCATACAAGTTGATAAGGATGATTTATTTCTGTTGGAAAAATCGTGTTTGCTTTGACGAACAAAAACAGATTGCTCACCTCAAAAAGATGGGATCTCCGGTTGTTAATAACATTTTAGAAGCTTGTTAAAAAAAACAAAAAAATAGACTTGTAAAAGCCTCAGGAAAGCCCGAGTGGGGATGCTTCACTTCACCAGACATGAATATGGACCAAATGGACCCATTCGGCATGGGCTCCTACCACTTCGCTGGAAACAATCCACTCGTGTTTATAGACCCAGACGGTCTTGAGTGGAAAGTCTCAAATGGCCATCTGTATTGGGTTGCGAATACCAATCATTATGATGGTTCCACGCTCCGTTCTTCAAAGGTTGCTTATGATTTAGGGAAACTAGAAAATGGTTTTAGTCTAACCCAAAACCAGCTATTAGCTGTACAAGGTAAAATCCGTGAAATTGTCAACAATAATGGATCTTTAGGTTGGCAATCAAATGAAGACCTTGCTGTCTCACTCGCATTAGCTTTCGGGTTTTTCCCTGAGGGTGCAACTAATCAAGCTGGTTCATTCACTGAGGCAATGTTTGGCCGTAGTGGTGTTGATTCTACCCAAATCACCCAAATATTAACTGCTGCGAGAACCAATTATGGTATTGAGACTAGTCAAAGGTGGGTTATTGGATCTAATGACCTTGAGGCAATAGTTAAATATTCTAACGAAGTATATGCTGGCAGTGAATTTACTCGAAATCACCCTATACTCATGAGAATGTTAGGTACTGGAGTAGAAATGGCTCCTTATGTTGTAGTCCCATATGCTCAAACTTTAGGTGGCTCAGCAATAACACATACTCCAAAGTATAAAAGTACTTTGGATACATACAAGAATGCTGGTAATGTACATAAAGGCACAAGTAATGTTCAATATGTTCGGGTAGGGAGATGGATGAGCGAAGCTGAATATAAAGCAATGAAAGTCACCGGCAGGGTTCAAAGTGACCAAGCAGGTCTTCACAGAGTTGCTAATCCTGCAAATCCAAATGCTTATAAAGCTGCTCCAAAAGGAGATATTTATGTTGAGTATGATGTCCCACTTTCTTCTTTAAAGCCTGGCGGAACTACTGGTTGGAGTAACATCCATGGCCCAGGTAGTCCAATGGCTAGAATTGCACAGAAAAAAGGCCTACCTGAACCAATATTACCGCAATTTAAAAATTTATCGGAGCCCTTAAAGAAAAAATGAATGAGTTACAAACATCTATAGAGAAAATTCTTATTGAGTATAGTAAAGGTAATTTTACCTATGAAGTAAAATTACCTTTATATAAAAATTCTGGACTAGTTTTTAATTTTGAAGCGGATAGATTTATTGGTACCTTCACAATATGGGAAGGTTTCGTTTTAGAAGCTTTAATTTATTCAATTGAAGATGGTTCTGAAGTATGTAATAAAAACGTTGACAATCTAACTGAAAAAGAAGTGTTGACTTTAATATTTGAAATACTAAAGAGTTTTAAATGATAAGAGTATTTTTTCTGCGGAAAAAAATTAAAGGTTAAATTCAAATGAAAAGAAAACCTTGATTCATGAGTAGCCTAGCTTGACTTAAGAGACCCTCAAATTAATCCAACCTTAGCTCATGAAAACTTTCATGTTGGTATCAATCTTGAGATCCAACTGGCAAAGGGGAGGGCAGCTTGGAATTTCATTGGTTTGTTGTGAATTTCAGGTGGGGTGATTTCCCCACCTTCTTCCCCTCTTAAATCTGCTTTAAATTCTTCCCAATTCATTTTTGAAAAATAATGCACCGTTTTTGAGGCTAAATGCGGTGCATTATACCAGCTATCGCTTCTCGTCGCTTCGCTTCCTCGTTTGATTCCGCTTCGCTCCATTGGCTCCGTATGAGAGACATATTTTTAGCTTAATTTAATTTTTTACAAAACTAAGTTCATTTTGAGGCTAAATGCGGTGCATTATCCGTATGAGAACCTACATTTGATTTGTATGATAGAGTGAGCTCGCTGCTAATCGACCAGCTTGCAAGACGAGGGCTTGTTCTCGATCGATATTTGATCGTCAAAATTTATTTAATGGGTCTATTCAGTTTATTCACTGCTTGTGCTAGCGTGTTGATATCGAGTTGAATATAGTATTTCATATTGGATAGGTTGTTATGTCCTAACATATCTTTTATTGCATAAATACTTGCTCCTGCTTTGACTAGTTCTGTTGCAAAGGTTCTTCTAAAAGTATGCATGCCAATTGGAAATTTGAATTGATCTGCGAATTGGTCTATAATATTTTTCATTGCTCTATAGGTAATTCTTGTTCCATTTCTGTTTAGAAATACTGCTTTTGTCTCCTTTTCTTTTTTCAGTTTTGTATAGCTATTTTCTAAGTATTCTTTTAGTATTTTTTTTAGTTCTATTCGCATGGGTATAACTCGTTGATTCTTACCTTTCCCTATTAGAATGATTGTTCGTTGTTTTAGATCAATATCCTGTAGATTCAGTCTTTCTATTTCCATTGCTCTTGCTCCTGTTGTGTAGGCAAAGAATAAGATTGTGTAGTTTCGTAAGCCCATGTATTGAGTTGTATCAATTTGATTTAATATATTCCACACATCTTTTGGTAAGAATACAGATTCACTCAGCTTTTGTGGCAGTCTTAATGCTTTAATGATATCAGTATATTCAAAGTTCAACCTTTCTTTTTGATCGATAAATTTTATGAAGTTTCTTATGACCATTCTTGCTTTGTTTATAGTGTGTATTTTTTTGTTCTGTTTGTCATTTAAATGTTGAGTGAATTCAAGAAGATTATCCTTATTTATTTCTTTTTCCTTAATCCATGTTATGAAATATGTTGTCCAATATATATGGACTTTTAAGGTTTTAGGCGCTATAAATTTTGTTTTCCACTTTATATACTTTTTTAGTAATAATTTTATATTTTCCATTTCTTAATTTCCTTTCTTAAAAAATTCATATCCGATTTCATATAATACCTAAGGGTATTCATGGAGCTATGTCCTAGTAATATCGAAATAGTTGCAGGAGGTGTACCATGATTGAGTAGATGTGTTGCAAATGCTCTTCTAAATGAATGTGATGAGTATTTTTTTATAATTCCTGCTTTTTTTACATAGCTCGGTATTAGCTTTTCAAGTCTTTGATAACCTAATGGACCTCCTGTTTGCGTTATCCATAGTTTATTTGTTTGTTTTCTTTCAATCCATTGTTTTAAATATTGCTTTAACCAGAATGTTATTGATTCATTTAAGGGTATGATTCGGTCTTTTCGATTTTTACCATTTTCTATTTGTAAGACTTCTTTTCTGAAGTTGATATGATTTGTCTGTAATTGCCAATTTTCAAATACTCTAATTCCTGTAGTATAGGCCAATTCCATTATTGTTCGGTCTCTTAGTCCGTGAAAGGTATTACAATTGGGTATTGATAAAATTTTATTTATTTCTAACCTTGAGGGAGTTGGGTTTATTTGAAAAGGTACAATATCTAATATGACTAATAGGCTTGGATCTTGATGTATAACTTTCTGCTTTACAAGAAATTTGATGTAGGATTTTATGGTTTTAAAGTAGGATTTTATGGTTGATGATTGTAGACCTCTTCGTTTTAAATACAGAATATATTGATCTAAAATTTGAGTTGTTATTTCACTACATTTCACTACATTTTTTTGCCTACTAAAACTTTTAAAATTTAGTAGGATATGTCTGTAGGTGTGAATTGTTCTTGGTGAATAATGATTCAACTTCATGAAAGATAAGTATTTTGTTAGATCCATTAAATTATCCTTTCTTTTATAATAATGTATTGTGGATCCCGTTTTTTCTTTAATCTTAGATCTGTTATTTTGCTTGCATGCATGTAGTTTAACTCTAAAAGAATTTTTTATAATGTGTAGGAAAAAGGTATGGCACGTAAGTTAGAAGAGTATCAGCAACGCCAGAAAGATTTGTCATTATTGGGAAAGCCTCTGGCACGTCGTGCAAAGTCCAAGTGTGAATTGTGTGGTGATGCGACCTCTTTAAAAATTTATGAACTAAATCCGCAGACAGACGTTATACCCGAGCGTTGCTGTATGCTTTGTGACGTTTGTTCCATTCAACTTGCGAGTGGTAATTTAGATCCTAATCATTGGTATTGTTTAAATGATGCTATGTGGAGTGAAATTCCTGTTGTGCAAGCCCTATCCTTTAAACTCCTAAATCAATTACAAACAGACCATGGTTGGGCGGCTGATTTATTGGAGCAGATGTATATAGATGAAGAAACAAAGGGATTGTTAGAGGCGTAGTTTATGAAGTTAAAAGTAGCAGTTGTGGGAATTGGTGGTTTTGGCGCTGGTTACGTTCACAGTCTTTTGGCTGAGAGTGAGTCACATAATGTTTCTTTTGTTGGTGTGATTGACCCATTTGCTGAACAGAGTACTGCTTATGAATCTGTGTTAAGTGCTAAAGTTCCAATCTATGAAAACTTGGCAACATTTTATGCAGAAGACTCGGCGGATTTAGTCTGTATTTCAAGCCCGATTAACTTTCATAAAGAACAATCGGTTATTGCAATGCGCAATGGTTCAAATGTATTATGTGAAAAACCAATTGCAGCTACAGTTGCTGAAGCCGAAGAAATGTTATCAGTTCAGAATGAATCAGGTAAATTTTGTGCGATTGGTTTTCAGCATTCTTATTTTGAAGTAACACAAGTATTGAAAAAGCGTTTGCTTTCGGGTGAGTTTGGTAAGATCAAATCTGCGCGTGCGTTAGTTGAATGGCCTAGGACTCTTTCTTATTACCAGCGTGCAGCTTGGGCGGGACGCAAAACCTTGAACGGTCAGCCCGTATATGACAGTCCATTGAATAATGCAACTGCACATTATCTTCATAATTTATTTTATCTATTAGGTGGACAAGCGCTGAATGCTGCTAAACCAACCAGTGTTCTGGCTGAAACATACCGTGCTAATGATATCGAAAATTTCGACACAGCTTATTTGCGTGTAATGACTGATGTAGAAGTCCCCATTCATTATTATTGTGCACACCCTGTCCGTCTGACGAATGGCCCCAATGCTGTGATTGAGGCAGAAAAAGCAACTATTACAACTATACCAAGCAGTTGCAATACAGCTTATGTAATCAACTTTAAAAATGGTCAGACAGAGAAGCTTGAGTATGAAAGTGATCCATTTTCTAAAATTTGGCTATGTTGTGATTCAATACGAAGTAACTCCGGTCCATTATGCGATGTAGAGGCAGCATTAAGTCATGCGAAGACAGTTGAGGCCGTTCAAGCTTCGCACGAAATTACTGACTTTCCAACTGAATTGGTCCAAAAGTGCGAGATGGATGGCTCGTATTTAACATATGTTCCAATTTTACCCGAGGTACTCTCAACTTGTTTTGCAAGTTGTGCATTACCCAGTGAACTTGGTGTTTCTTGGGCAACCCCAGGTAAGTTGATACAATTAGCCTAAAAGCCATTCTGTTATTGAAGTCCAAGTTGGCGACCAATCGAGATGAGAGCGACTTAGCGAGTTATCAAGAATCCTTCCGGCTCCCGTATTCTTTTTTCCATTAAACTTACAGGGCTCTTGCAGATCATTTTCTAGGGTGGCAAAAGCAATTTGTGCAAGGCTTTCACGCGTGATGGGAGAGCCATCTGTGGCAATCAAAGTCTTGAGATCGGGTTGCTTTTTGAGTACTTGAACTACAAAGGTTGCTGCATCATCATAATGAATGAGGTTTAATAATCCATCTGGATTACGGTCAAGCTTAGTATTTTTTACGAATACATTTTGTGGGCCTTTTTCGGCATTATACAAACCTGATAGGCGCACCACGTGTTGTCTTGCATCATAAAAGTGCTGTTCTGCGTTTAACAAGCGATGAGCTCGTTCTGAGTGAGCAAGTGGACTCTCTTCGGTTGTTCTACCCCCATTTTGTTCTGCATAGACTGCCGTACTAGACGTCATAATGGCTTTCCCATTTGGTTTTAGAAAAGTTAAAGCGTCTTTTGCCGTTTTTGAATAATCTTCTACTTTTGATGGTGGAAGTGAAAAAATGAGTCCGTCAAATTGTTGATCAAGTGAAATTGTAGTTGTTGCTTTTATGCCGATTTTTTTAAGCCTAGGATGGTTTTTTTCTGTTCCGGTAAGAGCCGTGATTTGGTGTCCTTGTTGCAATAGAATTTGTGCAATATTAGTTCCTAAAGTACCACATCCGTATATGAGTATATCCATTTTTATTCCTTTTTGAATCAATGTGCCATAAAAATATAAAAACTCTACCTAAATAGAGTAAAGTTCGCCCCGCAAGAAAACGAAAGGTTAGGGAGCTAGCTATAATATTTAATTTACTTGCTTCATATGTTCTGTTTAGAAGTCAACTTTATAAAATGACTTATTAAGCACATCATATTCTTGGAAACCTTTTATTATCAAGGTGAAAACTTCAATCATTACGCCCGTATTTCTGTTAAAAAACATCTGTTGTCTTAACGGTCTGTAGTTTTTTATATCTCTTAGAATGGCTAGACTACTTTTAGGTTAAATAGACTGACCCTCCCAAAAAAATAATGATGTGGGTATGTGGATGATTATATTTATACGCTATTTTATGGGGTTTATCGATTGATCCCAATGAAACCCTCAAAAATTTTTAAATAATGCAATTAACATGTCATGGGTAACAAAAATTTATAATCATAAGATCACTCTCTAGAAATTAAGTATTTCTATTTTTAAAGGTAAGTCTGGTCCGAAATAGAATCTATCAAAAAATACATCTTCACTTTAAACCTATAAACAGCTATAAACTTTATCATTTAGATAATATTGAATTTTACAAAACGGGAATTCCTTTTACTTTAATGGGATTCTTTTTTAATTAATCGTTATGGGTCAGAATTATGAGTGCAAAGAAGTCTGCTGTTGAGCTTAAGAATGCGCAACAGATTTTTCAAAGTAGTTGGCAATATTTAGAAGGTAAGTATGGGCGTGAAAAACTACGTTTTCCTAAAGAAATTATGTGGCTAGGAGGTGCTCCTGGTGCAGGTAAAGGTACGAATACACCTTTTATACTTCGGGAACGTGGAATAACGGCTGAACCAGTTGTTATGAGCTCGCTACTTAAAAGCCCTCACGCAGAATCATTAAAATCTGCTGGCCATTTAGTAGATGATAAAGAAGTAGTTCAAATTTTGTTGGAAGAATTACTTCAGCCACAGTATAAGACCGGTGTTGTTGTGGATGGCTTTCCACGTACTTCTGCTCAGGTAGAATGTGTGAAAATGCTCTATAATAAAATGATGGAGTTACGTGCTGAATTCTTCAATACGCCAATTGGTCCACAGTTTAGACGTCCGATATTCCGCATCACAATTCTTCATGTTCGTGAAGATGTTTCTATTGATCGTCAGCTTTATCGTGGTCGCCAAATTCAAGCCAATAATGAAAAAGTAAAGGCGACCGGTGAAGGTCATTTAATGGAGCTTCGTGAAACGGATCTTGATGTAAATTTAGCTAAGCGCCGTTATGTTACATTCTCTGAGGAAACTTTACGTGCTTTAGAATCTTTACGCGAGTATTTTCACTATCATTTTATTGACGCAAATGGCCCCGTTGAAGATGTGGAGAAGAAGATTATTGAAGGTTTCCAATATGAGTCTTCTCTTGAGCTTGGGCATGATACCTATGACAGCATTCGAAATATTATGACGGCTGCTCAATTGAGCCGTCACCCTCGTCAAGAACTTGTAAAGCGTTTAGATAATCATCGTCATCGACATGCGGAGCTTTTTGCTCATGTCGTTGGCTTAATTGAGCAAAATTTTATTCCGGTATTGCAGATGCATGCTGCTGTAGGTGTTGCGGTGATTAAAGTTTCAGATGCTGGTTTATCAAACCGTTTGGCGGTACAAATGTTGCTGGATATTCTTACAGAGCGTGGCTATTTTCCTAGCTTCTATGAGGAAGAGGAATACGTTCCTTTGCGTATTGATGCGCAAACAAATGCAATTATTAATGCCACACAAAAGAAGTGGATTTTTAAAGTGAAGTTCCCTGTAAATCGCATACGCCGTGGTGGACATTAATTTTTAGATCAATGAATTTACTCCCTTATTTGCATAAGGGAGTTTTTTTTTTATTGATTTTAAATTTGCTTGTTGTATTTCTTTTTATTTTACCTAAAATTTTATTAAAGTGGGGCGAAGCGTTTTAGTGTGGATATTATTTTTGTTTAGGTGATTAAAATGAGTGACTCGGGTGGAACTGATACAATTCGAATTAAGTTAGGAGCTGGTGCGCGTCAACAGAGACTTGTTCAACAACTCTCTTACCATTCTGAAAAGCAAAAAGACTCGATCGAATTTCCTGAAGAAACGAAGTTGATTTATGAGGGAATTTATGATGCGGTGATTATTGCTCATAAAAATGGTCAGATTAAGCATGTGAATCAACGTGCATGTGATATGTTTGAGTTCAGCTTTAAAGAATTTTTATCATTTAATATGATGCAATTAATTGCTGGATCAAATGAGGAAACTCATAAACAAATTTTAAATACCTTAGATCAAGAAAAAAGAGTTTTTATTGAGGGGTATTGCCAGATTGCTCAAGATGAGTTCTTTCCCGCAGAAATTACCGTTTGTAATGTACAGAGCAACCATAAAGATTTGTTATCCTTTTTTATTCGTAATATTTCCTTAAGGCGTGAGACCGAAGAAAAGTTACGAAAAGCCCAAAGTGATCTTTTAGAAACAGCTCATTATGCAGGTCGAGCAGAGATTGCGACTTCTGTCTTACACAATGTTGGTAACTTATTAAATTCTATTAATGTTTCATGCTCGCAAATTCAAGATACCTTTCGAAAACCTCATTTAGCAAATCTAGCGAAATTAAATGAGAAGATTTCAAGTATGGGAGATTTGAATGAAGCCTTAAAGAATGAGCGTGTTCGTCTACAAATCGCGAGCCTACTTCCTACACTTTTCAGTGCTCTAAACAAAGAATTTCGTGAAATCCAAATTGAGTCTCGAAGACTTCAGCAAAAAGTTGATATCATAAAGGATGTGGTTTCCGTTCAGCAAACCTATGCAACGAGTAAATCATTAGAAGAAAAACTTGAGATAGCAAAGTTAATTGATGATGCTATTTCGATTATTTTCACAACTGCAAATTCTGCTTCAGTTAATTTAGAAAAGAAAATGATCGACCTACCTCCAGTCTGGTTACAAAAATCTAAATTCATGCACGTTTTACTGAATTTATTAAAAAATGCTTTTGAGGCTGTAGCTCTCTCTGAAAATACGCGACCCACTATTCAAATTCAGCTTGAAAAAGGACGTAACTACCTATACCTTTTAATAAAAGATAATGGCGTGGGTATCGCAAAAGAAAACTTAAATAATATTTTTACGCATGGCTTTACCAATAAAAAAGATGGACATGGATTTGGATTACACTCATGTGCAAACTTGATGGGCGAAATGGATGGGAAAATTCGCGTTTTTAGTGAAGGACCAGGGAAAGGGGCTACTTTTACTATTTGTATACCTATAGAGAGGTTATATAAAGATTATGACAAACTTAATTCAGGGTGAACAAGATAACTTACGCATTTTAATTGTAGACGATACTAAAAGCATCCATGAAGACTTCGAAAAAATTCTTCAGAATGAAATTCAAGTTGAAAATCAACAATTAAATGATTTGTTAGACGATTTTTTAGATGAGCCAGATCATCCTAATTTAATTTCGGATAACCCAAACTATGAGATTCATCATGCATATCAAGGGCAAGAAGCGATTGACTTGGTCGAAAAAGCAGAGAGTAGTGGGGCTCCATATGCTTTAATTTATATGGATGTTCGCATGCCGCCTGGAATTGATGGTATTCAGGCAATTCGACAAATTTGGGAGAAGTATCCCCATAATGAATTTGTCTTATGTACGGCATTTTCAGATTACTCCTGGGAAGAAATGTTACAGGTAGTTGGCGTTTCAGACCAATTACAGTTTGTTCGAAAACCATTTGATGTCGTGACGATCAAGCAAATGACCCTTTCTATCACCCGTAAATGGAATCTAGCTGCTAAAAATCGTCATTATTTACAACACTTAGAAGCTTTAGTTGAATTAAGAACTTCTGAATTACGTAATAAAGTGACAGAATTAGAAAAAGCGCTTGATGAGGTACAACAGCTGCAGAGTATTATTCCGATGTGTGCTTGGTGTAACAAAGTACGCAATGATGATAATTTCTGGCAAAAGGTTGATGATTACTTAAAGTCTCATACTACAAGTGAGATTACACATGGTATTTGCCCGGAATGTTATGATAAAGTTCTCACTGGCGAAGGCATTGACCCTACTAATCAAGGCTGATTTCTGCAGATCTTGCTAACATCTCAGTCTTAAATAATTTATCGTTGATCTTTTGTAAATGATCTATAGGCAGCTCGTGTAAACTGCCTTCAAAATTTAACTCTGGTAAAATATCTTGTAAATTCTTTAGCTCATTGCTTGGGTGCAAATTTTCATAGTACCGAAGAAACTGTAAGATCCTTAGGCCATCTAATTTCTCATGGCAGGCTTTAATAAAGCGATCCAGCCTCTTATGTTGTGTTGTTAATTTTTCAAATGGATTTGCTTGATTAAGTTCTTCGGCAAAAAATTGTTCGACTAAATTAACACGACCTTTACCTTTATAAATTGCTTCAAAGTTTTGCATGCATAGCGCTACCTCTCTATATGCTGCCGAGTTGTAGATCGGGTAGCTACTCCAATTATTTCTTAATCCTTTTACGATGGCCGGCCCAGTTCCAAATACAACTCGTTCTGATTTTCGCCCTGAAGGATAGACAAACGGACCTGGAGGGGAGCATACTTGCCCAACTTTAGCAATTTGTTGAAGAAAGTAAAAGTCCTCACCTGAAGCTTTTGGTTTTAAACCATTAATCAATTTGCATGCCTTAACACTAGAAGTTATAGCTGACCCAAGAGCCGTAAAGCTATATGGAGATTGAATTTTAAATAGTTGCAGCAAGTAATATCGCATGTAGATTTCGTAGCGTAATATTGCTCTTCTAGTTTCAAGGTTATGATCAAAGCAATGTAAGTAGGGCATTGAATAGGCAGTTCTTCCATCATCTTTCTCTTGAAACTCTGATAGTTTTTCTAGGTAGGTATGATCTATAAGCGTATCTGCATCCAAAGAAACATACCAGTCCGTTTCAGCAGATATCTGCATGATCTTATCTAGTAAAACTTTTCTAGCCATACCCACACCAGATTTTTTTCGACTACTCCATTCATTTCCTATGCTAGCATGGTCTATGATATGAATTTTGGGGTGATTTAACTTTTTTAAATACTCCAGTGTCTTAATATTGTCTTCAATAATCCAATGTTTTTTAGTTTGTTCATGATAGTATGCAGGATGATTTACACAAATCCACAATTGCCAATGACTAATACTTTGGTTTATCACTGCTTTGAGTAGTCGAGGTAGATTCTCAAACTCGGCCATCATGGGAACAGCACAGTGAAAAGTAGGTTTAGTCATCCTTTGATTCCTGTTTCTTATACTTATAATAGGCCTGAGGAGATAATTTCAGAATTTGGTCTAAGGTAACCTTGGCCCAATTTTCTTTCTCTAAAAGTATTTCAAGCAGTAGGGCACTCGCTACTGCATCATAGAGCGCATCATGTGCCTCTTTACCTGGGCAAAAACTTTGAAGTCGTTCGAGAAGCCCAAACTGAGGAACTAAATCTTCCAGTTTATGGGATGGAAGGGTAGGATATGCATAACGGTAAATTGTCAAAGTATCTATCCATGGACCCACTTGGTGAATTAAGGCAACCTGATTAACAAAGCCACGTTCAACGGAAGCATTGTGAGCAAGCATCGGTCTACCCAACCACCATGCTTGAAGTTCTGGCCAAAGAGATGCTAATTGGGGACTTGCTTCAATTTCTTCACGAATCTTATGATATTCGCCAGGTGCATAAGGATTAAAAGGGCGGTCTGCATCAACTCCCAATAACTTATCATAACAGGAACTTATTCTTACTTTCCCGTTTTGAAGTTCAACCATACCTATTTGCCATGGCTCATTTGGGTAACCCTCACAGACACCTGTCGATTCAAAATCGATTGCTGTTATTGTGCAGTCTTTAAGCAGCAAAAAAAAATCCTAAGTTTATGAATGATTACGCGTCAATATCGTCGTCATCAAGCTTTAGAGGTGTAGCAACTTCTTCATCACTGTTTGTGAAGTCTTCATATGCATCTTCAGTCATGAGTGTTTCTAAGTCTTCTTCCTTTACATTTTCAAGCTTACAAATCCACCCATCATGCTGAGGGTCTTCATTTACTTGAGAAGGAGTATCTTCTAAATCTTCATTTACTTCAAGAACACTACCACCCGCTGGGGCATATAAATCATGAGCTGCTTTCAAAGATTCTACAACACCAATCGGATCACCTTGGTTTAAGCTTGCTCCCACCTCTGGTAATTCGATGAATGTGATCTCACCAAGTTCGTTTGAAGCGTGTTCTGTTAAACCAATTGTGGCAATTTTTCCATCAAATTCAATCCATTCGTGCTCTTTTGTAAAATATACTTCGCTCATGCTACCTACCTTATATGCTTACTATTTTGAAGTTCAGCTCGAGTTTGCTATTAATCGAATGCTTTCATGATTGTAAATATGATTATCAAAGCATTTCAGACCTTAAAGTTAGGTATTACGATTAAGGGTATTTAAGCTGAAAATATAATCTCTGCAAAAGATTGTAATTCATGGAGTTTTTTTGTCAAGTGAATTCAAGCATTAGATTCTAGCATCTTTGTTTTTCTGCTAGAATTTCACGTTGGAAGTTCTTGTGTTGAAGGCCAATCTTGATTGCTTTTGTTTTATGGCATAATTTATAAAATCGTGAGTGGTTCTATGTTGAATCGTATAATATATTGATTTTCTTAATTTTCTAAGTAGGTAGCTGGTATTAAATCTCTTAAAAAATTATACAAAATGCCTTAATGACACAATTTAGGTGTGTTCAATTTATTTATTCAATTTAATTGTGCGTCTTTTATCTTTATTGTTGTTTATTGAAGGTTTTTTATCCATATTCTGGATGCTTGCACAATATTTCATTACTATGTATCGTAATCTTAATGAGAACTTGAGACGGAGTGAGGTTTGAGCCTCAAAAATAAAGGTTTATAAATTAATGGTTGAAAACGAACAGCTTGACGCTGATTTGATTGAACGTTTTCTTAAGGCAGATGATCAACAGGCTTTTACCGTTCTTTATGAGCGACATAAATTACCTATTTATCGTTTTCTTATTAAGATGCAAGGTACTGATCAACGAAATGTTGATGATATTTTTCAGAAATCGTGGATGAAAATAATTGATAAGTTGGACCAGTATGATCAATCCAAAAGCTTTTTGTCTTGGGCTTTTTCAATCACCAGGAATACGGCTATTGACTTGTTTAGAAAAGAAAAGCGTTATGTGCTGGAAAATGAATTTGAAGAGCGTATCGGTCATGAAGATCAACCTTGGCGGAATTTAGCTGGAAATGAGTTAAAAGAAGCAGTAAATGCTGCACTGGAGGAGCTCATTCCAGAACAGAAAGAAGTATTTCTGCTTCGGCAGGAAGAAGTTTCTTTTAAAGAAATTGCTGAAATTCAAGCCTGCTCAATTAATACGGCACTCGGTAGAATGCGACAAGCCGTTGCTCACTTAAAAAAATCATTAACAGATTGGACAATAACATGAAAAATAACGATCCAGACTATCTTGACCTAACTGAAGAGGAGCAAGAAATGCTGAACCAAGTAGAAAGTATCCACAAGGATGCCTTATTTGATATTGATGCGAAACTAGATCAGCAAATTTTGTCATATGCTCGCACTCGTAAAGCGCGTTCCGGTTTTCGGTATTGGAAACCAGTAATAGCGATGGCGGCCTGTTTATTATTCGTTCTTTTTACTTGGGCTATGGTTGTAAATTCTACCCATCAAGACTCTGAATCACAACATGTTTTAAAAGACGAGTTTTCTAAAAAAGAAGAGGCCTATGTTCAAATTGAATCTTCTAATGTAGATCAAATGTTTAATGAATTGTCTGATGATGAGCTATTAGACTCATATGTTAGCTTTGAAATTAGCCAAATAGATCTATAAAAGATATAGACATAGTTCTGATGATGCAGCCCGTTGGATTTTAAAGGTATTAGTCAAATCATGACTAGGACTAACTTCTCGACTAAGTAAATAATTTACCATAAAGCTGGTAAAATTTAGTAATTAAGATGCTAAACTTTAAAACCACTTTTAATCTGTTGAATTGCAATCAACGCTAGTGGGTGCATAAAAAAATATATTGTTAGAACATGTCGCTATTTTGATAATAAAAGGTCTGAACCTCTATAATAGTCAGATAAATACCTACCCCTTGCACAAAAAAACATTCCACTAATAACAGCTTTACATAGAGTTTTTTTAACGTATCAATAATGACTATATTCTACTTTTTAAAGACGGCAACTAATGAAATAAAGTTGATGATACAAATATACTTTTCTTCCCAATTAATTTCCTTTAAAGTTAGGAATAAGTAAAAAGCTAAGTCGAAAAGTTTGTGTTTAGCCCAATTAGATCCTCTGTAAATGATAAGAGAGGATCAAATTGGCTGTAACTAATTTATTTACTCTGAAGACGCTCCATTATTGGTGAGTCTTCGAGGCCCATCTTAGATATTAAAGTTAAGTTAATTAAGAGTTGTTGTTCTGCTTGTTGCTTTTTCGTCATGTTCGGAGTACCACGGTTTAAACGAACCAATTTTTCCTGAAGAGATAAAGCCGCTTCTTCTGTCGCATCTAAATCAAAACTCGCACTTAATCTTTCATCTATACGGTCTACGAAAACATTGATAAAAAACTGGCCCAATTCTAGGCCAGGATTCTCCTTTTTCGCTTCGTTATAAGCTGCCTGCATTTCAGGACCTGATTCACGAATATATTTTTGCAATTCAGGAAATAAATTATCCTGAAGTTCGGTAGAAAGTTTTAGCGAATAGGTATCAATCTCTACTTTCACAACTTCCTCTAATTGAGGAATACCTTTTGTATAGGCTTCATCCACAATTGTTTCTGTCCACTCATCTTTGTTTTCATCATAGATTTTGATGAGTTCTTGTGGTTTTGTAGCCAAGGTTACAACCTGACTTTCCGCAAGTTCCTGAATGCTTTGTGGACTAAATTGCTCCTTAAGGGTCGTGTATATAACTGCCAAATAAGCAACGACTGCAAGAACTAAGAAAATAAAGAAAATAGATATAATTTGGTTGTTACGTTTAAGGCGTTCGTTTTCATCACGAATACTTTCTTCTAATGAGCCGACCTGAAGTTCTAAACCTGTCATTTTACTTCTCCTCCTCAACTGTTACTTCTTTAACTTCCGTTACTTCAACTTCCGTTACTTCAACTTCCGTTACCTCAACTTCTGCAAATTCCTCTTGGTCTATTAATTCCTCTCCGAGTTCAGGAATAAATTCATATTTGATTCGATCTAAGGTGGCAGCTAAGAAATCGTCAAAAATTTGTTCCCTTAGTAGTTCTGCCTCTGCAGGTGTTAAATCACTTTGCTCACTTAATTGAGTAACTTGATAGTTGATTGCTTCAAGAAATGGAGCAAAACGTGCTACTTTTTCTTCTATTTTTACCTGAATGCGATCATAAAGAAACGCTTCATTACTTCGAATCATTGTTTCAATATCTTTGCCTTCTAATTGTGGAAATGCAAGAAGAAGTTCTTTCTCTGTTTCGGCAATTCCGGCAACTAGTATATTTAGTAAGTCTGCTTTTATCTTCTCTTGAGCATGATTATTTAGATTTGTAATAGCATCATCGGCCTGCTTTACAAAATCATCCTCACGTTCTTTAAACTTATTTACCAATCTCTGGCTAAAGTCTGGGACTATTCTTTGCTTTATTTCACGCTGTGTAATTTCAATGGAATGCTTTATTTCTCTGTGGCTTAACTTCGAAAGGTTAAATATGAGTTTATCTATTTCTGGATCTGAAACATTGGAAAGCGGTGTGGGGGACTCTGGCTGAACAAGCATTTTTACAAATTTATCATGATTAACCTTGTCAAAATAGGCATAATATCGCTCAAAGATCGAGTAAATTTCATGTACAAAGAATATTACTATAACAAATAGCACAACCGTTGTAATGAATAAAAACTTACGACTATTTTTTCGCAATTCTTGATTATGGATTATGAGTTTTTCGATCTCTGCAACTTGTGCTTCAAGCTTATTTTCGTTTGTCGCCATGATTTCCTCCCTAATTAAAATATTTGACGAAACAATTTATAAATCTATAAGCGTCAATCTAACAGCTTCAAGAGGGAATACGACAAAATCATTTAGAAAAACAAAAAAAATCCTCTTTTTTTATGACGATTTCGGAACTTTTTGACATATTACATGTCGTAAATGGTAAAACTTATATTTTGGATTAGGCCTTAAATGAAATTTAACATTTTATATTTATCAATTAGTTTATCAATTTTATTTAGTATGACTGCATGTAAAAGTCCTGAGGAGCAGTTGAAAGCTGCTGATGATGGCGCTCGCAATATAATTTCTGAAAAGTCTGACTTTGTGACTCGCTTTGATAAAGAAGATGTTGATATTGTTTTGCGTAATCTTGAAGAAATTGCAGAGATGGATAAACAGGCAATTATTGACGAACGTGAAGATGCTGGTGTTTTGCATCTAAGCGTTGATGATGCTTTAAGACTTGCCATTGCCAATAATCATAGTTACAAAAGAAACCAAGAAGACTTATACCTCGCTTGCTTAAGTTTGAGTGATGAGCGCCACCGCTTTGACTTCCTATTTGATGATGTGACTGAAGCTACTATGCGCCGAGATGTTAACCGTGAGCAAGTTGGGGCTGCCTCGAATCGGTTAAGTGTCAGTAAACTCTTATCGGCCGGGGGAACTGTTACCGCAGGAATTTTGAATGGAATCAGTGAATTTTATACTGGGGATAGTCGTAGAACTATAAATTCTTTGTTATCATTTAATTTAGTTCAACCCTTGATGAGAGGTTACGGATCTGAAATTGTGAAAGAACAATTAACTCAAACAGAACGCAATGTGATTTATGAAATGCGCTCATTTAGTCGATTTCAGGTAAATTTTTCCTTAGAGTTAATTGAACGTTATTATAATTTACTTGGCACACAAGATCAGGTTAAGAATGAGTACAATAACTATGAACGCCTTGTGGTTTCGAGAATACGAGCGGAAAATTTAGCCGTCGACCGTCGACCTGAATTTGAGGTAGACCAAACACGTCAAGATGAGTTACAAGCAAGGAACCGTTATATCTTAGCCGTCGACCGATACCGAAGTGAATTAGAAGATTTTAAACTTTTTGTAGGGATTACGCCTAATTATCGAATAACCTTAGATGAAGGTAGCTTAGAAAAATTAAGAAATCAAAAATATGGTATCTTGGAGCTTGATGAAGAAACTGCATATAAAACTGCATTATTAAATAGAATGGATTTCTTGAATGAATTAGATCAATTTGATGATTCACGTCGAAAAATTAATGTCGCAGTTAATGATTTGGGTGCTGACTTTGATTTTCTTGCTGATTTTTCTTTGGGAAATGCTAATGATGATAATATTGCTAAATTTAATTTTAAAGATTGGCAGGGCGGTGTTGGTGTTCGTATTGATTGGCCTTTAGATCGTCTAAATGAGCGCAATCAATTACGTTCACAAGTGATTAGTTTTGAGCGCCAGTTAAGAAGTTTAGAGTCAGCTGTGGATAATATTCGCACTGATTTAAAAGACCGTATTCGATCTTTGGAGGCGAGTCGTAAGACAATTGACATTCAAAAGATTGCCATTGAGCTAGCAGAACGCCGTGTTGAAAGTGCGAACATTTTGTTAGAGGCTGGTCGTGCTACAACTCGTGATTTATTGGAAGCACAAAGTGCGTTTGTAACAGCGAAAAATAATTATACGACCAGTTTAATTTCATATTATCTGTCACGTTTAGATTTGATGCAAGACATGGGCGTTTTGGATTTAGAGCAGGGAGAGTTGAAAGAAGGTATGGAGCTTGCTTTTGTTAAAGCACCAGAAATTGAAGAATTAATCACTCCAAATCAAGTATTTTTGGATTAAGGTATATATATGAGAATTGTTTCAATCATTTTGTTTATAATCATAACATTGGGTCTTGTTTTGTCAGGCACCGGTTTTTTGGGTGGTAGCTGGAGTAAGGTTGAATATTCTGATATTCCTACTTACCGAGTAAACCGAGATGATCTTGTTTTGAAAGTTGTTGAAAGTGGAACCCTGCAGGCAGTGAATGAAGTTTCAATTCGTTCTAAGGTTCATAGTGAAGTACGGATTTTGGAAATTGTTGAAGAAGGTACTTTTGTAAAAAAAGGCGAACTACTTTTAGAACTTGACTCTGCTAATCTAGTAGAAGAAATGGCAAAACGTGAATTAACCCTTGCCAATGCGTCTTCAGAATATGATATGAGTAAGGAAAACCTAGAAGTTGTCAAAAGTGAAAATCAGACTTCAGTGAGAGACGCAGAGCAAGAGGTTCAGTTTGCTTCTTTAGATGTAGAAAAATACATTCAAGGAGAATGGCCTTTAGAAAAGAGCAAGTCTGAATCCCAAATTACTTTGGCAGAGGCAGAGTTACTCCAAGCTGAAGATAAATTGCAGTGGACAAAAAAGCTTCATGATAAAGGTTATGCGACCCGTTCTGAATTACAAGCGGATACTCTTGCTATGCGACGTAAAAAAATTGAACTTCAGCAGGCTAAAGAAGCTTTAAGCTTAAGTATTAAATATACTCATCCTCAAAAGATCACACGTTTACGCTCCACACTTCAAAAGAAACAGGATGAGCTACTTCGTATAAAGCATCGTGCAAAGTCGCGCTTAGTTAAGGCTGAGCGTGATCTTCGTTGGAAGCAATTAACCCAAAACACAAGAAATAATGAATTAGATTGGGTAGAGGAGCAAATAGAGTTTTGTAAAGTTTATGCGCCTCAGGATGGTCTTGTTATCTATGCCTCTCCACCAAGAAATTCCACACAAGGTGTCATGGAAGCAGGAGTTATCATTTCTCGTAAAAAAGAAATTATTAAATTACCTGACACTTCTTCATATAAAGTTGTTGTGGGAATTCATGAATCCAGAATCAAACAGGTAGATATTGGGCAAATTGCATACGTTACTTTGGATGCCTACCCTAATAAAAAATTCAAAGGTGTTGTATCAAAAGTTTCAATATTACCCAATAAAACGAATTGGTGGAATCCTAGTTTGAAGGTATACAGTACCGATGTGACTATTGAGGAAGCATTACCTATAGAGGTAAAACCTGGACTTTCTACTTCAACTGAAATTTTAGTAGACACCGTTCCAAATGTTTTGTCTATTCCAATTCAAGCCGTTAATAATGATAAGGATGAAAACTTTGTCTTTGTCAAAAAATTTGCGGGTATTGAAAGGCGCATTGTTGAAGTTGGCCGCTATAATGAAACTCATATTGAAATAAAAAAAGGACTTGAACAAGGGGAAGAAATCTTGTTAGCGAAACCATCTGGTTTTGACCTAGAGAAACAAGAGTCTAACAATGAGTGAAACCGTTGTTAAGTTAGATGGTATTTCGAAAGAATATCATATGGGAGAAATGATCGTACATGCTCTCAAAGGCATTGATCTTGAAGTGAAACGTGGGGAGTTTTTGGCCATCATGGGCTCTTCTGGTTCAGGTAAATCTTCTATGCTAAACGTTTTAGGTTGTTTAGACCGTCCAAGCAAAGGTCATTATTATTTGGGAGATGTTGATGTAGCCAACATGAATGATGAAGACCTATCAACAATCCGCAGTCAACGAATTGGCTTTATTTTCCAGTCCTTTAATTTAATTGAGCAACTTACTGTTCAAGAAAATATTGAGGTGCCGCTATTTTACCAGAATACTCCTCCTAAAGTTGCTGCTGAACGCGCAATAGAACTTGCAACTATGGTTGGACTAGAGACACGGTTAGATCACCGCCCATCTGAATTATCCGGTGGTCAAATGCAACGCGTAGCGATTGCACGAGCACTTGCAAATAATCCATATATCTTGCTTGCCGATGAACCAACAGGTAATTTAGATTCTAAAACTGAAACGGAAATTTTAGATATGTTTGATGATTTAAACCGTCAAGGCATGACGATTATTGTTGTTACACATGATGACCCAGTAGCAGAACGTGCCCAACGTGTAATTACCTTAAAAGATGGTCTTGTTGATCATGAAAGGTTTAATTCATGAACCCTATATTAATGGCTCGTACTGTCAAAATTGGTGCTAAAAATCTATTGATGCATAAAGCACGTTCATCCCTTACAATGCTTGGTATAATATTTGGTGTAACTTCGGTAATAGCTATGTTGGCAATTGGCGAAGGTTTGAGTAAGCATCAACAAGATAGCATTTTAAAAATGGGAAGTACGAATATTATCTTAGATTCCAAGGAAGTTGTGGATGAATCCAAGGTTGATACATCTAATTCTAGAACTAACAAATATGGTCTTACTCGTTTAGATTTGCGTCGTATTGCAGGGTCGGTTCAAGGAGGTGAATATATTGTTCCAATTCGGCAAATTAATCAAAGCTTGCAGTTCGCTACTAGAAGACAGCCAGTGATTTTAACGGGTACTATTAAAGAATACAGCGAAGTTCAAAATATTAAAATTTTAAAAGGTCGTTTTCTGACTGAAGCAGATGCACTTCATGGAACTAGTATCTGTATTATCTCTAATACCTTATCAAAGAGACTCTTTGCTTATCATGAACCTCTTGGAAATTATGTTCGTGCGGGTGAGATGTTATTTGAAGTTGTTGGGATCTATGAAAGTAGTGAAAAAGCTGTAGGAGCAGAATCTGTAGAAACGGAAAAAGTGTTTGTTCCCTTGCAAAATTTGAAACAAAGACAAGGTGACTTAGTCATCTCAAGAAGTTCAGGTTCTTTTAAACGAACAGAAATTCAATTAGATAGAATTATTGTCAAGAACTTAAAACCAGAATACGTTGAGGGAAATTCGCGAATTATTCAATCTATTTTGCAGTTTGGTCACCCAGTGATGGATTATGAAATTACTGTGCCACTAGAACTACTCAAACAGGCAGAAGAAACCAAACGAGTTTTTACTCTTGTCTTAGGATCTATTGCTGCAATTTCATTACTTGTTGGTGGTATTGGAATTATGAATATTATGCTTGCAACTGTAACGGAAAGAACTAGAGAAATCGGTATTCGTCGTGCCTTAGGTGCTAAAAAGATTGACGTCATTTTGCAGTTCTTAGTTGAAACTGTGATTTTGAGTTTAGGCGGTGGAGTAATTGGTGTTTTAGGAGGAGTTATAGTTCCCGAACTTATATCTGCATTTACTAATTTAGAAACTATCATCACGCCTTGGTCTTTATTTTTAGCCTTTGGTGTCTCGGCATTCATAGGGGTTGTTTTTGGCATATACCCAGCGATGAGAGCTGCAAGCCTAGATCCTATTGAAGCACTTCGCCATGAGTAATTTTTATAAATCTAGACCTTAATGGCTATTTACAATTATTGACTTCTGACTTTTGTTAGCCTTAGAAATCCCCGTACGATTTATTGCTACAAAATAGTTTATGAAAGCAAAAAATCTTGTTGATGACTTTGGTGTTTAAACTGTGATGTTTGAACTCTCTTTCAATACCTATATAACTGTCTCAAAAAATTCGGATTAAACTTATAACTTAGCTGCAAAAACTTCGAGTATATATGATCTTTTTTATTCAACAATATAATCGAGTTAGATGATCTCTCCTTGGTACTTTATAATTGTAAGAGATAGCCTTTGTGAGTAGAGGACATACACGCTGTGTCTTCTTAACAATCTGGTTTTTGATGAATTTTGTTTAATGGTTATTGATTTGGATCTCTTTTTAGAATGCTTCCTAAAGACTGAGTTGTAAAGTTGATTCAAAAGGTCTCTTTCAATACAAATGGTACTGATCATTGATAGAGTGAAGGTTTTATATTAATACTTTAAAAATTTAAACTGGATATTCGAAGAGTTAGGAATATTACCTTTGTCTATATTCCAGATTTTATGTATTAGGCTTCAGAAATGGTATGTTTTCTGTTTAGCTTCATAGGAATAGTTTAAATGTGAAATTCAAAGAGGCTTTATTAAGCGAAGAAAATTAATTTAGAACCTGTGATAACTTGAAAGACGCCTACTTTTTTTGTATTGTAAGAGTAACTAAATGAGCAGTAAAAATTTTATTTTTCGATTCATACGAGGAAGTTGATGTTGGTTGGCAACAGATACTAGTTCAAGCATATCCTTTTATATTTGGATATAGAGCAATTTTTTTTAGGATGAAGACATGTTTCAAGGATTATTACAGAAACAGCTAGCACAAGCAATAAAAGATCAATCGTTATTTAAAATTAAAAGTCTCCTAATGGCAGGAGTGAAGCCAGATGAAGAAAATGAAGTCTTAGGTAGTTCTGCTATCGACTATGCAACTCATAAAGGTTATACTCAAATTACCAATTTACTACTTTCCAAAGCTGGTTATGACAAACTAACTTCGAAGCATATTGAAGAGCTTGTTCACGA
>JAKVBE010000003.1 GCA_022447755.1 Lentisphaeria bacterium | reverse complement strand
GGCTCATTTTTATGGTATAAATGAGCATGTAGTAGGATCACTAGATCCTGTGGTCGCATCCCGTTATGACGTCGCATACTTTTTCCCTCTCTTTCAAATGTAAAACAAACATGTAGCAATAAACCCATGGATTGGACAAATTACAAATTTAAAGGGGTGAAATGATGGTTTGTGAATTTTCTGAAGAGAAGGTTACTTCATGACGACAGCGAAGGCGATTTAGATGAAGAAATGAAGAGATCGAATAGAGGGATCAGTATCATTATTGTGTTACTTCTTTTTAGATCGTCGTGTTACTTTTTCTATTTAAGCTCTGTTACTTTTACAAAAGAAGCGACTACTATATATTGTGCTCGAAACTCACGCACACCACTGCATATTGTGTTTTTTCTTGTTTCTGATTTTTTCTGTTACTTCTCCACAACCCATTTTGTTACTTTTTTCATCTATTTCCTATTACTTTTTGGGGCTAATCTGTTACTTTATTGGTATTAATATCATCTCGGAGATAATTACATGAAATTAAAATTACCAGACCCAAGTTTTGATTCGCCTTTAATTGAGTTAATTATTGAACTTGATCACCTTCGCAAAAAAGAACTTAGTGGAACATCTCACACTGAAGTCTTTTTTCAGTTAAAAGAAATATTTCACATGCTTGAAAGTATAGGTTCAGCTCGTATTGAGGGTAACAATACAACGGTTGCGGCATTTGTTGAAAATAAAATAGATGAAGATGCAGTGGTAGATGAAGGTATCCGAGAAATTCGAAATATTGAAGAGGCCATGGATTTTGTTGAAAAATCTATGGAAGATAGAGAGATTAGTAAAAGTTTTCTAAAGGAACTTCACCACCATATCGTGAGGAACCTTTCTATTCCGCCATATGGTGAAGGAGATAAGACCCCTGGAGCTTTAAGGACGCATGCAGTCCAGATAAATGGGGCAGCTCATACACCTCCTCAGACTTTGGCTGAAGTAGAAACATACCTGGATGAATTAGTTAGTTTTATTAATGAAGAACATCAACCTAGATACCACCTATTAAAAGTTGCAATCGCCCATCATCGTTTTATGTGGATTCATCCTTTTGGCAATGGAAATGGGCGTACTGGAAGATTATTAACTTATGCCATGTTAGTGAAATTAGGATTCAAAGTTGGACAAGCTCGAATTTTAAACCCTACGGCTATTTTTTGCATTGATAGAGATTTGTATAATGAAAAGCTTGCTGAAGCAGATATGGGTACTGATGAAGGTATTGAATCTTGGTGTCTTTATGTACTTGCGGGCCTTAAAGTTGAAATAGATAAAATTGATCGGTTGACTGAATCAAGTTATCTAAATCAAAAAATATTATTACCCGCTCTTAAACACTCTCGGCAAAGTGAATCCATTAATGATGAAGAACTTAGTATTCTAACACTCGCTGTGAACAAACAATCAATTCAGAACTCTGATATTCAAAAACTGTTTCCAGATAAACACTCTCAAGCGATCTCTAGAATGATTAAAAACCTTAAAAAGAAAAAAATGCTTCGAAGTGAAAAAGATAATCAAAGAAGATATCATATTTGTTTTACCAATAACTATTTAATGCGTGGTATTATCCCTCAATTAGCAAAAGAAGGTTTTATTCCGACAAAAGATGAGTAACTACCCAGAAAACGTCGGAGAAAACGTCGGAGAAAATGATACGTTTGATGAAAGAAAATACAGCAATTACAATTGCTGAAATGGCGAATGCATGTGAGGTGTCTACAAGGTCGATTGAAAGAAACCTTAAGAACTTGCAAAATCAAGGTAAATTAAAGCGTATAGGTCCAGATAAAGGCGGGTACTAGTCTACTAAGGTGTCAAGTAACTTGTGGGAGTGAGCGTGGGGGATTGGCATTTGGGTAATTTGTAAAATTTGGATGATTTGAAGCTTTAATTTATATAAAAATTAAGAAGAATGACTCTAGTGAATGCAAGAAGCTTCAACAAGCAAACCATCAAGAAACGAGATAACCTCCGGCCACGGTTTTGTTTTAAAGGAAGTTTTGCTGCTTGGAGCGAAGGTCTATTTAATCAGGCGGTTTGTAAGCTGCACAATCTAACTCACGAAAAGAGAAACTCACCATAAAATTTCCATATCCTAAAAACTAAACCTCCACCACTAATAATCCCCATTCACCTAAAAAGGCAACTCGCACCCAAATTCATAGCCCCCCTAGTCCCCATAAAACCCGTATCGCAAATCGCGATTTGCGATACAAAATAGAGTGGTGTCCTTGTCCTCAATAATTTCCGTACCTGTTTTACTTCTCCCCCACTCAAATTTTCCTTCTCACAATCAAACACCATTCCTCCCCCTAAAAACTGCATCACTCTCATATCGCAAATCGCGATTTGCGATACGAAAAGAATGATCATTTAATTGGATGGAAATATGAGCTGTTAATTGGCTAGAAGTTTATTTAATAATTTTATTGCCTGGAGTCGCTCTTCTTTTTCGCCCATTCGAATATGGTCGAGTAATTGACATGCTTGGATCAACTTTGGGTAGGTATTTTGAATACCGTTTAAACACCAGTGAAGTGGCTTTATAGCAATTCCTTCTGCAGTTCCTCCAGGCTCTGCCCAAACATACTTATCTTTATGACCACTAAGCTTAAAACAAGATCTTGTTTGTAGCCCTTTTTGATAGTGACCTGGCTGAGCAGGAAAAGTATAACGAAAACCATGCCTCAAAAACTCTTTTAAGTTCGAGATGATAACTTTCCCTTGATAATTTATTAATACTGCAAGCATACTCCTTTGAATTGAGCATGAAATTTCAGACTGACATATACCTAACTCTTGGTTTAGTACTTTCTGATTAATGGGCTCATTTTTATGGTATAAATGAGCATGTAGTAGGATCACTAGATCCTGTGGTCGCATCCCGTTATGACGTCGCATCTTTTTTCCCTCTCTTTCGGATGTAAAACAAACATAGCAATAGAGCCATGAATTGGATATTTTACAAATTTAAAGGGGTGAAATGATGGTTTGTGAATTTTCTGAAGAGAAGGTTACTTCATGACGACAGCGAAGGCAATCTAGATGAAGAAAAGGATAGAGGGATCAGCATCAGTTTTGTGTTACTTCTTTACAGATCGTTTTGTTACTTTTTCATCTCTGCCTTATTAATTTTTATGGCTATGCTATTACTTTATTGGTATTATTATCCTCTCGAAAATAATTACATGAAATTGAAATTACCAGCCCCATTCTCTTTAGTAGGTAATTCGCAATTCGCAATTTGCGATTTGCGATTTGCGAATCACTTAAGAACGCTTTACTTTAAAAGATTAGTGATGAAGTATAAGAAATCATGATCAAAAAAGAAATCGAGAATCGAATGAGTGCTGCCAACTTGCAAACAGGCGATATTAAGGCCGACGCTGTTTTGTCGGATTGTCGGACATACAGGTATTCGCTTTGGCGAATTTGGGATGACAAGAAAAAGCTTGCGCTGTTTATTGGTCTAAATCCATCAACTGCCGATGAAACAAGTGATGACCCTACCCTAAAAAGATGTATGGACTTTGCTAAAAGCTGGGGTTATGGTGGCGTGTGTATGGCAAATCTTTTTGCTTATCGTGCAACACAACCATCGGATATGATGGCAGCGCAGGATCCGGTTGGAGCAGAGAATGACAAGTGGTTATTAAAGTTAGTCGATGAATGTGGAGTAGCAATAGCTGCTTGGGGTAATGATGGCAAGCATATGCAACGCTCTTCAATCCTAAAAGCGATGTTGCCCGAGTTACATTACCTGAAACTCAACAAGTCCGGAGAGCCAGCCCATCCTCTATACTTACCCAAAAAACTAAAACCAATCCCCCTCGCTCAACCAAGCACCTAAAAAAGCACGTATTTTATATCAATATTTAAGATCATATCATCCTATAAATATATATATAATTATTATTTATAAATATATATTATATTTGGTAGTTGGATATATCATTTGTTAGCAAGGAAGTAGAGAGTAAGAGGTGAAGGAATTGTTGTTGGCATGGTAATAATGATGAAAAACTTGAGTCAAGGTTAATCTTGACTCAAGTTTAGTTTACAAGGTTAAACGTTACAGAGTTGCTCTCGCGCTGCTTTAGCGACTTCGACCATGTTGGTGAGTGAAGGTTTTACTTCTGCCCATTGTCTGGTTTTTAACCCACAATCTGGGTTCACCCATAAGCTTCTTCTTGGCAAAACGGCTTCTGCTTTTTGCAGTAGGTTGACCATCTCGTTTACTTGAGGAACACGTGGAGAATGAATATCATAAACACCTGGTCCAATCTCATTAGGATATTTAAAGTCTACAAATGCATCTAGTAATTCCATGTTGGATCGACTCGTTTCAATCGTAATAACATCTGCATCCATTTGTGCAATGGCTTCAATGATATCATTAAATTCAGAGTAACACATGTGTGTATGAATTTGTGTATCATCTTGCACCCCGCTTGCACTCAAACGAAAGGTATTCACCGCCCAGTGCAAATAGTCTTGCCAATCCGATTTTCTTAAGGGTAAGCCTTCGCGAAATGCCGGTTCATCAATTTGAATAGCTGCAATACCCGCTGCTTCAAGGTCTACAACTTCATCACGAATTGCTAAAGCAATTTGATGAGTAGTAAGAGCTCGAGGTTGGTCATCACGAACAAAGCTCCACTGCAAAATAGTTACAGGGCCTGTTAACATGCCCTTCATTGGTTTTGAAGTGAGCGATTGTGCATATTTGGACCAATATACAGTCATTGCTTTTGGACGACTCACATCACCATAGATAATGGGTGGTTTCACATAACGAGAGCCATAGCTCTGCACCCAACCAAAACTAGTAAATTCAAAACCATCTAATTGTTCGCCAAAATACTCGACCATATCATTGCGTTCAAATTCACCATGTACAAGCATATCAATATCTATGTCATCCTGGAAGGAAATGCACTTAGCTGTTTCTTCTTTTAGGAATGCGTCGTAGTCAATATGACTTAGTTCGCCTTTTTTCCACTTTGAACGTGCTTTGCGTACTTCATTAGTTTGCGGAAAAGACCCAATTGTTGTGGTTGGAAACTCGGGTAGATTTAATTTTTCAAACTGTTTTTCCTGACGTTGTTGAAAGCTTGATGAGCGGTTAAAGTCATTATCTGTAATCTGTTCTACTCTCTTTTTAACGATTGGATTATGAATCCGCTGACTTGTACGGCGAGATGCAGCCGCAGTTCGGTTATCACTCCTTAATGATTCCTCATTAGAGCCTGAAAGTAGCTTAGATAATGATGCGATTTCATGTAACTTTTCATCTGCAAATGCAAGCCAGCTCTTTACTTCAATATCTAGCTTTTTTTCATTTGCTAAGGTTACAGGAACATGAATCAATGAACAACTAGGTGCGATCCATAGGCGATCCCCAACGACTTTTTTTGCCTGTTCTAAAATAGACAATGATTTTTCAAAATCATTGCGCCAAATATTGCGGCCTTCGACAATACCAAGAGATAAAATTTTATTCTCAGGGAAGGTTTTCAAAAGTTCCTCTAGATCCTCTGCACCTCTAACGATATCAACATGTATGGCTTGAACCGGAAGTGCGACGAAGGTTTTTAAGTTCTCTCTTACACCACCAAAATAACTGGATAGCAATAACTGACTCTTTTGGGTTATCCTATTTAAGCGTTCATAGGCAATCGTTAGTGCCTTTGTTTGCTGTTCACTAAGATCAGTTGCGACAATAGGTTCATCAATTTGAATCCACTCTGCGCCTAACTTATCCAACTTTTGTATAATTGCTTCATAGACAGATAGTAAATCGTCCAATAAGCTAAAAGGATCAAAGTCTGGGTTTTGGCTATCCTGCACTTTACCAAGGGATAGGTAGGTAATTGGCCCAATCAATACTGGTTTTGCATTAAAGCCTAACTCTTTAGCTTCTTGAAATTCATCAAATACTTTTGAACTACTTAAAGAGAACGTTGTATCCGTTCGGAATTCGGGTACAATGTAATGATAGTTGGTATCAAACCATTTGGTCATTTCACTTGCAAAAGTTGATATTTTTGATGTTTGGCAATCTTTTTCATCATTGATTTGAGAAATTCCATCCTGTGTGCCCCTTGCTACGGTAAAAATAGTCTTAATATCTATTTCGTCCCCATTCCATTTGAATCGAGGTGGGATATTGCCAAGAAGACAACTCATGTCTAGTACTTGATCATAAAAGGAAAAGTCATTCACTGGAATAAGATCAATCCCAGCTTCTTGTTGTTTTTTCCAATTTCTTACTCGTATTTCTTTTCCTATAGCTTGTAACTCATCTACTGTTATAGTTCCCTTCCAGTAGGCCTCAGTGGCGCGTTTTAATTCTCGTTTTTCACCGATTCTTGGATAACCAAGATTATGTGTTTTTACCATTTTATATTTCCTTTATTCAAAAGATTCATTAAAGATTACTACATTTTCAAATTGCATTATCACCAATTTCAAATACAATAAGAGCAAGAAGCATGAAGTAAACTAATACAAAAGATTATTTCAATGATATTATTTCATGGATATATGAATCATTTACATGGAGAGCCAATATGGCGACTTTAGAGCGTATACATTTAGAGATTATTTATGCAGTAGATCAATATGGTTCTTTAACAGCGGCGGCTGATTCTTTACATTTGAGTCAATCTGCGTTAAGTCATACTGTGCGAAAGTTAGAGGATCAATTAAACTTAAAGATTTGGTATCGTGAGGGACGTAGTCTACGACCTACACAGGGTGGTTATGATCTTTTAAAAACAGCTAAACGTCTTTTACCACAGTTAGTTGAGGCAGAGGCACGTCTTGAACAGTTTTCTAAAGGCGAACAAGGGACCCTTCGTATTGGCATGGAATGCTATCCCTGTTATCAATGGTTACAGGGGTTAACGCCAAGTTATCTCAAAAATTGGCCTAAGGTAGATCTTGATATTAAGCAAGCGTATCGTTTTGGTGGTATAGATGCCCTGTTATCACATGATATTGATCTTCTTGTGACCCCAGATCCTTTAAGTAAAGACTCGATATATTTTGAACCGGTATTTGAGTACGAGCAAGTTTTGGTTGTTGGCTCCGAACATCTTCTAAAAAATGAAGAATACGTTATTCCACGTCAACTAGGTGATGCCGTTCTTTTTACTTACCCTGTATCCCCTGATCGTTTAGACATCTTTACAAATTTTCTATCTTTAGAAAAGCGAACGGTGCGTAGGCAGAAAGTTGTTGAAAATACGGATATAATGTTGCAATTGGTTGCATGCGGTCGAGGTGTTGCGGCTCTACCTCGCTGGTTGGTAGAAGAATATGCAGATAAATATCCTATTCATCCCGTACGTTTAGGTAAAAATGGGGTTCAAAAACAGATTTGTTTGGGTATCCGAGCACAAGACAGGGATGTGGATTATATTAGTGCTTTTTTGGATGCTGCTAGGGCTGTCTCGCTTGTAGATGGACGGTTGACTATTGGATGAAACATGCAGGTAAGACCTACGAATGAACAAATTCAAGACAGTGCTTAAGTAGTGGTAGTAAAATTTCACAGATCAAGCATATAAATTTTAATTTTTAATAGTTAATGTGTATCTTTAAGGACTAAATTTAAGGATTTGTCCTAATACTTTTGGGTAATTAATGTAATGACAAGCTAGTTACACAATTATAGGGTTGTCAAAGACCCACACCCTATATAGAGAAATTGTTATGAGTATATGGTTTTCAAATCTTTTGAATTCAGATTTATTTTCAATTTAAAATGGCGACAGAAAAAGTTAGTTATTCGGTCGTGTTAATAATATGTGTTTATGATCGTATCGTTTCAGTAAATATAGATTCATCATAGAACAATTCATACATAATAAAAGGATGGTGTTAGATTAATGAACAGATTTTCTTTGGTAGAAGGTGTTGTTGTCACGGCTATCGTGTTAGTTATCACAAGTATTTTACTGCCTGCAGTGGCAACCGCAAAAACATCAGCAAAATCTAGTGGATGTCAAACGAATCATAAACAAATGGCGACACATAATCAAATGTTTGCTGATGATCATGATAACCGGTCGGTTGGATATGGTCATGGAATTTGTGGTACAGCCAATGAGACTTACTTCACTGATATTTTCAATTGGTATTTCTACGGAGGTGAAGAAAAGTTTGTTGATATAGAGCCATATAAAGAAGGTACTATTGGATGTCCTGAAGCTACAGAGGAAATGTCTTCTACCGTTCGTGCAGGAATTAACCAAGATCTACGTGGTGGTAGTTTTATAGAAACCTATCATCAAGAAATCATAGATTCATCTAAATGGCCAGGCCCCATCAATCCAGCGGCAAACTCAACAAACTATTTTTTGGGTGCCAATTTAAGTTTGGTCAAAAACCCAAGTGAATTTATTATGTTTTACGATATTGAGGGGAATGTTGAGTGGGCTTGGTTAGATGAAAATTCTTTAGATTCATCTAGACGTATTTATAAAAATAGTAGTAATGTTAAGACATGGGTATTGGGCTATGCGAGTAATGGTGGAATGGCATTTCGGCATGGTGAAGATAGTCTTTCAACTATTGCTCACGTGGATGGTCATGTAAGCCAAGTTAATATTGATGGTGATTTTTATTTGAATAGTATTATGAATATAAGCCAACAATAATCCATTTTCTAAAAAGAAAATGGTAACGAGCTCACCTATTCTTAAAATTTTAAGCAAATTTTTACATATACTTATGCTTAATGTTGATGGATAATGAGCGTGTCTGATTCATTTGATTAATTTGAAATAATCGTTAAGGTTACTTACAGGATTGATAAATATTACTATTTATCAATGGACTTCATTAATGAAAAATTATTTTAAAATTTTGGTAGGGGTTTATGGCTAAAGTAAGTTTAATTTTTTCTTTAATTTATATTTTGATGGGAATTGGTGGTTATTTTGCTTCTGGCAGAGCAAGTGTAACTGCGCTTATTCCAACATTTTTTGGGATAATATTTTTTATTCTTTCCTTTATCGCCATTAAGAAACCAAGGTTGAATAAACATATGATGCACGGCATTATGCTGTTAGTTCTTCTAAGTTTGGGTGGAACCTTCAAAGGATTTGGTAAATTGCTAAGTTGGATTGGTGGCCAAGAAGTTGATCGATTAATGGCTGTTCAAATTCAAGGAACTTTCTTTATCCTAAATGCGATTCTTCTTATTTTGGGTATTTTATCCTTTATTAAGGCCAGAAAAGCAAAAGAATAAGTTTGCTTTTCATTTTGTCATATATTGATAAGAATGGTGAATTTAATCCTTACTAAACTTAAGTCAATAGTTATATATGCCGCTTAAGATTCTATCCAAAGAGTGATAATTTGAACTTAGAGACTGGTGAAAAACTATAGGATATAGTTCATTTCAGTTTATTATGTGCAGCATTCCTCAGTTTCAGAGGGATTTGCACAGTTGCATGGTAGCTCAAAATTATTTTCATTATTCAATTCAAATTCACGATTTTCTTCTTCGTAAGCTAAATAAATTGTCTTGATTAATCCTTCGATAATTTGGTCCATATCATCGCTAAATAATTTTGTACCTATTTGATCACCTTTTGAAATACTATTTAACTTCTTGGTTATTTCTTTACTATCTGGCAATATTGTTGGATAAAATGAAATAACTCTAGCAGCCAGAATTAAGTAATAATATTTTTCTAGGTCTTGTACTTGTACTTGAATTTTATTTAATACAAAAAGTAAACCATCACAAATTCCCTTGAGGTATTTGATTTTAGAATCTAATTTTTGCGTTGTTTGTTGTTGATAGAAGTTCCACCCAATATCAAGTGTGTTATTTTTGAGGTCTTGATTGATTTGATTACATTCAATATCCAGCCAAGTCAGAAAGTTTTGAAATTCCTGTTGGTTTTTAATCATTTCATCTGTTACCGCAAGATTCAGTAGGGTTGCAGTTGGCCCTATGAGCCCGATTTGCTCTACAATCAACATGCCTTTAAAGGCAGGGTAGCCATAATATTTCAGAGAGTTATTTTGGCACTTACTTAGGAAAGTTTCTAAGCTGTTCCAGTTTTCTATGTTCATTTTGGAGTTATTTGTCATGATACTTTTGATTATTTTCTACTTAAATCTTATAAGTTATTAAGAGACAGCAAAAGTTTTGTTTTACTAGCTTATTTATGGATTTTTGGCTTCATCATTTATCGCAGCAGTCATCATGTTGTTCAGATGGTGGACATTTGCATGGAATGACAAAGTTTCTTTGTGAGACTTCCCCCGTATACAATTCCTGAGAAAAATTTAGATCAATATCACGGTTTTGCTCATCATAAGCCCAATTAATAGACTCAGTGAGGGCTTCAATCATTGGCTTCAGAGCGCCAGTTTTCAATTTTGTGCCAACTTGATCTAGGGGAGATTTTTTATCTAAAAGTTCAGTAATGCGATCACTATTTGGTATCGTTTCTGGATAAATTACGATGCTTCCACAGACTGTCGTTAGTAAGAAATAGCTTTGTAAATCACGAATGTGCATCTCAATTTCAGCAAGTATAAAAACAATTCCCTTACAAATTCCTTTGAGGTACCTATTTTCAGATTTGATACTTGGATTTGGTTGTTGTTGATAAAAATGCCATCCAATATCAAATGTACACTGCTCAAGTTGTTGTTGAAGTATGCTACGTTCTGCGTGAAGCCACTTCCTAAATTCATGAATGATATTTTTATCTTTACGAGCATAGTTGGTAACCACCTCCATCAAGAGTGCTTCGGTTGGACCAGATAAGCCGGTTTGTTCAACAATAAGCATCCCCTTAAATGCTGAATATCCATATTTGTTTAAAATCGGATTATTGCAGTTCGCTAAAAATGTTTCAAGACCTTGCCTGTTTGGTATAATATCTTTGTCTATTTCGTTTTCATCTAAATAGTGATAGGGTTCTTCTTGTAGTAGTTCCTCATTAAACTCTTTCAGTTGTTTTAATGCGAGCTGGAGATACATGAAAGCTTGATATGGTTTATCATATTGAATTGGGTCTTCCAACAAACAAATCAAATGATCAAAATGAGGCTGTGGGATATCTTCACCATTTCCCCTTTTAATTAAAAATGAACAAAGTCTTGCAAGGTCATTCTTAATATCCGGTTTTGCTTCATCTTTATGAACATGTTCAATCGCATAGAGAATTCCTTGATTAAAGGTGATAAGGAGTTGTTTCCATTGTTCATCTGTCAATAGTAGTTGACCAAAGTCTGGAACAAATTGATCCTTTTCTGCCATTCTTTGTATAGCGCTACTATAGTTTGCTAAGACACCTAAAACCTCTACAGAAGTCGTCCCCTTAACGCTTGTTTGTTTCAGCAATATTCGATTATAATCATGAGGCAATAATCCAGAGGGGGTATAGGCGTGATAATAATAGAAAAGCCCTGACAAAGCGAGATTATATTCTCCGAGAAAAAGTGGATTCATATAATCTTCAAGGTGTTTCAATTTAACATTATCAAGTTCGATAAACATCATTTCCTTCTTGTGATAAATCTATATATATCAATTTAGCATTTCAATTTCAAGAAACAAATTTAAGAGCCTTAGTTTAACTAAAATGTAGTTAAATAATTTTTATAAGTTGTTCATAGTTATGAGTATATGGTGAAAGTATGTCGATAATACATTATCAATATTGTTATAATATATATTTTAAATTCAGGTTTAATTGTATTGTTTTTCTGTATCAATTATTAAAAGTTTAGCCAGTAGGAATCTTTTCAGTTAATTATAAATTAATCATATTAAAGCAAAGTCTGATTCGTTCAGATAAGTGTTTAATTATACTTATAATCTTTTGAATAGGTGCATATAAGTCATACATTCCATGTATATAAATCGACCATTCATCTAGACTGAAATACTCTAATTCTGAATTGCATCCCACATGGTATCAGACAGATTAATTGCACTCGGATTAGTGAAGAAAGAGGTATAATTTAACGATGCATTAGGACCTTGTTCAAATGATTTTGGCATTGGCATTGCTTCCACATGGCCATCAACAAATAAGTAATTAAATGTAAACTGCTTTGGGCCATGAACAAAATAGCCATCAAGCTCGCCTCCGACTGCGTGATCAGGGTTATTAATTAAAATACCTGCAGGTCCAAATACATCTGCCATGTGGCGACCTTCTTTATCACCGGAGGCACGGCCAATTGTGTTAAATATTTGATGATGTTCTGAAATTAAAATCGTATTTTCAGGACGGTTTACAACATTCACTTTGCGAACCCAAGAATCATCCCCAGGAACCCCCAGAACATTTGATTTTGTTAAGGTTGTCTGACCACTAAAATTAGCTCCACCCCCATTAATAACATAAGATCGAATCCCAATATTATTATGACCAGGTGCACCTGCAGCATTAAAAGGAACTTTACTTCCAGGGCAATGATAAATGTTATTGACCTGTTTAAAGGCATTATCGCTATCAAAACGTTGTGCTTCAGTCAAGTTACGGCCATCAAATAAGCCTAATTGATCATCAAAAGATATCACAACATTTCCACTTATATTATAAATATATGGGAAATAGCCATCAAAAGTATCGTCATACATGGCAGCAGCAAGCCCCATCTGTCGTTCATTTGATGCGCAGGAAAGTCGACGTGCACTTTCGCGACTGGATGCTAATGCAGGCAACAATAAAGATACTAGTATGCCAATAATCGCAATCACAACTAGCAATTCAATTAAGGTAAAATTCTTTAATCGGTTCATCATAGTTCTCCCCAAATAATAAAACTCTAAAGAAAGTATAGGTAAATTTAACACAGATCATATATCCAATCACGCCCTTTTTTTGTTAATAAACGCCTAAAAATCATCTTAAAGAGGTTGGCTCATCATTTTTATTTTGTACTTTGGTGTTTTTTTGATATTTTTGTATAGTTATTGTACTGTTCTTTTTATCTGAATTTTATTCACTTGTAGGATATTTATGTGCCTGCTAGCTTATTATTCATTTTATTCATTTTTTAACTCCAAGTAGCCAGTAAGGCAACAGAATATGATCCGTGTTTTAGTTACAAGTGTTGGAAGTTTAGTTGGCCAAAACTTTTTAGATGCAGTTGAGAGTAGGCGTTCAAACTTTGAGATTATAGGTTTGAATTCAATTGGTGAGAGTCAGCGACTTTATCGATGCGACCGTGCATATCGTGTACCTGAGACTTCAAGTCCCCAATTTGAGCTTGTATTTCAAGAAATTGTTAACAAAGAGCAACCTCATTTAATTCTTGCTGGTCGCGACTATGATGTGGTATTTTTAGCTAAGTATAAGCAGAAAGTTAAGTTAGAAAATTGTTTAATTCCTGTTGGAGATTCTGATCTTGCTTGCATGATGTTAGATAAGTATGAGACGCATTTATTTTCAAAGAAGCATAACTTACCTTATGTGCCCACTTTTCTCTATCGTAAAAGTGAGGGGATGGCTGGTTTAGAAGGATTTATTGAAAAATATGGTTTTCCTTTGTTAGTCAAACCAAGAGAAGGTTTTGCATCACATGGAGTCTATATCATACGTACAAGAGAGCAATTGCACCATACACTTGCTGACAGTACAGAAGTTATGTTTCAAGAGTATTTATCTCCTCCAGAGAAACTTGCCGAGATGGAACAGGATTTAAGAAAAGGAATACCTTTGTTTTTTTCTGTTCCAAATAGTGAACATATGGTTTCTCAAGTAGTGATCTCCAAAGCTGGTAAGATTCTATCTTATATATCTACCAAGCAGAATTTAGTAATGGGCAGAACAGAGTATGCAAAAGTGTATGAAGATGTAAAACTTAATCAAATGATTGAAGCCTTTGCATCTAAATTAGCATCACTTAACTGGTGGGGTTTTCTCAATCTGCAAAGTCGCCAAGATTGTAATGGGGATTGGAAAGTATTCGAGCTAAATCCTAGACTTTCTGGCGCGACATCAACTAGGTTATGTTTAGGTTTAGATGAAATTGGTTTAATCTTAAGTTCTGAGAGGCCGGAATGGGGGATTCCAGTTATTGAGGAGAATAAAGAGAACCATGTTTTCAAATACTTGAGTGATTTTACTGCTAAAGATATAGATATTCAAACTTTTAATAAAGAAGGTTATTGGAGCCATGAGAACAGTTAAAGAGCTTTATGATTTAATTAATAAGCAGTATCAAGCTAGAGAAGTTTTTCCACATCTTCCTGCAATCAAAGTTAATTGTTATAATGCACTTGAAGTTCGCGCAATCAGGAAAGCGATTTTGGAGCTTGATCCACAGCTTGGCTTCACTGGGCCAGACTGCTTTATGGTAGGTGACTCTTTATTAACCACTCACCTTGGAAAAGAAAGCACAAAGTTAGAATCTATAGAAGAACAGGAATCTTTTTTGAATGTAATGTGTGAGCATATTCAAGAGGTTCGTCAATCAGTCGAAGAATGTTTTGATTCACCAGACCGGCCTTATGTCATGGGAGATCTTCCTGATGGAACAACAACGAATTTATCCACGCTTTTGAAGTCAGCAAATCAAATGCTTGAAGCTGGAGCAGAAGTCATCAAATTAGAAATATCAAACCAAGATGATCTCGCTAACTTAGCTTACATGGTTGATGCTGGTATTGCTACTGCAGCTCATTTAGGCTATGTTCCACAGAAGAATAAAAACCAACGATACGGTAAAAATCTAGATGAAGCCCAAAGTTTGATATCTATGGCAAGAAGTGCAAAAGAGCTTGGCGCTTGTTGCCTTATCCTCGAGCGAGTTTCAGAGACAGTCAATGAGGTTTTATCATTAAGGAATGATCAAGGTTTACCAATTTATAGTATTTTCAGTGGTAAAGCACATGGAGGGGGGCAAAATTTAAATGTTTGGGATTCGGTTTATATTCCAGACTTCAAAGCTTACTTTTTTCCACCTACATCAAAATTTGATGTGAATACCTACCCTGCAACCTACACTGAAGAAAGTATTAAAACCTGCTTTAAAGAGCTTTTAGAATTAACCTTTACGGGGCAATTTCCTAAAAGCCCTCCTGAGCCGCTAAACTCAGAAGAAATTCTAAAAATAATGAGCCAATCTCCCTGGAGTCCAACTGTAAAGTGCGAAAAAAATCCTTTAGAGATGATGTCTATGGGGTAAGTCGGCTAAGGGAAGGAAGTTAGAAACGAGAAAGGTTTTCATGATGATGAAAGAGGATCGTATTTTGTTGAATCGAATTGATCATGGTATTGAAGCATTTTGTGATGAAAAAGGTTGGAAAAAGCAGATTCGTCGTGCTTGGTGTTCTCGTGAGATTCCAGAAAGTGATTTACTTGTAGATCATTATGAATGGAAAATTTTTCCTGGTGCACATAGCGTTTCGCAAGATTGTGATTTATTTGACTTTGAAGGTGAGGGGATTTACTATGTCATGTCTTTCCAGTTAGAAACCTTCACTGTTCGTGTTCAACATTCAGGCAGTTTTATTGGTGATGTAGGTTCCCACAGAGCTTGTCATACTTATACAGAGTTTAATTGCTATGAATTAAAAAGTGAGTCCTTTGATGCTAGCGGCTTTATTCAAAACCTTGACTATATCTGCCGAAACTTTCCTCCCAATCACTTTAGTTATACGTGAAAGTTTTCACTTTATCTTATGTATAAATTATTTCTTATTAAGACGTTATACATTGAAAAAACGCATATTTAATGTTATAATTAAAATTTTAAGTTGCGGAGGGAGTCATTAGAGTTCATAGCTCTAAGGACACTTTCAATTAGGTAAATTTAAGGAAATGGGAACTTAATATGATAAAAATTTTTGTTATTAGTTTAGAACGATCTTTGGAAAGAAGAAAAAGTATTGAAGAGAATCTAAGAGAATTAGGTTTAGAATATACCATGATTGAGGCAGTTGATGGTAAAGCAATTTCACCCTCTGAACTTTTAAAAGTTTATTCAAAAAAGAAATCAATGAAATGGACAGGCCGGGAGCTAAACCTAGGTGAAATCGGCTGTACATTATCCCATTTAAAAGTGTATAAACAAATAGTATCAGAGGATATACCTGAAGCTTTAGTGCTTGAAGACGATATTCTTTTAGGTGTCGCTTTCAAGAAGATATTGGACAATTTACACCTGCTTCCAAACGATAGGGAATTTGTAAATTTTAACTCTACAGATGCTATTTTGCCTCCTGAAAAGCCTTTTTTTGATATTTATAGTACAGCAAAATTTGAAAGGAGGTGCTTTCCTGCATCAGCATATTTAATCAAAAATTCTGCAGCGAAGAAGCTTTTGTCTTTAGGAGATATAGCCTATGTACCCGCTGATCACTTAACGGGCCGCCCGGATATATCTGATCTTGTACGCTATGGAATTGTTCCACACCCAGTAGCCCTAAGACCTTTTGAGTCAGAAATTGACTCAACAGGGAATAGACATAAAACAGAGCAATCTAAAATACGGAAACTAAGAACGTTTAAATATAAACTCAAAATGAATATATTAGCTATGCTCGGGGATCGAAGTATTGACTAACTGCTTTACAGGCGTTACGGCCTGAAAAGTAGTGGTGCAAAAGTTATTTTTGCCTTTTATTACAGGATAGATGGAGGATAGGTAGATGAAATTTTTTATATGTATTTTGTGATTTATTTTTCAAGTCATTGCAGCGGATATTCTAGCATATCTTTAAGTGACTGTTAATGGTTTTGAAATAAAAAAGCTTACCACTAAGGACAAGGCCTAAAGGAACCGTAATAACAAGTGGTGTAATATTCCGGCTAAGTTTAAAAATTGGCAATACAGACAAATCCCTAAGTTTTGGAACCCTAAATAAGCCAAATTAATAGAGATCAAAATCAAGGCTTAAAATGATGGTTATGTTTATGCGATCATGGGTGTACCTAAGCATGAGAAATATAAAGACAAGACCTATCATTGTAAAAAAGATGAATATCCAATGGTTGAAATGACCAACAGTGAGCTGTCTTTAATTATTCTTAAAAAGCCTGTATTTAAGAGGGATACTATCAATATAGAACATTTCACTAAAAGTGGATCCATTATTATTTTTCTACCCAATCAATGACTGCTTGCATTTAGTCCGTAATCAATTCCCATTTTGACGATTGATAGCGATACTTTTGTAACTGATCTCCTTGAAAGATATAAATCTCTCCAAAGCTTTCTTTATATACTTGCCCGATATTCTGCTTACATACTACAATGATAGTATCTTTACTCGATACTTTGGGAATGATTCGTTTAGTAGAATTTGTCTGTTTTTCAAATTTCGCCGTGGACTTCAATGGTGCAACAAGCATACTATCTCGCCACGATTCACCGATGTAACGTGGTAGGTAGCTATATACGTTTGTATGAGATTGTCTAGCACCAAAAGCGATATGCTCTTCGAGCCAGTCTTCATTATATTTCAAGCCTATTATATAGCGATTGAAATCAAAGTCTTTATTCAAAATATAAGCATATAACCCAACTTGTTTTAACTCTGTTTCTTCTGAGATATTGCCTTCAAATTCTGTATATATTTTTAATAAGTTGTCTATTTTCTTTTGAGATACATCTGTATACTCAATTTGGCGATAGCCTATATTTCCGCAAAGCATCATTACCCATGGGTATGAACATTGAAGTAATAGGCTCCCTTCGGAAGTCTTCTTCAAGTCCTCCCCTTTTAACATTGTATGAAAAACTGCATCCCCAGGAATGAAGTATACATTCGCAGCAAAAATTTGAAGAGGAAAGAGTATAAAAAGTACTAATCTTTTCATCGATGTCTCCATATCTAAATATTCACGTTATGACTTATTATAAGCGTTTAATTAGCAATGGGCAATTCTAGAACTAGAAACCTAGTTTGAAAGGGTGTAGCTATATTGCAAAAAAATCTATTAAATTCTATATATTTTGCAATAAAAAAAGCTGTAAAACAGAATGTGTTCTATTTTACAGCTTAAATATTCTATTGATCTATAGATCAAATGGTTTCATAAGTGGTGCATAACGAACCTTTGGTTTTTCACCATCTTCAGAAATGCTATTAATCCACTTCATAGTTTCCGCAACGTGATCTGTAAAAAGAGGGGGTGCATATAGGCGATTACGCTTCAAAGACGTCACAATATTATCGTAATAAATTGGCACTACAAGTTTTGCTTTGGTTTCTTTGACCGTAGCATTCCAGTATGCATCGCGAAACTCAGGAGTTTGTTTAGAAAGATACTTAAGTCCTAGGAAGAGAACATCTACCTCTAAATCACTGAATGCAGCAGGGCTATAGTTTGCACTAGGAATAATTAATACTTTTGTTTTGATTGTTTTATGGGTAACATAAAAGCTGTAATTTTCTTGGCCATTATCTGAGCATACTGCTTTGTCGGAACATGGACATACGTCACCCTCTTCACAGTCACATGCTGGCTCATCAGTACATGTGCAAGCGGTTTCATCACCACAAGGTTCAAGGCATGCAACTGGTGTTGCTATTGCTTGAACTGTAAAATCTCCAACACTATATGACGTACCAGCAACAATATTATTATAATTACTCATTAGGAAGTAATAGTCATGTCCGTTGAATTCATAGGTATGAGCTTCAGTTGGGCTTGCATCTTTAGGCCCCCAAACTTTTGCTCCAGTTCTGGAGGAAACAGCTGGAGCATCAAGTGCATGGTCATAATCTGCATTTGTGACAAAAATTGCATCCAATCTGCGTGTATTCGTTTTCTTTAATGCGTAATTGATTTCAGACTCTTGAACATACAAAGAGTCTCTGCTTAAAAAACCATCAATCATAAGGTTTGTTGTACCATCCGAAAGCTTTATGGTTGATGCACCATAAAAAGTGGCTTTGATAGTATTATTAGTGACTTTAGATTCAGGTAAAACTTTTGCTACTTTGGGTGGCCAAGTAGTACAGCCCGTAATAAAAAACAATGATGACATAGCTATAAAAGCTAAAAAGCGGTTCATTTTTATCTCCAATAATTTTCTTATTTGTATAATCATTCTAAATTGAATATGTACTCTATTAGCAATTAAAATCGTACATCTTGTCAACCTGCAATAATTTGCAACTTAGAAAGGTAACATGCGTAAGTGTAGAATGCAAGAGTACCTCAAAAGACCCACTAGTAGAAAGTAATTTTAAGATGAAGATATTGTTGTCAACTACAAAGCAGTAAAAGCAACAATCTGTGAAAGTATCTTTCAGGAAGAAAAAGTTAGCCAGAAGTTTCAGCGTTATGCTGAGGGCCTAGTTCTCCAAGCAATGCAATTTCTCTTAGAATTTTTTTACATAAGCTACCAGCATCATCATTGCGATTGTGCTCAATTAGCTTGATAGCTACACCTTTGAGCGCCGCATGCTCTTCAAGTTTCTCCATCATATCCATGTAGTCATAATACATATTGAAAAAAACGGCTCCTGCCTCTGTATCTAAATCCATACCTGAGGCCGTTAAACTATCAAAGAAAAGTCTGTCAGGAGTATCAATTCTAAATATACACTGTAGATCTAACCACTCTTCTAGTAACATATAATCATTTAAGAAGATAGGTAAATTAGCTACCAAAAAAGCGGGTAAACAATCAACATATGATCGTTTAGCTTCACAAATCTTTTCTGCTATGACAGGTTCAATAATATCACGATCTTGATAATGAAGAACCATTTTATGTTCAAGTCGCTTTTTGATTTCATACAATTGATTTTGTTTGAAGATTGAAGAACTATTTCTTGTGACATGTTCAACCAGAAATTGATCAATAGACAAGGGCATCAAACCATATTGATTGACTGGAAATTTACCAGCTTGATCTATAATTTGATTTACCAATTGTGGAAAAATATTAATGACTGAGTATGCCTTCAAAAGATCACCTTATAAATTTTTAATTAATATTCATAAATAATTAAGATTCATTACATTAAATAAAATGATTATTAACGTGATCTACAATATCAGGTATACATCTTAGAGATTACCAAATAGCATACAAATTTGAATCTTGATTGAAATGAGAAATGATGTAAGCAGATACTACAAGACACAATGTGAATAAAGAAAGAGAAGGAATAACTTTATATATTGGATCGTGTACTTTAACATGCATCATTATAGCTCCCAAAAGTAGGACAGTAAGCAGAACAACGCCAGGTAGTGTAAAGGCTGGAATGAATACACCTAATATCAACATTATTGCACTAGTTACTTTAAGAAATCCAATCATTAACATAAATGGATATGGTAAACCATAGTGCGCAAACTCTTCACGCATAGTTTTGGCATTGCCGCCACGCCACCTAGTTGGGCGATTAGGCCTATAACACCAAACATTAAGTATACCAAATGCAATAGCTAATTGGGCAATGAGAATAATTTCATGCATAATACACCTCAACAATTTTACAATCATGGCACAGATTGAATCCCCGCCAAAAGGCAACCACTGAACATTACTCGTTCCGTAAGAAAATTCATTACAAAAAAATTAGAACCGAACTAATCACGCATTTCTTTTTGACGCATTGGCATCGCATCTATTTTTTGGTAAATATGGGATAGATTGAGATTAGTTTCTCTCATCTTCTCTTCACCATCTTTACCAATCAAAAGTACTCCCTTGTTTCCAAGAGTGGTCAATTTACCTTTGATATCAGCTGTCATTTTTGAACTTAGTCGCCCAGTAAAATTTGTTTGAATACCTGTTTGATTTTTGACAAACCATATGAGGTGACGTTCCTGAATTTCTTTTTTCTGCTGATATAACTGTTTTAACTCAAGCGTACCTGTCGTTGTAATAAACAAGAGTCTATTCTTCCATTTAAGCTCAGAAAGTCCCTTATCTTTGGGTGCTTTCCTATACGAAGTCGCAAAAATTAACACAGTCAAAGCAATAATAGATTTAAACAGCATATGTTCTCCTTTAACAAACAGTTCCTTGTGTCCAAACAAAACTTACAGAGATGAATAATCTGTTTTTTGAAACTAATAAGGTGACAGCAAGCTTAGACAACCCTCTAAATATTAGCAATAATCAAATCGCTAAGAATATCGTAATTGATGCAATGGATAAGGAATATTACTAAGCAAAAGATAGACCTAATAAGATATAAAAAATAAGAAGTGACTAGTTTAGATTTGCCGCATTGCTTATGTAGCGATAAAATAGCTAAAATGCAGTTTGATAATAATTTAAGTATTTCTAAATAGATATATTTATGAAATCGACTTTCATGTTAGCCAACTTTTAAACTATTTAAAAAATTTATGTATTGATAAGAATACGATGGTCAACTTCACATTAGGCTATCTCTATGGGCATTAAATAATTTGGTGGATTCTTACGCTAATTCTTAGTACTAGGTCTTCTAATAATGAAAGGGGATTTGGGCTCCATATATTATGTGGTAGCTATTGACTAAACATACTGATACCGTTTCCGGCGAAAGTAGTAAAGCATTGGATTTTCTACCAACATTTACGGCTCTATCATATGCCCAATTTATAATATAGAATAGACCCGAAGGTCTCTTAGATAAACATGAAGCTGCATAAAAAAGGATCCACCAGAATAAAGTAGGTAAGAAAATTGAATTTTATGACTTTCCTATTATTGCTGGTGAATCTATAATTTGTCAATTCAATGCCTAGAAAAGAAGATCAAATGAAGGGTAATCTAATTATAGCAGAAAAAAAATGTAGAATAAAGAAGATTATTTGATTAAGCTTCAATGTGTGATCATGAACTACTATAATTAGTCATTTAGCTACAATGTTGCTTATTGAGGAGCTACGAATGATCCTTTTTTGTTGAAGCCATTTTTCCTAAGATAATCCCTATTGCCAAGATAATTGTTGCCAGTGACCACAACAATGTAAAGGCTAAAGAAGCTACTTTGTGAGTTATTGCTAAATCATCTGTACTAAGAGATTCAACTATAGCGGGTAAAATTGCATTATAAAAAGTGGGCTGAATAAATGATATTGCCAGAAATAAAGATACAGAAATTACCTTTAAAAAGTCACTAATCTTAGACTCCATTTTATAAATAACCACAAATAGTAAGAAAACATTTGCTCCAATTAGTGGCGCTTGATGTAACAATGCATTAATTAGTTCCATCTGTTTATTTCCTCATTTTGTATAAATTTTTTGTGAGGGTAAAGAGTTCGTCTCAAAGTACGTGTTTGAGTAATTGGGGTAAAAATAAAATTGATGTGTTTTTATAAAATGAATGATAAAAACAATATACTTTGACAAAAGGATAAATTCTATTTCTAATTAATCAAAATATAGAAAAGTTGATCTAGGGTCAATTAATTCGTGCTTTAGAAGACAACGATGAAAATAGTATGTTTACATCATGCCCTGAGGGGAAAGTAAAATACAAATTCAATATAAATATATGAAGGATCGAAGATTGACGGAAGTGAATTAGAAGTTCTAACAAAGATAAATGATTTCTTATTAACAGGCAGAATCCTTTTTAAAAAAAAGCTAAACTCTTTTAATATTGATAGATAACTCGTCTACAACTGAATAAATATGGGAAAGATTAAACCCAAACCTTTTAAGCTTTTCTTGCCCATTGTGATCTACTAATAGTGCTTCATTTAATTTCAAAGTTCCCAATTTATTTCGAACTTCTTTTGCTGTGGATCTGCTGATAGGCCCAGTGAAGTTAGTTTGAATTCCTGCACGATTTTTTAAAAACCATACAATATCTCTCTCAGCTAAACTTTCTTTTTCAATGTGAAGTTCCTTAAGAACTTCAGTATCTCTGGATACGATATAAATTGTTTTATGTTTCCAAAACATTTCCTCAGCCCTTTCATTCAAAGTAAATTCAACATTCAAAAATTTAAAGAAACTATAATCAAACACCATCAATAATTAAAAGATGATAAAAAATACTTACAAAATAAATCATATACACAATAATGGGAAATCATGAAAAGAGCATGCAAACATTTACACTGTCAAACTAGGTAGCTGTAATTTAATAATGTAAGAGAGAGAAGAGCTGAGTCGTTGAAGGAAAAAATTAGGATAAACATAAATCGATCAGTTCAATGATGTTAGAACTTGCTTAGACAGCTTATTTCATATTCTACTCAAAGTCATCAAGGCCTTCAATATCATCGTTAAGTTCATCTATGTTATCAATCTGTTGCTTAAAATGTTCATGGTTGACTTTCCATTGATGATTATGAAGTTGAAGAGCTTTCACTCCATCTGCTGTAACGACATAAAAGGTGCGGATAAAATACAGATCATATAGATTTTTAGGAAACTCATCAACAATGATAAAAGAGATATCTTTGACTTGTATTGTGGGAATATTTTCAGCATTTACCGCACCTTGATAAGCACCTGCTTTAGCAGTGGATTTTAAAGGGGGAACCAATGAAGCATCACGCCAACTTCTGTAAAGGTAGTTGGGTAAAAAGCTATTTAACATAGCGCCCTTGCGCTCATGCCCAAAGGACACATACTCTTGTACCCAATTCTCATTATACTTAAGGCCAACCATAAATTGGGTAAAATCAAAATCCTTATTATAGATAAAGAGGTTTAATCCATTAGTCTCAATCAATATTTTTTTATCCGTATTATAATCGATTTCTTCAACAAACTCTCGACCGTAAGCACGTAATTTTTCATATGTTTTTTCAAGGTTAGCGATCAATTGATCCGCATTTCCAATTAACTGAAGTTGATAAAAACCTGCCGTCCCACAGTCCATTGAAAATTCATTTGGTTTTTCATATGTAAGAATCTTATCCTTATTTTCTTTAAGCTTTTGGATGGTCTTTGCTGTCAAGCGAGTGTGAAAAAATGCATCACCAGGCAGAAAGTAAACATCCGCACCGAATAGAGAAAACGAAATGAAAAGAAAACTAAAAAATTTACCCATGAGATGTCCTTAAATCAAAAGAATTAATCTTGTTGTCTAGCTTGGCAAGTCAGCGGATTACGAATCAGCCTAACATAAGCGATGAATCAACATGATGCAAGGAGTGTAAACAAAAGACATGCAAACGTTTGCATATATAGAGTAGATCTTTATATTATATAACAAATATGGAGACCACGATTGTGTCATTAAAGCAAATTGCAGACGAGTTAGGTATATCGGTAAGTTCGGTATCCCGTGCCTTGGGAAGTGGCAAGGGAGTCACCAAGAGCCGCAAGCGTGAAGTTGAAGAGACTGCAGCACGTTTAGGTGTAAACGTCAACCGCCAAGCGAGTGCTTTACGAAAGACGAAGAAGTCTGGATTAGCTTTACTTTTCAACCCAAATGATACCGAAATCGGTAAACAGCGAAATAAAGCGATCAATGAACTAGTAGGAGATTATTATTCTCACCTACGGATGTTAGGTTCAACCGAAATGGATAATTTGGATGTTTTAGTTCAAGAAGCGATTGCGGCCAAGAGTGAAGCAATTCTTATCCACCACCTTGATGGTAATCTATCTGAAGCAACCATAAACTTACTCAAAAACACCAATACGCCCTGCATTGCAATCGATTGTGAGATTGATTCAATTTCACAAATTAATTTTGATCGCTCTATTGGTGCCTATATGGCTATCAAACTTTTGTCTTTATCTGGTTGCCAATCCCCATGCTGTTTGTTTTCAAGTCCCTGTGAAGGACGAGCACAAGGCGCTCAACAAGCCATTCAAGAGTTTTATCCGGATAAGACTAACATGATTCATTCTATTTCTGGTAGATACTTTGTCGATGGAGAACAAGGAATTGAAGATGTTTTAAGCCGTAGTGATATCGATGGTATTTTTTGTTGGAATGATGAAGTTGCTTTAGGGGTGATGAGAAAATTGCAACAGCTGGATATACGTGTACCCCATGATATCAAAGTCATCGGATTTGATAACTTACCCTTTTCTGCATACCTACCGGTATCCTTGACTACGGTTGCACAGCCTATAGAGGAGCCAGTAAGATTAGCTTTAAGCTATTTACAAAAATGCGACGGATTTGAGCAAGACGTTAACAAAGTACTGTCTATGTCCCTTGTTGTGCGGGAAAGTGCACCCATTAAATCTCAAGACGTACGAAAAGAAATATTTAGCTAGGAAGATCTGATGAAAAAACGTGTTGCGATTGTTGGCTTAGGTAGCCGTTCTCAATTGTTCTCTAAAGCAATTTTAGAAGAGTATAAAGATGGCTATGAACTTGTTGGTCTTTGTGACTTGAATCAAACTCGTATGAACTTTTGGAATTCAAAGTTTATAAAGGATTATGGTCAGGGTCCTTTTGCGACTTATGCTGTTCAAGACTTTGAGAAGATGATTCAAGAACAACGGGTGGATATTGTAGTTGTAGCAACTAAGGACTGTACGCATCATACTTATATTTGCAAAGCCATGGAATTAGGCTGTGATATCATGACGGAAAAACCATTGACTACCCACGCTGACAAATGTATTGAAATTTTAGATTGTCGTGCCAAAACTGGGAAAGATATACGAGTTACCTTTAATTATCGTTACAGCCCCCGAAATGCTAAGGTTAAAGAATTAATTCAAAGAGGTGTAATTGGTAAAGTCATTAATATTCACTTTGAATGGACCTTAGATACCAAACATGGTGCTGACTATTTCCGCAGATGGCACCGCGATAAAAGTAATTCTGGGGGATTACTCGTGCACAAGTCTACCCATCACTTTGACTTAGTCAACTGGTGGTTAGATGATCAACCCGAAGAAGTCTTTGCTTGGGGACAACTAGCCTTTTATGGACGTGAAAATGCAGAAAAACGAGGTATCACAAGATTTTACGATCGTTGCTATGGTTCGCCAAATGCAGAAGGAGATCCCTTTGCTATAGATCTGTCCTCCGACGAAAACTTAAAAGGATTATATCTTGATGCGGAACATGAAGATGGTTATATCCGTGATCAATCCGTTTTTGGCCATAATATTTCGATTGAAGATAGTATGAGTGTAATGGTAAAATATAAAAAGAAAACCACCTTAAACTATTCTTTAAATGCATTTTGCCCTTGGGAAGGTTATAAGGTTTCTTTTACGGGTACTAGAGGCCGTATTGAATTAGACATAATCGATAATGCCTATATATCTGGTAGTGATGTTGATCAAAATAATCCTGATCATAATATGCAAGAAATTGCCAATCAAGGAAAGCTTTTGGATGTAAATAAAGCCTCTGAGACATTGCGCCTTCATTTACATTGGGAAAAACCAAGAGAAATCGATATCCCACAGGGCGAAGGCGGCCATGGTGGTGGTGATGCCAGAATGCTGGAAGATATCTTTGTTGGCAATGAAAATGATCCACTAGCCACTGCTGCAGGTATAGATGCAGGAGTCAATTCTATCATGGTGGGCATAGCAGCTAATAAATCAATCGAACAAAAAAAAACAATAAAAATAGATAATTTATTAAACAGAAATTTATATAAATAATTTGGAGAAGAAATATGCGAGTTTTAGCAATTGGAGCAGGTGAATATACAACAGGTTACGTGGGTGGACAAGCATCCGATTCCGATAAAGGTGCAGGCGTTGTAGGGATTACCCTATTTGATTTACGACGACGGGGTATCATTAAAGAAGTAGCTATTTCAGCAACACAGGGTACGAAGTTTCCAGGTATTCGAGAACACTTAAAAGTAAAAATTGGTGATGTCTATAAAAATATGGATATTCAGTTTGATTCCTACCCTGCAGATGATGTTGTAAAAGACTATGAAGCCTATAAATCAGCTTTAGAGAGTCTATCCCCTGGTGATGTGGTACTCATCTTCACACCAGATGATACCCACTTTCAAATTGCTAAAGATGCTGTAGATCTTGGTTGTCACGTATTGATTGCGAAACCTATTGTAAAGACCTTAGCCGAGCATCAGGAACTGATGGACTTAGCTGCAGCCAAAGGCGTCTATGTCGCGATGGAAGTCCATAAACGCTGGGATCCAATCTACCAAGATGCACGTCAACGTATTACTCAGCTAGGTGATTTTAGTCATATTACGGCCTATATGAGTCAACCCAAGCATCAATTAGACACCTTCCGTGCCTGGGCTGGCAAATCATCGGATATCTCTTACTATCTCAATGCCCATCATGTGGACTTTCACAATTGGTCACAAGAAAATAAAGCACGTCCAGTTCGGGTCTATGCAACTGCCTCTACTGGTGTCGCTCATGAAAAAGATATTCCAACAGAAGATTTAATTTCTCTACACGTGACTTGGGAAAACTTGGATACTGGCAACCTAGGAAATGCGACTTATACTTCCGCATGGATCGCACCGAAAGCAGAAGTGCATTCCCAGCAACAATTTTTCTACATGGGTCATAAAGGAGAAGTCCGTGTAGATCAAGCTCACCGTGGATATACCGTGTCCACCGATAAAGCAGGTTATAGTTCGCCAAACCCTCTTTTCATGCGCTATACACCCGATGTACAAGGATATTTTGCAGGACAAAATGGATATGGTTATAAAAGTATTGAAGTCTTCATAGAAACGGCTAAGGCATTAAATAGCAATACTATGTCGATGGATGAAGCACGTTTACAACATGCTGCGATTCAGGATATTGTACCCGTTACGGCGATACTTGAAGCTGGCCGCATTAGCCTAGACAATAAACAAGCAATTGTTGATATCAGCTATGATGCCAACGGCCAGGTCAAAGAATTAATCGTCAAGGGTTAAAGCCAAAACGAAGTTTAAGTAAAATTACGGATAATAGGGGAAGCGCGAAAAGTGCCTCTTCTAAGAAAGATGAAGAGAAACTCAGTACAGCAGGCTTTAACCAAAGCGGGCAATTTGCTTGCGAGAGCGTAGCGGTAAATCAATGCAGATTTTTAAAACTTGTTTATCTATATGATATTGATAATTCAGCTTGCAAAGGCTGATAGGTTAGCTAATCTAGCTAAATTATGCTAAAGGAGGTAATTATGGAACCTATTAATAGGTTTGATATAAAAAGTAAACTTTCAAAGCTTCATACTAGAGTTGAATAAACGGGTGAAGGTTATGTGATTTGTCGTAATGGTAAGCCAGTAGCGAAATTGGTTGATTATGAGCAAAAAGATCGCGTAAGTTAGGATGATAGTCTAGCTGTTAAAATCCTTAATGATATTTTTATTTCTGATATGAAGGATGACTGGGAATTTCTGGATTAATCCTTTATACCTGCACTCTCGTATAGCTAGCAAGCAAAGGACAGAACCTAAGTGAATCATCACTAAATCAAATTCAAAAAGCAAACTTCATTTATCTTAGTGCTATTGAGGCTTTCGAAATTGCTTGTAAGTTACAACTTAATAAATTGACCTTACCAATGATGACCTATGAATAATATAATAAAGTATTAAACCCCCATAATATACTAGAAGTAACTGTGATTGGAAAGATAAGCTCTTTAGCCGCCAAACCTTCTTCAATTCATAAAGATGCTGCTGAACGTCTCATCATTGCAACTGACATAATTTAACCTCTAGCTGTAGTAACCCGTGATCGTCGATTTGGTGAATATGGATTAAAAGTATTAGGCTAGACTCTTCTTTAAGGTCTAACTAGGTATTCTTCAGTCCGAAGGAGTTACATAATATAGCCTCTAGTTAACTTGTGGCACCCAGAGTATAGGCCCCTAAAAATTCAAAAGGCTGAATGTCTTTTAAGAAAAGGTCTCGCTTCGTTCGAGGAGGAGAGACTTCAACTTAGGTAAAAAATATGGAGCTAAAGCTCACATCAGCCGACTTAGTCAAAATAACGAGCTTGCGAGTAGAGCGTAGCGCTAACATAACTGCGGCTTCGCTACCTATTCTTTTGTTGACGATATGCCCTAGGTGTACAACCAACTAAAAATTTAAATTTTTTATTGAAGAAGGATAAGTCTTGAAAGCCAGTTTCTGTGGCAACTGTAGAGATACTTTGGTTGGTATGAGCGATAGCAAACATTGCATGATTGATACGCACTTGAGTTAAATATTCAATGATGGTCTGACCTGTGTATTCTTTGAAGCACTTACATAAATATTGTTTATTAATTCGGTATTTTAAGGCTAGGTCAGCAGTACTCATGATATCCATATAATGGTCTTCTAAATAATAACGAACTTCTTCCGCTACGGCATTGTGTTGTTGCTGATCTTGAACATCCAACCCACCCTGTTCAATAATTTCACGACAACATAGTTGCAAAAAAGTATCCATTAAATTACGCGCACATGTTTTCCAACCAACACGCTTTTCTAAGAATTCATCATTCATCATAAGCAACACTTTACTTACCTTGGCAAAGTCACGAAACTGAATACGCAGTAAACGATTTCCCCAAAAGTGATGATTAACATTCAAGGGCAATAATTGTTGTAGGACCTGATTCTCTTGTGGAGAAAAGTTAGGTAAACGAAAATGATCCGTTTCAATGTATACATTCATAACGGACATCCCTACTTCGTCCGTGAGGATATCGTGTTTCTGTCCTTGAAAAGTTACCCCTAAGGATCCACCGGACTCATGAAAACTCATGTCTCCAATCATATGGGTGCCTTGTCCTTCAAAAATAACCGATAACAAGGTAAAATCATTTGCATGCATGTCTTTCTTCTTATTTACATAGTGAGTAAATAGCCGACTAGAAAAACCTAATCCATCATCAAACATGAACATCTCCTAATAAATAAGCGAATATTTTCCAAGTTTAAATAATTATAAAGGTTAATATTCTCATATCTTAAAATTTTACAAATATAAAGGGGTCTTAATTATGAGAACAAATATTACACAAGAAGAAATTGAATCGTATCAGGATAATGGTTTTTTAGTATTACGTGATTTTTTAGAAGGTGATGAGCTAGAGAAGATGCGTTCTGCCGTTACGAAGTCGGTTGATAAAATGGGTAAAAGTAAGGTAACCACGGTTGATGGTGGTATTGACAAAGATAACATTCAAGAAGGTGAAGACTTTTATGACAATGTCTTTCTACAGCGACTAAACTTGTGGCGAATCAATGCCTTTATTAAAGATTTTTTCACCAATCCAAAACTGGGTAAGATGTTATGTGATTTGGCCGGTGTGGATGGTATGCGTATATGGCATGATCAGACCTTACAGAAGCGTCCCTGGGGAAATCCAACTGGCTGGCATTTAGATAACCCATATTGGTCATTTTACTCATTTAACTCTTTATCCATTTGGATTGCCTTAGATGATGCAACGATTGAGAATGGTTGCATGTGGTATTTACCCAGAACACATAAGAGCGCAAAACATGAAACCAATGTTGCAATTAGTCAGAATGTAGGTGCTCTAATTACATCGAACCCTGAGTGGACAAAATTAGAAGCTGTTCCTGCACCAATGAAAGCAGGTGATTGCGGTATTCATAACGGAATGACTGCTCATGGTGCAAATGCAAATATGACTCCTGGCTGGCGTCGTGCAATGACCTGCGCCTTCATGCCAGATGGGGAAGTCTTCAACGGTCATCGTAATATCTTACCAAAAGAGTATTTTGAAACTTTAAAAGAAGGGGATGTGCTTAATAATGACGATATCAACCCACTTGTTTATGAAAGAGAAAGAGTATAGATTTTTTATATATATTACTCTTGTACAAAGGGCATAAATAATTGCGTTAAATATCGACTTTTTCTTTTCCATCCAACAGGTTCAAGTTATATCAAATTGGTTGCAATAATCCTGGTATATCATAAATCTAATTGCTTTAAGAGAATGAGTATTTTTTTTGAAAAAATTGATTGAATATAGATATTGTTTAATATTTATTATTTATATATATAATTACAAATTATTAATAAATAAGATTCAGCCTTATTATATTTTTTAAAATTACATAGAAATTCTTATTTGACGTCTGGATCTTTAATAATCTAGCCCCATTAAAAATAATCAATTCACTTTAGTTATAATATACAAAATATTAAAGGATATTATAATTTTAGCAGCAGATTATGTAATAATTAATTTCAAGGAAATATCAATAGTAATCTATAACAACCAAATATAAAGTTATTAGCTATAAAATACATGATAACTCAAAGAGAATGCTGCTTGTTCTCATCATCAAATATGATAAAAAGTAATTTCTCTCTCAGTCATACATAATACTTCATCAGGCACTTCCTTTACTTTAAAAACCATAGAAAAGGGTTAACTATTATCCTTAATTGCAAAGCTCATAACAGGAACTATGAAGGTAGCTAAAAGGATAAAGAAATGAGCAATATATCGATCTTAAAATGTGCAGATTTTTTATATATATATTACTCAAACAATTTATCTTAAAGCTATGTAATAAAATCCATTTGAGGACAAGATTAAGGTATTACTTTACGGTTTTTATAGAAGGAAATTTGATCACACCATTCGGTTGATAGACTCGCATTATGGCGTAGATTGACTTATTCATGGTAGGAATCGCATTTTCTCCTTCACCAGTAGGATTTATACGTACCGTGAAACTTCCATCCTTATTAGGTTTCGTCGTATAAGATGTAATCGAATAGATATTTTTATCATTTTCTATTAAATAACGATCTTCCATATTATACACAGTAATTGACCAATAGCCTTTTTCATCTCTCATTAAACCTTTGGCATCAATCGTAATCTCATAACTACCATCTTTACCTAATGGTTTACCATCTTCTGTCTGAACATATTGTTTATACTGAACAAATTTGGCAGGAATTCCTAATTGGCCAAGAAAAACACCTGATGCACGGTCCATATTACCAACTCCTTGACTTCGCTTACCAAATAGCTTATTAGCCTCTTTTACTTTCATTGCATATGATTTAACTACTTTTAATGCATTTTCTCGCTCTTTTTCTGTAAAATCTGGAATAATGAAATCTTCAGTACCGTCACCACCTTTCGTCTTAGCTGACTTTGCTAGATCAACGACTTCTTTTTCATCTTTTGCAACTGGAATTACCATACGTAAAAGTGCAAGACCTTTATTTGTACTCAATACAACCTCATAAGCATCTTCTACTGGTGATTGTTGATTTGCTAAGCGAACAACGATAGGTTTACTTGGATTGACAATGACATCTTCAACGTAGTGATCCATGTCGAAAATACTTATGGAAGAATAAAGTTTGTAAGCAGGAAGCTCAATTACAATAGGCCCATCTGATATATTAAACCAATTATATCCATAATTTACATCTGCTTGAGGTGTGATTACCGTTTTATCATCCGCTCCAACAAGTCCCGTGTATGACCAAGTGCCGAGTTTATTCTTTTCCAACCACTTATTCATCATCCTTTCCTGTTCGATTGCAGGATACCACTCTATATATTCTGCTAATCGATATTGATCATATGGAGTTGTTGGTTGAATTGTTTCTTCTGCATTTATATTACTTACGAAGATTGTACTACATAAACAAATTAGAAAAATTTTATAAAATTTCATAAATATACCTTTCTGACATAATTTACGAAATTATAAACCATTCCTTAAATCTGTAAATATAGTATTTGTACTGTTTATGTTTTTTTATATAGATTTATAATTTATAGAAACACGCTCAAGTAGAGACTCTGTTATTATGTATTAAATTGAAAGGAATTAACATGAAACATAAATTTATACCAACTTTTTTACTTTTATTTGTGACCACTTTCATTCTTTCAGCTGGCGATCCATTACCATCTTGGAATAATGAAAAATCTAAAAATACCATCATTCAATTTGTCGACCAAGTAACGAATAAGAATTCTAAGCATTATGTTGAACCTAAAGATCGTATTGCTGTGTTTGATAATGATGGAACTTTATGGGCAGAAAAACCTGTTTATTTTCAGCTTTTCTTTGCAATGGACAGAGTGAAAGAAATGGCTTCTGATAAGCCTGAATGGAAAACGCAAGAACCTTTTGCATCAATCCTTAAAGGCGATCCCAAAGCAGCATTAAAGGGAGGAGAAAAAGCAATCCTTGATCTCATTATGGCCACACACTCGGGGATGAGTTCCGATGAATATACAGAAGTTGTCCGACAATGGGTTAAAACCGCGAAACATCCACAAACACAAAAAAAATATATCGATATGATCTATCAGCCCATGTTTGAACTTTTAGTCTACTTACGAGATAATAAATTTCAAACCTTTATTATGTCAGGTGGAGGAATCGAATTTATGCGTGTATGGGCAGAAGTTGCATATGGAATTCCACCGCAACAAGTTGTCGGTAGTCGAATAACCATGGAGTATGAATTCAAAGATGGTAAACCAGTATTAATTCGTAAACCTAAACTAGCTTTTTTGAATGATGAAGGAGGAAAAGTAGTGAGCATTCAAAATTTTATTGGTAAACGTCCAATATTTTCAGCTGGTAATTCAGACGGTGATATAGCTATGAGTCAATGGACTACATCAAAAGAGGGTCCATCACTTGCTATGTTTGTTCATCATACCGATGCTGAACGTGAATGGGCATATGATCGAAATTCTCATATAGGCCAGTTAGATAAGGGTCTTGATGTGGGCAAGGAAAAAGGATGGTTATTTGTTGATATAAAAACAGACTGGAGAATAATTTATCCTGAAAAATAACGAATAAATTATTATATAAGGTAAAATCTTTATACTCTATATCTTTATATGTTAAGCCAAAAATTTTAGATTTGTACGTAAAAAAAGACCCGTAGTATAAACTACGGGTCTTTGAAAAAAAAGGCTGGCAACGTGCTACTCTCCCAGGGCCTTCCGCCCAAGTACCATCGCCGCTAAGGGACTTTACGATTGTGTTCGGGATGGGAACATGTGTTTCCCCCTTGCCATAATCACCAGCCAAAGTGTATAAACTTGAAAAATTCGATTTACAGGCGGATTCTACTAGAATCCAAAAAATTCATTAGCAATTTTGCAATATTCTTAGTCTTCATCAATACTCTTTCTTTTAGACTCCTTAAAGTGTAAAAGAAAAAGGTGGTGAAGCCATTCGACTAATTAGTATCGGTTAGCTGAAATCTTCACAGATCTTACACATCCGACCTATCAACCCGGTAGTCTTCCGGGAGTCTTATGTGGCCCCGAAGGGCCACGGGAAACCTCGTCTTTAGGGAGGCTTGGCGCTTAGATGCTTTCAGCGCTTATCCGTTCGCGACTTAGCTACCCGGCACTGCACATTGGCTGCACAACCGGAACACCAGCGGTCACTCATTCCCGGTCCTCTCGTACTAGGGAATGATCCTATCAAGTTTCCTACGCCCGCAGTGGATAAGGACCGAACTGTCTCACGACGTTCTGAACCCAGCTCGCGTACCACTTTAATCGGCGAACAGCCGAACCCTTGGGACCTTCTTCAGCCCCAGGATGTGATGAGCCGACATCGAGGTGCCAAACACTGCCGTCGCTATGGACGCTTGGGCAGTATCAGCCTGTTATCCCCAGAGTACCTTTTATCCGATGAGCAACGGCGATACCACGTTCCACCGCTGGATCACTAGGTCCTACTTTCGTAACTGCTCGACCTGTCAGTCTTACAGTAAAGCACATTTATGCCCTTACGCTCTAACACATGATTGCCAACCATGCTGAATGTACCTTCGAACTCCTCCGTTACTTTTTGGGAGGAAACCGCCCCAGTCAAACTGACCCCCTGACACGGTCCCTGACCCGGATGACGGAATCAGGTTAGATGCTCGATCCTTTAAGAGTGGTATTTCACTTGTCGCCTCCACGATCCCTGACGAGACCGTTTCAAAGGCTTCCACCTATGCTACACATAAAGAAGCAAACACCAATATCAGGTTACAGTAAAGGTTCATGGGGTCTTTCCGTCCTACTGCGGGTATCCGGCATTTTCACCGGAGCTACAATTTCGCCGAGAACCACGTTGAGACAGTGCCCAGATCGTTGCACGATTCGTGCGGGTCGGAACTTACCCGACAAGGAATTTCGCTACCTTAGGACCGTTATAGTTACGGCCGACATTCACCGGGGCTTCGGTTCAGAGCTTCGTCCGAAGACTAACCCCTTGCCTTGACCTTTCGGCATTGGTCACGTGTCACACCCTATACTTCCTCTTACGAGTTGGCAGAGTGCTGTGTTTTTGCTAAACAGTCGCCTGGGCCTCTTAGCTGCGGCTTGAAGATGCTTACGGAGCAAGTCCTTCACATGATCAAGCACCCCTTATCCCGAAGTTACGGGGCTAATTTGCCGAGTTCCTTAACGTGGTTTCTCTCGCGCACCTTAGTCTACTCGACTTATCTACCTGTGTCGGTTTACGGTACAGGCTCATATAAGTGAATACACGAAACGAAGCTTTTCTTGGCGGCCTGGCATCGACGATTCCCTCAAAAGAGAGGGCCTATCAGTTCTCGGCCTTAAGGAAACCCGGATTTTCCTGGGTAACCAGCCTACAACCTTCGAGCGCTAACCATAATGCGCCTCGCCTAGCCTTCCGCGTCACTCCATCGCCACTTATCTGAGGTATAGGAATATTAACCTATTTGCCATCGACTACGCTTTTCAGCCTCGCCTTAGGACCTGACTAACCCTGGGACGACGATCGTTGCCCGAGGAAACCTTAGATTTTCGGTGACCGGGATTCTCACCCGGTTTTTCGCTACTCATGCCTGCATGGTCACTTGTATGCAGTCCACGGTCAGTTACCTTTCCGCTTCGACCCGCATACAACGCTTTCCTACCATATAATAAATTATATCCGCAGCTTCGGTTTAATACTTAGTCCCGATCATCTTCGGCGCGGAACCACTCGACCAGTGAGCTATTACGCACTCTTTAAATGATGGCTGCCTCTAAGCCAACATCCTGGCTGTCTATGCGATTCTACTTCCTTCAAACCACTTAGTATTAATTAGGGACCTTAGCTGGCGGTCTGGGCTGTTTCCCTTTTGACAACGGAGCTTATCCCCCGTAGTCTGACTGCCGTGATAATGCCATGCGGTATTCGGAGTTTGATAACGATTGGTACCCCGGTAGGGGCCCGCACATAATCAGTGCTCTACCCCCGCACGCAACTTCCACGACGCTAGCCCTAAAGCTATTTCGGAAAGAACCAGCTATCACCAAGTTTGATTGGCCTTTCACCCCTATCCACAGTTCATCCCAACGTTTTTCAGCACGAACGGGTTCGGTCCTCCACTCCGTGTTACCGGAGATTCAACCTGACCATGGATAGATCACTTGGTTTCGGGTCTACTGCGCACAACTTAAAACGCGCTATTCACACTCGCTTTCGCTTCGGCTGCATTGGTGTTAACCAATTTAACCTTGCTGTACACAAGTAAGTCGCAGGCTCATTATGCAAAAGGCACGCGGTCACTTCCCCGAAGGGTTGCTCCCACAGTTTGTAAGCATATGATTTCAGGTTCTATTTCACTCCCCTTCCGGGGTTCTTTTCACCTTTCCCTCACGGTACTGGTTCACTATCGGTCACTGGCTAGTATTTAGCCTTGGAAGGTGGGCCTCCCAGATTCAGTCAGCGTTTCACGTGTGCCGACCTACTCAGGAACAGTCTAGTGTATATAATCGTTTTCGCTTACGGGGCTATCACCCTTTATTGCTCAACTTTCCAGAGGATTCTGCTAACGATTATAAGTCACATGTTGACGTCCTACAACCCCAGACTGTAAACAGCCTGGTTTGGGCTAATCCGCGTTCGTTCGCCACTACTTACGGAATCTCGGTTGATTTATACTCCTGCAGGTACTGAGATGTTTCACTTCCCTGCGTATTGCTTCGTACACCTATGGATTCAGTGCACGATACCGCCAATGCGGTGGGTTCCCCCATTCGGAAATCGCCGGGTCAAACGGGTATTTGCCCCTAACCGACGCTTATCGCAGCTAGTCACGTCCTTCATCGCCTGCCAGTGCCAAGGCATCCATCATATGCTCTTAGTAGCTTCACCACAAAATTGTTTTGTAGCTAAGATATATTGCACGAGATTTCGGCTTTTCCATTTTAGTAAGACAATACGAAAAACACTGTAATTCAAATCCAAATAAAATAGATCTTTTAATTTATTTAAGAAAGCAATTACAAGCGTTTCTCTATGGAAAAACTTGAATCTTATACTCATAACTTTTGTTATGATGCTAATGACGTTCATTGAATTTCTTCAAATCACGCCTGTATTCGAATGTCAAAGATCACAGTCAGTAAAAGTACTGACAAAAAAATTGTTTTGGTGGGCATACCTGGACTCGAACCAGGGACCTCATCCTTATCAGGGATGCGCTCTAACCAGCTGAGCTATATGCCCTCATTATCCGGTCAAGGTATGTCACCTTTGCTTTTGGTGGAGCTAAAGGGAGTCGAACCCTTGACCTTCTGGATGCAAACCAGACGCTCTAGCCAGCTGAGCTATAGCCCCGGCAATGTTTTTGTGCTTACTGCACTTAAACTTCTGAATAGTACAATACAGGTGAAAGTTCCTTAAAGTGGCCCTGAGAATTTAATCTCAGTCTTGGCCTTATCCTCACTGCTATATGCTGATCAAATCAGCGAGCGAGTGGGATTCTCCTTAGAAAGGAGGTGATCCAGCCGCAGGTTCCCCTACGGCTACCTTGTTACGACTTCATCCCAGTTACTATTTACACCTTAGGCAACTCCTTCCCGAAGGTTAGGTCATTGACTTTGGGTGCGAACAGCTTCCATGATGTGACGGGCGGTGTGTACAAGGCCCGGGAACGTATTCAAGGCGTCATTGCTGATACGCCTTTACTAGCGATTCCGACTTCATGTAGTCGAGTTGCAGACTACAATCCGAACTGGGGCCGGTTTTAGAGATTAGCACGCCATCGCTGACTAGCAGCCCATTGTACCGGCCATTGTAGCACGTGTGCAGCCCTGGGCGTAAGGGCCATACTGACTTGACGTCGTCCACGCCTTCCTCCCGCTTAGCACGGGCAGTCTTGCCAGAGTTCCCACCATTACGTGCTGGTAACTGACAACATGGGTTGCGCTCGTTGCCGGACTTAACCGAACACCTCACGGCACGAGCTGACGACAGCCATGCAGCACCTGTATATACGCTCCGAAGAGAAACCATGTTTCCATGGCTGACATATATATGTCAAGCCCAGGTAAGGTTCTTCGCGTTGCATCGAATTAAGCCACATGCTCCACCGCTTGTGCGGGCCCCCGTCAATTCCTTTGAGTTTTAGCGTTGCCGCCGTACTCCCCAGGCGGTATACTTATCGCGTTAGCTTGGGCACAGCAGGGACCAATCCTGCCACACCTAGTATACAACGTTTACGGCCGGGACTACAAGGGTATCTAATCCTTTTGGCTACCCCGGCTTTCGTTCTTCAGAGTCAGTAACTGTCCAGTAGACTGCCTTCGCTATCGGTGTTCTTTCTGATATCTACGCATTCCACCGCTACACCAGAAATTCCGTCTACCCCTCCAGTACTCTAGTCACACAGTATCCAATGCACGTTCAAAGTTGAGCCTTGAAATTTCACATCAGACTTATGCAACCTCCTACGAACCCTTTACGCCCAATAAATCCGAATAACGCTTGCCACCTACGTATTACCGCGGCTGCTGGCACGTAGTTAGCCGTGGCTTCCTCTATGGGTACCATCAAAATTTTTCCCCATTGACAGCAGTTTACAATCCGAAGACCGTCATCCTGCACGCGGCATTGCTCCGTCACGCTTTCGCGCATTGCGGAAGATTCTCGACTGCAGCCTCCCGTAGGAGTCTGGGCAGTGTCTCAGTCCCAGTGTGGCTGACCATCCTCTCAGACCAGCTATCCGTCGAAGCCTTGGTAAGCCGTTACCTTACCAACTAGCTGATGGAACGCGAACTCATCCCCAAGCAAAAAAATTTTAGTACGAAAACCAGGCGGTTTTCAACCACATCCGGTATTAATCCACGTTTCCATGGGCTATCCCGAACTTGGGGGCAGATTATTCACGTGTTACTCACCCTTTCGCCACTCGTCAGCAGGAGCAAGCTCCTCTGTTACCGTTCGACTTGCATGCCTAATCCATGCCGCCAGCGTTCATTCTGAGCCAGGATCAAACTCTCCATTATAAAAATGAAGTGCGTTGATCTCATAACTGTAATTATAAGAAAATGTTACAAAATTAATTGTAACAAGAGTACGCAAAATAATAAATGTATGCACTCAAAGGAACCTTCATAAGGTCCTGTATTGCACTATTCAAATGTCAAAGATCTCACACAAAAACATGTGTCATTCGCAACGTACAACTGCACGAGCGAGGGCTTTTAAATTAGACTCAATTTCGCAATGCGCAACCTGCTTCACCCACTTTTTTTGAAGTTTTTTACTCAAGCCTCAAAACACCCTCTACCAAGTACCCTAAAAACAAGCACTTAGAACTTTTGAAATTCATTCAGAAAAACTGTAAAAGGAGTTCTCATTTAATCTATTCATTCATTTTAGGACTTATTCAACAATAATCTTACAGATAGATTTATTTATGGTCATTCAATTTTTATCCATTAATAAAATAATTTTCCATTGAGATCGTCCATATCTCTAGAAGTTCATTTTAGGAATACATACTCATTACATTATATAAATTAATTCTTGTTTCATCTATTTTTAAATGCTTCATGAAATGAATCTTGTCTTATTGATAAGCTATTATGAAATTTATGCTCAGCGCTCTAAAGGTTTCAATACTCTGCTTGGACTATCAATCATACTCAAAATATCGATTATTCTCCTATCAGTACTTGAATTTGGCTCTTTAAGAAACTATAGGATTTTGAATTTCGAGATTTCATAAAATGAATTAGGAGAGGATATATGAATATCAAGGTTGGTTTAACAATACTATCATTTATAATTAGTATTGTTGTAGGTTTTACGTTAAGTAAATCAGGAGAGAGTGATTCCTCAGACAAACTTACTAAGGATCAGATTGTCATAGGTTTATCTATGGATACACTGAAAGAAGCACGTTGGCAGCGTGACCGAGACTACTTCATAGAAAAGGTCGAAGCCATGGGCGGAAAGGTTCTGGTTCAATCTGCTAACAGTGATGATACTCGACAAATACAAGATGTACGTTCATTAATTTCCAGCCGAGTAGATGTGCTAGTCATCATTCCTCATAATGGTGCCGCGATGGCAACAGCAGTAAAGGAGGCACATAAGGCGGGTATTCCAGTAGTAGCTTATGACCGACTTATCACAGACTGTGACCTAGACCTTTACATTTCTTTTGATAATGAGATCGTTGGTGAAGAACAAGCTAAATATCTTATCGATAAGCTTGGTGGAGAAGGAAATATCGTACGTCTATATGGTGCACCTACAGACAATAATGCAAAGTTGTTCAAACAAGGCCAAGATAATATACTTGATCCACTAATTGAAAAAGGTGCTATTAGGGTTGTTCACGATGACTGGGTAAAGGATTGGGATCCGGCCAACGCTAAACGTATTATGAATGCTGCAATCACAAAGACCAAAGACTTTGATGGCGTACTTGCATCAAATGATGGATCTGCGGGTGGCGCTATTCAATCTATGATGGAAGCAGGTCTTGCAGGTAAAGTACCTGTAACTGGTCAGGATGCAGATTTGGTTGCTTGTCAACGTATTGTCAATGGCACTCAGGCTATGACCATTTATAAACCAATCAAATCCATTGCTACATCAGCTGCCGAGCTAGCTTATAAAATGGCAACGGGCAAACCTGTCATTGCGAATAGTTCTGTTGACAATGGCGAAAAAAATGTGCCTTCCGTATTACTTGAAGTCACGGTTGTAACCAAAGAAAATTTAAAAGATACCGTAATTGCAGATGGCTACCATAGCGAAGAGGCAGTCTTTGATGGCGGAAAATAAGACAGCAGTCCTTCGATTCGAAGAAGTCACCAAACGTTTCCCTGGGGTGATCGCACTCGACCGGGTCAACTTTGAGTTGCTTGATGGCGAAATTCTTGCACTTTGCGGTGAGAATGGTGCTGGAAAATCGACTCTTATCAAAACCTTATGTGGTATTTGGGCCCATGGAACCTATGAAGGAGAACTCGAGGTATTTGGCCAGACAGCAGAGTTTACTAATATCGCAGACTCTGAGAAAGCCGGTATTGGTGTTATTCATCAAGAACTTGCTCTCGTAAATGAGTTGACAGTTGCAGAGAATATTTATTTAGCGAATGAACCTAAGTCAGGCTTATTTATAGATTGGGATCAGATGTATAGCGATGCCAATGAGCTTTTGAAGCGCTATGGTTTAGACTTAGATCCAACCGATCGTGTTGGTGACTTAGGTGTAGGTCATCAGCAATTGGTTGAAATAGCCAAAGCCTTATCTAAAGATAGTAAAATTCTATTACTGGATGAGCCGACTGCTGCATTAACAGAAAAAGAAGTCGATGTATTGCTAGATATCATTCGTAATTTAAACAGAGGTGGTATCTCCTGTATTTATATATCACATAAACTCGATGAGGTTTTTGCAATCGCAGACCGTATAACGGTTTTACGTGATGGTTCCGCAGTAGCTACGCTAGTTGCGAAAGATGTTTCACAGGAAGATATCATCACTTCTATGGTAGGTCGTAAAATTGAGAATCAATTTCCTCGAAGAGTTTCTCCAATAAAAGAAGCTATTTTCAAAGTCGATGCTTTATCGGTCAATCCTCCANCTCAAGATGATCTTCCCTTGAAAGAGCTTGGATTTGAGGTGCATGGCGGAGAAGTTTTAGGTCTTGGTGGTTTAATGGGTGCAGGGCGGACCGAATTTTTAATGCATATTATGGGTTTATACGGTACACGTGTTCAAGGTTCCGTTTGTTATAAGGGAGAAACCCTTGGCGAATTGCCCCCTGCTCAAGTGATTGAGAAAGGGATTGTTTTGGTTTCTGAAGACCGAAAGCGCTGGGGTTTGCACCTTAGTCAAAATATTGGTTTTAATCTTTCACTGTCCTCCTTAGAGAAGATTTGTCAGGGCGGTTTTATAGACACCGATGTTGAATATGAGCGTAATCGTAAGCTATTTGACGCCATGCGAATCAAAGCGAATTCTCAGGCAACAGTGGTTGGTACACTATCAGGCGGTAACCAGCAAAAAGTTGTGATTGGTAAGGCTCTTTTAACAGAGCCATCTTTGGTTTTATTGGATGAGCCCACACGAGGTATTGATGTGGGAGCTAAAGTAGAAGTTTATGAATTAATTAATGAATTAACAGCTCAAGGTAAGGCGGTAATTTTGGTGTCCAGTGAGTTGCCTGAGTTAATGGGTATGAGCGACCGAATTGTTATGCTAAGTAACGGTCAAGTTGGTGGTAGCTTTAAAAAAGAAGATGCAAGTCAGGAAACCCTCTTGGCTGCAGCAATGAAGTATTGTTAGGAGGATGTTATGACGGACGTAGAATCGAGCCCTGAGGAAGCTAAAATTTCCTTACGGAATTTATCAATGGTAATTGCCTTGATTTTAATTACTGCTTTCTTTGCTCTTCACCCCAAAGGGGGGATGTTTTTATCACCTCAAAACCTTTACAACCTCTCTATTGAGCTAACGGTTACAGCGACTTTAGCCTTGGGTATGTTATTAATTCTACTTATTGGTGAAATTGATTTATCAGCTGGTTCTGGTGTAGGTATGATTGGTGGCTTAGCGGCGGTATTGATAACGGTTCATCAGTGGCCAGCCATTGCTTCATTGATATCTAGTATATTAGTAGCTGTTGTTGTTTGGTGGGCAATGGGAACCTTGATCGTCAAGGCCCGAGTACCTTCATTTATCATTACTTTGGGTGGCCTTCTAATTTTTAAGGGATTACATTGGATGGTCATCGAAAATGCCACAGTGCCAGTTGCACCAGGTGGCCAGGCCAATTTATATAGCTTGTTGACGACTTGGGATTTTCCACGGATTGGTAGTTGGATCCTAGTTGGTGTCGTTGCATTCGCCCTTACGGTACAAGCGATCAAAAAACGTAAAAGCCAACAAACGCATGGTTTTAAAGTAGAAGATGGGACCACAGCTTTTTTAAAAGTATTCGTAGCGATTCAAGGATTGATTTTATTAGTTATTATTATGAATCAACACAAAGGTGTACCTTTAGCTTTGGTCATTTTAGGTGTTGTTGCCACATGTATCTATTTGATTACCTCCCACACAAAGCTCGGGCGCTATCTTTATGCCATAGGTGGTAATGTAGAAGCTGCCTCTTTATCTGGTGTTCCCGTAATGAAGGTAACAATCTTAGCTTATGTTATTTTTGGTATCATTGTTGCGTTAACTGGCTTTTTACAAACTGCTTATGGTGGATATTCGACCACAACTGTTGGTGCCTTAATGGAGTTGGACGCGATAGCTGCATGTGTAATAGGTGGTACCAGTTTAAAAGGTGGTCGAGGAACTGTAGCTGGTGTTTTATTTGGGGCTCTTATTATGGCGGTCTTACTAAATGGTATGACTTTATTAGCGGTTTCACCTGAAGCAAAGTTAATTGCACGTGGTAGTGTGTTAGTTCTTGCTGTTTGGATGGATGTGTTCATGAACAAAAAATAAAGATTGTAATTAGCGAGATGAAAATGAAACGGTTCACATTATTACTGATCGTATTTTTTGTAGGTTTTGTATATGCTGAGAACGCCAAGGTAGAAAAAGCTGCATTAGGCAGCAAGGAAAACCCAGTTCGTTGTCATATGCCACAAGGAGAGCATGCATATCTTCAACGTTTGACAGGCCCCAAGGGAGAAAAAGTAACGTNTCGTCGTCGGGGAAGTGTAATAGCAGGTAAAGATGGTCATATTTTAGATGTGTATGAGGTTATGTATGCTGGAAATGATCAGGTGTTTGACATTTATATGGACATGTATCATGATCATATAGAAAAGAAAGCAGTAAAAGGCTTCAAAATCAAAAAACCATAATTTCTTAAATGGCTCAACCAACTTCTTTTACATGAAATCCTTTTAAGGTATATTTTTAGTATAAAGCTAGTTTGCATCATTGATACTTTTTAATTTAGGAATCTATCATAGCGATTACTTTAAAAATAAAAGCAGTGGGGGCTCACAATCAAGTCTCGGAAAAGAGGTACAAAATTGAAAATTCGCTTTAATGGTTTTCTTAATGCCCTACTATTTTCAGTCATCTTTTATGTCATTCTAACGATTGGCTTACATTCAGTGGTTCAAGCAAACTTAGCGCATGATGCTCATTTAAAACCTTGGCGTCCTCATGCGCGTTTGGGGCTCACAATCTCAAGCCTTAGTCTATTCACTTTCATTTACTGTGCTCTAGTTTGGTCCTTCACACGCCGTAAGAATGCCTATTAAGTGGTTATTTCTAGAACAACTAAAATGATCGAGTTATTTGACTGTTCTTTTTCCTGTATTGAAATCTTTTGTCATGGTAAATTGATCATATAATTGCCCATCAGCAGTATAGGCTTTATAGACAAGGGTATTGTCCTTTACATCAATGACTTGGAAGAACTGCTTTTTCTCAGCCATTTTCTTAAGTTCATAACCTTCAGCAGCGTAAGATAATAACTGTGTTTCAGAAAGGTTATACATTTTAGGACCACTTACTGAAGTTACATACACTGCTCCAGATTCTTCTTTTTCGGCCTCGACTCGTATTTGTCCTCGTGCATAGGTATGATCATGCCCCTGAAGAACGAGGTCAACTCCATACTTGTCTAATAGTGGTTTCCAAGTGGTACGGCCATGGCGAAAGTCTCTGCCTTTACCAGGAGAAAAGATCGAGTAATGGCAAGCAATCACTTTCCAGCGTGCATCACAATCTTTAAGTTGATCTTCTATATACTTTGTTTGTGCATCCACCTGCATCAAGGTATTCAATACAATGATACGCATTCCCTGATAATCTACCGTATATACAGTTTCATGAATAGATTCCGGTAATGATGTTTCGACAGGCAGTGTAAATTGAGGTCGCCATTGTATGGATGGTTCGCGAGGACCATCACCTCTCACCTTCATAAATTCGTGGTTGCCTAAAACAGGAATTCCCGTCCACTGTGCATGAATAAAGCCACCTGCTTTAAACCATTCAGCCCACTGGGCATCTAGATGAGCATGGTCAATTAAATCACCAGCATGAATAGCAAAAGATGCTTTAGGTGCAGTTTGGTAGGCCATACGAATCACACGTGACCACATACTTAGAACATCATTCTGTGCATCACCAAAATATACAAATTGAAAGGGTTCATTTCCAGCTTTTGCTGTGCGAAACTGTATCCATTCGGACCAATATTTTTTCCCATCACCAACTCTATAAAGATAAAGGGTGTCGGGTTTTAGTTCCTTAAAAATAACAGAATGAAAGTTTACATTTTCTTTGTAGTTGGGTTTAAATGCTGTTGGGTCAAAAGTTTCTGTTGTCGCTTGATATGTTTTTGTCATTTCTTCCCAATAAGGAGAAGGTCCAGCTGGAGCAATTTGCGCAATTGCTTGTTTGATGCTTGTATCTGTCCGCCACGTCACTGCGCGGTTTGTGGCTGGATTACCATGAAAGGATAAAAAAATTCGATCTGGCTCTTTACTCGCTTTTACGAAGTGCCTAATCTTGCTTTCATCATGGGCCAAAGTATTTAATAAAATTCCAGTCAGTACAATAAATATTATTTTCATCACCAATCCTATATCCTCAAAAGTAAAAGTTCTAGCTACTATACAACTAAAAGAGCTAAAGTATGTTCAACAAAAGTAATTATGCCAAATTTAGAGTTTGTTAGCTCAAAAAGTATATGTATCACACAATCCAATGTTCTCTGAAAAACACAATAAAAGCCCAGTTGATTCATGCGTTAAGATTATCAAAAGTACCGTTCTTAAACTATTAAATAATTAACTCATTTCAAGACAAAGAAAAAGCCAAAGTCAGTATTGCCCCACCCCTCTTTTATTGCCCATGTAAGAATATGGTTCGTTTAATTGACCATTATTTATGAACTTAATATTGAAACATCGTTTAGTTACACATAAACTAGAATAAAGCTCTTAAGTTTACAATATGATTTAGTCTAGAACAAAATAAAAGAGGTGTTGGAATGCAATCAAAACGATCCTTTTTTACATTAATTGAGCTCTTGGTTGTCATTGCTATTATTGGTATTTTGGCTTCCTTACTATTGCCATCTTTAGCCCAAGCCAGGGAAAAGGCTCGTATGGCTCAATGTTTAGCAAATGTAAAACAAATTGGCTTGGCTGTTGGCATGTATGGTACAGATTCAGGAGGTTATGCCCCTTATAATCCAAATGGTTTCGATTCCTTTCAACGTGGAAGCCGGGGTTCAGGGCTTGAATACCTTCTAACGGGTTATACTGGGCAAGCTTACGAAGGGGCTGACACCGCAACTTTTTACTACCGGGCAACAGGAGGGATTTTCATATGTCCTAATTCTGGTTTATCCGTTATTCCTTTTGGAGCAGGTGGACGAGCCTACTATACCGATAAAGGTGACGGTGGTGTATATAATGCCTATTCAGGATTATTCTCTCACTATAACGAAGGGACTGCTATTTGGTCAAAACGGTTTAATACCTTCACAAAACCAGCACGAACACCTTATCAATTTTGTTCCACGCACCGAAACGATAATTCATTGGGAACAACAAATCTTCGTTATAGTAGTCCCTATGGTGCAGATTCATGGCATGATTCAGGTCGACCAACTGTTTTTGCAGATGGCCATGCAAAAATCTTAGTTAATTTTGACTATCGTTTCAACCGTAACCTGAATGGCGATGTAGCCACCATGGCTCACGGTCCATATAGTGGTTATGAACTTGAAACAGGCAATGCTTATAATGGAAAACCGCCACATAACCCCTTTGACTTTTGGATTGAGGAATATTAAACAAGTCACTTCTAAAGCATTAAGTATACAGCTAGTTATCTTCTAGCCTTAGAGGCTCAGAATAAATTCCACAAATAGTAATTAAATAGTATTTCATGGTTCGAACTCCATAACAACAGGGTAATGATCAGATGGGTATCGGCTACCAACTTTTTTGGTTAAAACCTGGGCATTTATGATTTTTGTATTAAGACCTGCAAAAATGTAGTCAATTTTTCCTAGGCTACCAAAACCTGTATAGTCATGAAATGTCGCCAATTCTTCCTCATCAGGGTGGATCACTCGATAGCTATCCACCAATGGTATAGAAGCATCCTTTTGCAAAAACTGGATGGGTGGTGAACTTTCGTTTGCATTAAAATCTCCCATGAGAATATAATGCTTGGGTTTAGTTCGCATGGAAATATGATCGACAATAGCTCTAACGCTTTGTAAACGGGCCAGTGCAGATTCGTGATCTAAATGTGTATTATAGACAAGAATATCTTCACCCGAAGATATATGCTTCAAGCGTCCCCATGAACAAATTCTTAGAATATGATTTCCCCAGTGTTTGGATGGAATCCCTGGTGTATCTGACAACCAGAAAGTGCCTGTGTCACTTTTTGCAAATTCAAACACACTCGTTTTAAAAAGAAAAGGCGAAAATTCTCCTTTGTTACCTCCCTCTCGGCCATCACCAACAGCCGTATAGTCGGGAAGCATATTTTGTAGATAATCCAGCTGATGCCATAGTGGTTCCTGTAATCCTAAAATATCTGGTTGCTCTTGTTGAATCACTTGTAGAACAGCTTCTTTACGATTCTCCCACTGATTCTTTCCATCTATGGTCGTATCAAGGCGGATATTAAACGTCATGACTTTAATGGAAATTTTTTGTGTATCGTTAATCATAATTACGAATCATGCATCATATTAAAATAGTTGAAATTTATACCTATATCGTTAATTATCAGCTAATAAACAGCTAATGGCCTTAAACAGGTGCTTTGCTTTNATAGATAAGCCCTTAATGGTTAACTTTGTAGGCAAATTGGACCAAGTTTGATCATGACCAATCAATACTAAGTTTTGATTTTGATTATGTTTCGGGTCAATAACATCAAATGCATAACCACGGCATAAGTTTTGCCCAAGGGTAATCGCTGGATATTGATAAAAATCATTGGTTCCCTCATCCGTCCAACCACCTTGCTGGTTATCCGCTATACCATCATCAAACATACTTGAGTTAACGGCTTCACGTAAATCTAGAGCCTGACCTTGCCCATTCACTAATGGAATCAAAGTACCTTCTACTTCAATTGACTGGGAATAAACATTTTGCATAAATAAAAAAACAAATGAAAGATAATAAAAAATCAAGCGAGACTGTTGAAAGCATAAAAGTTTCAGCATTATATTTCACCTTCCTCAAACCTTATATAAATAATAACTTATAAATCATTTTTTTATCATAATAGAATCTTTTTAGATATTTACAATTTTACTTGCATAAATGTGAGTTACTTTTAAAAAGAGAAATAAGGTAACCATTTTTTAACCATGTTTTTATCAAAGTAATTTTTTAAGCAGCGAATTCTATATCATGAACATTTACATTTTACATTCACCATCAATTGAAGCAATCCCAAGTTATACGGCAACAGATTGTTTCCATGCACTAAAAGATCACTTTTCATCGATAACCGAGATAGACTTGCCAGCATTATCAAAGTTGTCTCGTAAAGCTTGTGACTGCCTAATTTTGCCTTATAAAACGGGCAATATCCCAGCGACCACGATTACACATATCATGACCCTACATGAACAAGGTATGTCAATATTGATTTTAGGTGATGTCCCCCATCATGACTGTTGGTATCCAATACGAAACAATTATGCTTTTGAAATGCATTTAACCCGCTACCAAGATGCAGTAAGGCTTCGGCAACTTTCGCCAGTAGGAAAAGAGATTTTAGGCGATATTGACTTTAGTTCCTTTCATGATCGAGACATAACTGCTTTACGTATTACAGGTTTTCCTGAAGACGTTACACACAATTTACTAGAAGCGGATATGGGGGATTGGCGTTTGCCATGTTTGGTTGCCATAGAACGAAAAGGTGAACGTTTTGCCGGTTCACGCTTGGCACAAGTCGGTTTTTCTGGCGGTGAACCACGTGAAGTTGCAGCGGGTGTCTACCCTATGGAGTGGACCTATGACATTGGGCCTTTAACCCGAGAGTGGGAAACTATGGATGTCATCGTTAGGCGTCTTGTGCAATGGTGCGAACCTCATGTTGATGCAAGTATTCATATCACACCTGTTCATAAAGAAAACGAGAGCTGTGCCAGAGAAGTTCGTATTCATAACCCTAGTCAACATCCTCAAGAAATAAACCAACTCCGTTTGGAACTGATCGCAGGAGACAAAACAGAGGTACTACAGTCTTGGGAGAAACAAAAACTTGAAGTCGGTGAGCACAAAGTCTTAGCCTTAGTGCTAAATACTGAACATCAAGCTGTTTTGAAACGCCCAGGCTTGCATAGCTTACGTTTAGTAGGAATTCGCAATGGAAAAAATCATGAGTTTCATCAAACAACCGAACATATTGTTGCGGCGAGTGCATCTAGCAATCCTGTAGGCTTTGGATTTTCTTCACACCGTGGATATAAAGAAGCCACACAATCCAAAGAGGACAAACATTTTATTAAAGAATTAATGAAGCGTGGCTGTCAATATGGACGTATGAATGTTCCATGGGAAGAGATCGAGCCAAGCCCTGGCGAATATAACTGGGGTTTAACGGATGACATGGTTGCTTTTGCAGACGAGCAAAAGATTACGATCGCATTTTGGTTGTTCCCAACAACACGAGGTTCGGGACTCGGTGATGTTGGAATTCCTGCATGGACGTTAAAGGAACCAGCGATCGACCGAGACGGAAATGCCGGGAATTACCCAAGTCTGTGGAGTCCATTTTACCGTGAGCATTATTTTACTATGCTAAAAGAAATGGCAAAACGCTATGCAAATGCCAAATCATTAGACCGTATCATTGTGGATTTTGGCAACTCAGACTTTCCTTATGGATATTACTATTATGTGAACGATAAAACACTCTTTGACTATTCTCCTCACGAACGCAAAGCATTTGCTAGATACCTAACCGATAAGAAGCAATTAAGCTTCGAACAGATTAGTAATTTATATGGAGAAAACATTCTTTCGGAAGTTGATATTCCTGTCCCTTATGTTGAGCAAAATGAACCTTGGGCTCTTTATCTGGAATTTAGAACGTGGACTTTACAAGACGGAATAGACCAAGCCCAAAAGATTATTAAACAGTATGCCCCTGCGAAAACACCCCCAGATCCGCCTGGGCACGGTTTAGGTTCCTTATCAGATTTAGGGACAAACTGGTATGATATTAAGCGACGACATTGGAATGAAGAGCAAGCGCTTAGTGCACATAACCCTGAGCTAACTCGCTGGCATTGTGCGGCACCTTTTTGGGGTGGTGAAGCTTGGCAAGTTGGCGGCGGCTATCAAGAATTTGATGAAGCTTTATTCTCAGCAATACGCTTTAATGCAAGCTACAATACGGTTCCAGGTCCCGACTTGAATGTGATGGGTGAAGATATTGCGCGTATCGGCTATATTCGACGATCTATTATGGATGCAGAGCGCCCTCATCCGGAAATAGCAGTTATGGGGTTAGGAGCCTGGGATGATTTTCATTCTTTACCTAATTTCGCAGCTCGTACAGATATAGGAATAGACTATATTCATAGAAGCCATCGCTTTGATTTTTCTTGTTATAAGTTATTTGTTTTACCCTCTGAAACATCTCCCGTTAACCGAACATCTACGGGCGGTGGTGGTTCTCTACTCTTACCAATTGATCAAGCTTATGGAGAGTTATTATTAGCTTCGGTAGAAAAAGGAACAAATTTATTATTATTTCCCAAGACATGCCCAATTAATGTCCCCTCTTCATTAGGTCTACCATTGCGTCAGGTGGCAGGACTAGAAGATATCATATATGGGCCCAGTATTGAACGAACAATTTCATTTCCTAATGAATTCGGAGGTGGGCAACTTCATGGGAAATGCCATAGTATCCAAGCTACGGCAAAAGATGAAGTATTATTGAGCGACACAAATGGTGAAGCCGTATTAATTAGACGATCACATGGTACTGGCTCATTTCTTCTAGCTGGTTGGGATGATGCCGAAAACCTAATTGATGACTTTCACTATTTTGAAACAGCGTACGCTTCAGAGCATTCACTCCTACGAATTGCTAGGTACTTAGGTCTTAAAGAACGTAATATCCGAACGGGGAATGCTGTCATTTTAAAAGATAAACTCTCACGAGGGAAAGAAGAGTTTTTTGTAGCGTTTAGTCATTTGGAGCAAACAGAAGAAGTCAGTGTAGAGATTCGCTTAGATCAGCCATCATCATCTGCATTAGATATGGCAACAGGTGAAACTTTTCCCCTAAACGTACTTGAAAATGGGTGGTATAAATTTCATATTCAGATATCCCCTCGGAAAGGTCGCTATTTAAGGTTTTCATAAAAACAACAGTAGAAGTTTGGTATAATTTATAGTGAAAAAAGAAATTTATTTAATTCGTCATGGTGAAAGTAAAGCCCAGATTGATTCCAATGCTTGTTGGGTCAACCCACCCTTAAGTAAGTTGGGCGAACAACAGGCTCGCGCGCTAAAAGGTCGTCTAAAAGATATTACGGTGGATCAGGTCATACTAAGTCCTTTAGACAGAGCCTGGAACACTTATTTATTATCCGAATTTTGTTGTAAAAGTGTTCGCTTTGACCATCGTTTTATTGAAGATACCTGGGGTAAAGAGCAGGCTTATGAACCTTTAACATTTGATCATCTTCATGGAATAGGTGAGCTAGATCCTTCCAATAAACACCTTTTGCCTACACGAGAGCGAATCAAAGAATTGTTAGAAGAAATGATCAACAGCCCTATTGAAAGTTATATGCTCTTTGGTCACTTGGGAGTCATACGTGATTTCATTCGAGTCTTTTTCGATTGTGATGCCATCGTCACCAGTGTCAATAACACAAGTGTTAGCTGCCTTAGAATCTGGGAAGAAAGTGGCGAAGAGGTCAGGGAGATTGCATTTCTCAATGACACTAGGCATTTAATTTAAATCACCTTAAGTATTAACTTCTATTTCGGCTACAATCGGAAAGTGATCTGAAGCGATTGTTTCCTCTATCCGGTGATGTTTTATAATTTTAATTTGTTTGTAATTAGTGAAAAAATAGTCAATCTCTTCCTTGGGATCTTTCGTTGAATATGTTTTGCTTCCTTTTTATCCATTTGTTTCCATCCTTTATCAAGTAAGTACTGGATTGGTGCAGAAGATGGTTCTGCATTGAAATCTCCAGCTAAGATATAAGGAGTGTTGGCTGGTTCAATTTTCTTGAGTAAGGCCTGTAATTGGTTGAGGCGAACTTGATCATCGGTCCAATCTAAATGCACACCAACAACACGAAGCATCATTTGACCAACTGCGATATCGATTTCTAGAAAGCTACGTGGCTCTGCACCATCGGGTAAGTGGTATATTTGAGATTCAAGTAAGGGATGTTTAGAAAGAATTGCCATACCATATTGTCCATCATCGAAGCTCATAAACGAAGCAAAGCTATAAAACATATCTAATTTTTGTGCAAGCACTTCTGCTTGATCCACTTTCCCACTACGTGAACACTGAAAGTCCACTTCTTGCAGTGCAACGATATCCGGTTGTGCTTTAGCAATCACAGCTGCAATTCGCTGAAGATCAATTTGATCATCCATTCCCCATCCATGGCGAATATTATAGGACATGAGCTTTAATTTCATTTGTATCTAAATATATAAAAATTGATTAATCTATTTCAGGAACAAAGATCGCATAACTAAGGGCTGTTTGGCTCATATTTACAGTAACTCCTTCGTTCATTCCGGGTGATGCATTTTCACTATATTTATATAAATCGGGCCAATTCCCATAAGGGTACATCGCTAATCCAGGCCATTTGGCCATGCCACCTTTAAGCTTCTTAGGCCCTGCAGTCCAACGGCCACCAGCTGCTTCAGATTGTAAACCAGCAATTAAACCGTTCGGGTTTTGTAATTGTAAATGGTGAAAGGCACTTGTTGTATAACGCTGACCAAGGTGAACTGTGAATGTCATATTTAGTGGATGACAACCAAGAGAAAAGTCATTACTAAATAGAATCCAGTCACGTAATTCATGTGCTAAAGCCTTGTCTTCAGTAATTGCCATCGTCATTATAGGAAATTCATTCCATTTTGGAATTCCTCCGGTGCCCCATGTATTGGGTGCATATGGGCTTCTCATATATCGGTATGTCGTAGTTTTTGCTGCACTTAACCAATATCGTGCTAAGGCCTCATAATTTTTAATGATATTTTTCTTTAATGTTTCATCTGCATTAGGTGCTAAACAATAGTAAAAATTACCATAGCGTTGGTCATGCTTGGCATGTTCAAAAGGTGGCATACTTTTATACTGCGTATATATAGAATATTTTTTAAAATCCTCATGGAATTTTTCTTCTGCTGTAAGTTGCCAAAGCATCACAGCTGCATAGCTATGCATATCCTGCTCTTTTTCACCACCATTTTGATCTGCCCAAGCATAAGCACGAAGAGCATTTTTCTGTAACTGTGATGCGCGTTCAGTTTGCTTAAGTTCTTGATAAATCCGGCTCATTTGTGCTGCAACAGCAGCAAAGCGATATGACGAGTAGGCATCTTTTCCATAAGCAAATTCCCGAAGGCTATCGGTTTCTGCGCTATCAAATTGGCGTGGGTCGCCTTCTGATTCAATTTTGCCTCTCACACCGCCATCTTCATCTTGTAAACGATTCCATAAGTCCAAGGCCCACCAGGCTTCGTCCAAAATATCAGGAATCCCATTTTGATTTTCAGGAATATTTAACTGCCCATCATGAAAGGCTTTAGGATTTACTTGATAGGCTACTAATAAATTTTCTGCAACGCTCAAGTGGCTACGTGGATTCCAGTCACCTGCATCATAATGCCCTCCCCATATATCATGCTTAACACCATCTGTAGGATACTTTAACAATTCCTTCCATTGCTTATTACGTGGCGCATCTGATTTTTCTGTTTTATTTCGATGGGCTGCAAACCGATAGTGTACAGAATATGGCTCTTTTAAATCAATACCTGCCCGCTGATGCAATAGTCCATTCATGATCACTTGGAATGCATCTAAATAAACATCATTCTGAATCTGAAAATCCATACTTCTGCCAAGGCCTGGGATAACAATATAATATTTACCCACTTTATTTAATTGGGTGAAGTCCATTTGGTAAACATCTTCATAGCTTAGATCACTTTTGTAAACGGTCTCAGGTCCTTTAGTTTTTTGTGGGTCCGGTGTTTGCTGGCCATTCTCAAGGCGGTAGGTCGCCTTTTGACGTAAGGTTATATCACTGGTGAATACAATTTCATTGCTAATTGCATTGCGAACTTGAAATTTCTTGGCATAATTTTTAAAGTCAATTGCATTCCAATCTCCTGCCCACATTCCTAAATAAGCATATTTTTTGGCATCAGGTAGGTAACCTATTTGATTCACTTTTATTGCAAGGTTTTGAGTTTTAGTGGAATCATAGCTCAATTTAATCAACGCATCCCCACAAGTAATAGACTGATTACGGTTTAAGTCTATTTCATAGCTTTTACCTTCTTGCAATTTATGAGGTAATTTAAGAAACAGTTCATGGCGTTGGGCAATTTGCCATGGCCATCCCCTTGGTGTATAAAAATCTAAATTACTACGACGGCCGACTTTGAGTGGTGTTACCCCTTCCGTATAGTTGCTGTCATCTTCACTTACAATCGCAATTTGATTCAGTTGCTTAAGGTCAATACCAGGCCCAGTAATTAAATGAATGATATCATCCTTTAATAGGAAGACTTCTCGGACACCAAGATGATTTTGACGAGTTTCGTCATCAATTTCATGTGTTTTCTGAATCCATACGGCAGCTTTATTCTTTGCCCGCACATAAGCGGAGTTAATGCGTAACCAATATTGATGCCCATCCTTCATAAAGTGCTCATCAGGTAAAAGTATTTTTAAGCGATACTTATTAAATTTTGGGCCTTTATAGCCTTTTGGGTAATTTCCATCTAGCTCCGTTGTTAAGACAGTGACTGAGGTTGCACGTACTTCGGGCTTAAATGCAGCATCTGTCTGACTTATAATCTGAAAAGCTGGTGTATTTTCGCTTAAGCGGTAATCACTAAAGCTAGCACCAATTTCACAAATGATCGTTTTAGAATCCACATATTCTGCATTTCGCAGTCCTGCATTATGCGTGATTTCCATGCTAAATCCTTTGCATATCAATATAAAAAAGACTACCAAATACTTCATCCCTACCTCCTGCATGTATTATCATTAAAAAAAGCAACATCATGAACATGGTCAATAGAGATGCTTTACTAGTTCTTCAAGGTGGATAAAATAGTACAACAATGGCATGCATAAAAGTCTTACTTCAATTAAAAAAGTTTAAAATATCTCCTTAAAGACATTACTTGATAGTTATTGGTAGACTCATGTAGTGGGAAATTGGTGATTATGCTGAAAGCTCTATAAAAGTTTTACTGATGCTTTAGCGGTGTAACCAACCATTTAAGGTAAATCGGCCATTTAGTGGATTTTTTTGAGGGAGATTAACAGGTGTGACAAGGTGATATGCTTTACTTGGGAACAGAATAATACTATTGTGCCTTGGCTGATAGCGTGTATACATGGTTCCAGGAATTTTACTTCCTTCATCCATATCAAACAGGATCAAGTCCCCCCCCTCAAAGGCCTTAGGTTCCTTGTAAAAGTAGTAGACAAAGGTCACATATCGGTTACTTGCCGTGCCAGAATGAGAAGCATCCTGGTGCATTTGAAAGAAGGCCCCTTGTTCATGAAGTGTCATTTGAATTTCCTGATGCTTAATCTTCTCAACCTCAAGTGATAGACTCTTCCAAGAGTTATTTAGTAGTTGAGCAACCTTGTTTAAAAACCATGGTATAATAGACTTTAAAGCTTCTTCATAAAGAACTTTGGACTTTCTGTAAGAGGAATCTACCTGATCATCTAACATTATACTATTCTGAAAAAGCTCTTGATGTTTTTCAACATGGCCCCAAACTTGCTGAATTTGCTCTTTGCTCAGAAATTCATTTTGCAAAATATAAGGAGTGGGAGAAAAACTAGTTCTCGGCACAAAATCTAAATCACTTAATTGTGAAAGTTGGCCCGTTGCTCGGTATGCATTGGCTAGTTGTTCAAGCTCATACAGGGTGAGCTCTTCATAGCATTTTAAACTAAGGTTCTCTATTACCTGCTTATAGGCAGTAAATTGCTTTGCTAAACGTTCTGCATAATTCATGTCAATACGATATACCTGGTGTTTCAATTTTCTATGTCTGAAAACAGAATGAAAGTAGGTGAAATTTCTTATATATTTTTGGAGGGATATGTAAATAAATTTGATGAAATGTTATCATCTTACATAGAATTAACCGAAACTAATATTTAATATAGCTTTTTTAACTTATGTTGAAAAAGAGGAGCTTAAAGATACCTATCATTATGTTTAAAATAGTTCAGTTTTCTTTCGGTATTGGCTTGGAGTACATTGATAAAACTTTTTAAATTGTCTTGAGAATGTGTAGATATCTGGATAGCCAAGTTTATCTGCAATTTCGGATATTCTTTCATCCCCTTCGAGCAACCTTTTTGCGGCATAACTTAAGCGTTTTTGAATAATATATTTACCAGGGGAGATGCCTGCAGCTTCTGTAAATTTTACTTTAAACGAACTCTCACTCATGCCTAAGTTGACCGCAATATCCGATAACAATATTTTCTTTGAAATTGCTTGTTCAATATATTGGTCTACTTTCGTAAGAATGCTTGAATTTTCACTTTGACTTTCAGTCAAAACACGGGTAAAGAGCGTCTGAATTCTATTCAGGGCAATCATCAACTGGTTTTCAGGTAATTCATTTAGCATATTAAATAAGATATCTTCTTCTCGGAAGAAATCTGAAGGATCTACATCCTGGATTACTGGATGTTTAATTCTTTCAGAGGTTGTCACAAACTTTAAAGTCTCATAAACGGAAGAAGGTGCAGCAATAAAAAGGGTATAAGATGGTTCACACCATGTGATTCGGTGAGTTTGATCAGGGAATCGCTGAAAAATACAGGGTGCAACAAATGCATGCTGTATTCTTTCCTGGTCTTCATAGTATCCTCGTCCTTGCATAACACAAACCATTGCATACTCGGACGTCTTCATTACAGTGTCCATGGATTTAGCTTGCTTACGCCTACCACAACGAATTTTGCCATAATAAGTATGACTACCAATGCGTCCCGCATAGCGGTTATTTTCAAAGAAAGTTTTCATCTCACAATATAGAGCCAAATAGCAAATATGACAAATAAACAACAAGAATAGTTATCATTAGTCAATATTAAAATAACATAATATAACAAAGCATATGTAAATAAACTAAAAGCTTGAGAGCCCTTAGCTATGACTAAAAAAGGAAGGCAGGCGCCAAATAAAATAATTTTAATTCTATACAGGATTCCTACGAAAATACGTATATTTTATTTAACTAATTGAATTAAGGGTAGTCTATGTTAAATGAGTTAGGTGAAGGTATGAACAAACAATTTTGGGAAATTTTAAAGCAAAATGATTTTACTATCCATGCGGTTTCCATAGCTTGTTGCATTCTATTGTACTTATTAACTTTTGTTATATTCAAGAAAAATGACCACAAAGTCAGCTTTGGTTTAGAAACCAAAACCATGCGAATCGCCATATTAGTTTATGGTGGTTTACAGCTCATCGACTTATTGTTAATTGGGGAATACCCCTTATTCAGTCAAATACTAGTCCAACTTGGCCAATCTTTTCTTACTATATATGTGATGATTGTCATTTATCACTTTTGGAATGAATGGACCGATAGGCGATTTGGAACAGAAAAGCAAGTAGATGGCAAAAAGGGATATGCTGCAACTTACAACAGTAGGCTTGCAGATATCACAGGTGTGGTTGTTTTAACCTTATTTACGATTTATTTCCTAATTGAAATCTGGAATCTAAATTCGCTGCTTGAAACAACATCATTCTTGGGGATTATCTTTGCATTTTTAGCCTTAACAAATGGTATTTGGGCGCCAGATATCTATTATGGCATCATTATCCTCAACTCGAAACTACTAAGCGATGGTGATACAATTCAACTAGGTGATGATCCAGACCTTTATATGATTAACCGTGTAACTTTTGTTTATACAGTACTGATTAATGTTAAAAATAATCATTTATCCATGATTCGAAACAGTCAGTTAATCAATCATCGTATTGAGAACCTAACGCGCCGTTCATCCTCAAAGGGTCTACGTTTGCAGCTAATTTATAAAGTAGGTTATCCAGACTTTAGCGAGGTCTCAGATAAAAACCGTGAAGCCGCTTGGTCGCATTATATCAACCGTGTAGATAAAATGTTTTCTCAGGTGCAAGAAAAGATTTATGAGTCTGATAAAGTTGCATGTAATAAAGATGTAGATATGGAGTGGTTTTTGGAAGAGACAGCAGATTTCTCCTTAAATTTTTCACTTTATTTTTATCTTGAGCCACTTCCTTCAACCATGCTTGGTCATGTGGTTCGTACACATATCATAAAGACTCGTAACATGATTAATTCAGAGGTATATAAGCAATCTATTATTTATAATATCGGTTTATCGACACCCGTTATGATTGATCAGACCCCACCACCAATAAGCTATAAAAAACAATATCCAAAATTCTTTGAGGAATTGGAACATCCTGAAGTTGAGGTAAATAAAAAAGAAGAGAGTGTAGTTGAGCAAGAAACAATTTATGACTTGCCTGAAGATGTACAAAATGCAGGTTTTACAGAGGGATCTAAAGCAAAACTAGGAAATAAAGAGGCATGATCTTATATTTTATTATTTATCATTATAGCGATCTTCTTGTTTACAGCTACTGTCTTTTTGATTCGTTTGTAAAAAAATAGGATAAGAAATAATCATATGGAAATTATTGTTTTTTTAGGGACTGTAGCTGCAATGATGACACCTATTGCCTTATTCATTTTTCTAATCCTGCTCATAAGAAGCCTTAAAAAATAATTGAAAGAAAAGCTATGGAATTTATACGAAGTTTTAGTTGTGAAGATTTTCTGGCAGCCCTAGAATCATGGACTTGGCTACCAATCGAAGGAATGAGCCCCTTTTTATGTAATGCTTTTGGTGAAATATTTCTGGAGGCAGAAGATGGCATTTACTTTTTAGCCATTATTGATGGGAAATTAGACAAAGTTTGTGATACAAAAGAAGAACTTCAGCATATTCTAAATACTCGTGAAGGCCAAGAACATTACCTTTGGTCAGTGGTGATAAAGGCTAACTATGATCTTGGCATGCGCCCTAAGGAGAACGAAGTTTTTGATTTCAAAGTACTACCTGCACTAGGGGGTGAACTTAAACCAGAAAATATTTCACTTTGTGATTTTATTGTGACCTCCAATATTACAGGTCAAATTCATAATCAAATTAAAGACTTACCACCTGGTACTCCCATTTCAGAAATCAACTTAGAAGAAACATAAATGATTCTATGGCACGTGTAAAACAGCAATATGAAGCCAACGGTTTCTACGGCATAGGTATCATGCATAGCTACCATCAAGATAATATAGGTACCTTGTGGCGCTCTGCCTTCATAATGGGGGCTTCCTTCATTTTTACCGTGGATAAGAAGTATAAGCCTCAATGCAGTGATGTAACCAAAGCTTGGACTAAAATTCCCCTCTATCATTATCCAACTCTAAAAGATCTCCAAAACAATATACCTTATTCCGCCCCGCTTGTTGGTGTCGAACTCACGGATGAAGCAATTGAGTTAGATTCATTTGAGCACCCGCCACGTGCCATTTANCTGCTTGGNAATGAACAATGTGGATTACCCCCGGCGGCACTAGATATTTGCCACTCNATCGTCAAACTTCCTGGACACTTTAGCCTGAATGTGGCCACAGCAGGAAGCATCCTAATGTATGACCGCATCAGCAAAGTACAAACAAAGCTCCCAGCCAGAGCTTAAAGCCATAGACAACAGGAGATCAAGTGATTTATTTCTTTGCGATCTTGTCATGATGGTAATACACCATTAAGTAACGATAAAACCTGTCCAAGCTCGAACATAAGAAGAAAGGAAATATATAATTCTTTTACATATTCATAAGTTACACTAAATCAAAGTTTTCGTATTAGCGAATGTTGTTCACTTCAAAATCTATTCTTTCATAGCTAGAGATTTTTGATATTTTTATAACGACAAAGTATCAAATAGGTTAAAGATATTAAAAATGAGATCAACTTTGTTCTTTATCTATTAAACCATGATCAGCATAAAGGTCGTCACAGTTTTAGAGTCATTTTATTGCAAAAAAAAAGCCGAGTTAGGGTGAACTCGGCTTTTATGATTTGATAAGATTTCGCTTTTAGATGTGAATTGCGCGATCTTCAGTTGCAGCCAGAGCGGCCTCTTTTACTGCTTCAGAATAAGTTGGATGTGGATGGCATATGCGTGCAATATCTTCTGCGGAAGCTTTGTATTCCATAGCAACAACTGCTTCTGTAATTAAATCAGCACATCGTGGACCTAACATATGAACGCCCAAAAGTTCATCAGTTTCCTCATGCGCTAATACTTTAATCAGACCTTCCGATTCTTCAGCAGCTCTTGCACGTCCACTAGCCTTAAAAGGGAACATCCCTTTCTTGTAGGGTATTTCTTCTTCTTTTAATTGTGCCTCAGTTTTACCCACAGATGCCGCTTCAGGCCAAGTGTAGACAACACCTGGTATTAAGTTGTAATCGATATGTGGTTTTTGCCCCATCATCATTTCAATAGCAGCGACACCTTCTTCTTCAGCTTTATGAGCAAGCATTGGCCCTGCAACAACATCACCAATCGCCCAAATATTAGGGACTTCAGTACGTAGGTTTGAAACTTCAATACAACCCCGTTGATCAGTTTTAATACCAACAGCATCTAAATTTAGACCGTCTGTATTTGCACGACGACCCACAGCAACTAGTACTTTGTCGCCTTTAAACTCAACTTCTTTACCTTTTTTATCTTTTGCCTGAACAAGTACACCATCCTCAGTAACCGTTGCACCTGTAACACCATGAGATAACTTAAACTTAACTTTCAGCTTCTGTAGACTTTTTTGTAATTGTTTGCCAATTTCCTCATCCATTGAAGGTACAATTTTGGGGAGGAATTCAACAACCGTTACATCTGCACCAAGGCGTTTGTATACGGAACCAATTTCAAGCCCAATTACGCCACCACCAACTACGATAAGGTGCTTAGGAACTTCTTTTAAAGATAATGCTTCTGTGGAAGAGATAATATTTTCACCATCAAACTTCAAGAAGGGCAGCTCAGTAGGCTCAGAACCAGTTGCGATGAGTACTTTATCTGCTTGAATATCTAAATCTTGCTCGCCAGAGATGTGAATTGTATTTGCATCAACAAAGGAACCTAGACCTTCAAAACGTGTAATTCCGTTTTTCTTGAATAGGTAATCAATTCCACCAACGGTAGTATTCACAACATCTTCTTTGCGTTTCATCATCTGCTCAAAGTTAAGTCCTACATCTGGCACATCAATACCATGAGTTGCAAAACTTGCTTTTGCCTGGTGGTAAAGCTCAGAAGAATCTAAAAGTGCTTTAGAAGGAATGCAACCAACATTCAGGCAAGTTCCACCTAAGCCTTTACGTTTTTCAATGACTGCTACTTTCATACCAAGTTGTGCACTACGAATTGCGGCAACATAGCCACCAGGACCAGCGCCAATGACAACTAAATCAAATTTTTCCATGATTCAAAGCTCCTTATACATCCAGCATTAAACGAACTGGATTTTCCAATAGTTCTTTAATGCGATATAGGAAACGAACGGATTCTGCTCCATCAATAATGCGATGGTCATAGCTAAGCGCTAAGTACATAATTGGACGAATTTCTACTTGACCATTTACAGCAACCGGACGGTCCACAATATTATGCATACCAAGAATACCACTCTGTGGAAAGTTAACGATTGGAGTCGAAAGCATAGACCCAAAGGTACCACCATTTGTGATGGTGAAAGTTCCACCTTGAAGCTCATCTAAACCAATTTTACCTTCACGTCCCCGAATCGCTAATTCAACAATTTTGCCTTCGATTTCTGCAAAAGACATTTGCTCACAGTTACGAATTACTGGAACTAGTAAGCCTTTTGGTGTTGAAATTGCAATACCGACATCACAGTAGTCATGGTATACGATGTTATTTTCTTCAATTTGTGCATTAACTGCAGGAAACTCTTTAAGCGCAATACAAGCTGCACGTGCAAAGAAAGACATGAATCCTAAGTTTACACCATACTTCTCTTTGAAATTACCTTTAAACTGTGCACGTACTTCTTTGATTTCTTTTAAGTCGACTTCCTGGAAAGTAGTTAGCTGTGCTTGAGTTTGCTGGGCTGTTGTCAATTTATCTGCAATCGTACGACGTAGACGTGACATTTTTTCTTTACGTTTCATGCGATTTGGATTTGCGCCCACAACAGGTGCTGCCACAGGAGCTGGTATTGCAGTAGGTGTTTCTTTCATTTTTGCAGTACCTGTTCGCTTAACCGCAGCAATCATCGTATCCATGTTTGCGCGTTCACGAGGTTTTGGTGCAGATGCCTTCTGAATATCATCTACTTTAAATGTACCGGTGGATGTGACCTTGTTCTGTTTCTCGATCTCTTTAATCACATTCAAAACATCATTTTTAGTAATACGGCCATCTTTACCATGACCTTTAACATCCTGCGCACTAATACTATTTTCAGCCATCAATTTACGAGCTGCTGGAGAAGGAAGCTCAGCTTTTTCTGGAGAAGTTAATTCTTCTTCTTCTACAGTACTTTCTGGTTCAGGGGCTAGCGCTGGTGCAGGTGCTTCTTCAGCTGTTGGTGCATCTGCGGCACCTTCTTCTGCATCTGTATCAATGGTACCAATGACTTGACCCACCAGAACGGTTTCGCCATCTGGAACTAGAATTTTAATTGTACCAGCTGCTGGTGCAGGTAGTTCCATAGAGGCCTTGTCTGTTTCCAGCTCACACAGCATATCATCTACTTCAACGGAATCACCGTCTTCTACAAACCACTGTGCAATGTCGCCTTCACTTACAGACTCTCCAGCCTGTGGTACTTTGATTTCAACAATCATTTTTATTTCCCTTTATTTTTGGAACCCACAACATTAGGGTATATCTACAAATTCTTACTTAAATGCCTGTTCGATAATATGCTGCTGCATCGCTTTAAACTGTTTAGGAGATGCACCTGCAGGACTTGATGAAGCCGGACGAGCAACAACTTCCAGATCGAGCTGTTTACGGTAACGCTTGAAAATAAAGTCCCAGGCGCCCATATTTTCTGGTTCTTCTTGAACCCACAACCAATCTTTGCAGTCTTTATACTTACGAATTAACTTCTTATCTTGCTCTAATGGGAAAGGATATAGCTGCTCTAGGCGAACCAATGCCACATCTTTTATTCCTTGCTCTTCACGATACTTCAACAACTCAAAATAGATTTTACCTGTACATAAAACCACCCGGCGTGCATTTTTTGCAACGGTTTTTTTGTCATGAATAATTTCTTCGAATTTTGTTCCTTCCAAGAAATCTTCAATTGGTGAACATGCATCTGGAGAACGCAAGAAGCTTTTTGGTGTCATCACAACTAGAGGCTTACGGAAATCAGATTTTAACTGTCTACGGAGCATATGAAATAGATTTGCAGCTGATGTAGGCACACAAACGCGCATATTTAAATCCGCACATAGTTGTAAGTAACGTTCTAATCTTGCGCTTGAGTGCTCGGGACCTTGTCCTTCATAGCCATGTGGCAAGAACATAGTAAAACCACTCATACGCTGCCATTTATTTTCTGAGGAACTAACAAACTGATCTAAAATAATTTGTGCACCATTCGAGAAGTCACCGAACTGTGCCTCCCAGATTGTAAGCCCATTTGGAACAGCTAATGATACACCATATTCGTACCCCATTACACCGTACTCAGAAAGGTGTGAGTTGTAAATCTGCAGTTTGTTTTGATCTTCAGAAATATGGTTAATTGGAATATAGACAGACTCATCACGATTATCATATAAAACAGCGTGGCGGTGAGCAAACGTGCCACGGCGTGAATCCTGCCCTGTAATACGTACATAATGATTTTCTTCCAATAGGGTACCAAAGGCTAGTAACTCAGCCATTCCCCAATCAAGTTTATTTTCACCATAAACTTCACTACGATAATCTAAAATACGACGTAATTTTGGGTAGATCCGGAAGCCTTGTGGGATTGAGCCCATTGCAGCAATACCTGCACTTATACGCTCACGAGAAATACCCGTTTCTGGTGAGACTTCAAAGTCATCTTGAGTTGCAAAGCGGAAGTCTTCCCAATTACGACCAAACAAAGATAAACTTAGAGAAGGCTTCTCTGCTCGTACTTTATCCAATGCTGTATTTAGTTCATTCTTAAATTCTTTAATTTCGCCATCTGCGCTTTCAGGTGAAATATCACCAGCAGCAACCAATTTTTCTTTATAAATATCAAGAACATTTGGATGTGTGCGAATTGCTTCATAAAGGATAGGCTGAGTAAAGCGTGGATCATCACCTTCATTATGCCCATAACGACGATATCCTAAGATATCAATATATACATCTGTATGAAATTCCTGACGTAAGCGAATTGCCATGGTTGTTGCGTGCACAACAGCATCTACATCGTCAGCGTTTACGTGGAATACTGGGCAGCCTGTAACTTTGGCAATGTCAGTACAATACATACTTGAGCGTGTTTCACGGTAATTTGCAGTAAAACCAACTTGGTTATTCAGTACGATATGAATTGCGCCACCAACTGAATAACCTTCCAAGTCACACATGTTCGCAATTTCATATACGACACCTTGTCCAGCGATCGCAGCATCTCCATGAACTAAAATAGGAACAACTGCCTTCGGATCATTATCGTAGATGGTATCATTTTTACCTTTTGCCATTCCAAATACAACTGGATCAATCGCTTCCAGGTGTGATGGGTTAAATGCTAAGCTCAGGTGAAGTGGGTGTCCGTCAGAGGTTGTGACGTCAGCCGAGTGTCCACGGTGGTATTTTACATCCCCTTCGCCATTCACACCCTCAGGAAGGTCCGCGCCTTCAAACTCTGCAAGCATGTCTTCATAGCTACGGTCAAATAAATTACAAAGTACATTCAAACGGCCACGGTGTGCCATTCCCACAACAAACTCTTTTGCACCCAGTCGAGCACCTTCTTCAAACAATGTATGCATTGCTGGAATAAAGGATTCAATCCCTTCAAGAGAAAAGCGTTTTTGGCCCACATATTTGACGCCTAAAAACTTTTCAAAGCCTACTGCTTGTACGAGTTTTTTGTAAATTTGTTTTTTATGCTCATTGGAGTATACCGGGTTATTGGCAATTGGCTCCATGTTTTCGTGCATCCAAATACGTAATTTAGAGTTTTGTATAAAACGGAATTCTACGCCGATGCTATCACAATATGTTTCATGGAGGTGTTGTAAGATTTCGCGTAGAGTTGAGGCTCCAATATGGATCTGAGTCGCCACTTCAAAAACGGTATCCAGATCACTTTCATCTAAACCAAAGTATTCGAGGTTCAAATCAGCCGGATGAAGGCGTCTTCTTCGAATTGGGTTGGTTTGTGCAATTAAGTGTCCACGAGAACGATAAGCTGTAATCAGTTTCATTACCGCAACTTCTTTATCAATGGCCCCACCACTGTTATTCTCATTAAATGCGCCAGCAAACTGAACACCTTCGAAGAAATTCTGCCATTTTTCATCAACAGAATTTGGGTCTTCCTGGTAGTTTTCGTACATCATATCGATGTATTCTAAGTTCGCATGACTGTAAGAAGATTTGTTGTTCATAGAACCTTACCCAAAAATAATTTTTAATATTGAATATTAAAGCAGAACTACTATCACATTCTACTTCTACAGATTGTTCGGGATTTTTCAGCAACTCTATGAATTTTTAATGATGCGAGAAAAATCTTTTTAATATAGTTAATAAGAAATAAACTTCAAAAACAAATTGGTTCAAATTTGTACGAAGAATGTAAGGTTTTTACAATTTTTTGAGAATAAGGGGTGAAAAATTTTTGGTATAATGAGGTCATTTTAAAGTATTCGACTATATTATGGTGTGAAATTTTCTTAAGGGGCTATTTTTATCTTTGATAATACCCCCCTTTTTCAACCAAATTAATTGTAGGAATTTTTAAAATTGGCTAGTAGTGACCGTTATGCAGAGGCCGGCGTCGATATTGATTTAGCTGGAAAATTATTATCTGAAGTAAAAGGTAAAATTGCAGCAACTAAGCGTCCAGAAGTGTTAGCACCCGTTGGTGGTTTTGGTGGTTTGTTTCAGTTAGATTTGAGTAAATACAATGAACCAGTAATTGTCTCCAGTGTAGATGGTGTTGGAACTAAATTAATGGTGGCCAATGCAATGAATGATCACCGATTTGTTGGTCATGACATTGTGAACCATTGTATAAATGACATTATTGTTCAGGGTGCAGAGCCACTCTATTTCTTAGATTATATCGGCATCGGTAAGTTGCGTAGTCCTTTATACGAAGAAGTATTGAGTGGTCTGGCAGAAGCTTGTGCAAAACAAAGCATTACCTTACTGGGTGGTGAAACAGCAGAAATGCCAGGTCTTTATGGTGATGACTATGATTTAGTTGGATCCATTACAGGTGTAGTGAGTAAGAGCAAATTAATTTCTGGAGACAAAATCCAGCAAGGTGACGTCATCTTAGGTATGTCCTCTAATGGTCCTCATACCAATGGCTACAGCTTGGCACGTAAAGTTTTATTTGAAGAAGCAGGCTATGAAGTAAATACGGTGCTTGCTGAACTTGAAGGCGAGACAGTAGGTTCGGCATTATTAAAGCCTCATGTATGTTACTGGCCAGTAGTGAAGCAGATTTTAGAGCGTAATCTACCTCTACATGGTTTAGCGCATATAACGGGTGGTGGTTTTTATGATAATGTACCACGTGTATTGCCTGAGAATGTAGATGCAGTATTTGAAAAAGAGATATTAGCCGTACCACCGATCTTCAAGCTAATTGAAGAAAAGGGTAAGGTATCTGAACAAGAAATGTACCGTGTGTTCAACATGGGTGTTGGTATGATGTTAATTTTACCTGCAGAACATGTAGACGAAGTATGTGAACTGGCAACTCAAACAGGGTTCCCGATCGCAAAAATTGGTGAAATCACCAGTGGTAGTCAATCCGTAAAAATCAAGGGGATTGATTGCTAATCAATCAACCTTGTAAATAGGATTTTTCATCATGAATCATTTTGAATGGCATTCAGACCAAGGTGAGCTAAGTGGTCCAAAGGACAAATTAGCTCGTGAGATCATGGGTGATGACCATGCAGAAAATTATCAAACTCCAAAACGTAGTTACGATAATTCGCTTGAGGTCGATCAAGAATATATAGACTCACTTCCAGATCTACAGAATGGTCCTTCTAGTCTCATACAAGGGGCTCAGGTTTCTATTCAGCAGGTAGGTATACATCACTTCCGGATTCCATTAAAGTTTGCGGTTAAGGATGATGGTGAGATCACTCTTGAAACAAGCGTTACGGGAACGGTGAGCTTAGAGGCGCATAAGAAGGGTATCAATATGAGCCGAATCATGCGTAGTTTCTATGATTACAAAGATACTGTTTTCAAACTTTCTACCATAGAGCGTATTCTAGAGCATTATAAAAACAAGCTTGAAAGCTTTGATGCCCGAATCATGATGAAAATTTCTTATCCAATATTATTGCCAAGTCTGCGTAGTGAAAATGCGGGTTATCAATATTATGACATTACTTTGGAGGGAGTTCACACGCAAAATGGGACTTTCCAAAAGTACATGCATTTTGATTTCGTATACAGTAGTGCTTGCCCTTGCAGCTTTGAACTTTCACAACATGCTGTCAAATATCGTAACCAAGCGGTTGTTCCTCACAGTCAACGAAGTGTTGCACGTGTCAGTGTACAATTTGAAGGTAATTTATGGTTTGAAGATGTACATGCAATGTGTTTAGAAGCATTAAAAACCGAGACACAAGTAGTAGTAAAACGTGAAGATGAACAAGCTTTTGCCGAACTAAATGGTAGTAATTTAAAGTTTGTGGAAGATGCAGTACGTTTACTTTATGAAGAATTAAACAAAAATGAGAAAGTGGTTGATTTCCGTGTCATAGCGAGTCATCAAGAGTCTTTGCATAGTCATGATGCAATTGCAGTAATTGCGAAAGGTATTCCTGGTGGTTTTCAGGCAGAATGCCCACGTGAAGTGTATAACTCTTTAATTCACGTACCTCGTTAATAAGCTTGCTCTGGGAGATGGTCGAAAAAATTTATGTTGAGCCCGAATGCAATTGAGTCAGCTTCTTTAACCATTCCATGGTATAGCACCATGTTTGCAATCTCCACGATTATTCTGTTTTTAGTATTAAATTTCCGTGCAAAAGAGATTTCCCTTACTAGGAATGATGCAATCGACGTTGCCTTGCTAACCATTTTTTTGGGGCTAATCGGTTCACGTATTTGGTTTGTTTTAGAGACTTGGGATGAAAATTTTGCGAATGCTCCCTTTACAGATGTGTTCATGATACATAAGGGTGGCTTGGTTTTTTATGGTGGCTTTATGTTTATTTTCATTGGCTATGCTGCCATGGCTAAAGTGAAAAAGATTTCCATCATTAAACTCTTTGATTTTGCTGGTTTTGCTTACCCACTAGCACAAGGCCTTGGTCGTATTGGTTGCTTTTTAAATGGGTGTTGCTGGGGCTTATATACACAGGGTCCGATTGCAGTCCAATATCCATTAAATTTCTATCCTCATGTTCAAGAGAGTGCTGAAGCTAACCTTTCTGAATGGGGTATGGAAATACCTTTAATTGAAGATCAATCTGTTTGTCTTCCCGTACACCCCGTTCAACTTTATAACACAGCAGCCAACTTCATAAGCTTTATAATTTTATTTTATTTCAGAAAAAAAATCAGTTTCAAAGGCGGGATGTTTACTAGTTTTATCATGACTTATAGTTGTTTGAGGTTCTTAACCGAATTCTTTCGAGGAGATTATGCAGAATATTATGCGGGGCTAACAATTGCTCAGGTAACCTGTTTGATTGTTTTTCCCATTGGATTAACTTTACATATAATATTTAAACGTCGCTCAACACAGGAGATTGAAAAGGGCCTTCACAATGAATCAGGATCAAATTGAAATAAGCGAGTTAGAGGAAGGAAAGCGCCTAGATCAAATTATTGGGCAACAATGGTCTCAATACTCTCGTTCTTTTCTTCAAGGTTTAATTGAAGATGGTAAAATTTCAGTTAATGGCAACGCCGTAAAAAAAAGTCATCGATTACATACTGGTGATGTCATTCATGCAATATTTCCAGAGACACAATCCTTAGAAACCCTCCCAGAAGAGGTCGACTTAGACTTTATCTATAAAGATAGTTCCATGTTGGTTATCAACAAACCGCCAGATATGGTTGTACATCCAGGAGCTGGAACACCAGATGGTACAATCGTCAATGCTCTTTTAGGCTTTGATTATGATCGCTTTAAAGCCATGCTTGATCACGAACAACGCCCGGGAATTNTACACCGGCTAGATAAAGATACCTCAGGCGTATTAGTAGTTGGCCGAAACGATCATGCGACTGCGGCATTAAGCCAATCTTTTGCCGAGCGAAATACGGAGAAAATTTATTTAGCGATCATTGAAGGTGAGTTGCCTCGTGGGATGATCAAAGTGGAGAATCATATTGGTCGTCATCCTGTCAATCGAAAACGAATGGCAGTTGTAGAGAAAAATGGTAAGCTTGCCATTAGTAAGTTTAAGACGATTGCCCGTAGTGGTCGTTACAGTCTTGTAAAAATTAAAATTGAAACGGGTCGTACTCATCAAATTCGTGTACATTTTCAAGCCTTAAAGTGTTCTATTTTAGGTGATACAATTTATGGACGTCGCAGTGCACAATCTTTAGCAGAGCGTCAAATGCTTCATGCCTGGAAATTAGCAGTACCACATCCAGAACATGGTGGTATTATGAGCTTCCTTGCTCCACCTCCTGAAGATTTTTTAGAAACAATGAAGAAATATGATTTTGACTCTTCACTTTTAGATGACTAATAAGCCTAATTCCATTATAGCCCAATTATTGCAAAACCCAGTTTTTGCTAATGTGTTGATGTTTGTCATTGTGGCAGGTGGTATTGTGGGGTTATTGGGTATGGTGCGAGAATCTTTTCCAGACTTTGGTTTAGACCAAGTCACAATTCAAGTACCTTATCCAGGTGCAGACCCAGAAGAAGTAGAAGAAGGAATCACACGTCCCATCGAGGATGTTTTAGAGGGGTTGGAGGGAGTAAAGCGCGTATATTCTGTCTCTGCAGAAGGTAATAGCACAACCTACGTTGAATTACTTGAAGGCGAAGAGATGGCAGAGGTCAAGGAGCGTGTCAAATCTGCAGTAGATAGTGTTCCTAATTTTCCTGATGGTGCGGAGAAGCCCATTGTTCAGGAGTTAAAGTTTGATACCGAGGTTATTAGTTTATGTATTTGGGGTGACCTTTCGTATCGTCAATTAAAAGACTACGCCTACAAGCTAAAAGATGAAATGGAAATTCTTGATGGCATTAATCAAGTTCAACTATATGGCGTCCGCCCCTACCAAGTTTCAATAGAAGTTTCAGATGTTCAGTTACGAAAATATCAGCTTACCTTTGATGAGATAGCGACTGTTGTTCGTCAAAACACCCAAAACTTTAGTGGGGGAAACATCACTACTAAAGAGGAGGAAATGCGAATTCGCATGACGGACCGTAGGTATTTTGGCCAAGAGTTTGAAAACCTAGTTGTGAAGTCCTATATCGATGGCAGCAACATAAAGCTAAGTGATTTGGCAACAATACGAGACGGCTTTGATGAGGATGTGAAGTCCTATTCATTGTTTAATGGAAAACCTTCTATACGTTTACGGGTAATCAAAGCAGAGTCAGAGGATATCATTGATGTGGTAAAGGTGGTGGAAGAATATGTCAGTAAGGTGCGCCCTACTTTGCCTGAAACACTTCACATGACCGAGTTTTTTGATAATTCGAAGCTTGTAAAAAGCCGTATTAATCTTTTAATTCGAAACGGTGTTTTTGGACTTCTCCTAGTCTTTATATCATTATGGTTATTTTTAGATCTTCGTATGAGCTTGTGGGTGACTTTGGGTATCCCCATATCTATTGCTGGTGCTTGGGCAATCATGTATGCAACAGGTCAGTCGATCAATATGATTTCGATGTTCGGTTTGATTATGGTTCTAGGAATTATTGTTGATGACGCGATTGTTGTAGGCGAATCTATATATAGTTTACGGGAAAAAGGTGTACCTCCTGCGGAAGCCGCAGTGCAGGGAGTTCATGAAGTTTTCTGGCCTGTAGTAAGTGCAATTTTAACTACAATTGTTGCATTTTCTCCACTGTTTTTTGTTGATGGAATCATTGGTAAATTTATTGGCGTACTACCAGGGCCTGTTGTTGCTGGTCTAGCTGTTTCATTAATTGAAGGCTTATTGATTTTACCTGTTCACCTACGCCATCTCGAGATCAGTAAACCAGTTATGTATACGGGAATAAAATCTATTATCAATATTCCTTATAAAATTCGTACCAAAACAACGGCTGCTTTTAATTATGTTTCTGATGAACTCTATGAGCCAGCCTTACGCAAAATGCTCAAGTATCATTATATCAGCTTAGCCGCTGCAACAGTACTATTATTGGCGAGTTTTGGCCTCATTACAGGTGGCTATATCAAAAGCACTTTCTTTCCAAAGGCTGATACAGATTGGATTCAAGCTATCATTGAAATGCCAGAAGGAACAACCATTGAGCAAACAGAAGCGATTGCACGCCAACTCAACCAGGCATGGGCAGAAACAGAAGCTCATTTTGCTCCAAAATTAAAAGTACCTAAAGCTGGAATTGGAGAGTGGATTGAAGGAACAGAAGACAACCCAATTTTTAAACAAGAAAAAATTTACTTAAAGCATGGCGTCTTTACTTTAGTAGGTGGGACATTTACAGATATTGGCACTTTCTTTCAGAATAATGCTGTACATATCTTTGTGGAATTAACACCGGCAGAATATCGTAATGTTCACTATCAAGATATTCTACGCGTGTGGCGTGAGAAGACAGGTGAGATTCCTGGACGAGTACGTGAAGTATATTCTGACTTTGGTGGAGGTCCCCCAGGTGGAAATATTGAGTTAGAATTAGTAGCGCCGAGTCAGGAAAAATTACGTATTGGTGAGCAGAAGCTGGTCGAGTATTTATCCGGCTTTGAAGGTGTCTATGAAATCAACTCAAACTTTAAGCCAGGTAAGCGAGAATTACGTGTTTCATTAAAGCCTGAAGCACGCCACCTTGGTTTAAATGCTTCGGACATTGGCCGCCAAGTCCAACAGGGATTTTATGGAGAAGAAATTACTCGTGTTCAACGAGAGCGTGAGGAAATCAAAATCATGTTGCGTTTTCCAGAAGCAGAGCGACAGAACCTCACAACAATTCAAAAACTACGAGTTCGTACTCCTCAAGGTCATGAAATTCCCTTCAATACCGTTGCAGATATTCAATATATGTGGGGGGCCGCTCCTATTAATCGTGAGAATCGCCAGCAACTTATTCGAATTACTGCTGAGGTAGACAATAATGTGGTAAGTGAAAATGAAGTTATGGATAATGTTTTGCAGAACTTTGCTCCCAAAATGCTTGCAGACCATCAAGTAAAAATTCGTTTAGGAGTCAATGCAAATGACCGAGCAAAGTCTCGTAAGTCAATGGTCACGGGTGCTTTTATTGCGATGATCCTAATTTACATGATTGTGGCAACCGTATTTAAATCTTATTTACAACCTATGATTATAATGCTCACGATTCCATTTGGTTTAATTGGTGCCATCTTGGGTCATTATATTGTGGATGTCCCCATGTCTATGATGTCATTTTTTGGTATGATTGCACTGCTTGGTATCGTTGTCAATGACTCTATTGTTTTAATTGTATCTATTAATAAACGCCAGGAAGAAGGTCTTGGTTTTGTGGAATCGCTTGTGGTGGGTTCTAAACGTAGATTAAGAGCAATCTTTTTAACAAGTTTAACAACATTTGCAGGTCTTTCTCCAATGATTTTAGAAAAGAGTTTTCAAGCCCAAATTCTAATACCAATGGCTGTAAGTATTGCCTATGGTGTGATATTCGCGACCTTTGCAACCTTGGTAGTTATCCCGTGTCTACTTTATATGTTCAATGATATTCGCCGTGTTTCTTATTATCTCATGTATGGTGAGTTACCATCTAAGGAGGCAGTCGAAAGTATGCGTGGGCAAGGCCTTCTCAAAAGAAAAGTAAAAATGAAATCCTAGCCATTTATTTTGTTATTTACTTCTGGTTTACATTCAATTTGTGCTATAATATGAAAAGTGGAGGTATTATGTTAAAGTTAAAGCTTATAATAGCTTGGTTTTTTTTCTTAAGTGCAATCGCATTACTTTTTATTCCTTATTTTGATGATTCAACAAGGCTGATAAAGCACTATGGTAAATATACAAGCCCAGAAACGATTGAGAAATTTTATAGCCGTGGTTATAGTGATCATCTAATCCAAAGTATCCCAGCTATTTTTTTAATTTTATTTGCCATGCTACTTCTGAGTTTTAGTCCAAAATCAAAAAAAGAATAAATATGAATTATTTAGACTGGCGCAATTATGTGTTTGGTATGCCTGAAGGATCAGATCCTGTATTAAATGATATGCCTCAAGAAGGGTATGAAATCCATAACAATACGCTGTTAGATTTCCTTGACCGCGCTTTTCAAGACCCTGAGATTCATTTACTCTTTTCAAAAGAACAAATCGGTATTGGTTTAAATATTATTTTTAGCAATTGCTGTAGTGATTACTTTGAAGCTTACTTACAGTTTGATCAAGAAGGTCGCATCATTCAAGCAATTAATAGTTTAAATTATTTATTCAAAAATTTTTTTGAGGTTTACTGTTTAGCGCCAGTAAAATCCATTGGTGACTGTACCGATGGTCGCATTGGTTTTATTTGCTACATGTTTTGGGATATCTTTGCTTTGTACCCTGAATCCAAAGGAATAACGCAAAAAATTATTGACACGGCTATAAATCACATGACTCGCCAATTATACAGCTCAAATGATAATGTTATATGCTCAGCAATTCATGGCCTAGGAGAATGGAACCCATATTGCAAGCAAACAAGCAATATTATAATGAACTGGCTTGAGAAGCCCACAACAAGTAATCCTGTGGTACTCGAATATGCTGCAATGGCCCAAACAGGCTGCATACAGTAACACACCTAGTGTGCATAAAAAAAAGCCCCTTTGAAACAGGGGCTTTTCAATAATTTTATATGAAGATTAAGCTTCTACTTTTTCTGCTTCTTCTTCATTTTCGATTGGCTCTTTACCTCTAATTGCCATGGACATTACAATGTAACCAAGAACTGCAGCAATGATTGAGCCAGACAGAACGCCTAACTTAGAAGCAGTATCAAACGACTCAAGCTTTTCAGTGTTTGCAAGACCGGCAATGAATAGACTCATTGTAAAACCAATACCGCAGAGAATAGAAACTGCATACATCTGGAACCAAGTTGCACCACTTGGCAATTTTGCCCAACCTGCTTTAATAACAACAAAACAAGTACCAAAAATACCAATCTGTTTACCAATTAAAAGACCTAATGCAGACCCCATTGAGAGTGGGTGCTTCAAGTCATCTAAGCCTAAACCTTCTAAGCTAACACCTGCATTGGCAAAGGCAAAAATCGGTAAAACAATGAAGCTTACTGGATAATGTAGTAGATGTTCTAGTTTATGTAATGGATTATGCTCTTTGTCACCCGTTCTTAATGGGATTGCAAAGGCTAGTAAAACACCCGCCAATGTTGCGTGAAGGCCCGACTTAAAAACAAGGAACCAAAGAATAAGCCCAACAATCATATACGGCGTAATTTTGATTACTTTCGCTTTATTGATTGCAAATAAAACAACTAAACAAACCGCAGCCCCAACTAATGCAGCCAAATTGATATTACTTGAATAGAATAAAGCAATAATCACAATTGCACATAAATCGTCAATAATTGCAAGAGTTAAAAGAAATACTTTAATAGATAGTGGAACACGTTTACCGAAGAGTGAAACAACACCAACGGCAAATGCGATATCTGTTGCAGCGGGAATTGCCCAACCACCCACATAATCAGGTTTATCATAGGTAAATCCATAAAAAATAAGTGCTGGCATGATCAAACCACCTATTGCCCCTACAGCAGGCAAAATTACCTGAGAGATATTAGACAATTCTCCTTCAAGCATTTCACGCTTAATTTCTAAACCAACTAAAAGAAAGAAAATAGCCATTAATGCATCATTAATAAAGTGGTGAACTGAAAAACCATGGTGGCCAGCAGCATGTGCTTCTTCACCTGCAAAACTTAAATCAAAATGAATAAAGTGCTGGTAGGTCTCCGAAGTGGCACCTAGGTTGCTAAAAATTAATGCAAATATGGCAGCAATACCTAAGACGATACCACCGGCAGATTCCATTTTTATAAATTCTTTAATTGCTTTGGACATTATCTCTCCTAATAAAAAAACCCTAATAAAACTATTTATCCAGGGGATTCTGTTTCTAAATTTTATTTTACTGGCTCTATAGCCTCAACTTTATTCCCACTTGTAGCGATCCACATTACAACATAACCAACAACTGCTGCCAAAATCGAACCAGATAACACACCAAGTTTAGACGCTGTATCAAAACTTTCAAGTCCATTTGTATTCGCAAGGCCTGCAATAAACAGACTCATTGTAAATCCAATACCACACAAAATAGTCACTGCATACATTTGGAACCAAGTCGCCCCAGTAGGTAATTTAGCATAGCCCATTTTAATTAATGCAAAACTACAACCAAAAATACCAATTTGTTTACCTATAAAAAGGCCAAGTGCGGATCCCATAGACAAGGGGTGTGTTAGATCATCCATGCCAATTCCCTGAAGGCTAACGCCGGCATTTGCAAAAGCAAAGATTGGTAAAATTATAAAATTGACATAAGGGTGGAGACCATGTTCAAGTGTATGAAGCGGGTTATGCTCTTTATCGCCTGTTCGCAATGGAATCGTGAAGGCTAATATAACACCCGCTAAAGTTGCATGGAGACCAGACTTAAAGACTAAAAACCACANAATAACGCCCAAGATTAAATATGGAATAAGTGAATGAACCTTTGCCTTATTAATAGCATAAAGAAGCACTAAAACAACTGCAGATAGAAGCAATGCAACAATATTAATATTACTTGAATAGAAAAGTGCAATAATAATAATCGCCCCCAGGTCATCAATAATTGCTAAGGTTAATAAAAAGACCTTTAGCGACAAGGGCACTCGCTTCCCGAATAGCGAAATTACGCCAACGGCAAAGGCGATATCTGTAGCTGCCGGGATTGCCCAACCCACAACATAATCTGGATACTTAAATGTAAAGGCATAAAAAATGAGTGCAGGAACTACCATTCCACCAATTGCTGCAACTGCAGGTAATACAACTTGAGCAGGATTGGATAATTCTCCTTCAAGCATTTCTCGCTTAATTTCAAGACCAACTAAAAGGAAGAAGATGGCCATTAAAGCATCGTCTATAAAGTGATGAACCGTAAAACCGTGGGGTTCATGCACTTCCATATGTTCAGTTGTTGGTGTATCTTCTGTGAAAGTTTGCTCAACAGTAGTTGCTGAGGTTTCTGTTGCCGGTGGGTGATCATGAGTTGCTGGGGTTTCCACATGCTCAGTATGTGCAGGAATTAAATCAAAGTGAATAAAACTTTGATAGGCCTTTGAAGTTAGGTCTAAATTATTACATATTAGGGCTAATACTGCCGCGAGAACTAGTACGATCCCACCTGCAGACTCCTGTTTTAAAAAATCTTTAAGAAATTGGTTCATTGTATAGCTCCAAAAAACTTTCTAACCGTAAAAATAAGCAATAAAAATGTACAAAAATCCTCAAAAGCTTATTACACTAATAAGGCCCTTTCATTATGCAAGCCTTTGAGAAGTAGACAGAACTACCCCACAAAACAAAGGGTAAACATAAGTAGCTAAATTTAAATAGCTTACATCATTTTTATATAGTAAATTAATTCTAATTAATATGATATATTTTCTTATACTGTTTGTTTTGGTAACAAAGATCCTAAAAAGCGATGAATTTTATCTGGAGAGGTTTGACCTGTTGATTGAAAGTCTTATTTTGTAAATGGATGCTTGTTTTGACTCAGACTTGAGGTAATGGCGATTTTTTAATTTGAGGTGAAAATACAATGGTATTCAAACGATCCGGCAAACCCTGTAAAATACATGATGATGTACCTTCTGTTGAGAAGTGTCAAGGGTGTGCGTCTCCAATATGCGAGCAATGTGTACAACAGTGGGGGCCTTTCTGTGGCCCTACATGTAAAAACAAAGTCGCAATGAATAAAAAGATGAATAGTAAAGAAGCTGAAGAACGCAAAAAACGTAAATGGTCCAGCTTTCATTTTCTGCGATTATTCATGTACATTATTNTGCGTGTTTTAACTCTAGCTTTGCTTGGGTTCATTGGTTGGAAAGTCTACATGTACTTCTTTGAGCCATCTGGGACCATTGTCTGGGAATGGCAACCAAAAGAAGCCTATAACTCTATTCAAATTCTTGGTGGTGAAAACAATAAGGGCCGCGTAAGTGATGGAACCTATATTTATACCTTAGATGCGACAACAGGACAAATTACCGCACAAGAGAAATTCTCTGCCTCCACGGAGGGTCAACAGTATGGTAATTGGCTGATTGAATTTGATGAGGACTATATGCATTATAGCAACATCAAAAAAGAAACTGTTAAAAAAGCAAAGTTTAAGTACCGTCCTTTTAATGATGAAATGTTCTTGGGGCCTAAAGGAGACAATATCTATTTTGTCACCAATAACTCAAAAGAAGTTTATGCAGCTTTGAAAGAGAAAAAGAAAATCAAACTTGAGTGGCGCTGGGTACGTTTTGATCTAAGTAGACGCAAACTTTTCTCTAGAGAGTTAGACTGTACACAAGCTAGAATTATTGGTGTTATTGATAGTATGCCCATCTTTATGCTACGAACTCTAACTGATGATGACAAAAAAGCGCTTGCTGATCCTAAGAAAAAGAATGATCCAATGAAAGCTTGGGATATGGGGCAATGGCGTCTTTTTGGAGTCCCCGGTAAAGGTAAAAAGGAGAAGTCAGTCAAGCTACCTGCTGAGCCTACCTGGGGTCCAGAAATCCATGGAAATTGGATCTACACAGTGATTGATTCTAAGTTTTATGGAGTTGATTTTGGTGGTAAGTCAAAAGCTTTCACAATCAAGTTAACCAAAACAGAGGATGGCTGGGTGGATAGTGTCTACATCAATAAAGAAGATGCTATGATCTCCTACGGCGGACGAATTGATGTCATTGATTTAAAAGAGAAAAAGGTTGCTTGGAAAGCTCCTTTAAATCTATCAACTACACCTGCATTTTATCAAAATCGTATCATTTCTTTTTTTGAGGTTACAGAATCTATCGATCCTAACGAAGAGGATATGATTAAGATCAAAGATGAGCATAAAGATTTATTGAGTGAATTTGACTTTGAAAATCCAACGGAGCGAATTTCAACGATTTTGATGTGCATTGACCGTAAATCCGGAGAGGTCATTTGGAAAAATAGTCAAGCAGTTGGGGAATTATATACAGATGGTAAAAAGATCGTGGTTATAACCGATACAAGTCAGACCAGTAAAGTTGCTATGTTAAATAAGAATTTTGAAGGTAAATTTTACATCAAGCAATATGACCCTGATACAGGAAAGAAAATGTATGCTAAAAAACATGAAAAGATCAATTTCAGCAATTTTATAATTGCGGGTGATTTTATGTTGAGCACCGTTACGCGTCCTGGTCAGGACAAACCAAAGGTTGCAGGAGTAAAACTTCGTTGAATGAACTAACTTACGAGCGGATTAAACAAGGTTTGGGTGGTTTGTTCAAACAAGTCGAACTTCCGGAGGCAGCGGACCAATCAGGTCAAGCTGCAGATATCCAATGCTCAGGTTGTAAAGGTCTATACAGTTTTAAAGGTATGGACCTCAACCTACAATCCGGTGAGTTATTATGTCAATCATGTATAGATGAAGGGCAATCTTCTAAGCTACAAAAGTCACTCTCACTCGCCAAACAGCCCGGTGTTTACATTGGTGCTATTATTGGTATTGCTTTTATATTATGGCTTGGAGGAGCGGGTCGCCTGAATCCAGAAAAACTAAAGGCGCAAGACCAAGGAAAACCTTGGAGTAAGCAACAGTATGCTAAATTAGTTTTTGCTCAAGCGGAGCGTGCATTACGCACAGGCTTAAATGAAAAAAAACATGGAAGAGACCCCGCACCTTGGTTTGACCTTGCACACCGTAATCTCGTTGCACTAGATGAATATTGGAAAGATGATGAAGCCAATTTGTACTTAACTTTGGCAACGGGTCGTGTACTCATGGAGGCCGGGAATTATGAGGCTGCAATTCCCCTACTTAATCAAACGGCGAATTCCATACCCCAAAAATCAGGATGTTACTTAGGTGCACATTTCCTACTGGGTAAATGTATATTTCTCTCTGGCGATGAAGAGAGAGGTATAGAGAAGCTTCAATTTGCAATGGAAAAGGCAGAAGAATTTCAGCTAGGTTCTGAACGTGGGATTGATCAAATGATTGACCAATCTAGAGCAATCAAGCCTTTTGCAACAGAGTTTTTCTTAAAAGAACGTATATGCAATGTGGCTGGTATCTCAACTAGAGATGATATAAGCTACCGTCAAATTTCTGCGTTTATTTCAAATGGTGGCATTATACCTGACAAAGATCAAATGGTCATTGACGAAAATGTACTTTTGAATGGTAGTGAGGATTCTCTTATTGAACACCATGAGGGAGATTCAGCAGAAGATGTCCTAGTAATAGAGGAGGTCGATGAATGATTTTTCCCTATCTAACTGAGGCAGAATTTCACGAAAAACAACGTTATCCAATTACGACATTTATTCTGATCATTGTAATTATTGCTATCTTTTTCCCCACTTACTTTGCAGGTTCCATTTCAGAGAGAGACCACATCTTTCTTACCTATGGACTTAACGTATATGATTATCATTGGTGGAATGCCATCACATGTACATTTTTACATGCAGGATTTATCCACTTACTTGGAAACTTACTATTTTTATGGATTTATGGAGGTCCGCTAGAAAAATTGATTGGAACAATACGGTTTAATATTTTGTATTGGTCTGGTGCGCTAATATCTGCACATTTTCATGCAGCAACGATTCCCGATCTCATGAAGGATATACCAATGGTTGGTGCATCTGGAGCAATCTCAGCACTCATGGGAACGTTTATTGTTATGCTTCCTCACGCAAAATTGAGATGTCTGTTTTTTTCAATTATAAGCTTTAGGCCCATAGAAGTCGTAATCCCAGCTTGGACAGTTTTAGCCCTGTGGCTAGGTGGTCAATTAATTTATTCTTTAGGCCTATTAGGAGACTTCTTTCATATCGCATTCTGGGCTCACCTAAGTGGTTTTGCACTAGGTGCTGCATTTGGTAGTTTTTTCCAATGGGAATATAAGCGAGAGCTAAAAGCCTGGCAAGCANAAACACTCGAGCCNTTATCAAATGCTCTAGCCAGCCTACAAAAANAGGATATTCAAAATGCTTGGGAGCAACTCCAGTTAGAAAAAGCAGATATGCACCCTGAAGTTCGCCAAAGCTACGATATCCTATATTATCTGACAGTTTCAAGACTGGAGAGACAAGATCAAAAAGCAGAATTCCTCAAAGGGATCGCTCGTTTTAGAGATTACCGTAATACAGAAGCAATTTATTCATTGTACTTACATTTCATTCAACACGTCCCATCCAATGAAATTCCAATTTTAATTCACCGTGAAGGTGCCTTCCAAGCCTTTTCTGCGGGGGATTATAAATTATCACTATGGGCATTTAAACAATCTATGGCAGAATATAATCAAGATCAACTGCCACGTATGATGAGAGCTATTCGTACCATGCTTCAAAAAGATTACCCCGATGCAGAAATTATTCGTTTAATCAACCAACAAGTCCAGGATTAAAACTCCACCTTAATAAGGTGCTAGTATTTTTATACATTTACCTATTGTTCAAGTGTATTGGCTTCATCAATCTTTATAAACTCAGGTACTGAGATACCTTTATAATTTTTAAAGTACTCCTGAATATTTGAAGAATCGTGATTTGTATAAATTTTATGATTACCAGGGAGCAAAATAGCAACATCATTTTCGATTCCCATAAGCAAGGGAACTTTATTCTGAACTTTTATCACCCATGCTCGTCCAATATTTCCAAAATCAGGAAAAGATGATGCCGTAACTTTTACTCCTTCCGGTTTATTACCAGTGATTTTAATTGGTTCCTCTCCATATACGCCAGGAAAAATATTCAATATAAAAACAAAATATCCAAGAACTAAAATACAGGTTAGTCCAATAAAACCATACTTCATCCACTTCTTCATTATGTTCGTCTCTTTGTTAATGATAGGCACATCAGCAATATCATGATTTTTTCTTTCATACAGATAAAATCTAATACGGAATAATAAAACATATATAAGAATATTCTAATTCCCTAATAATGTTAGAAGCTTGTTTGATGATAAAAAAAAGCCCTTTCTGACAATACAGAAAGGGCTTTAAAGTTTGTAGCTTCTAAAAGCTTAGGAATTAATCTTCTTCAGTTGGCTCTGGAGAGATTTCACCTACTTGCCAACGTACGAAACGGTTGATTTTNANACCTGGCTTTGCTTTTTCCACAGAAATCTTATCATCGTGAATCCAATTTTGTTTCAGAAGACAAATTTCAGTGTACCATTTATTGATACGGCCATCGACGATTTTACCGATGATGTTTTCTGGTTTGTTTGCCATATCTGGAGTAGAAGCAGCAATATCACGTTCTTTTTCAACTAGCTCGGCAGGTACATCTTCTGGAGAGATGTATTGAGGAGCAGATGCAGTGATGTGCATAGCAAGTAGTTTACCAAATTCAGCATCATCAACGCCTTCAACGTCAACTAGTGCTGCAATTTTAACGCCACCACCATCATGAATGTAGTTGTAAACGTTACCAGCAGTTTCCCAACGTACAACGCGAGTAATCTGGATGTTTTCACCAATCGTACCAACGATTGCACCTACGTTATCTTTTTCTGCATCTTGAACAGCTTCAGTGATATCACCTTCGGCATAATCACCTGCAGCAATACGTTCTAAAACACCATCTACAAAATCAATAAACTTTTGATTTTTAGCTGCAAAGTCAGTTTCACATACGATTTCTGCGAAGATAGTTGCTTTATCAGTCGTAACACAACGGATTTCACCTTCTTTAGTTGCACGGCCCGCTTTTTTGGCAGCCTTTGCAAGACCTTTTTTACGGATTACCTCGATTGCTTTATCGATATTGCCTTCGCCTTCTTCTAGTGCAGCTTTACAGTCTTTAAGACCAGCACCAGTCATTTCACGAAGTTCTTTTACCAATTTTGGGCTAATAGCTCCCATGGATCAATTCCTTCAATTAAAAAATTTTAGTTTGTTAAATAGTATGAATTTCTGAAACCCATTTGGATTTCAGAAATCATTGAGATTTTACTCAGCAGCTTTTTCTTCAGCGGCAGGTGCTTCTTCAGCTTCAGCTTTAGCTTCAGCGGCAGGTGCTTCCTCAGCTTTAGCTTCTTTTTTAGCTACTTTATCAGCTTCTTTTTTAGCTTTAGCTTCAGCAGCTTTAGCTTCTTTTTCTTTTTTAGCAGCTTCTTTAGCACGGCGTGCTTCTTCTTCTGCTTTAGCTTTAGCAGCTTCTTGCTCTTCTAGTGTTTTTTGCCATACAGACTGTGCACCTTGAACAGCAGTTTCAACTGCTGTTAGGATCAGCTTAACAGAACGGACCGCATCATCATTTGCAGGAATGATATAATCAATACCAGCAGGATTGCAGTTAGAATCAACAATTCCAACAACTGGGATGTGTAACTTGTTTGCTTCCGCAACAGCAATTGACTCACGCTCAACATCTACAACAAATAAAGCTGCAGGTAGCTTTTTCATTTCAACGATACCAGAAAGATTGTTTTCTAATTTACCTAACTCACGGCGAATAGAAGAAGCTTCTTTCTTTGGAAGCTTCTCAAGCTCACCAGACTCTTCTTTAGCTTTTAGCTCGTTCATGCGCTTAATGCTTTTACGGATTGTTTGGTTATTTGTCAAAGTACCACCTAACCAACGCTCACACATATGGAACATGTTTAAAGTTTGAGCAGATTCTTTGATTACTTCTTGTACTTGACGTTTTGTACCAACAAATAAAATTTCTCCACCTTCGGCTACACTTTTATATAGGAACTGACATGCTTCCTGAAGCTTTTTCATTGTTTTAGGAAGGTCAAAGATGTAGATACCGTTACGCTGACCATATACATATGGCTTCATTTTTGGATTCCAGCGCTTGGTTGGGTGACCGAAGTGTACGCCTGCGTCTAACAGGTCTTTGATTGTAATCTTATTTGACAATTTTTGTCTCCAGACTTTATCAAATATAGTAATTCAGGCTTTAACCAAATTAATTTGGCAATAAATTTTTACAGCAACTGAGTTACAAATATTTAGGTTATTAAAAACGTATGCACTTGCATACAACAAATTGAGCCACGCTCAAACTACACAAATTCTGTGTATTAAAAGGGTGTAATATAAAGTTTTTTCGCCTATAATCAAGTCTTTTTAGAGTAATAACTGATTGAATAAAGATAAGGTATTTGGGCGTGTTTTTAATACAGCCATAGATACAGATTACCAAATAGGTTTTGCTAGTCATTAATTGCTGGACATTATAGAGTTGCATTTAATCTGTTGCTTTAACTAATTGACTATATGTTTTCTGCGCCAAATGGGTATAAATTTAACTAGTTTGTATTACTTTATAGCAGAATATCAATTTAATATTTTTAAGTGGAGCATGCCATGCAAGAGCGAATTAGGATCGCATTTTTATTAGCTTTTATTTTTAGTTTAAGTCCATTCTTGTATGGTGGAACCTATGAACAAGCAGTTTCGTTGATGCGTCAAAAGCAATATGATGAAGCCCTAGAAATTTTAAAGGAGTTGGAAAAGGGTTCTCCAAGCCAAGATGTAGACTTCGCAATTGCTTATATTTTTGAGCTCAAAAAAGAAAATGTACAGGCCTTTCAGTATTATGCTCGTGTCTTTGCAGTGAAGCTAAAAACGGGTGAGGGTCAAGAGATTGCAACAAAAGCTCTAAAAAAGATTCAGGTTCTTCGCCCTGAAGTCTATAAAGTTCTAGAGAAGGCCAATGAGATCCGAATTCAGTCTCGCCGTGTATCAGGTAATGACAAAGTACTATTACTCGAAACAGCCCAAAATCTTGAGGAATTTGCTTTAGAAAGTGACCCATCTGTTTTAGCAGATTCATATGAGGAAGATCTAGCAGAAGATCTACCAATTGAACCTGGTGAAGAAATTGAAGGAAAAATTTATATTTCAGGCTATGGCCGTTTTATTATTGTTTTGAATGATGAGACACTATTTAAAGGATCGGTAAAAAGTAATACCTTAACAGCTATAGATGTTAATTTTAAATATGGCGACAAACTATTCCTTCGAGTCGATCACGTTCAAAAAAGTACACCCTCTGAACGGGGTGCTTATCTAGCGATTGTGAATCAAAAAAACAAGAAATCAATTGTATTATCAGATGATATAAAGGGCGTAAATTTTGACCAGAAAAGAAAAGCTCAGTTTAATCGAAATAGCTCAATTTCTGATTTTAAGCGGAATGGAAAAGAGCTTGAGCCTCAATTTGCAGCACGTCCATTGCGTGAACAGATGCGTAAATTCAAAGATAACTCTGGGGATCACATTCGAGGGGATTATGTTTCTTTTCCCGCACAAAAATCAGCTGGGTTCACAACTAAATTTATTTTAGATCCAAAAGCTTTCAAAAACTAAGTCGACTAATTCTGTTACAGTTTTTGGAAAACGCCATTATAATTTCTGGGATGCCCTTAACGGAAAGTACCTTCTTCAGATAATGGTTCAACTCTAAAAGTAAAGTCTACCTGTTGATCGTTCAAATTTAATGAAAAGGTTGTATTCAAGCGTGTTAATAACAGGCGGTAGGGTAATTTTACTTCATCAACAGCTGTGGTGACTGCAATATTACAATCATCTAAAATTTCCTCTGCCTCACGAATTGCAACAATAAGATTACGTAATTTACTTAGTTTATCCAATGTGCTTTTATTGAACTGATAGGATCGATGACAAGCTGGACAAACCAAAAAACCATCACTTTCTTTTAAAGCCATCATGTTGAATTGAATTGGCTTACCACACTTTTCTTCTATACAATTAAATTCGATGGTTGCTTTTAAATCAGGCATAAACTTTCCTTTTGCTCATTAAAGTTTGTTATAATGAGGCTTAATATAGAATATTTTTAGCACAATACGAGATTATACCAAGAATTTAAAAATGGAGACAACTATCATAAAGTTTACATAAGAAGAATCGTTATTGATGCGAACTGACATAGAGATTTTACTTACATATTTTACCTATGATTCTGTTTCTGATGTTGTTTATCTCGAAAAATATGGTAGGCAATCAAAACTAGGTAAGTGAGAATACCTGCAACGATGGGAGTAATTAAGTTCCATGAAATGTAAAGACCTACTAGATAATAGACCAGTCCAGCCAAACAGGTCCAGCGAAAGCCATCCATTTCCGACATCTCTGCTAAACGATAAAATACAACTAACTAAGCAATAAAAATAATCACAACGCGTTCTCCTGTATAAAATATTAAAACAAAAGTCAATCTGACAACTTCTAGCTAAATTCAAAACTAGATATGCAAAATTACGACCACGCTTTTAGCTTTTCTTTAACAATTGGCATGATTTTCTTTCTTGCATAGTCTTTAGACGTTCCACTAGCCAATATTCTGTCATAAGGAGTATGTTTGTGCCTAATATATGCAATAACTGCCAGGCGAATCATATCTTGATTAAATTCCTTTGCAGCAGCAGTTCGGCCAACACGCCCACTATTACGCTCTGTAGCATGTTTAGAAATTTCATAAACTTCTTCAACAGGGCATAGAGGAAATTGTTTACGAATCGCGCGACTAAATTGAAAAATATATTCAACATCCTCTAACTGGCGTTCATGATAAGCTTTTTTACGACACTTTGCTCGAGAATCTGCATCCTTTAGGCAACTTGCATCTGCCAACTCAATAGCCTTAGCCTCAACCAGAATACCTCTTCTTTCGTAGCGCCTAGACCTAGGGTTGTACTCCATAACCTCTGCAAAGCGTGCACTATATTTCTTAGCTCTTCTGCTTCTAGTTGCATCTCCACAGGGTAAAAGTATTAGATCATTATATCCTATGCAATTGAGACAATATCGATCATAGTTGTCTTCGTAGTAGAGTTCTTTACGCTTAAAAGACCTTTTGCATTTTATGCAATTCTCAGTTTTACCCGTATGAGTAAAAAAACGAAATTCACTCGCTTTAGCAAGCTTCTTTTCTAAATTTGCTTTTTTTCTCTCCGTCATTGTTGTAGGTAAATAAATCCTAAATAATTGTTCCTGTAGTTCGGGAATCAAATCCCCTATTTCATATGGAACGATTCCTCTAACTAGGGATACGGTTGACGATTTACTGAAAAAGTACTGAAAAGGTTTAGTTAGCTCAATAAAATGGCGAATCACATGACGTTGCTTTTTCTGACCTACATGAATTAAATTTCCTAACAGCTGTGCATGGCCAGACTTCCATTTATCCAATTGGCTTCGTTCTAGCCAACATAGGTAATTATATAGATCTAGTATGTTGATACCTTCTCCTTTGTCTATATACTGCTGGCAAAACTGAGTCACCTTGTAGGCATAATCAACTTTCTCTTTCATTAAACGACTACTTTCTTGATGCTAATAAAATGGAATGGTTTATGCGTATAATAAGTTGTTAAGGATACTTATATTTCCCTTAACGAACTTACACTATGTTTGAGAAATTGTTTTGAAAGGTGGTTAAATATGAAATTATTGAGTATTCATGCCCATTATAATGATTTCGAGCTAAGTGGTTTGGGAAGTTTCTTAAGTTTTCGCAAAAAACATGGGCCAAACTGCCACATAAAAGCGATTATATGTACAAATGGGGAGGCAGGACATAATCTAATGACCCGTTCTGAAACAGGGTTAGTCCGGTATCGAGAACAGGAAGAAGCTGCAAAAATCGGGCATTTTGACTTTGAACTGCTAAGGTACCCCAATGATGAGGTTCCACGTGAGGGAACGCTTATGGCAGACCATCTTTTATGTGCCGCACTATGGAAAGCGATTCGAGACTATAAACCAGATTATTTATTTTGCCCTGGATTAATCAATAATCCTGTTTTAGGTATTCACCCAGATCACCAAGTCATTGCTAAAAGTATTCGTAAAATTGCATATATGATCCAAGTACCGCTTGCCTATAGTTTGGAATATCCAAATGAGCAGATTGAGAAAGTTCCAATTAGATTACCCGTTATCATAAATTTTGTCGATACTTATCAAATAAGCCATTGCGAATGTGACCTAGGTATAGATATCAGTGAAGTTGTTGATATTGTAATCTCCGCAAGTTATTGCCACAAAAGCCAAATATGCGAATGGCTCCCATGGATTGGCCAACATATTGACGAACCTCCCAAGAGTCTTGAAGATTGGAAAAATATTTATTTAAAACGCATGAAAACAATCGGTCGACAGATGGGATATAGTAAAAAACAAATTATTGAAGGATTCATCCTTACGAGTTGGGGCCGTATTCCTAAGTTAAAAGAATTATTATTAGACTTTCCAGAAAGCCTGGTTTTTCCACATGACTTAAAACTATTTAAACGGAAATTAGATTATTTTGGAGCAGGACAAATCTAAATGCGAGAAATATACAAAAGTATACAATTATGAGCTTAAACTAAAGATATGAAACGACTGTGAATGATGATTTGAATGTATTATTTATTTGCTCGATGAATCAATGGCGTAGTCCAACTGCAGAAACAGTGTACCGTCATCATCCCCATTTAGCCGTACGTTCAGCAGGTACAAGCAAGAAAGCAAGGCAAAAGGTCAGTCACCTTGACATTGAGTGGGCTGATTTAATATTTGTCATGGAAACAAAACATCGTAATCGATTGAAGCTAAACTTTAACAAATTACTAGCGAATAAGACTCTTCACACCCTATATATAGAAGATATCTATCAATATATGGACCCCGAGCTTATCGAGCTCATTAAAACTTCTGTTGAGCCTATCTTGGCAGAACACATTAGGAAATAAAAAAGCTCCATCTCATCAAAGAAATGGAGCTTAAACTGCTTATATTCGATTTAGAATTCAAATTCTACATCAGATAAACGAGATGCAATTTCATTCAATACGCGTTTTTCGTCCTCTAGGTCTTTTGCCACAAAAGTAGCAGAAAAACGAACGTAATGCCCAGCATCATCCCATGGCACAGTAGAGATCAATTTATCAGTAATCATCCATTGGCTAAAATCTTCACCGCTTTCGAAGCTACGCCCACCTTTGATTCCTTTTGGAATACCTACATAAAGGAAAAAAGAACCTTGTGGTTTATCTGCATCAAAGCCAAATCCACGTAAAGATTCAGCAAGTGCTGATAAACGACGGCTATATTTTTCATTGATTGCAGGTGTAATTTCATCTGCAGCATCTAAAGCTTTTGCAGCAGCTAATTGAATAGCAGCAAACTGACCACTGTCTGCATTATCTTTAACAGAAGCAAATGCACTTACAGCAAGTTCATTACCACAAACCCATCCTAAACGCCAACCTGTCATATTGAAACCTTTAGACATAGAGTGTAACTCTACTGCACAATCCATTGCACCCGGAACAGAAAGAATACTTAATGGCTTTGATACAAAGTTTAATGGTGAATAAGGTGCATCAGAAACAATTAAAATTTCATTTTCAAGACAGAAATCTACTGCTGTTTTATATTGTTCAGCCGTAGCATTCGCACCAGTTGGGTTATTCGGATAGTTTAAGTACAATAATTTTGCACGCTTGCGCTGATCATCTGTAAGGGTAGTCAGATCAGGGAAAAAGTTATTTTCTTTAAGAAGTGGTAGATTTACAACTTCACCACCTAAGTATTTAGACCAAGTACCAAGAACAGGATAACCTGGTGTTGTCATAATACAAATATCACCTGGGTTAATGAACGCCGCAGGGATCAAAGATAAAGCAGACTTAGAACCTATAGAGTGGTTGATATGTTTATCTGCATCTAGCGACACACTATACTGTTTTTCCATATAACGCTGTGCTGCACTTTTGAATTCAGCAATACCATTATCAGTGTAAAAACGGTTTTCTGCTTTACCAGCTTCTTCTTTCAGCGTTTCAACAACAATTGGAAATGCTGGCTCATCTGGTTCACCAACGCCCATGTCAATTAATTCTACTCCTGGATTCGCCTCAATAGCTGCACGTTTTGCACGCTTGATCTTCTCAAACTTGTAAATTGTGTCATCCTTACCAAAACGATTTCCACCGATACGCTCAGCAAACTGCTCTTGCAAAAAACTTTCGCTCATAGTTAAACTCCAAAACGGTTGTTTAGTTGATACTCAAAAAGTACGATTGATTTCTCAGAAAAACTTCAGTGTTGGTTGGTAATTTGACAGCTGAAGCATTAAATTGGTGCATGTGATTTTCAGAAAACTATTAAAAATCCATCAAGCAAATCACATAAAATACGCACAAAATGCATAATATATAGGCAAAATGTAGATTTTGATAGTATGATAAGGTTTTAAAATGTCGAAAAATCAACGGAATCTGATAACAAAATATCCTTTTAACAGACAATTTTTCTCAATGGCGGATTTGATTGTGATCTTAACATTCCTCACCATCATTGCTGCTTTCATTATTCCAACGGTTATAAAATATCAAGAAAATGCCAAAGATACACAATGTAAAGCAAACCTAAAGAGTATGCATAGCTGGTTGATTACATACAGCCAAGGAAATGATGGTCACTTTATGGCATTTGAGGAAGGTTGGACAACTCTCTTATCCGTATATTCTGGTGCTGCTGTAAACCGCAGTATCGCTCCTCAAGGAAAATTCAGTTGTCCATCTCAAGGTAAAATTGCACGATTACCAGATTTTGTAACAAGTCAAAACCAATTATTTAATGGTTCGCATTATGGAATCAATCAGCATTTGGCCTCTGGCTATTTGGATGAGAACAACTTACCATCTGCTTTTTGGAGCAAGGCTAAACTCAATGATTTTCGTAATCCTCAATTAAAAGCATTTTTTGGTGATGCAAGTGGTGGCAATTACTTCAAAAATACGCAGCAAGATACAACGATTGCAGGGATCAGTGAAGATGGTTTTGATTTTTCTGATGCTTGGAATGCAGAACCTGTTGTTCCCTTTCCATCTTTCCGACACAAGAACCAATACGCAAATTTTGCAATGGGCGACGGTAGCGTTAGAAGCAAAAATTATTTTCCTCGTTTAATGTTAGGTAAGAATTCTCGTGGTTACAAGTTTTGGCATGGTGAGCATGCTTATTTGGGGTCTGGCGACCTTCCAAAGGAAAATCCAAAACCAAAGCCTTCAAACGAGTCTCCTAACGAAAATTAATTTCACAACATTCTTCTCAAGGAAGCGATACCGTGACAACAAAAGCTAAAATTATGATTACGGGTGCCTCCGGTATTTTGGGACGTGCCGTTCACCAAGAATTTAAAAAATATCCATATGAAATTCAGGCAATCAGTAATTCACGCCCAAATGATGAAAGAATTTCCCTAGATTTATGCAAGCCAAAAGCCCTAGATGAAGCATTGAATGACTTACATCCAAATGTAATTATTCATTGCGCTGCAGAGCGTCGTCCTGATGTTGCAGAAAAAGATCCTGATGGGAGTTGGCACTTGAATGTCAAAGTGCCCGAGCAGTTGGCTAAATGGGCAAAGGAAAATGGTACATGGCTGATTTATATATCCACAGACTATGTTTTTTGGGGTGATCAAGCCCCCTACCAAGTCGATGCAGTCACCAAACCCATCAATTTATATGGTGAAAGTAAACTTGCAGGTGAAAAGGCAGTCTTAGGACAAAGTGCAGACTTCGCCGTTTTGCGTGTACCTGTTTTATATACAACAAGTCCTGAATATCTTTCAGAGGATCCTGTCTCTCTTGTTGCAGAAAACATTTTAAATAAGGGGTTAGGCAAGCATGACCACTGGAGTCGTCGTTTTCCAACCAATGTTGCAGATGTTGCCATTGTTTTAGAAAAGCTTGTACGTTTTTACTATGATCACCATGACATGAGTGGAATTTGGCATTATTCAGGTAATGAACGATATACGAAATACGAAATGGCTCTTTTAATGGGCGAAATACTCGATTTAGATACAAGCGAATACGTACCAGATGATCAGCCACCACAGGGTGCCCCAAGACCTTATGACTGCAAACTTGACCCACAGCGCTTGGAAAAATATTTTGTGTTACCTCAGTCCATTTTTAAGGAACAGATGACAGAACTATTAAACCCATATAAAAGGGGAAAATCATGTTAAGAGGAATTGCCCCAATCATTAATCCAGATTTGTTATCCGTTTTATACCGCATGGGACATGGTGATGAAATTATCTTAGCGGATGCTCACTTTCCCGTAGAAACTTTTGGCCAGCGTGTAGTACGTTGTGATGGCATTAGCATTAATCAAATCTTAGATGGTCTAATGCCGCTATTTACCCTGGATCAGTATGACGATGAAAAAGTTATGATGATGGAAGTTGTTCCAGGAGATACAGGAGATCCAAGCGTTGAGGCTGGTTACCGTGAAATCATTGAAAAACACGAAACTGACTTTGAAGTCAAACGCATTGAGCGGTTTGCTTTTTATGAACGTGCAAAACAAGCTTTTTGTATTGTTACGACTGGTGATACAAAAAAATATGGTAATCTAATTCTTAAAAAGGGTGTGATCCAGTAATGATTAAACGCCTTGCCCACATTTGTATTTATTCTCCTGACCTTCAAAAAACACGTTGGTTCTATCAAGAACTTTTGGGAATGGATACTATATTTGAATTTCGTCGAGAAGACAAAGTCTTTGGTTTTTATCTAGGCTTTGGTGAGCAAACTTTTCTTGAGGTTTTTGAAGGTGAAAGTGGCGCCCCAGGTAATATCCAGCATATGGCTTTAGAAGTTGTAGATATTCAAGCAGTCGTAAAAAAGCTTCGTGATGTCGGGGTTGAAGTATCAGAACCAATGTTGGGTGATGATCACTCTTGGCAATCTTGGGTAACTGACCCTAATGGTATTCGTATTGAGTTTCATGAGTATACAAATAAGAGCTTGCAACTTCACGGTGGTATATGTCAGGTAAGTTGGTAGACCAAAAGCTAAACTATTTCCATGAAGGAAAAACTGCATTTTTAGAAAAACGTTATGCCAACGCATTAACAATTTTTTCAACTTTCTGGGACAAGGAACGCGATTCTTGTTTGGCTGCTGTTCGCAATTCTAGTGTACTTGCTGAGTGGTCAGACTTGGCTAAAGTATACCCTGCAGCTAAAATGGAACTATTAAAGCGCCGAAATGAAGTCAGTAACCAGTTTCTTGATAATCATAAAGATTCTCAACTTTACCGTGACTTAATTGCCTTAAACCGTGCCCTAGGAGACTTTCAACATAGCTTGCTTCTATTTGAAAAGTTAAAAGCAGACCATAAGCCTCTTGCTAAAGAATATTGGCCCTACTTTCAAGGAGAAGCTTTAGAAAATGATGAATTTGAACTCGTCAGAGAAATGGGCATCAATGTTGATAAAGACCTTGAAATACTTCGGAAAATCTACAAAAATATAAACCAGAAATTTATGGATTGGCCTGAAGATGAAATCATTGAATACAAGCGGGTCAATTTAGATTTTACCAAAGAAAGTCTAGATAAACTTAACTATTGGTGTGAATTATATGAAGCACCACAAGAAAAGTCAAAAGTGGAAGCAATTCGTCGGGAACTTGGCTTATCAATGTGAGCTAGCAAAGGTTTAAAAAAGATTCATCTTCTGCCATCATTAATGCATCATATAACAACATGTTATCAATATGTGGAACTTCCTGCATTTCATCTGTACCGAGGCGTTCCATGCATTCACGTGTAGACTTTAGCTCCCAATAAGTGCGTAATATGACCTCAAACTGAGAAGCAATATCTCCATCTGAGATACCTGAAACTTCGGTTAAAATATCAGGTAATGGCTTTTCTAGTTCATAAGCAATATTATTATGTTTCAACCAACTCATAAGAATCACAGCTTCCAAACCACATAGATCAGTAATCATCTGACCACTCTCAAAGCGATCTTTTAAGTATTCAGTCGCAGAAATATCAACTTCTTTCAATGGGAGTTCTTCATCTTCAATATCGTCAATATCTGTAGCCCAATCATCTTCCGAAATCTCTCCACTTTGATATTTAGAGATTAAAACAGTGGTTTCATCAACTGGAGCATCATCAGGTAACTGATCCAGCATTAACTCAACCAAATCAATTACAGATACATGAACCTGAACATTTTTTATTCGATCTACCCAAACAGACTCATCATCTAAAATTTCTAGTGGATAAACTTCATGATCCCCTTCCAAAGCATCCAAAAGCTCTGCTTCTTCCAATAGTTGATCTCTGTTTAAACGGTCAATCATTTCAGCAAATGAAACTTCTAAAGAAACACAAAAGAAATCTTGATCAAGGTCAATGTAGACAACATCTGGCTCAGCTGCAGTTTCTTCTTCATCATCATTCCAATCCAAGCATAGAAAGTAATTTCCATCTCCTGCAAAAGGTACTATTTTATCAGGGTCTCCAAGTTCTTCCAAAAAGTTCTGTAACTCTGAAGTTTCATTAGAGGCTTTAATCTCTGCAAGTGTTTCCTGAAAAAGTGGCATTTGGCCTAATGGACGTAGGCTAACATCGCTTGAATTATCAATAGGAGGTAAAGCTTCAATAATGATATGATCGCCTTCATCATCCCAGAATCCAGCATCTACAAAACCACCATTTTGGGTTTGGTATAAGATTTTAAAAACTTTGGGTAATGTTACATGATAGGTATTTTCCCAAGCAGTAAGCTGATCAGGACTTAAACCAATATTACCTTCATCTGGGTACCAAAATTCCTCTACTTCCATATAACCTCAAACATCATTTGTTTATTACACAATAATTGGTATAAGATAATTTGAAATTGTAAGTCTACCAGCCTAGAAGGTTATTTTTCTTTAAAAATCCAAGGCGTCTAAACTAGCACTATTTCTTACTTCTTCTGAGTGCTTTTTAAATCATTAAATTGATAAAGAATCTCTGTGACAGGCTTGTTTTCTACATTAATGATTTGTATAAGTAACTGCTTATTTTTCCAGTCAAAAGTAATTTTACCAAAGGCAAGTCCTGTATACGCTGCTCCATATCGCGTGTCATTTTCTTTTGCTTTGAAAGCTTCCCAGCTATGTGTTAATCCACTGCTAGTGATTTCAGTAATCGGATAAAAGCCTTCAGGTTTGATAATATTGACTTCATGAATATGGCGATCTCCACTTAGTAAAATCACACCTGGTAAATCATATTTTTGAATCATGGAGATCAAAAGTTGTCTAGACTTAGGAAAGTTTGCCCATTTTTCGTATAAGTGGTCAGTTGGTAATATCTGAATGCCTGATACTATTAGATTAATTGTAGCCTGACTTGTCTTTAATTCATTCTGCAACCATAACCACTGCTGCTTACCTAAATTATCAGCACCTGCCCCTGGATGCTCCATATGGTATCGCCCATCTAATAAAATAATCTTGGTTTGTTTATCCCCTTTCCCAAAAGTATAAGAAGCATAAATACCATGTTGTCGACGTCTAGGAGAGTTCTTAGGCTCTTGCAAAAAGTTTAATAGTAACTCTTGAGTTGCGACTTTGGTAGGGTATTCCTTGCCAGCATTATTTTCGCCATAATCATGATCATCCCATGTTCCAATTATTGGAACGCTTTGTCGAAAAAGCTTATAGCCAGGATGGTCGAACTGTTTTTGAAATTTCTTGGTAAGAACTGGAATTGAACGAGAGTCACCATAAATATTGTCTCCCATCCAAATCCAAAGGCTTGGATCTTGTTCCTGAATGATCGGCCACATTGGCTGTGCTCGATCTTGATGGTTACAAGATCCAAAAGTAATTACTTTCAAGGGCGTTGAGCGGTCTTCTGGATATTTAGCATGAGTAGCCTGAATAATCAATAGGCCTAATAAACTCCATTCAAATATCCTCATCCTCTCAACTCCTTATTATTTAGTAAAGTGTACTTTTTTACTCATACCAATTGGGTAAACATTAAAACCAATCTCGTATAAAGCTTGATGATCTACAATATTTCGCCCATCAAACATAAATGCTGGGTGAGACATAACATCATAAATTTTTTGGTAGTCTAATTCTTTGAAGTCTGACCACTCAGTAAAAATTGCAATTGCTGCTGCACCTTCCGCTGCTTTATAAGGATCAGCCTCATATGATATGTTACCTTTAACTCCAGCCAAGTCTATCTGTGCATTAGGAATTGCTTGTGGGTCACAAATCACAACGTTTGCACGTTCTTCTAGAAGCTGTTTAACAGCATAGAATGCAGGACTTTCTCGAGTATCGCCTGTATCTGCTTTAAAGGCAAAACCAAAGATTGCAATCTTTTTATCAACTACAGTGTTAAACATTGAAGTAATCATGTTATTAACAAAGCGAGTACGTTGCCAGTTATTGACTTCAACAACTTGCTCCCAATATGCAGCAACTTCAGGTAATCCAAAATGCTCACATAAATAAACTAAGTTTAAAATATCCTTTTGAAAACAAGAACCACCAAAGCCAACACTTGCGTATAAAAAGCGAGAGCCAATTCTTGAATCCGTACCAATGGCACGAGCCACTTCTTTTACATTCGCTTCTGTCTTTTCGCATAAAGCCGAAATTGTATTAATTGAACTCACGCGCTGCGCTAAAAATGCATTGGCAACAAGCTTTGATAACTCTGAAGACCAAGTATTTGTTGTCAAAATTTTGTCACTATCTACCCAATGTTCATATACATCAACCAAATCTTGAATTGCTTGTGCGCCAGCGGGAGTTTCACGACCACCAATCAGAACACGATCTGGATTCTCAAGATCACGAATCGCAGTACCCTCGGCAAGGAATTCAGGATTTGAAAGTACTTCTACTTTAAAGTCATCATTCTCTTCACGGAGAATACGCTCCATGGCCTCAGCAGTACGAACCGGCAATGTACTCTTTTCAACAACGATAATATCTTTCGTTGCGCATCGTTTAATCTGGCGGGCAGTCTTTTCCCAATACTGTAAATCTGCAGCTTTACCTGCACCACGACCAAACATTTTAGTTGGCGTATTTACACTCACAAAAATAATATCTGCTTCTGCAATTCCTGCATCTACATTTGTTGAGAAAAATAAATTTCTACCCCGTGCAACTTTAACCGTATCCAGTAAACCTGGTTCGTAAATAGGTAGGTCATCTGACTGCCAAGCAGCAATTCGCTCTTCATTTAAATCAACAACATGTACTTTATAATTGGGGCATTTGGCTGCTATCATTGCCATAGTTGGACCACCAACATATCCTGCACCGATGCAAAGTATCGTTTTCTTAAACTCGCTCATTTCCATCCTCTGTAAGTTAATTGTTTAACGATCTAAAATTGAAATTACTTGTGCCGTATCAGGCCAGTTTTCAGTAAAGAAGTCAGCATCGCAATGTGTTTCTCCATTGAATAAAATTGAACGACAGCCCATTTGTTTGCCTGCTTGAATATCGGAAGGTTTATCACCAATCATCCATGACTTTTCAAAGTCTATAAGTAATTCTTGTCCAGCTTCTTCAAAAAGTAATGTATTAGGTTTGCGACAATCACACTCATCCTCTGGTGCATGTGGACAAACTTTAAACAAATCAATCGTAACACGAAACTCTTTTAACAGTTCAGTTATACGGGCATGTTGTTGTTCAACAACTTCAGCATTAAATTTACCTCTGCCAATCCCAGATTGGTTCGTAATAATCACAAGCTTAAATCCACGTTCACGAAATGTTTTTAGAGCATCCGCAAACCCAGGCATCAATTCAACACCTTCTACATTATCTAAATAACCTTTATCCTCAATAGCTACACCATCGCGGTCAATAAAAATAGTTTTATTCATTTCCATTCTTTTACTTTCTTTCTATAATCTGAATCTTCAATAAACCTTTGCAAGCAATGAATTTTACAGAATGAATTAAGATATTAAGTTCAAAACTTTCAAAATGCTTCCCATCCATAGGCTTTGCAGGAACAAGCTAATCCCGAAAATGACTTTCCAAAACAAAATTAAAACGAGCAAAATTCCGAATGTGCTCAGCATACCCTTTGTAGATTCACTAGCATTCTCAATTGCTGGTAAAAAGTATCCCCAGCAAATCCACCCATCTAAGCCAGGTATTGGCAACATATTTAAAACAAAGAGTGCTGCGTTTATGTAACAACCTAATGTAGTCATTTCTACAGCCATCATTAAACCTTCTGAAGCAGAAATATTACCATTCTGAATCATAAACATTAACACTGCTGATATCAAACCAAATAAAATAAACAGTAAGATATTCATCGCCGGACCTGCTATTGCCACTCTAAAATGACTCCACTTATTCTTAAAATAACTTGGCTGGACGGGCACTGCCCCCCATGAAATACCGAAAATTAACAACATAATGATAGAGAATGATCCCATCTGAACCAATGGATTCATACTCATGTGACCATAATCTCTAGGTGTTGGATCGCCTTCACGCTCAGCTATAATAGCATGGCCTAACTCATGAAGACAAATGGAAAACATCACAACGATCACCTGTATAAAATACAGCTGCGGATTCTCCATTAATAATTGAAAAAATATGTACAAAACAACGCATTTCTTAAATAAATTTTAAAAAGTATACTCAAGCCCCCTAAAAAGTATCATAAAAACTTACTTGAAATACTGTAAATTACAACCTAATTCGATTTCACTCAGACCTTTACAGCATTTTAAAAACAAATAAAAATACCTATCCTGATTCTATTTTTTCCCCTTGTTTCAGTCACAGCAGTCTGTGTACTTTCAAGCAAGCACATAAAATATAGTTGAGAGAGCGAGCAAAACTTGTAAGACTTTTATTTCAATTTATAGTTTGTGAGTTAATTATGCACTATTTAAGTGTCTTGAAAAAATTTTTAAATACAATTTTAAACGAAATAGACGAGATCATTCATGAAAGTATTAGTAGTCGGAAATGGCGGTCGTGAGCACGCATTAAGTTGGCGTTTTCAACAAAGTCCACATGTTGAGCAAGTATATTGTGCCCCATCCAATCCAGGAATGAAAAATGTAATAAATATTGACATCACTGACTTTGAGGAACTTGCTGATTTTGCAATTGCAGAGGGTATTGACTTAGTGGTACCGGGACCTGAGGCACCACTATGTGTGGGTATCGTTGATGTTTTTCGTACAAAAGGTTTGAAAATCTTTGGACCTAACAAAAAGGCCGCTCAATTAGAGGGTAGTAAGTCATACGCGAAAGATTTCATGAATCGTCATGCAATTCCAACGGCAGAAGCGGGTCATTTTAATAATGAAGCAGATGCACTTACTTACATCCAAGAAAAAGGAGCGCCAATCGTCGTCAAAGCTGATGGTTTAGCTGCAGGAAAAGGTGTAACCGTTGCGCAAAGTATTGAAGAAGCAGAACAAGCAGTAAAAGATTGTTTTGAAGGCAGCTTTGGCGATGCTGGTTATGAAGTTGTAATAGAAGAGTGCCTAATTGGTGAAGAAGCATCCATATTAGCTTTTGTGGACGGTAAAACGATCAAACCATTAGCAAGCTCTCAAGACCACAAAGCTGTAGGTGAAGGTGACACCGGACCTAACACGGGCGGTATGGGTGCATATTCTCCAGCTCCCGTGGTAGATGAAGCACTATGGAAAACTGTTGACCAACTCGTACTTCAACCTTTCCTTAAAGGTGTACAGGATGATGGCCTTGACTTTAGAGGAATTATATACGCCGGTATTATGGTTACTGAAAAAGGCCCTAAAGTACTTGAGTTTAATGTTCGTTTTGGTGATCCAGAAACCCAAGCCGTTTTATTCCGAATGGAATCTTGCTTAGCTGAGGCAATGTTGGCGTCGGTAAATCAAGAGTTAGCAGATTTTAATTTTGCTTGGTCTTCGGATCCAGCAGTTTGCGTAGTTTTAGCATCTGGTGGCTACCCTGCAAGTTATGAAAAAGGTTTCGAAATCACGGGAATTGATGAAGCCGAAGCAGCAACTGGCGCAGTTGTTTTTCACGCAGGAACTTCCATAATAGATGGTAAACTTGTGAATACAGGTGGCCGTGTACTCGGAGTGACAGCAAAGGGGAAAGACCTAAGAGAAGCTGTTGATACGGCTTATGCTGCTGTCGATAGAATCCACTGGGAAGGTGCGTTCTGCCGCCGCGATATTGCCCACAAGGCTTTTGATCGTTGAAAAAGATTTTAGCCATTGACGCATCTCCTATTTTTGGCGGTGCTCAATTAAGCTTCCTTTCTTCCTTGGACTGCTTGCAAAAAGATGAAGAAACGGAAGTAATACTGATCTGTGCCCACCCACACGTTGCTTCTCGGGCCTCGGCTATGGGTATTAAAGTTTTTCATATTGAAGCTTTAAAACCCTGGGGAAAGGGTGCAAGATTTTTTGGTTCTCTATACAATGTGTTCTATTTCAGAAGCTATTTCAACGATCACATAACCGATACAAACTTTTCTCTCATTTTACTCAATGGATCTTATGCGGTAGCCGCGGCTAGTAGTTTAAGGTTTGAGATTCCTAAAGTAGTCTTTATTCGTGACCGAATCCATAATACAAAACTTGAAAAACACTTATATAGTTTAGCTGATTACTGTTTATGCATATCTAAATTCCAATTAAATTCATATCAAAAACTAGGTTTAAAAAAGCCCATGCCATACCTATTATATAATGGTATTCAAGTTCCTAAGGCCAAGGTTAAAAAAGTTACTAAAAAGACCTCAAAGTTACGTCTATTGATTTTGGCTGATTGGGTTGCTTACAAACGGCATGAGTTGGCTTATGAGGGGATCGAACAGTTTTGTAAAGATTACGACGGAGAGGTAATACTGGAGGTAATAGGTCGAGTTCGCGATGTAGTGGGACAACAACTTTTAAATGCCTTCATTGAAAAAAGTAGCTATGGTCCTGCAAATCTTGAAATTAAAGTCGAGCGAGAGTGTGACCACCCCTATCCAAATATTCGCCAATGTGATATATTGGTTGTTACGGCTGAACAAGAACCATTTGGCCGAAGTATTGTAGAAGCCATGCATTTGCATAAAGCCGTTGTAGCAGTTAAAGATGGTGCATTTCCAGAGCTTCTCGGAGACTATGATGGAATTAAAGAATTTTGCCAAGCAACTAAAGATTCAGTTGCAGAAGCAATCAAAAAAGCAAATCTGGCACTGAATGAAAACAAAAGCATACTAGATAAAAACCGACGCTTTACCATTCAGGAACACCAAACTGAATTACAAAATATTATAAAGGAAATTCTCCATGAAACTAACGGACTTAATTAAACCTAAATGGAAAAATTCAGATCCTAAAGTTCGCTTAAAGGCAGTTGGAACAATACCCACTACTGATAGCGATACATTGCTTGAGATAATTCAAAATGATGATGAACCAAAAGTTACTTTTGCAGCAGCAGAAAAGCTAACGCAAACCGAGCACCTTAATAAAGCTGTTCAAATCTGTAAACATGAACAGGTTAAAAAGTATTTGGGCGACCAGCTAGATCGTCAATTAATGAAGCAGGCTTCTTTAGCCATTAAGACAAATAATGAAAATTTAATCTTAAACTTAGCTCAGTCTGTGCATCAAGAGGCTACTCTAGTAAAACTAATTCAGGAAGCTAATGATACAGGCATTCAACGAGAACTTCTAAGTTTAATTCAAGAGGAGCAATCATTGGTATTATTGGGTACTAAGGGATGTGGAAAAGAATTAGCAGCAGATATTATTGGACGTTTGAAGGACACCGCAAGCTTTGAATTACTAGCCATAAAAGGGGGAAATAAACACGTTCGTAAACTTGCTCAGAAGCAACTTTCTGGAAAAGAAGATATTGATGATAAACTTATTCTTGAACAGGAAACTAAACTCAAGACACAACTCAGTGACTTAGAAATCGTGATTAGCCAGGGTAATATTCAAAAAGCCAAAACGCTGAGTATAACTGTTTTAAACTTACTAAATCAATATCAAGGCGATGCGGTCCCATATCAGGTAAAATTGACTGCTTTACAAGATAACTTGGCAGTAAAAAAGGAAGAGTTTGCTTCACGTCAAATTAAATTAGACGAACAAAAACAAGTTATTGAAGCAAAAGAAAAGATCCTCGAGGAAGTAAAGTCTATTGATGGATCTGAAGAGACACTATTTACCAACAAACTTGAAGAGATTCAGTCAAAGTGGGATCAGCTTCCAAAACTTGAAAAGGCCTTAGAATCTATGTTTCAAATGCAATTTGATGAGCAAGTTCAACGTTTGGGACGTATGATTCAAAATCTAGAAAAAGAAAAAGAGTATCTTTTACATCTAGAAAATGCGTCTAAAACTATTGAAGAACTTTCAGAGAAAGAAGCAAAGATCCGAGCCCTTAAAAAGTTAGACCTAAATCGTAGTTGTGAATTTTTAAATCCTATTCCTCTTCAAGCGAGCCTCAAATCATTGCTTTCAGATTTGAAATCTGCCTTAGAACAAAATAGACAAAAGAGTCAACAAAATCGCCAGGCTGGAATTGATAGTATCAATAAGGGATTGGAAAAACTCAAACATTTTACGGGTTTAGATCATGCCTACCGTCATACGGCTGAATTTAAGCAAGCCAGAGAAGATATTTTAAAGAATAAAGAATATTTGAGTAAAGCACAAGAAAAAAGTATCAAAGAGTTAGCAGATGTTTTTTATTTAAAAGTGCGTAATTCTTTAGAAGATCTTCACTGGGCTCATTGGTCAAATAAAAATGAAAAAGAGCGTTTGATAGAAGAAGCACAAGCACTTAAAGCAGATGAAAATGTTCAAACTTTAGCAAAAAAGCTTAAAGATATCCAAATGCGCTGGAAAGCGGTAGGCCCAGTTGCAAGAGAAGATGCTGAAAAGCTTTGGACAATCTTCTCCTCTCATGCAGATGAAGTATATGCCAAATGTAAAGCTTTCTATGAAGTGCGAGATGAAGAACGCCAACAACATTTACAAATAGTTTTACCATTAATTGAGCGCGCAGAAGCTCTAAAAGATTCTTCTGAGTGGCATGATACAACAGAAGTATTTAAAGAAATGCAACAACAATGGAAAGAAGCAGGTGAGCTGCCCAGGGAAGAGGGGCAGGCTGCATTTAACAAGTTCCATGATGCCTGTGAACACTATTTTACGCGCCTAAAAAATCATCATGCAAGTCAAGATAAACACCGCCCAGAAAATCAAAGAACAAAAGAATCCTTAGTAGAGATACTTAAAAACCTAATGAACAAAGATCAAAAACCTGGACTTGATGAAATCTTAGATTTACAAAAGAAATGGAAAGAGGCAGGTCCAGGAATTCGTGAACTTGAAGAGCCAGTATGGAAAGAATTTCGTGGTTTAATGGATCAATTCTTTGCGGGTGTTGACGCTGCTCGCGAAGAAGCAGCTTTAGCAAAGGAAGCCCTATGTACACAAGCAGAAGGTTTCACTGCTGAGTCAGAAGATGAAATTTTTGCTGTAGCTAAAAAACTAAAAAGTTTACAAGGAAAGTGGAAAGAGCTTCCCGCAACTGACCGTAAACGAAATGAAGCATTATGGCAACGCTTTCGCACTGCATGTGACCCAATTTTTGAAAAACGACAAGCAATTTTTGACGAACGCCGTAAACATTGGGAAGAAAATGAAGCTGCCAAAGAGAAACTTATTGTAGCTGCCGAAGCTCTATCAGAATCTAAAACCACCAAAGAAAATGCTGACGAATTGAAGTCTCTACAAAAGCAATGGAAAGAAGTTGGGCAAGCTGAATACAAAAAAGATCAAGAGCTGTGGGCTCGCTTTCGTACAGCTTGCGATGGATTCTTTAAACGTAGACAAGAACAATTTGCCAAACAAGACGAAGCACGCCTAGTTAACTTAGCCGAAAAACAAGCATTAATTCAAGAACTTGAAGAATTACTCACTGAGTTAGGAAAAGAAACACCAGAACAAGACAAAGGTAACGAGGCGATTCAAGCGTTAAGTATTGAACAACAACTTCAGGCTGCTTTCTCCAATAACTTTGCCAAAGCTGTAGCTGGTGATGGCCCTGGTAAGCGTATAAAACAAATACAGGAGCGCTGGAAGAATGTTGGGCCAGTTCCGCGTGAACATGACAAAGAAACCTTTGGTCGCTATAAAAAACTGTTAGACCAGTTCTACCAAAAGAGTGATAATGACTAAAAGAGATATTCAAAGCCGTGAAGACTTAGAAATCTTTCTGCGTGGTTTCTATGAGGAGGCCATGAAGGATGATTTACTTAGTGAAAAATTTGCAGGGATGGACTTAGAAAGTCATATGCCGACAATAATTGACTTCTGGCAAATGCTAACAATTGGTGGAGCAACCTATAAAGGCCGCCCCTTTGATGTCCACATGGGGCGGCAACTCAGAAAAGAGCACTTTGAAAGATGGCTTACTCTTTTTCAGCAACAACTTTTACTTCGGAACGACGGTTCAGTATCCAGACAAGTGCTACAGCAAGCCAGACAAATTGCAGCAGTGTTCCAACATAAATTACATACTCTTGAATCATCATAAACCTCCCGTTTATTAATGCATTGCGGCATCTACTTTTTCGACTGCATCTTGATAGTAATTTTCTTGTCTTAATAATTGATAACGAGCTGTAGGTAGAGGCACCACATGATCAGAAACTGGATTAACAGTTCCTTGTTTTAGAATCAAAACACGTTGCCCCAAATATACTGCCTCTGCAGGATCATCTGTAGCAAAAATGATAGTTCTACCTGTTTGACGAGAAATATTTAAAACCAAATCTTGCAATTTACTTCGACTCTCTGATTTAGTATTATGTAATAAATTATCGAAAAGTAATATTTTTGCACGGCTAATCAATGCACGTGCCATTTCAATACGTATAAAATCTTCTTCCGTCATTTCCGCCACAGGCACATCTTGCCAACGATATAAATCAACAAACTTCAAAAAGGGTTGGGCTGCCTTATGGGCCTCAAATAAAGTACGTCCCTGTTCTTCTATCGGCAACGAAACATTATCTAATACCGAGCGCCAATGCTGAAGTCTCATTCTAGGTGATAAATAGTAGCTAGGTATCGTGTTCACGTTACCTGTAAGTTGAATCTTACCACTTTGGGCATGGGTATCTCCAGAGATCAACTTTAAAAAAGTAGATTTTCCAGATTTACAATCACCAGCAATCGTTGTTAAAGTATTTGAAGCAATTGTAACGGAATAATCTTTAAAAAGGACTTGTCCTTCATCATTGGATTTAGTAATATTTTTTAATGAAACTTCCATGGTCATTTCTCCTTCGCCATCTTCTATGACCTATAATATCTAACTCATACTCCTAAATTTAGGAGTTATATTTATTTCTAAATTAATTGATTTTTTTTTGGATCTGTCAATAGGAAAAATACTTAGTTCTGTCATATTTATTCTAAATTCAGCTCTTTACATTACAAAAGACTGCATTGTATCAATCATTAAAATATCATGGAGAAATATATGAGTGCATTAGATGCCCTTAAATCCGTCACAACTGTTGTTGCAGATACGGGTGACATTGAATCAATAAAATTATATCAGCCAACAGATGCAACAACTAATCCTTCACTGATTCTTGCTGCTTCTAAAATGCCACAATATAGCCACTTAATTGATGCGGCAATTAAATATGGACTAAAAGAAGGGAAAAACCCAGAAGAGCAACTAACCTTAGCGTTGGACCGGGCTGCTGTTAATTTTGGACTAGAGATTTTAAAAATTGTACCCCGTTATGTATCTACTGAGGTTGATGCTCGATTATCATTTAGTACGCAAGCCACCATTGATAAAGCGCGAAGCATTATCGCAATGTATGAAGAGGCAGGTTATAGCCGTGAGCGTATTTTGATCAAGATTGCATCAACTTGGGAAGGCATTAAAGCTGCAGAAGTTCTCGAAAAGGAAGGAATTAGCTGTAATCTGACGCTATTATTTGGTTTTGCACAAGCCGTGGCTTGTGCAGAGGCAGGGGTTACTCTGATTTCACCTTTTGTAGGCCGAATACTAGATTGGTATAAAAAAGAGGAAGGTGTTGATAGCTATCCTGCAGAGCAAGATCCAGGTGTTTTATCTGTGAGACGAATTTATGCATATTACAAAAAGTATGGTTACAAAACAATAGTAATGGGAGCAAGTTTTAGAAATTCGGATGAAGTGAAAGCCTTAGCAGGCTGTGATGCATTAACAATTGGCCCCAAATTTTTAGAAGAGTTAAAAAATAGCGATGAAAATATCCCTGAAATTTTAAACGAAACTTACGCTACTGAAAATTGTAAGGAACAAAAAATATCTTATTCTGAGAATGATTTCCGCTGGGAATTAAATGAAGACCCAATGGCAACTGAGAAACTCGCAGAGGGCATTCGAAAATTTGCAATTGATGTTGAAGCTTTAGAAGCATCGTTCAAAGAGAGAATGTTTGATTAAACAATAAAAAAAGCGCGATAAGTCGCGCTTTAATTTAAAATTTATGAGCTGTATATATTAATTGCCAAAGCCTTCAACATGTCCATCAATATACAAGAAATTGCTAAAAGTACCTGTATGGTTATCTTCAGTTGAAAGGCCAGAATCTCGATCACCAGCAAGCACTCTTTGATATGCATCGGGTTCTGAATCTTTAAGGCCTAATACATAGTGGAAATCTGTTTCAGTATAAGATGTTCCCAAGGTCTCATCAGATGGACAGCCAAAAACCTTACCATCTTGTAAGTAAGATTGATCAACAAGCAAAGCCCAACTTTCGACATTTCCATCTCCGTCTTGCGGGTTTGAACTCAAATCCACTGGAGCAGTTGCCGGTGCAACACCACCGCCAACAGGTGAAACTGATGCATAAGGATTAATAGATCCCCCTGTATCATCTGCAGGGAAGGTTCCTTCAAAGTCGTTCGCATACATTAAAAGACCCAAACCAATTTGTTTTAAATTTGACGAACAATTCATACGACGTGCTTTTTCACGAGCTGTTGATAAAACAGGCAGTAACATACCAGCAAGAATTCCAATTATAGCTATAACAACTAATAACTCAATTAGAGTAAAACCTTTGATTTTTTTTTCTTTCATAACTCCTACCTCAATTAACGATAATAAAAATTTACTAAATACAAATAAGTTTTATGCAATTTTTTAAAGTTTACAAGAGCTTGAATATTATTTTTTGTCCAAATCTATGATTAAATCATTGGGGAGCAACAACTAATACAAAATTAAGCTTCTTATATTGTGCTGTTTTATTGATCAAAATTTTAGCACTTGCGATCAAAAACTGTTCTTGTTTGCCACTAATATCAAGTGCTAACATAAGAGATCGATCACCTAAAGTTTGGTTACAAGATTCTAGCAAAGCTTGTAACCTATATGGAGTATCCATAATTATTTGCATTGAATTATTTGCTGCGACTTTTCTCAAGGCTTTCAATCGTTGTTTAGTTTCTCTTGGTAAAAAACCTAAGAATTGAAATTGTTTAGTTTCAAATGGGCATGCTGAGAGTGCAGCTGTAAGCGAGCTAGGCCCTGGTATGACTGAAATTTTTGCATTAACACTATATGCCAACTTCAATAATGGCCGGCCGGGATCTTCAAGAGTTGGACAACCTTGGTCGCTACAATACATCACGGTTTTATTTGAAAGTAAACTCGCTCGAACCTCATTCAATGTTGACTGTTGATGTTGTTCATTATAACACAAGAACTCACGATGAACACCTGCCTTTTTTAAAACCTGCCGCGCTGGTCTTCGTTCCTCAAATACAACAAGGTCTGCTTCTTTTGCGTACTTTGCTGTTCGTTCTGGGATATCATCCGGCAAGCCTAAACAAGTTGAAGCCATAATTAAATGTCCACTCATTTTAGTCATCTACTCCATTACTAAGGTTGGTTACTTGATCACCAGAATATAAGCGCCCTACCTTCGGCAATCCAGGCTGGTGCCTAGACCGCTCAACATGAAGTAAGTCTCCAATAGATGCAGTTTCAAATGCTTCGTTACATTCGCTTCTCGCTCGACGATTTAAAACGGTTTCTTTTAGCTTTTCACCATTACACAACCACGCAACACGACTTCTTTTAATTCGACGAATGTTACTTAACATTCGCCAATTACTTTGAGACTGTTTCACATTTTTGCTAAAATGAAAAGCACTAAAATAATGTTTATGATTCCGCCTACCAGTGATCCCAGCCATTTGCTGCATAAGTTTATGCTGAAAACGATTAATGCTCATATGACACCAATTGTCAGAGTTAAGCATTGGACATTCTTGACTTTGGGGGCATGGAAACTGAATTTGCCACCCCTTTTGAAGAAGCTGATTTCGAATAGGTAGGAATCGATGAAACCACTTTGATGTACCGGGTTCTAGGAATACAATTTCTGAGGTTTGGTCAAAGTAATTCTCAACTTTAAAAGTGGCTAGTTCTGGACCCAGCTCATTAGTAACATTGCCAAAGAATGCAATTTGACCTTGCTTGGGAGGGCTATCACGCCAATCTCTTCGTTCGTAAGTGAATTCAATATGTTTTAAATCTAAAAACTGGGATAACCCCTTATGCAATTTCTTGGCTTGATCAATAAAAACTGGCGATTGTTCAGTTATACATACAGACCTTAATTGTTTTAGTTTATCTTTTGATTTTAGGTAAAAAATAAGGGCCCAAACAAAAGTACCGGGGCCTGAGCCATAATCATGAAAATGTATTTCTTCATTTCCTACTGGTATAATAGCTCCACGGTCCATTAAAAACCAAAGCTTGGGCATATTCATGCTCATATAAAACAAAGTATATGCCCGAACAAAATCCGGTTGAAGCGTATAATTTTCAATCTCTTTTTGTTGCACCCATTGCCTATTGAGTTCAAAGATGGGCTCTAATACCTCAAGGTTCGTCAAGTCAGACTCTTGAAGATCCGTACCTTTTGCTAACCAAGATACAAAATAGTTGGGATAATATTCCTTCAAGGTCTACCTACCGGTTCGAAATTAATCTTGCTTGTCTACTAGCGCGAACTTAAGGCGAACTTCTCCCACAAGGCGATCACCAACATACATTCGTGATTCGCCTTTGCCAAAGTTACCGCGAGCAGGAGGTGCGGTGTTTTTGACAATTAATTCATCCCCAGGTAAAACAGGGTGATAAAACGTTGCCTCATCTACTCCCATATATAAACCAATTTTTTCTTTGTTTTCAGGCTTAGAAAGAACTACTGCACAACCTATTTGAGCAGCAATCTCAAGTTGCATAAAGTTTGGCAAGTATGGATTATTTTCACCGCTAAAATGAAAGAAGTTTTCATTAGCTGAAATATTTTTTAAACATACAGAGTAATCTGTGGTTTGTCCTTTTTCATCAATTTCAGAAACATTTTCCAAGATACGATCTACTAATAGAAAGGGATAACGGTGAGGAATATGTTTTTTAATCTCATCATAGTCCATCCATGCTTGACGACCTTCATAAATAAATACTGAAGGTAAAAGAGTCTCTGGCGTTACAAGTTTCTCAGAAGGTAGATCAATGATACTAAAACCAGCCGTACAAGTAACTGCACCATTGACAGACGTTTTTGCCTTAAAGGTAAATGTCCCCTCTTCAGATGAGACAAGAGATACTTCAATATCTAGACGGTCTCCTGGTAAGACAGGCTTACGAAATTTAATGGATTTAGCATGGGATAAAAAAGGTTTTAACACCTCAGTATTCAAAGATAGTACAGCTAGTTGAAACATGCTTTCAACCTGCAATACACCAGGCATAATCGCTTGATCAGGAAAGTGGCCACAGAAAAATGTTTCGTTTCCGCTTACTAATTTATAGCCCTTAGCTTCACCATTCCCGGTTACCTCTGCGCGGTCCAGCATATAATAAGGAGTGCGAAGTGGTAATTTTTTACGAATTTCTAAAATGCCGAATACTCTAGACATGAATGACCTTTCTTCTTTCAGTAATAAATTCTAATTATAATCAAAAGTTTCAATAATTTTTTGTGCTAATGCAACATTTATTGGATGTCCAGGCTTTACTGCAATTATGTGCCCAACAAGCCGACGGCCAATAAGTGATAAATCCCCAACAATGTCAAGCATTTTATGACGCACCAATTCTGTTGGGTAGCGTACACCTTCCTTGGAGATTATTGCACCATCTTTAATCATATTTGCATTATCTAAGCTAGCACCCATGATTAATTTCTGCTTCATTAGCATTTTGATGACCTCATAGTCTTCGGCAAATGTTCGTGCTTTACTTAACTCTTCATAAAAGGTCTCATATGTAATAGGAAGACTCAAATATTGAGTTCCCATTGGGCTAGTATCATAAGATACTGTGCAAGAAATTTTATATTCATCATTTTCAGAAGGCACAATCACAAGCTTACTGTCACCTTGCTCAACAAAGATTGGTTCAGTTATCACACAATATTCGCGACAGGCAGTCTGTTCGATAACACCAACCTCTCTTATTTTGTCGGAAAAAGTTCGCGAACTTCCGTCCAAAATAGGGGGTTCTGGATTATTCATTTCAATAATACAGTTATCAACTCCTGAACCATAAAGAGCAGCAAAAACATGCTCTACAGTATGAACTGGCTTATCACCGCATAAAATTGTTGTTGCACGCTGCACATTCACAACATTTTTACCAAATGCTTTAGCCCCTGGCTTACCTTCAACATCTGAACGACATAAGTGAAACCCAGTATTTTCAGGGGCAGGTTTTATTGTAATTTCTGTATTTAGGCCGGTATGAAGTGAAATTCCAGAAATGGAACATTCGCCGCCTAGTGTGCATTGTTTTTCATTTAAGGCCATAGAGGCTCCTACCTATGAAGGTTATAAGTCTGAATCTACAAGATAAATAGAATTTAACATCTTTTTGAAAATTGTCGAGAAGTCCCTCGTGAGGCTGAACTTACTCTCTCTTAATTTTAATCACATTAGTAAAGAGTTTCTCCCTCTATACTGTATTGCAAATCTTGTAAGTCAAGAAACGGCAATTAATTCAATATTAACTAGCTCTCCAGCATTCTCCAAAAATAAAAATGGCTCAAGCTCATCCCAAAATGCATCTGCAAAAATTCTAGCATCAGCGTGCGAATATGTTTGATTAGTTTGTTTGATTTGACTCAACTTGAGTTCTTTACACAAAAGCTGCAGATATTCATGCATAACCTGCGAGGTATCTTGAATGTGACTATAAACCTTAAAAGGTACTAATTGTTTCTTTTCAGTAAGTAGAATTAACATCCTTGAAACAATACGAGCATCACGATCTTTTATATATATAACACGTTTATTTATTTCTACAGCACTCGCTATAGAAGAATAGTTGTAATCACCTTCTAACCTTATGCAGGTATTAAAATAATCACCCATTTTAAGGATATGAAGAGGGTCATTTTCCATATATATATAATACTTTAAAAAACCATTCACTTTCACTTTATACTCATTATCATTAGTCCATTTTTCAACAAATTTATCATTTAAGTTAAGCTTGTTTAAAAATTGCTTATTTTCCGGAAAAAGCTCATAATGTTGCTGAGTATAATCTGATTTTAATAAGTGCCCAAGTATACGACGGTTCTTTTTTACAGAGTAATAAAGAAGAACAGCATATGGTAAATGACGCGAATGTTTTACAGATAGATCATTTAACAATGGAGAAATATGATCTCTAATTTCCCGGTCTATAAGTTCTAAAATATGTTTTGATAAAGCTAAAAGTAATTTAGACCGAACTCTTTCAATGACGAGCTCTCGTTCTAGGTCTTCATCATAGTTCTCAAGGTGATTTTGTAAATTTTTAAGACGTAAACTACCTGGCATTGAAGTTGATAGAAAGTGCGTTTCGGTCTGCAATTGATCCTTACGATGATAGTCTTTGTCTAACTTTAAAAGTGAGATATAGTTGCAACCCAAGGCTTGATTTAACTGAACTGCAACATCTTTTAGCACGCTATAATCATGACTTTTAAATGCTAACCTATACTTTTGGAAGGTCTTCTTTATTTGACTTAACACTTGATCATATATATATATTTTCTGAGAAAAATTGATAGCAATAACGACCTGTTTAAGCATCTTCATATGCTCTGCATTTAAGTAATCAAGAGTTAAGATACTCTGTAATTCTTCAAGGCCAACAAAATCTCTTACTTTCTCTCTCTCGATTGGGGCTTCTACATAAAGAGAAGAGACAGGGACATTCAAAAGTCTATTGAATAAAAAGATATTCTTACCGGATAAATAATATGAAACTTGTACATGAATATTTCGACTTAACTTTTTACCCTTAAGATTATTTATAATAAACTGTATCTCTTCCTTCGAGTAAGTACCATGGTCAGCTAAGGTTAAACTTAAAACTAGAACAATCACATCATGGTTAAAAACGGTATCATTTAAATTAAATTCATTTAAGTAAGATAGAATAGTATATTGTTCTTTATTGGTTTTCAGTGCCATAATTGATTCTAAAAATTGAGAATCAATAGACTTTAAGAAATCTAATTGATAGTTATCTTCTATACCCAAAATAAAATCTGCATATTGTAACTTTATGTTTTCATGCAAAAGAAACCAAGAATCATCCACTTCCCATAAAAAATGTATCCCCTGTTCCGTCGACTTTTTCCCACCACCTTTGTACAAATATGCCAACCAATTTTGATTATTCGTTTCAAAAATAAAGTCAATCATAGCTTTATCATTCGATTCAAAGGCAATCAGAGATAAAATATACTCTGGGTGTGTATGAAAATAGTCTGCAAGTCTCTGAAGACCTTCTACGTGAGAAACCTCATATAAATATCGTTGTGCATCTTTTAGTATGGCTTGGCTATTTACAGATAAAATATGAATCAGGTGTTGTTGTTCTTTTAAATCCTCTACCTGATCTCTAATGAGCGCCAAAGGCAAATTCCATAGACGAAATGCACCTGCTCGATCTTCCTCACTTTGAGCAATTGCCATACATGCATGTAACCATGTCAAGGTATCTTGCCAACATACCTCATCATAACCAGCCATCGCATATTCAATCACTCCCCTAAAAAATACAGGTGATGCCATATCATGGTAACTACGGTGACTAATATGTTGAATGGTCTCCTTGATAGCCAACTCTTCGTCGTCTGAAAGTTCAATTCCTGCATCCAACTCAAAACCCAAGTATAACTCTAATGCCTGAGAAATAAAGCTATAATAATCCGTTGGCACTGGTGCTGATTCAGAATTTAAATCAAAGAAAATCTGAAAATCTTGCCACATTTTTGTATAAGAATAAGGCCGTTCATGCAACAGACAATTCCCCAAAAAACTAATCAGCTTTTTCTCTTTCTCCAAAGCTCGACGGTGACCTTGCTTTAGTAACTCCGCTAATATTGGTATACGATACATCCAACGTTTAAAACTGTCAGTATTTAAACCAATCCTAAGCGCCTGTAGCAATTGCCCCCAACTTGGGTGTCGAATACCTAAATGTTTCTGATCCAAGACCAACAATTGCTGAGAACTTAAAGTATTGCCAATTTCCATTAAAATATCCGGTGACCATTGCCTGAGTCGGTAACCTAATATTTGCCAAGGATCCCCCTTATTGATTGCTAAACCTGTATGCCCTTGACCAATTAAAATACTATTTAAAGCTTGTTCATCTTGATTATTGGCTTGTAACTCTGCAGGAAGTTGTTGTAAAATTGTTGGCGGTAAGTCCCCAACCCAATTTCCGGCAATCAAACTTTTATAGCGCTCCTGAGCACTCCCGTAAAATGCTCTATAGCTATATTGAAATACTGCTAATCGATAATAAGCATCTTCTAACCATTTCTTAGCAACTTGCCGATCCTGTAGTTCAGGGATTTTTTCAAAAGCATGCTCTATAACCTCTAAACGTCTTTGAGTATGGGAGAGTAGCTCTGGACCAACTTTTTGGAGGTTGTTGATCTCTAAGCCCTTTCTTGAACATAAGCGTTCAAATGTATATATTCCCGAACTCAAGGTTTCAAAACGCTCAATTAGTTCAGGCAACAACTGCCCTAATGCTTTGAGTTCATTCCCTACACTTGGCTCATATATAATCAACTCATCAAATAACCAACTCGAGTACTTGTAGGCTTTCCTAGCATCTTCACGAGAGTAATCTTCTTTCGTCCCTGCAAAAGAAGGTTTCTTTGAAATGGATCGAATGTGCTTGAGCTCAAACATAAAATTTACAGGTTAAAAATAATTCAAGAATGTTTGTTATTTTTTATTGCAGTTTACAATTCTATTGGATACTGTAGCATGTAAATAATTTATATGCGAATTGAGGTTAAATAAGAACATTAATGTCAGAGAATGAATCGATCAGTTTTGAAGAAGCTCTTCAGGAGTTAAATTCAATTATAATGCAACTTGAACGTGGAGAGTTGTCACTAGAAGAAAGCCTTAAAAAATTTGAACGTGGAACAGAATTAAGTCAAGTATGTGAAAAGAAGCTTAAGGATTGTAGTAAAAAGTTAGAAGTTTTACGTAAAACAGGTCCTCAAACTGCACAATGGGAAGAAACAGAAGACCTAACAGAACAAGAATAATATTTGACGCATAGTCAAATATACTCATGTTATAAAAATACCCAAAGTTAGCAGGTAGAACGGTCAAAAATAAGAAGGTTTTACAAAAATCATGTCTACGAAAGACTCACTCATTGGTGATATCGTTTTTGAATCATACGAATTTGAAGATGTACAATACCTCTTTGAAAACGCTTTTAAAAGTGAAGAATTTAAGAAGTTAACGAGTCAGGAACGTTTTATATACGTATGCAAACGTCTATATGAACTAATTACTGACGCGCCCGATGATTCCTACTTATTTGTTCAGTTTCTAAACTTCCTACAACGAATTTCGGTTGAAGAAATTCTTGAAACAAATTTTAACCAAACAGGGTTTGAATACTGGTTAAATAATCTTTCTACACTTTCCTATGAAGAGAACCGCTTAATTCGTGCAAAATTAACTGGTAAATATATACCTCGCGAACGTTACCAGGGTGTTTTCCCTGTGGGGCAGGGCCGAGTATACCAGGGTTCTCATACAGTAACGGCACATAACCCACCCGATATTGATACAATGACAGCGTCCTTCTGGACATGGATGGATGCATTTGCCTGTAGAGTGGGTACTGCACTAACAGTATGGAACCTTCCGCAAGGAAAACCACCAAGCAATATAGCAAAACTATTTGATGATATTTTTACTGAAAACGTTTTTTATCGTATCGCCAAATCTAAAACTGTTTTAACCCATGTTGCACTGGACCTCTTAACCAATAAGCGCATGGTATATGCTGCTGTTGATCAAAGCATTCACAGTTTTCATAAACGTCGCTATGAAAATGCGGTTGTATTGGTGGATAATCAAGGTTTTTACCTGGGCGACTGGCGACCAGGTGATGCAGATATGGTCAGCCAAGTACAACGTTTACTAACAAACTGCCTGCACCACTATGAAGAAGACTTTATTAAAGCACTAACCAATATTTTTGCTAAGAAAATTGTTAGACTTGATGAGTGTGAGCAAGCCTTAGCACATCTTTTTCAGCGCCACCTTCTAGCACTTGATACTTACAAGCTGACTCCTGAAGAAAGTCATATGCTGGATGTTTACATGAAGGAAGTCTTAATGATCGGGGATGGCGTCAATGTAAGCATGGATAACTTCCTACAACGCATGGATGAAATGACAAGTAGCCGCTTTAATCGCTTCAAGCTGACCATTGAAAAGTTCAAGAATAAAGATGTTTATGATAATGACTCTTACTTGGATATGGATGTACCTGAAGTCTTTACAATTTTCCATAAGGCCTATGAAATTTTAACAGAATCCATTGAATCGGTTGTTCGCTACTTGGATCGCCTCGATATTGCGATGAATATCAAACAGATAGTCTTGGGACACCAGCCACATTATGTTACCCAACGTGCGGAAATTGCCGAAGTTCGCCGAATGATGGTTGGATATCGTCACTTAACAGTATGCTTTGAAGGCCAAGATGGTCGCTTAACACCACTTGGTGTCATTCATAGAGAAGATATTGATAACCCAACGCAGGGTACTGTTTCTGTCAGGGACTTCTGTAACCCAAATGAAATCAACATTTCAGGGAGCTTAGATATTATTTCTGTTTTAGACCATCATATGACAGAAATTTCAACTACGCAAGCTATCTCGATTAATGTGGCAGATGTACAATCTTCAAATACACTGATGGCATTAAAAGCCTTTGAAATGCATGACTCTTTCTCGACACGGAACCAAAATGAAGACAGTATCAAAAAACAACTGAAAAAAATTCAAGCCGAAGAACCAACCTCACAGAACCTACGATTGATTGAAAAATTAATCGTGAAACAACGTGCATTAATGAATATCGAAAAAGGTTATTATGTTCACCCTGACCGTGAGCTGCAAGAATACCTATGCTATTTAAATGCAATCATTGATGATACTGATTTATTGGCTAAAGTCTGCTGGCGTGACCTTCAAGTTGCTGCTGAGCTAATTAACCGAATTAAGTCGATCATGCTTGGCAAAGAAGTTGAAGTTGTAGATGTGTTTGATTTAGGGCCTGATCGCAGAGAAATCATTAAGGCACAAGTGAAGATTTTGCAAAATGAAGACATGTATTCATTTTATAAAAAGATTTATGAACAAAAAGAAGGTTTAGTTATTGAGTCCATTCAAAATGTCTCACAAACGACACCCAAATTGTCATCGATCTTTGCGGATATTAAACTGCAAAATACCTTTAATTCTGTAAGCCAATTTAAAGTATTCCCTAACTCTTGGCCAATAATAGAGACTCACCGCAATGACATCATGTTGAGTTGGCAGGAATTATCCAAAGATATTAGCAACCGTAACTCAAATGTAGATGTTTTTGTACAGATGTTCTCTACAATTCCCGGAGCATATGAGGCATATAACCAAGAAAAGGATCTTGGTGATCTGGAAGATCAAATTTGGATTTGTGTAGATACAGACCGTGAAGAATCTGTATCTCATTTAAGACAGTTATTAACCAATTTCCGTTCACACCCTAAACTTCAACAAGCGGGCGTGCACTATTGCTTACAGGGACAACCCGGTAAAAAACTAAATTTCACTCACAATATCTTAAAAGACTTTACTCCAAAAGGGCAGGTCAATGTTGTAGAGAATCAGGAGATCAATATACCAATTATCATTGTTCACTTCCAAGCAGGTGTAATGAATTCACGCAAGTCAGATGTTACCCCATACCTTCCAAAATTAAATAACTGATTTTTCTACCTGCTGATGCACCTAGAAAACATTTCATGCTATAGTGATTAGAGGCAAATCATTCAACTAGGCTGTAGGAGTATTTCAGGCATGTATTTTCTCGAAGAATACGCACAAAATATAAGTAAAAAGTTTTTAAAGCAAAACTTATTATTGAGTTTTAGTGTGCTTGGTTTATGTGCTTTTAGTATCCTCTTCATATATTCAGCAGGACATAAAACTCCTGGACTAGAAAACAACTGGATCAAACAAGGTGTCTGGTTTGCTATTGGTGGAATAAACGCACTGATACTTATGGGTATTGACTATAGAAAACTTGGACGATTTTCTCTACTGATCTATTTCATGGGTATGATGCTATTGGTTTTAGTACTGATAGTGGGTATGGAGATCAATGGCGCAAAAAGCTGGCTTAAGGTTCTGCCTGGTGTAAACCTACAACCCTCAGAATTAGCAAAAGTTTGTACTATCATTCCTTTAGCATGGTATGCTGCCTTTGAAGATGTTGAATTCAAAAAGTTCTCTCAACTGATTCCGCCAGCAGTTCTTTGCATCATCCCAATGGCACTCATTCTAAAACAACCAGACATGGGAAGCGCACTCGTTTTTGCACCTATATTTATTACAATTATATTTTTAGGAGGACTAAAAAAAAGGTATTTCCTGATTGCAATCGCTGCATTACTGACCCTTGGACCACTTGTATACAAATATAAATTTCAAAAACACCAAAAAAACCGCGTACTAAACTATGTACGCCCATTTGCAAATGATTCCATCTATCAAGCATTCAAAACGTTCACGGTAGCTGGAGACCCTAATTTCAAAGATGAAAAAGATGTCGTTGTGGATGACTGGAATGCTCGTCAATCTGAGCTTGCAGTTGGCTCGGGTGGGCTATATGGTAAAGGGTTGACGCAGGGAACGCAAAACACACTGGGCTTTTTACCTAGGAGAGTGGCACCAACAGACTTTATCTTTTCAGTTATTGCCGAAGAGAGTGGTTTCATTGGATCCACTATTTTATTACTCGGTTTTTGTGGATTAATTCTAGGAAGCTTTTATATTGCAGCTAGTGCTACAGATAAATTCGGAATGTTTTTAGCAAGCTCAATTGGTGTCATGCTAACAACCCATATTTTCATCAATATTGGCATGACAATACGTGTTGTTCCAATCATTGGAATTCCGTTGCCATTTGTCAGTTACGGCGGATCCGGAGTCGTTTTGATGATGATCTGTATCGGAATATTGCAGAGTGTATATATTCACAGAAATCCAGAAAGGTAAAACTATGAGTGACTTGGAACTTTACTTAGGTAAGGATCTTCCTGATAATGAACGCTTCAGAAATACGAGAGCCTACTTAAAAGGCAGCCAGAATGGACTACAATTTTTTTTGACTCGAATGAATCGTTATTTTGACCTACTTGAATTTGAACTTGAAGACAATCCTGCTGCTGAAGTTTATCTTAAAGAAAGCACAAAAGCTCTAAAACGTGCACTAGATTTCTGTATCTTACCTAATGAGCTAAACAGACTCAAAGAAGATTTCGAAAATTTTGATTTAAGTATTTTACTTGAAGGTGTCTGTAAACGGCTAAACTCAATCAGTGATCATTCTGTTCATTTTGAAAACACAATAACCAATGCAGATGAGCAAAGTTCCTTTGTCAGTGGTATTTTTTATATGTTGCAGCAAGTATTGATGGAAATGCCACAAGTTTTGGATCTAAGTAAAGACTACAGCTTTAACTTAACCAAAGAATACCTAGAAAAAGAATTCTTTCTAAGCAGAAAAGTTGAGCTAAATGAAGGGGATTACTTCCAAGTATATATCCAAGCTAAAGAAACGGACCTCAATGCATACACAACACTAATGGAAGCCCTGATTCAAACCCCAGACTTACAAATAGATGAATCATACATACTCTTATATGGAACCTTATTGGAGCATGGCGGAGAACTACTAATTCCAACAAATGGACAACTTGATGAAGGCATGGTTCTATTACTACCTGTAATGGATAACAAAGCCCATATGTTTGATGATATAACAGCGGATGATGACCTATCTGGAACTGAAACCATTCTTTTAGTTGATGATGAAGGAATCATACTAGATGTTGTTATTGATATGCTGCAAAGCTTAGGCTATACAGTTGTTCTAGCACAAAATGGTCAAGAATGCGTAGATATTTTCAAGGCAAATCCAGGTGTAATTGACCTTGTGCTACTGGATATGGTAATGCCTGAACTCAATGGTCATGAAGCATTTTTCCAAATGAAAGAGTTTGACCCAAAGGTAAAAGTATTGCTTCAAAGTGGTTATATTGCACAAAAAGAAGCTCAAGAAGTGCTGGAATCTGGTGCTTTAGGATTCCTTCAAAAACCCTATCGCATGAATCAACTTGCCAAAAAATTACGTCAGGTATTTGGTTCTTAAATTTGTAATCCCTATTTCTCTTCCGAGTTTACAAAAACACATCATGTGACAATAAGTTAATTAGCTTGTTAAGCTCATTCGAAGTAGCGTATTGTGCACTATTGTATGGATTTTTTACATTTTTAAAACTATAACTGTTTTTTGTTTCTATTCATTGTTTGCTTCATTTATTTTCAGTCAATTCATCATGCAAAAGAAAATAAACTTACTTGCGTGTATGACTAAAAAAATGCTAGAACGTATTCAATAAAAGTTTCGGAGTTAGCCATTATACTCCATGGAGTTTACAGAAAAAGTACAATGGGTTGCAAACTATAAAAGATCACAGAATTAGAGATATAAAGTCGATCTTCATACTTTTTAGTGAAATACAACTTAGACCCAAATAGTAAAAAAGTATATTTCCACCAAAGCGTTCAAAGTTTCTAAATCATATATACTTGTGATTATGAAGGAATTTGTTATAATAATAAGTTTGGTGGTTTATAATGATATGAAATTTATCAATTTAATTATTTCAACTTTAAGGAGTTTATTATGAGCGTATTGGTTAACCAAGAAGCACCAGACTTTACAGCAAACGCAGTTGTAGATGGTCAATTTAAAGAAGTAAAACTAAGTGATTACCGTGGAAAATATGTGGTATTATTTTTCTACCCGCTAGACTTTACTTTTGTATGCCCAACCGAGATTATTGCATTCAGTGATAAGATTGATGAATTCAAAAGTCGTGGCGCAGAAGTACTAGGTATCTCTGTAGATAGTGAGTACTCTCACCTTGCATGGATCAACACACCTAAAAAAGAAGGTGGTTTAGGTGGTCTTGCATACCCACTTGTAGCAGACTTAAACAAAGATATCGCGAAAAACTACGATGTACTTCTTGAAGAAGCAGGCGTAGCATTACGTGGTCTATTCCTAATTGACAAAGACGGTATCGTTCAGCATCAGCTAGTTAACAACCTACCATTAGGTCGTAACGTTGACGAAGCGGTACGTATTCTTGATGCCCTACAATACTTCGAGCAAAATGGTGAAGTATGTCCTGCAAACTGGAATCCAGGTGATGCAACAATGAAGCCTGATCCAGAAGGCTCAAAAGAATATTTCACTTCTGTGAACTAAGTTCAATCTAGGTATTTAAGCCAGATTTAAGTGCCGGTGAAATATTACCGGCACTTTTTTTATGAATATTATCTGTTATTGTTATTATGTACCTGAAGATGTAATAATCGATGCAATTCAAGAGAAGGGTTGTCGGACCATTGAAGATTTGCAGGCGGTTACACAGGCATGTATGGGCTGTAGAACTTGCAGATGGGAGCTAGATGACCTCCTGGACAAATATAAACACCAGGATGACTCAAAAAAAACACCTTCCTGAATATTAAGGGATAGGTATGTGTGAAAAAAAGCCATGAATACGACTTGTCGTACCGTCGTATATACATAAGCTTTGTTATAAATGTTGTGAATTTAAAAAATAGGTCTTAATATGGAAACGCATCAAGGACAACCTAGTTGCTTCATCATCCTGGGGGCATCGGGTGACTTAGCCAAGAAAAAATTATTACCCGCATTATTCTCTCTTTACTGTAACAAAATGCTGCCAGAAGACTTCGTCGTTATTGGCTTTGCAAGATCGTCAATGGATCACAAAGCATTCCGCAACCGAATTGTTGAAAACTTAACCTGTCGCTATGGTGAAAATGAGCAAGACTGTGCAGAAAAAATGGACCAATTTCTAGATCGCTGTTATTACCACTCAGGTCAATATGACAGTACTGAAGACTTTGAAAGCCTAAATAAGAAGATTAATGAACAATATCCAGATGGTGCAAACCGCCTATTCTACATGTCAATTCCACCTTCAATCTTCGTAAAAACTGCTAAATCAGTGGGTGCAAGTGGCATTATGACAGTTGAAGAAAAGTTTTGGTCTCGAGTAGTTATTGAAAAACCATTTGGCGAAGACACTGAATCTTCAGAAAAATTGCTTGAGTCTCTAAGCAAGATTTTTAAAGAAGAACAAACCTACCGTATTGACCATTACTTGGGTAAAGAAGTTATCCAAAACTTATTAATATTACGCTTTGCAAATCGTATTTTTGAACCAATCTGGAATCAAGAGCATATCCAATACGTTAGTATTAAATTTACCGAAGATATTGGTGTGGAAGGCCGTGCTGGCTACTTTGATCAATATGGCATCATCCGTGATGTTCTTCAAAACCACTTGATGCAGATATTAGCGCTCGTTGCCATGGAGCAACCTGTAAAGTTTGACGCAGAATCGATTGCAGATGAAAAAGTTAAAGCATTACGTAGCGTACCAGCTCTTACCTTAGACAAAGTAACTGTTGGTCAATATGCGGCTATCGAAAAGAACGGTATTAAATATCCAGGCTATCATGATGACCCTGAAGTACCCGATGACTCCATTACGGATACCTATGCTCATTTACAGCTAGCCATTAACAATAAAAGATGGTATGGCGTGCCATTCTATCTAAGTGCAGGTAAAGCATTAAATGATCGTAAAACAGAAATTTTCATCAAATTTAAGGATGTGCCTTATTCTATTTTCCACGAGACAGGAAAAACTAATACAAATGGTCTCCTGATTCGTGTTCAACCCAATGAATCTATCGAGTTCCAAATGGCAAACAAAGTACCTGGCTTAGGAATGAATTTGGAAAAAGTGAAATTAGATATGCTTTATCATGACGAGTTTGATGGTGTATTACCTGAGGCTTATGAACGCTTGTTATTAGATGTGATGCGTGGGGATCGTTCTCTATTCCTACAAAAATATGAATTGCAAGCAAGTTGGGATATTGTTACCCCAATTTTACATGAATTACAGGAAAAGAACATTCAACCTAAGCCCTACCCATATGGTAGTGAAGGCCCAGATCATGGGTGTCCAGCATAAGCGAATCAACGGAATAAAAGCATTTTTGGTAATTTGCACTAGACAAAAATGCTTTTCCAGCTAAATTATCAGTTCCCACTTTTTATACGATGGCGAAATGTTTTTTATTGGGCAGATTTTATGCTGTATTTTCAACGAATGCTCAAAAAAGCAACCAGATAGATTTTTAAAGTAAAGTTAATATTTTTTTAGGAGAATTACTCAATGGCACATAAAAAAGGTCAGGGTTCTAGCCGTAATGGACGTGATAGTAACCCTCAGTATCGTGGTGTTAAAGTTTGGGGTGGCCAAACAATTCGCGCAGGTGGAATTATTGTTCGTCAGTGTGGAACTAAAATGAAACCTGGTAAAAACGTAGGTCTTGGTAAAGATTACACGATCTTTGCACTATGTGATGGTAAAGTAAGTTTTTCTAAAAAAGATCGTACTTACGTTCACGTAGAGCCAGTTGAAGCATAAGACTTCAACACAGAAAATTTCTTAAAATAAGCGCAATCTTTTGAGATTGTGCTTTTTTGTGCCCTAATATGATGATTTCCTTAATCAGCATAACAGTTTTAAGGAATAATGAAAGCTAAACCACAAACCGGTTCACTAGGCTCTTCTCAACTTAGGTCACAATGCGTGGAGTAATTTTTCTACGTAGTTCTAAAAATTCTTTAAGCAATAGTCCTGATGGACCCGCTTTATCTTTTAAATTGTCATAAACAGCTTCTTGATTTAAAAACTCATTCAAGGCAACAGTTTCGGATGAAATACGCTCTAACTCACAAAGTCCCATAGCCCAATCTTCAAAACAAGTACCTTCCAACTTTCCTGTTTTAATTAGCTCGACCTGTGTATGACGTTGGTCTTGCTTGATGAGTTCAAATAAATCTAAAATTGTCTTCCTATCTCCCTCAATAACCTGAAAAAAATAGCCTTTTTGAAGTAATAACATACCTGTAACTGATTGACCAAAATTAAATCCTCTAGCCTCAGATAAGATATTTAGTAAATCTTTATCCGTTAAATTAGAAGCAGCCTGACTTAAGTAACACAAATAAATCCTTTCCATATTACAAACCTCCTATGCAAAACTGTAAACACTCAAACCTTAGGCCCCACTTTGTAAGCAGGATTTTCCTTAACCTTGTTTTTGAACCCAGTTTGCAGAAATGTAACATATTGTAAAATATTTTACAATCTTATTTCATACAATTTTTTAGTCAATTGATTTCTAAAAATTCTGTTACTTTCGTGTAGTATAATTCGGGATCTACAAAAGTAATATCGTTATGCCCAGCCTCCGAAAGCCAAAGAAATTCTTTATTACATTCTAGTGTTTGATAGAGCTTCTCTCCATGACTAAAGGGAATCACTTGGTCAAGTCTACCATGAATAATCAGTGTAGGAGCAGTAACTTTAGGCACTCTTGAGAGATTATCAAATTTATCAAATGGTAAGATTTTGATTTTCGTCATGACTCTAAAAGTAGAAGTGTAGGTACTTTGCAAAATGAGTGCACCCACTTTCTTTTGGCTGGCTAGCCAAATACTAGGGCCTCCACCTAAAGAACGACCCCAAACGATAATTTCTTCTGGCTTATAACCTTTGTCATCAATCAGATAGTTATATACATCTTCAATGTTTTCATACACAACTTTTTCAGAAGGAGAACCACTGCTTAGGCCATATCCACTGTAATCATAAGCCACTACATCAAAACCAAGACTACCTATTTTTTCTTGCCAAACTTCAATGTCTCCCAGATCTTCAGCATTTCCATGACTTAGCAAAATGACACGCTTCGCACCTAGTTTTTTCAAGTAACGTAAGGCTATTTTTCCACCATCTTGTCCATTGATCAAAGTAATCGATGGACTATTATCATAACTAAGGCCCGGGGGTTGAAAAATTAAATAGTCCGAAACAAAAATGCCAATTAAAAACAAGGATATATACAATAATATAAAAATGCTTAACATAGACTTCAAAATTCGCTTAAAAAATTTCATAATAACTCCCATTTTATTATAGATTAATTCCCTTATTTTAGAAAGTAAGAAAGAAGTGTAACAGACTTGCAACTTTCTATTCGAAAAGCACTATAAAATGGCGGTTTTAAAGTAACAATCAAATGAGATATCACCAACATGATTAAACATGAGTCTAGAAAAGAAGAGCCATTATTATTCGGGTTGTTCATTATTTTATTTCTAAGCGGGGTTTTATGCTTTACATGGGCAGCCTTCAAAGGTGGTCAATTGAGAATGATGACTGGTGTCTTTGGCATCGCTATGTCAATATTACTAGCCTTACATATGTCTCGGGGATTAAAATGGTGGTCGGAAATAAATAAAGACATGATTCGCTGGGGCTATGGAAGAGACCGAAACTCTTTTCATATACTAAATAAAGAAGATATCCTGTTCATTAACCTATTACACTATGAACGTGAAAACATTTTAACATTTCATATGGTAAATGAAGACAAAATCATAGCAAGAAATGCAAATGAACATTTTGGCAATTACATGAAATTACAAAATAACCTTCAAAACCTAGGATACGGAACTACCTAACTTGAAGGCGATGAAGCCTTAAAGAACCGGCCAGCCTACCCTTATTTCGTTCACTGATTGCATCATCAGCTAAACACGATTCAATAGTTTGAAGACTCTCAATAAACTTACCCATATAAAAATATGAATCCGCAATCAACAAATAACAAGCTAAACGATCATTCGAGGTTAAAGGATACTTTCGCAATAAAGTACGGCAAATAGAAATCGTATCATTGTATTGTTCACTATTTTTTAACACCCTAGCAAGCCCAATTCCCACCTTAATTTTACTTTTATTACTTAAGGTAGACTTTAAAACCTTAAGACCATTTTCTTTGGCTGTGACTAGATTACCAAGATCAACATAGGTTTTGGTCTTCATCAACTCTAAATTGACCATATTGACTTCATTCAAATCATCAATCGCTAAGGCTTCATCATAAATAGCAATCGCATCCTCAGAGTGACCAGAACTAGCTAAAATAGTTCCAAAGTTCTGTAAAAATATCCCATGCCTAACAGGAATCCGCCAAGGGGTATCGCCAAGACGCTCATAAACTTTCTTGGCTTTATCAAAGGTAGAACCACCTGAGGTCTCTCCTTCAATATTTTTAAGCGCCAAAAGTGCCCGCATACTACAAAAAGAAATTTCTGTCTTTATCTGGTCATCTGAGATTTCCCAAAAATAAAACTGATCCCCTTTGTTTAGCAGAAGATCATACTTTTTCATATGTAGAAGAGTATCAAAATAAGGCGTAATAAGTTTTAAAAAGTCTTTTGAATTATGGGCTTTATCAAAAGCTTTCGTGTAATAGCCTAATGCAAGGTCATAAAACTTCTCTTTTTGAGCAAATTTACCCTTCTTAAACATAGTATCAAAGTCATCATTTTGAGCATATAAGCCGAAAGTAATTAATGCGAACAAAATAGACTTCAAAAAAATATTCATTATACTAGTAGTTGAGTGACTCAAAAAGGGTTATCATTAACATCTTTATAAAGTATGTCAATCTTGCGAAGAAGCTACTTCTTTTCTGTCATCACTTGATAAATTTGTCTTGGATCTTGAGAAGCCAAAGCAGATAAGAAACAAGAATACCATTCCCTTAGTTCAGCAAATGAACGACTTTCCACAATATCTTCAGGTGAAGCAATGCCACCAACATGCACAAGCGATAGATCTAGCGCATGCTTATTGATATAAGCTCTCGCTTCTTTCATTTTATCACGAGCAAAAGAACGAATGGCAGCACCACTCAAGCCACCATTAAACTCAGAGGTATATTTTTCCAACAGAGCATAGTCAGAAGACGTCAAATTTTCTTTAAACTGCTCATAATTGGTTTGAGTGTTTAAAGCAACAAGTCCGTTAACTTTGGCATCTGCCAAAGCATCTAATGTCCCAGCCATATCATGTATTTGACCAAGTTTTACCAAAATAGGAAGATTGCTTTGCTCTCTAGCTACCTCAAGAATGAGTTTTAAACGATTGTTCAACTCACCCATATCTTTTTGCTTATGCTTTACGTTTGGACAGCTTTCATTGATTTCAATGAAGTCCGCAACTTTAGCGGCCTTCTTCACACAATCTAAAACTCCTTGAAACTTTGCCTCACCCTCATCTAAAGGATGCCCCATGATACTAAAACCAATTGGAAAATCTTTAGGGTGATACTGATCTTGGAAATACTTTATATTGTCCAAGACCGGATCTATGCCCTTACTTGGCAATCCTAAACTATTTAAGGCTGAATCACTGCCTGGCAAGGGAACCCAAGGATTATGTTTACGCCCAAAGGCAGAAAATAAATTACCAGTATGTGGGCGGTTTAATACAGTTCCAACAACCGCAAACCCTGCTCCTAACTGATACTGAAAGCCCAATAAGGAACCGTCCTTATCCAAACCTGCAGCATTACCTAAATCATTACGGAACTTTAAACCCATGACTTCAATTGGATAAAAATGACCATCTACTGTATCAAGTTCTTCTTCAGCTAAACGCTTGATAAACCAAGGGCGTGTGGCGCTATAAAGTTTAATAAATGTACTGGCAGGCAAAATTTTAGCTAAGGTAGGTCGTAACTTATGGTCCATTTTAGCAAGATTTAGAATTCCCATTAAGATATCCTTCTGAAAGTTTAGCCACAGCCGGAGCCACAACTTGAATCAGGTGCTTTAGCTGGTGCTTGAATTGAACAATAACCAGAACTAGTATCCTTAGGATCGCACCCACAACTCCCTGCCTCATTTCGCTCTTTAGGAGGTTCCTGACCAGCAGCTGTACATGGTGAAACAGTTCCTTGGGTATCTTCAATTTGAATAAACTGGGGGACATCATTTTGTTGCGCTTCTGAAGAAGTTAAAGTACCACAACCTGGTAAGTGAAGCGCAGTAAAGAAACGCCCCAAAGTACCAATCAAAAAGTCATTTTGAAGCTCAAAAAAGTCATCGTCAAAGCCATAATGTTGGCCATCATGACCATCAATTAATAGATACATTTCGCGCGCTAGACCTGGAAATTCACCTTCTGCCTGCGCAAGCACCTGAATAATTCCATTAGCAGCCTCTTCAAAAGTTGAACTTTCACTAGCGCGATAACACACAGCAATATGATTATTGGGAAGTATATGAACGCCATGATCTGCTGGCATTGTTGATAAATATTCTTGTTCGTACATTGAATTGTCCAATCATTCATCAATATTCTTTTAAGGAAATGACAAAAGTCCTTGTAAATAAATAGGTTTAAACAAATTTTCTCAAGTTTTTAAAGTCGCCAAGAAACTGCTAAAGTCAAGGGAGAGAAGGTTGAATATCGTGAAGTGGATCCTGCTAATTTTAGTTCTTAGCTTAATCATTCTGGTTGGGCACCGTCTTTATAATGGCCAAACTGGCTTCATAAGTAATGCAGTTCGCAAAGTCGTATATACAGATTCTTGGGCACGTAAGCCTGGTCCAACAAGAAATGAAACACTAGATTTTAAGCTCAATACTCGAAATAGCTTACAAGTACAATTGCATGACTCTCCGGACTATGAACGCTGGAAAGATGCTGCGGGCACTCCCTATTCTATGCAATTTCGAAAGCAATTTTCCTACAAAAAAGATGCCGAAATACGCGTCGCCTATCAATTAAATGGCCCTACCTTTCAAGCAAGAATTGAAGCAAAAAACTTAAAGCCCAACTTTGCGTATCAAATCAAGCTTCTCGGAGATTACCGTAGAGATATTCCAAGTTTTGAGCGCCTTGGTTATAATGGACGATGGCGTTTACCTATAGGCGGAACGAACTTTATTGATGAAGACTATGAAAATACTGCATTAGCAGAAAGACAAAATATTGAGGCCTATATTTTATTTGACTATTTTGTTACAGACAAAAATGGAAACGCAGTTCGTGAGTTATACCTAGACTGTAGTTTACATGTCCTTTGGCGTGATGATCAACTTGTAAATTCGGTCTCAGAAGCAATGATGGATACCTTCACTATTGAAACTTCTGAGGCATATGAAAAACAATTTGAAACTAAAAAAATTAAACTTTATGCAGAAAAAGAACATCAACGCTACCAAAACCAACCCGAAAGAAAAGATTTTTTACCAGAAGGAAACTACGCTGTAGATCTCATGATCACTGAAGAAAGCTTTCATGACAGTAACCAATTCGGAGGATTTTGGGCTACTGTTGGATTTATGCCAATGAGATTCTCTATCAACAAATAGGAATCTACGCATCCCGTCGACGTATATTAATTGTCTTCTCTACATCCAACATATTATCTAATGAAGGCTCTTTGTATAAATTCTCTGATACTTTATTTTCAGATGTATTCATATGATCACGATGCTGCTCTTGGGTCGTTGAAGTACCCATCTGTTTCGCAAATTGAAAAACTGGCTTATTTTGCTCAGGACTCTTCTCTTCACTTGTTTGATCAATACGACTTTGAAGCAATTGCTCACTACTGGAGTCTGTACCCAATGCCTTACGCTCAATTGAACGAGAACGTGTAGGACGAATGGGGGCATTGACTTCAGATTCGACCGAAGATGTATCAATAATAACTTCTGGGACCTTTATGTGATTCTCACAGGAAGGACAGATGATATGAGTCGCACTCAAATCCAGTCCAACAGATAATTTCTGCTCACATTTTTGACAATAAAACTTAATCTTACCTTTTAACATAATTAATCATATAAGGTCTAAACACCTTAACTTTGTTGTTGTTACCTTAGATCTATTTGTTATATAACCTATACTTATTAAGAAGTAAATAACATTTATTTACTCATATATAGAACTCATTTATTTGCAAGTAAAAAAGCAAACTTTAGCCATCAAAGTAGGTGAAACCTTCTATTCCAGCATAATTCTTTAAGTAAATGTAATTTTCTTCTCTTTTTTCAATATACTCAGGCACCAGAGGAATTTTTCCACCGCCTTCAGGAATATCTAGAATAAACTGTGGAATTCCATAACCAGAAATCTTCCCACGTAAAAATTCTAAAATTTCAATACCCTTTTCTACAGGCGTGCGAAAATGAGTCGAACCCAAAATAGGATCACATTGCAACAGGTAATATGGTTTGACTCTATTTTGCAATAGTTTCCGCATTAGTATGAGCATTGTATTAGGTTCGTCATTAACTCCCTTCAACAAAACCGTTTGGCTTCCTAAAGGTATGCCAGCCTCAGCTAGCTTTTGCAACGCCATCGAACCTTCAGAAGTAAGCTCGGCCGGATGCGTAATATGAATACTCATAAAGAGTGGATGATACTTCTTGAGCATCTGGCAAAGTTCATCCGTAATACGCATCGGCATAGCAACCGGAATCTTGGATCCAATTCGTATATAGTCTAAATGAGGAATAGCACTTAAACGCTTAAGCAACCATTCTAGTTTCGCGTCTGAAAATATTAAGGGGTCTCCACCGGAAATCAATACATCATGAATCTCAGAGTGCGCAGCGATGTAGTCAATGCCTTTTTGCCACTGTCGCTTGGTCATCTCAAAGTCAGCATTCCCTCCAACGAGTCTTGAACGAGTACAATAACGGCAATAAATCGGACAATGATCGGTAACTAAGAATAGGGCACGATCAATATATTTGTGCACAATACTCGGTACAGGGCTATTTTTGTCTTCACCCAATGGATCCGAATATTCCCCTTCGGAAACCTTAAACTCATCAGGTACAGGAATCATTGTTTTACGCAAAGGGTTCTCAGCATCTTGAAGACTTAAAAGAGAGGCATAATAAGGAGTCAAACTAACGGGAAACTGACGTCCTGGTTCACGTAGCGCCTGTAATTCATCATCAGAAAGCGTAAATACACGCTCAAGTGCTTCCAAGCTATTTAAGCGGTGCTGCATCTGCCACTTCCAATTATACCAATCTTTATCTAAAACGTCCGAATAAAAAGTGGTCCGAAATGAACTGGAATCAGGTACGGTATTCAGCATTTATCTTGACATATTCATAGCTAAGATCACAAGTCCAAACACGGTATTCTTCTTGCCCCATACCTAGGTTTAACTCAAAAGACAATAGATCGCCTTCTACAAGCGGCTCTAATTCTTCATCTGAATAACCTACTGGAAGACCACCTTTGACAACAGCAGTATCACGGAAATACAAACTTACCTTTGCAGGATCAAAGTCAACACCACAATAACCCGCTACATCTAAAATACGTCCCCAGTTTGGATCACCACCAAACCAAGCGGTTTTGCATAATAAAGAATTTGCGATAGCCTTCGCACAAGTTTGCGCATTAGCTTTAGTGTCGGCACCACTTACCAAAAACTCAACCAAACGGTTGGCACCTTCACCATCTGTGATTAACCACTTTGCAAGTTCACCACACAAATAATCAAAGGCTTCTTGAAACTGATCTGCCGCTAAAGACCCCTTACTAATTGGCTCATTTGCCGCTTCACCATTTGCCAAAATAACAAAACTATCATTCGTCGAGGTATCACCATCTACGGTAATTGCGTTAAAGGAAACGTCCAAAGACTGCTCAAGTACATCTTCTAAAACACCATCAGCAAAAGCAGCATCCGTTGTGACATAGGTTAACATCGTTGCTTCTTTCTTCTTTGCAGTCTTCATGTTAGGTGCTAGCATGCCCACACCTTTTGCCATACCACCAATACAAATATCCTGACCCGCAATATTCACTTTAATTGCCATATATTTTGGCTCAGTATCCGTAGTCATAATTCCTTCAGCAGTATGCTTGTTAGCAACATCACTTAAGTTTTGTACTAATAAAGGAATTGCGGAATTGATCTTATCCATGGGTAAAGGCACGCCAATACGACCCGTAGAAAAAACNAGTACTTCATCTTGCTCAATATCTAAAGCTTCTGCCGTTTTATTGGCCATTTGNACTGCATCCAAATAACCTTGATGCCCTGTTACTGCATTCGCATTACCACTATTTGTTATACAAGCATGAATATGATCAACGCGACTACTAAGCTCTCGTGAATATAAAACTGGAGGAGCAGCAAACCGATTTTGCGTATATGCCCCAGCAAACTTTGCAGGTGTCTGGCTATATATCAAACTCATATCCGAATTGCCAGAATGCTTAATTCCAGCAGTCGCGCCTGATGCCTGAAAACCCTTTGGGCTGCATACACCACCGCCTTCTATCAATTCATATTTCACTTTCATAGTAAACCTGTAGTTTCATCTAAATCAAAAATAATATTCAAACATTGAATCGCCTGACCAGAAGCACCTTTTGTTAAATTATCCTCAGCAGAAGATAAAATAATTTTATTGGTGTGCTGATCATAAAAACAGGCAATCTCGCACACATTTGTTTGCGTCACATGCTTGGTATCTGCAGCAGCACCTAAGGGTAAAATACGCACAAAACTTTCATCACTATAAGCTGCCTGAAAAGCCTCATATAAGTCCTCTACAGTGATATCATCACGAGCTGGCTCCATAAAAATAGTCGAATGAATACCACGTGTCACCGGAATTAAATGTGGAACAAAGTTGATTCTTAGCTCATCTACACCAGCTGCAACGGCTAATTCCTGCTCAATCTCAGGTATATGACGGTGCCCAGTCACACTATAAGGACGAACACTCTCATTACACTCTGCAAAAAGTAAAGGTATGGACTCTTTACGGCCAGCACCAGAAACACCACTCATCGAAGAAGCAATAATACCAGATGTCTTCGCTAAACCTGCAGTTAAAATTGCCGTCGCAGGCAAGATAATACTCGTTGGATAACAGCCAGGACAAGCAATCAAATTAGCACCTTTGATATCCCCCCGGTAACGCTCTGGTAAACCATAAATCGCTTCTGATAAAATACTTGGTGCTGGATGCTCTTGACCATAATACTTTGCATATTTACTCAAACTTCTTAAACGAAAGTCAGCACTAATATCAATCACACGTACACCGAAACTTAATAAGGGCTCTGCATATTCAGCAGCTAAACCATGAGGTAAAGCCAAAAAGGCAACATCCACATTCGGTGCAATTTTACTAACGTCGGGCTCAACAAAGCTTAAACGACTCCCCAAAAAACGTGGAAAGACAGTATCAATTGTTTTACCTGCATGCTGACGAGAGGTAATCGCTTGAATCTTCACATTCGGGTGACGTAATAATAACTTGATCAGCTCTTCACCACTGTATCCGGATGCACCAAAAATGGCGACTGAAATTTCTTTTGCCATATCTACCTTCTTTAAAATAAAAAATTAATAGCTAAACTGTATCCTTAGCTTAGCATTTAACAACCCATACAAACATTTTACAACTTTCTGCTAGCTTGTCATTTAACCTAAAGCACCCCACTCTAACACTTCTCAAGAAACGAAAAAACCCCGATCGACGAATCGAACGGGGTAAAATAAAACGTAAAGTTTTGACTTAACGTTTGGAGAACTGGAAGCGCTTACGTGCACCAGGCTGACCCGCTTTCTTACGCTCTTTCTTACGAGCGTCACGAGTTAGGAATCCGCCTTCTTTCAATGCATCGCGTGTTGCCTCATCATTTTTAACTAACGCACGGGAAATCCCGTGGCGAGTTGCTCCAGCCTGACCAATTTTTCCGCCACCTTGAACGTTAACGAAAATATCAAATTTATCACCAACAGATAGCTGTGCTAATGGCTGTGTAATATAAGTAACTAATTGTTCAGTTCCAAAATAATCTTTAAGCTCTTGCTTGTTAACAAGAATTTTACCGCTACCAACAGTGATACGTACACGTGCTGTAGATGTCTTACGACGACCGGTTGCCCAAATAAATTCACTCATGCTAAATCGTCCTCAATTAAAGTTCCAGTGGTTCTGGCTTTTGAGCCTGCATATTGTGCTCTGCACCTGCGAATACACGCAATTTGCTGAACATTTTACGACCTAGGCGGTTGTGAGGAATCATACCCCAAACTGCTTGCTTTACCAGACGCTCAGGATGCTTTGCGCGGATTTCTTTGGCAGTATAGTCTTTTTGACCGCCCATCCATCCACTATAGTCCTGATAGATCTTCTTTTCTTCTTTATTACCAGTCAATACAACTTTGTCTGCATTGATCACGATAACGTGATCACCTGTATCTAGGTGTGGGGTAAATGTTGGCTTGTGACGGCCACGTAACACATTAGCAATCTCTACTGCCATGTGACCAAGTGTTTTGCCTTCAGCGTCAACTAAGAAGAACTTACGCTGAATTTCACTCTCTTTAGGTAAATAAGTTTTCATAATTTCTTTAAACCATTTAATTTCATTCAATTAGTATCTGACCGAAAACACTCTATCAAATTCGCTGAAAATCTTAAAATAAGGCCCTAACTTAATAGGTAAACTCAATAGATAAAGGTCAAAACAATAACATTGGTTTGAATCGGGAAGAATTAATTTGTTTGATTTTTCTAAAAATGCAAGCCCGATATTGGAAATAAATGAGGCTTTTTCAGCCATTTATAAGGACTTACAAAACAAAATATAACGTGCGAGGAGTTGATTTCATGTAAATCAAATTTATTTTAAACCTCTTGCTTCCTGCTGTTTTTGATTGTAGGGAGCCAAAGGGGGTATTGGGCAGTGTATATCCCAACGCTTGTTTTATTAGATCTTATCATGGCATAAAACACAGCTCATACTGCCCACATATGCCAATAATTAATTAGATTTTTGCAGATTTTTCTCTGGCGTGTATTGCGTTTAGAACTGAAATTTGTACAAACATGCGTGCTGGAGTGATCCAGTTTATCATTGAATATTAAAATAGATTTGAAGGATATTAATTCTTATGTCCACGATTGCAACTAAAGTTTCTGAAGCAAAAGACTGTCAGTATAACATCGAAGTTACAGTTCCAGGTAACATCGTTCAACAAGAATTTAAAGCAGTATGTAACCGTTTACGTGGCCAGGTAAAAATTCCAGGTTTCCGTCCAGGTAAAGTAACTGACAAGATCTTACTGAATAAATACAAAGTAGATATTCAAAACGAAGTATCTAAAGGTTTAATCCAACGTTCTTTCTCAAGCGCAATTCAAGAAAATGAACTAAAACCAATTGGTCAACCATTTTTTCAGGATAATAATGAACCACCAGTATTCGAGATGGGCAAAGAAGCCGTTTTCACCGTAGTTACAGATGTTGAACCAAGTGTAGAAGTGCCAGATTATAGTGCATTTGAACTAAAACGTCCTGTGAAGGAAATTGCTGATCAAGATCTAGAGGAAACTCTGGGCGAGATCCGTCGTCAACGGGCACAATACCAAAAAGTTGAAGAGGGTACAATCGAAGCTGATGACCTTCTACAATGTGCCTATGAAGCACAAACGGACTTAGAAGCAGACGATATTCCTGAAACTGCAAATACACTGCTTAAAAATGAAAGTAGCTGGATCAACGTTTCAAATCAACAAATTCTACCTGTTACCCCAGATATGTTCGAAGGTAAAAAGCTGGGTGATAAATTTGATCTGGAACTAACTTTTGCAGATGACTTCCGTGAAGAATATCTACAAGGTAAAGCTTTAACTTATGCTTTTGAGATCAAAGAGATCAACCGTTTGGATGTTCCTGAGCTATCTGAAGAGTTCGCAAAAGATCTTGGCATTGAAAGCCTAGATAAATTAAAAGAACTTTGCCGTGAAAATATGGAACGTGAATATACAGATCTAGCACGCAATGTAATGATGAACCAAGTCCAAAAACAATTGGATAGCGCTGTAGCAGAGTTCCCATTACCACCAGCATTATTAGCAAATGAAAAACACCTGAATCTAGTTCAACTGATCATGGACAAACAAAATGAAAATAAAGATGCTGAAGAACAGCTAAACGCTGATGAATTATATGAAGATAATGACCTTAACGAAAAAGCAGAAGAAAATGCAGTTCGTTATCTACGTATGCGCTTTATTATTGATTCAATTCTAAACAAAGAAGAAATCCAACCAGACTTCCAACAAGTCCGGACTCGCTATGAGCAGTTCCGTAAACAATCTGGCTTGAGTGAAGAGGAATTCTCTCAGCAATATAACCAAGATCGTCTGATCGAAAGCATCGTTTATGAAGTAAAAACGAATCAGGCATTCGACAAAGTGATTGAAGGCGCTAAAATAACAGATGTAGACCCTGATTCACTGGACGAAGAAGGCGAAGAAAAAGAAGCATAATCAACTAAAATTATCGGAGACAGCAAGTAATGGACCCACATGCATCTTACTTAAATCCAATTGTGATTGAACAAGCCAGTAATGGTGAAAGAGCCTATGATATTTTTTCACGTTTGCTGAAAGATCGAATTGTCATTCTTGGGTCTCCTGTAGATGATTATGTTGCCAACGTAATTGTAGCCCAACTTTTATTCCTTCAATCTGCTGACCCAAGTAAGGATATTCAATTCTATATAAATAGTCCTGGTGGTGCGGTTACAGCAGGCTTAGCAATCTATGATACCATGCAAATGCTATCTTGTGATATTCAGACTTTTGCAATGGGACAAGCTGCCAGTATGGGAGCTGTATTAGTTGCTGCAGGTACAAAAGGTAAACGCTATGTATTACCAAATGCGCGCATCATGATTCACCAACCTTCAGGTGGTACTCAAGGTACCGCTGCTGATATTGGTATCCAAGCAAAAGAAATTATTCGTAATAAACAAGTTCTCAATGAGATTCTTGCAAAACATACCGGTAAAAAAGTAGAAGTAGTAGAAAAGGATACAAACCGTGACTACTTCCTCGGTGCAGATGAATCCGTTGCATATGGCCTTGTGGACGAAGTTCTAAACGTAGAAAAATAATATTTTATGTCTCGCTCTAAAAATAAAGATGTACATTGCTCTTTCTGTGGACGTTCCAAAGAGGAAATTCCACAGATGATCTCCAGCCCTTCCGGCGTATTCATCTGTATTGACTGCGTCAACCTATGCCACAATATGATGAATGGAGAAGAAGAGGATGAACTAGAAGCACTCAGTGAAGCTATTCCCAAAATGGAAGTACCATCCCCTGTAGACTTATATGATCACTTAGATGACTATGTGATTGGCCAAGAGCATGTAAAAAAATGCTTATCTGTGGCGGTTCATAATCATTACAAGCGACTGCAGTACCTGCGTGAGGGCGGCACCCTAGAAAATGGGGTTGAACTTGAAAAAAGTAATGTACTTCTTCTTGGACCAACAGGATCAGGGAAAACTTTATTAGCTAAAACACTTGCACGCATTCTTGATGTTCCATTTGCAATTGCAGATGCAACAACATTAACAGAAGCAGGATATGTAGGCGAAGACGTAGAAAATATCGTGCTCCGCCTCATTCAATCAGCAGACTATGATGTAGAACGTGCTCAAATTGGCATTATCTACGTCGATGAAATTGATAAAATTTCGCGCAAAACAGAAAATGTCTCTATCACTCGTGATGTTTCTGGCGAAGGCGTACAACAGGCTTTACTTAAGATTTTAGAGGGGACTGTTGCAAACATTCCACCTAAAGGGGGTCGTAAACACCCACAACAGGAATACCTACAAGTAGATACCAGCAATATCCTATTTATCTGTGCAGGTGCGTTCGTAGGCCTAGATAATGTGATCAAAAATCGCGTTGGTAAGCAAGTGATGGGCTTTAAGTCAACAGGTACCAAAAGTGCTGATGGTGATGTTGATGTAACCAAAGAAACGGAGTTACTGACCAACGTAGAACCAGAAGATTTACTTCATTTTGGGCTAATTCCAGAATTTATTGGCCGCCTACCCGTGCATGCTGTACTTCAAGAACTGGGTGAGGTAGAATTAATCCATATCCTAACGAAACCTAAAAATGCACTTGTTCGTCAATACCAAGAACTATTCCGCATGGAAGGCGTTGAATTAGAATTTGACCGTGGTGGGCTGAAAGCATTAGCAGCCGAGGCAGTAAAGCGTGGAACAGGAGCACGTGGTCTACGCTCAATTATGGAAAAAATCATGGTTGATGTGATGTTTGAATTGCCGTCCCGAGAAGATGTTGCTACTTGTGTCATTACTAGCAAAGTTGTTGAAAATGGCGAAAAACCGCAACTGCTAAATTCAGATGGAAAGAGTGTCGCATGATGAAAAAGAGTTTATTAGCCGCAGTTTTTTTATTTTGCCAAATGGCTTCAGCACAGGGTCCACGCCCAACAAAAGACGCCGTTATTGCAATCATCAATGATCGAGTCATTACCACATTTGACCTTATCCAATATACACGCCTGCAAGAAGAAATGATCTACAATAAACACTTAGGCGAATCGGGTGAAAAAGGGATAAAGTCCGCGGAACAGGAAATTGTGGAAAATAGACGAAATGCAGGTTCGAAACTAATTGATCAAGAACTAATTTACTCAGAATTTTTAAGCCTAGGTTATACGGTACCAAAAGGGCGGATCGAAACACAATTGTCAGAAGATATCAACAGATTTGCTAAAGGAGACCGTGGTGAATTTGTTCGTACACTCAATACACGCATGAATATGACATTAAAGGAATATCGCGAACAATTGGTGAAACGTGTAGCCGTTGATATGTACATTGCATTTGCTGTGGAATCTCGCATCTATATCTCACCAGGTGAAGTGTATGATTATCATAAAAATAACCCTGAAGAATTTGAACATGTCGATAAAGTAACACTTCGATTATTGGCTATTCCAGCAGATACACCACTAGAAAAACGAGCAGAGATTGAAGAAGAACTTGCAAAAGAAAATAAAGATTTTGCAGAACTAGTCAAAAAGTACTCAAAGGGCTGGAAAGCTAATGAAGGTGGTTTCCTTGGTGAAAAAGCATTTGTAAAGATGAATAAGCAGTATCGTGATGCTGTAAAAAAATTGAATAAAGGTGAAGTGGCTGAAGCCTTTGAAATGGATGGTATGATTAACTATCTATTCGTAGAGGATATTAGTGAACTACGCGTTATTACCCTACAAGATGCTTACTCGAAAATCTCAGACTACCTTTGGGATCAAAAGCGTGCACAACTATTCCAAGGCTTTACAGAAGACCTAAGAAGACGCTCAAATATTCGTAAATACTTCTAAACGAAGACCTGGAGGATGCATTGAAATTCTCAGACCTGAAGAATGTCCTACAGCAAATTGGCGTGCAGCCAAGTAAAAAACTTGGCCAAAACTTCCTCGTTGACCAGAATATTACACGCGCAATCATCTCAGATGTAGAAGACCGTTTACATGAACCGGTTCTGGAAATTGGACCTGGAACCGGCGCACTTACCGCACTGCTTCTTGAGAAAAATACGCAACTTACCGCCATTGAATTTGATCACCGCTTAGCTGAATATATTCGCACGACCTACGGGGATAACCCAAACTTTAGACTCATTGAAGGCGATGCAGCACGCATTGATTTTGAACCTCTATTTGACGCAAATCAGAATTGGCATTGCATTGCTAACCTACCCTACGGTGTTTCAAGTATTGTTGTAGCAAAACTGGCAGAGTTACCGAACCCACCTCTAAGTATTATGATTATGGTGCAAAAAGAGATGGCAGACCGGATGCTGGCTGGTCCGGACGTAAAAAACTATGGTGCACTTTCTGTCCGCATTCAAGCAGCCTACTCAGGTAAACAAGTGCGTAAGGTACCACCATCTGTCTTCCACCCACCACCTGATGTTATGTCTTCAATTATTGAATTAAAACGGGTTGAAACAATGCCAGAACTAGGGGTGCGTCTAAAACTAAAGGAAGTCGCACAATGCGCATTCAGCCAACGAAGAAAACGTGCCATGCGCCTACTAAGTAGTCGCTTTAAAGCAGATCAAGTTGAAGCAGCTTTTACCGCCATGAGCTTAGACTCAAATGCACGTGCAGAACACTTTACAGTGTCGCAATTTTGTGAACTAACACAGAGACTTTGCTTTGACTAGAGCTGTAGCTGTATTTGCTAAATATCCAGAACCAGGCAAAGTAAAAACACGCCTGGCAAAAGATATTGGTGAACAAAATGCTGCAGATCTAGCACAGGCTCTCTTATTAGATAACCTGGCAATTTTAAATAGCATCCCCAATATACATACACGTATATTTTGTGCGCCAGATGATCAGCCACAACAATATCAAACAATACTCCCAAGGTACTATCCTATACAAAAACAACAAGGTGCAGATTTGGGAGAAAGAATGTACAACGCAGCAAAATGCCTATTAAAGGATTATCAGGAAGTTGCGATCATAGGTACAGACTGTATCGACTTCACAACTCACGGCCTACAAAAGCTTTTCGAAAAACTAAAACATAATGACTTGTCTATCATACCGGTTCATGATGGAGGCTACATCGCCATTGCAATGACTAAGCTTTACAAACAAATTTTCCTGAACATGGAATGGAGCCACAGTCAAGTCTTAGAACAGACCATTTCTAAATATAAAGCTACAACAAAAAACAAACGACCAGCAATCCTTAAACCTGTTTATGATATAGATGAAATAAAAGACCTACAAAAAACACTGACAAATCAACAAAAAACTGATTATAAGCACTTCTATAAAAAAATTAATCAGCTATAATCACTATATCATATATAAATAAATGTAAACTCGATAGTTTGCATGCAAGAAAATCGAAAATCAACACTTGACCTGGGTCAGGTTTTCAATATAGTATTAAACAAACATTTCTTGCATGCAAGAAAAGCAATGAAAATAGATTGAATTAGGAAGCAGATTTAACATGCGAACATTTGATTCAGGAGAAAAGAGCTTAAAGCGTTTAGCGGTACATACCATAACAACTAAGCCTTGGTCAATTCATGAGGCAATCCAGAAGTATAGCGCGAAAGGCATTGGTGGAATATCGGTATGGCGAGATACGCTTGAAGGTGAAAACTTAAGTGTAATTGGTCGTGAAATAACAGATGCTGGTTTAGAAGCAGTTGCTCTTGTGCGTGGAGGGTTTTATACAGGAACAAAAGAAGAACGCGAAAAAAGTCATGAAGATAACCTGCGTGCAATTGATGAAGCTGCCAGTATTGGTGCACCACAAGTGGTGCTGGTTTGTGGCTCTACTCCGGGAATTTCCATACCAGATTGTTTAAAACAAATTGAAGATGGAATTGGCCGTACAGTTGAACATGCTGAAGCATGTGGTGTAAAGCTATCAATTGAACCCTTACACCCTATGTATGCGGATATCCGTTCAGCTGTAAGCACCATGAAAGCTGCTAATGATTTATGCGATGAAATTAATTCCCCAGTTGTCGGTGTTGCAGCTGATGTTTACCATATTTGGTGGGACCCAGAGCTAGAAAAAGAAATCAAACGTTGTGGAGATGCAGATAGACTTTTCGGCTATCATATCTGTGATTGGAAACTAGATATGGAAGACATGCTGCAAGATCGAGGACTCATGGGAGAAGGCGTGATTGATGTTGCAAGTATAACCCGAATGGTTGACCAAGCAGGATTCAACGGCTATCAAGAAGTAGAAGTTTTCTCTAAAAAATGGTGGGCTGCCGACCAGGATCTATATCTGGAAGCAATCATTGATGCCTACTTAAATAAATGTTAATTACTATATTCAAAAACAAAAACAAAGGAACATACCATGGAAGTACGTAAAATTGGTGTAATCATGAACGGTGTTACAGGCCGTATGGGAACAAACCAACACTTAGAGCGTTCAATTGTAGCAATTATCGCACAAGGCGGAGTAAAAATTAATGACGATTTAACACTAATGCCTGATCCAATTTTGACTGGTCGTAATGAAAATAAACTGAAGGCACTGGCTGAAAAATATGGTATTGAAAAATACTCAACAGATGTACAAGCTGCACTAGACGATTCATATAATAAAATTTTCTTTGATTCTTCAGGAACACAACAGCGTAAACGCTTTGTTGAGATGGCAGTAAAAGCAGGTAAAGCAGTTTACTGTGAGAAGCCAACAGCTATTACAACCGATGAAGCACTATACTTAGCAGAGCTATGTGAAAATGCCGGCCTTAAGAATGGTGTTGTTCAAGACAAACTATGGCTACCTGGCCTTCGTAAATTCTCAATGCTAAAGGAACAAGGATTCTTTGGCGATATCATCAGCGTAAAAGGTGACTTTGGTTACTGGGTATTTGAAGGTGATGTAGCAGATCAACCAACACAGCGCCCAAGCTGGAACTACCGTGCAGAAGATGGCGGTGGTATGGTCATTGATATGCACTGTCACTGGCGCTATGTGATTGACAACCTATTCGGTAATGTAAAATCAGTATCTTGTCGCACAGCAACCATCATTGATGAACGCGTAGACGAAAAAGGCGATACATACAAATGTACTGCAGATGATACTGCATATGCAACATTCCAATTAGACAATGGCCTGCACGTTAACTTCGTTTCCAGCTGGAACACCCGCGTACGCCGTGATGACCTACTGTCGATTCAGGTTGATGGTACAAAAGGTTCCGCTGTTATTGGTCTTCGTAAATGCTATGTACAATCACACTCCATTACACCAAAAGCTGTATGGAATCCAGATATTGATAGCCCAATTAATTACTATGATGCATGGCATGAAGTACCAGATGCGACAATCTACGATAATGCATTCAAAATTCAGTGGGAAATGTTCCTACGCCACGTTGAACTGGATGAAGCATGGGAATTTGGTCTACGCGAAGGAGCAAAAGGCGTTCAGCTTGCTGAAGATAGCTTAAAGTCTCACGATGAAAAACGTTGGGTTGAATTACAACGTCTATAAGCAATGATTATAATCCCCGGTTTGCACCGGGGATTTTTGGAGAAAATTTTATGTCAAACACCCCTGTAATTTTAGTAACCGGAGCAAGCCGTGGTCTTGGCCGTGGTATCGCAATAGAATTAGCTAAATCTGGTTATTCCGTAGCAATCAATTATGCAGGCAATATCACAGCAGCAGAAGAAACCGTCGGCTTATGCGCAGATGTAGCAACTACAACTGAACAAAAATTTGTTCCAGTACAAGGTGATATATCCTCTGCAGAATCTAGAAAAAAAATGGTAGAAGTCACCTTAGATACTTTTGGCCGTCTAGATGCACTCGTCAACAACGCTGGAATTGCGCCAAAAGTACGTGCAGATATTACAGAAGCCACAGAAGAATCTTTTGAAAGCTTAATCAAAACAAATCTAATGGGTCCCTACTTCCTTACACAATCAGTCGTAAATTACTGGCTGCAAAAGGATATACAAGCACTCTTACCTGGTGGCTTTAAAGTCGTTTTTGTAACATCTATTTCATCACATACTGCATCCATCTCACGTGGAGATTACTGTATTTCAAAAGCCGGTTTATCTATGGCTACTCAGCTATGGGCACAACGTACAGCGGCAGAGGGTATTCAAGTATATGAATGCCGTCCCGGCATAATGAAAACAGATATGACTAGCGCAGTAACTTCAAAATATGATGCTTTAATTGCAGATGGTTTAGTACCCCAACAACGCTGGGGTACACCAGAAGACCTAGGCCTAGCTGTGACTGCACTCATTGATGGTAAATTCCCATTCTCAACTGGAACCGTGATAGATGTTGATGGTGGATTCCAAATTCAACACCTTTAAAACAATTCTTCTATGCGAAAACACATGATATCTTTGTGAGATGGACCTCACAGAAATATCTCTGACTTGACCAGGAGCACTTATGACACAAGTCCCACAAGAAATTTTAGACTCTCTAACAAAAGTAAAAATGCCATCTGGCGTTTTACATAAAGAGATAAACGGAACTATTGATATTGACGGCATAACTTGCCCTATATATACTGCTGAAGCCATTGTACTTGGAAGTGGTGCAGCAGGATTACGCGCTGCCTGTGAAATGAAACGAGCAGGTGTAGATGTCATTGTTGCATCACAATCCTTATATGGCGGCACATCCGCATGCTCTGGCTCAGACAAACAAACATTGCATACCGCTGGCACATCAAACAATGGTGATAATTTCAATAAACTAGCACAGGACATCGGCTCTGGTGGCGCAATGGATTTAGATACTGCCTACATTGAAGCAACAGGCTCCATTGGTGCATTCTCTGGGCTACAATACCTAGGACTACCATTACCGCAAGATAGATTTGGCGCTGTTCTTCGCTACCAAACCGATCACGATGAAGTGGGACGTGCAACAAGCTGTGGCCCTCGGACATCTCGCTTAATGGTAAAAGTATTAGCAGAAGAAGCAATTCGTCTAAATATCCCTTTTCTTTCTGGAAGCACAGGTATTCAAATCCTGAAACAAAAAGTAAATGGTAAAGAAACGACATGTGGTGTTATCTGTATTGACCGTAATGAAGAAAATGAATATGGGCTAAGTGTCGTTTTAGCAGATAAAGTTGTGTTAGCAACAGGTGGTCCCGGAGAAATGTACCGTGACTCTGTTTACCCAAAACATTGCTTTGGTTCTTTAGGCATGGCAATTGAAGCAGGAATCGATGTAACAAACCTAACCGAATCACAATTTGGTATTGGCACAAGGCGTCAAGAATTTCCCTGGAACCTATCCGGCACATATGTTCAGGTAATACCATATATTTTCTCACGTGATGATCAGGGTAATGAATATAATTTCTTGGGAGACTACTTCCGCACAACACAAGAACTAGCTTCAAACGTATTCCGTAAAGGTTACCAATGGCCATTCCATGCAACACGTATGCTCGATTATAAATCAAGCCTAGTTGACTTAGCAATCTTTATTGAAAGCCGAAAAGGTCGTACTATCCTAATGGACTTCAACCGAAACCCGCTTCCGGTTCCAGGTGATCAAGAGTTCAGCCTTGAGCGTCTAGATGAAGACGTTAGGACCTACCTTGAAAATAATGAAGCGCTTCAAGAAATGCCAATAGATCGACTTCTTCAGATGAACCCCTTATCTATTGAGCTTTATAAAATGCATAATCATGACTTAAACGTAGAGCCATTGCCCTTTGACGTAAACAACCAACACATGAACGGTGGTATCGATGTGGATATTTGGTCACAAAGTTCCTTAGATAGTTGTTATGCCGTAGGCGAAGTTGCCGGAACACATGGTGTAACTCGACCAGGTGGAGCAGCACTAAATGCTGGCCAAGTTTTTGGTATGCGCTGTGCAAAGCATATTGCTAATTCTGGACCAAAAGCACCAAATTTAACAGAAATCGAATCCGTAAAATCACAAGTTTTGTTAGTAATTGCCAATATTCGTGATAGTTTAAAATCGAAAAGTGCACTAAACTTGCCTTTTTTGAGTGAAAATGTACAATCACGTATGAGTGACAAAGCAGGTTTCATTTGTCATGCAGATGAGATTCAGCAAGCTTTACAAGAAGCAAAAGATCTCAATAAGACAATTAGCACTGAAGGAATTTCTATATCTGAGCACCGTGAAATTGCTAGATTATTCCAATGGCGTCAAACAGCAATCTCTTCAGAGGCCGTTTTGACAGCATTGAATCATTATGCAGACCAAGGAGGTGGAAGCCGGGGAGCAAGAGCTATTTGCTCATCAAACGGTACCACTGCGCCAGCAACGAGACTGGGTCCTCTAGAGGAATTCAGATTTATCGAAGAAAAAGATGATGATAAGTCAAAGAAAATAGTTTTGACCTATCAGGATGGAGACTTTTCAATTAAAGAAAAGCAGATACGAAAGATGGAGTCACCTTCAACCATATTCTTTGAAAAGAATTGGGCGAATTATTTGACTGATCGAATTTATGAAGATGGATTCAGACACACGTAAATATCAAGTAATCTCAAGTGTGTGGGAATAGTAGAGGCATTGAGTACCCGTTATGCTATTCTACAACAGGTTGTGGGGGATGCTATATTTACCAGTCGCTGTTGCAATTTATTTAATTTTGCAACAGCTTTTTTTTTACCTCAAAATTGACAACTCGCTGAACAAATACAAAATTACTTTTATAATCATTTCATTTTACCTACACGGTTTCATAAAAATTTATAAGAAAGTAACAAAAAAGCCCACTTAATAAACTAGATTAGGTGGGCTTATGAAGATATTTGGTATCTAGAATAATTCGATTTTTACAATCTTATCATTTTCACGCTTTTCATCTACAGGCTCTATGGTATAAAAGATTCCGAACTCATGATAAGAAAGGTACCACTTAGCATCATATGGACCATCTTTTTTGAGCATTTGTATCGCTCTTTTAGTTTGCTTACCATAAGTAGAAAATACTTTACCCAAGTTGTCACCAACAGAGATTCCTGTTGATAGTTGGTACTCAGGAGTGCTAATTTTGATGGTATTTAAGACACCATCTTTAATAGTTACAGCATTTCCATCTGCATAAGTAAATAAATCAGAACCCTTCTTTGTTTTTTCTTTTTTAGTGGGTTCACCAAAAACCTGGTTCACTTCTGCAAGTGTTGATTCTTTTGCTACCAAACCTTTATATGTTTCGACTGTTGGTGTTGCTAGCTTTAACTCTTCACCTTTTCTGCGGATAGTACCACGCTCATCAACATCAAAAAAGAAATAGTAATTTTCATAATAATAACTTTTCCCACGGCTCTTAAATTCCTCAATTTTTTGTGGCTCACCCATCACCACCCTTACGACTTGTTCGCCTGAACCTCTAACGAGTTTTTTGTCATAAGCCTCTGCTCTCATTGATTCTGTTATAACGCGAGATTCTTTTTCTGCTGCTGAAGCTTTGGGCGCATCTTTAGAACAAGAAGTAACCATCAATACGCAGCTCAAAGCTACAGATTTTAATGCGATATTTTTCATAGGTTAGGTCTTTCCTTTATGGATTAAGATTTTAATAAAAGCTGCCTTGCTCTTATTGAGTTACTTGATCAATCAATATTTAACAATTTAAAGTCCGCGACTGAAATATTTAGTAAGAGCAGTTTTTAACTTAAAGTACCAACAATGAAACAGTCCTTAAAGTTCAAGTTTGAACTCTCTGTTAACTCCGTAGTTTTATTTGTTATCGAAAGCACTTCTTTGAATATAGCCATGTGCAGAAAGAGATAGACCATTTGATTTAATTTACCTACAAAACCAATTTTCGGCTTTAGCTTAAATCAACATCCCCAAACCCAAAATATATTGCCCTGGATCAGTCACCACTATTACAGAGTAATTTTATTTACATTCCCAAATTTTCCCAAATGGTCATTAGAATTCCTAAGGAATGACAAAGAATTTATTCCATATGTAACCGTTATTTTATTACCATTCTTAAGCATTTTTCTTGTTGGATTTCAAATATGCAACCATGATAAAAAAACCAAGTAGAATAATGCCAAGAGTAATTAACCATAGAGCCTTATTATAAGTTGATTTTAAAATCGATACTTTTGTTTCAGAAGTTCCATATAGTTCAGGGTATGCATAATGCTCCGCTGCGATTGTGATAGTAAAATCACCCACTTGTTCAGTAATAGGTATAGTAATATTTTGTTGTGTTGTTTTAAGTATTTTTTCCCCTTTAAAAAAGGTTGAAAAGTTGGAACTTACTAAAAAACTTCCAACTAAGTCTCGTTCATTTTGAGGGAAATCCCAACTCAGTGATAAGTATTTTTGATCATCTTTTGTATGTATCATAGATCGAATATTCTCAACATTCCCTTTGATACGTTTCAGATTTACTTTAAGGTCTTTAGAAAATGAGGATACTCTAGGGCCAAGCCGAACGGCATACGCTTCAGGCGTAATAACACCATTATCGAAAATTGCCCAAATACGAAATTCATTTGATCCATTGGGGTACATAGGTCCTACTTTTAGTTCCCTGGTATTTGCATCAAATGTTTTATCATCTCCCAGTTCTATATACTCTCGATCTCTAGAATTAAATGCCTGAATTCTAAACCCATTAAGGCCTTTGGATACCTCCATATCCCACTTAAGCGTAGTGAAGACTTGATTGGGGGAATCATCTTCAAATCTCAAATTATGTGGTTTGGGGAAACGGTCTGCAACACCTTTCACTCCCTTAATTTTAATTACACTTGGCTCGCACAAACCATAGTAACTCATGTATGGAGCAATACCAATTTGATAATCACGAGTTCCAGTGCTTGTTGCAGGAACAAAAACCTCTGTAGCATCAGCTGGTATTTTTTTAAAGCTAGCTTCTCTTCTTATCTCACCAGGTGTAAATAAATCACTAAACAATATATATTCCTTGATTGGGGGCAACTTTACTTTTCTAGTCGGCTTATCCCATGTTAGCTTCCACAATAAGGCTCCATCTTTGATGACCTCTTGGATTTTCAAGTTTTGTACTTTTGGATCTTTTCCAGCATATTCGTACTGGCTTGTATTAAGTTCCCTTACGAAGCCGTTAGCATAGTGAATATTAAGTCGATACTCAAATTTATCCAAAACTTCAGCTAGACCAACGATAGATGTGTCCAAGAGATACAACTTTTCACGTGGAAAAAGTGTTGAATTTAACTGTTCCCAAGACTGAGCTTCTCCACCAATACGCCTAAATAAATCATAACCAATAATAGAGGAATCCTCGAAGTTTTCATTTTTTTTCCAACTGACCATGTGCGTTCCATCGGGATTACGCTTGAAACCACGGTGCATAGTCCCTTCACCAAACTCCACTTCAACGGGGTTCTCTGCAAGCCATTTGGAACGTGCTGGCATTAATGCTTGCTGCAAATAAGAAAACGCAGTCAATTCATCTCCCTGGAATCTGATAGGTCGGAGTTGGTATTGCGTATTATCCATATTTGAGAGTAATTCATTGTCGACAAAATTACCAACGAGTTTACCATCTTGAAGTTTACCAAAGGAAGTACCTAACTTTATATAACCTTTACCTGAACTTCTGTATACATGATAGCCAACAATATTAGCATTTACTGCATTTAACTGCCAATTGATTTCGCCAGCGTTTGGGTGAACCAAAGTAAATGTAAGCGCGTCCAGAATACAATAATCTGGGGAAATTGAAGTGGATAGTTCAGCAATGATATTGCCCGATACATTTTTCCAGAGCACTTTATTTGCTCCAGCAAAGGCTTTTACTTCAAGCTGAATTAAATAACCTAGCTCTTCAAGTACTTCAGGTTTCTGTTGATAAACATGCTGAAAAAGTGCAAGTTCATTTGAGTATTTTTGCTCAGCCTGTTTTAGCCATTGTTGTTCTTGCTCCTGCAATTCTTTGATTTTAGTACGCAAAGGGAGGAGTTTTCCCAAATTCCTAACTTTATTTATTCTTTTTTTGGTCTCTTCCAAAAGTATTTCAGATGCTTCGATTTCTTCAGAAGGAACAAGGATCACTTGTCCCTTTTCTGGAATAAGGAAAAAAGTATTGGAATAAATACAAAGACAAAGGGTTAGAAACAAGCAAAGATAACGCATTACTTTACCTTCGCTGGCTCAAACTGATAATAAGTAACAGGTTTTAATTCTTCTCGGTATATATTGAGTGGAACGAGTTTCAAGTACACTTTTGAACCTTCGGGGATCGCACTTTTACTTATCTTCACTCGATTTGTTCTATCTAAACCTGTAAAGTAAAAGTCTCTTACGAATTTGAATTCATCTTCTTTTTTATATTTAATATATAATTTGTACAAGAATAGAGAAGTATATTTTAAATCACCAACATCAACATATATAAAATATGAAGTTGATTTATTTTTAACAGAAAATTGCTTAACCTCTATGGGTAAGGTTGAATTTCTCAATGGAAATGTAACCAAGACCTCTGATTCACCTATTTCTTTAAAGTCACCAATAAGCCCATATTCGTAATTTTTTCCAGGTTCAGCACTTGTATCAAGAAAAGCAGAAAATCCGAAGATAGAAAAATCTTTACCATACAATTTTCTCATGTAAGCATAACGTGCTGCTCTTTGGGTCGCAATCAAATCAGTTCCAGATGGTTGATTTATTTTTTTGCCAAAATGTTCCGCTTCGGGTGAACCGGTAAAAACCGTTTTCAATTTATTATTTAGTCGATCAATCTCAGACTTTGGGAGGTTCATAATAGAAAAATCCATGTCCGCAACAACACGAGGATAAAGTATTTTCTTATTTAATTTGACCCATTTATCACTTCCAGACTCTCTGCGCACCAGCCAAAATCCTTTCAAATCAAGAGGCCATCCTGTACCAAGTGATGACCACCAGTTGACCATAACTCCATCACTCTGTTTTTGTGCATATATACGAAATTCATCTTTAATTTTACTTACAGAGTTATCAGCAGAATACAGAAAGCTCGTAAATAAAAATCCAATAAAATATATTTTAATTTTTGTCATTAAAAATACCTTTATTTAAAATGTAAATGTTTTTGTAAAGTCATCAAAAGGTTCCTTAACTCCATCTGGGTTTATTACCATAAGGTCTGTTCCTTTTAAACGGAGATAATCTTTATTCAAATCAGTATCGAACCCAATCTCACAATTAATCTTTCCTGTAATATCAATTGTTCTTTCCGACAATCCACCAAATAAATCTGACCAATCAACCGCAAATAAAACTTCAGAATCTAGGGCAACATCGAAATTGCCACTAGGCTTGCCATTTGTAATTGTAACATTAGCATTACTATCAAGGTTCAATTTTCCAATCATAAGGGCTCCTACCCCACCAGCCCAATTACTATCTGTTTCGTCTGAACATTCTTGGCAAAGTATGTTTCCTTCACGTTCCTGCGTACAGTGTTCATCATTTGCATCATCACAGTCAACACCTGCATCTGCTTTCAAGTATGGCGAATAATCAGAAGGTGCTGCCGCTTTAACTTTTTCATCAATAATGGCATTTATTCCCATAGTACCATTGATTGCATTTGAATCAGTGAAATTACCTGAAAGCTTAAACTCTTGGTTTTCTTCGGTTCCAGCAGAAATTTGAATAAGTTCATCTAACAGAAGGCCCTGCATAGCATTCCCTTCTCCTCCACAATTACCTTCAGTTGAACCAGGCTTACCAATTTCCCATTTATTATTAGCAAAATCTAACAAAAATTCAAGTTTAGCCTTCTCTGAAACGGTTTTAGTACCATCTTCTTCTACGGTCAACAAACCACCAATATTGGCATATTTTCCATCTTCGCCGAGCTTTAATTCTCCGCCCATGTTGCCTTTTATTTGTTTATTCGCAAGATCAAAGGTCGTATTTAAATCACCAACAAAAGTTCCACCAATGACATCTAGTTTCGACTTTACTGCAATTTGTGGATGTTCGTCACCAAACTCAAATAAACCATAGGCTTTAAAGGTAAAGATTTTATCCAACTTATCCGCGATCCCAAAGCCGAGACCAATTTGATAAGTACCTGGGTTCTTTCCAACAGCTGGTGGAGAATCAATACTAGATGAACATAAATCTTGAGCTTTTACATTCCATCCAAAAGACCCACGCAGGCTTGTCAACTTCGTTCCAGTTGGAATTGGCCCACCTGGAGATGGGAGGTATAAATCAAGACCTGGAGCAGTAGCTTCTATATCAAAAAGTCCATAAGTATAATTTGCTTCAACTCCAAGAAGAATTGTCCCTTCTACACCAAAGCCATCACCATCAGTCTGAGATTTGCTAAATGATTCAAACTGCCCTTTGAAACAACCGTTAAATTGATTTGTTGTAAACTCAGCTTTAAAACCAACATTGATACTATCATTTATAAATGCTGCTTCAATTAAACCTATTTGCATTGAACCATCTTCCAAAACATTGTAATCTTTAAACTTTATATGGGCTTTACTTGAAGTTTCAGCAGTAGTTTGAAATTCAAATCCACAGGTTAAAGATAATTTAGTTGCCGATTGATCACCATTTTCAGAAGATGTTTCAGTGAGTTGACATGTTTCCTGGTTTTCATCTATATTAAAGTATTCATCAATCACCGATTGATCTGTGCAAGAATATTGTTCTACATTATAGGTTGCTTCTAAAATCCTGATCTGTAATTGAACAGAGTTAGATAGTGATGCATTCACAGTAGAATCTCCAAAAGCAAATTTCGTCAATTTTGCACCTTCAGACTCTGTACCTGCTTTAACTTCGAACTCACATAGTTGGATATCCGCATCAATTGAATCAAATTTATCATGCACCACACTTAAATTTGTTCCTGTGACTGTAGACAATTCCCAATTTTCATTCCAAGTTGCTGTAATATCAGCTGCTTGAGCTTCACCCCCTTCACCTTCGGCATTACCGGGTCCCACTTTAAAACCAAATGCATGAATAGTACTTTCTTCAAGTAGAGCTTCTAACTCCCAATCTGTACTTGAACCGTCATTCGCAGAATTACAGTCCCATGTGTTTGGCCCTTTAGTTAAAGAAAGCTTGATTTCGCCTTTTCTATCAACGCCTTCAGCATCAGTTAGTCCAGCCATATCAAATACTGTTACATTGATATCAGCAGCGGGTATTCCTAGATCAGTACTTGTGATGTCGTAGGTAAGAGTAGCTGTAGACCCTGAATTTAACATTGCTTTAAAACCACCAGCATTCCATGGGCCCATATCTGATACTGTAGTTGCACTTGCACAAAGAATACCTGCAGCAGTAAAGGAACCTTGTAGTAATAATAAATCTTTTTCTGCTGCTCCTTCAGCTGCTGGGCGAGTAAACTTAATGTTAACATTTTGAATACCTTCAAAATTCCATTCAATATTATTCGGATTGAAGGTAGCTAAACTTGTTACATCCTTTAAGCCAACAGTTACAGATCCTTCAAATGGCTCAGCACCTTCTTCGAAAACAATACTACCGCCTTCTCCTTCTTCACCTGCTTGATATTCAGCTGCCTTGTGTAAAATCGTAAATTTACCAACTGTTTTGTCTTCCTCTAAATAAGCAGAAAACGTTACAGAAGAGCCATCTACAATTTGGTATACTAAAGATGATTCAGATTCTGGATTAATCGTCAGATTAATTGCTTTTACACGCCCTTTAAAATAACCAATATCTCGAACGCCAATATACTTATCTGGATCAGTAGGTGAGAAAATAATTTTAACTTCTCTATACTTATCTTCTGCTTGATTATACTCAAATTCAAGACTTAAGTTTTCGGGATCATCAACCCTATAACTTCCTAATACTAAAGAATCATGTTTGACTTCCATTGTGAAAATAGCTTCAGAAGTAGTATATTTACAATAACCATCTGCTGCTGTCTCTCCATCTAAAGATTCATTTATGGCGATCGATAATACACCAAGTTCAACCACGGTACCTTCTTCAATTGTAGGACAGCAACCTTCTTTTTGCACGGTGATTGTTTCATCTTCCGTTGTGCATGAATCACTATTATAAGTAAATGTTGCTGATATGGTTGCATCGACAGTTTCTTCTTCACTTTCGATGGGTAACCCTTCCACCCAAACTTCTGAACTAGCATCAACAGAAGAGCCAGATTCAATTTTAGTTCCTCTTGTTGAGGAGTTCCATAGTTGAATTTCAGAGGTATATGTAAAACTAACTTGTGCTCCACTAGGAACATTTTCTAGAGTGATTTGTTGTAAATCATTTTCACCTGAAACACTACTACTTCCTTCTGAGTAATCAGCATAGGTATTATCATTGTCATCATCGACGTTGTGACAAATAGTACTTGGCGGTATAAAGCCAGGTACATAAACGGTAATTTGCGAACCAGTCTGCTCTATTGGCTCAGAGCTACAGTCCGAGTCACTTGTTGAAATCTCAACAGTTGGTGTATACGTGTAGGTACCAGATTCAGTAAAGGTTATGCTATCTGAAACTTGAGTGCCATCGCCATCAACCCAATATTCATCATCTAACTGATAAGGGACGTCTTCTGTTTCTTCAGTTGGTGCACCATAACCAGAACTTTCTGGACATGTTAATGTATTCGTTCTAGTTCTGGTTTTAGAACCATCGGTAATTTCTTCCTCAATAGATGGTAAGCTAAATGAATCATTTATGCATTTTAAATATTCCGTTGGATCTGGGTCTGTGATACTTACAGAACCATCTGTACAAGACCAATCACTCCAAGAACCTAAATAACCAGTTTCAACACATGGGTTATCTGGATCAGTTGCATAGCTACTTAGCCCCCAACATGCCAGTAATACTAGTAAGAAAATTTTATTGTTCACGATGACCTTCCTCGTATTCATTTTGTTTTTATTATTTAAAATTGTTTTGATCATTTTATTCCCCTCTAATGCGTGCTAGTGCAGTTGTGGCTGCAATCTGGACTAGTTCGTGATCTGCTTTTGTGGCACCTTCTAACATGGCAATATCCGCAGCAGTTAGTTGCTCTTTTGTATAGTTTCCTAATGCTGCAATTGCGACACGTTGCTCATGTGGTGCATCAAGCTTCTGAGCATACTTCCTAAGGGACGGTAAAGCTTCTGGATCCTTACGTTTTCCCATTATGGCTAAAGTTGAGAGCTTGACTTTCAAATCTATGTCTTGTTGTTTTAGAGATTCAACTTGTAGCTCTGTATAGTCTTCACCAAGCTGAAGGTGTCCATGCTCTTCCTGAAAAGCCAACTGCAACTGAGCTGTACCAGCTGCTTCTTGGTCAATCCTACTAGCCCAATCTTCAAGTATAGCTTGAACAAATTCTGGGTCCGCTGAGTAAGGCAAGATTTTCCCTAAAAATTGTAAAGAATATTCACGCCAAGTCATGGATAAACTTTCATTCTCAATCATTTTTGCAAAGTACAAATATAAGTAAGGATCTTGCTCTGCTTGATTAGTCAAAACATTAGCAATTAAATTACGTAAGACCTCGTGATTCGACTCGTTGACCAATTCATTTTTTAAGAATACCAACTGATCAGAACTTAGTTGTTCCTCGCTTTGCAAGGCTTTAACAATTGCGTAACGGCCTTTGTATTCGGACTTATTATAACCAATCAGACCTTCTGGTTCGGGTAATTGTTCAAACTTTAATTGTTGAACTTGAACTTTAGAAGGAATAAACGACTTCTCGATTTGTTGAGCTTCTGTGACATTACTAACATCTTGGCCAAGAAACACAATAAATGCTAATATCAAACAAAAACACCCAGTAATAATCCAAGTAATTTTAGACATTTTCTTCTCCTAGCCTATTTACTTACTCGGATACCATTTTGATATACGATATGCGTATGACAAGCACCACCACTATAGTTAGGCGGTGAAATCAAACCATAAGGATAGATATACTCTCCATTTTGATTCTGAAACATTTGATTTGTATTAAAGTTCAATTGAATGGAGGAATCATGAAATGTAAAACCAGATTTATAAATATCTAAAGTAACATCTAAGTTACCAACATGTGGAAATATCTCCATATTCGTTTCAAGTAACATCGCACCATCTTCATAAACCTGAGTTGGTAAAATCAATTTTGTTGCTTGGGTGCCAAACTCAAAAGCATCCATTATATTTGCAGCAACAATAGGACCATATTGACCATTAATACGCACCCAATATGGATGTTTACCTGGCGCTAATGGTTTCATATTAACAATTGAACCACGATCATCATCTAATTTATAGCTATAGGAAAGATCGTAGCTATATGATGTATAATATAAACTACTTGCTGTTATTCCCTCAACAGAAATGATCTGTTCACGTTCGTAGTCCACTTCACAAGCTGTTTCAGCAGGTAGACTAACCTGAACAACCCTAAGCGTTAAAGAACTTTCCTGTAAACCATCAATTATAGCCTTCACACTATAAGTACCTGGAATATTAAATTGCATTTTAACAATTTCACCAGGAGAACCAACAAAATCTTCATCAAAATTTTCATCACTAAAGTAGTCAAAATCAATCTTTAACTCTTCGCCTTCGCCTGACTTAGTAAGAAGTAAGCTATCTCCTTGTCGAATTGTTAGATTACTGATTTCAGTTAAATCCGTTACTTTCCATTCGATTGTTCCATTAAACATTTCAATATTTAAATCATAATCACCATTGTACTCATTCACCTTTAAAGCAGTTGGAGCTCCTTGCTGAAGTGGAATATTGGCAAACCAGCTATTACCAGTGAAAGTAGGTGTTTGAGTAACTCCTGTCCCTACTGTGAATGAAGTGCTTCCACTTGCATAAAAAAATTGTCCTTCAATACAAGCAGGCGATGTATAGGATGTTGGCACAACTTGTATTTTGGGATAATCTGGATGCGGAATTGCCATTATATCATTGGGGATAGGTTCAATAGTTTGATCACTATTAAAGCTCCATGCCACACTCAAGTGATCACTTCCCTGATAGTCAAGTTGATAAGCAACGACTAAAATCTTTGCTCCTTTTTGCAGGTGTATACTTTGTGAAGTTTGGCTTGGATACATATCAAACTGTTGATAGTTAGTCCAACTTGACGTATAAGCCACAGTTTGCAACCCTGCTAAAGTACCATCTGTACTGACATCCAATCTTCCATGGTCATCAGCAGCTATGTAAAAAGTATATTCACCTGTTGCTGGAACAGTTATCGTTGTGGTAAGGCGTGAAACAAAATGGTCATCAACACCTTTTTCTGTGCTAAATTGTGTTAAATATTTGACATGCTTAGGGCGTTGAGTCCAATCAAAAGTTTCAATTGAAGCTCCATTACGGTTAAAAATTTCCTGTAAGACAAAGCCTTTATAAATTTGAGGATGGGCCGAGTATGTTACGGAAACAGGACTACTCTCTGTAGATAGAATTTCTGGACCCTGAGCCTTGATCGTATAGATATAAGTTACACCATGTTCGTTATTTTCGTCCTGATAAGTGGTTTCTGTAACGTTGGTTGCAATTTCAACACCATCTTTGAAAATATTCCAGCTGTTCACTGGTTCAGTTAACAGAGATCTTGACCAATTTAAACTGACACCATCAGGTCCACTAATCGCTTGAATTTCTGCTGGGGCACCTGTATTGGGTGCTGTACATACACTTCCTGGGATTATATCAATAGTAGTGCCATTATCTTTACTCCAAGCAATTGATAAGTGATCACCACCACCAAACTCAACAAAACGAGCAACTAATAAGATTTGATCACCAGCGTTAAAAGAGTATGTAGCCGAAGTTTGAGATGGAAATCTAGTAAAGTTCATGTATTGAGTCCAAGAGGCAGTATTTGCGATCGTTTCTAAATTTTCTTCGCTACAATCTGTGCTAAGTTTTAACTCTCCTATATCATCAGCAGAAACATAAAACGTGTAATCACCTGTTTCAGGAATGGTTACGATAGCAGTCAGACGACCACCATAATAATTACCACTGTTTTGGGGTATGCTAAATTCTGTAAGATAACTTGTTGTAGGTGTTCCTTTTCTCCGCCAATTGTCGTCTGCAAGACTCAGTCCACCTGTGGGAAAAAATTCATAACGTACTTTTCCAAGTTCTCCACCAAAAAGCGAACCAACAATCAACAACATTAATAAGATTGATATATTTCCCCGAATCATTCTATTCTCCATATATTTAATGTAACAATCAAAAAATTGATAAAACCAATATTTAATCTCAGATAAAAGCTTAAATATTTAAAAAAGGATGGTTTTAAAGACAAATCTTCATGAATATAGAGCAACACTATCCCCCTAAATCCCAACGAAGCATAATTTGACAGAGACAATATCTCGTGATATCACGCCGTCAAGTTAAGTTTTTATATTTTTTATAAAAATTTTTTTAGCAATAAATTCGCATATAAATGGGTAAAAATCTAAAGAGATATAATCTTAAATATATAAAAAGATCTGAAGTCAAAATTTAACGTACTATTTACAATCAAAAGTTAACTAAATCCAATAATGTCAGTTTGGTTGGTGAATTACTTAAACCCTAACAAAAAATACAGGGGGGTGGACAAAGTAAAAAATTTCGCTATTAGTAACCTCTTCAATTTTTGAAATTTAATGGATTTATAATTATGATTGGTAAGATTTTTTCTAGCATCGTTTTGGTGTGTTTTATTGTTATGAGTTTTTATGTTGCGTTAAATCAGGACGCTACAGTTGATATAAAACCTGTTACGGTTGGATCTGATGAAAAGTCAAAAGATGTTGTGGTGCTTGCACCAGAACCAACTCCGCTTGAAATCATTAAAAATGAAAAACTTTCTTTTGAAGAGCGTCTAGAAGCGATGCAAAGTTTTGGAGCTGATATGCTGAAGGAAGAATCAGTTGCGGTTCGTTCAATTATGAATCATACAAGTGAAAATTCTACCTTGCGCAATGCAGCAGCCAATAGCATGGTGGCCTATCAAAAAGTTTCGATAATGCCTGACTTACTAAAAGCCTACGATAACGAAAAGGAATCGGAAACCTGGCAAGATTATAGTCTACAATTCATGGTGAGTGCATACGATTTTGCAACACAAGCAGAACGTAGACAAGCGATTGAGGCACTTGTTGAAGTAAGCCAACGCCAGGAAGATTCAAAAGCAGGAACGGCTTTACTAAGCCTTCAGCGCTTAGCAGAAAATCACCCGAAACTAAATAAAGTGATTGGTGAACAAAATTTGAAAGCTTTAAAGTCGGACGATGCAATTATTAAAGGGGCAGCTGTGAATGTTGCGATTCGTCAAGGGGATGCAAGTATTCTACCGAAGGCACGTGAGGACGCACAAAACAAAGGCACTGAGATTCGTTTGCGTTTAAGCTCTATAGGTGCGATTGGTGAACTGGGTAACGCTGAGGATTTGACCTTGTTGGAGACTTTAAGCCAAGATCAGGACAAACGTGTGCAGCGTGTTGCACGTTACCAATTGCAGCAACTAAAGCGTCGTATTCAATAAGATGTTTTAAGCTTGCGGCTTAGGTCTATTTCACATCTAAAGTTTAGATAGTTTAATAGTTTATTTATACTGTAAGTGAAAGTGAGGAGGCGTCGCCTCTTCAATTAGAAAAAAGATGTTCTGCTGGGAAATGATTTTCTTGAAAAGTTCTTTTTGCACTTGACTCATATCTTTATTTCGAAAATCAACAGCCCCAGCACGCAAATGACTAGATAAATAACGATTTTTCCTCACCTGCCCTTCTATACAATTAGCGACTTTTTCAACGACTATTTCATCGGACTCTTTTTTATACTTTTCATAAATATTCATTACTTCTTTTGCAAGGTCACCTTGGCGATAAAGCAGGGTTAAATCTTCGTCTTTCCTGAGCTTATACAACAAGGCCGAAGCTTGTTTCATTGGAGTACGTAATCCACTTGTAACCACCAGTTTATAGTTCTTATCTTGCTCCTGAAATACTTTAGAGATCTCGAATACTTGCTGTTCAAGCTTAGGGGTTAGGTAAACTCCTTCAAACATATAATAAGGTGTATTTAGATCAATATTTTTAAGAATAATTTTATTATATTGTTTTTGTTTAACATTTACCCAATTTTCGGGTACTAATATTTTTTGTCTGATGAGTCTTAGTATGCGGCCACCATTTGGATGATCTAAAATGCTTTGTATCCATGAAGGGAAATTAGATTGAACTTTTGGGCCATATTGAACATTAATTTGATAATGATCTTGTTTCCAACGAAGATGAATATCAGGAAGCTCTTGTGCATGAAGCTGAACAGATAGTATCCCCAGCAATATTGAAAAATACCAAAAGTTCAACTTCATGTGATGGAGCCTTAGGCAAATAAGTTTTCAGGATATGCTCCTGTAGCAATAAGTGCTTTAACACCAGCTTGAACAGCTGGTTTATCATCTGGATATGTGACGCCAAACCACTGACAGGATGTTTGACGTACTTCAACACTTGCCAGACCTTCCTGAATCATATCATCTACCACAAAGGGTATGAAGAATTCAGATTTTTGCTCAGTACCACTTTCATTTAAAAAAGCCACAAAGCGCTTCTCTAGCTCATTCAAATAACTAGGAGAAAGGCCCCAAAAGTTCATGGATACGGGCTCTTTACCTGTAAATGATTTTGTCGTATCGTCTTCATAGAAAGCAATGGCACCAACACCTTCTTTAGCAATTTTAAGGGTTTCAACTACGGATACCAATTTTTGATTTTCATCTACAGTACAAACACCACGTGAAACTGTTCCATTTTCAGAAAGGGTTTTGGATAACTCAAAGGCAACCATACTATAATTATAACCCTCTTTAGGCATACTCTTAAGGGTATCAGCAACTTGAGCAAAGGCATCGGCACCATAAAAGTCATCGGCATTAATGACACAGAAGTTATTTTGAACGACTCCTAAGCATTGCAGGAGTGCATGACCAGTCCCCCAAGGCTTGGTACGCCCTTCTGGTACACTGAAACCTGCTGGTAAAGCATCTAATTCTTGAAAGACACAACGACACTTTATCTTAGATTCCCACTTAGATAATACGGCTTCTTCAAAAGCTTCTTGAATATCTTTACGAATTATGAATACGACTTCATCAAAGCCTGCCTGAATGGCATCATAAATACTATAATCGATTACGATTTCGCCATTAGGCCCAATTGGGTCAATTTGCTTTAGGCCGCCATAACGACTGCCCATTCCAGCAGCTAAAATTACTAATGTACAAGACATGTTTTTATACCTTACTTATAAAGTTTTTAATGAATTAATGAAACAATATAATACGCCTTTTAACCAATGAAAGGGAGTGCTTGACTAGAGGTGAGGATTTACTCTACTTTGGTGAAAATGTAGAAGAGGAGAATATCCCCAAAGTGAAGAAGAGTCTTACAAGAAAACAGCTAAGTGCGACTACCGCGAAAGGCATTAAAGTTATTACGCCTTCTCCTCAGGTAAAAAACGATTCATAAAAGAAGAGAGGGGCGAAGGCGGTTTATAAAGATCAAAATTAAATAATACAGTTTAGTAATGCTGCTTCCCAGCTTGGTTTCGTTTCTACGGCAATAATTTCGATTCTGCTTTCTGTTGTTTCATCTAAGTCCATTTCTGTGAATCCGTCTTTTGTTAAGTTGTAACCAAGTGGACCATGCTGTGAGATGAATACTGCTTTCATGCGTTCAACATTTTGTAGGGTTCTAAAGAAGGCAAAAAGCTTTTGTCTATCAAAGACTTTTTGGGGTGAGAATCGCCATCCGATACTTTTAAACCCTTCACCTTTGTTTTCTGCCTTCACAAAGCCGCATTCAGGTATTGGAATGTCGCTTAGACTTGGTTTGTTGCTTTTATGAAAGTGGGGTTCTTCTGCCGTAAATTGGGCTTGAGTCTGACCATTTAAAATAAATGGATCTATGACTCCCTGTTCAGTAAAAAGAACTTTTACATGCGCAGCAGCTTTTGATTTGGCATATTCATGCAGGCGAGCTTTATCTTCTTCTTGGTATAAATCTGCCTTATTTCCAAGGAGTACATCAGCAATACTTATTTGCTGGTTAAACGTTTCGTGCTGTGTGTAGCGAATATCCGCCAGGTTTCTTGCATCAACCAAGGTGATAATTTGTTGGAGTGAAATACTTTTTTTATAGTTTTCTCCAGAGAGAATATTAAGTACTTCAATGGGGTGTCCTAAGCCAGTAGGTTCTATGAGTAGTCGGTCTGGCCGTGCTTTTTTTAGTAGTGCATTGAGCCCTATTTGCATCGGTAGACCTGCGGTACAGCACATGCATCCACCCGGAACTTCGCTCACAAATACACCTTGCTCCTTGCTATGTTGTCCTTCAAAGAGGCTACCATCTACACCAATTTCACCAAATTCGTTTACTAAAACTGCCCAGCGTTCGTTGGCTGGTTTATGCTTGAGTAAATGTAAAATAGCGGATGTTTTACCTGTTCCTAAAAAACCAGTGATAATGTTTGTGGGTACTGCTAAAATTGGTTTCATGATTTTATGCTCTTTTCTAATCAAATATTTACAATATATAAAAGTATGACAAATATTATGACCACTAAAAACCAAAAAGCTATGTCTGTTAATATTGAAATTAACTTTGTTTCTTTTGGGCCATCGATTTTACAGCTTTCACAATAAATATTGGGCCCACTTAAGATGGTATTACAAGATGAACAGCGGTAGGTTCCATCATCGTTTAACTTTGTGAAGCTTAATGATTTATTAAAAGGGTCTAGTGGATTCATGCTTCCTCTCTATTGAATTAATAACATTAAAATTAAGGTATTTTGTCTTAATTGAAAGCAGAGGAACAGAGGAAAGAGAAAAACGGGATTAGTTACATGCTCGTAAGTGAGGGGCTCAGGTGTTATGTGTCGGGGGATTGCTTTTTGGTAATAGTCGGTTATGTTAATCGGCTTTTTTTAGCTAGTTAGATTGACCTTGTGGGGTATTCTGAAAGTTGTTAGGATAGCATTCCGCTATATGCTTCGTATTCAGGGGATTTATTACTTGGCTTTAGTGGTAAAAATATTGAATGAATAGATCAGGCTATTTACCATGGCTGAGTGCTCGGAGATACACAAAACTCATTTAGAAAATTTTTAAGGATTTATTATGTTTCGCTTATTTTTCAAGAAGCCTCGTAATTTGAAGGATGATATTCTTTCGGGTTTGACGGTCGCCTTGGCCTTGGTTCCTGAGGCGGTTGCTTTTGCATTTGTGGCGGGTGTTGACCCGTTGGTCGGTTTATATGCAGCCTTTTTTGTTGGTTTAATTACGTCTACAATTGGCGGGCGTCCAGGTATGATTTCCGGTGCTACGGGTGCCATGGCTGTTGTGATGACTGCTTTTGTTGTAATCTATGGTCTGGAGTACTTGTTTGCAGCAGTGATTGTGGCTGGTATTTTTCAGGTATTGGCTGGTGTATTCAGGCTCGGTAAGTTTGTGCGGCTATTGCCGCACCCAGTGATGCTGGGATTTGTGAATGGCTTAGCAATTGTGATCGGATTGGCTCAGTTTGGTCAATTTAAAGAAAAGCATGAAGTCATCTATAATGAAGCGACCCAGAACTTTGAAGTTGTTGGCCAATGGATGTCTGCTTCTTCTTCTACTTTATGGATTATGATTGCGATTATTGTGGCCACTATGGCAATTATACAATACCTACCTAAATTGACACGTGCGATTCCTGCACCACTTGTTGCCATTATTGTGGGTACACTGCTGGTGACATTTACTTCTATCAAATCTCCTACAGTTCGTGATGTACTGGATACACAACGCGTATTACAGGCTGAAAAAGATTATAAACAGAAAGAGTTTGTCGCTGCGAAGGGCGATTACACGCTAAATGAGCTTGAGAGCAAAGGGGATGCATTGGCCGCAGCTCCAGTTGAAAGTGAGAAGCTTGGTGAGATTAAAGAGGGCTTAAAGGCAGGCCTTCCAACGTTTGCCATTCCAACGCTTGATTGGTCTGACTGGACTGGAATTAAAACGGTTGTTTTACTGGGTTTAACTTTGGCTTCAATTGGTTTAATTGAGTCTTTAATGACGCTTTCTTTAATTGATGAGATTACCGAAACTCGGGGTAGTTCTAATCGTGAGTGTGTTGGCCAGGGTGTTGCAAATATTGTGACTGGTTTTTTTGGTGGTATGGGTGGATGTGCTATGATTGGCCAAAGTATGATTAACATTAACTCGGGTGGACGTGGACGCACTTCAGGTATCTCTGCTGCACTTTTCTTATTTGCATTTATTCTATTTGCCCCGGCACTGATTGAAATGATTCCGATTGCCTCCCTAGTGGGTGTAATGTTTATGGTTGTTATTGCAACTTTTGAGTGGTCTAGCCTACGCCTTTTAGGGAAGATTCCTCGTTCTGACTTTCTAGTAATTGTTGCGGTATCTACTGTGACTGTGTTCCTTGATTTGGCGATTGCTGTGGGTGTTGGTATTGTCATTTCTGCACTTGTATTTGCGTGGAACCGCTCTAAGGAAATTACACTTGAGAAGACAGATGAAAAAGAAGGGCTTGTTCATTACGAAGTCGAGGGTAACATCTTCTTTGGTTCAATTACTGAGTTCAAAGCATTGTTTAACCCAAAAACGGACCCTCAGGATGTGTACTTGTCTTTTGAGAAGTCTAAGTTGTGTGATCACTCCAGCCTCGAGGCGGTTCATTCTTTAAGTGAGAAGTACAAGGCTCTTGGTAAATGTCTCCATTTGACTGCTTTATCTCCAGAGTGCGCCAACTTGCTTCGCAAAGCTGGTGATACAGTTGAGGTGAGTGTAAAAGGAACTGATAAGGTCAGCATCTAAGTCTTATAAACTTTAAAAATGAAAAGCTCGTAGGCGTTCCATCACGCTACGAGCTTTTTTTATTATTTCCCCCGATACCTAATAAGGTGGGCTATTCTATTTTTAGCCATCCCAACTGATATGGGCCTAAGCTAATTTTATTTAGCTCAACCCTATTTTCAGAAATCAAATCTTTAGCATAGCCTGTCATGGGTAAATCCCCTATGGTAATATTTTGATCTCGGAAATTTGCTACAACTAATACTTTCTCAGTCGTTTTATTGCATGTACGCAACATAACAAAGCAATCGTTGTGTGTTTCAAATACCTCAAATGGTGCAAATGGATTAAATGCACACTCTTGCTTTCGGATTTGCAATAATTTTAAATACATGGAATAAACGAGTTCTCTTTGGCTACCTACTTCCTCTAAATCTTNAACCAATGTGAACCAATTTAGCTTTTCACGATTTATAGAGCGATTAATCTTCGTTAACTCCATTCCTTCGATATCGTTTCTTGAGCCAACTAAACTATGGAAATAAATACCAGGTACTCCAGGCATTGCCAGAGTGAGCCCTTGTGCTAAGATCATTCTTTGTGCACGTTGATGATCTGTTGCGCCTAAAGGCGAAATAAGGTCCATATAATTGCAGTTAATTTCGTATGGGCTTTCAGTTCCATCACCATTGGAGCGCATTGAGACGCGACCACCTGAATACTCTGCTTGGGTAATCAATGCTTGTACATCTTGTCTACTTAGAATTTCGCTCACTGGCCTCAAACCGATTCCATCATGGCTGGCAGTGAAGTTAAAGAAGCAGACTTTATCACTTGGAAGGGTTAGGCTTAAGGCCCATTTCACTAAATGGTATGTATCGCCTGTAATAATTGCGTGTGCTAGTAAAGGAGGTAGCGCAAAGTTATACACCATTTGTGCTTCATCATCACCAGAACCAAAGTAAGAAATATTTTCTTTGTGTGGTACATTTGTTTCGGTAATGATGACGACTTCAGGTGCTACATGGTGAATCGCATCTCTTAGGAATTGAATCACCTGATGTGTTTCTTCTAAATGAATACACATTGTACCCAGTTTCTTCCACACAAAAGCAATTGCGTCCATACGGATCAGCTTTGCACCTTTGCTCACGTANAATAGTAATACGTCTAAAACGGCTAATAATACTTTAGGGTTTTCGTAATTTACATCTACTTGGTCTCTAGAGAAGGTTGTCCAAACGAGTTTAATATTTCCCTCGTGGTCTTCAAAGGGTGATAGCAATGGAAGTGCCCGTGGTCGAACCACCATTGAAACGTCTGTACCAGGTGGTACATCAATAAAGAAATTTTCATATTCAGGTTTTCCAGCTAGGTAGCCTTTAAACCAATCTGATTCTTGTGAGATATGATTAATAACTGCATCAAACATCAGACGGCTATCTTGCGCAATTTCCTCAACGTCTGTCCAAGTTCCTAGGTCTGGGTTGACGGCTTTGTAGTCAATAACTGAAAATCCGTCATCTGAGGAATAGGGGTAGAAGGGCAGTATGTGAACGGTGTTAATTGCATCACCTATATATTCTTTGGCAAATGCCGCTAATGTTTTGAGATGCGGTGCACCCTCCCGTTGAATTTGATCTCCATAAGTAATCAAAATACTATCTTTTTCAGTCAAATGATAAGGCTCAGCCGATATCAATTTTCGGTAATACCCAATCATTTTTTTAACATCTGGCAAGGTCGAAGCAGCAACTTCAGCACCATATAAAAGCTCCAACCGCTCCGCTAAACTCTGCTTGGTATATTCAATCATTAAAAAAATTCCACTTTTGTAACATTCACGCGTATTTCAACGGAAATTGTATAGAAAATGAACTATATTTCCGCTTTTATATAAATGTCTGCATATGACATGCCAAAAAGTAAGAAAGCAGTCTTTCATTGAAAGAAAGACTGCTTTAAAAGTTAGGTTTCACCCGTTTTAATTTACTCCATATCGTATGAGATATCGAATGAAGTAGTAATTCGTAGTATTTCCTCAATAGATGTTCTTCCTTCTTGAACTTTATGCCATCCGCTGTCACGCAATGTTTTCATGCCAGCGGTTCTAGCGTAATTTCTAAGTTCAACGGATGTTTTTCCAGAGGTGATCATATCCTCTAGTGTTTCATCCATCAGAAAGAATTCATAAATTGCAACTCGGCCTGCATAGCCACTATAGCTACAATCTCCACAGCCTTTCCCTTTAAAGGCTCGGACTTCAGATGGGTCCATAGAGAGTTCGTGTGCCATCTCTTTACGGATTCTGTTTGGAATTGCTTCTGCAGGAATTTCTTGTGAGCATGATTTACAAACACGGCGAACGAGGCGCTGTGCAATACTTGCAGAAAGTGAGGTTGCAACTAAAAATGGATCAATGCCCATATCCACAAGTCGGTTTACCGCTCCAATGGAATCATTGGTGTGCAAGGTACTTAATACTAAGTGACCTGTCAGTGCAGCTCGAATTGCAATTTCGGCAGTTTCTGTATCTCGGATCTCACCCACGAGCACAATATCAGGATCGTGACGTAGAATTGAGCGTAGACCTTTTGCGAATGTCAAACCAATGGGTGCGTTGATTTGAATTTGAGAGATCCCTTCCATCTGGTACTCAATCGGGTCTTCCACGGTAATAACTTTACGTTGAACTTTATCAGTTTTATCTAGTGAAGCATATAGTGTCGTAGATTTACCAGAACCTGTAGGCCCGGTAACTAGAATCATTCCATGAGGTAAATCTAACAAGCGTTTGAGTATTTTGAGGTTTTGTGGATCTAGCCCTAAGTCTTCTAAATCATAGAAAATAGAATTTCTATTTAGAATCCTCATATTCAGTGTTTCACCAAATCTCGTTGGCATAATCGAGATACGTAGGTCAAATACTTCGCCTTTAAGAGAAACGCGTAACCGGCCATCGTGGGGTAAGCGTTGTTCTGCAATGTTGAGGTTTGCTTGCACTTTTACAAATGAAATCAATGCGCTATGAAGTTGCCTTAGTCCTTGTGGTGCAGGAATTCTACGCAGCATTCCATCCACACGGAAACGCAAATTAATTTTGTCTTCAAAGGGTTCAATGTGTATATCTGTTGTATTTAGTTCCAGGGCTTTTTTGAGAAACAAGTTAAACAACTGGGAGACACTGGCATCTTCTGCGGTTTGTTCTAAGTTCTGAACAGCTGAATCTAGATTTGTGACTTCGCTTCTTGGACCACGAACCTTTTCGATTTCCATCACCGTTTCCATACCTAAACCAAAAAGTGAGGTAATGGTTTGCTGGATATCATCTGGCGTTGCAATCACGATATCTAGGCGTTGAGCATTCAGTATAGTACGCAACTGTTGTTTATCACGTGCAAGAGGTGGAGATGCGAATGCTAACGTATACATTTTTCGTTCTTTGGCGACAGGAACAAAGTTATATTTTAGGATTACTTTTCTTGGAATATCGCTAATAAAATCATCTGAAATATTTTTTTCTGCTAGGTGAACGAATTCTAAATCATTAATGGCAGCGAGTTCCGAGAAGATGACTTCTTGTTCTACTGCTTCCAGCGCAACGAGCGCATCCTCTATTGAACTATTGGATCTTTTTTGACGCCGCCGAGCCTGCTCCGCTTGTTCATCTGAAATTTTTCCAGACTTTTGCAAACGGCTGAGTAGATCTTTATCCTCAGCATCTCCTCCACCTAAATTAAAATTACCAAACTTCATGTAGATCCTTTAATTTAATTCAAGCTCGAAATTTGAACCTTGTTCCAATTTGTACTCTTTACCATTCTTAAGGTACTTGAAACGGATGAATTCGTCATTTGTTTCAAGAATTTCAAAATTTTGATTTTTATCCCCAGTTAGGATATAGCTTTTGTTACTTTCTAACAACTTTCCACCTTGTTTTTTTTCATAGCGAATAAAGGCTGCGGTTTGTCCACGGGAGATTGAGCTCATCATACCGTAGTATTTTACAGAAAGCACAACAGGTGGCGGCGGTGGCGGCGGTGGTTTAACAGTTGTTTTTGCCGTGGTACTTTTTTTACCGCCCTGAGGACCCTTTGGTGGACGAATTGTAACATTACCTGATCCTGTATTTTTATTCGGAGACCATTTAGTTTTTTTGGGTCGAGGCTTATTGCGGTCTGGCACCATCACTGCTACTGCATTATAATTTTCTTTCTGAAGCTCACCATAAGGGTTCAGAAAGCGAAAGGCATCATCGTTGAATTGGCTTGAAATACGGATCGTTGTCGTACGTTTATTTCCCCCTTCAGAAAAGAGATCAAAGAAAGAGTTCAAATTAATTAAAAGCAGAAATACAAATGCAACCACGACTAATAAACAGGTAGAAATTTCCCACTCTTTGATTAACCATTTCATACAATTTAAAAATTTATTACCCATATTATAATCCCAATCTACGTTTGCTTCTGTTCAGGCGTGCAACTTTTTCCTGACGTTTTTTGAATTCTTCAGGGTTTTCCATTAATAGGAAACCAGAGCATCGTAGTCTTGCTTCAACAACCGTTGTCGGTCTAAATCCACCATTTCTATATTCATTTTCACCAAGCACTCGAATCATAAAGCGTTCAAGCGGAATAAAGTTATCATTATTAACCATAGAATTTAGTAAGTTCATCACTTTGTGTGCCTCCCCTTTGACGGTAAATTCTACTGGAAATTCTTCAATGAATGCCCGTTCTGGTTCCATATCTGTTGAGTATGCCATTACGGGTAGGACGCGTATCGGTTTTTGTGAGGCAGTTCTGGCGTCTTCAACATCTGGGTCAGGCATTAATTGTAGACCATTGAACTGGGAGAGTTTAATAATTTTTTCAACCAGATGAACGCGAACTAGCAGGCGGTATACATAATTCAGATCTACATCTCCTTCTTTACGGGAGTCGATAAAGTCTTCGTTTTGATAATAGATACCGCGTGATGCATAACGTTCTCTCAAGGCACCCACTTTATCTGCAAAGTCAAAGTATAAAACTCCTCGGCTCCACTGATCTACATTGATTCCATTATCATAAGGGTCTACCAATGGTTTAAATTCATTAAATGCTTTATCTAGAATTTTATCTAGGCGTTTCATATCCCCTTGTTGAATATCTAGATATTGACGTTGAATATTGTTTAAAGACTTTGAATCTAGTGACCAATTTCGGTTTAACTTGCCATAGAGAGTTTCTTCCATTTTATTAATTTTTTCCTGACGAAAAACTATTTTTTCTTTAATAGGGAAGATGATCATAGTATAAACAGCAATCGCAATAATCATGATGAGAATGGATAAGGTTAGCAATAAACTATAAATATCTTTAGATTTCATAATCAATTACCTCCATTCACTTCTTCACGCTTCAATGGCAGAAGTAGTGAGAAAGGTCGCATTCTGTAGCGAGTCCAGATTTGCATTGTTTGCGCATCAATAGGCGATTGCTTTTGATTGATATCAACATTCTTAAAAATATCAGATTGTTCCAATTTATTGATTAAAGCGCGCACATTTCTATATTGATCCGAGCGTTGTTTTGGTGTGAAGCCTGATGCGCATAATAAGTTCCATGGTTCTAGGCTTCCTGCACGAACAAGTAGTGTTGAATCTTGTTCAGGTTCTTCTATTAAAAAAAATGATTTCTTTTCTTTTGGCTTACTTACTTTCACAACTTCGACTTTTGGTTCCACGTTGTAATAACTATTATAGTCTGCTAATAAGTAGAACCAGTCTTCTTTTTTCTTGTCTTTGGTTAAGGTTTCGACTGCTTCAATAACCGTGTAGTTGCGGTTTCCTCTTGTGGCGAATACTTGAAGTAAATCCTGATTATAATTAATTGCCTGTTTCAGTGCGGTAATGGATGGTTCAATGCCCTCACACTTTTGCAACTCTTTGTAACGCACATCGAGTTTCACTAGTTCTTTATTTGAGAGGTTAAACTGTAGATATAGAACTCCAATAATTCCCCAAGTAAAGAGAATAAAGGCCACGGCCAGCATGGGCAAACGTTTTCGTCTGAGAAGCTCTGTCTTGTGAGAAGTAGGCATCAAAGAAACTGATTTTTTGAAGCTATTTTTGGACTGTTTTTTCATTTCCAACAGGGCCAAACCAAGAGCAACTGCATAGTCACCATCAAGTTCTTCAAATGGCATTTCTAAGAGTTTACACTCACAATTAAATTGTTGGCCAATAAAAGCTGCTAAACCTTTAATTTTTGCAGAGCCACCACTTAAGTGAATCGTACGTAAAGGTGTTGCTTCAAGGTCTACATTCTGTTGAGTCTGCCAGCTTTCAAAGGTAACCTGTAATTCCTGAATTAAGGTTTTGGATGCATTCAAAAGAGGAGAAGGTCCATCCAATGTCATCAATGATAAGCTCTCTTTGGCGCGCTCTGCATCAAATCGGTTTAACCCATGTGCTTTGGCTACTTCATCTGTAAAATAGTCACCACCAAACATGATAGATGATGTGAATACCATTTGTTTGTTTACAACAATCGAGAGTGTCGTATTTTCAGCGCCAATATCTAAAATTGCATGTATTTCATTCTCTGGAATATTACTTTCAGACTGAATGAGTGTTGCGGCTAGTGCATCTCCTTCCAGAAATACATCTTTAAGGAAGCAGGGTGCATCTTCAATCAACTCAATGCGTTCATCTGCCTGGCTACATCTTGCCACCGAAATAAATACAGACTGGGGTGTATTACCAAATTCTTTGAGTAAGCGGTAATCGTAATAAAAAGATTCATCTGTAAGACCAGACATTTGTTGGGTCTCAAATTGAACCATATTGCTAACTTGAGATTTTTGATTTGCCGGACATTCGCTTAGTTGGGTGATTGCCAAGAACTGAGGTAAACCGATTACCACTTCAGCGTTTTTAGCAAGTTCTTTTCCCAACCACGTTTTCAAGTGGTCTTTCAGTTCATCACTGCCCACAATACCTTCTTCTGAATTACTGAAGGAAATACTTTTGGACAGCTTTACCGACTTGCCCTTTGTCTCTAGAGCAACCATCCTCGTGGAGGCGATACCTATGTCTAAAGCAACAATGGACTGCTTTTTAAACATGAATATTATTCCTCCATATCTGGGAAGACAAATTTACCATCTGGGTCAACAATTGTTGCCTTAATGAAGATTAGTAAGTGTTTTGGTTCGTCAATACGTTCTACTTTCTTGAACAGGAAGCCAATGATTGGCAGATCTCCCAAAAATGGAACTTTAGATTCGACTTCCTGAATACTGGAGTCATATTGCCCACCTAATACAATGGTTTGGCCTGATAAAACATTAGCAATTGTTGAAATTGCATTTTCATCATAACGAGGAACCTGAACAACAGAACCTTCACCTTCTAATAGGCCATTCGGATTGTCATTATCGTCTATTGGTTCAGGGTCTGTATCATCATCATCATCTGGAGCAGTTCCTCCATAAGTGTCAAACCCAAGAAATGTTCTGAAACTCAAGTTAACGGCCATAGTGATTGTCTCCTGATCATTACCTACACTTGGTCGAACATTATAGTTAAGACCAAGCTCAAGTTCCTGTGCTTCACCAGAAGGAACAATCGTTTGCACTGGGTTTTCACCACCAGAATTTTCTGTATCAAACTCGTCAAAGTAGGTTAATACCTGTCCACGTTGTAACTTTGCCGTATGGTTATTTACAACCGTCATACTTGGCTGACTTAATTCTTGTGCTGAATCTAATTCTTGAACAGCAGAAAATAAAAACTCATATTGTAGGTCATCAATGACTCCTCCAAAAGAGAAGGTACTTGTTGGATTATTAAGGAATCCAAATGCGGTACTTCCAGAGAATTGGGGGTTGTCATTACGGTCGTTTTGTAAGCGTTGAATTTCAGTACCTAAACTAAAGAGGTCTTGCATGGTCATTGAGATAATTTTTGTTTCAATGTTTACCTGAAGTGGGTCTACATCAAAAGCATTAATCAGTTCCATGGCTTTTCTAATATTTCGTTTCGTATTATGAATCACCAGTGTATTACGGTTACGGTAAAGTTTAAAGAAAGCACCTTCTGGTTGTTCTTGTGATGCTTCTTCACCAAAAAATAAATTTAATATATCGTATAATTCATCCGAGCCGTGATTTTGTGATTCACCCCCTTCAGCCTGACTTGACTCACCACCACCAGACGAAAACCCGCCTGCATCATCGATATCACCACCACCAGCAGATCCACCTGCGTCTGATACGATATATCCCTTACGTAATTTGATCACACGTGTTTCTAAGCCTGGGCCTAATACTTCTTCTTCATCAGACTGGGTCACCCATAAAACATTATCATCAATATGAAATTCTAACGACATATTAGATTGAATAAAATCTAATACTTTACGAAGTTCTACTTGCTTAAGACGAACCGTAATTGTATCGGTGGTAGAGATGCCTTCATCTGCAATNACNTTCAGCCCGTCTTGCTCAGTGAGGAAGTCCAAGATATCTTGAACTGTTGCGTTCATCAGGTTAATATCCACTTTCATGGTTAACAGTTTTTCTGCTTCCCCAAGTGCCTCTTCAAAAGGTCCTGTTTCACCTGTACGATAACGAACTTTGCGGTAGTTTTCAGGTATCAAGAATTCTTCTTGGGTATATAAGTATTCCTGTTTAATCATTGCATTCTTTTTGGCCAGGGCTTCTTGAAGTTTAATTGAATGTTCTGCTTCTTTCATCAAGATCATTGCCTGGCGTGAATACACAGGGTCATCTAGCACTGGTTTTAGGAAGCGGATCGCACGTCTTGGTTGATCTTTATCAAGGGCAATTTCTGCGTGTTTTAACTGCAGCCGCTTGGTCTCCTTAATATATTTTTCTCGACTTTTCTTCTTACTATCAACACTCATACAGGAAACAGCTAACAAGACCCCCGCCACTGTAGTAATTACTGATTTATATCTCATCTTAAACTCCATAATAACCACATATATTAAATGTGATCAATCTTTTAAAAACAAATCGCCCCATTATTTTAAAGCATCTTTTTTCAGCTTGAAAATAAATCATAACTTTGCGATAATTCAATGTATTAATAAACACCATATTCCCACTGAAACTTACTAAAGAAAACGCCTCCATCATAAGAGGAGTTTAAGGTTAACTCATCCTTCCCCCATATTTTTGTCCAATGGAAGAAACAACGTGTAACTGGAAAAAGTGAAGGATTATATGATTGGTTTGTTACAGGATTTGTACCACCCTTTAAGTCACTATATTTTACTTCCCACCATAGGCCGGAACTTTCCCATGAACATAAAACGCCGGCAAACTCATATAAGTAACTATTTACATCAATATCTGAATTACGTTGTTGATTTCCATTTACGCCAAGATCAAATGCATCAGATGCAAAACCTGGAATATTACTTGTATTGCGATAATTAGTATCGTCTGTTTCAGGAAATTCATCTTCTAATTTGGGGTGAATAACTTCTTTTACAGTATCAAATTCACCGCCTGTTCTACTTCCATCTTTACCTTGCGCAGGGTCTTCAGGGCATACCAAAAGATCTGGAGCTGAAAGGTAACCACCATATAAATTACTAAGCCAAAAAGGAACTTTACCATCATTGTCATCTGAATACATGATGTAGCCTTTAGAAATTTGGTCTAATTGTCCTACGCACTTGGTCTTTTTTGCCTCACCGCGTACACGGCTCAATGCTGGAAAAATCATGGCAACCAAAATGCCAATAATACCAATGACAACAAGCACCTCCACTAAAGAAAATTTAGTTTGCTTTAAATTTTTGGCATTTTTCATAAAACACTATATTCCTTAAATTCAATTTAAATTAGCCTCAATCTTCACTCTTCAAAGCTTCAAATGAGCCAACTTATGACGTCTGGAAACAAGTAAAAGTTCCATTAAAAATAAAAAAAGTAAATATTATCTATTATTTGCCATAATTTATTGCCTACAATATTGCTAGTTTGCCTTTGTGCTGCCCTATTAAATGAATTTGTAAACTGTACAAGAGAAGGTGAAATATGATGAAGAGGTCTTTAATCACCTTATTATTTGTAGGATTTTCTGTATTCATTTATGCGAATGATGCTGCAAGCAAGGATAGTAAGGCAAAGGCAAAAACGAAAGAATTAAGTGCAGAAGAGAGATCGAAAGCACAAAAGTTGTTACAAGAGTTTGAGCGTGAAAAACAATTCATCATGAGCAATGGTGTTGATCTAGAAACACGTCAGAGACAATTAAATAAGCTTAACGCTAAGTATGACCCATTGTTTGAAAAATATTTAGGACCTGAAATGTTTGCCAAAATAAAAGCAGCCCGAGCTCAAAGGCAGGCTCAGCACAATACTTTAATGCAAGTCTTGACCAAAGAGCAGGAGCAAGCGTTAATGAGCCTAATTATGCAGCGAAATCAGGAATTTTTGAGTTAAAGAAGCGTAACTTAAGCCAAGAAGAACTTATGCCTCAGATGTCAATGATTCAGGAAAAGTATGCAAAAAAGATTTTAGATTTGCTGGGCGAAGAGAAACTTATGGCATTAGAGAAAAAGCTTCAGCAGATGAATCGTTAATGATAAAAACTCATAAAAATCATACCCTATGACAACAAAAGGGGATTTTCTTACGTAATTTTATTGTAATACAAAACCATTTTTTAGAATAAAAATAAATCAACAGGGGAAAATATAATGAAGTCAACGTTATTTTTATCGGCATTATTAAGTTTTAGTGTGTCCATATATACGCACGCAGATGAAGGTACCCAAAGAGGAAAAAAGGGTGGAAAGAGAGCTCACTTTGCTGATTTGAATCTACCAGAAGATCAACTTGCAGTCTTAAAAGAGATTATGAAACAGTCTATGTCTGAGAAGAAAGATATCATGAGGTCTGAAGGGAGCCTTGAGGATAAACAAGCACAAATTGACGCGATTAATGCTGAATATGATCCGCAAATTGAAGCAATAATTGGCACAGAAGCATTAGCCCAAATGCAAGAGAAACGTGCGCAGGTTCAAGCTCGTATGAAAGAGCGTTTCGCTCTCATGAGAGAATTAACACCCGAGCAACAAGAACAGCTAAAATCAGTAATGAAAGCGAAGCGTGAGGAAATGAAGGCAATTCGAAAAGGCGAACTTGAAAAGGCCGATAAGCAAAAGGAAATGGAAGCAGTAAATACCAAATATGATCCACAAGTTGAGGCGATTGTTGGAGCAGAGAAGTTTGCTGAGATGAAATCAAAACGTGAGCAACGTCAAATGAAGCGTGAAGCCAAAGCTGACAAAACACAAGAGTAGTTTTATTTAACGCCAAAGCGTGTCTAAGTATGTAGCCACGCTTTTTTTATTGATTAGAAAGATACGGAAACATCTCCACTAATCGAAGTTGGTTTTTGAGTCAACAAAACTTTACCCTGCTTTTCTTCTTGTACTTCCCAAGAACCATATAGCAGTGGATCTGTATCACCACCCCATTTATTGAGGTCAATGATCATCAATTTCTTGCTAGTGGTCAGATAAACATCAATCACGACGTTTGTTTCAGGCAGGAAATCTCTGATATCATCAGTCAAATAAGCAGCTAAGTACCACAGTTCTTCTTCACGTCCCTGCATGCGTGCTAAATAGCGGGTAAGGTATCGTTGTGAAACGGCCTGTAACTCACCGCCATGAATAAATAAACGAAATTCACGATAACGATCCATACGGCGGTATGGGTGAAATACAATACGATCTGTTGTTCCTTCAGCGAGTGCGTGTTTTACCTTATAGCTTTCCTGTAAGAGTGCAATGGCATCTTCAGCTTTGCGAACAGAGCCATTAAGCTGGGTGAATACACTCGAATCATTTGGCGCACAAATATCGGCATGCACAAAACAAGCACCGGGTAGGTGTTTAATTACGTATGCAAAGCGTTCTTTTAGGAATTTCATGGTTTTAACTTCTTGATTTAAGAAGCCTTCAATTTGTTCTTTTGTTAAGCGAACAAATACGGATGGAAATGTATAACTACCAATGGAGTCATACCACTCACTAACAGGGATGCTCACTGGGCAGTCTCCTTTGTTTTTTCATGGCCTGCAGGTTGATAGTCCGGCTCATTCGTAAATAGAATCTGGTCAACTTTCAGGTTATCTTCACGCGCAGTTAATTTATATGTTTGTCCTGCTTTTAGCTCAAGATCTGCAACTTTAATCCAATGCCAAGTCAAGTAAACCTCATCCTCTCCAATAACCATTGGAGGTTCATTTGGAATTTCTAAGGTGAATGAGTTTGAACATACTTCGGTCCAATATACACGAAGCCACATATGGAGTGGTTCAGCGCTGATATCTGGAACCTCTACTTGAATACTACCAGTTGGTAAATTAGTTTCCGTTTTAATTCCACCGGGAATTTCTAATACTTTTCCAGTTAATGCGTCTGCTTCATCGATCAATTTAAAGTCACCATCGTGAGGGAGTGAAGATGCGTCTAAAACAAAACGAATCACTTCTTTATCACCCCCACCTGAAATTTCTGCTGCTTTGAAATCACTATTTGAAGCATCTCCACAGCTAGCACAAATTCCCAGAATGACTAAAAAACCCAAATATTTGTTGATCATTTTCATACAGTTGCTCCTTTCCTTAATTCCATTAATACACCATTTTCTAATTCATAAGCATGACTCGCATATTGTTGCGCATAGTCTCCATGTGTTACCATAATCAAACTGATACCATCCAAACAAAGTTGTTTTAAAGTTTCCAACAGCTGACTAGAGCTCACAGAATCTAGATTCCCTGTGGGTTCATCTGCAAATAAAACCTTAGGATAATTCATTAGAGACCTTGCAACAGCAACGCGTTGTTGCTCACCACCTGATAACTCAGCTGGTAAATGTGTTAGACGATGCCCCAAATCCACTTTGTTCAATAATTCTTCCGCACGCTCTTTTAAGTTTCCACTAAATCCACCAATACGCCCTGCTAACATCACATTTTCAATTGCCGTTAGCTCCGGTAGAAGCTGATAATTTTGAAAAATAAAGCCAAACTGAGAGGCACGCAGTTTGGCTGTTTTGAATGGGCCTAGTTTATGAATATTCGTTCCATTTAGAAGTACTTCGCCGCTTGTTGGCCGGTCTAATGTACTCAAAATTTGTAGTAGTGTCGTTTTACCAGATCCAGATTTTCCGGTCAAAACTGTGAAAGAACCCTCTGTAACTTCAAAGCTTACAGACTTTAAGACTTCTACTTTTTGATCTTTATGATCAAAGTCTCGGTGGACTTGACGACAAGCTAATACTGTGGACAATGGAACTCCTTTATCAAACTTTATGCAGACAATTTCATTTTGCATAAATTACTCGTAAGAATGACCAAAGCAAACAAGTGACACTGCTTATATGAAATATAATGATAATGTTCAAATAAAAATGTTTGCAATGAAATGTTTGATTTCTATCTTAAGGTATATAGAAATATTTTGATAATTAAGAGGACACCAATGCTTTCGCATAAACAAAAAACATTATTAATGGCGCTTACCCTTTCCACCCAAATCTGTATCGCAGAGGAAACATCATTGCTCGAAATTGAGCGTGAGTATGTGGGTGAGCTCATTGCTTTGCAGCAATATGAATTAGCAACTGAACATTTAAAAATCGTTGAAAAAGAGTTTCCACAAGAAGATAAATGGGTAGCCTCTCAATATGCGCATATTTACTTTCACCAGGGCAACTTTAAAGAAGCAATCCCTTTTATTGAAGCTAGCCAAAAAAATACAATTAGCTTTATTCAACAACAAAAGTTAATGCAATGGTATTTAGTTAGCCTTGAGCGGACGGAATCCTATTCAAAGGCAATATCTACGATCAAACAAGTACCTGAAGCATATTATAAGCTAGACTGGTTTACCAAGCAAACGGTTGATATTATTGAGGCTACTTACCAGGAGACTGTAAAACAGCCAGCAAATAAGCGTATGGTCAGCCGTAGTGATTGTATTATTATCATCACCAAAATTTTAGCCGTGAACCCAGATACGTCATCTGCCCCTTGGTTAAACTATTTTTTGGCGGAGTATGAGTATGACAAGTTGTCTGCTATGATGCTTCGTATTGAGTCAGGTAATAAAAAGTTAACTAGTGCGGATGATGATTTGATGATTCAGGTTTTTAAGGTACGTAGTAAATTTAAGGCAATTGAAGCAGAGAATGATCTGACTTTATCTGAACGTGTGAATGCTCGTTTAGGATATATTGAGCAATTAATGAAAAAGTTATGATCACAGAACAAATTCTCAAGACGGTTGACCGTCCCCCAATCTACTGTTCATTAGCATCTGCTTCATTGTTTATACCTATTCCTTTCTTAGATGACTACGTCATTGGCCGCATTCACCGAATAATGGGAGCAAATATTGCTTATAATCATGGAATTTCCAAGGAACTTATCAATTCTTTCGCACGTTTGGTAAAAGAGCCAAAGAAGGCGCAGAAGATAGGTTGTACTGGATGCATTATTGGAACGACTATATTTTTGTTTAAAAAGGTCTTTTGGTATATCATTAAAAAAATAATTAAGAAAATCGTTTTTGTTTTTACGATTCGTGATATGTTCAACATGGCCATCTATACCTACCAACTAAATTTTATCTTGAGCCACATAATAAGACGCTATGGCTGGACCAATGCAGAAGATGAAGAGGACTTTCAATTAGCTGTTCATCAGACCTTAAAGCAAAATAATAATCGTGATATTGAGTCTATTTTCAAACATGCTTTCCGCTATAAGCGTTATTACTGGCAAAGAGCTTGGTATTTTATAAAAAAGGGTAAGGATGAAGAAAATCAAAGGAGTGCAAAACCAGAGTTTAGTGATGCTGAAAAGAAGCAATTAGCCCAGCACCTAAAGCGGCTTATTATAAAATTTGAAAGTGAATTGAAGAAAATAAAGGATAAAAATGGCAGCAATTAACCATCTGCAGTACCTGCACGGTAAAAAGTTCTGCCTTGTATTTATGCAAGGCGATGATGAGAAGAACATCAAACTCCGAACCCTTCATGGCCGTGCAATGATTGACACTAAAGGCCTAACTGTTCAACATGGCGGAGGTGCATTTGCAGTACCTTCAAGTTGTTATGGAAATATCCTTGAAAGTGATGGTACAGACCTCCTGGAAGATGCTGAATACTATGTGATTTGTAAAGTCTCTGGTATGGATTTATAAAGATCAAATGCTGATTTAAGACAAAATATATAAATATTTTATCATTGTTATATATATTATGAAGATGATTACTAAAAAGCTTAAACAAAAAAGTAAACTTTATTCTATTGATGATGTTTCTGCTAAAATCCCCATAAAATAGGCTAATGTTCTTATAGATGAATATAATTTATATAGTCCTTTGAGGAGATCATGCTACTTCTACTAAAAAAAATATTTATATACTTAGGGGTCTCCTAAAGTAGCCTTTCATACAGAAAAAATTTTGTTCTTTTGCATATTTCACATAGTTTATGACACTGAAGAGTAACTACTTGACACACTAATTTAGCTCAAGATCTAGCTTGGTTTAAATCCAAAAATCCTACCTAGGATTATTATTGGTACAATTTCCAATATTAGAGCAAAACCTATTGTGGCATTCGGTAATTTAGCAAAGGTAATAAAATGTCTTTATACTGAAGCGGGTATTTTTTAGATTCGTCAAACCTGTTTCGTTGAATAGGGACTATAAAAACAGAGAATGGCTAAAAAGTAACTTGGTAGTACTCTCTAACTTCTTTTTTAAGAAGAAATAAAAGCATTGGAATACCAAATATGATATATGCGGATGGAATATATAATGCGGTAGCTGCAATAGAAAGATAAAAAATGATTGGTTTAGGTTTTCGCACAAAAAAACTGAAGACTATTGGTATGAATCCTAAGATGAGAGAAAATACACCTATGAATATAAATAAAAAGAGTTGGCCACTTTCATTAGCTTCGGTTCCTGAGGCATGATCATTGTCCAAGTGATTGACTAAAGTTGGAAAAGTAAAAAAGAAAATTGCTAAAAGGAAATAGACTAAGCCACTCAGAATAAGTGGGATTTGCATCATTTTAAAGGGTATATTGTTATTAGTTTTCATTAAATTTTCCTTAGATCATAGGTGCTAATTTAGTTGCAATTGTACCAATAAAAGTATATTTATTTCCAGCAGCTTCAAAGCTCAATCTCACTTTAGTATAATCTTCATTATCTAGATATTCTTTATTATTTATATCCGAGCGTAATATATAAAACTTCTTTGCGCCATATAACCACTGCATAACAATTGCAAAACCATTTTTATAGTCATAAATCATAATAGCTTTTTTAAATAAAACACCATTTATCTCAACAGAACCAAGGTTTGTAACTTCAAGAACATTACCTGCATCTGATGGTATACCAGCTTTAATTCCTGCCTTTCGAAATTTATTACGTACAAACATATACCAAAAATATAATGTAAGTAAAAAACAAAGTGTATATATAACTAGATCCATTTTTCGGGCCTACTTTTTATTGTTATTATTTGGCTCCACCATAGTCAAATCAACAAACTTATCACGAATTATACTGAGGCTGACGCTTGAACCTATTTTCCCAGTCTCAATTTCAGTCACAATCGTCACCACCAATAGCTATGTGTCTACACATTTCTCGCAAATGAACTTCCTCTAACATACCCAAAGCCTATAACGATTCATTTAATAAAATACTGAACATTACGAAGTGGGTCATCTTGCACCTTACTTTACTTAAGCATCATTTTAATGTCTTCAAGCTTTAATTCACCAATAAATACATTTAAATTTTAATAAAGCCTTCGTATAAAAGCTAATTTTTAAAGAAACCTACCTTATTCTTAAAAGTCAAAACTACAACTCTTGGTTACGTGTAGCCACTCACCTCTTTTGCTAAGGTTTTATTTGCTTTGGAAGTTGTTTTGCAACTTTTCAATAATAGAAGACTAATTACAGAGTAAAGTAGCCCAAGTTCTACGCATGTTGATCCTCTGGGTGTTGCTTATCATGAGCATCCATTGGTTCCAAGTGTGTGTTAATGAATACTCGTTCTGAAAATAAATTATCTATTTTATCCTCGATTTTTGTACAAATATCATGTGCATCTTTGATAGTAGAATTATCTTCAAACAATAAATGAAATTCTAGCCATATATTTACACCATCTCTTCGGTGCCTTAAACCATGATACTTTAAGCCGAAGCGCTTCATTTCTTCGTCTAATGATTCCCGAACAATTTTATCTACTTCTGGGTCCGCTTTATCTACAATACCATCATAACTTTCTTTAAGTAAGTGGACCGAAGCCCACAGAATATTGATTGCCACAATGATTGCCAAAATGGGGTCCCAATAATGCCAGCCAGTGACTGTAACTAAGAAAATCCCAATTATTGCGCCAAAACTTGTCCATACATCTGTTAGAACATGCTTTCCATTGGCTTCTAAGATAATTGATTTTTCTTCTTTACCCTTGCGAACTAAATAAAAGCCTAGAAAAGCATTAACAAGGGTCGCAAAAACAATAAGTCCAAGCCCCCATCCTGGATTATCGATATCAATTCCATATATTAATTTATCTATAGATTCGTAAATAATATATAAACCAGCTACACCAATTAAGATACCTTCAAACCCTGCAGAGATATAGCTAATTTTGGCATGTCCAAACTGATGGTCTTCATCGGGCGGAAGTGCTGCATAACGAATAGAGTAAGAAGCAAATGAAACTGCTAGCACATGAATAATAGATTCGGATGCATCACCTAGAATGGAAATAGAGCCGGTAAGAACAAATGCAGATAGTTTAAAGACTAAGATTGCGAACCCAACAAATAAGGAAAGATTCATCGCCCAGATCAGTTGCTTCTGTTCTTTTTCATTTGCCATAGTTATTCTTCTTGTTTATTTACTACACTGGGGTGGTTACTTATTGCAATCGCAAATTCACCTTTCCATTTCTTATCTTTATAATGCTTCAATAATTCAGCTGCAGTCCCTCGGATATGCTCTTCATGTACTTTTGTTGCTTCACGACACATACAAACAGCAGTATCTTCACCTAAAGCAATTACTATATCTTCAAGTAACTTAGTAATTCGAAATGGTGACTCATAGACGATTGCAGTAGCTCCATTTTCAGTGAACTGTTGAAGCAATTTTTGCCGTTTACCTTTTTTAGGGGGCAGGAATCCGCCATAATGAATTTCATGCGCTGGAAATCCACATGCCACAATCACGTAGGTCAATGCTGAAGCTCCAGGAATTACTTCTGGTTCAATACCTCGTGCAACAAGTTCACGTACGAGCAGAAAGCCTGGATCCGAAATACAGGGTGTCCCTGCATCTGATAAAAGCGCCAAGTGGTCCCCACCCTCAATACGATCAGCCAAGTGATTTGTTTTACTATTTTCATTGTGCATATGATAACTAATGACAGGCGTATGAATATCAAAATGTTGCAATAGAATCTTTGCTCGTCTTGTATCTTCTGCAGCAATCACTTGCGCATCTTTAAGGACTTTTACGGCTCGGAAAGTCATATCATCTAAGTTACCAATCGGTGTGGCAACAATTGAACATTTTCCACTCATTTTTTCACCCCATGTACAGTCCACCGTCCAGAGAAATTTCCTGACCGGTTAAATATGCGGGTGCATCCACAATTAAGTAATGAACAAGATTTGCGACCTCAGCAGCTTCGCCAAAACGTCGCATTGGAATTTCTTTTAAGATATCTTGTTTGCGCCGTTCAGGTAAAGAAGCTGTCATTGGTGAGTCCACAAAACCGGGACTCACACTGTTGACCTGGATGTTCGAGTTTGCCATCTCACGTGCTAGGGACCGTGCAAAACCTGCCAACCCTGCTTTAGCAGCAGCATAATTTGACCGAGCCGCGGCTCCCATACGTCCGGCATCTGAGGTAATGAAAACCATGCGTCCGGCTTTCTTGCGTATCATATTCATGGCTAAGCCTCGTGCCAAATAGAAAGGAGCTGAAAGGTTCAATTGAATAGCCTGTTCCCATGCATCATCTTGCATAAAGGCTATAGGGCTATCAAAAAGTGCGCCTGCATTACAGATCAAGGCATCGAGTGGTGGACAATTTTGAACAAAACTTGTGATGGCCTCTTTATCCATTAAATCCACTTTAAATACCTGGTATCGTTGATCATCTGATGGCAACCAACTTTCTATTCTGTCCGTATTTTGATTTGCTAATAGAATAAGTTTCCATCCTGCTTGAAGAAACTGTTGTGCAATAGCCTCACCAATTGCGCCGCTTGCACCCGTTATTAAAACCGTTCTTTCGATCGCCTGAACCGACATTTGTTGAGTTTGTTGTTCTATTTGGGCGTGATAGGCTTCAACGTCTTTTTTATGGACTGTTCTTCCACCAACAAAGTTGGCTACTTGAGCTAAATCAATACCCATTTTTTTGGCAAGTATGCGTGCTGGTGGCGCCGCTTTCACTTTACCATGGTTCTCGCTCGTACAAGGAGTTGTTTTAGCAGGTGGAGTAGCGATAGTTTTGGGAGCTTTGGATGCGACGCCTTGGCTTGCTGCTTCGTCTGGATTAATAGGAGCTTCAGTGCCAGCTTCACCAATAACTGCGACATGAGCGCCAATGGGTAAGTTACTTTTTTCAGGTTGGTAAAGCTTAAGGATAGTTCCATCACACGGTGCCTCAATTTCAGCATTCATTTTATCTGTCACTAAGTCAGCTAATATTTGACCTGAGGTCACTTCATCTCCCTCATCAACAAACCACTGAACCAAAGTTCCCTCGTCCATATTTTCATAGACCTTTGGTATTTTTACGAAGGTAAAATCACTCATTGTATAGAATATTCCTTTAATACTTTAAATTTTATATCCAACAATGTAGCTTTAGACCCAATAAAGTACAAGAAGTTTCGCTTTTGAGGGAGAATATTATCCTATGTAGATGAGGTTCAAGTTTTGTGGAAGAATATAAAACCCTTCATGGTTTATTAATGCCCAGACTAATCTTATTAAAATTGTATTTAGCGTAAAAGTTTATCATGGTAGATAAAAAAGTTAAGTCTTGTTTCCTAGCTGGTAATATTGGTTGTAATTCTTTCTACAAGTGTTGAACCGGTTGGTGAATCTCACCAGCATTGGATACAGCTAAGTTGTAAGCTTATGTTAGTCATTGCTGCGATAAGTGAATATAAATTATCCTCGATCAATAAATACTTTGATATTTTTGATATGAAGAAGAGCTTACCCTTACCTGTTTTTGATGAGCTAAACGTTGTCACAAAAGACATCTACACATCGCTGGAATGGCGATGATTCTAGGAAACTTTATTCGAGGATATGTGACTTATTATTTGCTTAGATAGGGTAATCTCTTTAATAACTTAAAATTTAGTTAGGATCCAAGCATAGAAAGAGTGGTATTATTGTTGAATATATAGTTTTTGCGATTTTTAAACTATTTAATGATGATCTGAGTGCAATTCTCTTGAATTGGGTCCTGAAATTTATGCACTTTAGCTGGGCTTCCCCAGGCCACCGCCTTATCTGGGATATTTTTAGTCACAACCGCACCAGCACCAATCAGCGAGTTCTGCCCTATTTTCACCCCACTAAGTATAGATGCATTCATGCCAATCATTGTACCACTTCCAATATAACATTTGGCGGCTAGACAAGCGCCACTAGCAATATGGCAACCATCGCCAATAGAAGTATCATGCCCAATATTTGTGTTTTTATTTAGTAAGACATTTTTCCCAATATTAACATACGGATCAATTGCTACACCTCCCTGTACAATAGAACCTTCACCCAGTACAACATTTCTAGAAACGGATGCGTCTGGATGCATTATGCTTAAAAACTTAACTCCTTTTTTTTCTAACTCATTGGTAAGTTTCCATCTACCAGCAGTATCCCCAAAGCCGATCACAACATTTGTAAACGGTCTTTTGGTGGTTTCGTCAAGCACAGAGGATCCACCTAGAATCCTTTTATTCATAAAATTATCGCCCCAGGTATTTTGTCGGTCATCTAGATAGCCTATGATTTGATAATTCGTATGATCCTCAATCAAGTGAGTAATGACACGTGCAAATTGAGAAGCCCCATAAATAATAACAGTTGGATTATTCATTTTGCTTCAAACATTTCAAAGTTTTGTTTGCCAAAGACATGTTCAGGGACCTCTTTAGGTGGCAAGGAAATAGACGCTCCGATAATCCACGCCCAATATCCCATAAAACAATCATAGGCATTTACATATCCATTAATATGGAAACAACGATCTAATTCAGAGTTTTGGTTTGCTGCGGAGCCGTGCAAGGTATCGGGACCCCAGATCGCAAGGTCTCCTGGCTCCAGGTGTAATTCAATGATATCTTCTTCGTGGTAGCCCAAGTCAAAAAGTTCGTCTTTCATGACAACATCATCAGAATATACTGAAGTAGGAATTGGTTCCTTATCAATTTGCTTATGCGATCCCCGAATAACAATTAAGGGGCCATTATCTGCTTGCATTGGGTCTACTGCAAGACCTGTCTGAATATAACTTTGAGGCAGGTTGCGGATCGCCTGCGCTTGTCCATTGATTCGATTGATACGATCTGCATGAAAAGCAACAGAATGAGTAGATCCGGGTGTTTTCCAATGCAGGTTATTAATTAACTGTCGTACATTATTTCCAATTAAGGGCTCTATAATTGTTAGCAACCGTTGATCTGAACGTACTTCTGCCAAGATAGGCTCATACATCGCGCACCAAGTTGCGCTTCGGACATAGCCATCACTAATGTAAAACTTTGCATTTCCGCAGGATTTTTGACCTGCTAAAGCCCGTTGTCTAACGCGTTCGGTTGCAGCGTGAATTTCAGTCATTTCCTGCGGTTTAAATACTTGTCTAAATACCGCATATCCGTCAAGTTCAAATTCCTCTAAGTAATCTGTTTGCATTTCATATCCCCTAAATATAATGCTCCTTAATTTAGATAAGAATGGCTTTTTTGCGAGCCCTAACATCTATATCATAAAAGTTTATAAAAATTTAACAAAATTCTGGAAGTGTTTATTTAGCGTCATAGATTATCATGGTAGATAAAAAAGTTAAGTCTTGTTTCCTAGCTGGTAATATTGGTTGTAATTCTTTCTAAAAGATCAGGCTTAGGCAACAATGAGTCAAGACGCTCACAATTAAAGACTATCTATGTGCTTGAACATAGAAAAGACGTTTTCTTTTAGGGTCATAGACGACTATTTTTCCTCCGCCGCCTGTTCCAGATTTACGGTTTGTATAAAACAACACATCTTCAACCATATCATAATGCCATTCTTGACCTTTGTCATAATGTAGACTTGGTAAAGCTAATTTGTGCCGATAAGGTAAGTGCGTTTGTTTTTTCTCTTGCATATCCCAACCTTCTTTTTTAGCAAAATCCATGAAATCTTCCTCTTCCATGGTGCACTCATAAACATTAATCCAACCAAAATGATCCGTTAGATAATAAGAGATATCTGAAGCACTTTTTGGTAACCATTCTACCTGTTCAACATGAGAGCCAACTTTTGGGCTTGAGACATTGAAAAATAGGATGGAAACTACCAAATATATCAAAGCAACTACCGTCAGCATAATGCTACCCAAAAAACAACCAACAACAACCTTCATATTTTCTCCCCTACCTAATAAAATGTACTTAAATGATCAGTAGAAATTAGACTTGCAAGTCAATAGACTAAAATTAAATCAGAATACATATCAAATAAAAAAGTCTTGAAAGGTCATTCCTATGGCTATATATGGTTTAAAACTGGGGTATCTTTACTTTACAAACGATTTTTAGAGTGAATATGTATGCGTGAGAGGCTTTTTGCCCTAAAAAGTTAAACTTTTAAATTTTACGAAGATGAAATAATTAAACAATGACTTCCACATGATGAATTTTAATTTATTTTTAGCTGCTGATAGTGCTATAAATCATATAATGTTGACCTTTGGTGGTGCAATGTTCTTCGGGGTCATGTTTATACTTCTTGCACATAAACTTCGTGTTTCAGCTATTGTGATACTATTAGTGGGTGGCATTACTCTTGGAAATATTGGAACTTTTATAGGTATTCCAGAACTTAACGTAATTCGTCCAAATGTTTTGGGAGATGGTTTACGAACAATAATTGGTTTAGCTGTGGGTATTATCCTGTTTGAGGGTGGCATGACACTTAATGTAAAAGGATTCAAGGAGGCCTCCAAGGAAATTCGTAATATTTTATTTCGAGGTGTTTTAGTCACTTGGCTCCTTTCCGCACTACTCATTTGGCTTTTGATGGACTATAGCTTTCTGTTTTCATTATTAGCTGCTAGTTTAATCATTGTCACAGGACCAACTGTTATTGGTCCACTTCTAAAGCGTATTGGCGTTAAGAAAAAGATTCACCACATTCTTCACTGGGAGGGAGTCTTAATTGACGCAATCGGTGTCTTTGTGGCCTTACTCTGCTTCAAAATGATTCAAGTTGAATCTGATAGTGGCTACGCAATTGCATTATGGGAATTATTGAAGCGAATTGCTATTGGAATCGCAATGGGGGGAGCAGCAGGTGGCATTTTACTGGCTGTTCTTCACCGCAAGTGGGTAGATGAAGAAAATTTAAATATTTTCATGCTTTCTGCAGCTGTTGCAATCTTTACTATTTCAGACCTAATGATTCATGAATCTGGCCTTCTAAGTGTAACAATTGCTGGCTTTATTGTGGGCTTAAAAGATCTACCTGAAGTAAAGAAGTTGAAGGTATACAAAGCGGAGCTGATTGAACTTTTAATTGGTTTGTTATTTGTTTTACTTGCAGCAAGACTCGATATGGCCTCGTTCCACAAAATCGGCTTTAAAGGTTTCATACTCGTTTTAGCTGTCATGTTCATTGTACGTCCAGCTAATATTTTTATATCAACTGTAGGCTCTAAACTAAACATAAAAGAAAAGTTATTTTTATCTTGGATTGGTCCACGTGGAATTGTTGCGGCTTCGATGGCCTCTCTATTTGCTTTAGACTTATCCGGTCTAGGTTTACCTTCTAGTGATAATGCCTGGTTTCTGGAAACCTTCACGTATTCCGTGATCATGGGTACAGTCATTTTCCAAGGTTTTACCGCAAAATGGGTTGGTGGTTTATTAGGCGTTCTTGAGCCTGAGCCACGGGGTTGGATGATTGTAGGGGCCAACCGTTTTGGCCGAGATGTAGCTCGCTATATTCGCAAACAAGGCTTTCCGGTCGTTCTTGTCGATACTAATATTCATGAAATTGCCTTAGCGAAACGCGCTGGTTTAGTTGCCCTAGAGGAGAATGCGATGAATATCGACTTTGAAGATCACCCGGAACTCTATGGTATTGGTAACGTGATTGCATTAACAGAAAATAGTAACCTGAATGCTTTGCTATGTAATCACTTCAAACAAGAAGACAATGAGATGCGTTTGTTCAAGTGGGTTGATCCAAGCTCGGAGATTGCTAAGGATAAAGATAGACCGGGCAAAAATATTTGGTCTGTCGTGACGGGTTCCCAGTTACGTTCCTATAACTCGGCAGAAACAAAAGATCGTTTATCTACTGTAGCTTTAAGTGAAGTTGATGAGCGTGAGTTTGAACATATTTTATTAAATGTTCAAAACAATCATATTCATCCTGAATTTATCCCATCAAATAAACAGCAAGACGAAGCAGAAGTACTACTATTTTCTCACGAACAGGTAGGTTTTAAATTAAATTGTCGCGAACATTGGGTGAAGGCAACTGAGCAAAGTGAACTACAAGGGATATACCGTAAAATGTTGACATTGCTTAAATCTGACTATCCTAATTTAAACATAGATGAAATTCAAAAACGTCTAATGGAACAAGATAGAAATTATTCAAGCTATGTGGGTTATGGTGTAGCGCTTCCTCACCTTCATATTCATGGGTTGGATGAATCTGTTGTCATGGTTACACGCGTTTGTGGCCCACTTAAAGATAGTCACGTTGGTGAAGATGTTGATTTAATGTTCATGGTATTAAGTCCTGAGTCATCTCCAAAGGCACACTTGAAATCGATATCAGAAATTTCTAAATTCATTATGGATGAAGACAACCGTAACGGCTTGTTGAAGAGCAAAAGATCTGAAGATATGCTGCAGGTTTTCTTCCCGCATAAATAAATATAAACTAGGAGACTGCTATGGAAGATAATACTCTATCCCCTACTTACAGAACTGCTTATGAGGACTTAGACTTCATTGGTCGTGACGAACTGCGACCATTACGCCTAATGACAGAACTGTTGAAACCAACGATGACATTTGAAGACCATAGCATTCAGTCTACAATTTGTGTTTTTGGTTCTGCTCGAACAAAATGTCCGACAACTGCTCAAGTCAACCTAAATAAAATTGTTGACAAGATTGAAGTAGAAGGTGAGACAGAAGAATTACTTGCTGAGTTGCAAAAGGCAAAAAGCGATATAGATAGCAGTAAGTACTATGCATTAGCACGTGAATTTTCAGCAATTGTGAGCCGTTTTGGCCAAACAACGGGAGCTTTAGAATACGTGATCTGCACAGGGGGTGGTCCTGGTATCATGGAAGCTGCTAACCGAGGGGCGCATGATGTGGGAGCAAAATCGATTGGTTTAAACATCACATTACCTCATGAACAAAGCTGTAACCCCTACATATCCCCTGAACTAAATTTTTTATTTCACTACTTTTCTATGCGTAAGATGATGTTCTTGTTGGATGCGAAAGCATTATGTGCATTTCCCGGTGGCTACGGAACATTAGATGAACTTTTTGAAACATTAACGCTCATTCAGACTGGAAAAGCACCCAAAATGCCGGTTATTTTATTTGGAGTAGAATTCTGGAAAAGAATGGTTGACTGGGATTACCTTTCAGACCAAGGTATGATCTCACCAGAAGATCTTGATCTTTTTCACTTAACAGATGACCCCAAAGAAGGGTTTGATCTAATACTCAAATTTTGGAGTGAAAAAGAAGGATAATGACTTTATTTCGTCCTTGCATTGATCTGCACAATGGACAGGTCAAGCAAATTGTTGGGGGTTCTTTATCAGATGATGAGAGCCAATTAAAGACAAATTTTGTAAGTGAAAAAGATGCTGCTTATTATGCCAATCTTTATGCGGCTGATGCTTTAACAGGTGGGCATGTTATTCAGCTAGGTCCTGGTAACTTGGAAGCCGCTACGGCAGCATTAAAGGCATATCCTGATGGGCTTCAAATTGGGGGTGGAATCACCAATGAAAATGCACTGTCTTTTTTAGATGCAGGTGCATCTCATGTAATTGTCACCTCTTGGTTATTTGAAAATGAAGATTTTAGTCTAACGCGTTTAGAGCAACTCTCAGATTTGGTAGGTAAAGAACGTTTAGTACTTGATTTAAGTTGTCGGCGAACGACAGATGGTTGGGTTGTAGCAATGAATCGTTGGCAAACTTTAACCAGTATGAGCTTGAGCCCTGTGAATTTATCTAAGCTAGCATCCTATTGTGATGAGTTTTTAATACATGCCGCAGATGTTGAAGGGAAGTGTGAAGGAATTGACGAAGATCTAGTTGTGCATTTAGGTAGGTATTGTGAAATTCCTGTGACCTATGCGGGTGGTGTAAAGAGTCTGTCAGATTTAGCTTTAGTAGATAAGTTGAGTGAAGGAAGAGTTGACTTAACAATAGGTAGTGCTTTGGATATTTTTGGTGGATCTTTAATTGCATATACAGATTGCGTCACATGGAACCGGGAGCACGAAGATGAGCGAAGTTGAAGTACTTAATAGAGGGAAATTTTTAAACTTTTGCAAAAGTTCTAATGGATGGGAGTATGCAGAGCGAAGTAATTGTTCTGGCTGTGTAGGAATCCTTGCGGTCACTGAGCAAGAGGAAATCATTTTAGTGACGCAATATCGCCCCCCCGTTCAAACCCATGTGCTAGAATTACCTGCTGGTTTAGTTGGTGATGAGGAGGAGGGAGAAGGCATCCTTATTGCCGCTGATCGGGAACTCTTAGAGGAAACAGGTTTTAAAGCTAAAAAATGGATCGACTGTGGTGAAACGGTTCCTTCAGCAGGCGCATGCAGTGAAAAGGTTTCTTTAGCTTTAGCTACAGGAGCCTATAAAGTAGCCGAAGGAGGAGGCGTAGATGATGAAGAAATACAAACGCACCTTGTACCGATAAAAGAAATAAAAAATTATATAAAATATATGCGAAATAAAGGGTTTGAAATCGATAGTAAAATTTATGCTGGGCTATGGTTTTACCAAGCCTCAAAAAATGAAGGATCTTGTTGATATAAGCAATTTTAAGTATTATTAAAAAGACATTTTTTTTTAATAAATTCGGTAAAAATAATGGAAAAGTATTGTAGTTTTTGTGAAATTAATTAATATATATAATAGAACTAGAGGACGAAGTACTAAACAAGTACAAGTGGCGCCATGTCACCTGGAATTGCTAGCCAATTCAACTGTATCTGACTTCGGCCTCTTCTTCATTTTTTGGAGATGCTAGATGGACCCAACAAATACCCCAAGCCCCAAAACTAACATGCAAGCGCAAGACCGTGAAATTCTTCGCTCAGCAATGATCAACCTAGAAGATATTTCCTTTCTAATTAAAGTTGCTGACTTTATTGGCACACCAATTGAAAAAATTCTCGATACTTTACCTCCTAAAGCATCATCGATGGTCAATAAAGCATCAGATAAAGCTATGCGTAAAACACTTGATATTGCCATTTCTAGCTTAAAGGACAAATCTTTAGTAGCTTCCCCCAAGAAGCATAAATTCGCCTCTGCTGTATCTGGCGCCTTAGGTGGTGCAACTGGTTTTGCTGGCCTGGCAATAGAGCTTCCGATTACAACCACAATTATTTTTCGCTCTATTGCAGATATTGCCCGGTCTGAAGGATGTAGCTTGGAAGACCCACAAACTTATATGGAATGTTTACAGATCTTTGCTTTAGGCTCACCTGGTAACCCTGCTGATGACGGTTCAGAGAGTGCCTATTTAGGAGCACGTTTTGCTTTAGCTGCAAGCATGCAAGAAGCGGCGGTCTTCATGGCAAAGTCCACTCTAGCTTCAGAAGCTCCACCAGCATTAATTAAGTTCATCACTAGTATTGCGAATCGTTTTGGTATTGTTGTGTCCTATAAAGCAGCAGCTCAATTTGCACCTGTCATTGGTGCAGTTGGTGGGGCAGCCTTAAATACCTTTTTTATGGATCACTTTCAAAATATCGCAAGAAGTCACTTTACAATTCGACGCTTAGAGAAAAAGTACGGTCAGGCAGTGATTGAGAGCGAATATCTATCTTTAATGGAAGATGCTTATCGCCGTGGTGATATCAAAGAACGACCAACAACTGGAACTCGCCGGCCAACTCCACCTCCTCCACCGGGTAAAAATAAACCAGAAAAAGAGGTTGAAGTTGAAATTGATGTGGAAAATTTAAACAAGGATGATCAATGAAAGTAAGTTTCTGCTTCATTTGTATGGTAATGATGGGCTTTTCAGAAAGTTTTGCCCAAAATAAAGGTCAGAACCTCAGTTTTGCTATCAATGGAACGCGGTTTGAGTGTGACCGGATGGTTATTGATGGTAAAAAGGTATTTTTGTACCGTCCTGATGGTCACTCCGCTGGGATGATGCCCTTAAAATGGCTATCTGTTTATTATGTAAATGACGGACAAGGATATAAAAAAGCACCAGTGAAGCCACATACAATCGCCAACATACAACTTGAATATCATGATCCATATACTGCGGCGGTTTTAGCCGAGTTAGATAAGCAAAAAGTAAAAAAATCTGAGCTTCCAGTTTTTATTCAAAATATGCCTTTTATTGACAAATTGCTTTCAGATGATTTTGTAAATAAAATAAAACAGTATGTACATGATAATCCAGAAATTATTGAATTGATGGATGACCCTGAATTTATTCGTATGGTGAAAGAGAATGATCAGGAAGCTTTACAAAAAGATCCTCGCTTTCAAAAACTGATTGAGAGCCCAGATATGTCTAAGTTACTCAAAGATGCCATGGGCACAATAAAGCCGAGCCAAGGAGAACGTATAAGATGAAAAGTGCTTTGGGAGATTTGTCCTATTGTATGAATGTTCATGCTTATCAGGATTTAGCTGGTATCATGAATGCACTAAAAACGGTAACACTCCCGCTACGTGAACGCTTAGCACCAGACAAACCCTTTGGCCTAGGTATTTGGATTCCAAATACGACTCTGGATGAAGACCTAAGCGAACTAGAAAACTTTCTACAAAAAGAAAACTTATACGTTTTTACGATCAATGGCTTTCCCTATGGCCGCTTTCACGGTGAAGCAGTCAAGCATACGGTCTATCGCCCTGACTGGTCCACAAAGGAGCGTTTAGAATATACCATTAGCTTAGTCGATTTTCTGGCAAATCAAATTGCTGAGGGAGAAGTAGGTACAATTAGTACAGTACCAGTTGCCTACCGTAAAGAATTGCCACCATTAGCCGTAAACCACCTTCTCGAAATTAATGATTATTGTAGAAAAGTATACCGTAAAAGCAATAAGAAAATTCTGATATGTCTCGAGCCAGAACCAGACTGTTATATAGAAAATACGAAAGAAACGATACAATTTTTTGAACGCCTTCGTTTACATGACAGTCGGATAGATGAGCATTTAGCAGTCTGCTTTGATACTTGTCACATCAGCCTCCAAGGCGAACACCCTGCAAGCTCTTTAAAAGCACTAAATGCAGCCGGCATTAAAGTCGGTAAGGTGCAACTTTCGGCGGCCCTAGGTTTTCACTATAATGCCAACAAGATTCAAGAACTGGTCCCATTTGATGAGCCAGTTTATCTCCACCAAACAAGAATTTTTGAGAATGACACATTGGTAAAGCATTTTCCAGACTTGAGTCCAGCACTTCAGCATGCTGATGAATACCCATATACCTGGAAAATTCACTATCATATTCCTTTACATAGAAAACCTAAGGATAGCTTCTTTTCAACCATTGACGAGCTGGATCAAGACTTTTGGCAAACGGCTAAACAGCTATGTCCACACTTTGAAGTTGAAACCTATACCTTTGATGTATTACCAGATGCTCATGAATCATTAGAAGACTCTATTTTTAATGAATTGAAATGGGTTGAAGCGCAAACGGAGGCCAATTTAAAGTGACTACCCCCTGGACGGTCATCCTATGCGTTGGACTCACACCGGAGCACATTGGAGCAAATACCCCCAACATGGCAAAACTTGCCTCTGAAGGAACACTTGCCCCCATGGAAGCAGTAAGCCCTGCAGTGACCACTACCGCGCAGGCTAGCCTACTTACTGGCTCATTACCACAAGATCATGGCATTGTGGCAAACGGTTGGTACTTTCGGGACTTAGCTGAAGTATGGTTATGGCGCCAAAGTGAAACTTTAGTAGAGCAACCCATGTTATGGGACCGCATAAAGGAGCAAAATCCAAGCTATAAAACCTTAAAGTATTTTTGGTGGTATAGTATGAACTCCACTGCAGACACCTTTGTGACTCCAAGGCCTATTTATCATGCAGATGGTAGGAAAGGCCCAGATTTTTATGCCTCAAAACCTAAACTTAAAGATCACTTAATAAACAAACATGGTGAGTTTCCACTGTTTCAGTTTTGGGGTCCAGGCGCTGGGATTGCATCAACCAAGTGGATAGCAGAATCCTTCTGCACAGCTATGGACTATGAGCAACACGATTTGTCTTTAGTCTATTTACCTCATTTGGATTATGACCTACAACGTTTAGGTCCAGAAGGTCCTCATTTAGCACAAAACCTTCAAGACTTGGATAAAGAAGTCGGCAAAGTAATAGATTACTGTAAAGCAAAAGGTCGTAAAATTGCCATTGTATCTGAATATGGTTTACACGCTGTTGATACCCCGGTATATATTAACCGCTACCTTCGTGAGCATGATTTATTAAGCACTTGCTTTAATCAAGCAGGGGAATTATTGGATCCTGGAACAAGTAAAGCCTTTGCTGTCTGCGATCACCAAATAGCTCACATATATTGTAAAGGTACCAATATCGAAAAACTCGCAATCGAGCTAAGGAAATTAAAAGGTGTCAGCCAGGTTCTAACTGGTAAGGATCGAGAAGAAGTTGGTCTTAACCATGAACGTTCTGGAGAAATTATTCTGCTTTCGCAACCCAATGCATGGTTTGTTTATGATTACTGGTTAGACCCTAAACGTAAGCCTGATTTTGCGCAATGTGTTGAGATTCATAAAAAGCCAGGTTATGACCCTAGAGAGTTATTGCTAGACCCAGCCGGTGGCAAAGCAAGAGCAGCCAAAGCTTTATTAAAAAAGAAACTTGGACTTCGTTATGTAATGAACGTAATACCCTCAAATGCAAAATTAGTGAAAGGATCTCACGGAGTTGGCCATTCAGCCCCTCAAAAAGGACCAATCTTTTTATCTTCTGAAAAAACGGATGCGCCTCAAAAAATGACCGAATTTGCGGATTGGTTCATCAAACAACTAACCACCTAAAACATTGGGATTATCAGCAGGAAAATTTAGAGGTTTATTAAAAACCATTCAGTAATCCTTCATGAATCAACTAGGAAATTAATTAAGACGGAATGAAAAGTTATGCAGGTGAGAAGTAAACGTCTGCTTTCCATGGCTTATCAATAGATTTATCATATTCAAAGCGCAGTTCTTCTGGTAACTGACTTTGCGCAATTTCGAAAGCTTTACGAATTGGATGTTCTTCAAAAATAGGTTTAATTTTTAAGCGTGTTTCAGAAATGCGTGAATCTTCCTCGTAATCATCCTCATTATCAAAGAATTTTTGTTCTAAAGCGTAGCAAATTTGGTCAATAGTTTGTTCAGCATCTTGGTAGTCATGAACAATTGTAAGTCGATCTTGTTTTTCTTCCCATTCATGTGCGGGCATATCATTTGCTTTCATATATATTTCACGGGTTTCTTCCTCTACCGTATCTGAAATATGAATTTTCCACTGTGTTTGTATAAGCTCGATATCTTCTTCTTGTGGTTCCTCTTGACCATCTTTAGCTGCTGCAGTTCTTATTTCATGTTCAGTAATTCCTCCTCGCTCAATACGCCAATCCATCTCACGCTTGTATGCGTTTGTGAAAATTGCTGAAAAAGTTTCGTTGCTTTGATCTTTAAGCTCTAGTCCAATACATTTACCTTTGAGGTTTTTATACATACGTGAAACTAAGCCAATTTCTTCTTCAAGTTTGGCATTCAAGTATTCAATAACCGAGAAGTTAGGGCGGTCCATACCTTCTGACTCCTTACTTGAAACCGAAAGACTCGTATCATCTTTTAAGTTTGCACTTATATCTAGAATCAACCCTTTTTGGGGATAATAATATAAGGCAGCGATGAAACCATTTACGTTTCTAAAACCGCGTAAAGCAAGATCTGGTATTTCATCTATACAAAACTCGCCTTCTTGTATAAAGCCAATTTCTTCTAGCTCATCTGTAACCCGCTTTAAGTCTTCCTCGCAAGGCCATTCTACTGCACCTTCAGTTAACGTTATGCGTAATGGCGGAACTCCACTAGAAGCAAAACTATCAATTAGATCCTTAATGGCTCTTATCTTTCCTTTGACCCAAGAGAAAATCTTTAAACCAGCTATAAATCCAAGCAAAATACTTAGGCCTACAATCAATAAAGTGATTTGTGTGGTCGTCATACCAACACTCCTAAAAAATTTAAAAAAAAATCCAAGCCTAGGCGTAGATCAATTTTATGTTACCCTTTAAAAATAATTTCCCTGAAGCTAGTATAGTAATTAGTATAAGAAATCTAAATACCAAAGAACAAAATTTTTCATACTTTTTATGATTTTATACGTAAAAATTAAAAATGAAAATTTCCACTCCATGCCTTTTCTATCATCAGAAGTAAAAAGACTACGGCTATCCCCCTAGAGCATGAGTATCCATGTTGTAACTTCAACTTGTTCAAGGTATTACAACCCTTAGCATTAATCTCAGCTTAACCTAGGTTCCCCCGTTAGGGCATTAGAGCTACCGTTTATACGCATGCGAGGCAGGGCGAAGCCCAAGGAGCAGACGTATAAACATCTTACTCTTGCTTTCTTCCCTCCGCGTTTCTCTGCCTTGCCTCCTCTTTCTCCGCGTTTTTTTCTTCTACTTCTCTTGCCTGGGAGCGATGGCATCCCTGCCGGCATCTATCTAAGGCGCAGGTGCTATCCTCCCCCTCCAAGTCTCAATCACAGCCAGACGCAGTCCAAACGAAACCCGCAGGTTTTCAGAGGCGAAGCCGGTAGGTTGAACAGCTTAACCTAGGTTCCCCCGTTAGGGCATTAGAGCTACCGTTTATACGCATGCGAGGCAGGGCGAAGCCCAAGGAGCAGACGTATAAACATCTTACTCTTGCTTTCTTCCCTCCGCGTTTCTCTGCCTTGCCTCCTCTTTCTCCGCGTTTTTTTCTTCTACTTCTCTTGCCTGGGAGCGATGGCATCCCTGCCGGCATCTATCTAAGGCGCAGGTGCATCCCCCCAATCTGGAATAATCATCGTTTCACCATCTTTTAATGCGGATTTATGAGCCATCACTCCCATAGCCATAATACGTGATGCCTGCCAAGCATTAGTTACAGGTTGCCGGTTATTAGCCACTGCATCCACAAATTCATGTACTAAGTATGGATGCGAGCCCTTATGCCCTTTCGCTACAAAGTCCAAATTTTGGATATCAGCTGCTTCTTTATTCATCGCTGCCTTAAAAGCATCTTCTACTTCTTTGGGTAGTGGATCACGCATCTGCTCATCCGTAAAATGATCAATTTCGGGTAGTTTCGATGCTGGTGCTTCATCGCGGCCATTGGTCATCCATTTCTTTTCTGCATAACTTCCTTTAGTACCAAAGATACGGAAGGTTTCATGATCGGCAACACTGCCCGATAGCTCACGGCATTCGGCAATTCGTACCGTTGCACCATTACTCATTTTGAAAAGGGCAAACTCATTACTAAAGGCATATTCATTAAAGAATGGGTCATCATTCTGATTACGGTATCCATAAGCATTTACTTTTAAAGCATGTGCGCCCATCACAAATGCTGGCCCTGCACAGGAGTGAGTGGGATAGTGCATCGGTCCAGTTAATACACCCTTTTTCATGTACTCATCACGAATCGCCAACCATTCTTTGCCTGATGTGCTGGCGGTTCGTTGAGCAACAACATCACGTAAGTTACACTGTGAATCGACATCGTGAAAGTATTCGCCTTCCGCATAAACAAAATTCCCGAATGCATTTTCTTGAACCATGCGTTTACAAAACATGGTTTCGGGGTGATAAATACTGGTCTCTCCCAACATATAATATTGCCCCGTTTTTCGCGAAGTTTCTACGATTTTATCGCACCAATCCAAGATTTCTGTACCATCTGGGACATCAATAATGGGCACCGCACTATAGACATGCTTGCCACTTTCCATCGCCTGTATACACTGAGGTGCATGCAGCCAAGGTTGTGTAATAACAACAAGAGCATCCAAATCACTCTTACAAATTTCATCAAGAGACGTGTAGGCATCACGCGGGTGAAATTTATCCGCCCAAAAAGGATCAGTAGCAAATTTTTTGATACGCTCTGGTTCACGGTCACACAAAGCAATACGATCCACAAGTGGATGGCTTTTATATAAATCAGCGAAAGCAGAACCAAAAGCACCCAAACCAACTAAACCAATACTTATACCCATTATAAACACCTTAAAAATTGAATTATATAAAAATGATGTTTATAAGTAAGCATATAAAGCAAGTGGTTCAATAAAACAAAAACACGATTAATTATACTTTCCCGAGATGTTTCATTTTTCAATCATTAATGTAGGTCAATACACCGAGCTAGAGAAAAACAAGCAAGTTGTTCCCTGTTGTTGGTTAACTTTTTATAAACAAGGAGCCAAGTACTTTCATCATTATTGGCCTGATGGAACACTGAACTATAGCTTAGATGCTAGTTCTCCAGCCAACTTATCTGTAGCATGTCCAAATATGATTGCTGATTATAAGTTTGGTAAAGAGCGAGAAAACTGGGTCATTACCTTAGAAGGTTTCCCCATGCGTATCCAAAAGTATCAACTTCAACTTTGTATTGAGGGAGATTGGGTAAAAATTCCCAATAAAGTAGACCTCTCTTCAGAGGAGGCTGCCCGATGGGAATTCGAAATCAAAAAAATTGCACGCGCTTTTAACAATCCTATTCCCGAAAATAAATTGTTCTACAAATCGAGTCTAAGTAGAATCATCGCCTTTATGTTATCTAAAGAAGGTAATCAATTAGGCCACCCTGCAAGACGCTTAAAGAACTTTATAGATGAGGATACTAGCTTTCATTATTCCCTTGAAGAATTAAGTAAAAAGTGTGGATATAGTACGGACCATATACGTGTTCTATTTAAGCAAGAATTCCATATTACCCCAAAAAAATATCGCGAACAAAAAAGGATGCAAAAAGCGATGCAATTAATCAGCGAAAGCCAGCTATCCATTAAAGAAATTGCATACCAATGTGGGTTCTATTATTTATCTCACTTTACCAAAGCATTCAGAAATACCTTTCATCAGACCCCAAGGGATGCAATTAAACATTTCCGCTATTAACCTATAAACTGCCAAGTACAAATGATACTTTATGTAGTAAAACAAATAGGCTTTTAAATATCTTAGTAGGCTTTGTGAAAATTTTTAACTGGTATCTTTGCTTTTTGAGACTTTGGGCTTTGAAAATTTCAGTCAAATAAACCAAAGTCCCTCCTCCTTAAATTTATTAATTTTCGCTTCAATACCTAAAATCCAATTATTATGAACGATCATAGCATTTTCTTTTTTACCTTGGTAATAGTACGCATGACCATTAGGAAACAAATCATTAGACAATAATACTATAATATCATTATACTTTCTAAACCCTATACGATTCATAATAATTTGATCATCATTAGAATTATCTGCACCACACTCTTCAATTAATTGACGACACTTGGGAGTCTCATTAAATACCATAAAGCCTGTACAAATTTTATGCCCTGGAGAATCAGTTTGAAATAATACTTCTTCATGACCAGTAAGAATTTCTAAAGGGTTTTCTTTGAATACAATATCAGTATCAATCCACATTAAATTAGGATGTTCTTTATGAACTTGATTAATAATTTCCCACTTATGACGAACTATGTTTCTAAATCCACTATTACTATCAAAAGTCCAATTCTGATATTCTTTGAGGTTACTATTCATGAAAAGAAAAGCACCATTGTATCCTTTTAGAATTAAAGATCTATATACTTGCTCATCCATACAAGCAATGTAAAAGTCATTCATATTAATGCCTACTTTTTCAGCAGACCTCAACATATTCAGGCAAATATCATAACACCCAGAATTTAAAAAAGTAAGAAATTTCATTGAAGTTAATACTCATAAGTTTTTAATACCATCCTCTAAGATATTTTAGATTCACAACCAAGAAACCTAATTATTATCCCTGCCTGAAGTAACATAGGATTCCTATACTAATCAATACTCCACTTCTTTAAAAAATATAAGAGAATTTAGAGATTTTCAAGGAAATCATGAGTGTTTTGGGGAGCTGTTGACAACATATTATTGTTTTGGAATTGTAAGACTTTTGTTTCATGAATATGGATTTACTTATATTTTTATGATTTACTAGATATACGAAGCACAGTGACGTCGTCCCAGTCATCTCTAAATCACCGCATAGGTTGAGAATAACGATCATTTCTCCAATATTTATCTATTAAATTTTGGCGAAACTTAGTTATTCTCTTCTTCAGCTTTTTCCTGAGAAAAGGAAGCGCTTTAAGTAAATCAAGTATTGTGATTTTTTGATGAAGTAATTTGCGCTGAAGTAATATATCTTTATGAAGCTTTTTTGCCAAAACAGAAAAACCCGAAACCGTAGAATAAGACCCTTCAACTAATTGTGTTGTGTAAAGCTTTTGACAAGAGCATAGTACCATAAGGTCGGTTAAAGTATTAACATTTATGTCGTAGCGATTTAGTTTTTGATTATTGTGTAAAGACCTCCCACCTTGTAAATCTGGAACTTCATGGGTGAACTTTAGCTGAGAACCAAATCTATTCATCGCATATTGCTGTACCTCAATATCATCTGTACAAACAACAACGGTACGGCCTTTAGATTGTTCAATCACTTTATCAAGAAAGGGTTTATAATCTGTTTTAAAGTCTGTGTTACGAATATGAATAGCATCATATTTACCAAAAGAAGCAATCTTTTCCCTAATTTTAAAAGCGACGTTTTGATGAATCCTAACATGTCTTAAAAACTCAATACCTTTTCCACCCCCTCCAAATGTATGATTTATCAAAATGAATTCATCGTATGGAATCGTTAAGTCTGCACTTAAATCGATATGGGATTCTTTTTCATGAATTTTAAAGCTATTAAAATCACGAAAAGTCTGATAATCAAATAATCTATTTTGTAAATCGGGGGGATAAACATTCATATGTTTGACTTCTGTACAGTGACCAGACAGAAAATGCTTAAAATCTTCTTGACTTCCAAACGTCACATTGGGCGATAACGACTCAAAATAATGAGCAAAATTATCCAAAAAACCCGATAAGTCGGTATTTATAAACAAATGCCGATCATACTTTAATGCATACTTATAGTTTTCGTTCATATGAACAAGCATGTCATTAAAACCATTATGTGGCCGACAATAGATGATTTTTTTGGTCGTGATAGGCTGTTTCATGTAAAAAAACCTATTTGATAATAATTCAATTAAATATATACCATTTATCCAGTTAAGTTGAATAAATCACGGTGACTAAAACCATAAGTCGCAAAAAAATAAAAACAAATATTGTCTGATAATAAATAAAACAAATGGGACCCAAAAGTGACGTGGTCCTACCTTTGTCTATCTTTGTCCTATAAAACATAACCGTTTAACCTCAAATAAGGCTTAAGTCAGTGCCATTCTGACGTAGTCCCATTTACTTTTGGTTATATGAACTAGCAGCTTGACAAATAAAGATAAATAATACATATTTAAGATAAAAACAAACAACCTTCTTAATTTTAAGGCAAGGTAAAAATGCAATCTATTCGTGAAAAGATTCTGAAATTTGGAAAAACGAATCCACTTTTTCGTGCAGAAGATATACCCTTTATAGGAAATGACCGCACCGTGCTCTCCCGTATGGTACAAAGTGGTGATCTTGTGCGCCTAAGTCCTGGACTCTTTTGTGTAAAAGATATTGATATTTCAGAAAATTATACACTTGCAGAAGCGATTAAAACTTACCGTGGTGGGGTAATTTGCCTAATATCTGCACTATATTTTCACGGAGTTGGCTCGCAATTACCCTATGAAACATGGCTCATGCGTCAAGATAGAAATACTCCTCGTAACGATGCTGTGCCAGTCCGTTTTATATATAGCTCAGGGAATGCTTACACATTTGGCATTGAAACGCACATGATTCATGGTATTGAAGTCCCCATATATAGCGTAGCAAAAACCGTTGCAGACTGTTTTAAATATCGTAACAAAATCGGCCTTGATGTTGCTATTGAAGCACTGAAGGACGCTTGGCTTGATAAAAAAATTACCATGGAAGAACTATGGCCTGCAGTGAAGGTATGTAAAGTTCAAAAGGTCATTCAACCCTATGTGGAAATGCTTGTAAAATGAAAAAAGACCTCAGTGCATCAGTTCGCAGTAAGCTTTTAAATCTTGCACGGAATACAGGAAGAGACTTTCAAGAAATCACACAACGTTATGTCATAGAAAGGTTCCTTCAGCGCTTGTCCTTAAGTGAACACAAACAGGACTTCATTCTGAAAGGTGCGATGCTTTATGTTCCTTGGAAACTGGATGACAAACGAACGACTATGGATTTGGATCTTCTTGGGTTTGGAAATCCGGACATTAAAGAACTCAAACAAAAATATATCGAGATCTGTTCTACTAAGGTACAAAACGATGGATTAATTTTTCACGACAAAAATGTTCAAGTCACTGCTATCCGTGAAGAATCACTATATGATGGCGTACGTATTAAAGCTTCAATTTCCCTTGGTTCAATGCGAATACGTCTACAAATTGATATAGGCTTTGGTGACCAAATAGTGCCCGAACCAATTGTCATGGAATTTCCAGCTTTGTTGAATAAAACAGGACCATCTATACGCTCATATTCTCCTGAAACCGTGATTGCAGAGAAATTTAATGCAATGATCGTACTTGGAATGGCAAACAGCCGTTTGAAAGATTATTTCGATATCTGGATGCTCAGTAAGCACTTCGAAATCAAAGCAGATTTGCTAAGAAGAGCAATAATACAAACCTTTGAAAAACGGCAAACACCATTTCCAGAGGTAAAACCAGTTGGTTTAAGTGATGAATTTTACCAAGAAGAGTCAAAAACTCTACAATGGAAAGGCTTTATTCGTAAACAACGACACCTTAATTCTTTACCTGAACTAAACATAATTGGGCAGGAAATCGAAACATTTCTACTCCCAGTAGTACTCAATTACGATAAAAACTCCACAGCATTAAAAACATGGTCTCCAGAAAAAGGGTGGCTATAATCCTCCATCACCTTATATTTATGAAATCCCCAAAATAATTGCTACTGTAATCTCTTTTTCATAAGGAGATGAGATGCTTTGGCATTTGTTGAGAAATCTGCTGAAAGATCCGCAACAGCAAATATTATTGCTGGTGATCGATTACCTGCAAGAAGAGAACCGAATGCTTAAACACAAGTTAGAGAAATCGGGAAAACGACTTCTGTTCACACCTGAAGAACGTCGTACTCTTGCGATCAAAGGCAAAGTCTTACACGATCAAAAGCTGACACATTACATTAAAATTGTTCAGCCGGAAACACTCATGCGATGGTACCGTAAGCTCATTGCACAAAAGTACGATTCATCAAAGAAGCCGCGCAGAATTGGACGTCCTGAAATTCCTCCCCATCATTGTAAGCTAATTTTAAAGCTAGCACGAGAAAACAAGAGCTGGGGCAGTTTACGTATTCATGGTCAATTGAAGGCATTAAATATTGAAGTGAGTCATGAAGCAATTCGTCAACTACTTCGAAAACACGGATTTTCACCTGATGGGAAGAAGCAAAGCCAAGGAACCTGGCGTGCCTTTATTAAGCGACATAAAGATGTACTTTGGGCAACGGATTTCTTTACCTGTGAATTATTAAACCTTAAAGGCATCAAAACAATCTATATATTGTTTTTTATTCATATTCAAACACGTCGTGTGGTTATCGCTGGAACCACAGAACATCCAAACATGGAATGGATGAAACAACAAGCACGAAATCTGACGGCTTACGATGGTGAACTAAAAGATGCAAAGTTTCTCATTCATGATCGAGATACAAAATACTGCCAAGACTTCACACAAGTCTTACATTCATCAGGAATCAAAACCATCAAGCTTCCACCACGCTCTCCTAACTTGAATGCTTATGCTGAAAGGTTCATCCGTTCCATCAAAGAGGAGAGCCTCAGTAAGTTTATACTGCTAAACGAAAAGATGTTGCACCATGTTCTCAAAGAATACCTTGCGCACTACCACAATGAACGGGCTCATCAAGGACACGACATTGGAAATTGCATTCTGTTTCCAGACGGAACCGATCCGCCCGATGAACAACTTGAATCATTTGAGATTGATAATCTCAAGCTACAAAAACACGCACGACTCGGTGGCTTGCTCAACTTCTACAGCAAAGCTGCATAAATCTTTGATCAAATCATTTTTCAAAGAACGCTACCCCCTACTCTGAAACCGTGATTTAGCAGGATTTTGAATAGCTTTTTCATACTCCGGATGAGATTCATTCACCAAATTGCCAATTATTAGCCCTTGAACGAGTTCAAAATCAGTGAGTTTTCATCCGTTCGAATAAATTGGTAGCAAGGGGTAACATTGCTTTTTTGCTAGCATTTAAAAAAGGCAAAGAAAAAGCCTCAAAACACGTAGTTTTGAGGCTAATTCTACTGGTACTGGAAGTGGGACTTGAACCCACACGTCCATAAGGACAACGGATTTTAAGTCCGTTGCGTCTGCCAATTCCGCCATTCCAGCAATTGGGGTTATTAATTTATGATAAAAGTGGGAATCTTCAAGCTCAATAACTTGTTATTTTTGTAAAAATTGATTTTTTATAATTCGCCAACATTCTTTCAACTCATATGCATCTGTAGTTCTATCTTTTGGGTCTTTTTCCATAAGTACAAGTATAAGATTATTTATATCTGGGTGTATTGTTGAGTCTACCTTAATTGGTGGTTTTACTTTTTTAGTCGTAATCTCTTCAGCTAGACGAAAAAATTCTTTAGCCACAAAAGGTTTTTGTCCTGTAAACAGTTCATATGCAACGACCCCCATTGAGTAGATATCTGCCTTTGCGGTAACCTCTCCATCACTAAAGCACTCTGGTGCGAGGTATGCAGGAGAACCTTTAATAGCAGAAATTTGTGTCTGATCACTGTCTGGGTTTAAGTTTGCAACAATATCAAAGTCCGTCAAATATAGATTTTGCGCCTCATCAATCATCATATTTGCAGGTTTGATATCTCTATGAACAAAGTTTGCTTTATGAACGGTATCCAAAGCATTTGCTAACTGCTCCAGATACCAGCACTTATTAATGTTTGAAATATCTTTATTCATCAACCGTTTAAGATCTTTCCCCTGAATATAATTCATCACAATGTAGGGCAAATTATCTGGTGTGAAGCCATAATCATATAAGTGTATAATATTTGGATTTGTAATTGAATCCAAAAACTTGGCTTCCCTAATGAAACGTCTTTGGCAGGCCTCTTTTCGATCTCCTGATACTGCAAAGTTTTTGAAAACTTTGACGGCAAACTTTTGATCATTTTTAATCGCCATATATACAATCCCCGATGCACCTTCGCCAATAATGCGCTTAAGTTCATATTCACCAATCATGTGAGACGCTGCCATTTTCCCTGTAATTGTGCTTTGCTTAGCAACGAAAGGTTTTTGAGAATCCAAACTTTTGTCAATTTTTTCTTTGATTTCAACTAGGTTAAAAGGTTTAGTTATGAAATCAATTGCACCTTGCTGAAAGCACTTTACCGCATCTTCAACTTTTGCATGACCGGAAATCATTATTACTGGTAAAGTTGGTGAAGCTTTTCGAACTGCTTTTAATAGATCAATACCACTTATGCCGGGCATTACAATGTCTGTAATTAATAGATCAATTTGTTGAGAGTTTATGACCTCAAGGCCTTCTTCGCCAGACTGTGCGGTAAAAATAATATGGTTTTCATTACGCAGCAAACGTTTTAAAATTTCACAAATTTCCTTCTCATCATCTACAATCAAAATACTTTTCATATTGCTCTACTAACTATGTGAGGCTTCCCCCACTTTATGAAGATTTTAGTTTTAGTATATCCCGGACCTTCGTTATCGTAAAATAGTATCTTCCATCGACACTATAGTTTAGTTTTTTTGAGCTTTTGGGCAATACATGGAATCATCTTAATAGAGGGAAATAGTTGTATTTTTTGTAAGCACCTGACAGCTAGCTATTTACTGACTACTTAGTAAGTCAAAAAGAGTCAATTGATTAGGAGAAGCATCTTTATTTTTCTTCTTTTTACTTCCTACATTGACTTGATTACTTTCCAGTGTACGCAAAATTCCTTGAGATCGTTTTAAAACCTTTTCAGGTATTCCTGCTAGTTTTGCTACGTGAATTCCATACGATTTATCTGCAGGTCCTGCCATAATCTTATGAAGGAAGACTATATCTTCTCCAGCTTCTTTCACTGCCACATTGGCATTATACACACCTGGTAGGAGTTTGCTCAAGTCTGTGAGTTCATGGTAATGAGTTGCGAACAATGTTCTGCAAAAACGTTCATGATAGAGGAATTCAGTTATCGACCATGCTAGTGAAAGACCATCATAAGTAGATGTACCACGCCCAATCTCATCTAAAATTACTAAACTTTTATTGGTTGCATTATTAAGTATATTTGCCGTTTCCAGCATTTCTACCATGAATGTAGATTGCCCTCTTGAAAGGTCATCGGCAGCCCCTACCCTAGTAAAAATTCGGTCTGTCATTCCAATTTTTGCAGAGCTTGCAGGGATGTATGATCCAATATGGGCCATCAAGGTTAGGATTGCCACTTGCCGAATGTAAGTCGATTTACCGGCCATATTTGGTCCTGTGATGATCATAAGTCTTTGATCATCCAAATTTAGTTGTGTATCATTTGGTATGAATCGTTCTTCTTGCATCAATGCTTCTACCACAGGGTGACGAGCATCTTCAATTTCAAGAATACTTTCTTCCACCAAGTCGGGGCAACAAAAGTCATTTTTCAGTGCGGTTTCAGCAAAACTTCCTAATACATCAATTTGGCTAATAGCGAAAGCAGTAGATTGTATCAAAGATGTATTTGAAATAACTTGTTCACGTATTTGTTGAAAAATTTCATATTCAAGAGCTTTTGATTTATCTTCAGCGCCTAAAACTTTATCTTCAATTTCTTTCAATTCAGGAGTAATATAGCGCTCTGCATTCACCAGAGTTTGCTTACGAAGGTATTCTTCTGGAACCAAGTCAACATTACTTTTACTAACTTCAATAAAGTAGCCAAAGACTTTGTTATATTTAACCTTAAGTGATTTAATACCTGTTTTATCTTGCTCTCTTGCTTGTAGTTCTGCGAGCCACCGTTTACCTTCTGTTGCACCAGATCGCAAATCATCTAAATATTCATTATAGCCTTCACGGATTACACCGCCATCTTTTACCGTCACAGGAGGCTCGTCACATATGGCATGATCAATCAAGTTTGTAACATCAGGTAAGTCAGCAAGCTTAGTTTCTAATTGATTTAAGAGTTCAGAATCTGTGACTGTCTGCAAAATTGCTTTTACATCAGGTATTGCCGATAAAGCACGATTTAAAATAAGTAAATCCCGCCCATTGGCAGAACCAACATTCAATTTTGCTATCACTCGCTCAATATCCCGTACACTTCGAAGAGCCTCTTGAAGCTCTTGAAGTAGCATGTAATCTTCAACAAAAATAGCGACAGCTTGTTGTCTAGCTTTTAATTGTTGAACTTGCGTGAGTGGACGTAAGATCCAGTCGCGTAACATACGACTTCCCATTGGTGTAGACGTTTGATTGAGTACATGAAAAAGTGTCGATTTTTTATTTTCTGCGTATAGGGGGTCAACCAACTCAAGGTTACGCTGTGTCATCCGGTCCAGTAACATAAACTGGTTCGTATAATAAGGGCTAAGTTGAGTAATATGCGCAGCATCTCTTCGGAGGTTATTCGTAGCATAATGCATAATTGCACCTGCTGCCTGAATACCAATGCTAAACTCACGGCAACCAAAACCATCTAAAGTTTTAACCCCAAATTGTTTACATAAGTTTTCAGCCGCAATATCTTTGTCAAATATCCAAGTATCAAGCTGTGTCCAAACAATTTGCTGGAATGCTTCCAAAAATCCATCTTCCTGAAGAGAATCTTTCAATGTTTCGGTTAAAATACATTCTGCTGGTTTTAAGCGGTTCAACTCAGCTTCTAGATGCTGTAAATCTTGGACTTCTGTCAATTTAAAATCTGCAGTACTTATATCTAGGGATGCTAAACCAAACTGGCCTTTTTTATTTCGAACTAATGCTGCTAAATAGTTGCTTTGATTATCTTTAAGGATATGACCTTCAACGATTGTACCAGGGGTAATGATTTGGGTAATTTCTCGTTTAACAATACCTTTAGCCTGCTTTGGATCCTCCATTTGTTCAGCAATTGCAACCTTGATTCCTTGTTCCAGAATTCTTGGGATATAATTTTCTAAAGCATGATGTGGAATTCCTGCCATGGGTACACCACCTCTTTTAGTCAATGTAATATCCATTGCTTGTGCACCGATAACGGCATCTTCGAAGAAAATTTCGTAAAAGTCTCCCATACGGAACAGGAGTAAAACATCATCTTGCAGTTCCGACTTAGCCTGCCGGTACTGCTTCATCATTGGGGTAAGTTTTATTTCTTCAGTCATGTATGCAGCAGATTATTGAATCGGTTTGGGTTGATCACCTAAACCCTCTAGGTAAACACCCGTTCCACGAGCAACAGCACGTAATGGATCATCTGCAACGATCACAGGTAGACCTGTTTCTTCAGCAATTAATTGATCTAGTCCACGTAATTGACCTCCACCTCCAGCAAGTACGATTCCATGATCAATAAGATCTGCAGCAAGTTCCGGGGGACATTTTTCAAGACAAACTCGAACACCGTCAACGATATTCGTTACGGATTCTTGAAGCGCTTCACGGATCTCTTCGGAAGTAATGGATACAGCTTTAGGCAAGCCACCATTCATATCACGACCTTTAATCTCCATCGTAAGTTCTTCTTGCAGTGGATATGCACTACCGATATCAATTTTAATAGCCTCAGCAGTGCGTTCTCCAATCATCATGCTATATGCACGCTTGATATATCGAATAATGGCATCATCCATGGAGTCACCTCCGGTGCGCACGCTTCTGCATTCAACAATACCCGATAATGAAATCACAGCAATTTCAGATGTACCACCACCGATATCTACAATCATATTACCTGATGGTTCAGAAACAGGAAGACCTACACCAATAGCTGCAGCCATTGGTTCAAAAATGGTAATTACTTCGCGACAACCCGCTTTTTTGGCACTCTGTTCTACTGCTTTAGATTCAACTTCAGTAATGCCGGTAGGCACCGCTACAACGAGGCGGGGACGCATAATTTGAGGGCGTTTTCGTACTTTATTTATGAAGTATCGAAGCATACTTTCAGTAATATTAAAATCGGCTATCACGCCTTCTTTCATTGGGCGCACGGCACGAATATTTCCAGGAGTTCTACCAAGCATTCGTTTTGCTTCGATACCAACAGCCAAAACTTTATTTGAGTCATTATCTACAGCCACTACAGAAGGCTCATCCAAAACAACTCCTTGACCACGAACAAACACTAGGCAATTTGCAGTACCTAGGTCAATTCCTATATCATTACTAAAAAAGTTGTTGATTTTTTTAGTTACGCTCACGCATGACTCCGTTAAATTGATCGATCAATATTTAAGTTTTTAAATGAGTTGTCTAATAAATCATCTAAGAGGGGATTCGCTTTTAGCAAAAAAATGAGTAATTTGAATTATTGCCCCTTAATAAAGTACATTCGCACATAAACTGCTTTCGTCAATTGCGAAACAGAATTTGCTTGCTAATTTTTTTATTTTTTTCTAATACCGACTTTTTAAGTTTAAATTTTAATGGATTGATATGGGATTTTTAAAATCATTTTTTGCGGGTTGTTGTTTGGGTTTTGCTTTTATAATTCCGGGTGTAAGTGGTGGAACAATGGCACTAATGCTTGGAATTTACAAGCGTTTACTTGATGCAGCAAATCAGTTGAAACCAAGTACAGTTAAGCTGCTTTTAAATTCTATTCTTCGCCGTGACTTTGGAAGTGCTTGGGGTTATGCCAAGCGAATGGATTTGGCTTTTTTAGGTCTAATATTCTTGGGTGCAGTAATGATGGTTGTGTTGCTATCTAAGGTAATGAAAGTGGTGTTAGTCACCCATCATGATCCAACCTATGCTTTCTTTTTTGGTCTAGTATTAATAAGTATTTATTTTCCTTATGTCATGATTAGACGTAAGAAAGTTCGGCATTTCATACTTATTTTTTTAACAAGTTTGTTGATGGTAGGCCTTGGAGTAAAAGATAAAAGTAGTGCAATCAAAAAAGAGAAAGATAAGCAATCATTAAAAGCAGATTTAAAAGTAGAACATGTCAATTCGGTAAAAAAGGTCACAAGTGCTAATAACATTAAGTCCCAAAAAACACATTCTTATATTTATTTATCTCTTGCTGGTGTTGTTGCAATTTCAGCAATGATTCTACCTGGAATTAGTGGTTCTTTCATGCTTTTAATGATGGGTGTTTATTTTGCAATTTTAAGTGCCGTCGTTGCAGCGTCTTCAAGTGTAAAACCTTTTTTAGAGGGCAAAACAAGTTTTACTGAATTTTGGTTTAACGGACATTTTGATATCATTACAGCTGTTGTAATTGGCGTGTTAATTGGTGCGATCTTTTTTACTCGGCTCATGTCTTATTTATTGAAATATTTTCATGATGGGACAGTCGCATGTCTGACAGGCTTAGTATTAGGATCACTCTATACAATTTGGCCATTTAGCCAAAAGGAGAAAGTGGGAGAAAAAATAATTTATGGTATGCCTAAATTGCCAAGTGGTGATGATCCCATTTTATTAAGTGCAATAACTTTTATTGCCGGATCAGCCTTGGTCTTATTCTTCGTATTCCAAGACAGGCGTAAGGAAGCTAAAAAGGGAGCAGCAAAAGTTAATTAAACGTCCCGTCTAATCAAAAATTATCCAATTGATTTATTAGGGTATTCTAAGTTATCTAAAATATAATCCCGACATGATGCTTTACAAAACAAAGTAGCCTTGTGTGTTTTCCAGCAACTAGGGCTTTCAAAGTCTAGATTGTAATATTTTTCAGAGATTTCGCATCCAAAAGGTGTTTTATCTTCAAGATACATACTAAATCCCATTTTATCTAACATTGGAATTCCAGCTGCCATATCCCAAATTTTCAAGCTTCCGATGTATCCTAAGTAATTTCCTTTAGCCAACTCCATTAAAGGAAAAACTGCACAGCCTAGTGCTTGAACAGGGTTTTTTAAATTCACTTTTCCACGTTTTGCCAACGTTTGTGTAATTGCTACCATGGCTGTAGGATTGGGCTGAATATCTTTTGGTGCAAGTTTTATAATTTGGTCAGTTTCAAGCATCCACACCTTTACTGCATCACCCTCAGTATAAATCATCTGTTTTAATATTGGGAAGAAAATTGCACCCTCAGTTAAGCATCCCTTCTCAGCGTAACCTACACTGACTCCCCAAAGAGGCAAATGACTTGAGTAAGGGGAAGTACCATCAATTGGATCCACAATATAAACAGCATGCTGAATGGCCTCTTCAAAATAGCCAGAAGGTTTGGCTGCATGCGTTTCTTCTCCAATGAGAAAAACCTTCTTTTCAATATTTTCTAAATTAGCGGTAAAGAAGTCCTCTATTTCGATATCTGCTTGGGTTACAACAGAACCATCAGTCTTAGTAGAAATCTCTGGTAAAGCAAAATATTTCAGTGATATTTCACCTGCCTGCAGCAACAATTTTTTAATATGATCTACCTGCCAACTCATAACATCCTTTCAAGTAATTTTCATCAAAACTTTAATAAATACAAGCTTAGCACATCATACATCCTGTAGCAAGAATCGCGATAAATTTTAGCAAAAAAGTTAGATTCTATTTAGAAACTTCTTCTATTGTGCTTAAAAATATATTATTTTCTTATATTTAATGAAAAATCAAGTTCAAAAAGCTTGATTTTTATAGTTAGAAAAAGTACTAAAGATAGATGATGTTTTTTGGGGCAACAAATTTTTAGGTACTCGACGTACCAAGTACAAACTTGATGGATATTTTTGATGATTTACAATTTTCTAAGAAATTGGAGTAAAGGGATTTTTCTTGCTTTCTTTTTCTTCCTTCACTCAACAGTTTTTGCCAATGACTTTTATGAAAACTTTACGATTCGCTCAAATGATAAGCGTTTCCAAGGTATAACTCTAAGAGTTTCGAACAACCAAATAACAATTGCGACCTCCAATGGTATCCGCTACATGTCTCGCAATAGTGTTTTTGCTTCCGCTAAAAAGCGCACAGATGAAGTGATGAATTTAGATAAGGTTTTAGATGGAATTGAACACTGGTTAATTCGACGTAACCCTCAACAAGTCGAATTAGAACAAATAGAGTTTGAAGTAGCTTTTAAAGCTTATGAACGTTTAGTTGAACCTAAGTTACGAGCTTCTTCTAATTCTGAAGCAATGAAGACAGCGATCCGTAACAGCCTTGATTACTACGGTGATTATGTAAAGAGAATCCCATTTAGTATCAAAATTTTCCGTCTAAATCAAGAATTAGACGAAATTTTAAAGCGAAATATCGCCAACGATGTAATTAGTGACACTTCTTTCATTCAACTGGTTCAGATTACTTATGATTTAGATAATGCAGAAAGAGGTGTACCTCGTGCAGAAATTGACCGTCGGAAGATTTCGGCACAAGCAAATGCACTTATCAATCAACAGTTAAAGTACTATGACTCTCAAACTCGTCGTTTGTATGCCAGAGTTCTTGATGCAGATGCGGTAGTGAAATACATTCAAATTTTACGCAGAATTTCTCCTTACCAAAAGTCTGCCGAAGATCGTCAAAATAAACTTGTGGAATATGTTTTAAATGTTCTTAAAGGAAAATATAAAAAAGTAGAGACCTTTGCTTTTGATACCTTAGTTTTCAAAGAAGGGAAGCTAGTTGTTGATGCAAAAGATTATGATGAATACACCCAAAACTTAAGAGCATACGCACGTCACTACCCTCAATATAGGCAAGTAGTATTTGGCCAAAAAGCTAATGAGCTAAAGAAGGTTATCCAGCAAGAAAGTTTAAACTGTTTCTCTGCAATTCGACAAGGTGATTTTATTTTAGGAGAACTGAAAAATGTACAAATTCTCAATGGTATGGCAACTTACAATCTTGGTTCTAAAAAGTTCGATAAATGTATAGAAGTCATTGGTCAATGGGATGCAACATTTGATAAGATCAAATTTGACCGTCAAAATATCATGGATCATAAGGAGTTTTTAAGACGTTCAGCGACTCTTCAAAAGTTTTATGTAGAACTAAAAGTTCCGACAACAAATTCCACAACTTCATTAATAAACTTGCGTAAAGATGCAGATAATTACCTAACTTCTTTTGAAAAGAAAAAGATTCTAGAGTATGGAGTGACTCGCGCATTATTTAAAGCCGTTTTTGACCAAATTGACTCTATGGAAATAATTTTAGTTCAGTTTGCAGACTTAGACGATAAAATGCAAAATGGGGAAATCCTCCCAACTTGGGAGCTTTACAAGCAAATTCAAGATGAGCTAACTCAAAACAAGATCAAGTATCACCCACTTACCCATGAAAAGTGGAAAGATCTTCTAGAGTTGCGCTATGCTGTATTTAAAAACCGTATGTACGGTTATTTCAATTCAGACTCAATTAATTGGGAAGATCCAAAGAATCAAAAATCAGTAATTGATTTTATCAAGGTCTTATACATTGACAGTGCATACACTAAAGCACATGAATTAATTCGTAAAATCATGACTGTTTGGCCATCAGCAATTGATGACGAATTTTCTAAAGAACTAACACGTACATTGAGTATGATGGGAGTTTATTATAATGATTTGGGTAAATTTAATGAAGCTACTAAAATATTTGAAGAAGCTAGGCGTTACCATCCAGAGTATTTGGACTTTGCAGATGAATTAAACAAAATGCTCGTTGATTTGCTGGTCAAAAAGGCTGAGACACTTGAGAACGAAGGACAAGTAAATGCCGCAATGACTATTTACACACAAATTTGTAATGAATTCCCAAATCAGGCGTTAAAGCGCGGGGTGTTTGATTCGCTTATAAACATTAAAGTGAAGCCCTATGAAGAGATGACTGACCGAGATCAAGCACAGCAAGGAATCTTGGAATTTCTTGAGGTGTTTACGCGAGACTACCCCGAAGTTGCAAGAACGATTCCTTACATCAAACAAGTACGTGAGACGGTCATTGGTTCTTTAAATGAAAAATGGGAAGAGCAATCTCCCAATGAGGCAATGAAGTTCATTTACAACATATACGAAAAATATCCAACATTTACTCGTGTGAGTGGTTTGATTCGTGATGTAGGCTTTTTTGTTTACAAAAAGATGAAGCCCATTGCCGATAATCCATCAATGAATGCACCTGGAAGTTTCATTGACATCATTGAGTCTTTTAACAAATATGAGGGAGGCGAAGATGTATTCAATCAAACAGGTTTAGCTGATCTATATTTGAATTTCAAAATTCGCCAAGCCAAAAAGATGCTAGAAGGAGGTGCTGTTTTGCAAGCATTTGCAATTTTGCATGAAATCAAAGCAAAGCATCCAAAAGTTGCGGAAAGCTATCACGTAGATGAATTATTAAATGAATGGGAATTTCGTTACAAAATTGCGCAAATTGAAACTCCCTTGGGTATTGTAAACCCTATGCAGGATTGGTCTGCATTTGTGTTCTGGATTCTGTTTTTTATTGCCTATTTTGTTCGTTCATTGGACCAAGGTCGCCGCTATGGACACATTATGTATAGCTTAAAGCATTTCTTTATTGTCTTCACAAGTTTTATATTTGTGTGGGGTATATTCTTATCCTTTGGAAAATTAAGCCAGACTTTTGCTGTTGCTCTAGCCTTCACGGTACTAACAATTTTCTTTAATGGCCTTGGGTTTATGACACTATCCTTCTTTCCGTTAATCTACGTTAGAAGAAAAATTGCTTTAATGAAAAAGATTATTGCCATAATGGAAGTTACTGGTGGTAAACGCCGTTCTGTCATTATTAAGGCTCAAATGGAAACCCTCGAAGAAGATTTACCCTATTTACATGATGTATGGTTGTTCAAGATTCAGCGTTGCATTCGTCTATCACAATCAAGTCCACAAGGTGCATTAAATAAGTTTGATGTAATTCGTTCTGCAATGCATAAAGACTTGTTTAAAAAACCAAGTTGGAAGGAAAACTACATCTCAATTTCTTTCTACATGGGACAATTAGCCTGGCAACTAGACCATTTGGACCAAGCAAAAGCTTATTTAAATGAACACTTAGAGGGCCGCCCTCGTGACCCTCTTACCCATGAGGTACTTGGTGAAATTTATTTTAAATTGAAACAATATGATGATGCGGTCAAACATTATAAAGTTTGCGTAGCTGCAGATACTTCTGATGATTCAATGTGGTACAAGTTAGGATACAGCCTTTTTAAAGCAGAAGATTTTAGTAAATCAGCCAAGTGTTTTGAGTCTATGAGTGAACAAACACGAGACTCGCAGTTTATTGGTGCTCGTGCTTTCGCTTCTGCTGGTAACTTCAAAAAGTCTATCGAGTGGTTCCAGCGGTTAATTAAAGAAAACCCTGATGATGGCGAGGTCATCTACTATCTTGCATCATCATTTGCACAAGAGACTGAAGATGTTAAAGCATTCAAAATCATTCGTTTGATCAAAGAAAATGATTCTTTTTATCCACAGTCTTTGGCATTACAGGGAATGATTCTTTTTAGAAATGGAAAACTTGACTTAGCAAAAGAGGAGTTCCGAAAAGCACTTGAGCTGAATGATGATTTATTTAATGCACAATTCGGTTTGGGTCAAATTGTATTGAATGAAGGTGACTTGAATAATGCTAAGATTTATTTTGAAAATGTACTAACAATTCAGCCAGACTTCCGTCCTGCAAACTATTTTTATGGTGTCACGTTGGAACGCCTAGGACTTGTAGACGAAGCGATTCCATTCTTAGAAGACATGCTTGACCATGAGGACTTTGGTGCTAGAGCAGCACAGCATTTGGCTAAAATAGTGTTACGCAAAAAAGACCTTCAGAAAGGGCTTGAGTATTATAGCCGCGCAAAAGATGTAGAGCAAAGTAGTAGTTGGAGTAAATACCTGCAGGCCTACTGCCTAATTTCTACAGGCCGTATCGATGATGCGAAATCTACTTTAAACAGCTTACTTCAACAACGCCCTGTAGGAGAATGGAAACGCGTAGCAGGTAAAGCATTCTACACGTTAGGACGTGCATTATATGATCAATTCCAATATACGATGGCCGGTCAGTGTTTCTCGATGGTTCGAGACCGCGTGGAGACTCCTGAAGAGCAAGAACACTTAGAAGAATTGATTCTTGAAACTCGCTTCAGAGTTGTACTGGATCTACTAGAAAACCATAATTTTACAGAGCTTGACTCACATTTAGATAATATGATTACTGACCGTTCAGTTCCAACAGAACGTAAAAACTCCTGTAAATTCTATAAAGGCATTTCTTGTTTGTTCCAAAAAAATTATGCCAAAGCAGTTGAGTTATTTGGTGAGTTAATAGAATTCTCAGATGCATCTCAAGAAACGACTTATCACCTAGCAATTGCTTTTGCTTTAAACAACCAAGATGATAAAGCAGAAAACATTTTATCTAATTTACAAAAACAACAAAATCAATCTGATTTTTTGAATTTTGGTTTAGCTTCTTTAACTGCTTATCAAACAGCTCAGAAAGGTAATTTTGAGCAAGCAGGAAGTATACTAAATAATGTAATATTAGATTCCAAAGACGAAAACTACAAGGTATATAATCGCCATCTAAAGCTGAATCAGATGTATTACATGTGTAAACAAGATCTAGGATCAGATGTTCAAGCCTTTTATAATGAATTAAATGAAGATGAAAAGTCCGGCTGCGCATACTACATGGCACTCTATCAACTCGAACAAGACAAACACTCTGTTGCTTTCAACAGTATTAAAGCATTTACGAATAATAACTATAAAAATAATTACTTATTTGGCTTAATATCTGCGGAAATGGCTGTACAAAGTATGAAGTCACTTAATATTCGCCGTGCGAAGTCGATTCTATCACAGGTTAGAAAGCCACGTGAAGAACTACTGAATGCGCTTGAGATTTTAAAAATGGCAGAAGCTCTGGAGACTTTAGAAACTCCTGCTGAAATTGGTGAGGCAATCAACGTGATTCGTGATAGTCTTAAGTTAGCAACAGATCGTCTAACTCGCCATGCGATTATTCATAATTTGACGATTTTAACATTAATGCGCGCAATTATTGTTGAAGAGACAACAGAAAAGAATGGCGTTGAAGAGTTATGGCAGAACTTCTGGTTTACATGGGAAGAAAACGTTTTTGATAACCGCTCTTATTGGAACAATGCACAAAAAATGCTTGTAGAGGATCCGAACGCTATTGGTGACCTAACAAGTAATGATATTGCGATGTTGAACAGTACAGTTCGCTATGATGTTTTATTACAAATTTTCATTGGTTATACCCTTTCTTACCTTTATAAAGGAGCATTAGGAGAGATGCGTCGCCATGTTGAATATATTATGAGTATCGGACGAGATGATAACCGTTTGGAAGATTATATGAAAATGCTGTCTGACACATCAAAGAATTATGTAGAGGCTATTGATAAGAACGACCCTGTGTTAAAAACTTGGGACTTTGTAATCAATTATATCCAATTGCGTATGTTAGTAAACGAAGTGCTTGACCCCAAACGTGGAGAAGCCCTTCGCAGACAGTTTGAAGGTTACAAAGAGTATCGTAATTATTATTCGACTCCTGGTGACTTTGTACAAGCTAAGAAAATGTTCCAGTCCTCAATGCTTGATGCAATGCAGGCAGGTATGAATAAAAAGTTCTCTAATGCTGGTGATAAGCTAGAAAAATGTTTGAAAGACTTACCAAAAGGTATTGTCTTGAATCAATTTGAAGAAGAGTTTTGGAATTTGCGTGATCGTTGTAAAGATTCAGGTGCTTACGCAGGTTTAGAGCGTGAGTTTGAACAAATCTATAAACGTTTCCTCACCTTTACAACGAGTCAATAATGGAGGTAATAAATGAGTGAACAATTACTAAATGATCAATATAATCCATTAAAAAAAGAAGATTTATACTTAGACCTTAAAATAGATCCATATACACCTCAAGAACAATTAGATGAAGAGTTTACACGTGTTCTTGAAGAGTTGAAAAAGTCGAATGAAGATGAAGAAGGCAAAGAAGCAAAACTTGCGACATTGAAGAATACTCAAGAATTACTTGAAAGCCTTCGTCACAGAATGGTTGTAAATTCTGTAATTCTTGATCGTTACAACTTACGCATTCTTGAAGATAAACTTCAAACTTTAATTGAAGAACGTCATGAGAAATTTAATAAATTACCAGATATTTCAATGGATCAGTTACTCATTACTGGGGCAGATTCTGAGATGAAAATGAAGGATTTCAAAAACGTACCCCAAATGGAGGAGATGATGCTTGGACTAGATGAAGTTTTAGACTCATTAGGTGAAATTTCTGAAGAAAGATCTCCTTATTTCGACAATTAGGCTTTATTTTTTCTATTCAGATTTCTTGAACGTGACTTTCTATGCTGAATGGTGAATGGTATTGCAAATGCAAATATAAATAACCATTGGACTCCTCTTACAGAATAATTACTGTAGAAATTGCCAAGCACAAATAAAACAACCATGGCATTAGATATTCCAAGAAGAATGACTTGGTCTTTCTTAAGTCTCATGCGCCCGACGTATTTTATTTTAGTTATCAAGAAAACAAGCAATGCGCCCCAAGCAGTGATGCCTATTAGACCATTTTCGGCCAAAACGATATACCACATGGCATGACGATCTTTTTCCATTAAGTTTGCAGGTGTTTTTTGCATTCTTGTGGATGACATTGCTTTAGGGGTTTTCGCAAAATACTGATTAATTGAGGTTGCATAATTTCCTGTTCCAATTCCATAGATTGGCTGCTGTGAAAATGCATGTAAAGCTGCCTGCTTTTCCATTAAATACTGAGGTGTTTCATCCCAAGCAGCAAATGTGTTTTTACTCTTACCTTTTGCTGGCATTGGTAAAAGTCCCATTGGATCGCTATATCTATATGGAGAATCATAAACGACATGTAATTCTTTTAAAGCTGGGTTAACTTGAGATATATAAAGCGGGATAGAACTTAGAAGCGTAATTTTAAACAACAACACACGCTGTTTTTGCATTTTTAATGATTCTAATACAATGATGGATACAATCGATATAAAAAGAAAAGAATAAGAGCTAATGAGACACAAGCTAATAAGGCTTAGCGTATATAAAGAGCATTTTATCCATGCCCGTATTTTGGTTAAGCCGGCAAGCCCCCACAAAAGGATTGAACAAACGGCTAAGTAAGAGGTAAGCATATGGATTGATGCATTAGTTCCAGTAATTCCACTTCGTTCGGCCTGATACTCAAATCCAATGACAGAATCCCAAGAAGCAAAGTTTACAAATGGGTTATTTTGGTATTCGTAATTCAGTTGAAAAAACTCTATTAATGCGAAGATTATCATTGCAGAAGCGCCTAATCCAAGGCAAACTAAAAATGTAGTTCGATATGTTTTTTTACGTATGACAAAGTATGCAAAGAAAAATCCTAGACCGAGCCATGCGAATGATTGCATAACTTCTTTAATACCTGATTTTAAACCGCCCTGTCCCGAGGAAATCAAAAGGCTAAAAGCTAGTGTTGCGGGAATTAGTAAAATCAATGCATAAAGTAGCTTATATTGTTTAAAGTGCTGTCCAAGAAAATGCCGATTAATATAGGCAAGGATTATACAAGCCAATGCGAGAAATGGTTCTACTGGTGTAATAGGAACCTTAGGCATCTTTGAGTAAAGTTTTTTTAATACTCCCAAGGTTTTATTATTTTGAATTTTGTAACGCGTTGAATCCCCCACTGCCTTTATTAATTCAGAAGGTTTTGCCTTTACTAAAATAGCAGATTCTGAATGGGCAAGAATAGGGTAACTTGATTCGTTGACAATTAAAGTATGATTTCTAAAAGAGTCAGGTTTATAGTTAGCATATTCATCAATTAATACAGCTAGTTCCTCTGTGTTTTCGGATTGTTGAATTTTATTTTTTTCAAAAACCAAATCCGTATTTTTGTATATTTCTAGGTTTAAAATATCCGTATATTTGCCTTCAATCCCTCCAGCACTAACTTGAACAAGATCTCGAATTCTTACTTGAGAAAAGCTAAATAATGTCACTATAACAATACATATATGAACGAAAAGGTGTAAATATCTGTATTTGAGCTCGGTATCCTTTTTCATAGCCCTTGACTTATCCTAAATTTTTTGGGTGTTTGTAAATTATGTTTCTTAAAGAATTGATAAAAATAGTGCTCATCTTGAAAATTGTAAAGTTTCGCAACCTCTTTGATGGGCATACTTGGTTGCATCAAACTCATACATACTTTTTGATTCAGTTGTCCAAGCATATATTTTTTTAATGAAATTCCATATCTTTTTTGAAAAGAACGTGATAAGCCATCCGAGCTCATATTAACTAATTTTGCTAAATCTTGTACACGTGACTGAGCATCAAGTTCCTTATCCATATACTCTAAAACTATTTTTTCCCACTTTGTTTTAAAAGAAAAATTTTGAATGGCCTTCTCAAAATACTCTGATTCTTGACTAACGCCTTGCCAAATTTTTGATTTTACAAAGAAGTAAAGTTCCACATCAGACATTTTTTTGATTGTTGAAGGAAGAAAAGCTCTCTCAATTATAACAAATTGTTCCCATGATGTCATTAAGTCAAAGCCTATAGTCGTTTGAACTTGAAAATGACCCCAAATTTTTTTAATATGGGTTTCACAGCCTAACCCCATGCTTATATTTGCAGGCAAAAGATATGAATACCCAGGAATAAACTGAATTCGCTTACCACAAATATCTACATAGGCATCTCCTTCAAGAATGACATAAATAGTCATAAAGGGCTGAAAAGTATTGGGGTGATTCCATTGCTTGTAATTACCTTCATAAAATAACAACCTAGGTAGATCAAGCTTAATTCGTCTTAAAAAATCAAAATCACTCATAAATATCGTTTTTTTACAGTATCTTCGCAGAATTTTATACTAGTTTTCATAACAATCTAACTTAAAGTTAAGAATATACACATAAAAATACGAACTAAATGAGGTATTTATGACATTACAAAAAATATTGATTTTGTATGCTGGCAATAGTTCATTCGATGCGGATATTATCGGTTTTTCTATATATGATCCAACGGAAAAAAGGCGCTCAACAGATGTAGATACACCTATGCCTTACAAGAGTGTGCTGGAAGCTATGAAAGATGGTTGGCGTGTGATTCAAGTACCCACTTTGCAGATGAAATATGGTCATGAAACAGAAAATGATTATCTAGAATTTGAATTTGTTTTAGAAAAACTTGTGGAGCTAGAAAATGAGTAAAGATTCTGAGTTATTAAATGTAAAGCAAATGGCTGAATTCACAGCTAATGGATTCTTACGTTTTGATGAGGTTATTCCACGTGAACTTTGCGAGAAATTCTATGACTACTTAAGAGATGCCAAACAAAAAATTTACAAAAAGAGAGGTCAACTTCTTTGGGATACTTGGGAAGAAGGTACACCGGTTTATGAATTTATAAGACACCCAATTGTAAAAGGTTTAATTTACTCATTGGTAGGACGAAACCCACGGTATGATCACCATTTTCCCCATGAGACTCGACCAGGTTCTCGTGTTCAAGCCCTTCATCAAGATGCTGAATTTGATCCAAGGAGAACTGCATTTGACATTCAAATTTCCTTCTTCCCTCAAGACACTCCTAAACTTTTAGGTGGCACTCGTTTTTTACCAAGCAGTCATTTCCGTAAAGTAAATGAAAGTGTTATTGGGCGCTACCAACATATAAAAGGTATGGTTCAATGTGAATGCAAAGCCGGAACTGTGGTTGTTTGGCATACTGATTTATGGCATGGAGCACAACCTAATCAATCTCAAGATCAAATACGATATATGTTTAAACTTCGTCTAAACCCAATGGAGCGTCAACAGAAATTATTTGATACCACAGGATATGACTCTCAAGAAGTTCGACAGATTTTGAGCAAGCGATTCCCTTGGCATGGACAATCTTCACGCCGTGAAGAATTTATGCGGGCAAGGTTTTGGCGAGAACTTACTGGCCAATATGACTTCGATTTGGATATGTGGAACTTACGTAATGAAGCAATACCAACAAATCGTTATTTTAATTGATTTTGAAATTGGGCACCACTTTTAGTGCCAGCCGTAAAGTACCCCTTTTCTAAAAAGTATTTCACCTCTTTAATCACAAGTGGATGCTTTCTTTGCTGTTGGTGCGTAACTGGAACTTCCATATAATCAGTCATGCCTAAGAATCGTACCCGAGAGACTGGCACAACGCCATCATTTGTTTCACCCAATAAAGAGTTGCTAAACGGAATACGTGATTTGGTTCCGGCAATGACTCCTAATGGGTAATATGGAGATGAAAGTTGATTAGGAAAATCTTCAGAATCAATACCCAAATTGATTGCAGTAGGACCTAAAAGTAGATGATAAAAACTATAATCGTCTAACTCAGAGAGAAGTGGAATCCCTCTATTAGGAGTTCCTACCATAACGACTTTCCCTAGGTTATTGTGAGGGGTATCTTCTAAATATTTTCTAAGAATAATTCCACCCATCGAATGGGCAACGAAATGAACTGGCTCATCGTCTTTTATAGGCAATGCATTAATTTGATTGCTTACATATTCAACGACTTCTCTGGGGGTTAGCGAATGAGTCGGGTAACTTACGGTATAAACTTCATAGCCCGCGTTTCGTAAAGACCTTCCCATTGGCTTCATTGCTGCTCCCAAACTTAAAAATCCATGGACTAATACGACCTGCTCTCCTTTAGCATTCTTGACATTAGGCATGTAGTGAGCATCGTTAAATGGGAAAGTTCCACAAGATGTAAAAAACAAACTGCACAATATAAAAATATAATGATTATTTTTCAATATTACTGCCCTAAAAGTAAATTAAATAAATGCTGTCAGGAATATCAGAAACTCAAGCATGCCCGCCATAAATAAAATAGGTCTACTTCATACTATTTCAATATGTCCTATTTAAAGAGATACATATTTTATAATTTACAGTGAGTTTTTGAGTACTTATTTATATTTAATGATTAATGGATAGAATAGTTTATATTTGCCCCAAAATATAATAGGCACTTAATCAATTAGCCTAAGCCAAAAATCTTATTTAAATAAAGTTGATATCTAAACTCGAAATATGTGAAAGTCCCCCTAGGTTATGTGTACTAGACTGTACTACTAGAATGGCGAAAGAAAGAAAATATGAGTTTTATTACCGATGATTTTTTACTAGATAGTGACTATGCTAAAGAATTGTATCAAGGTTACGCAATTACCCCAGGTATCATTGACTATCATAATCACTTAAATCCACAGCAGATTGCTGAAGATCACAGTTGGGATAACCTCACACAACTTTGGCTTTATGAAGACCATTATAAATGGCGAGCAATGAGGTCTAATGGGATTCCAGAAAGATATTGTACTGGTGATGCTTCTGACTGGGAAAAGTTTCAGGCATGGGCACAAACAGTACCCTACCTATTGCGCAATCCTCTTTACCATTGGACCCATTTAGAACTAAAAAGGTATTTTGATATTGATTCACTTTTAGGACCTGATACAGCTGAAGAGATATGGAACAAAGGAAATCAACTTTTAAAAACTCCTGAATTTACTGTACGCAATATATTACTTAGAAGTAATGTGAAGTTGATTTGTACTACAGATGATCCAGTTGATGATCTCAGGTGGCATAAGCAAATTGCTGAAAGTGATTTTGAAGTAAAAGTGTTACCAACTTATCGACCTGACAAAGCCCTAATGGTAAACCAACCAGATACTTTTAATAATTGGTTTGAGAAACTAGAGCAATCTATAGATTTTAAAATAGAAAATTTTGAAGATTTTTTAAAAGCATTGAAAGAGCGTCATGATTATTTTCATGCAAATGGCTGCCGCTTAAGCGATCACGGATTAAGCCGCTTTTATGCTGCTGATTATTCAGATACAGATTTTGATCGTATTTTGACAAATGTTCGAGCCGGAATACCTGCAACCGATGAGGAAGATGATCAGTTCAAGTCTTGTTTGTTAGTTCATATTGGCCGCTGGAATCATTCACGGGGTTGGACACAGCAGTTTCATTATGGTCCAATGAGAAATAATAGTACTCGCTTATTTCAGCGTATTGGACCAGATGCTGGGACAGATTCAATGGGATCCCCAAATACAGCCTTTGAAATGAGTCGCTACTTAGACCGTTTAGACTGCGATAATAAACTTGCAAAAACGATCATTTATAACTTAAATCCCACTGATAACTACATGGTTGCTAGTATGATTGGTAATTTTCAAGATGGCACTTTCCCGGGAAAAATTCAATTTGGAACAGGCTGGTGGTTTGCAGATCAAAAGTTTGGAATGGAGCAGCAGATGGAAATACTATCTCAATTGGGATTACTCTCACGCTTTGTTGGAATGCTAACAGATAGTCGCTCATTTGTGAGCTTTACAAGACATGAGTATTTTCGTCGAATCCTATGTAATTTGCTTGGAAATGATATGGAAAAAGGCTTGATACCAAGAGATATAAAACTTGTGGGTCGTATGGTTGAAGATATATGCTTCAATAATGCGGCTAATTACTTTGATTTTGAACTATAAAAAACTGAAGCATATAATGCCATATGCTTCAGTTACCACAACAAACAGACGTTCAATTAATAAGCACCAGCAGAATAGGTTAACTCATAGCTGTGTGAGTATATTTCAAAAACTATACCAAATGGATCTTCCACATAAAACATACGATATGGTTTATCTCCAGGGTAATAATAACGAATTGGCATCCGTTGTTTACCACCATGTGCTTTAATTTTTTCAACTAGCCCTTCTACATCAGGATCCTGTACGCAAAAATGAAAGGTTCCTGTTCGCAAATATTTAAATTCTGACTCAGTCTCATTTTGTTTGAATTCAAAAATTTCGACACCTATTTTATCCCCTGTTGACATGTGAGCAATTCTAAAGGCCCCCCATCCCCGGCCAAAGGCATCTTCACACATGATTCCAATTGACGTACTTGAATCTTCAATAATTTCAGTTGGATGCATGATCGTATACCATCCCATTACCTCTTCATAGAACTGAACTGCTTTATCTAGATCAGATACTGAAAGCCCAATGTGGGAAAATGTTTTTGGATATCTACTCATATAGTTTCCTTAATATTATTGTTTTTTCCCATAAACAAAGTAACGTGCATTTTTCTAACTTGACAATAGAAACAAAAATAGATTTCCTTTTGAAATTTAAATGATAATTTATAGGAAAATAAAAAGGGGATAAAGTGAAAGTTGAATCAAATTCTAAATTTATATTTATTGGCGATTCTATTACAGATGCAGGCCGATCTGAAAGTGGTGAAGAAACTCCATGGAATTTAGATAAAGGGCTAGGTCGTGGTTATGTAAATCTTATTAATGCAAAAATTATGTCAGAAACCCCAGAATGTAGGGTTCGTATCATCAATAAGGGGATTAGTGGAAATACAATACTAGACTTACAAAGGCGCTGGCAAGATGACGTCCTTAAATTAAAACCAGATTACTTGTCTATTAAAATTGGTATTAATGACGTTTGGCGCCAATTTGATGTTCCGCATCAAGTAGAAATTCAGGTATCTATGGGTGTTTACGAGAAAACCTATATTTCTCTTCTTGAGAAAACACGTGCTTCTCTTAAGGGCTTAGTCTTAATTAGCCCTTATTTGATTAACAATAATAAGCAAGATCTTATGCGTCAACAAATAGATGCTTATTCAGATATTGTTTCCAAGCTAGCAAAAAAATTTGATGCTGTTCACATTACACCGCAAGTAGCTATTGATAATTACCTTTTGCACTATCATGCATCAAGTCTTGCATGGGATTCTATTCATCCAAATACATCCGGTCATATGATGATTGCGAATGAATTCTTTAAGCAAGTGTCATTTTAAACTATATATGAATAAACTCGAAATAAATCAGGCTCTAAGTAATAAGCAAGCCATAATCTTCAGTGTATTATTTTTACTTATTTTTGTTTATTTATTTTTTCCCGTGGCCTTTTATACAAGTATATTCTGGGATACAAAACTTTTTATAACAGAAAATCCTAATATCGCAGATCCAAGCTGGAATAGTTTAGTTAATATCTGGACATTTAAAGCACACCCGACAGAAGCTTTGTACATCCCTCTTTTTTATACCTCTTTTTGGATAGAGAAGTTTTTAGGTTTCAGTGAAAATATATCTCATATTAGCAACCTTTTACTGCATTTAATAAATTGTTTTCTTGCTTATAAAATCATGGAATATATCTGTAAATCTTTTGCAGTAAAATATATTGTGATTTTGCTATTTGCCTTTCATCCAATGCAGGTGGAATCTGTCGTTTGGCTAATGGGTAGAAAAGATTTATTAATGACCACGTTTACATTTTTATCTATTCTATGTTTTTTAAATAATAAAATGAGCCAGCCTGCGTTACGTTATTTGCTGACTTCAATATTCCTGACTTTTGCATTATTATGTAAGCCATCAGTAATTTCAATAATTCCATTATTCGTAATCATTGAATGTTTACGAACTAAATCCATTAAAAAATCTTCATGGACTCTCATTTTAGTATTTCTAGGTTTTGCTTTTTATCATATACAACAGAATAATCCTTACATATTTCAGGGAACTGGCTTTAAATTTTATCAAGCTCCATACCTAACCTGGCACTTTATCAGTCGTTTTTTCCTGATCAATAGTAGTGAACCTATGTATCTGTGGTATAAAAGGTCTGCATCAGGTGTTATCCTGGGATATATACTAACTTTATCTATTATTGGGTACATCCTCTATTCACTTAAAAAAAAGAAGTGGTCTGAGAATTCTATGCTCTTTGCAAGCACGCTATTTTTTGTGGCTCCTCTTCATATATATGTGATTTCACACCGTGTTTTCTACACCGCAGATCGTTATTACTACACGATGCTTGCTCCGTTCTCAGCTTTCATTGTGATTCTATTATTTAAATTTAAAAATAAAATTATTCCTGTTTCAATAAGTGCATTATTTATAGTTTCAAACTTTTTTTATACTCAAAAGAATGTTGAGTATTGGAAAGATTCCTTTACTTTCTGGGAGCATTTATTGAAGGAAAATGCAGATTCATACTTTGTTAATTACAGATATGCACGGTTACTTCAGCGCAATGGCGAGAATGAACTTGCCTTAAAATATTTTCGCAAAGCACACGATATATCCCCGACTCGTTCAGCACCATATATTGCATTAATCAATCAACTATACCTTATGGAGCAATTTGATGAAGCTATGCTTAAAATCAGTCAACTTGAGCAGTATATGCCTAAGAACAAAGAGCTTGTTAGAATAAAGTTATCAATATATGAGGATAAATATAAGAAGGCAAAGACACATGAAAATTATCAACAACTGTATGAGTATTACCTCTTCCTGGAGCTAACAGATAAAGCTGAAAAACTTGCTAAACCCTCTCTTACGAAAGAGGGACAAAAAGATAAATAAAAAAGGCGAGCAAAAATGGCTCGCCTAAGTGAAATAGCTTGGTTAACTCTGTTTAGACTTCTAAAATTTCCTGTTCTTTTGCATCTGTCAATTTATCTATTTTAGTAACAGATGCATCCGTGATATCTTGTACATCTTTCTGCATCAACTTAACGTCATCTTCAGTAATAGCCCCATCTTTTTCGAGATCTTTAATTCCTTGGTTGGCGTCACGACGATGATTACGGACTTGAACTTTTGCATCTTCTGCACGTTTTTTTACTTGCTTAGACAGGTCTTTGCGGCGTTCTTCAGAAAGCTCAGGAATGGGTAAACGAAGTACACGGCCATCAGACACTGGGCTAATACCTAAAGAACTACCAATAATTGCTTTTTCAATATCTTGGATTGCACTTTGATCCCATGGTTGAACAACAAGCAGGCGAGGTTCTGGTGAAGTGATTCCAGCAATATCTTTTAGACGAGTACGAGTACCATAGTATTCAACAATTATACCTTCGACTATGCTTGGAGAAGCTTTACCGGTTCTGTAGCTTGCAAAATCTTTAATTAAGGCTTCAATTGAAGCATCCATTTTTAGCTCAGTTTCTTCTACTAAAGTGTCTTCTGTAGACATATCTCACTCCTTAAAATTGATTAGTTCTAAATCCCAAATAAATTGTATTTTAAAGTATTAAATCCATTCAGTAGTTAACTTAACTGTAATCAATTGAAAATCCAACATCATTTTTAGATTCATTTGAGTCGACAGAATGATTATGTTAAGATATCTTTAGGAACTAGAACAACAGGGCAAGGTGATTTTTCAATGATACTGTTTTCAGTACTACCAAGAACAAATTGTTGAAATACACCTGCACGGTGGTTGCCAAGAAATAGCAGTTCAGCTTTAAAAACCTTAGCTTGAGCAACAACTTCTTCAACAACATTGCCTTGCATCAGTATCGATTGACAAGGAACTTTTAGAGCTTCAACTTGCTGTTTTAAAATTTCTAGTGCATGGGAATCGTTTTTAATTATTGCTGTAGAGACTTTATCTTCTGCAGTTAAAACATGAGAACCATATCCGCGCACAAATGGTGAGTCTTCAACAAAATAAATAAAACCACTGCTTGGGGGTTCAATATGAACTAAAACAAGCTCTGCACCTGATTTAGCTGCTAACTTAGCAGCTTGGTTCACGACGAGCCCACAAACATCCGAAAAATCCACTGCGACAATATACGTACTCATAACAAATCTCCTAGTCATTATTATTATTTATTAAAATTGTATTTTTCTAGTATGAACTGTCAATGACTTATTCTTCCAAAATCAGCTGTAGTATGGCTTTTAAGTTGAATTGTTTAAGCTAAAATTATGGACATTTAGGATAGACTTAACCATAAAAATTTGAATCTGTCCTATGAATCTTGAAATTGAATTGAAGTAAACCTTATATTTCATAATTTAGGAAACAGCCTTTAGCTGTGTCTTAGCTTACAAGCATCACCGTGCAGAGAAGATGAAAATTTCACATAAAGATGAGTTTTACTTTGAAGATGCAAGACCATTAATGGTTAAGTAAAAAAATATCATTAAAGGAATAATACTAACAAAAGGTGCCTAGCTTCAACTGGAAGATTGCGAAGAGTTAACATGCTCTATAAAAGTATTGACCTCAAAGAAAGTTTTATTCAAGTGATTATAAACTGCCGCTGGGCTAAGCTTAAAGTCCGTAATTATTTGCTATTTTATCAAGTGCCTCAATGAAGCTTCTGACTTGCTTATTATTGCGCATTGTGAACTCTTTACTGCAAATATAAATAACATTATCTTTGCGAAAAACCTGTCTACCATTATAAACATTACGAGTTGAAATAAATTTTTCATCTTTACCGCGAACGTACGGTTCTTTACCGAGTGAATTTAAAATATCTCGAACAGCACCAATATATAAAATTTGACGATCTATATCAGTTATTTTGTTCTTTTGAAATTTTTTAATCACATAAATTCGCTTGCCATCAACTTCAAGGTAGGAGTGATAGTTCTTACGGTTACTCGTTCCTTGCAGATTAAATTCATAACGTGTCTTTGTATCTCCTGCATAGCAAAAATTTGTTGCAGCAAATAAAATAAGCATAAATTGATAAAATCTCTTCATTATAGATCCTTTCTCTTTATATTATATACGTTGACAGAACCCTATATATTTACACTATTTGTTCAAAACGTGCAATATTAAATTGCGGATCTAATTTTTTTGCTTTGACCTGAATCATTGCTCCCATAGAAATTTTCTCTTGGATAGGAATTTTACCACGAATTCCCCAAGGCTGAATAGAAACCTGAACCGCATTAGGATTTTTACCAACGATAATTGCATCATATTCTTTTGCAGGATCTTGATCCGCCAAATATTGAATTTCCCAAAATCGAGTTGAAATTCTTTCAAGTTTACGATTTTCTCGTTCAGTAAATTCAGCATTACCAATCACTTCCATAAGGCCTTGAACCGTATAAGGCAGCTCTTCACCTTTAAGCCATGCACTAAGTTGACGCTGCATAACTAAGTCGCCATAACGACGAAGTGGTGATGTAATCTGTGTATAGTGACTTAGCCCTAAACCAGTATGTGGTTTTGCGCTCAAACTTAACTGAGATTTTTTCATACCTCTAAAAACATTAGGCGTATGTTCATTCACGATTTGCCCTAGGTATTTTCTTGCGGGATCATCTGGTTTAGGCTGGGATCTATATGAAAGAGGGATGTCTTTTTCATCCGCAACTTTAGCAGTAATATAGTTAGCCAAAATCATACATTCGCCAACAAGGTCTCTAGCAGCAGTTCCAGGTGGTATCGCCTGTACATTAGCTCTGCCTTCTTTTACACGAACTTTCGTTTCAACACGCTGAATAATCATTGCTCCTTGGCCTAGGCGCTGTTGCAAACGAGCTTTAGCTAGCTGATCTAAATAGCGCAACGCATCAGCTAATTCGCCACCATTTTCTATGATTTCATCTGCCTCTTCATAGCTCAAACGGTGATGAACGCGCATTTTTCCAAGAGCTAAGCGATGCTCAAGTAAGTTAAATTCATTATCAAATTTTAAAATAAATGCAAAACAAGGTTTTAGGCTTTCTGTATTTAGACTGGCATAATCACAGCTCACCTGATCTGGAATCATAAGAATAGCACCTTGTGGCATATAGAGTGTAGCTCCTCTTCGTAAGGCCTCTTGGTCTATAGCACCATCTTGTATAACATAAGAAGCAGCATCAGCAATATAAATTCCAACTTCTGTATAATCGTCATAAAAGCGAACAGAAAGGACGTCATCTACTTCTCTTGTTTCAGGGTCGTCTATACTAAAAGAAATTCGGTCAGAGAAGTCTTCACGGTCATCTGCTCCATCATATGCTTTCAGACCATTCAAAGCCTCAACAGCTTCTTTAGGGAACTCTCTTTTCAAACGACCTAGCGATAGCACATCATCAGAACCTGGGCTCAATCGACCCGTTTTCATCAACAAAACATATGCACACTCTAATGCGTCTTCGTCTGGATCTATTTTGGTAAACAATATACGAGCATCATTTTTCATATTCTTGAAATAGAAATCTTCAACTTCTTGCATGAAGCGCTCAAGCTCTTCTGGTACATCTATCATTTTAGATGCTGTTTTTACTGCCCGATAAAAGCGACTTGCCTGCTTTACTAAACGTTCTTTGGCAATTTTCTTCTGTTCAGCTTCCTTCAAAGCCTTCACTTGTTCAGCTGAGCGAGCAGCATATAATTTATTTTTTGATCGAAAGTGTATTTGATCTCCAACAAGTAACATCAAAAGGGCAATTTTTTCTTTATCTGCAATATCAGAGAAGTAGAGTTCTGCAATATCAAGTAGCTCCATTTCAGACTCATCTTCAGCAAGCATTTCCCAAAGCAGGGAAACATCAATCGTTTTACGAAGCATGGCTGCATCTTTTTTTAATGAATTTGAGATATCCTGAAGGTGCTCTAATGAATTCGCCTGTTTTGAAAGGATAAGAAGAATTTGCTTATCAGCTAATTTTGTCTGCTTTCCATTTTCATCTTGTGCTAGGAACTTATTTCCTTTTTCTGCCTGAATGAATGCATACTTGAGTTGCTGTTGATCGGTAAAAAGTACAATATTTGAAATAGAAACCACAAATTCTCTCCATAAAGTTTAACTATCTAATGTACCCAAACAAGAGAAATTCGCTATAGAAATCATAAAAAAATGTCCTGATTTTGGCGTTAATTCATCAAGAGACGTAAAGAGTATCACCACCTCAATTATTTAATCATCTAACTGAACCTAAAATATAGTCTTTAAACGTAAAACTATAAAAAAAAGAAACAGTTATGGCATGGGCAAAGTTGAGAAATTAAGAACTCTACAATTTATCAGAGATTGTTATCAATAGGAGATTATGTTAAAAACTCTTCACGAAAACCATCACATTAAAAAAAATTAATAAATGATTAAAAGCTAGAAGAGTCTAGTTGTCATACATGATTATATATAAAAATTTCGTAGCAAAATTGACTACTATTAAGCGTTAGCTATTGACTGAGGAGTTTGATCATATATATTGGTTTCAGAGCAGAAGATTTGACGAGCCTCTACCTTATCAGCAACGAATCCGCAAGGATACAAATTTATGTCTGAGAGCACCGTACCTTCTGCTCATTTTTTTGTATTTCTTCCCAGCACTGTCGTACTTTGTATAAGATAATTGCAGTTGCATTGCCGACATTTAAGGAGTTTTTAAAACCATAAACTGGAATCTTGACAAAATGGTCACAAAATGGCAAAAGTTCTTGCTGAATGCCTAATGCCTCATTGCCAACGACAAAAGCAATAGGCTGTTTGAATTCAAGTCTCAAATCGGTATACTTAATAGCTGAATCAAAAGTATCTACAGCCCAGATTTTAAAGCCCTCTTCTTTGAGTGCTAAAATTGCCTCTTTGGTGGTTTCAAAATGCCTGCAAGCAACAATTTCATCACAACCCCGTGCAGATTTTTCTAGCTTTGGGTGAGGCGGTGTAGCTGTATATCCACAAGTGACAACTTCTTGGGATCCTGTAATTTCTGCTAATCTAAAAATATTACCAACATTGAACGCACTTCGAAGACGGTCTAAAACAATGACTACTGGCATTTTTTCTTCAGCTTGAGTCAATAAATCATCACCAGTTTGAATTTGAGGAACTAAATCATTTCCCATGTGATTTTCTCAATCTAGAAGATGGGATCCCGAGCTCTTCACGATACTTAGCAACAGTTCTTCTTGCCACATCAAGCCCAGCTTCATTAAGAAGTTCAACAATCTTCTGATCAGATAAAGGCTTTTGAGGAGCTTCATCTGCTACAAAACTCGAAATTTTGTGTTTAATGCTTTTTGCAGAAAGCATGTCACCATCTTCACTTTGATAACCACCAGTGAAAAAGGTTTTAAGAGAAACAAGTCCCTGTGGTGTTTCAATAAACTTGTTGGCGATGGCACGACTTACTGTCGTTTCATGAACCCCAAGCTCATCAGCGACTTCACTCATGGTCATGGGCTTTAGGGCCTCTTCGCCTTCAATAAAATATTGTTTTTGCTTGTCTAAAACAATTTCAGTAATTTTACGTATTGTTTCACCACGTTGACGTATACTCTTACTAAACAGCTTACCCGTATTAATTTTTTCTCGAATGTATGCTTTAATCTCAGCACTCACTGTTTTGTCTTCAAGTAAACGAAGGTACTTATCTGAAATTTGAAGTTTTGGAAGTACATCTGGGTTTCCTTCCACAACAAAATTCTGATTTTCATCAATCTTAATTGTTGCCTCTGGGGCGACAAAAGCAGGCATACTTCGATCCAGCATACGTCCTGGCCGAGGATTAAGCTCACGAATAAACTTTAAGGCTTCATAGACTTCTTCAGTTGTTTTCTTAAGTTTACTGGCAATAAAAGGAATTTTATTTCTAGCCACTTCATCCAGATAACTTTTCACAATACGATAGGCTAAGCTTTTTCTCATTTCCTTACGCTCTAACTGTATAAGCAAGCAATCTTTAAGGTCAAAAGCCCCGACTCCAGCCGGATCTAAGCTTTGAATATCGGCAATTGCTTCTTCAATATTATTTATAGAGAACTGATTTGCAATGTCAGGAGTGTAGACATCTTCAACAGATACAGTCAAATAGCCTCGTTCATCTAAACTGCCAATCAATAATTCATGGAGTGAATATAAATCTGGATTTGCAGAACTCATTCTGATTTGTTCAAGAAGGTCTTCCTGCATAGTGGGTTCGGTAACCAATGAATCAAAGAAATGAGCACGCTTTTCAGCATCATCGCTTGTGTATTGAACTCCTGAACTAGGCATATAGTCTTGCCATGAATCACCAGAGTTTACTAACTCTGCTAAAGCTTCATCTTTTTCAACCGCAGCACCTGCACTATCGCTATTGCGATCTTGCAATGCTGTCATTTCCTCCATTGGATCCCCAGCTAAACTCTCCGTACGAGAGTCAATCCGCTCCAAGGTAGGATTTACTTCCATTTCTGCATTTAGCTTACTTTGCAAATCCAATAATGGAATTGTCAAAATCTCAAGAGATTGAATCTGATGAGGTGCAAGTTGTTGCTCTTGACGAAGTTGTAAATTTTGGGAGTGATAAAACCCTTGCTGTACCATGTTTTTACTCGAACGATTATATAGTATTTAAAAAAATATTAATAAATATTAGGTTCAAAATAAATATATACCGGTTTCTAAATAGCGATAGTCACAAAAGTGGAATAAAAATTGCTAATTACAGAACTTTTATACAAATAAGGTCTTGTGGTAAGTTAAGAGCGGACTAAGCTTTCAACAACTTTCAAATATTAATTAAAGGAGATTATATGAAAGCAATAGCTGTATTAGTATTAACCGTATGCCTATTCTTTGTAGCAGGCTGTTCCTCAACTCATACAATCGTAACCAAAGATGGTGGTACAATTGTAACTGAAGGTGAACCAAAATTTGATGATGATGACGCATTCTATGAATATGAGACACCAGATGGAAAATCTGGAAAAATCAATAAAGATGAAGTGAAGCGTATTGATAAAGGCGTAACACAACCAGTAGAAAAGCCAGCTCCAGCAACTCCAGCACCAGCTCAAGCAGCTCCAGCTCCAGCTCAAGCAGCTCCAGCACCAGCAACTCCAGCTCCAGCTCCAGCAACTCCAGCTCCAGCTCCAGCAGCACAACCTGGAACAACAACAACGAAGTAGTTTTTACTTAAAGTTTAGCCCCTTTGTAATCCGTACATAGGGGCTTTTTTATTTATGATCCACCAGCATTTTCATTATCAATGTCGTGGGATATTCACCCATGAGGCAAAAGTTTTATTGGTTTGTTCTAATAGTTGTTCACAAAGTTTTTTACTTGGTGGACATATCGATTTTGGCGAATCAGCTAAACAAGCTCTAAAAAGAGAACTTTTAGAGGAGATAGGTATAGCTTTTTCAATAAATAATTTCTTTGGTGCATTCGAACATAGCTGGATATTTCACGGCGAAAAACAATTTGAAATCAATCTTGTATTTCATCTACAAATAGAAAATCAGCTCACTAATTTACCAAAGCCAATAGAGAAGAATCTACATTTTTTTGGCACCCAATTTCAAAACTTGATGAAATAGATTTACATCCTCCTCAACTCATAAAAGCGATACAAGAGAATAGCAACTTTAATAAGTATTCTTTCTTGATGAAAAAATTATTCTTGATAATGGTCAACCAGAAAAATTTCACGAATCTTAAACAAACAGAAATCAAAATTTTTTGAAGGAAATTCTAATCATTAAAAAAACTAAAATCATGCTTAAAATCATCCCCAATCTTTTGCCTACTTCTATTTAAAAAGCTTAAAACGTAAGTATGTTAATATGTTTGAACTACGGAGAATTGTATGTCAACGTTTTCTGACAAAATATAAGATGAAAATATGAAGTTATTTTTAAAAGTAATTGTAGTTACGACCCTATTAACCTATTCATTAATATTTATAGGTGGTTTAGTCCGTGTCTCGGGTTCTGGGTTGGGCTGCCCTGACTGGCCTAAATGCCATGGGGAATGGCTACCCCCGTTTTCTGCTCAAGAATTGGCAATTCGCCTTATGGATGAAACAAATGTAGATGGCCCTTCCATGCATGATGTTCGCCTTCACCCAATACAGTCTGTATGGATTGAATACTTAAACCGCTTGGCAGGTGTTTTAACTGGATTTTCAGTAATGATTGCAGCGTTCATGAGCTTAAAGTTTTACAAAAAATATCCTAAAATCGTTCTAGGAACTTGGGCAGCCTTTATCTTGACATGTATTGAAGGAGGCCTAGGGGCGATTGTAGTAAAAACTGAATTAAAACCTATTATTGTTTCCCTTCATATGCTAGGTGCTATGATCATTGTATCCCTACTCGTGTATGTAGCTGTTCGAGCATGGGAAAAAGAATATCAAATACCAGCAGATGCAATTCGAGATAAGCAACCAATGCAAAAATGGATTATTTTTACTTGGATTCTTAGTATAGTCCAAATTACTTTTGGTGCATTATTGCGCGCAAGGTTGCAACAATTACGTATTGATTTGCCTGCAGCCACAGATGCAGATCTCTTCCCTTTGGCGGGTACGATCAAATGGCTTCATATTGGTTCAGGGTGGCTGACCGCAATTATTTGTATTGCAATTGCCTTAAAGCTTATTAAGGCAAAAGAACTATATACTCGCGCTGTTCGAGGTGCGGCATGGGTCTTAGTGATTATAACAATTTTAGAAGTAATGAATGGAATTGGCTTTAAACATTTTGGCCTTGATCCTATGATGCAGGTATTTCATCTCTGGTTTGGAAGCATGTATATTGGTTTACTTTTTTACCTATACGTAGCTTGCCAATATATCCCGGCCAAGCACCCTCATGAAGAAAAAAGTTTCATAAGTTTTGTGCGTTTTTGTGGTTTTGCATGTTCCTTATGCATTATCTTTTTCACAATAGGGACTTATGCAGTTCAGCAAGCAGAAAAAGGTAGAGAAGTACCTTATTTGTTAGGTGAAGAAGCCAAGGTACTTCCCTTTAAAGCAACAGAACGCTATGGGCATGAGGAATCAGAAAAATTATTCTATTCGGGGAAATTAACAGTCGTGAACTTCATGTTCACGACTTGTAAGGATATTTGCCCACTGAGCAATAATGTGATGTCTGAGTTGCATGCAGAATTCGCTAGTTATGATGATGTACAACTCGTGTCATTCTCTGTTGATCCAAAGAATGATACTTTGGAGAGTTTAAAAAAATATGCAGGACATTGGGGCATTGAAGATCAAAAGTGGAAAATGCTTCGAATTGAAGAAATACCTCAACTAAGGTACCTAGCCGTAAAGAGCTTTCATGTAACTGATGATTTCCCTGAAAACCATACCGGAAAACTTATTTTAATTGATGGACAAGGTACGATTCGTGATTATTATGAATATAATAATCCTGAGAGTTTGAATGTGCTCCGACGACATATATATCAACTGATAAGAAAGAAATAATTTTGGATTACACAGATCTACCAACTATTTATACAATTTTAAATGCCTGTAGTGCAGTTTGTCTTTATATGGGTTATGTGAGTATCAAGGACAAACGTCAAACAAAACATAGAAATTGGATGCTAAAGGCCCTAAGCTGCTCAGCATTATTTCTGGCACTTTACCTTGTATATCATTACCAAGTGGGCTCAGTAAAATACCCATATCCAGGAATTTCAAAAGTCATCTATTTAATCATTTTAATTCCACACATTATTCTAGCAGGAGCGATGGTTCCATTTATCTTACTACTACTTTGGTATGCCTTTAAAGATCGCCTTGCACAGCATAAAAAATTTGCAAGAGTAATTTTTCCAATATGGATGTATGTATCTATAACTGGCATAGTCATTTATTTAATGCTATATGTACAACCATACTTTAACCCACCACCTAAAATAGAAGATTCTGAACAAATTGAAATGATTGAAACCGAAGTAGAGATTGAACAGCCAAATCAGCCTTAATATGCAATGAATAACACCCTACTTACTTTTAGTGACCAAATATCATTTTCTTTTGCAGATATCAAAGAAATCTGTGGTGGGGTATGGCAAAATGAGCCCAAAGACCAAACGGTAAAATTGAGTTCTATTTCTTCTGATAGCCGTAACTTTGATGCCGATATATTTGTTGCCTTAAAGGGAGAAAGTTTTGATGCACATAAGTTTCTTCATCAAGTAGCAGACCGTTCAAAACTTATCTTTGTGGAAACTATAGATAAAACAGTTAAGGCTACACAGCTAAAAGTTACGAATACACTTACAGCATATCAAGACTTGGCCAACGCACACCGCCAAAAATTGTTGAATACACAAATTATTGGTATTACTGGAAGTTGCGGTAAAACATCAACAAAAGAAATGATTGCTGCAGTATGTGAATACCACTATGGGAAAGAGGCGGTCTACTTTACTCAAGCTAATACTAACAATCTAATTGGTGCTGCACAAAACCTTTTGAAAGTCAGTCCTTTACAAAAGATAGCTATTTTGGAACTTGGGACTAATGCTCCTGGAGAGATAAAAAGACTCACTGAAATAACTGAACCAGATATTCGAATCATAACCAATATTGGACATGGTCACCTAGAAGGGCTTAACGATATTGAGGGTGTTTCATATGAAAAGGCAGCAATCTTATCCACAAATCTAAAAACGACTCAGCATACGATAGTTAATCAAAGCTGTTTAAAGTTTCTACCAGTCAAAAAGTTTCAAGAAGTACATTCCTTATTAACCTATGGTTTACAAAGTGACAGTGATTTTAAGGTTATTCCTAGCAAACAAACTTGGGCTTCTTCCAATTTTAATGTAAAACACACTAATCAGTCTTATTCAGTAAGCTGGGAGATCTCAGGAATTCACATGATGGAAAATGCGGGTAGCGCTTTTGCTGTTGCTAAAATTCTTTCAATTGATTTTTCTAAAGTTACAGAGGCACTATCTGCGTTTAAATTACCAGGTATGCGAATGCGTTCAGAAAAGGTTGCAGAAGTAACCGTCTTAAATGATGCGTATAATGCCAACCCTGAAAGCATGAAAGCCCTTATCATATGGCTTTCTGAACTAGACATCAATCAAAAGAACCTACACCTAGTATTAGGTGATATGTTAGAACTTGGTGATGAAGGGCCGAAACTCCACTCAGACATGATTGACTTCTGTCATAAACGCCTCCCTAAAATTAAATTATATTTAGTAGGGGAAATTTTTAATGAACTAAAACTTGAAAAGTCCATTCAAAAATTTTCCGACAGTGAAGTTGCAGCAGCCAAGATAGTACCCCAAATCAATACAGACGATATCTTAATTCTAAAGGGTTCCCGCGGTACTCGCTTAGAAAAAATTGAGCAATACCTGAAAGATGCTCTATGCCTGAAGTAAAACAGACTCACAGCCAAAGGTTAGTAGCATATATAAAACCTTACTGGCATTGGGTAGGGCTAGCAGTTATTGCGAACATCTTAGTCTCAGCAATAATGGTACTGCGTCCCTACTTAACAAAGCGTGGTATTGATGACGGTATCATCCCCAAAGACATATCAACGCTTCAGTTTTTTGCGATTGCATTCTTGGGCTGTATCATTTTACAGTCAATTATACAATATGGTCTCAGTTATATGATGGCGTATATTGGCCAAAAGGTAATCTATGATATTCGTGTAAAACTCTTTAAGAAATCCACAAAGATGGATTTAAAGTTTTATGATCAAAACCCTGTTGGTCAACTAGTTACTCGCGTAACCAATGATATTGACGCTTTAAACGAAATGTTTAGTTCTGGTATCATCATGATCATTAGCAATATACTCGTCATTATATTTATTATTGTTATGATGTTCATCATGAATGTAAAGCTTGCTCTTGTTGCGCTTATGATTGTTCCCCCAATAGTAGTTGTTTCATTCTTCTTCAGAATAAAAGTTCGTCAAGCTTTTGATGATGTGCGTACCTACTTAGCGAGCCTAAACAGCTTTATGCAAGAGCACATCTCTGGAATGAGCGTCGTTCAAATTTTTAACCGTGAAAAAGAAGAATTTAATAAATTTACTGGAATAAATAGCAAACTAAAAGAAGCACACCGTAAAACCGTTTTCTACTTTGCAATGTATTTCCCAACTGTTGAGTTTTTAAGCTCTGTTACTTTTGGTTGTTTAATATATTTTGGTGGAGGTGATGTTGTGCAGGAGAAGATCAAACTTGGTGAACTAATTATGTTCATTCAATATGTTGAAATGTTCTTTAGGCCCATATATGACCTATCAGATAAATACAATATTTTACAAAGTGCATTAGCAGCGTCGACTCGAATTTTTAAATTAATGGATGAACCAGCAAATATAACTGCTCCTAAAACGACAATGGGGACACCACGTAATGACAGCTGTATAGAGTTTAAAGATGTCTCATTTGCCTACGTTGAAGGTACAGAAGTCATCAAAAATTTAAACTTAAATATCTGCAAAGGTGAAACTATTGCCATAGTAGGTTCTACAGGAGCTGGAAAAACGACAATTATCAATTTACTTTCCAGGTTTTATGAAGTAAACAAAGGTGAGATCCTTATTGATGGACTTCCAATAAAGAACTATTCTTTTAAAGATCTACGCGAAAGAATGTCCTTAGTTTTACAGGATATTTTTCTTTTCCCAGGCTCTATTCTTGAGAATATTCAACTATACAACGGGGAAGTAACTAGAGAAGATGTTATTGCCGCTTGCAAATTAACAGGTATTCATGAGTTTATATCTCAACAACCCAATGGATATGATACAGAAATACAGGAAGGCGGAGGCAACCTTAGTGTTGGGCAAAAACAACTTATAGCCTTTGCCAGAGCAATGGTCGCACAACCGGAATTATTGGTCCTTGATGAAGCAACATCTAGTATCGACACGGAAGCAGAACAACTCATTCAAGAAGCAACTATAAAACTAATGGAAAACAGAACTTCAATTGTGATTGCCCATAGACTTTCTACTATTCAGCATGCCAATCGAATTGCAGTCATGCATAAAGGAGAATTAAAAGAAATTGGAACAAGACAAGAACTTCTAGATAAAAAGGGGCTCTACTATAGACTTCACAAACTGCAGTATCAATCCATAGCATAGCCCGTCTACCCCTCCGCTCACACAACACACACATCAGCCCAAAAATGACTTCTCCTCAAAAGGGAATGAAATAAATTAGACTCGTTTACAATTTTAGGCTTATAAGCTTCATTCGCAAGAGTCTAACTGACTTTTTTTTTAGGAAATATGCTTAAGCTATAAAATGATGGGTCTGCAGACATACAGGGTAATATTTAAAGCTTAAATGTCATCATGTCGCATATAAAATGGAATAAGCTAAAACAACATATCTAGAAAACTTACCAATACTTACCAAAAATAAAAACCAAATAAAATTTACTTTTAATACTCCTGCAACAATTGTTATCGGATCGCCAATAATCGGCACCCATGCTAGCAATAAAGAAGTAGTCCCCCAACGCTTAAAACGTAATTCATGATGCCTCATCTTTTCCTCAGAAACACCTAACCACTTCTGAATGATCTTATTACAACCCCAATAGCCTAAAAAATAATTCACACAAGAACCAAGAACATTACCAAAAGAGGCTACAGCAACTAAAAGGTAGACAGATAAGTCAGTCAACAATAAAGAAGATAATACAACTTCAGAGCTTAAAGGTAGGATTGTAGCAGCTAAAAAAGCAGACACAAACATCCCAACATAACCTAATTCAATAAACTCATTCATACGTTTCCACCTTATGCGCAATATAAATACTTAAACCAATTTAAAACTAATTAATGAAGAAACAATTTTTATAAAAACAATTTAGCTAAACCTAAATTGTTGTGGAAGCCAAGGAAAGTGTATTCTTACTAAATTATTCCAAACTGAAATAGTATTTATATGAAACTAGAAACACTATCAAATGGTAAAATATAATTCACTATTTAAAATTTTTTCAAAAATAGCTATTAAACGAAATTAATAGCAAGTCTAGACAAACAAGAACTTATTCTTTTTGAAAACAAAAAGGGCCTCTAGCCAAAACTAAAGACCCTTTAAAATTCTTAAATAATTCTTATTGAATTATTTAATGAACAGGATTTCCTGATAAGTTGGGAAAGGCCATAGGTCATCAGCAACCAAACCTTCAAGCTCATCAGCAGCTGCACGAATATCCAACATTTTTGGTAGGATAGTAGAAGTACAGTATTGAGCATGTTCTAGTATATCACCTTCATGATCAATCATTGGCTCTAGCTCAGCAAGACCATCTTGAAGTGATTTCACAAGCGCAGTTACGCGATCAAGTGTGTTAGTATCGAATTCAAAACCAACAGCTTTCAAACTTGCACAAGTGTTTGCAAGTTCACCTTGGTAGCGTACAGCAGCTGGGAAGATGCTAGCAAAACCCATTTTTGCAACACATTTTGCTTCAACAAGCACTGTGTTGACGTACTGCTCTAAATATGTTTCATAACGAGAGTGCATTTCTACACCAGATAGAACACCATATTTTTCGAATACTTTAATTACTTCTGGCTCGATAACTGATGGTAGTGCATCAGAAGTTGTACGTAGGTTAGCAAGCCCACGCTCAAACTCAGCTTCTTTATGCCACTCTTCAGAGTAACCATCACCATTAAAGATAACACGCTCATGTTTAGAGATCACATCTTTAAGAAGAGCTTCAACAGCACCTGCTAATTTAGACTCGTCACCACCAGTTGCTGTTTCTAGTTCTCCAGCTAAGTAACCTAGAGAGTCAGCAATGATTGTGTTCATCATAACTAATGGACCAGCAATTGACTGATTAGAACCTACTGCACGGAACTCAAAACGATTACCAATAAATGCAAATGGAGACGTACGGTTACGATCCCCGGCATCTTTAGGTAATTCAGGAAGTGTATCAACGCCTAACTGTAGAGTACCTTTAGCCTTAGAAGAAGTCGCAGCACCACCTTTAATTTGCTCAAATACGTCAGTCAACTGATCGCCTAAGTAAATGGATAGGATCGCTGGAGGAGCTTCGTTAGCACCTAAACGGTGATCATTACCAGCAGAAGCAACAGCTGCACGTAGAAGTGGAGCATGTAAATCTACAGCACGGATCACTGCAGCACAGAATACTAGGAACTGCATATTAGAGTGTGGTGTATCGCCTGGATCTAGAAGGTTACCTTGAGAAGCATTACCCATAGACCAGTTTAAGTGCTTACCAGAACCATTTAAATTAGCAAATGGCTTTTCATGTGTTAAACACTCCATACCATACTTTTTGGCAGTTTTTCTTAAAACTGTCATTAGTAATTGCTGGTGGTCAGTTGCAACGTTTGCATTTTCGAAAACAGGAGCAAGCTCAAACTGTCCAGGTGCTACCTCATTGTGACGAGTTTTAATTGGAATACCAAGTTTGCATAGTTCATATTCTGCATCAGCCATAAAAGCTAAAACACGCTCAGGAATTGCACCAAAGTAATGATCATCAAACTCTTGACCTTTAGGTGGTGCAGCGCCAAATAGTGTGCGGCCAGCAGCCATTAAGTCAGGACGTGCGTAGAAGAAATTACGATCTACTAGAAAGTACTCTTGCTCAGGGCCAGCACCAGAGGTAACTACAGAATCACTATCATCACCAAAAAGTTTTAAAATACGCTGTGCTTCGCCGTTTAAAGCTTTCATAGAACGTAGAACAGGAGTCTTTTTGTCTAAGGCTTCACCAGTCCAAGAAACGAAAGCAGTTGGGATACATAGAGTAACACCATTTAAGCCTTCCATAAGATAAGCAGGAGATGTAATATCCCAAGCAGTATAACCACGTGCTTCAAAAGTAGCACGGATACCACCGTTAGGGAAAGAAGATGCATCAGGTTCACCTTGAATTAGTTGCTTACCTTCAAATTCAAAAATTGTTCCACCACTACCATCAGGATTCATGAAACTATCATGCTTTTCAGCAGTTGAACCAGTAAGAGGATAAAAAACGTGCGTGTAGTGAGTCGCTCCACGCTCCATTGCCCAATCTTTCATTGCCGATGCCACAACGTCTGCAATTGCTGGATCCAGCTTATCACCCTTCTCGATAGTTGCAATAAGAGATTTGAAAACACCTTTAGGAAGACGAGTTTTCATTTCTTTTTTATTGAACACATTAATACCGTATACATCACCAATTTCTTCAAAAGCTAATGGTTCAGCAGTAATCTCATACTCATTAACAGCAGAGATTGCATTTAAGCGAGCAGCACTTCCACTCATGTTTTTTCTCCTTTATGTGTTGAAAATTCCTAAAATGTTTTGTTTCCACTTCTATAAATTTAGAAGTTTGTGACACAACGCGAACCACAATTAAGACATTTTAGGGTTTTAAAAAAATCTACAAAGATAATTAGAACATCTGATACCATAGTATCAAATAGGTTCCATTAGATACGAAATATAAACAACTTACAAAATAAACAGCCCTTTTAAAGCCATCCATTTAATACAATTCTGTCCTCGCTAAACCAAAATCTCATACAATTTTGTAATCTAAAGGTTTGCTTGTAAGTCATCGAAACCCGAAGAGAATACTATTTATTCCTAAACAGAAAATTACGAGCATTTCTTGTTAAAGTTTTATTTAATTTTTCTATTGCATGCTTATAATGATTCATTAATTTAATTTCCTAATTGTTAACAGGAGAGCGTTCATGTACGATTCAATTTTATATTTATCATTTGGCGGTCCAGAGAAAATGGACGATGTACTTCCTTTTTTAGAAAACGTTCTACGAGGTAAAGGTGTTCCTCGAGAGCGCATGCTCGAGGTGGCAGAACATTACCGTCACTTTGATGGATACTCACCCATCAATGATCAGAATAAAGAAATAATTGCATCTTTAAAGTTAGCCCTAAAAGAGAATAATATTGACTTACCCATATATTTTGGGAACCGTAATTGGCACCCATTACTGCCTGATACGCTTAAAGAAATTCGTGATGCGGGACATAAGAATACTTTGGTTTATATCACATCGGGTTTTAGTTGTTACTCAGGGTGTAGGCAATACAAAGAAAATTTAGAAGCTGCAACAAATTTAATAGAAAATGGTCCAAAACTAACTAAGTTACGTTCTTTTTACAACCATCCTGGTTTTGTGGGAGCAAACTCAGCACAGGTGAAAGCTGGCTTAAAACTACTCGATTCTCCTGAAAAAGTTTATTTTACAGCACATAGTATCCCCCTTTCTATGGCTAAAACTTCTGAATATGAAAAGCAACTTCTTGAGGTTTGCGGACTAATTGCAGAAGATTGTTGTATTGATAACTGGGAGCTTGTATATCAAAGTAGAAGTGGGCCTCCACAACAACCTTGGCTGGAACCAGACATTTGCGATAAGATAGAAGAAGATTTGGAAGTAGGTTTAATAAAAAAACAAATTTTGGTACACCCTGTAGGCTTCTTGAGCGATCACTTGGAAGTTTTATTTGACCTTGACACAGAAGTACAAGAACTCTGTGATGAAAAAGGCTTAAAACTCGTTCGCTCCAAAACAGTCCACAATCACCCGCTAATGATTCAAACAATCGTAAAATTGATTCAAGAAAAAATAAGTGGCACAACTCCTGAGGCTCGTGGTCAGTACCCACCACGTATGTCCTGTGGAGGTCCAAACTGCTGTGCATATTCACCAGGTTCTAGGCCACAAAGACCTGTCTGATGGAGAATCAAATCAAAATTGATGCAGACCTGGATAGAGATCCAGGCTTTGCCATTTTAAGATTTTATGATTTAAAAACACAAAGCAAAGCTCCTATGCGCATGCAACGTTTACATAATTTATGCATGCGTAACAAAAGGTCTCCTGAGAAATTTAGTAAGAGTGACCAACGCGTGCTGACTAAAATTCAAAAACATGTGAGTCGGCCTGCAATCTTAAAACAAAACCTTCTTGCTCTAAGAATTCCTCAAACTGAATTTGATCAATTTCGAACAAAACAAACTAAAACCCATTCAATTTCTAACCAAAAAACAGGCGCAAAAATCCAAGCAACGATCAAGCAGGCTGAACTAGAAATAGAGATACGTTTCAATGGAGAATTTTCATTACTTGGTGCATATGTAAAGTCAGGTCCTCACCGCCAAGCTTGGAATCGCGTCAATGACAGCTATCACCAAGCCCGAAAAGAAATCGCGATTCACGAAGAAACTTACAAGATAGCATTACCCCTGGATGTACATTTTTTAAATAAAGTCTTTGGCCATGATAACCCTCGAGTCCCCTCCAAAGCAATTCCCCATAACCTTCCTCAACTCATAAACCATAGGCTAGACCTACTAACTGGTGATGTAGAAATTAGAAGAAACAAAACATCCCCCATATTGATCCTTGAAGAAAAAGAAGGAAAAATTCTAATACAAGGGAACCTTAACTCAGCTAAATCATCTTTTTATAATGCAAAAATTCTACTTAAAAATAGAAAATTTCACATTATAGAAGAGGATGTTTTTATACCCGAAGAACTAAAAAGGGTCCGAGATAATTTTCTTAGAAACTTAAAACTTGACTCAATGCCAAGAGCAATTGCTGCGCGACCATCAGAGCTCAGGATTTTAGGCGAATTTCTAAAAGACCTCAATGGCCTAGTGCAAGTAAAAAGCTCCCCCACCCTTTCATCTTTAATAAAAGGTCCTTTGCCTACAAAGGTAATGATTCAAGTAGCTGAACAGAATAATTATATTCATTTAAATTATCAATATTGCGCTGGTGAATCAGTGTTCAGTAAAAATGATCTACAAGCAGGGAAATCAATATTCAGAGATCAAGCCGGTAAATGGATTTGGCTAGAAGAGGCGTTAAGTAAAGGTGATTTAGAGGAAAAACCTAAAAAAATATTTAAAACAGACTTACTAAACTTTAAAGAACAAATTCAGTCTCAAAATTTTATCCGCTATGACCAAACGGCCATAGAACAATTGGCTAAACAACATAATACTGACATTTGTATTGATCTATCTTCCTCACCTCAAGGGATAAAGTTAAGACCTTATCAAAAGCAAGGAATAGAGTTTTGTACAAAAAGGCTTTATTACCAAACTGGGGTTCTTTTAGCTGATGATATGGGTTTGGGTAAAACTATTCAAACCTTAGCAATTTTTCAAAACCTGCAAAACATGAAACAGTTGGAAGATCCAACTTTAATATTATGTCCTGCATCACTCTCTTTTGTTTGGAAAAATGAAATTCAAAAGTACTTTCCGGATATCAATGCAACAACAGTTATTGGTCCTGCATCCAAAAGAAAACAGCTTCTTTCCCAAAAAAGTTCCATCTTCATAACGAGCTACCATTCATACCGCCAAGATATCAAGCTATATCAAAAAGTTAGATGGAGCTTTATGATTTTAGATGAAGCTCATATGATTAAAAACCCAGAAACACAGATCGCATATGCAGTAAAAAGCTTAGAAAGTCCATTTAGAATCGCCTTAACAGGAACCCCCATTGAAAATAATATCATGGACTTGTGGTCTATTATGGACTTCTTAAACCCAAAGTTTTGGGAAACAGCGAATGAATTTTCAGATAAATATAAAAAAAGTCAGACTTTTAGAGCTGGGGTAAAAGCAGACTTACAGCGTTTTATGATTCGACGCAATAAGTCCGAAGTTAGTGATGACCTTCCGGATAAAACGATAGAAGTATTGCCAATTCCTTTTAACGATCATGAGCAACATGGCTACATCCAACTCCATAACAATTTAAAAGAAAAGTCAGATGGATCCTTCACGAGCTTATTAGCATCATTGACACGCTTACGACAATATTGCTGTCACCCTGCTCTCATTTCACAAGAATACACAAACATACTATCTACTAAACTTGCTTTTCTTTTAGATAAGTTAGAAGAACTGACTGCTAAAGGTCATAGCGTATTAGTTTTCAGTCAATTCACGAAAATGCTTGAACTGATTCAAAGCAACCTTGAAGCAAAAGACATTTCTAACCTTGTCCTAACAGGGAAAGACTCGGCATCTCAACGATCCCTTAAGGTAGAAAAATTTCAAAACTCAAGAGAAGCAAACGTATTCTTATTAAGTCTAAAAGCTGCTGGAACTGGACTAACCCTTCATAAAGCAGATTATGTCTTTATTTTTGACCCTTGGTGGAATCCTGCTGCAGAAATGCAAGCAATTGACCGAGCTCACCGTATTGGCCAGCAAAATAAAGTATTTGCATATAAACTTATCATGAGTCAAACAATAGAAGAAAAGGTATTGAAACTTCAATCAGAAAAACAAAAGTTGTTTGAAGAAGTTATTGAGAATGGAAGTTCTCAAGAGCAAGCAGTATCAATGGATGATCTAAGAAAATTATTGTTTGGTTAAAAACATCCATGACGTTTCCTTACGCCGAACTATTCCTTATGCCTCTCCATAATGATACCTCAAACCCACCTGAAACACTTTAATATCATACAATATAATATCACATAAATGAAAAAATAAAAGTTTATTTTTTATCAATTATAAACTTAAGATTAACAAAATATTGATATATTTTTATTAAGGATTGTCAAATAACAAGATTCATTGCATGAGTACATCAAATATTAAAGTAAACATTAGGTATTCAACACTAAGGATTCAGAGAGTTTAAAACCCAAAAATAATCAGGGGTGATTATAATTTGATTTAGATAGTCATTTGATTTTAAAAGTTAAATTGCTAAACTATAAAACAACAAAACAAACTTAAAAACTATAGAAAAAGCTAGCAGCCAAAAGCCTTATGCTCAATAAATCTAAAATTTTATTTAAAGCTAAAAATTATAGACTAGAGGAATTCACAAATGGTGATGAAACGAAATATGCAATTACAATTTGTGAGAATAAGTTATTTTTAAATAATCAAAACTTCCTAAATTTTCTTCATAAAACTATCGACATATACCTCAAGATATCTAAAGAAGGGAATACCACTTTCTGGAGTCGATTATTTCCTAAAAAGACAAAACTCAAAACAATTCGTATTAATGGGGAAAAGGTTCGTTTTATTCAAGTAAGCCAAAGCACTGTTTGTATTTCCTACAACAAGGCAACAACATATCTTAACTCGGAGGAAATAAAAAATTTCTGTGAAGCTCTTAATCTGAAAGCCTATCAGATACTGTATAATGCGGGGTTACCTAAAAATATAAAACTTCAAGAAACATTCTTTAAAGGGTTACAGGTCATTTACCATACCTAGCATCTATTAATAGTGAAAACATCAATATAGATCAGCTCGTATTTGTGAATATTTTAGGTAAAGGAGCATACGATTTTTGTACAGTTGGTAAAACGATGATTTCACAACATTTAAAACAAGAGCAGGTGATTCACAAATACTACAAAGATTTTGGAGGGCCACACCATTCTGAGAAAAATCTGAATGACATCAAAGAAAGCCTGACTGAGGAATCTTATATTAAAAACCCAGCAATTATCTTTGGAAATGAAAATATTGTCTCAGATGGCACACACCGTTTGTCAATATTAAAACATAAGTTTCCCAAAACAAAAAGTGTAGCCATACTTCGATTTAACTTTTTACCAGAATATGTTGGGTACAGAATCTCATGAGTAAATCCTACTGACAGTGAACTATGTGCAGTCAATAAAAAAGCCCTATCCAATTGACAGGGCTTTAAAAAATGATTCAAACCTATTTAAGCTCTTTTGCAGATTTAATGACTTTACCTAATATACCATACTCTTTTGCTTCCTTACAACTAAGCCAAAGATTGCGATCAGTATCTGCTGCAACTTTTTTGATAGTCTGACCAGTTTGATCTGCAATCACTTTATTCAAACGCTCACGCATCTTAAGAATTTCGTTGGCTTCAATTTCAATATCCGATGCCCATCCGCCAGCACCACCAGATGGTTGGTGAAGAAGGAAACGAGTATTTGGAAGGGCAAAACGATCTTTCTTTGGAACAGAGAGGAAGATATGGGCACCTGCGCTTGCAACCCAGCCAGTTCCAACAATACGAACTCGAGGTTCAACAAAACGGATCATGTCATGAATGGTATCACCTGCTTCAACGTGTCCGCCTGGAGAATTAATATATAAAGTAATATCTTCATCATTTTCTGCTGCCATTGCCAAAAGTTGTAAAGAAACTTCTTTTGCAAGTTTCATATCAACACCACCACTAATAAAAATGATGCGCTTTTCATACAAAGTCTTAAAAATTGGGTTTGGCACTTCTGGTGCCTTTTCTTTACCTTCTTCTTCTTCACAATCATTTAGGCGGAAGTTATTTTCAAAAAACATCAATGCATTTCCCGTTCGTAGTTGTTACTTTTGTATCTGCCATATAGCAGAAAGAGATTTTCATTAGAGTTAATAGTAGCACAATTTGTGTGTTAGCCAATAGTTAAAAGAGCCAGGAGTCAAAATTTGTTTTAGAGCTCATCAAAAAAATCAGGCTGACCATTCTCAGCCCGCTTAGGCTGGGCATTGAAGCGCTTCCAAGATTTATCTGTTGCAACCCTACCCTGTTTCGTATGAACCAAGTAACCAATTTGTATTAAAAAGGGTTCCAAAACTTCTTGTATCGTACCTTCTTCCTCCCCCAAAGCAACTGCGAGTGTTTTAATCCCCACAGGCCCTCCATTAAATTTGAACAACAAGGTATCTAATAAGCGGGTATCCATCTCATCTAACCCCTCATCATCAATCTTCTGCATCGCAAGTGCATCTTTGGCGACGGGTAAGGTGATTACGCCATCTGCTTTTACTTGAGCAAAATCACGAACCCAACGCAAAAGCTTATTTGCAATTCGAGGGGTCCCTCTACTACGTGATGCCACCTCTAAAGAAGCATCCTCATAAATGTCAACATTTAAAAGTCCACCAGAACGGCTTACAATTTTCTGTAAAATAGCTGGTTCATAATAGTCTAAGCGAAGATCTAATAAGAACCTTGAACGCATTGGCGCAGAAATTGAGCCCTGCCTTGTAGTTGCACCGATCAGTGTGAAGGGTGGAATATCTAAACGGATTGAGCGAGACCCTGCTCCCTGATCTAAAATGATATCAATGTAATAGTCTTCCATTGCACTATACAGGTACTCTTCAACATTCGTAGAAAGGCGGTGTATTTCATCGATAAACAAAATATCTCCATACTCTAAACTAGACAGAAGTCCTGCTAAGTCGGCAGGTTTTTCGATAACAGGACCGCTAGAGGTTTTGATATTTTTACCCATTTCATTAGCCACAATATGCGCCAATGTAGTTTTACCTAAGCCCGGCGGGCCACTTAAAAGTAAATGGCCAAGAGCTTCACCACGTTGTTTAGCTGCCAATACAGAAATTTCCAATTGTGCTTTCTTATCTTCTTGGCCAGGAAAATCTTCAAAGCTTTGAGGGCGTAATGTTTGTTCAAAATCTTCATCTTGACGTTGGAGAGTAGATGTAATGAAACGTTCTTCAGTCATGTAAGGTTAACCTCCTTGGATTTGGCTTAATGCTAAGCGAATAAGTTTTTGTGCGGAAGCTTCTTCACCCTTCAATTCTGCAACAATTGCCTGAATCGTTTTACGAGCCGCATCAGATTTTATACCCAAGGAAATTAAACCTTGAACTGCATCTTCTGCTTCAGTGTAGAATGGGATTGCAACTTCACCCGAACTTGAGCTAGATGTAGCAGCCAAATACGTATCCGAAATTGTGCTCACTTTATCTTTAAGCTCAACGGCCAAGCGTTCAGCTGTTCGCTTACCAATTCCATTAATTCGCGATAATGCTTTAATATCCTGATTCACAATACCCTGACAAAATGCCACAACGGGTAAACTTGACAAAATACTTAAACCAATCTTGGGTCCAATCCCCGAAACATTACAAACCATTAAAAATAACTTCTTTTCTTCAGCTGATTGAAACCCATACAAAGTCATAGCATCTTCACGAACGCTCAGGTAGGTTAGTAAGGAACATTCGGCTCCCTCGGAAGGCAAATGGTCATAAGTACTCATTGGTATAAAAACTTCATATCCAACACCCTGTACATCAACAATGATCGAACTAATATTCTTTTGTAATAAAATTCCGCGAATGGAGGCAATCATAACAATTCCTGTTTTTAAAGATGCAATATTAATAAATTCTTTACTATTTAAAGTTGCGGCAAAATTTGCATATTGCTAACCATAGTTTATGGTAAATTCTCGAAATTTATTTTAAAAAACTAGGGGTATACATAATTACATTGTAACTTTGTGTTTTAAAAATGATGCTTTTTACGCAATAAATGGTATGTGGGGGTAAAAATTACACCATACAATCTATTACGACTGAAGTTATCATTACTGGAAGTGAAATAGGGGTAATCATTTTTGATTTGATCTGAGGATTACCGAAGATGAAAAAAAAGGACGATATAGAATGAGTGAAATTGCAACTTTAAACTTAGATGGGAAAAGCATTCAATTACCAGTTACTGTTGGATCAGAAAACGAAAAAGGAATTGATATTTCTAAGTTGCGTGCCGAAACTGGATATATTACCTTAGATAATGGTTTTGGTAATACGGGTGCCTGTAAGTCAAACATTACATTTATTGATGGTGAAAAAGGGATTCTTCGATACCGTGGATTCTCAATTGAAGACTTATGTGAAAACTCAAGCTTCGTAGAAACTGCATACTTACTGATTCATGACTATCTTCCATCTCCTGATGAACTAGCAAAATTTTCTGCGCTTTTGACACGTTACTCCATGCTTCACGAAGACATGCGTAACTTCTATTCATTATTCCCACGTGGTGCTCACCCAATGAACATCCTTGGTACAATGGTAAATGCACTATCTAGCTTCTACCCAAGTGTAGATGCAAACTCAATGACTGATGATATCGATGTAACTGCAGCTCGCTTAATTTCAAAGATCCGTACAATAGCTGCTTTTTCATACAAAAAGTCTACAGGTAAGCCATTTGTAAACCCAAGCCGTGATGCGAGCTACTGTGAGAACTTCCTTAACATGATGTTTTGGTCACCAGTGAACGGTTACGAACTTGACCCTGAGCACGTAAAAGCAATGAACTTATTATTGATCCTTCATGCTGATCACGAGCAAAACTGTTCGACTTCTACAGTTCGTCTTGTAGGGAGTTCACATGCAAACCTATATGCATCAATTTCATCTGGTATCTCTGCACTGTGGGGACCTCTTCATGGTGGAGCAAACCAAGCAGTTCTTGAAATGCTTGAAAGAATTTATGAAGAAGGTGGCGATATTCAAAAGTTTATCGACATGGCTAAAGATAAATCAAACCCATTCCGACTTTCTGGTTTTGGACACCGTGTGTACAAGAACTTTGATCCTCGTTCAAAAATAATTAAAGATATTTGTCGCAGTATTCTTGAAAAACAAGCTGGTCAACAACCACTTCTTGACATTGCACTTCGCCTAGAGGAAGCCGTTCTTAAAGATGATTATTTTGCATCAAGAAAATTATATCCAAACGTTGACTTCTACAGTGGCCTAATTTATAAAGCGATGGGCTTCCCTGTTGAAATGTTTACAGTTTTATTTGCAATTGGTCGTATGCCAGGCTGGATTGCACATTGGAAAGAAATGGTGAACGATCCTGCTGCACGTATTGGACGTCCACGTCAGATCTACACTGGTTCTACACTACGCAAATACGAGCCAGTTTCTAAACGCTAAAAGAGGCTTCGCCTATAAATGTCGGGTCGAGCGAATATTCGCAAAATACAAAATAAGTACCAGAATAACGAAAAAATTGTTGTTCTGACTGCTTATGATGCGCATATGGCCGCACTGTGTGAATCTCTTCCAATTGATATACTTTTGGTGGGAGATTCGTTGGGTATGACTGTCTTAGGCTATGATAATACAATTCCTGTTACCATGGATCATATGGTACATCATTGCCAAGCTGTTACTCGTGGAAACAAGTCCACTTTCATTATTGGTGACCTTCCCTATTTGTCCTGTGAGATCTCTCCGGAACTTGCAATACAAAATGGGGGCCGCTTGATGCAAGAAGGTGGTGTTTCTGCTGTAAAAGTTGAGGGTGGACAACATGTTGCTCCAACTATTCAAGCAATGGTTCGTGCAGGAGTTCCTGTTGTTGGACATATTGGTTTGATGCCGCAACGTGTTGCAACTGAAGGTGGCTATCGTATTCATGGAAAAACGCCTGAAGAAAGAGAAGCATTAATTGCCGATGCAAAAGCTGTGGCTGCTGCTGGAGCTTGCGCTATTGTTCTTGAAGGTATTCCTAGTGACATTAGTAAAGCAATTACAGAAGTAATTGATATTCCTACAATTGGAATTGGCGCAGGCCCTTACTGTAGTGGTCAGGTACAAGTATACCATGATTTATTGGGGCTATTTGAGCGTTTTGTTCCCAAGCATACACGCCAATATGCACAACTAAATGCAATAATAAAAAATGCATTGTCTGCCTACGCAAAGGATGTGCAAAATGGAACATTCCCAAGTGATAATGAATCATTTTAATAATGCCTAAAATAATTCAATCCATAAAGGCTATGCAGCAACAGGTTAAAACTTGGCGTAAAAATGATCACTTGGTAGGCCTGGTACCCACAATGGGCTGTTTACATGAAGGCCATTTAAGCTTAATTCGAGAAGCCTATAAACATGCAGATAAAGTTGTTGTTTCTATTTTTGTTAATCCCACTCAATTTGGTCCCAATGAAGATTTTGCACAATACCCTCGTACATTTGAAGAAGATATAGAAAAATGTCTAAAGGAAGGTGTTCATGCAATTTTTAATCCTACTATTGAAGACATGTATCCTGTGCCTCAGACGACTTGGGTTGATGAGGAAGAGTTAAGTAAGGGTCTTTGTGGAGCGAGTCGTCCCGGACATTTTCGAGGGGTTACCTCAGTAGTAACGAAACTATTTAATGCATGCTTACCAGATGTAGCCGTTTTCGGTCAGAAAGACGCGCAACAGGCACTCATTATAAAAAAGATGATCTTAGACTTAAATTTCTCAATTGATATGATTATTGCCCCTACAGTTCGTGAATATGATGAACTTGCTATGAGCTCAAGGAATTTGCTATTAACAGCTGAACACCGTTTAAATGCTCCTCAGATTTACCAGTTTTTAAAACAAATACCTAAAAGTAATGTGCGTTCTACAAGAACACTACAACAAAATTTTGCTGAAAAAATGTCAGCAATTGGGGGACAAGTCGATTATTTTTCTGTAGTTAGTAAAGACAGTCTTCTACCTATTGAAGAAATCGAAGAAGAAAATACTTTAATTGCAGTTGCTGTCCGAATGGGTCCTGTCCGGCTCATTGATAACATTTTCATCTAGATAGCCTCAAATCATCACTTAAAACCGCTAATTGCAATAACTTCCACATCTATGACCTTGCGAATTCCTATAGAACGTGTAAATTAATATCCCTTTTACAGGTCGTTCAAGGGAACAAGGTAATATTTTATACGGAAAATATACGACACTAATGACCATAGATCATGCTAGAATTTATGGTGCATATGCACCAGGTAAAATCATTTTAAGTGGCGAATATTCAGTTATCCATGGCCAACCCGCAATTGCGTGTGCAGTCAATCAGTTTGCTTACGTTGAAATTGAAGCTGAAGAGAGTGGCCCAAGTAAACTTGAAATGCCACAACAATCTTACCAAGCTGACTTTAATTCAGATCAGCTTGAACAACTGCATACCACCATCACACAACGCTACCAGCAGTTTCAGTCAGGTAACTTAGCGATAGAAGATGTGTTGGGTAATAAAGATAATTTAATCCCCTTTGCTGTTGCTCACACTCAAGAGTACTTAAAGTGTTTTGCTCCTGTTCATTTAGCTATTGACTGCGAGATTCCCTTGGGCAGTGGCATGGGGTCTTCAGCAACAATTTCAGTGGCTATCATTGAAGCAGTAGCAAGTATCTATGAACGTACTTTAACAGATGAAGAACGTTTTAAGCTTTCCTTTAGCTGTGAGCAAATGATTCATGGTAACCCAAGTGGTTTAGATAACCGTGTTGCAATCCATGGTGGCATGCTTAAAATGGAAAAAGGCAAAATTTGGAAATTAGACCATAGCTTTCCAGCACTCAAGGCATATTTCACCGGTCGCCCCCAAGTTACAACTGGAGAATGTGTTTCTAAAGTTCTGCAAAATTTCCCCAAAGGTCACGAAATTTGGCTCCGCTTTGAACGAACAACTAAAAAACTACTTACAGCTTTGATTCAAGCAGAACAGTTCATTTTTCGAGATGCAATTCGTGAAAATCACCAGTTACTTAATGAGATTGGTGTGGTTCCTGAAAACATAAATGCACAAATTGCTGAGCTTGAATCACAGGGCTTTGCTGCCAAAGTATGTGGAGCGGGTGCTATTCGTGGCCCAAATGCAGGTATTGTGATTTGTACGGGGGAGCCAAGTCCACAGCTTATCAAGCAATTTGGTTGGAAAGAATTAAAACTCCGTGGCGACAGCCGTGGATTACGTAAGGTTGAGGTTGTCATTTGAAAATTATAGCGCGTGCCCCTGGTAAATTAATGCTAGCAGGCGAACATGCTGTTGTTTATGATCATTGCTCTATAGTAGCTGCAGTAAATGCTCACGCACACATGGAGATCGAACCTTTATCTGACAATACCTGTCGGATTGAATCTTCTTTGGGTAACTATGAAAGTAACATAAAAAAGTTAGAAGATGATAAACGCTTTCGTTTTTTAATTTCTGCGATCAACTCTTTTGACTTAAGTTATGGCTTAAAACTTAAGGTATATACAGACTTTGAGCAAAAATTAGGTTTAGGCTCCTCTGCTGCAGTAACAGCAGCAGCAGTAGCAGCATTATACTACTTAAAGCACCGAGAAGAATTGAATGCTGATCTTTTATTTGACTATGCCTATCGTATAATTTATGATGTCCAAGGGAGTGGTTCTTGCGCAGATTTGGCGGCAAGTGTTTATGGTGGTGTTTTAGCATACCGAAGAAAACCAAGAAGAATTATGCCTTTAATTCAACGCCCTAGCCTATTTGCATGTTATTCTGGACATAAAGTTTCAACTACACCAATTTTAGTGCAGGTGAATAACAGACTAAAACGAAAACCTATTCGGACGAAACGTATTTTTAATCAACTAGATAAATCTAGTCAGAGTTTTGAAATAGCTTGGACGGAGAGTAATTGGTCGATATGTGCTTTTGAAATGGAACAGCAGCAAAAGTTGCTAACCAAATTAGGGGTTGATAGCCCTGAGCTCATTCAAGCGAGAAAAAAATTACGATCAACTCCAGGTGTCCTTGCAACCAAGCTGAGTGGTGCTGGTATTGGAGATTGTGTCATTGGAATTGGTGAGGCTGGTAGTAATGATTCACTTCCAAACTGTCATCAGCTGGGTGAAGATTTAACCCAACCTTGGAAAATCGAAATAGCGGATAAAGGCATTATTCTGGACGTAATAAACTAAAAAAAGCCCCTGTAATGAGCAAAAAAACAGGAGCTTTAAGCGTGAATTACACTGCGATTTCAAATATTAAAATAAATCATTATTCATTACTTTAGTCCAAGCATTCACAAAATCTTGAACAAACTTTTCCTTAGCATCATCACTTGCATAAACCTCTGCCATTGAACGTAATTGCGAATGCGACCCAAATAACAAATCAACGCGACTTGCAGTCCATTTGACTTCACCACTCGCACGGTCTGAACCTTCGAATACTTGCTTGTCCTCATCCACTGGCTTCCATTCTGTGTTTAAATCTAACAGATTTACAAAATAATCTGTTGTAAGTACACCTTTGGAATCAGTTAAAACACCATTCTGTGATTGATCTGTATTGATATCTAAAACACGTAATCCACCAATTAAAGCCGTCATTTCAGGTGCAGTTAGTCCCAACATAAAGGAGCGTTCAATTAATAATTCTTCAGGTGAATAACTTTGAGGACCTTTACAGTAATTTCTAAAAGCATCAAAAGTTGGTTCTAAAAATCCAACAGAGTGGACATCTGTCTCTTCTTGGCTAGCATCCATTCGCCCAGGAGTGAATGGAACTATCACATTTACCCCCGCATCTTGAGCAGCAACTTCAATTGCTGCAGTTCCACCTAGAACAATTATATCGGCTAAAGATACTTTTTTATTGTCAGATAAAGATGCATTATAATCTGTCTTAACTTTTTCTAGGGACGCTAAGGCTTCCTGCAAAGCTTCTGGCTGATTGACTGCCCAATCTTTTTGTGGAGCTAAACGAATACGTGCCCCATTAGCACCGCCTCGTTTATCAGTACTTCTGAAAGTTGCAGCACTTGCCCAAGCAGTTGCTACTAGTTGTGACTGACTAAGGCCACAAGTCAAGATTTTCTCTTTTAAAGAATCAATATCATGAGAGAAAAGCAATTCATGTTCACACTTTGGTATTGGATCCTGCCAAATAAGTGACTCTTCAGGAACTTCAGGGCCTAAGTAACGCTCAATTGGCCCCATATCACGGTGGGTCAACTTAAACCAAGCCTTAGCAAAAGCTTTGGCAAATTCGGCTGGATTTTCATAGAAACGTTTTGAAATCTTTTTGTACGCTGGATCTCTAATTAGCGCCAAGTCTGTTGTAAACATGATGGGCGAATGTGTTTTACCTTTAATATGTGCATCAGGAACAACTGCAGCTTCTGGATCTGTTGGAACCCATTGCCATGCACCAGCAGGACTTTTAACAAGGTCCCAATCATACTTAAATAAGTTTTCAAAATAACCATTATCCCACTTGATAGGATGGTTTGTCCAAGCACCTTCTAATCCACTAGAAATAGTATCTGCACCATGTCCTGTTCCATAGCTACTGATCCAACCAAGCCCTTGAGCTTCAAGAGGAGCAGCCTCAGGTTCACGCTCAACATGCCCATCTGGGCTTGCTGCGCCATGTGCTTTACCAAAGGTATGACCGCCAGCAATAAGTGCAACTGTTTCTTCGTCGTTCATAGCCATTCGCCCAAAGGTATCACGGATATCATGAGCAGCTTCTAATGCACTGGGTTGGCCATTAGGACCTTCTGGATTTACATAAATCAATCCCATCTGAACAGCTCCAAGTGGATTATCTAATTCACGGTCCCCAGAATAACGCTGATCCCCCAACCATTCACTTTCAGGCCCCCAATAAATATCAGATTCAGGCTCCCAAACATCAACACGTCCACCCGCAAAACCATAGGTTTCAAAGCCCATAGACTCTAAGGCAACATTTCCCGTTAAAATCATCAAGTCTGCCCAAGAAATATTTTTACCGTATTTTTGTTTAATCGGCCATAGTAGGCGGCGGGCCTTATCCAAGTTCACATTGTCTGGCCAACTATTTAATGGAGCAAATCGAATTGTTCCAGATTCTGCACCACCACGTCCATCTTGAACACGGTATGTACCTGCACTATGCCAAGCCATTCGAATAAAAAATGGGCCATAGTGACCGTAATCTGCAGGCCACCATTCTTGGGAATCGGTCATTAATTCATGCAAATCTTTCTTCAAAGCATCTAAATCTAAAGCACCGAATGCTTCTGTATAGTCAAAATCTTCACCCATTGGGTCTATTTTGCTATCATTTAGCTGAAGGATCTTTAGGCTAACTTGGTTTGGCCACCATTTTTCATTATTCATTTCTTGCTGTCGGGAACGACCTCCCATAAAAGGGCATTTACTTGCTGCAACTTCTGATTCAATTTCTGGACTACCATGACTAGTTACAGGACATTTCTCTTCATTGCTCATTATTCTTCATACCTTTTTGTTAATGTTGTATCGTTTATCTTATAGATATAACAAAAGTTTAGTTCAAAATTGAAAACCCACCAATATATTTTACCTAAACTTTGTATAGGCAAAACCTATACAAAATACTAAAAGAATAGCTATAATGATATATTTAAGTAATTTACTTTTAAAAATGATTGTTCTCTTGTAAAAATTATGTTTTTAGTTAATGGTTATGTTCTCAAATTTCAGTTCAATTTCGGTATATGCCTGTGAATCATGGGAAGAGCTGTAATCATTAAACAAAGACTTGGGTTCATGTTTCATATACACATGCTCATTAAAAGGATTACAAAATGTATTTTTCCGAATTGAACTTATGTTCAGAAATATTGCTCGCCTTAGATGAAAAAGGCTACGAAACACCTACTAAGATTCAAGCAGAAGCCATTCCTAAAATATTATCAGGCTGTGACATTCTTGGAGGTTCACAAACTGGTACTGGTAAAACCGCAGCCTTCACATTGCCCATTCTTGAACAATTAAAAAATCGTAAATCTGAATCTAAAAAACCTTTAGTACTGATCTTAACACCCACTCGAGAACTAGCAGCTCAAGTACATGAAAGCATCATCACTTATGGTAAAAATTTGTGTATCAGTTCTTCAGTAGCATTTGGTGGAGTCAATATTAAGCCTCAGGTACGTGCACTCAAGCAAGGTAGTACAATTCTTGTTGCAACACCTGGACGCCTTTTAGACTTAGCAGGACAAGGTGTATTGAACCTAAGTCAAATTGAGACTTTAGTTTTAGATGAAGCAGACCGAATGCTAGATATGGGATTCATTCATGATATTCGTAAAGTGATGAAACTCATTCCACCAAAACGTCAAACGCTTTTCTTTTCAGCAACCTATTCAATAGCAATTAAAAAACTGGCAGACAACCTGTTAACTAATCCTCATAAAATTGAAGTTACTCGAAAAAATACTGCAGCCGAGACTGTAAAGCAATCTATGTACAACGTACCCAAATCAAGAAAGCGAGACTTACTTGCTCACTTAATTATTAAAGGAGATTGGAACCAGGTACTAGTCTTTACTAAAACGAAACACGCCGCGAATCGCTTAGCAAAATTTTTATGCAGCCAAAATATTTCAGCAGAGCCGATCCATGGAAATAAAAGTCAATCAGCAAGAACACGTGCATTAAATAATTTCAAAAGCTATAAAACACGAGTACTTGTAGCAACAGATATCGCTGCTCGCGGAATCGATATTGATCAATTGCCACATGTAGTCAACTATGAACTTCCACAAGTTGCAGAGGATTACATTCACAGGATTGGTAGAACGGGTCGTGCAGGTTCATCCGGAGAAGCGATATCTTTAATTGATAAAGCAGAAAAAAGTATGTTAAAAAGCATTGAACGCTTAATGAAACGTTCGATCTATGTAAATCGTTTTGATGATTTTAGTTTGGAACCTAAAGAACATAATCGCCCTTCAGAGAATAAAGATCGTGAACGAAGTCCCCGTCAAAGAGATGGTCAAAACCGTAGACGGAATGATAACAAGAATCGCCGCAAGAACTTCAAAAAAGATCAACCAAGTTCTAAAGAAACAAAAGAGGGTAACAATGGTCAGAATAATCAAAAGCGTGCAACTCATTCACGCAGCTCTAAAGGACATTCTGGAAACCCTTCTAAAGGCAAAAAACAATTAAGAAGTTCAAGTTCACAACAACGGACTGAAAAACGCAATTTTAATAAGCATCGACCTTCAAATAAATAAGTTCATCATTCAAAAAGCACTGCAATCCCAATGCAGTGCTTTAATTTTTAAAATTGTTTTTTTAGTTGATGAGAGATTCAGATGTTCTTTAGCGAATAAAGTAATCATTTTTTACCTAAAATACCCATTGGCATCTTTTCAATGATTTTCTTTGTTATTGCAACTTCAATCATATAAAAACCAATTGCTGCAATTAGATTACTACTTATAAGAAATAATATAAATCAACCAGCCTTGATTTTACCAAGCTGTTTTTTTTCGGCAATATAGCTTAACCTTTTCGAGATAGTAGAAACTGTTAGGCATGACACGATTATCGATACTTCAAAAAGTGGATCACAACGATCTTTATCACTATTATATCGAAACTCACTTTACATCAAATGAGAAAATATGGCTTCTATCCATACCCCATGCTTGCGTATTGGTTAGTGCCACTGAAACTACATCCATTGAATCAATATTAAAATTTAACAAACGCTTATCGTTATCTTTGATATCAATTACATCTAATGAACCGTCAGCTTTTGTAATCCTTACTTGAGCATTTTTAAGCATCATTTTAGGCATTGCTTGAGGTAAATCTTTTTTTGGAAGCATGCTAGGCATTTTCTTCTCCCATTTTAGATCACTATCATTTAATAAACGAATTGTCTGAATGGTTTGTGGAGAATCCCAATTATAAGCAATACTTTTACCATTATCAAGCCAAACTCCATTGTCATCATCACCTAAAACACGTTCAATACCATTATGCAGGTTTTCAATGTTTTCCGCTTCCGCTTCGAGCTTTGCTACTTTTGTTAATGCTGGAATGTCTCTTGTCTTCCATGGTAAGTAACAATCTTGCTCCATCAAGGTTTCTTGGAGTTCAGTGATGTATTGTTCATAAATATCACGAGGTGAAGCATCATGGCGAATACATAGCGCTGCTGCGGTACCTGCAGCCTGCCCCATGATAGATGTTGTTCCCATCACACGAGTGGAACTCATAGCCATATGAGTAGCCGAAATGTTACGCCCAGAGAAAAATAGATTCTTGATATTACGAGAGTATAGCGAACGGTATGGAATCCCATAAGGAGAAGGTGCTGGATGAAAAATGGTTGGATCCCCAGGGTATTCAATCGCTTCTGGATGATGGTCATCCATCGACCAACCACCAAATGCAACAATATCATCAAAACGACCTTCTGCTTCCACATGATTCTGGTTTAAGATTAGATCACCTTCATAACGCACATTTTCACGTTTACCAGGTAATGCACCGATCCAATACAGCTCCCACTTTTCGCCACGACCATCCGAATGATTTTTGATATATCCCCAGACCCCATAAGCAATTCGTAATAGTTCATCACGAATTTCATCTGCATTAGCGATCGTATCACTCATACCACCAATTTCTAACCACCAAAAGTTATCACCCGGTGTTGATAAATTACGCTTAGGTGCAGTTTCTTCGGTATAATGATGTGCCCAATCGGGAATGACAAAAGGAACGTGACGGTCTGTTTTACGTAACTGAATTAAAATGGAATTACCCATCGTCTTTTTATCTTCAACCTCAGGAGCATGGGATTCATTAAACTCATCACGGGCTTCCCTACCCCAACGAAAATGAGCACCTGAGGTACGTAACACGGAATCACCAGAAGAATCAATAAATTGTTTTGCCGTTACCTGATAAAATTTTTGTTGAGTTAAATGCCATGCTTTAACCGATGTTATTGTATCATTTTCTGTAGTCACATCCATTACTGAAGTCGTCATTAAAACTTGTAAGTTTTCTTGTCTTTGACACTCACCATACAAAACGTGGTCCCAGGTGTTATATAGTTTTAGTGGATTGATTGCAACATTCTTAAGCTTTAACTCTTCTAAAATACCCGTTTCACGATTGTCTGAACCATGTGCACCACAAATCCACATGCGCACTTCAGATGACGCATTACCTCCAAGAACATGACGATCTTGAATTAATAATGTTTTCGCACCATTCCGAGCTGCAGATATAGCGGCGCAAATCCCGGACATACCACCACCAACAACACAAACATCCACATCAATTTCTTCTTGATCAAAGCTAAACTTCTGCATATAGACTCCATAATATAAATTCAATTTTTTTCCGACCTATACAAAGTAAGGCTGTAATAACACTTGAACTTCTATACTTATTGCCTAACTTAATCAAAAAGTTAACAAAATTGATCACGCAATATAAAAAATGGCAACTTATAAATCTTTTTTAAATTTACATGCAACATTACTTTGGTGTTACGAGCGCGTTCTGGGCAGAGCCTTAAGTCACAATCAAGTAAATGCAGGTGTTTGGTTTATCCATAGGGGGCGTGTTCGTGTTGAGATAGCAGGTAATACATACCATGCTTTTGAAGGGCAATGTATGCTCGTTCCCCCTGTCGAAAGAATGCAGTTTTTTACAGAAGATGCAGAAATTTTATCTGTGGCATTTCGCATTCGCTGGCCAGATAGTACCCCACTTTGGGATCGTGACGGTACAGTAAGAATACTTGAAAAAGAAGAGGCAAAAGGATTATACCAAGCCTCACAGCAACTAATTAAGAACACAAATAATTTTGACTATGATTGGAATATTCAGCATGCTCAGATGAGCCCTAAAGAATTTTTTGAAGTTCAGGGGCATTTCATGGAATGGTTACAGGTCTTTTTATCCTTTGAAACTGATCTTAATACGCAAGATGAAATTTCTACCTATGTACAAAGAGCACGAACGATTCTAACACAATTAAGGCTAACGGATCATTTAGATTTAGAAAAGTTATCTGCAGATGTAGGAATAAGCCTCCCGCATTTAAATCGTCTATTCCGTCAGCAATTAAAGAAAACGCCCCGGCAATTTTTTCATGATCGTAGAGTGGAGTATGCACAAAAATTGCTAACTCAAAGCGAGGTTTCAATAAAGGAAATTTCTTTAGACTTAGGCTTTGAGCATCTTAGCCATTTTTCCAAATGGTGCAAGCAAAATCTAGGTAAATCGCCAAGGAAACTTCGCAAAAAATGAAACTGAATGACAAAAATAGAAAATTCGAATAAATTTCACTTTTGCTAAAACTTAGTATACTTAATTTCTTTTCGGTAACTTTTAATATCTTTTTTGAGGTCGTCAAAGGCATCTTTACCATTCGTTTTTATTTCCTCATAAAGTACAACACCCAAAACATTTTGTGCCTCAACATCCATGACACCTATTTTAGGAATATATTTACCTTTTTTAAAACCAGCTTGCATTGCTTCTGGTAATTTACTATAATCTTTACCTGTAACATAAACCATTACTGTAGAAGTCCGCAGAGCTTTTATTGCAGCCTTACCTGCATTATTACATAATGGACAAGAAGAATCTTTATCCGTATATAAAAAGAAAATAGGATATTTCTTTTGTTTTGCTTTTTTCATCGCATCATCTAACTCATCCATATTAAAAGAACTACTAGGAAGACGAATCCCACCAGCAATCGAACAAAAAGCGAAAGTAAATGCAATTAATAATAAATATTTTTTCATATTCAAACCTTATATTGTTATAATAAAAATTCTATGACCTTATCATAGCTTTAAAAAGAAAATTATTCAATTTTTCAAGAGTAAATTTAAACCCAAAGTGTTTTAAATTCCAAACATTAAACCAAGATTTACGCTAGAGAACGTTACATCACTTAGCTAAGAGATATCAGCTTCTTTTCCTATACCTGATGCACAAAAGATCACAGTTAAAACCATGAAATTTAGAGCGTTGAATTCCACAACAAATTATTTCCAACGTTAGATGTATTAGCAGAAATATAAAGATGATTATTATTTATCTTAATCTCTACTGACTCCTTTAAAACTTATTCCATATGATTAAAAAATTTAATTAAAGTTTCCTTTTGACTCTTCTTGACCTTCTTTAATGCTTCTTCTTTTTTAAGAATTATACGTTTACGAAAAAAGGATTCATCCCAATTTTCAGCCAATTCACGAACCGCCAACAAAAAGACATTTACCTCACAGATCCCACCCCATTTTTCATATTCATAATAATCAAATAGAACTTCGCCTACAACTCCTGTAATACCTGCTTCCTCAAGTGCTTCCTTTGCCGCAGAGTCCCAAGGAGTCATTCCCTCCTCTAAAAGACCTTTCGGAAAAACCCAACCATTACCTGAATTCGTACTCACTAAAACAACATGAAGTACATCCTCATTATAAAGATATGGAATAACTGCTGACTGAGAATACTTATACATATCAATCCCAAATATTAAAAATAATTTAAAATATGAATATTAAAAAAGTTGCCATATCCTATTCACATTTATTAAGAGTATAGAAACTTAATCTTTCAAGCGTTCAAGTCTCAAAATAAATACATATTCAAATTGAGGTTCGTTTCGATATTCAAATTTTTTAACACTATACTTTCCAGGTATGACTTTTAGGTCAGCAGTATCATATAAATAATTGGGTGCACAATCGGCACTAGACATCAAAACTTGGTGTTCTTCTGAGAACTCAATAATTAATTCTAACTCTGCGCCTTTAGATACCGTCATTTGGTCTATAGCAAGCTGGGTTAATTTATCCAAATTGACTTCACTCCACTCTTCTAAAAAAATCAAATCAATGACGTCCTCGTTTACAGAGTAGGTAAGCATAGCAGGATCTTTAATCAACAAGATATTTTTATGATCTAATTCCATAATTGCAAGCCAATCATGAACTGTTTTATCACAGGCTAAATTATAATGTGTTTTATCATCAATCAAGCTTGAAGAATGGTTGTCTTCACCTTTCCATTGCTTAATCATGGAACTTGGAATCAAAATAAATGGTCCACCATCATTTACCAAATATTTAAATTGGTCCATCCCTTCTATAGCACTCACATAAGCTTCAAAAGGATTTACTCCAGATGCAATTTCTTTATCACGCTTCTTATATTCTTGATTAAACAAGCTTTCATAATAATTAAAATCACTATTCTCAGGGGCGAGTGTCTTCCACTCTTCTATTTCAGCCAATAAACCATCATAGTTATCTTGTGCGATTTCAAGTGTTGTTGGTTGATTGAGTGTTTGGGCATACTCTAGGTCACGCTTCGCCTCTCCAGCAAGCTCATACAACACTTCTCCAGATGCTTCAATACCAATTTTGTAAAGAAAATATCCTCCGCCTAAAAGGACTGAAATACCAAGAATACTTAAGCCTCCTAATAAGCCTATAAACCATTTCCAATTCAAAACATTTCCTCACTAAATAAAATACTAACTAAGATAAACCTTTCCATATATAATGTAAACTCTATCCTATATTAGTTTTATCAAAATTAATTCTAATCTATAATAAGGATTGTTTCTGTAGCCCACGGTTTAAGTGCATAATTCCCTGCTGAATGGCAGCACCCTTTAAACAGCGGGCACGAGCGGGTGGTTCAATGAGGTGATGAATACCTTCTTTTAAATCTACATTCATTTGAATGGGCCCTGCTAGCCGGTATGCAAATTGCAATTTATTGATTAGCCGCACATCTTTTTCAAGTAAAGCTTTACCAGCCCAAAGCGGCAGTAATATATTAACATAAATATCATGCCTGCGTTCCTGTCCAATTAATTTGCCACACTGATTTAACTCTTTTGAAAAAGTATAAAAATTCAAGTAACCCATTGCTGATATGTCAAGAACATCCAAGCTGTATGATTCCAATTTTTCTGGCGCTGACTTCTGCGCTAGATCAAATAAGATTTGGCCTGGTTTGAAACTTAGTTTTTGCAAAAGCAAATATAGAGCAAAGATCCGTCTAGTTGGATGATTAAAAGGCCGGCCTTTAGCTGCAATACCATTTATGCTATCAAAGTAATTGCGATACTTCCACCACTCTTGCCAACAATTCAAAATAAAGTTTTTATACTTCGGTAAAGTGGGTTGAATTGATGGATCCGGTAATAAACCCGTTGTCCCCAAGAGCAACGCAAAAGCTTTTTCTTTTTCGCCACTTAATTCATTTAAAGGAATTTGCGTGGCCATAGATTCAAAGGAATCACTATTGTTCTTATACCCCATTGCTCTGGATAGTTTACGGTACATAACCGTATCTAGGCCATAACCCTGAATTGCCTTTGCAAAACAACGCGCTTTTTCCATGAAGACTGTGATACCAACTGCTTCAAAACGTGCAGTTAACTTAGTATCAGATAAAGTTGCAAAGTATTCAGATAGCTTGTGTGGTTTAACCTTCTCTCCATATGGATAGCCAGTTTGGTTAACCCATGCAGAAACATCATCAATCGACTTGGTGAGATATTTTTTTACTTGCAAAACTGGAATTCCTTCTGGCATATATTGATGCTCTTTTGCATCCCATACAACATGACAAATCACATTCTTATAGTTTGAATCGTATTGATGTCCGTGTTGGAACCATTGCTGTGGAAAGAGATGTAGTTCAACGGGGCCATGATAGAGCTGTCCGTCAATTGATAAACAAGCATCCTTAAAATCAGGTCCTTCCTCTAAGTTCCAAACACCAGGGTGAATGACTTCAAGCTTTTGACCATTCTCCAATAAAAGCTCTTCAGAAAGAAACCCCTCATTCCAAATAACCTGCAAAATATACTCCTGAAAGTAAACAGAGCTTTCTTCTGCAACTAAACTAAATCCATTAAAAATGGACGCCAAAACATCCTGCTGAGTATGCAGGTACGTAGTTTGATTCATAAATCCCTCAAAATGCATCATTATTTCCCAAGAAAGTTGAGATCAAGTTTTGAAATCAACTAAAGGGAAACTAAAGTATTTATAGATTGAATCAAGAGGCAAACTTCAAATCTAAGTAAATAAATGAATACAAAGCATATTTTACTAGCTACAATTATGGTAACCGTTCTAGGAGGCAGCGCTTTCTGGTTTACGGGTGCGTACTTCGAATACAAAGAAGAACGTAAACATTTAGCTGAAGTTGAACTACAAATTTTATTACAACAACAACGAAATGAAGATGTATTGCTTTCGATTGATCGCCTTAAGAATGATCCGCATGAAATTGAAAAAGTAGCACGTAATAAATTCCGTTGGTGCAGACCATTTGAAAAAGTATATGATTTTTCGGCAGCCCCAATTGGTATTTCAAGCACACCAAACATCCGTTAAATAAAAGATTACTTCCACCAGCCCTCTGGTAATTGACGTCGGTACCCCTCAAAATCTCGTTCACGGGCAGCAATAACACGATCCTCATAAATTAATTCAACACGCCAGTACTTAAGATCTTTGACGCCACGATTAAGCTCAACTAAAGTTGCCTGATAAGTTGCATCATCGCCTAAGGGTTCACGTTGACTACGCTTAATAAATGTACGAGTAAAACGCATCTCCATACCAGCATCCTTTTCAAAATCAACAGAGCGTATCTCCTTTTTCCCATTCTGCTCAAAAACCTGATACATACGTACTTCAGGAAGCGCAATTGAATCTAAATTATAACTAGATAATTCATAATCCACTCGAGCTAAAATTTCATCACGGTTCTTCGGGTTTGGAGAAAAAGTGACTTTTGTAATTTTGCCTTTGAAAGGTAGTTGACTAATTGAGTCATCTTCATCTTCTTCAACTTCAGGCTCTTCCTCTTGCCCATCTTCGAGCTCTCGTAGACGGTCAGAACGCATCTTACCATCTTTCCACCAACTACTAGGAACTGCTTCGGTTGAAACCAAAGACTTGTCATAAACCTTTTCACCGAGATACCAAATCTCTAATTGAGCAGCAGCAAGCTCTCCTTTACTTTTAAAGTAATACCCTTTAGAAGTATAAGACTCTGATTTGATTTCATCTGCGCCATAAGTTCTTGAAGGGTCAGACTGACGCCTATTTTCCAAGATGCGTGCTTCAGTTGTCCCATCTTCATCCTCTTCCATCACATAAAGACGAACCTGGGGCTCATAAGTACGATCTTCCGTAAAATTATATGCCAACTTCAAAGCATATCCACTCGAGCGATCTTGCTCAGTCTTTTGAAACTGCTCAACTTTCACAAGTTCATTCTTATCACCCACACGAGCAGATTTAATAACATCTAGGCTTACTTTTCGAATCTTTCCTTCATAAACAAAATAAATCTGATCATTCTCAATCTTCTTAATTTGAACGTCTTCTAAAATACGCCCATTCATGAGACTTAACTCATCTGCATACAAACTGCTTGATGCTGCAATTAAAATGGCTACGAATGCTTTATTCATTCTTTTGCCTTTTCATCTATTATGATACGCTCTAAAGATTCAATATCGTCTTTATTTACACGGTAAATTATACGAGATTTACGCTTGTTTTGCATAATGTACTCAAATTCATATGCAGTAGCTGTTTGAGAAACAATCCGTACCTCACGTACATCTGTTCCACCTTTAGTTTTTACCGTGTGAGTTGGAGACCAAATCTTTTTCAACTTGAAGTCACCTAAGTTCGTCACAACTGCTTTTTTAATAAAGAAACTTTTACGCACTGGTGCATATCCTTTTTTCTCTAATCGTAAGGAATGCTTTCCAGCCTCAAGAGTATGATTGCTGAAAGTAATCGACCTACCCTGTATATTTTCTCCTTGCGTTACACCAAGCAGTTGATCATTTACATAAACTTTCACACCAGGTGGAGTCGTTATTAAATTAATCGTTCCGCTGTTACGCGTAAGTTTTTCATTAATAAACTTTTTTGAGTCGGCTAATACGGTCAAAGGAATGATTTTTGTATCATATCCATTTAATTGCAACTTTAACTGATATTTACCAGGGGCTACATTCTTTAAGCTCAGCGGGCTCTTCCCTTTGTGCTGCCCATCCACCATAACATTCACACCCGCTGGAACTGTCTCAACAATCACACTGCCAGGAATGACTTTCTGTCTTGGCATATCCACAATGACCTTATCTTGACGAATCACATTTACTTTCTTGGATACGTCTTTAAAACCCTTACGTTTAAAAAGTAAAGAATGTTTACCTTCTGCTAAATGCTGAAGTAAAATGCTATCATTATCTTTCTCGGAAGTTCCACGAGATTCACCATTTAAAAAGATTTCTACTCCAGCAACAGGAACGTTGATTTGTAGGTCACCCGCTAGGGATGCCATCACCTGCTTCACAATAACAGGCTCTTCTTTACGAGTATCAATATTAAATTGCACTGGAGCAAACTCAGAAGAATGGCGAATCTCTACTTTATATTGGCCAGCTGCCATATCATTTACCAATAAGGGGGAAATACCTCTTCGCTGACCTTCAACAAAAACATCTGCACCTTCAGGCGAAGTCTCAACCAAAAATGGTACAGTTTTAGGCATCAAGTTTACCTGAATCTCCATCGGGGAAATCTCATCACCGGAAATACGTAAGCGATAAGGCTCATAACCAGGATATTCTATTTCCAAAAAGTGAGGCCCCTTGGAAAGATTTCCGCTAAAGGATTTTTTTACACCATTTTGTATCTTTCCATCTAGCTTAACCAGTGGCTTATCAACATTAGTAACAACAATGATCTCTATACGCTCTTCAACTTTTGCTGGCTTTTGATCAGTACAAGAGGTCCATAAAAGTGAAGCACCCAATAATAAATATGTTAAGATATGTTTCATTTTTTCTTTATAGACTCCAACTTATTTTTCACACGCTCATATTTCTGACGAGCCGTACGATACATCGGATTCGTTTCATCCGGGATTCGTTCAATGATTTCTAAATAAACCTTACTTGCCTCATCCAAATTCGCAGAACGCTCATGAAAAGAACCTTCGTTAAACAAACGGTCAATACGTGCTTGAAAACTTGCACGACCTTTGTTGAGGATCCTACCGGCCTCTGTGTAATAAGGCGGTAAATTTTGGAAACCGGTTAAATATTTAATGGATGAATCAAGCTTATTTAATCCATCATACTCATTACGGAGTTCAACTGCCTTATACTCAAGTAAACGCTTACCTGCAATATAAAGTTCTTCAGCACGCTCAAAAGCAACTGCTCGAGGAATACGATTTACTTGGGTAACATCATCAACAATAGTATCAATATAGGCAATAATATCTTCAACTATAGGTGGCTTTGAATAATTATCATTTTCATAAATAACTTGATTGCCTAAGTAACCTAAGCGCATAAATAAAGACTGTTTTTCTAACTTATTCTGGCTCTTGCGTGAACTTGAAGATGCATCCAAAAATGCTGGAGTTTTAGTGAAGTCCTTCAAACGAGAGACTTGTTCATCTGATAAAGTAACGACTTCTTCTTGTTTTAGCTGATCTTGCAAATTTATCACCTTTACCGCCATCTCATTCTCTTCAATCTGAACACGGTATGTAAAGATATTGAATTTTTGCAACATTGGATCTTTTTCTGAACTTAGAAATTCATACTCGACAGAAAAAGGTAAACGAAGGAGTTTTTTTAACTTTTCTTCAGCAATTTGTTCAGGCGTTTTTGGGGGAGGTCCGCTCTCTTTTAAAGATATAAAAGTAAGCCCAATAATCACCAATAATAGCATGAAGACAAAACCAAGTGCTAAAACTTTAGTGTGGCCACTTTCTTTATTGTCATCTCCTTTTTTATCCATCTCCACTTTTGTTTTTGTGAAGTCAGCTACTGGTGCAGGAGTATCAATCTGATCTTGTACCTTAAATACAAAATCACCTATTTTAACCTCATCGCCATGAGCTAAGGGTGCTGATTGATCAATTTTATGATTATTTATTAAAACACCATTAGAGCTTTCAAGATCTTCAACAATCCAGATATTGCCATCTTTGGTAATTTTAGCGTGATAACGAGAGGCTTCAGGGCTCTTCAGGCGAATATCATTATCTACTTCGCGACCCAAACAAAGAAAAGGTTCCTTAAGCTCTGTATCCTCTACAGGTACGGGTCCATCCTTAAAAATTAACTTCATTAACGCTGATTCTCCACAGCAAATTTTTAAATAATTCCGAAGTCATCAAAATTCTTCGGCCAACCAATACAGCAAAAACCGTATTGATCATTTTGAGATAAAACTAAATGAGCATATAACTCAATTAGATGTCAATTTATTGCTTTAAAGACCAATACGCAAGTTTTTATTTGATTCTTACAATACAGAACAATAAGTGGTTACTTTTTTAACTCACTTTCAATAGTTTGAAGCAATACAGGATCTTTTGGTTTTACACGTGGAGCAAAGCGCCCCACTAATTGACCATCACGCCCAATAATAAACTTTTCAAAATTCCATTTAATAACGCCTTTAAATTCATTATCCTGCTCAGTCAACTGTTTATAAAGCGGAGCAATATCATTACCTTTAACAGATATTTTTGCCATAACTGGAAAAGTCACACCATAGTTGCGTTGGCAAAACTGTTGAATCTGCTCATTGCTACCAGGCTCTTGCCCACCAAAATTATTTGCCGGAAATGCCAAAATTACAAACCCTTGATTTTCATACTTTGTGAAAATTTCCTGTAGGCCTGCATATTGACCAGTTAAACCACACCTAGAGGCAACATTAACAATTAAAATTACTTTTCCTTTGTAGGACTCCAACGAAACCTCTTTACCACTCTTATCTAAAACTTTAAAATCCAAAACATACTTACCATCATCTGCCAAAACTACTTGGCTACCAAACAAAACTAAACCAATTACACCAAAAATACTCTTAAACATTATAACCTCACTAATAAATTATATTCTCAAAATATTCTAATCCGGTCAAGAAAAGTTACAAGAAAGATTAAAATTCGAAGATTTGAAATAAGCATAAACAAAAATCGCATCGAACGAATTGAAATTATCTAAATTAGAATCACCTTTGCTAAATTGACAATTACATCAGTACTCTACATAAAATTGCTGATCTACATTGTTTTTGACAATAAATATTATCGAAAGGGTCTTGTATATGTCTTCCGTTACTTTCAAAGGAACACCTATTCAATTAAGTGGTGATGTACCAAATGCTGGTGCTGCACCTGATTTCAAAGTTGTTGCTACTGACCTGTCTGAAGTTAGCTTATCTGACTACAAAGGCAAAAAAGTTGTACTAAACACAATTCCAAGCGTGGACACATCTGTTTGTGCTATTCAACTAAAGACTTTTGCAGAAAAAGTGGGAACAATGGATGATGTTGTACTCCTATTTGTGTCAAAGGACTTACCATTTGCTTTGGGACGTTTTTGTGGCGCAGAAGGGGTAGAAAATGCTGTAACTGCTTCAGATTTTCGTTATGATGCAATTGCGTCTAGCTGGGGTTTAGCAATTGCTGAAGGTCCATTAGCAGGTTTACTGGCTCGTTCCGTAAGCGTTATTGATGCAGAGGGTAACATCGTATATACCGAGCTTGTTCCAGAAATAGCACAAGAGCCAAACTACGACGCAGCGTTAGCAGCACTAAACTAAATCTTTACCCATTTTATCCCAAAGCATACCTTAATTAAGGTATGCTTTTTTATTCTCCGTAGGTTGTATTCAAGTATCTTTAAATGAGGTAACAAACCAAGGGGTGGGTCTTGGCAAAGCTGCATTTTTGTTTCCATTTTATCTTACATGATTGCCATGTAGTGAATGTATATTTTATGTCATTGTTGGAAATGATTCAGCACACAAAAAAGAAAAAACGTCTATAAAATATTTTACATGCTTTTACTGCTTTAAGGATAAAAACATAGGAGTCTAATTATAATGATTCGTAAATTAGCACTTTGCGCAATGCTATCAGCTCTAACTTTAAATGCACAAACTTTCAAAGAAACCTTAAATGAAGGTCTAAATGCAGATAGAAAAGGTAAATACAAAGAAGCACAAACTTATTTTAATGATGCTCTACCGCTCGCTTCTAATGATATAGAGTACCTTGAAGCATATCGTGGTCTGACAGGAACCTACCATCGTTTACGTGACTATGATGGACTAAAAATATTTTTTGAAAAAACACTAAATTCAGATAAAGTAGCAAATGAGGCACGCATTCTATCAGCAAGAGGTTTACTACTTCTAATCCCTATACAACGCTCACAAGAAGACCCCACACCCTATTTCGAGAAGTTCTTAACATTAAAAGATCCATCATTCAAACAAGAATTTGATGTTTATCAATTTTATGCAAAAGCACTAATTAGTCAAGATAAAATGCAGCAAGCAATCATGCCTGTTAAACATTTAGATCGAATGCAATTACAAACAGATCATCAAAGAAAACAATACTATCGCTTAAAAATTGATATACTTCATAGAAGCCAAAAGTTCTCGGAAGAGGTAGACCTGATTGATTCAGTCCTAAAAAATAAATCTTTATCTAAAGACGTAAAGGTAGACATTGCTGTAAACGGGGTATTTGCAATGTTCTTAGCAAAGAATTTTAATCAATCAATTGAATATGGACTAATTGTTGAAAAAGAGTATAAAGTACCAAGAGAATTAAAGCGTATTTATTATGCAAACTTCTCACGCTCCTACATCGCAAAAGCAGATTATGTAAAAGCACTAGATGTACTTGAAAAATGGCTTTCAGACCCTGAGTTAAATGACGAAGAAAAAGCGCAAGCGAGAAAATTATTAAAAGAAATCGAAAAAAAATAATGACTTACGTTTTCTAAGCTATGAAGAAAATCTATTACGAATTTCCACATAGCATACTCAAATATATAAATAAAACTCAGCGAATGTAACAAATGGGAACACCTCACTTTTAACTTTGACGTGGTCCTATTTGTCTACCTAAGAAAAGTGACGTGGTCCGAATGGCACTGACTTAAGCTAACTTAGCCTCAAGGATACTCCGCTAAAATCTATAAATATTATTTTTTATTCATTTTTTAATTTTTGGGTATGTAATATGAAATACAGCCTAAACTATATAATTATCTTTGATTTAGTTATATACATTTTAAAACATAACAGTTTACCCTCAAAAAAGGCTTAAGTCAGTGCCATTCTGACGTGGTCCTATTTGTCTACCCTTTTGTGTAGCGTATCTACTTTGCCAGCGACCGTCGAATGACTTCCAGATCGGCGTTCCAGCGAAAAAAAATGGTGACGATGGTTAGCAATAAGTGTTTCATTTTTTCAGCGAACGCTTTAAGTGTAATCGAATTCATGCATTTATGCATGGATTTCGATTACACTTTTGGTTAGTCCTCAAAGTCCTTTTTAATTTTTTCATTATAATCTGTTGAACATTTTGGACAAGAATTCCATTCAAATGAATTTCTGTTCCAATGGATCATCTTTGTTTCTAAGTATTCAGTAAATAATGATTTACATACAGGACATTTAAGGTTTTTTCTTAAGTTCCAACTTAATAAAGTTGGAATTATAAATAAGGAAATAAATATGGCTCCAATGAACCAATTATTTTTTGTTACAGCAAAACCAATGAAAGAAATTAAAAGTAAGATTACTGGCGCATAACTATAATAATTCATGCCAGTTTTTATTTTTTTATTGATGTATTCTTTATATGTCATTTTTATTATGGACTAACGATTTAACTTAATTGAATTCATGCATTTATGCATGGATTTCAATTACAGTTTTTGGTTCTGCTTTTTCTTATTTCTTTTTCTATTCTTTTAAATTCTGATGGTATAAAACCATATGATTTAATTATTTTATCCAAATACTCTTCAACTTTTTTTCGTTTACTTTCTTTTAAAAATTGTGTTTGAATATAGTTGATTTCGTTGTGTAATTCTTTCTCGATTTTCTTACATGATTTACATAATCTTGGAAATGAAGAAAGATTGAATTTTAAATCTTCGTACCAATACTTTTGTTCTTCTCGTGTGAACTCAAAGTTTGTTTTACAGTACTCACATTTTACCGTACAATCGTAATAATTTTCCAAAGGAATTACTGATTCAGATTGTCTATCTAAATCAGCTTTCAGTGGAAAATTATAATTCACTTTTATTACATTGGGTGAAGAATAAGTGTAATGATGATTCATTGTATTTTATTTAAGCAGAACGTCTAAGCTGAGGGAGATTGAGCCTTAGCGAAAATCTTCCTTCCGGCTTCTTGTTAGCTGTTTTTAGTTCAGATAATCTTTGAATTCGTGACTCATTAGTTTTTTGATTTTTTCGTCACTGACTGTTTTTTGTAATGCATTAAATTGGTCAAATTCTGCTTCATCCCAATACTGCATGTAATAGATGAAATCTTCAGAAGTATTTAATGATTTAATCTCATTCTTTAAATCTTGTATTACTGAAATAGTTGCATTTGTCATCAGTTCTTTATAAATTTTGGGGAATACTAATATGAATTTTTCTCCATGCTTTTTATATAGTTTTTCTGTTAGCTGTTGATGTGCTATTAAAATTTCATAAAGCTCATCAACTTCTTTAATTTTTGTTTCATTAGTTGAAAAACTAAAATCACCTGAACTGTATTTTACACTTTCAATATTTTCGGGTTTGTTATACTTGGGGTATTTGTTTTGATATTCTTTTATTCTTTTAGAAAATGCTTTTTCACTATTCCAGTGAACAGAGATATCATGATGATCTGGAGAGAAACCAACTACAAAAGCATATAACTCATCGTTACTTTGCTCTTTTTTGATATGATTGATGACTGCGGTTAAATATTTTTTGAGAGTTTTTTTATAGCTTCCAATTTTTAAATTTTTTATTTCTTTAGATGCATCATCATGACTATAGGATACATAAACCCAGTAATGATTAATAATATGTTTATATTTGTCTAATATTTTAATCGCTTTTTCTTTATCTGATTCGTTTCTTGTGTAGACCTCAACTCTTTTTGCAGTTGAACCATTTGGAATAGTAATTGTCATCTGATAAAGAATATATGGTTTGAGGTCTTCTGAAAGATGATCTAGAGTAGAGAGAGGT
>JAKVBE010000029.1 GCA_022447755.1 Lentisphaeria bacterium | reverse complement strand
TGTTGTATTTGTTGTTGTTCCTTTGCTCGCGGGTATCCTTACACAGAAATTAATTGTAAAGACTAAAGGTAAAGAGTGGTATGAGGGTATCTTTTTACCTAAATTAAAACCATTTTCAATTATAGCGTTGCTTTCTACTCTGGTATTATTATTTGCATTTCAGGGACAGACTATCTTAAATTCTCCTAGGGATATATTATTAATTGCAATCCCATTAATGGTACAAACCTATTTTATCTTTTTCGTTGCATGGGGTATTGGTCGGAAACTATGTTTACCACATAAGGTGCTATCCCCCGGTGCCATGATTGGTGCAAGTAATTTCTTTGAGTTAGCCGTTGCAGTTGCAATTGCGTTATTTGGTTTAAACTCTGGTGCTGCCCTTGCTACTGTAGTGGGTGTTTTAATAGAAGTTCCGGTTATGTTGCACCTTGTGCATCTTGCAAACAAATGGAAGTTTTAATACAAAGAATAAACTCTTTACAAACGTTCACTCTTTTTTTATCCTTTAGTTCTTGATTACTTTATTCATTAGCATTTTTATTAATTTTCTCAACGTTTGAAGTTGTCTCACCAATGTCATACTCTAGTTTTTCTTTATTATCTATGATCTTGTAGAACCAAATACATAAGTATCTATATCTATAGTATCATCCATTAAATTGAATTCATTATATCCTTAAAAATTTATAGTTTGACTGATGAAATTTTGTCTTGATCTATAAATATATTAAAGGTTTCCCCACAATTGTTTGAACTGAATATAAAGTTAATAATGCAATTGGTAAATCTTAAAATTTGTTCTTAGCAATTACTATCTTACAGATTCCTCGAGGCCCTAAGTTACAGCGATTGTTGGGGGAAGATCTGCAATAAGTTTTTGCCATTGATTGAATACTATATTATCATAACGATAAGTCAAATACTGATGATGCTAGAGATTAGTGCCACTTATGAAAAGTTTATTACCTAAACCACTATTATTTATCCCCAGTCTTTCGCATCTTTAGGATAGCTCATTATATCAAATTTAATTATGAAATAATGATTTATTGCTATGGTTATAAGTTTAAGATATTCAATTAATTCAAAGTCAATATTTCAATATGAAACCATTGTTATTTTAGACTTTCACTTTGACCTAACCTTTTTTAAGTATAACATTTCAGTTATTGAATCTTAAAACTGATATAGGAGTTTTGATTATGGCAAAGTTCACGATTGATGAAAAAGAAATTGATAGCGGGGATGAGACGATGCCTCTTTTGTGGTACATTCGTGATGTAGTGGGAAAACATGGTACACATTTTGGTTGTGGGCAGGGTTTGTGTGGTGCCTGTTCTGTTATTCTTAATGGTGTTTCTGTTCGTTCCTGCCAGTTAACAGTTGATGGTTTGGATGGCGCGAAAATCACAACAATTAATGGAATTTCTGAATCTGGGGGGAATGCTGTTCAACAAGCATGGCTTGAAGAAAAAGTACCTCAATGTGGATATTGTCAATCTGGCCAAATTATTTCTGCCACCGCTTTATTAGAAAAGAATCCTAACCCAAGTGATGAGGACATAGATGCTGCAATGTCTGGCAATATTTGCCGCTGTGGCACTTATCCAAGAATTAAGAAGGCTATCAAGCGTGCTGCACAAGGTGGTAAAAAATGAATTCCTTTAAAGTATCAAGACGTGACTTTTTAAAAATTACAGGACTGACTGCTGCGTCATCAAGCTTCATTCTTGGTTTTGACTTATTTGCTCAAGCTAAAGACCCAAAGTCGTTTTCACCTGATATCTTTGTTGAAATTACACGTGAAAATATTGTCAAAATCATTGCGCATCGCTCAGAAATGGGAACAGGTATTCGAAGTTCTCTACCTGCAGTCGTTGCCGATGAACTTGAAGCAGATTGGAGTAAAGTTGAAATTATTCAGGGGTATGGTGATAAGAATTTAGGTTCTCAGAATACGGATGGTTCTCGTTCAATTCGTCGTTTCTTTGATCGCATGCGGACCGCTGGTGCATTGACTGGTTACATGTTGGAGATGGCAGCATCTAAACGCCTGGGAGTACCCCAATCAGAGTGTATTCGTAAAAACACGCAAGTCATTCATCAAAAGTCTGGTCGTTCAATTCCATTTGGTGATTTAATCATGATTGCTGCAAAGTTACCAGTTCCTGATGTAAAGAAGCTGAAGTTCAAAGATCCATCTAAGTGGAACCTCATTGGTAAGCAGTTCAAAAATTATGACATGGAAAATATTATTAAAGGTGAGGCAACTTTTGGACATGATATAAAAATTGATGGAATGCTTTATGCGGCGATTGCCCGTCCACCTGTTGTTCGTGGTAAAGTGAAGTCCTACAATCAAAAAGAAGTAGAGGCTATGTCGGGTGTTTCTGGCAGTATTGTTCTGCCGCCGCCAAAAGGATCAGTTTCTTTTCAGGCACTTGGTGGTGTTGCTGTTTTAGCGAATAATACTTGGAATGCTTTTAGCGCGAAGAAGGCCTTAAAGGTTGAATGGGATAATGGTCCCAACGGTGATTTTGATTCAGATGAATATCAAAAATACCTGAGTGCAGAGGTGATGAAAAAGGGGGAAGTAAAACGTAAGCGTGGTGATTATTATGCAACTACAAAATCTGGAGAATCATATAAACAGAGTTATGAAGCACCGTTTTTAACTCACTTACAGATGGAGCCAGTTGTTGCCACTGCGGAGTTTAAAGATGGCATGTGTGTAGTTTGGTCTCCTACTCAAAATCCGCAAGCTGTTCAAGATGCAGTTGCTGGTGCTTTAGGAATCGAGCCTAAAGAAGTGATTGCTCAGGTCACCTTGTTAGGCGGTGGCTTTGGTCGTAAGGGAAAACCTGATTATTGTGTTGAAGCGGCATTATTATCTAAACAAACTGGTAAACCTGTGCAAGTTGTTTGGACACGTGAGGATGATGTAAAGCATAGTTATTACCATGCAATGGGAGCCATGCATTTGGAAGCAAGCTTTGAATTAGATAAAACTTTGCCAACTGGCTTACTTATGCGTACTGCATTTCCGGGAATCTCTTCAACATTTCAAGAAGGTGCTTTAATTGATTTCCCAACAATCTTAGGTATGGGCTTTACTGATATGCCATATCATATTGATAATATTCAATGTGAAGTAGGTAAGGCACCTGCTCATGTTCGGATTGGGTGGTTGCGCTCTGTTGCTAATATTCAAAATGTTTTTGCATTGGCTAGTTTTGTCGATGAGCTTGCAGTCCGCTCTAAAATGGACCCTGTTATGTTTAATGAACAACTAATTGGTCCAGACCGTGTTGAGTCTAAAGTACCTGACGGTAGTGAAGACCCAAACTATGGTGAATCTTGGAAAAAATTCCCCTTAGATACTTCTAGACTTAAAGCAGTTTTAAAAAATACTGCAGATAAATTTGACTGGAATAGAAAATTGCCAAAGGGACATGGTAAGGGGATCTGTGTTTACCGTTCATTTTTAACTTACATAGCTGTCGCTGCTGAGGTTTCTGTGGATTCACAAGGTAATTTGACCTTGCACCGCTTTGATATTGGCTGTGATTGCGGACTTATTGTAGATCCAGATCGTGTTCATGCGCAAATGGAAGGATCGGTCGTTTTTGGTATTTCGTTAGCGCTTATGGGTGAAATGACCGTAAAAGATGGTGCCGTTGTACAAAGTAATTTTCATGACGCACCGGTTGTTAGGATCAATGAAATAGCGCCGGAAGTAAATGTACACTTATTCTCGAATAAGAATATTCCAAGTGGGGTAGGGGAACCTGGTGTTCCACCTGTCGCTCCTGCAATTTGTAATGCGATCTACGATGCATGTGGTGTGCGTGTTCGTAAGCTACCAATTCGTAAAACGAGTCTTAAAGGATGATTGATAAGCGGATCTGGACTACAGCATTTAATTGGATCGAAGCACGTATACCATTTATATTTTCTGTTATATTTCATACAGAAGGGTCAACACCACGAAAGCAAGGAGCTATCATTCTTGTTGCAAAAGATCAAGTTGCTGGCACAATTGGTGGCGGTGCAGTTGAGTTAAAGCTTATTCAAATGTTACGTAAGCAATTAAAGGAACGGATGAGTTTTTCTGAATTAGACCTTCGATTAGATGGTACTCCTGATAATACTGAGCTTGGCGTGTGTGGCGGTATTATGACATTTCGAAACTACCGTTTTGAAAGTGGTCAGAAGGCCCTGTGTAGGGAAGTTCTATTAGCCTATGAGACAGCGAACTCTTGTACGATATCTTTTTCTACCGTTCAGGCACCGATTCTTGCACAGGATGCTCAGTCTAATCATAATATAAAGTACAATGCTCCCGTTAATTTAATCATTTACGGAGGCGGACATTGCGGTAAGGCATTAGCAGAGGCTGCCTCTTTATTAAAATATAGAATCACGATTGTTGACCCACAGAAAGAGTGTCAAAATCCAAACGATTATCCAGAAAATATTCACTTTTCTTCAATGGATACTTCAAGTATTGTTTGGGGGGAACGTAATGCAGCTGTTCTTCTGACAAGAAATTGGCGGCAAGATGCTGCTATTTTGACTATGCTAAAAAATCAGGATTGCACATATATTGGTATGATGGGGAGTCAGAAGCGAATTGCCTGCGTTAAGGAATTATTGACTGATGGTAGTATGGTAAAATTTTTAGAAGGTATTCATTGCCCAATTGGTCTTCCAATTCCTTCTGAAACTCCAGAAGAAATTGCTATTGCCATCTTAGCAGAAGTTATGCAGGAAATGCATTTATGATTGAATTGATACTTTTAGCTGCGGGGAAATCTTCTCGAATGGGGCGCAATAAGATGATGTTACCATGGGGAGATCTTACCGTGATTGAATCAACGATTTCTACAGTTAAGCAAGTGGCAGGGATTACTCATACACATATTCTAGTTTCAAAAAATAATGAAGCACTACAGACGCATATTCAAGAGTTTCTTTGTGAGAAGGTTAGTATGTCATTAAACCCTGATCCGGATGCAGATATGCTATCAAGTATTCGGATTGGTTTAGAGGCCTGTAATGAAGAAATGACTTACTTTCTTGTCTTACCTGGTGACATGCCTAAGGTCAATAAAGAAACTTATGAGTTGCTTCTTTCAAGTTTAGATGGTTGTAAACGATTAGTTGTGCCTTATTCATCAAAACGTAAGAACGGGCATCCAATCTGTATTCATAGCAGTTTGAAAGAACAGGTTATCAATAACTATGATGGTGTTGGTCTAAGAGGTATCCTTGAAGATTATGCAGATCAAATTTATAGATTAGAGGTTTCTGATGAGGTGTTAATAGATATCGATACCATAGAAGATTATCAACATGCGCTAGGTTCGAAAGATACTTCTTAACTGTTTTCACCTACTTCTATGGTTCAACTTTTTTATATTTACGCACTAACATTAAGATCAATAGTACTGCTAGGTATGATCCTCCTATTGCTGTTCCTAAAATTGTTGATTGTAAGCTTCCAGAAATTGCTACCGCTAACTCTGTATCCTTGTCTTCTGATGAAGAAGTTATAGTTGAAAAGGTCTGAATCATTCCTATAACTGTTCCTAAAAAGCCTATCAAAAAACAAACAATTACTAGAATGACAAAGAGTGGGCCTGTTGGTTTATGAAATGGACTATTATCCTTTGCCTTTATAAAATTTAATATAAGAATTGGTATAAAAAGTAAGATCATTAGCAATATGAAAAGGGATATAGAAAAAGAGATATTTTGTTGAATCAAATCTACAATCGTTATTAATTTAGTTTTTATATATGTCTCTTAAATTCAAATGTTTTTTTCTGTTTAATTAAACAATATTGAGTAGTTTTCAGTTAAAAGCGAATTAATGTTTTTTAAACTATAATTAACCTAGGAGTCCACAATGAAATATAGACGTTTTGGTCGAACCGAATTACAAATGCCAGTTATCTCTTGTGGTGGAATGAGATATCAGCAATCTTGGCAGGATATACAACCAGATGAAAAGATTGATCCTGCAGGTCAAGAAAACTTAAAAAATTGTATATATCGTTCCTTTGATTTAGGTATTAATCATATTGAAACAGCTCGAGGTTATGGAACAAGTGAATACCAGTTAGGGCTATTTCTGAAAGATTTACCTCGTGATGAGATGATTATTCAAACTAAAGTAAGTGTAAAGGATTCACCCGATCTATTTCTAGCGGACTTTGAATTATCCATGAATCGCCTTCAACTGGACTATGTCGATTTACTGTCATTTCACGGTATCAACAATGATGAATTGCTTAATCGTGTTATTAATCAGGGTCAAATGGAAGTTGCATTGAAGTTAAAAGAACAGGGGCGTATTCGCCATATAGGTTTTTCAACACATGGCCCTACACCAACTTTACTGAATGCAGTGAAGACGGATGCCTTTGACTATATAAATCTTCACTGGTATTACTTTGATCAAAAACATTGGCAAGTCATTGAAGAAGCCGCCAAACATGATATGGGTGTGTTTATCATTTCGCCTACTGATAAAGGGGGTATGTTACAGAATCCACCACAAAAATTGACCGACCTTTGTGCACCAATGACACCTATTGGCTTCAACGGTTTGTTTTGTTTAAGTCATCCACAGGTACATACTCTAAGCTGTGGTGTGGCAAAACCTGAGGAATTTAATGAGCTTGTTGATATTGTACCATTAATTCCTGATGCATCCAAACATTTAGCCCCTATTCTTGTTCGCTTAGAATCTACTTTGAATCAGACTGTTGGGGTAGAATGGGCAAAAGGTTGGGCAACTGGATTACCGGAAATTGATGATACTCCTTATGAATTAAATTTATATCATACGTTACGTCTATTAAATATGTATGAAGCTTATGATATGTTGGATTTTGCAAAATCAAGGTATAATTTGTTGGGTAATGGCGGACATTGGTTTGCCGGAAGTAAGGTTGGTGATTTTGATGATGCTATCTTATTGGATAGTTTGAAGAATTATCCGTTTGCAAAAGAAGTGCCAGCAAAACTTAGGTATGCACATAAAAAATTTAATGCAGAAGACAACAAACGCCTGAGCGAATCATGAGCTTTACACAGTTACCTCAAAAAAAGGTTAAAGAACTGCTTCAGCTTCAGACACGACAAGGTCGTAAAAAAAGTGGGCTCTTTTATTGTGAAGGAGAACGTATTTGTGGGGAGGCATTAAAGCAAGCACCTGATTTGGTAGAATACGTAATTTTGGAGGAAGGTAAAGAAAATCTTCTTCCTAGTTTGATTAATCTCAAGATCTTCTTGGTTGATGCTAAAACGGCTACTAAGATCTCCATGACCTCAACTTTTCCCGGTATTATGTGTGTAATGCGTAAGCCAGAGCCATGCTATGAAGATTCCACAGAGCCTATAATTGTCTTAGATCGTGTAATGGATCCTGGAAATACTGGAACAATACTTCGTACAGCTTGGTCATTGGGATACAAACAAATTGTGGTTGTTCAAGGAACTTGTGACCTTTATTCCGATAAAGTTGTACGCTCAACTATGGGGGCCATTTTTGCTTTGAATATAATCTATATTAAACAATTGAGTGAATTGTCTTTGTTAATTGAGAAGCCAGTATTTGTAGCAGATATTGGTCCCAAAACTATTTCTTGTTATGAAGAAGAATTTCAGTTGCAAAATGCTTGTCTAGTTTTGGGCAATGAGGCAAATGGCCCAGATGAGTTAGAAGGAGCAACTTCTGTAATGATTCCTATGCCGGGGCACGCTGAGTCATTAAATGTTGCTCAAGCTGCAACGATATTAATGTTTGAAGACTATCGTAAAAAAATTGTTAAATGAAAAAGTGACTTAATATGATTGGCGAGCGACCATCACGCTGGCATTTGATAAAGGCCACCTTAGCGATGGCATTACCCAATGTAATCTTTGCTTTATTGGATCAAGGTGCTGGTCTTATTGACATGTGGATTGCTGGTAAGGTAGGAACTGGTACCATTGCGTCTATAGGCTTAGCAAGACAGTTAATGATATTAATTGTGATCGTAACCATGGCGGTCACTGGTGGTGCTGCACCATTAATGGGGCAGGCATGGGGTGCAAAAGATAAAAAACAAAGTGTCTATGTGGCATCAAATGCAATGCGAATCATGGTGTTACTTGGTATCATATTTAGCTTTATCTTATATTATTTATCTACATACATTATAAAAATAATGGATCCGGTTCCTCATATTGCTGAAGGTTCTATTCAATACCTTAAAGTCATCAGTCTTGGACTTATCTGCTTATTCATGAACTTTACACTGATGACTTTATTCCGTGCTGTAGGGTATGTAAAAGTTCCTGTGATGCTTTTATTTGTGATGCATGGGGTAAATATAACAACATCGCTCTACCTAGTGGATAAAGGCTATGGTATTATTGGAATCGCTTGGGGTACTGTATTAGGTCGTTTAGCAGCTTGGATTGTTGGTTATGGTATCTGGTTATTTTATTTTAAGAAAATACATATTACTGTCAAAAAAATTATCGATTGGTCTGTGATCAAAAATATTTTAACGATTGGTATTCCAATTGGTTTAATGTCCCTATCACGGGTGGGTGCAATGTTTATATTCTTCTTATACTTTGTCAAATCTGGTGAGTTATTGTTAGGTGCTGCATCTTTGGCATTTCAAGTGCGCATAGCCTTGATCATGCCGATTGTGATGATTCAACAAGCCACAGTCACGCTCGTTTCTCAGAGTTTGGGTGCCGAAAATTTTGACTTAGCAAAGCGTTATTGCCATGCTACTTTATGGCTTGCCTTGGTACTCGCTTCTATTGCATTGATTGTTATCTTTTTGGGAGGTGGACAACTCGCGCATTTGATTACAGGAAATTTAGAAAACAACCAAGAGCTTGTAGAGTCCCTGAACATTATGTTGCGCATTGTTGTGATTGCTAACATCTTGGTCTCGGTCGTAATTGTATTAAATGGTGCGTTAATTGGTGGCGGAGACGTAAAAGTGAGTTTTTGGTATACCATTTTAGGAGAATGGGCTATAATGCTCCCGGTATCTTTGTGGGTTCGTTATATGAGTGGATGGCCCATGGAATACTTATGGACCGCACTTATTGTCTCAAACGGATGTTTAATCTTGATGATTGGTTCTCGATACCGTAAAGAAAAGTGGTTAAGGAAGATAGTTAAATCATCCTAGCGCTTTTGCTTAATCACAGCCACAGCTTCCACAACCACTGTCATCGTCATTAAAATGGTAACCTGTATCTACAATCTCATCTTTGTTATGTTTCTTGCCTTTACCATTGGCATGACTTTTAGAAATAGTCATTATAATATATGCAAACACAAATAGTACACCGCCTCCGAGGAGTAGAAAAGATAAAAGGCTTAATCCTTTCGTGGTGCATCCAGTCAGAAAAGCTATAGCAATTAAAATAGATACTGAACTGTATAGGGCGCTTTCATCAAAGTTGAATTTTATTAAACGTTTATACAGTGCTTGATTCACCTCTCCGTATATCTTTTAGCTGATACCTTTAAAATAACAATCAGGTAAAAAAAAGCGGCTTTGAAAGCCGCCTTAAATATTATTCCCACTCAATCGTTCCAGGTGGTTTATTTGTGACATCATAGAAGACGCCATCTAATTTGCTACATGCTCGAATTTGTTGAATCATGTTATTCATATCTTTACGAGGGATTCTTGAAAAGCTAGCAGTCATTGCCTCAGTACTGTCAATTGGTCGAAGGACTAGTGATTCGCCTCCTTTTTGAGTACCGATTGGAATTAAGGCTACTGGCATTTGCCAAATTTGCTCGTAAAGACCCTTGTCAAAAAGATAATCAGTAACAACTTGGTCTGCTTCACGTAAGTTATCTAAACGATCACGGGATGTATCACAATTTTTTAGGAAAATTGGGCCAGACCAATCATCTTTTCCGGCATTATAAATTACACGGTTCACTTCAGAGAATCTGTTGGTTAATGACGTTGAAACTTCTTCCAAAGTTTCCCAGTCAGCTTCACCAGTAACTAGGCAAGGGTGTGCATATGTTCGAGCATCCCCCTGAACACCTACTGATTTCACTGGTAAAATACGTGCGGTTAATTGATAAGGCTTTAGGTATTCATTAATTTGGGCTTCACTTGCAGTATAATCTTCAACCTCAGACGATCCAGAGCATAATATACGTACGCCAAGACCAGGACCTGGGAATGGGTGACGCCAAACTAATTTATGAGGTAGCCCCAGAAGTTCACCTAATTCGCGTACTTCATCTTTATACAATTCTGCTAATGGCTCAATCACTTTGCCTTGATTGATTAACTCTTGAATTTTATCTACACGGTTATGGTGTGTCTTGATTAGATGAGAATTCTCGGTTCCACCAGATTCAATTGTATCAGGGTATATTGTGCCTTGGCCTAATAACCAACTATCATCTACAAGGTCACTCGCATCAACAGCGTCACATTTCACATCTAAGAAAGTATCACCAATAATAACTCGCTTTTCTTGAGGATCACTAATGCCCTTAAGATTACCTAAAAATTCATCTGTTGCATCTACAACATGGAAATTACGGAAACCTGCAGTTTCTAGTTCTTTCTTAACCCAAGCAGATTCATTCTTACGCATTAAACCATTATCAACATGTAAACCATATACATTTTCGTCACCAAGAGCACGGTTAAGTAGGGCAAATGCAACGTTGGAATCAACTCCACCAGAAACAAGTAGGAATACTTTACGTCCTTCATATTCTTCACGAATCTTTCCAATGCTCTGTTGCATGAAAGCTTTAATATCCCAATTAAAAGAACAACCACAACGCTTCAAGAAGTTTTTCATGAGAGCGAGTCCATTTTCTGAATGAGTGACTTCCGGGTGGAACTGTAAACCAAAAATTTCACGATCTAAGTTTTGCATAGAGGCAATTGGGCAATCATTTGTCTGAGCAGTGATTTCAAACCCCTCTGGTAAAATATGAACAGAGTCTCCGTGGCTCATCCACATTATTTCAGATTGGCTAAGACCGTCATAAAGAGGAGAATTGATAAGATTTTGAACACGTGCAATACCATACTCTTTTACTTTACCAGGTTTTACTTCGCCACCTAGGGTGTGGCAAATTAACTGATGCCCATAACAAATGCCTAAAATAGGACCATTAAAATTTAAAATATCTTCATTGAATAGTGGCGCATCTTCGGCATATACACTGGAAGGGCCTCCCGAAAAGATTAAGCCTTTATAGACAGTTAAACTCTCAAGAGGAGCAGTCGGAGATACAATTTCTGAATATACGCCCATACGACGTACACGATTTGCTATCAAATGAGCGTATTGCCCACCAAAATCTAAAACACCTATTTTGTCCATAATTACTCAATAATAAAGGTTGAAATTTTAAAAGAAAAAATTTAATGCCAAACCTGTTTTTTACAAGTAAAGCTATGAACTCAAAATCGAGTTTTGATTGTTTCCAGAACTACTTCTCAAAAGGATAGTTAGTGCTTTATTATCATCAATTATTTCTTCCGAAGCTTGGTGTTTAAAAGTTTATAGAGATTTAAAGAAAAGCATATACACAAAGGATTACATATGCTAACTATGTAAACGAAGAATTTTGATTTTGTAACTCTTGAGTTCTTCATTACAAATTTTCAATAGGCAGTCGATACCCTGTGAATAATCTGCGTCCATAGCTTATCTTACAAAATTAGTACACAATATTTCCAAGAGTAGAAACTTAATTCAAATAAACTGTATTATTGTCATTTTTATTTCTATCAAATTCATCACAAAAAAGAAATACTTTTAATTTGGTTAAAGACTAAGATTTTTTCTTAATAATGCTGCAAACTCCATGAAAATTAACGATTACTCATTTTACTGTTTTTGAGGCTAAAAAAGTCGTTTTATTTTTGCTCATAATTTCGTTTTTTAAACTATTGAAAATAGTTAAAAGTAACTATTGTTGTATCAATGAGGAGCATGTGGATGTTATGATACTTAGTAAAGTCCTGGAAGGATTTAAAAAACTTTCCGTATTTCAGAAGGTGATACTGGCTACATTATTAGCAGGGGTAATTGGTAGTGGTTTGTTTACCTTTGCCTATGGCGAAGGTTTGTCTTATATCAGTTCAGACCCCAAAGCATGTGCAAACTGTCATATTATGCAGCCTCGTCTTGATTCTTGGGAAAAGTCTAGCCACCATGCATACGCTACATGCGTAGATTGTCACTTACCTTCGGAGTTTGCATTCAAATGGTTTTCTAAGGCAGATAATGGATTTTTTCATTCCTACGCATTTACTCTTCAAAACTTCCATGAGCCTATACAGATTAAGCCAAGGAATAGTCGAATTTTACAAGATAACTGTGTGCGTTGTCATGAAGGTGTTCTCCACAAGGCCGTTCCAGGACTAGAACTAACTATCGAAAATATGAATTGTGTGAAATGTCACGTAACAGTTGGGCATGGGGAGCGAGTAGATTTAGGAAAAGCCATAATTGAGTAATTGAGGAGATGAAATATGAAAAGGTATGAACGCTTTGTCATGTCAAATATTGGTTTTGTTGTTCTAGTGATTGTTTTATCCACCATTATTGGTGCGATTTTATCACTATTATTTAATATTCGGGAGAGAAAAGAAGAAGGAAGAACGAAGTTTATACAACGTGTGGAAGTTACTGAAGATGATGTGGACCCTTCTAAATGGGGAACAAACTGGCCTGCACAATACAAAAGCTACAGAAAAACGTCAATCCCAACAAAAACTAAGTATGGGGGACATGCAGGTAGTGAAGCTTTACCTGAACAGAAGATTGATCGTTATCCATGGATGAAACGTATGTTTCTAGGCTATGCTTTTTCAATTGATTACCGAGATAGACGTGGTCATGCTTATATGTTAGAAGATCAAGAAAAAACAGAACGTTTGAGTGTTCCTCAGAGTGGTTCTTGCCTGCATTGTCATGGATCTATTATGCCTTTATATCGTCAATTAGGTGATGGCGATGCAATGGCTGGCTTTGAGAAGAGTTATCAATATTCATATATGGACATGAACAAAATGTTGCATGATATGCCAGGTGGTGCGCACCCTGTTTCTTGCGTAGACTGTCACACACCTAATACGATGGAGCTTCGAGTCACTCGTCCAGGGTTTATTGAAGGTATTCAAGCATTAGCACAAGGTAATGCAGAAGTTCCACATCTAAAGAGCATTCAGGAGTGGCGAGAAGCTGGACGGAAAGGTAAGTATGATCCAAATACAATGGCAAGCCATACAGAAATGCGCTCTTATGTATGCGGTCAGTGTCACGTTGAGTATTATTGTGCAAGTGGTATGAAGTTAACTTTCCCTTGGGGAGAAGGTATGACTGCGGATCAAACAGAGCTTTTTTGGAATGAGACGAAATTTAAAGATGGTAAGCGTTTCTTTGACTACAAACATAAAGAGACAGGTGCCGAAATTCTAAAAGCACAACACCCAGAATTTGAGCTTTGGAGTCAGGGAGTACATGCTCGTAGTGGTGTTTCCTGTTCAGATTGCCACATGCCATATGGGCGTGATGGAGCTCAAAAAGTCACAGATCACTGGGTTCGTAGTCCATTGTTAAATATTGCGAATGCATGTCAGACATGTCATAAGTTCGCAGAACAAGAGATTTTAGACCGCGTTGAATTAATTCAAGACCGTAACCATGAATTACTAGAACGGGGCGGTGTCGCAATTGATGAGTTAATGACGGCAATTGTGAAGGCTAAAGAAGCAGGTGCTTCAGATGAGCAATTAAAAGAAGCTCGTGAATTACAGCGTAAAGCGCAATGGCGCTTAGACTTTATCGCAGCAGAAAACTCAATGGGTTTCCATGCTCCTCAAGAAGCAGCAATAGTTTTAGGCGAAGCTGCTGACTATGCCCGAATGGGGATTGTTGCCGCAATGAACTGGAATAATAAAAATCAAGAGTAAAAAGGACTTTCTCTTGAAAGTCTCATTTTTTGATCCTATAAAGAATAATAAATACAATGTCTTGAGGGTACCTTGGTGCAGGGTACTTTAGAATCGTGCAATTATAATTGCACGATTTTTTTTTGAATTAATTAAAGTTGTTCAGATAGGTCTTGGTTAAAGCCGGTTAGTTCTGTGTAGCTATATCCAATTTCATTGCCTTCTTCATCGTAAACTGTTCCGGCACCTTCCCAATAATGAGTATTTCCTATTCTTCCAGCCATTTCTTGCTTATCAAAAGTTGGCTTTACGGTTATCGTTTGCCAGCTCTCACCTTTTTTGATTTTTAGTTGATATTCAATTGGGTAGTGTGCATCTGTCTTTTGGGAGTGCCAGGTTCTGAGTGTTTTCCAGGAAAAATCTGGCTGAGCATAGGTCTTAAGTTCACCATTTTCAATTATAAGATATAACCGAGATGCCTCATCGAAGCTTTGATCGTCTTTGCGCAAAAGGTACAACATAAGTTCTGTATTATCATGAAATTGTATTGAGGTCCAGTTCCAACCAACTTGACTATCATCCAGTTGACTGCTGGATATCTCGTGATCCATCCATGCTTGGCCATTTACTTTGTAGTCTTCTCCAGAGAACCTAAGTTGGCCTTCAACACCCAAGCGAGTAAAAGTTAAATAGAAGCTCTTTGCACTTGCTTCTTTACCTTTAATGGATACCCCCTTATCACCAAAAAATGTAAGATCTTTTAAGGGGGTTAGGGTTAATGTAAAGTTTGCCTCAGAACGAATACTACCATTCAGTTTCATTTCAAAGGCTTTTGGCGGTAGTGTCTGTTTTAGGGACCAGTTGCCATTGGTCATTTCCATGTGGGTTTCAGAAGCTTTAGCGTCCCAGCCTTCACGGTTCAAACGTTCTTGGTGAATGTGTTTATTTGTTTTTAGATCACTTATCCCCATATGAGCCATGTGAAGTGCTGAGTCTTCAAAGGCTGAAATGCCATTACGTTTTACATCTGCGGGTCTAGCAAATCGAAAAAAAGTTGCTTGAAAGCCAAAACGTCTCTTCCCATCGTGGTGAAGATGACCTGTTATGTACCACCATTCTACTTTGTAATTTGAATGTGCTCCATGATCGCGAGGGAAACTAAATTCATATCCTTTGTAAGGGATGTGAAACCCATCTTCAGTTTTAGGAGCTGAAGCATATAGAAAGCTACAAAGAAATGTAGCGCATAGTAAAAATTTAAAGTGCATCTGCTGTTTCATTTAGTTCGGCTATAGTTACGCTTTCATGTTGGTATGCAATTCGACCGTTCACAATCGTCATTTGCACCTCGTGGTCTTCGTTCATAATCACAAGATCTGCACGTTTACCAGGCTTAATTTTTCCACGCTCACGTGCACCAATACTTAATGCAGGGTTTAGAGTACAACATGCTGCTGCTTCTTCCATAGTTAATTGTGTATGTTTGAGCAGGTTGCGGTAGTTTTCATCTAAAAAATTTGTAGAACCAGCAATTGTACCATCTGGCAATGTACTTTGACCATTTTTTACTAAGATTTCACGGTCACCTAAGTGGTATGTTCCATCCTCTAGGCCTGCAGCTTCGGTTGCATTGCTGATGGCTACCAAGCGGTCTTTACGCTTACAGCGACATGCTAGTTCAAGCATACCCCAGTGGCTGTGAACGCCATCAGGAATAATTTCTACCCAAATGCGGTCATCTATTAGAGAAATAGCAGCTAGCCCAACTTTTCTTTGCTGTAATGGTTCCATTCCATTATATAAATGTAAACAGCGATTTGCTCCATGTTGAACAGCATCTTTTATTTCTAACCTGCTTGCCATTGTGTGTCCCATGCAAGGAACAATTTTATGTTCCACCAAGAGATCAATAAGTTGGTCTACTTTCTTTAACTCAGGAGCAAAAGTAAAAATCTTAATTGTTCCTTTAGAAGCCTCAATAATTTGTTTGGTTAAGTCTAAATCTACTTTTTGAATGAACTTTTCCATGTGAGCGCCTCGTTTTGCCTGAGAAATAAAAGGCCCTTCAATATGAATACCAATTGGAATTGCTCCCTCTAAATCATCATTATTAACTTGATCAGCTAATGTACGAACTACATTTAAAATATGCTCATTAGAAGTAGACTGTGTTGAAGGAACAAATGATGTTACACCATGTCTAGCAAGTGCAATTGTCATTAATTCTAGTTTATCAGAACTATCAGCATGCATAATATCATAACTTTTAGCTCCTGATAAATGAGTATCTACAAATCCTGGAAGGGCATAGCAGCCATGAAGATGAAATACCCGGTACTTTTCTTTTTGTACAAAAGCTGAGTAACCACCTAATGCTCGTATAATCCCATTTTCAATTACGATCGCGGCATTATTAACTCTATTTAAAGGAGTAAGGCAATAATCAAGGTGTATAAGAATAGGGGTGCTTTGTTTGTCCATCATAAGCCTAATTTGATATCAATTTTTATACAAATAAACTAAACCTAAAACTTTCTTCTTCAACTAATGCAATTAGGAAAGAAAATCATTTTTCTACTGGGACTCAAAAAACTTACAGCAAGTTGACAAAACGTTGACAGAAAGTTTGCACGCATACGTATGATTTATTGACAAGGATATTTGAGAATAAGCCATAGGGAGTCCAAGCAGATGGAGTTGTTTTAGGATAGGGCGATACTTTTATGGTAAAGCAAAAGCCCCGTTTATTAACGGGGCTTTTTTTTATTCATCTAATAAATGTTGGAACATTTTCTTATCACTTGCTTTCATATAAGCTTCCATTGGAGTTATTACACCTTCAGCAAGTCTTTCTTTAAGTGTACCATCCATTGTCCGCATTCCGCGTTGTTTATTACCTTCAATAATAGAACGAATATTTGAAATTTGTCCTTCACGAATCGTGTTGGGTAAAGCGTCATGCTGTAATAAGATTTCATGAACAGCGACACGGCCACCACCCACCTTTTTACACAATAACTGGGAGACTACTGCAGTTAAACATTGTGCTAACATTGTTCGGATCTGCGCCTGTTCATCTGCCGGAAAGGCATCAATAACACGGTCAATAGTTTTAGGTGCATTATTAGTATGCAAGGTACCAAATACCAACATTCCCATAGATGCACAGGAGAGTGCTAATTTTATTGTCTCAAGCTCACGCATCTCACCTACCAGGATAATATCCGGATCAGCACGCATACCCCCCATCAAAGCTCGGCCAAATGAGTGTGAATGTTCGCCTACTTCTCTGTGAACAATTGTACAGTTTTTATTCGGGTGCACGAACTCGACCGGATCCTCAATTGTAATAATATGTTTTTGAAAATTATCATTGATATAATCCATCATTGCAGCTAGTGTTGTTGATTTACCTGAACCAGTCGGCCCCGTAACAAAAACTAACCCAGACGTATAGTGGCAAATTTCACGAAGAGTATCTGGTAGCTTTAGATCTTCCATTGTCAAAATTTTGGATGGGATTTGACGTAATACTGCTGCTTGTCCCCAGTGGTTGTATAGGTAGTTACAACGAAAACGTGCAAGGCCTGGAATTTCGTGTGCGAAGTCCAAGTCATGAGATTCCAAGAAGTTTTTCCAGCGTTTTGCACTGCAAATTTCTTTTAATGTTTCACGCATGGATTCAGTTGTCACTTCGGGGTATTCAAGGTCTACAATACGACCATCTTTACGAATCCGTGGCTTAAGCCCAACGGTTAAGTGTAAGTCCGAGCCACCCTGGCTCAGCATATCTTCTAAGTATGTATCAATAATAGCCATTATTTAAATAATCCCCATTTTTTCTTACCAGATTTTGCTGGTTCTTGAGATGCTTCTTGTACCGGTGCATCGCCTTGATTAACTGCACTTGCTGGTAGGTTTGCAGCGGTGCTGTCAATCTGCTTTTTAATATTAACATCGCTAATATATTCAAGTGCAGTTTCTTTTGAAATTGTACCTAACTCATAAAGTTCGGCGATATTTTGATCCATCAGACACATACCCTCTTTGATACCGGTTTCTAGAATTGCTTTCAGCGTATGTGTTTTTCCTTCTCGGATAATATTACCAACAGCAGTGTTACCAAGTAAGATTTCACTTGCAACAGTAAGCGAACCATCCTTTGCGGGTAAGAGTTTTTGACAAATAATTCCTTTGAGTGACTCAGCTACCATAGCACGAATCTGTGGCTGCTGTGAGGGTGGAAATACATCAAGTAGTCGGTTCAACGTAGAACCAGCATCAGAGGTGTGCAAGGTTCCAATAACCAAGTGACCCGTTTCAGATGCAGTAATAGCGTTCTCAATCGTTTCCAAGTCGCGTAATTCACCGATTACAATAATATCGGGGTCCTCACGTAATGCACCTTTTAATGCAGAGTGAAAAGTGTTGGTGTGTGTACCAACCTCACGTTGTGTTACATTACAGTTGACGGAGCGCTGTATAATCTCGAGGGGATCTTCCACAGTAATAATGTGATCTTCACGGTTACGATTCATCTCATCTACTAAGGATGCCAATGTGGTTGTCTTACCAGAACCTACAGGGCCTGTAACAAGAATTAAACCATTGTGGTAAGTCAAGAGTTTACGAATGACATCACCTTTAGTAAAACCAAGTTCCTCAAGGGAGCGAACTTGGTTCGGTACAATTCGGTAAGTTCCTTGCATGCCATCTTTGTGAATCATTAAGTTTACACGAAAGCGATTTTGCTCACTTAATGCTAAGGCAAAGTCATAGTCTTGCTGAACCATGATATATTTATCTTGCTCTTCATTTAGTAAGGCTTTGTTAATTCGATAACTTTCTTCTTCAGTAATTATATGGTCACTCAAATAACGAAGTTTTAAATTATGCCTTGCAAATGGGCGTGCATCAGCCGAGAAGTGAATATCAGAAAAACCAAGTTGCTGAGCGGTATACAATGTTGCAATAAGTGCTTCTTGAAGTTCAACGTCATTCATTAAAGATACTTCTTCAAAAGGCATGATAGAGGGTTCAATCATTTCTTTGTCAAAGCTTAGTTCTGGTAGAACAGTTGAAGGTAGTTTCATAGATTCAATTTCTTCATCCGTCCAAATCTTTTCACCACTCTCATCAAATTCTTCAACTAAAGTCTCAACCTGAGGCTCTGGTGTTGGAGTAGGCATAGGTGCTGCTTTAGCCTTCGGTGAAGTTTTTGGCGCCGGCGAATGTGCTTTAGGCTCAGGCACTGGTGCTACCTCTTCGTTTACACCATTAATAGTAAGTTTACCATCCGATGGAGGTAGAGTTGGGGGAGGCTCTTGTGGAAGAATTTCACCTGTATCTTCTTCTTGAACCGCGCCTATAGAGCCAGAAAAGTCTATATCGGTATTGGTTGCTGCGCCTGGTACATCATCCATGGGAGGTAGTTTATCGCCTGTATCCTCATCTTGAACCGCGCCTATAGAGCCAGAGAAGTCAATGTCGGTATCGGTTGCTAGACCAGGTACATCGTCCATAGGAGGTAGTTTATCGTCTGTCTCCTCTTCTTGAACGGCACCAATTGGGCCGGCAAAGTCTGAGGAATCCTCTTCGTTGGGGTTCATTGCCAAACTAATTGTCGGTTTGAGTGGTGCTTCCTCTTTGACTGATGGGATTTCTTCAAGGAAAATATTACATGGCGGTGGACCTTCTTGGCCCTTATAAAAGGATTCGTTTACAAGTTCCTGAATCGCTTCTGGATCATCATATAATTCATTTCCTAGGATTGTTTCAGCAAACAATACCAAAGATAAATTATCTCCTAAGAGGTCTTTTATCTGGATAGATAGATCACGTGAAATCATATCACGTTCCACGCAATAATAGGCGAACCAGCCTAAATCGTTTTCTAGGTCCACTATTTATTCTTCCTTTTATTTATTGATCAATGATCAAGGTTGCCATGTTTTGAATCTTTTTCATTTCAGTTGGTTTTCGAATCGTACTACTTTCGGCCATTTTGTTTCTGTTATAAAGAATTGACATTTCCTTTTGCAAGTACTTTTGCATACTTTTTATTGTGGGGCCATAGCCGTCTCGGTAGATATACATCTCCAATTCTTGTGCTAAAGAATCAATATCTGGATAGACTTTTTTATCACTCAACATGTTTTTGAGCAGGTTTTTGATTTCAGGTTTAAGGTCTTCTGGAAGCAGTGACCAATCAACTTCGCCATTTTCTGCCATTTTTAGGAGAGTTTCTAAGCTATCTACTTTTCGGATGGGCTCACCACTTAAACACTCAAAGAGTACCGCACCTAAGCCAAAGATATCAGCATGAAAATCTAATTCTTTCATTTTTGCCTGACTTGGAGACATGTATGGAAGCTTGCCAAAGATTTTACTTGTGGATTTATCCATAATCGAACCAATGTTCTGTGCACGAGCAATACCAAAATCCGCTAATTTGGGTTGTCCTTCTACTGTTATCATAATGTTATTTGGGCAGACATCACGATGAATGACATTTAAAAGGCGGCCAAAATCATCTTCACGCGAATGAGCATAGGCCAGAGCTCGCGCAATTTTGCTACACAAAAATACTGCTAGATTTGTTGGCAACATTTCTTTTTTGAAACGTTTTAAATGTTCTAACAAGCCATGAAGTGATACACCCTCTACATATTCCATGACAATATAATATCCTTCGTTTGTGTAACCTAGTTGGTAAATTTGTATGATATTTTCATGGATTAGTGTGGCAGCCAGCTTTGCCTCTTGAATAAACATTTCAATGAATAAGTCGTTTTTTGCATGTTCTTCAAGCAATGTTTTAATTGCTACCTTTTTCTGAAAACCATTGAAACCAAGTTGTTTTGCTTCATATACTTCACCCATACCTCCTGTCGCAATCAAACGAGTGATTTCATACTGAGATTGGTCAATTATGCTACGTAACATTTTTGAAGAAATCCATGTTCAAAATTGGTTATAATCTAGATTTGTTTAAACAAGCTTGAATCATAGTAAAACCTCGAATAACACTTGTCAAATTTTAAGTAAAAAATACACCCCTTTCCTTATTATTCTAAGTAATATTAAACCAAGAGTTGACAACCGGGGATTTGCTTTAAATTTAAATGGATCAAATTATTTACAAAATTTCTTTAATTCTATGAAAGGTTTTACTTATTTATGGCTGGAATATCCTGTGGTTTAGTGGGCTTACCGAATGTTGGTAAATCTACTTTATTTAATGCAATTACGAAAGCAGGTGCTGAGGCTGCTAATTATCCATTTTGTACAATCGAGCCAAATGTAGGAGTTGTAACCGTTCCTGACGAACGAGTTGATTATCTTACAGAGATTGAAAATCCAGGCCGTAAACTTTATGCAACAATTGAGTATGTGGATATAGCAGGTCTAGTGAAGGGCGCTTCCAAGGGGGAAGGGCGCGGTAACCAATTCCTTGAAAACATTCATCATACAGATTGTATTGTTCATGTTGTTCGCTGTTTTGAAGATGATCAAGTAGTTCATGTTCACGGACAAGTAGATCCGTTAGACGATATTGAAACCATTAATATGGAGTTGATTCTTGCCGATATGGAGTTTGCGGACAAAGCATGTCAACGTCTTCAGAAAAAGGCGAAAGGTCAAGACAAAGTTGCTGTAGCCCAGTTAGAAGTTCTTCAGAAGATTTTGAAACATTTAGAAGCCGAGCAGCCTCTCCGAACAATTGAGTTAAATGAGGATGATTGGGGAAAGATACGTGAGTGTCGTTTTTTGACTGTAAAACCAACAATTTATGTTACAAATGTAAGTGAAGATGATTTACCAGAGATGAACAATGAATACGTACAACGCGTTCGTAGCCTTGCAGAAAAAGAAGGTGCTGTAGTTGTACCAATTTGTGCTAAGATCGAAGAAGAAATTGCTCAACTTGAAGAAGAAGAAGCAAAAGAATTTTTAGAAGATTTAGGTTTAGAAGAGTCTGGTTTGGACCGGTTAATCAAAAAGAGTTATGAGATGCTCGGTTTGATCACATATTTGACAAGTGGTGAAATAGAAGTTCGAGCATGGACAATTCCTATGGGGACAAAGGGACCTCAGGCAGCAGCTGTTATTCATACTGACTTTGAAAAAGGGTTTATTCGTGCTGAAGTTACTCCATTTGGTGCGATTAAGGACCATGGCTCTAAAAAAGCAGCACAAGAGGCAGGGCTAATGCGTGTTGAAGGCAAGGACTATGTGATGCAAGACGGAGACGTTGTCTTTTTCCGAGTGAGTACTAAATAATTCTTTTCTGTTTGATTTTGCCTTTCCATACATGGAGGGGCTTTTTTTTATTTCTTGAATTAATATCGTAATTTTTCAGCATGAGAATATAACTTAGAAAAATATTTTAATAGTTATTTGTAGAGATATTGCTTGGGGGCGCGAAAAAACTGTTTATACCAGTTGAAAAGTTACTTTCATTGATAAATTACCACTAATTGGTACATATTTCTTGCGGGGGAATATATACATAAAAGTTTTTACAACTTAGTGCAGTATCTGGTTTATCACGTATTATTTGCTTAGTGACTGAATGTTAGTTTTTAGTTGAATCTAAAGATATATAACATTATTAAGGGTCTATCAATAAAGGGGTTATTATGATCAAAATCGTTCTATATTATTTGTTCATATTTTCGCTACAAGCATCTAATCATGACCGTTGGACTGAGTTGCTGCATAAGCATGTTCAAGGAGGTGTAGTTGATTATAGTGGTTTCGAAAAGGATCAGCAGTTACTTAATCAATATTTAAATCAAATTGCTACTGAAGATGAAAGTAAATTGACTTTAGATCAGCGAATGGCACTCTACATTAATGCCTATAATGCTTACACTGTTCAACTTATTTTGGATCATTGGCCTATATCAAGTATCAAGGATATTCCATGTTCCAAAAGATGGAAATGGAAAGGCTGGAAAGTGGCGGGTAAGAAGATGAGTCTTGATGATATTGAACATAAGGTACTCCGTAAGATGAAAGACCCTCGAGTACATTTTGCCATTGTATGCGCATCCTTGTCCTGCCCAGATTTGCAACCTAAGGCATTTGAGTCAAGCACACTTCATCAGCAACTTGATCTCGCAACAAATCAATTTTTAAGTAATCCTTTAAAGGGAATGGTTGTGAAACAAGAGAAGGGCTTATTTGGATTTGGTAAAAAACGTGATGTGCTCTATCTTTCAAAGATTTTTGATTGGTTTAAAAAAGATTTTTTATTACACAACAAAAATATACAGCTTTTCATAAGCGATGTTACAGACGATAAATCCTTTGGTGAACTTTCAATCAAATATTTGGATTATAATTGGCAGCTTAATGATAAAAAATTAAAATAACATACCATGAGTATTGTTTTCTATTTAGTAGATGATAAAATAAATTGAAAAATTATTAATCAAGTAGAATTATTTTACAAAAAATACTAAAATTGGAGAGAATATATGGGCTTTTTTGATAAAGTTAAAGCAATGAAAAATGCTGTAACGGGTGGCGCGGCAAAAGTATTTGTGGATGTTGACAATGCAAAGCTAGGTGAACCATTTATGATTAATATTACCGCAGAACCTCAAGGTTGTGACGTGAAATTTGACCGCGTTTATATTATGCTTCGTGGTCGTGAAGTCGTTGAAGTAGAAGATTATGACTTCACATATGATGTAGATGGTGATTCTCGCACTAGACGTGAAATTGTTCGCAAAAGTCACACGACCTATGATATTGAGAAAACCGTTGCTTCTGCCGGTGAGTTAAAAGACGGTGATACAGGTGCTTGGTCAATCGAAGTTGAACTCCCATCTCACTTATTACCAACTCTTCAAGGACGGTATGTGCGTCATGAATATGAAATTTTTGCTGGTTTAGATTGCTTTGGTAATGATCCGGATTCTGGCTGGGTTGAAGTACACGTAAGTAACTAATCATTTTTAGTTTTTTATAAGCCTGGCATTGCCAGGCTTTTTTTATGGAGAAACAAAATGAGATTTTTGGACAAAGTAAAATCATTGAAGAATGCAGTAACAGGTGGTGCTGCAAAAGTGACGGTCGATGCAGATTCATTTGCATTTGGTGAACCTTTTCTCATTCATATTACAGCTGTCCCACAAGGATGTGATGTGAAGTATGATCGTGTATACGTGGAAGTGCGTGGCTATGAACGAGTAAAAGTAACTCGAAGTGGAAATAGAAATTCAGGAAGTTCATCTACGGTTAGAGAGAATACAACAATTTAAAAAATTGATAAAACGGTTGTACCTGCTGGTGAATTAAAAGACGGTGAAACTGGAGCGTGGTCAATAGAGCTTACTCTTCCCGAAGGTTTGCAGTATCCATACGAAGGTGAGCATGCATCGCACCGCTATGAAGTTTTTGCCGGCCTGGATTGCTTTGGTAATGACCCTGATTCAGATTGGCAACCCCTGCATTTCAGAGCTTAAGCTATACTAATTGTGGCTAGAGAATCTCATAACGAGTCCACCCCTTACAAAGCCAATAAAATTTTATTGATTCC